>CAJOCQ010000035.1 GCA_905233135.1 uncultured Selenomonadaceae bacterium | reverse complement strand
GCTGAGCTACAAGGCCATTTATATTAAGTTGGTGGACCCACTAGGACTTGAACCTAGGACCGACCGGTTATGAGCCGGTTGCTCTAACCAACTGAGCTATAGGTCCTCATTAACCGTGCGGTTGCCAACTTGTTGTCAAAAAAATGGAGCGGAAAACGAGGCTCGAACTCGCGACCCCCACCTTGGCAAGGTGATGCTCTACCACTGAGCTACTTCCGCAAGATTCATTTTGGAGCGGAAAACGAGGCTCGAACTCGCGACCCCAACCTTGGCAAGGTTGTGCTCTACCACTGAGCTACTTCCGCTCTTTGTTAGCTGACTTCGTCAACTGACAGGGCGTATTATATTAGCTTATTTTAATTTTGTCAAGAAAATTTTATTAAAACATTGCAGATATAATTTTTTTTGTGTACAATGTGCATAAATTACGCGCACTCAAGGAGGAAAATTTTTTGTCAAGACAAAGTAAGCGTAAAGCAAACGAAATGCGCCCCGTATATCTGCAACGCCGTTTTCAAATGTACCCGCACGGCTCCGCCTATATCGAAATGGGCAATACCAAAGTTATTTGCGCGGCAACGGTTGAGGATAGAGTTCCCGCTTTCGCCAAAGGCACCGGCACGGGCTGGATAACCGCCGAATATTCAATGTTGCCTTCTGCGCCGATTTTGCGTGCGCCGCGTGAAGTTAAAAAAGTTAGCGGCAGAACTGCCGAAATTCAACGGCTGATTGGGCGAAGTTTACGCGCGGTTACAGATTTGGCGGCACTCGGTGAACGCACTGTCAACATAGATTGCGACGTTATACAGGCGGACGGCGGCACGCGCACTGCGGCAATTACGGGCGCGTTTGTTGCACTTGTCGAGGCTTGCGAAACGATTTACGAAGTTGGCAATATTTTTCCCGTTCAAGATTTTGTAGCGGCAATTTCGGCGGGAATTTCCCCCGAAGGCGAAAAACTTTTAGATTTGTGCTACAGCGAAGATTCAACCGCGCTTGCTGATTGCAACGTTGTTATGACGGGCGCGGGCGAATTTGTCGAAGTGCAAATTACAGGCGAAAAAAAATCTTTCACTCGCGCAGATTTGAACGAAATTCTTGACCTTGCCGAAGGCGGCATTAAAGATTTAATTGATATGCAAAAAGACGCACTCGGCAGGGAATTAGTTTGGCGCGTTGGCAGAATCGGCTAAATAAAGGAGAAAGGAAATAGGAGAAAGGAGCAACTGCTCTTACTCATCGCACTTGCAAGGGAATTGAAAAATTTTTTCCTTCAAACTTTTTCCTTTTTCCTAATTAAAAAACTTTGCAACGAATTTTCAAATTATCGGCGAAAATCTTCACTCGCGCAGATTTAATGAAATTCCTGATATTGCTGAAACGGTATTCATTACCTAATAATAAAAAAATACTCAACAGAAATTATTCTGACGAGTAGGGAGGTAGGTTGAATGGCAAAGAAAATTGTTATTGCAACAAAAAATTTGGACAAGCTGCGCGAATTGGAAATTGCGTTTGACGGCTTGCCCGTAGAAATTTTATCGCTTGCTGATATTGACGATTTCCCCGACGCTATCGAAGACGGCGAAACTTTTGAAGAAAACGCTGAAATTAAAGCAAGATTTTTCAGCGAAAAAACAGGGCTTGCTTGCCTTGCAGATGATTCGGGCTTGGAAGTTGACGCGCTCGACGGGCGTCCCGGCGTACATTCCGCGCGTTTCGCAGGTTACCACGCGCACGACGTTACCAATAATCAAAAACTTTTGGAAGAAATGGCGAAAGTTAATGCTACCGAATCGCCCGCGCGTTATCATTGCGCGTTATGTTTTGTTGACGTTGACGGCTCAAAAATTGTTACAACGGGTACAATTAACGGCACAATCAGAACCGTCGCGCAGGGCGAAGGCGGCTTCGGCTATGACCCCTATTTTTACATTGACGAAAATAAAACAATGGCGGAGCTTTCTACCGAAGAAAAAGACGAGATCAGTCACAGGGGCAAGGCACTAAGGGAATTTGTGCCAAAATTGAAGGAGTGGTTGACGTGTTCATTGGAATAATCAGCGACACGCACGGCAACTACGATTCAATTGAAAAGGCTATAAGCATTGCGCCGAAAATGGATATGTGGCTCCATTTGGGCGATTGTACGCCCGACGCCGAATATTTGGAAAGCTTGGTTAGTGTTCCTGTTTTCGGCGTGGCTGGAAATTGTGATTGGCCAATGAAAAGCACTTGCTACGAAAGAGTTGTTGAGGCGGCAGGGCATAAAATTTTTATGACGCACGGGCACAATTACGGCGTACGTTACACGCAAGAATACGTTATGGAGGCGGCTGAATCTCAAGGCGCGGATATTGCGCTATACGGGCATACTCATATTGTTGATTATCGAATTGGTCCGCCGCTTTTATTAAATCCCGGCAGTGCCGCCCGCCCGCGTGATGACAATCGCGGCTCCTTTATCGTTATGGAACTTAAGGCGCAAGCCGAACCCAAAATTACTATAATTCGTTTGAAATAATTTCTAATTTTGCTTGAAAATTTTATTTTTTATACTTGAAAAAATTTTTATCAGTTTTCGTACTCCGTGACGCCAAAAACGAAAAATAAAAATTATAAATCCGCCGGGCAAAATCAATATCGCAAGCCATGCCAATTTCTTTTTCATTTTCAACACCTCCGGCGAAAATTTTCATACTTGAATTATATCTGAATTTATTTTTTTCCACAATAAAATTTTAAAGTTGATAGCAATTCTCATTTATGCTAAACTTCAGCTAAGCTTTTCGTTAAGCTCTCCTAAAAAATACTACACGTACCTTAAATAAAGGAAACCCCGCCGAACGGTTTTATTGGCGGGGATTTTTTCTTTCTATATAAGAAGCTGTATTCACAAGCGTTTAAGAAGGGAGTGAATATGTGAGATTTTAATCATAGCCTCTTGCGAAGAAATTGTTTTCTCCAAATCTTTGTCAAGGCGCCGAGAATTGCCGAACCAAGCAAAGGTTCT
>CAJOCQ010000034.1 GCA_905233135.1 uncultured Selenomonadaceae bacterium | reverse complement strand
TTTTCTTCCCGTTCTCAAGCTTTCTGCACCGTATTTTCTTACATCGAAGGCTACTACAACTCTATTCGTCCTCACAGTTCTATTTTCTGGCTCTGTCCCCATTCTTTTGAAAAATCTTTTACTACTTAATTTGTTTTTTCTTAGCTTTTTTATGTCCGTTGTTTCGAGAAGGTCACAGTCATTCAGCCAAAGCATTCGGCATTATTGCATTGGTGTAGCCTACTTGAATTTCTTGAAGTTGCAATTCAAATTCTGTAGGCGTGTATTCGGTAGTTTGAATAGAAGTGCCGCCTTTGCCGCCGAACAGTTGCAGATTAAATTTCAGCATAGCGGCCACCTCAAATTTCCCACGTCACAATATAACCAATATTGCCGTTTTTATTTCTGAAATTCGGCGTAAAAACTGCGCTCTTGCCTGTATCTTTTAACTTGCCGTGATAACGTTTCAAGCCTTCGCCTAAATCTTCAACCCGTTCAATTTCGACGCCGAAAAATCTGATGTACGGTTCAATTTTTCTTATGCACCAAGTGCCTAAATGTTTAATTCCGAGTTGCATTGCCAAAACTTCTGCAACGTTTTTCCAAAATTTAGCGTCGCCGCAAAGTTGATGAATTATAACCATATTCTTTGACGCGCCGATTTCTGCAAATCCTCTGTCAGGAAAATAAAATTGTTTAACTCTGTTGTCAGGCGGCTCATATTTGACTTTGGATTTTTCTTCATAAAACTTTATCCATTCCTCAATCGTCTTTGTCATTGTTACACATCCACGCCGTTAAATTTATATTTCTTGCCGTCAATTTCAATAAACAAACAAGGCACGCCGTTAAATTTCTAAAAAGAAAAATTAAAATCAGTCTTTGCAAGATATTCTTCAAGTTCTTTCCTTGAAACGCAAATTGCAGACACCGCTTTTATCAGCGCGTAATTTTCGAGTTCTTTTTTTGTTGCGTAAGTTTCAAAAATATTATTGCCCTGCGCGTCACATTCTGCCTTTTCGGAAATTTTATTTTTGACGTTAATAATTAAATCAGCCGCGCCGTCAAGCCTCCGCGTCGCCTTTAAAAGTAATTTTGTGCGCGTTCTTAAGTGCGCTTGCAGTTTCAGCGTTGCCTGTACAATGCGCCGCAACTTCTGCGCTAACTGCCTTTGTTGCCGTGCCCGCATTTTCGGCGTAATGTGCAATAGTTTTTATATCCATTGTTCTTAATCTCCAAACAAATTATCAATATCATCATCGGCGGCAAAGGTTACGTTTTCGCCGTCAACACTGCCAATAATGGAATTGTTTACCGTTTCCTTAGTTTTTTCCAAATCGTTTTGCATATTGGTAACAGATTCTTTTGCCGCGTTCAATTCGGCTTGAAATTCGTTGACGGCGTTTTTTGTAGCGTACAAAACGCTTTCAAGGTAATTCAATTTTTCGGCAATGTCAGATTTTTTGGCGAAGTCATTTAAATCAGCTTTTGTTGCATAAGTTTTGGAAATGTTTTGACCGTCGCCGTCTTTGACTGCTTTTTCTGTCGCCTTGACGATAATTTTAATTTCGGTATCTGCCGCGCCGTCGAAAAGAGCCGCGCCTGTAGCGTCACCGCCTATTGAAATTTTGCGCGGTGTTTCAAGTTTAATTGCGGATTTTGCAATTTCTTCGGAAATATTTTTTTCTTCTTCGATTGGCAGAATTGAAATTGATTTTTTCGGCGGTTGCGGAACAATCATAAAAGTTGGAGCATAATTTTGTTTTGTCATTAAGAAAGGATTAAACATTTTAAAAACCTCCTAGAAATAAAAAATAGCGGCAAGGTCTGCCGCCGTTATAGCTGTTGAATTGTTAATTTTTATTTCTTTTTATGTTTTTGTGAAGGCGCAAATAAATTATCAACACCTCTTCTAAGCCTTCCACGTAATAAATCATATGGCATTCCGCTTTTTTCAGCAGCTTCAACCAATGTCATTTTTTGCCCTTGATATTCAACAATGATATTTCTGCGAGTGTTGCGATTTTGTTCTTTTCGTGTAGATCACTTTAAATTACCTGGCTCATAATTTCCATCGTTATTGATTCTGTCAAGTGTATAGCTAGGTTTATGGTAATTTTCAAGTGTACTGACGTAATCATAGAACGCTTGAAAATCATTAATCCACGCAGGATAAATTGTAATTCCGCGTCCGCCATAACGTGGATAATCATTGTCATTGGAATTAAAACAACGGCTTTTTATATTCGCCCAATTTTTATAAATTCTCGTTCCTGTCATTCCGTGAGTAGTGTGGGGGTTAAAATTTTTAGCTATTGGAGCTTTTCCAATGGCTAAATCCAACTGTTTTTGTAAAATCTCAATCTTTTTATTAGCTCTCCCCAGCTTGCCTAATAAAATATCAATTATTTTTTTTATTTCCGGCGATAAAGTTGACATAGTTTCCAATAAAAATTCTTCAGGCGTTAAATTATCAGCCGGTTGCAATTTAGTTTCTTGTGACATAAAAAATTAGCCTCCTTAGTATGCTTGACTTTGCACACCAAAAAGGCTAAAATTAAAATAACCTGTAACTGGTGTGCAGTTGTTTTTAGTCAATAACAGATTAGCACAAAATCAGTTGCAGGTCAAACACTTTTTACAATAAAAAAATGCGGCAAGCAATTTTAGCCCGCCATTAATTTTTTTCTACGATAAATAAAACACGTCGCTGTCATTTGGATTGGAAGCAGAAACGTTGACGCCGTCAAGCGCACTTGCCGAGCCTGTTATATCTATATTCAAAGGCGTATTCGCGGCAACTCTTATTAACTTGCCAATTTCGCCTGTGGTTGAAATATCTTTTGCGGTTATGAAGTCCTTATCGGCAGGCACGAGCTTTTTATTTTTTGCGTCAAAAATAAGTACTTGCCCGTCTTTCAAAATCGAAGTATCAACCGTTATTGAATTAATACACTTCGTCTTTGAACATCAGCGTTTATGTTAGAGGTTGTATTCACAAAGGAAAAAAGTTAAACTATGGCTATGAAAAAAGATACCTTAAACAGAAAAGCATATCCGACTGATTTAACCGATGAGCA
>CAJOCQ010000033.1 GCA_905233135.1 uncultured Selenomonadaceae bacterium | reverse complement strand
TAAAATAAGTTAGACATAAGCAATCCTTTCTTTCAAACTTATTTTATCAAAGAATTGCTTGTGTTTTTACTTTTTATAGTTTGCCAACAGCCCCTAGTAATAATTTTTTTAACGCGGCTTTTCTTTCTTTAGTAGAAAGAAAGAATCAAAGAAAGAATCGTCGCCCGTCCAGTGCGCCTTGCGTTGGTAACGCTCTTATAACTGTCGATTCTGCATTCCGGTTTCTGTACGCGCTAAGACGGCAGGCAGCTGCGCTGAGAGGACGGGCGACATTTTTTTTATTTATATTTGCAAACAACCGCTAAAAAAATTTTAAAAGTTCTTCGCGCAGGATAAAATACAAATCGCCGTCAAAGTGAAATATGGTCCGTATGCAAAATAACTTTGGCGGTCTTTTTGTTTCGTCAAAATCATTATGAGAGCTGCAACGCCGCCGAATACGCACGCTTTAATTACCACGTCCAATAAAATTTCACTGCCGAGCCAAAGTCCAAGTACAAAAATTAATTTCACATCGCCGCCGCCAATTCCGCCGCGCGTCACAAGCGAAATTATAAAAAATATTCCGCCGCCGATTACCGCCGCCAAAATTCTGTCAGCAAGCGGTAAATTTAAATGTATCGCCGCCAAAATTCCAATCAGCGCGAACGGCTTTAACATTCTGTCAAAAATTACGTACTGCTCAAAATCCGTGAAGGTTATCAGCGACAGAAAAAATATTATCGCCGTCAAATAAAAATAAAGCGGCGTTGGTACGCTTGCAAAATTGTAAAGATTGACGAACAGCAACAACGCCAATAACGGCTTGCGAAATTTTGCGCGGCTTGCAATTTCTTCGGGAAAAGTTAGCGGTGCGTTCGGCAATTTGTACAATGAATCAATCCAGCGTGCGCCAAAAAAAGTTAAAGCCGCAGTTAAAATTATTGCGCTTAACATAAAATTTTCCTGTAAATTTCGGCGTCAATATCTTTGAAAACATTGAACACCACGCATAAATTATTTTGCGCCAAAAATTTTTTGACGGTCTCAACTGCAATTTCGGCGGCGCGTTTATTCGGGAAGTGAAATTCGCCCGTCGAAATGCAACAAAACGCAATGCTTTTCAAATTATTTTTAGCGGAAAGTTTCAGGCAAGATTCATAACACGACGCCAAAAGATTTTCTTCAGCGGCGGTAGGTTTCTCGCCGTAAATAATCGGTCCGACAGTATGAATAACGAATTTGCAGGGCAGATTAAAGGCGGGCGTAATTTTCGCCGCGCCGGTCGGTTCATTGCCTGAAGAAATTTTATTGCAGGCGTCGCGCAGTTGCAATCCTGCGGCAGAATGAATAGCGTTGTCAATGCAATTATGCAACGGCACGAAACAACCTAAAAGCGCGGAATTTGCGGCGTTCACTATTGCGTCAACTTCAAGGCGCGTAATATCGCCCTGCCAAAGTTTAATATTTTTTTCGGCGTTGGGAATATCGGCGAGTGTAACAATTCCGCGTTTCAATTTTTCCGCCGTCAAAATTTCGTCCTGCAACTTTAAAAAATTTTCGTCAAGCGGCATTGGAGGGCGAACATTCATTAACGCGCGTAAAAGTTTTCGTTGCGAAATTAAATCGTCGGGAATTGTGCCAATTTCAAGTGTTGGCATTTCGGCTAAAAGTTGTGCGTTGAGAATTTTTATTTTTGAAAGTTTATCCATTGTTACAACCTCAAATACTTTGCAGAAAATCTTTAATATCGGCGTCAATCAAAATACTTTGCTTGGCAATTCGCGCAGGCGCGGAAACTTCGCCCTTGTTAATGCAAATGTACCGAGCCTTTGGATTTTCGGCGGTAAAGTTCCAGAAAGGGTATTTGATAATAGCGGGCGTATTTGCGCCGACGCCCAATTCAAGGTAAACAATTTCATCGAGCAAATATTTTTGCAAAAAACTTTGGTAACGCGCGGCGGCAAGTTTCCAGCCGCTGTCTTCAATAAAAGTATCGTCAATGCGTAAATTTGTAGTCATCATTTCGCCGCACTTCGGGCAACGCGGAAAAAGTTCGGCGGGCACTGACATATTTTTTTCGGCGGCAAGCATTTTTCTAATAATTTCTTCGTTATCGTAAGTTTTATTATGGCAGGGCGTAGGACATTGAAATAAGCCGTAATCGCCCTGCGTGTAAAAAAGTTTTTCTTTATCGAAGCCGTTATTTTGGAACAAATGGTCAACGTTGGTAGTTATGACGAAATAAATTTTATCCTTGACGAGCTGCAAAAGTTTTTTATGAATTTCGCTCGGCGGCTGGTCGTAACGGTTATAAAAAATATTTCTGCACCAAAAAGCCCAAAATTCGCCCGCCGTTTCGTAAGGGTAAAAGCCGCCGCTGTACATATCGCTAAAACCGTATTTTTTTTCAAAATCGGCAAAATATTTTTTAAAGCGTTCGCCCGAATATGTGTAACCTGCCGCAGTAGATAAACCTGCGCCCGCGCCTATCAGAATTATTTTGGCGTCGCGCAGGATTTTTATTGCTTGAGAAATTTTTTCTGTCAAAGTGTTCAACTCCTTTGCAAGGATTATAACATTTTTGCGCAATAAAAAAAGGTAGCGGTTAATTCCGTTACCCCAAATTTTTATTTAATTCCGCGCAGAAACTTTTATTTGCAGATGTTCCGCCCAATGCAGCGGCTCTTAAATTTTTAATTCCAAAATATCTTCAAGCGTAATATGATAATCGCCGACGTCAAAAGGTTTAAAATTTTGCTATGATATACCCATATGAACTAAAAAATCCCGCCAAAGCGGACTTGTAAATTTCTGAATTGGTGCGGTTGATGAGACTTGAACTCATACGCCCAAACGAGCACTACCCCCTCAAAGTAGCGTGTCTGCCTATTCCACCACAACCGCTAAAAGTTGTATAAAATTTTAAAAATGGTGCGGTCGATGAGACTTGAACTCATACGCCCAAACGAGCACTACCCCCTCAAAGTAGCGTGTCTGCCTATTCCACCACGACCGCATATTAAATTTTCACTTGGTGCGGCAGAGAGGACTTGAACCTCCACAGGGTTGCCCCCACCAGCGCCTGAAGCTGGCGCGTCTGCCATTCCGCCACTACCGCGTACAATTTATTAAATATTTTCTTCCAGCCAATCGACGACACGTTCAGGCAACCAGCCCGCGTAATTTTCGTCAATTTCCATAACCAGAATAAAATCGCCTTCGTAAAGGTATTGTGTTAAATCTTCCTGCACTTCTTCAGCGGAGCCTTCGGAAGATAAAAACCATTGGTTTCCAAAAAGGCGGCAACCTGCGTCATACTCTTTGATAGCATCAATGAGTTCGTCGTAGTCATTGTGCTTTTCGTCAATTTTGTAAGAAACGAAATAAACAGCCATTAGAAAACCTCCAAAAAAAATGGTGCCGGAGACCGGAATCGAACCGGTACGGGAATCACTTCCCGAGGGATTTTAAGTCCCTTGCGTCTGCCAGTTCCGCCACTCCGGCAAAAATTGGAGCGGGTGATGGGAATCGAACCCACGTGATCAGCTTGGAAGGCTGGAGCTCTACCATTGAGCTACACCCGCATAATATAAAAATGGAGCCGACTATAGGACTTGAACCTACAACCTACTGATTACAAATCAGTTGCTCTGCCAATTGAGCTAAGTCGGCGTGTTATATGGTGCCTCAGCGCGGAATCGAACCACGGACACGGGGATTTTCAGTCCCCTGCTCTACCAACTGAGCTACCGAGGCAATGGCGACCCGGATCAGATTTGAACTGACGACCTCCGCCGTGACAGGGCGGCATTCTAACCAACTAAACTACCGGGCCGTTAGAATCTTTAATATTGGTGGACGATGACAGGATTGAACTGCCGACCTCCTCGGTGTAAACGAGATGCTCTCCCAGCTGAGCTAATCGTCCGTATTATCAAAGTGTTAAGGTGGTGACCCACCGGGGAATCGAACCCCGAACCTACTGATTAAGAGTCAGTTGCTCTGCCAGTTGAGCTAGTGAGTCCGATTATAAGGGAAGTGGTGATCCACCCGGGACTTGAACCCGGGACCCTCTGATTAAAAGTCAGATGCTCTACCGACTGAGCTAGTGAATCACGTGGCTGGGGTAGCTGGACTCGAACCAACGGTGCGGGAGTCAAAGTCCCGTGCCTTAACCGACTTGGCTATACCCCATTGTCGGAACTTTTTTAAGCCCGCAAATTTTTTAAAAATGGCTCCCCGGACTGGACTCGAACCAGTGACTCCCTGATTAACAGTCAGGTGCTCTACCGACTGAGCTACCGAGGAACATAGACCGGCGAATACCTACTCTCCCGCGTCGTCGCCAACGAAGTACCATGGGCGTATGAGTGCTTAACTGCCGTGTTCGGAAAGGGAACGGGTGGAACCACT
>CAJOCQ010000032.1 GCA_905233135.1 uncultured Selenomonadaceae bacterium | reverse complement strand
GTCCACCAACTTAATATAAATGGCCTTGTAGCTCAGCTGGATTAGAGTATTTGACTACGAATCAAAGGGTCGGGGGTTCAAGTCCCTCCAAGGTCACCACTAAAAAATTTGGGTAGGTGCCCGAGTGGCTAAAGGGGGCGGACTGTAAATCCGTTGCATTTGCTACGATGGTTCGAATCCATCCCTGCCCACCATTTGAAATTAACACGTCGCCTGCGGGCGGCGTTTTTTAGTTGGAAAAAATTGCTGCGCAATTTTAGGGGATACAGCCTAAAGATTAGAGATTAGTAAAAAGAAAAAGCCGCCCGTCACTAAAGCCGCAGCGCACGGTAACATTGGAGCGTAAAAAAAAGTAGAGGCCCCAAAGGGGGCCACGAGTTACTAAGTGCGTACAGAAACCGAGCGGCACTGACGGGCGGCAAGTTTTTTTCTTTTAGGTGGCTTTTCTTTTTTTACAAAAAAAGAAAAACCACATTTAAAAATTTAAAAATTAAGCTTAAAAAATTACGCCAACTTTCTAATCGAGCGCGAACGAATTGCGCTTAATTCAATTTCTTCAAGCGTCTTGCCGAGCTGCGCCTCAACTGCCGCCACAAATGTACCTTCCGCCAACGGACAATCTATAATTCTTAAATTTTGACGTTTCAGAATTTCAACCGCCATTTCGGCAGTTAAAATCGAGCTACCGATATCCGCAATTAACGCCACGCCGTCATCTGAATAAACTTTTTTAACCGCGCCGATAATCTTCCTGCAACTTGTTCCCATACTGCCGTCATCCATTCCGCCCGCTGCAATTATTGGAACATCAGGAGCCATCATTTTTGCAACTTCAACGACGCCTTCAGCCAATCTGCTTGAATGCGACGCTACCACTATCCCAACCATCAGGATTTCACCCGCCAAATTTTTTACACCGTTTCTTAACACTAACTTTTCAAAATTATAATATTTTGCAAAAAATGTGTCAATTACGCCGCCTGCACAAAAATTTTTGTAACTTAAAAAAAATTTGCATAGACATTGCAAAAATTTTTGGCTATAATTTTTCGAGTTAGTATTTTGAAAATTTTGAATGGAGGCTTAATTAATGAAGGGAACTGCAAAACCAATTTACGTTATAGGGCACAGAAACCCCGACACCGATTCGATTTGCTCGGCAATAGGTTATTCTCATTTAAAACAGGCGTTGGGCGTCAACGCAGTACCTGCGCGTTGCGGCAAAATTAACAACGAAACCAAATACGCATTGGAATATTTTAAAATGGAACAACCTTTCCTTGTTACTGATTTATATCCGCGCGTTAAAGATGTAACGCTGGAATGTAAAACAGTCGTCCGCCAACATGACACTTTGCGCCATTTGGGCGAAGTTATGCGCAAAAGTGATTTAAAATCTGTTCCCGTTACTGACAGCAACGGCGAACTCGTCGGTATTGTTACTGTCAGCGATTTGGCTAAACGTTATTTTCTTGAATTGGGCTTACAAAGTTTAGTTGATATGCGCGTTAGGTATCGTGATATTATTCAAGCTACAGAATCAAAAGTTTTGGTTGCAGGTGACGAAAATGAATTTATCGAAGGCAACATTAAAATTGCCGCCGGCAGTGTCGATACAACTTTGGCAAGTCTTAACCCGAAAGATATTGTACTGGTCGGCGACAGAAGTATTGACACTTTAAGAAAAATTATTCATTGCGGAATTTCCTGTATGATTGTAACGGGCGGCTGCAGAGTTGCGGCTGAAGCATTGGCTGAAGCGGCTACTACAGGAATTTTTGTACTTGCAACGCCTTATGATACTTACACCGTCGGCAGGTTGTTAAATCAGTGCGTACCGATTCGCCGAATTATGCACGCAGACCCGATTTGTTTCCGCCCAATGGATTTACTTTCTGATATTAAGGGGATTATGGACGAAAACAGATTCAGAAGTTATCCAGTTGTTGAAAATAATAAACTCGTCGGAATTGTCAGCTCAGATGAAATTATGTTGCCTGAACGTGAAAAAGTTATCCTTGTTGACCATAACGAACGCGGACAAGCCGTCGAAGGTATCGAAGACGCAAAGATTGTTGAAATTATCGACCACCACAGATTGGGCGGCGTGCAAACTTCAGAGCCGATTTATATTCGTCAAGAACCCGTCGGTTGTACTTGTACGATAGTTGCGAATATGCATTGGGACGCAGATATTGAAATTCCGCCGTCGATTGCAGGGCTTTTACTTTCTGCAATTATTTCTGATACTGTTTTATTTAAATCGCCGACTTGCACCAACAAAGACAGAAAAACCGCTGAAAGATTGGCGGAAATTGCGGGCGTCGATTTGAAAGAATACGGCTTGGCAATGTTGCGCGCGGGCGCGGGTATCGGCGGCAAGACTCCTACCGAAATTGCAAAGAATGACTTGAAAGAATTTAAAATCGGCGACTACAGAATTATTGTCAGCCAAATTTCTGTTATGGATCCCAAAGAAGTTCTTGACATTGAAGACAAAATTATTGACGTTATGGCGGATAATTGCGAACGCGAAGGCTTCGATATGCATTTATTAATGGTTACAGATATTTTGGAAGAATCAACGTATTTGCTTTACGCGGGTTCGCCGAAAACTTTAATTGGCGAAGCGTTCAAGAAAGATGCAAGCGGTACGCACGTTTATTTACCGGGCGTAATGAGCCGCAAAAAACAAATTATTCCGCCGCTTTCTGAAGCAGTAAAAAGAATTAAACCGCAGTGATTTTTTATCATAAAAAAATTTTTCAGCCGTCCTATTCGGGCGGCTTTTTTGTTTGTTAAAATTTGATAAAAAAACGGCGTCATAAATTGACGCAACCGCGCGGGGGGGTAAAATTATTTTTTAATAGATTAAATGTATTTTTTTGAAGGAGTGATTTTTATGGCATACTATTTAAATTACGAAAATAACACTCTTATTAGCGGAACCCTTGACGATGATTATATTGATAACGATGGCGATTCAGTAACGATAGCTGCGGGCGCGGGCAATGATTCTGTTTCAAATTACGGCGGTTCCAATGTTTCAATCGACGCAGGCGACGGCAATGATTCTATTTCCAGCTTTGGCTCTTCAGTAAGTATAGACGCGGGCGAAGGCGATGATTCTGTTACAAATTACGGCGCAGAAGTAACAATAAACGGCGGCGACGGCGCGGATTATATTTCCAACGGTTATGATTACTCGGGCGGCGACTCGATTTCAATCGACGGCGGCGACGGAAATGATTATATTGACAACTATCGGGGAGACAATGTAACAATCAACGCAGGTGCAGGAAATGATTATATCTACAACTACGGCGGCGATAGCGTTTCAATTTCAGGCGGCGAAGGTAATGACCCCCTTATAAATTACGGTTATCCTACTTCAGTTTCAGTCGAAGGCAATTATTTTGGACAATACGCTACAATCAACGGCGGCGCGGGCGACGATTTAATTTCGATTAACAGCGATGCTCAAAATAATTTGATTCAGTATGCTTCAGGCGACGGCAACGATTCTATTACAGGGCTTGATTCAAATGACACATTGCAAATTACGGGCGCAGAATACACTACCACAAAGAGCGGCGAAGATTTAATTATTGGCGTAGGCAGCGGTAAAATTACAGTTGTCGGCGGGGCAAATGCAGGCTTCACTATTGACGGCACTTTAAAAGGCAGCGGTTCAGAAAATGAAACTTTGCCGACGGGTATAACAGTTAAAAATTCAATCGTAACAGCTGCTAAAACGTTCACGGGCAAGGAAATTAATTTGGCAGATTATGACGCAACGAAAGTAAATGCGGCGGCTCTTTCTCAATCAGTTTCAATCGTCGGCAATGCTGAAAATAATTCATTGAAGGGCGGCAAGGGCGCAGATACGATAAGCGGCGGCGCAGGCAACGACACATTAACAGGCGGCGCGGGCAATGATATTTTCGTTTATGCAAGCGGCAACGACATTATTACAGATTATAAATCAGGCGAAGATATAATTTCTGCAACGTATACAAATTCGACTGTCAAAGGTTCGGACGTCATTTTGACAACCGCCAACGGCAACTTGACTGTCAAGGGCGCAAAAGATAAAGCTGTTACTTTCAATGACGGCAGCGAATTAATTTTCTTCTCAAATACTTCCTACGCGCCGCTTGCAACAGGTTTAACCTATGACACAAAAAGAACACTTTTAACGGCGTCAAACAAATTTACAGGTACAGAAATTGATTTGGAAAATTATCTTTCCACTGTTACAAAAGTTAATGCAACCTCCGCCAAAAACGCTATTGCAATTACAGGCAATGCAAATAATAATTCATTAAAAGGCGGAACGGGCGACGATACTTTGACAGGCGGCGCAGGCAATGATACATTGACAGGCGGCGCGGGCAATGATATTTTCATTTACAGCGCAGGCAACGATATTATCACTGATTATAAAGCCGGCGAAGATATAATTTCTGCAACTTATACAAATTCGACAGTCAAAGGCTCGGACGTCATTTTGACAACCGCCAACGGCAACTTGACTGTCAAGGGCGCAAAAGATAAAGCTGTTACTTTCAATGACGGCAACGAATTAATTTTCTTCTCAAATACTTCCTACGCGCCGCTTGCAACAGGTTTAACTTATGACGCAAAAAGAACTGTTTTAACGGCGTCAAACAAATTTGCGGGCGCAGAAATTGATTTAGCTGATTATCTTTCAACAGTAACAAAAGTAAATGCTTCTGCACTTTCAAAGGCTGTTACAATTACAGGCAACGATAACGCCAACAGCATAAAAGGCGGCAAGGGTGCAGATACAATTACAGGCGGCGCAGGCAACGACACATTAACGGGCGGCTCCGGTAAAGACACTTTCATTTACAGCGCGGGCAACGATGTTATTACCGATTACACGGCGGGCGATGAAATTCAAATTGACGGCACAATTTCCAACACTTCCTACAGCGGCAAAAATGTTAGAAGCTGTATTCACAAGCGTTTAAGAAGGGTGTGAATATGTGAGATTTTAATCATAGCCTCTTGCGAAGAAATTGTTTTCTCCAAATCTTTGTCAA
>CAJOCQ010000031.1 GCA_905233135.1 uncultured Selenomonadaceae bacterium | reverse complement strand
TATAGCAACGCGTTACGACAAATTGGCGGATTGCTTTTTGAATTTTGTGTATCTTGCCGCTTCTGTTATCCACTTTTAATTTACCAACAACCCCTAGTTTAAAATGGCTTTAAAAGCGTCAAATTTTGACGAGAAAGCGGCTTGCTCCCTTTGCAGGTATAAAAACATTAAAAAATATAAAATCGATTTTAAGGGCGTTTTTAGCGATTTACAGAGGCTTTAAAATGGAAGATAAAAATTTTATAAAAAATTCGCTGCTCTTTGACGCGGCGTGGTATCGTAAAACTTACGGCTACGGCGAATATTTGGACGCGGCGGAACATTATTTAAAAATTGGTTGGCGTGAAGGTAAAAA
The DNA here is from genome assembly GCA_905233135.1 of uncultured Selenomonadaceae bacterium. Lineage (GTDB taxonomy): Bacteria > Bacillota > Negativicutes > Selenomonadales > Selenomonadaceae > Quinella. The sequence goes on along the minus strand of CAJOCQ010000031.1, from coordinate 11,741 downwards.
CCCTTCCGCCTTTTTTTCAACTGCGGATTATTTGCAGAAAAATCCCGACGTTGCCGGCGCGGATTTAAATCCCCTGTTGCACTTTGAAAAATACGGCGTAAAAGAGGGGCGTTATCGCGCAGAAATTAAAAAAGTTTTGCCTGAAATTTTGGCGCGTCATCCCGAATGTAAAAGCCAATTCAGCGGCGGACTTTTGCGCGTCAGAATTACCAACGCCTGCAACGCGAAATGTCGTTATTGCGGCGTACGTTTAACTTTCGGCGCGGAAGTCAATCACGCTATGGACGCCGCTTGGCTGTACGAAATTTGCAAGCCGCTTTATTCTTCTCCCGCCGTAATTTTGATAACGGGCGGCGACGCTTTTTTTGCGAAAGAAAGTTATAACTATATGAAATTTTTGAGCGAAAATTTCCCGCGCGTTACGATTATGACTGAATCGAACGGTATTGCCTTCAACGAAAAATTTCAAGATTTGGCGTGCAAAAATCTTTTTCATACGCACTTTTCATTGAACGCCTCGAACGCCGAAGTTTTCGCCAAAAGTTGTTGGGATAAAGGCGACGAAGTTACAGCAAAAAAAATGTACGCCTTGATTCTGCGCAACATTAAAAGTTACATTGCAAAACTTACGGCGGAAGATAAAATTAATTTTGCGCCTGATTTGTCGATGGTTATCAACAAGGATAATTTTGACGACGTGGAAAATTTTGTTGAGCTTGCGTTGAAACTGCGTGCGCCGTTTGTATATTTTTTCTTCGACTATACAGAAAACGATATGACGAGCGAATATTTTTCCAATCCCGAAACAAGCCGCCCTGCGTTGAAAACTTTAATGGAATTGGAGCGCGTTTTGGCGGAAAAATTTTTAATTTATTTTCGGCTTTGGATACCGACGAAGGAGGCGGAAATTTTACAGCAGGAAGTTGAGGCAACGCCGCTTGAAATTTTAAATAAAAAGTACGCAAAATTTTTGGAATTGGCGAAGGACAGGAACATTACCGCCGAATTTAAAAAGCGCAATGAAATTCGCCGCGCCAACGGCAAAGCCGAATTGGATTTTGTCAACGACTTCACGCCGACTTTGCATTTGAAACAAAACGCTGACAGGGAAATTTGCTCCGCGCCTTGGGACGGCGTTGACGTTATGACGAACGGCAATATAAATTTCTGTTGCTTTTTTGAGCCGACGTTGAACATAAAAAATTTCATTCGCAATGACGGCAGTAAAAATTTTGTAGACTGGAACGAAATTTTAAATTCGTACGAATACGCCGCCGCGCGTTACAGAATTTTGAATGAAGATTTTCGCGGCTGTCAAATAGGCTGTCCTTTAAATTCTGCAACTTCGCCGATAGCCGCCGCAACCAAATTTAATCTTGACCGCAAAAAAAATAAAAAAATCTGCGCGTGTTGCGGCAATGAAGTTGAAAATTATTTGCCGCTTGACGAAAATTTTTTAAAGATTTTGCAGGAATATAATTTTGATACTGCCGCGCCTTTTGAAATGTTGAACCTGCGCGAGTACACTTGCCCGATTTGCGGCAGTGCTGACAGGGAACGCGCCATTGCGCTTGTTATGAAAAAAATTTTAAATCCCGCCAAAAAAATTAAAATCCTTGACATTGCGCCGCGCCGTTGCATTGGCGATTTTATCAAGAAAAATTTTCCGCTTGCAGATTATAAAACCGCAGATTTATTTGAGGCGGCGGATTACAAAATTGATATTTGCGATATGAAAGAAATTGCGAGCGGCAGCGTAGATTTTTTCATTTGTTCGCACGTACTCGAACACGTTGCAGACGATTTAAAGGCGATGCGCGAACTGAAAAGAATTTTGGCAAAGGGCGGCTGCGGAATTGTTTTAGTACCGCTGGATTTGAGCAGGGCGGAAATTGACGAAGAGCCGACTTGTACAGATATTGCGGAGCGTTGGCGGCGATTCGGGCAAAATGACCATTTGCGGGCGTATTCAAAGGCGGGCTTTTTACAGCGGCTGAAAGTTGCAGGATTTAATGTTGAACAGTACGATAAAAAATTTTTCGGCGCGGAATTAATGGCAGAAAACGGTTTAATTGCAACTTCCGCAGTTTACGTTGTAAGTTAAATTCTAATCCCTCTTCCCTGGAACCTTGGAACCCTAATTTCGACTGAAAGGAGAAATTTCAATGGTTTACATAGTTGGCGCGGGCGCGGGCGACCCCGAATTAATTACCGTCAAAGGACAGCGGCTCCTGCGCGAAGCTAACGTTATAATTTATGCAGGCTCTTTGGTTAATCCCGAACTTTTGAAAGTTTGCAAAGCAGACGCCGAAATTTATAATTCTGCAACGATGACGCTTGACGAAGTTTTGGCGGTTATCGAAGTTGCAAATTCTCAAAATAAAAATATTGTGCGCCTGCATACGGGCGACCCTTCGATTTACGGCGCAATTCAGGAACAGATTGACTTTCTTGCAGAAAAAAATATTCCCTTTGAAATTGTGCCGGGCGTAAGTTCGTTTTTGGCGGCGGCGGCAACTTTGAAACAAGAATACACTTTGCCCGGCGTTACTCAAACTGTTATCATTACGCGCGCGGGCGGCAAAACTCCCGTACCTGAAAAAGAATCTTTGAAAAATCTTGCCGCGCACCAAAGTACACTTTGCATTTTCCTTTCAATCGCGCTGATTGAAGATGTTGTTGCAGATTTAATTTCGGCGGGCTTGAGTGTCGATACGCCCGTTGCAGTTGTACAAAGGGCGTCTTGGCAGGACGAAAAAATTTTGCGCGGCACTTTAGAAAATATCGTCGCGCAGGTTAAAGCCGAAAAAATTCAGCGTCAAGCGTTAATCATTGTCGGGAATTGCCTTAATAAAAATTATGAACATTCGCAGTTGTATTCGCCGAATTTTTCTCATATGTTCAGAAATAGGATAAAGGAGAAAGGATAAAGGAGAAAGGGGAAAGGGGAAAGGGGAAAGGGAATTGAAAAACTTTTTCCTTTTTCCTTTAAACTTTTTCCTAAATTTCGACCGAAGGGAGTTTTGCAATGAACAAATATAAAATCAATCCGTACAAAAAAAATATTTCCGGAATCTGCCCAAAATTGCCGTCGAGTTGCAATATTTCTGAAGTTATCATTACGCCCGAAATTAAGCAGTGGCAAATTTTTATAAGTTCAACCGAAAATATTTCTGAAGAAAATCTGCGCGACGCCGAAAAGTCTTTAGCCGCAAAATACGAAGTTGACGCCAAAATTATTTTCACGCTGAAAGAAATTACCGCGCCCGTTATCCCCGCAAAAAATCCCGCGCCCGCCAAAAATATTAAGCAAGAAAAAAAATCTGCCGCCGAAAATTCCAACGGCAATAAAATTCTCGGCAAGATTAACGGCGATGTTACAGCTATTGAAAATATTAAAGACAACGCCGAAAAAATTATTATCGAAGGCGAAATTGGATCGGATATTGAAAAAGTTACTTACGGCTACGGCGTAAATCTGCGCGAATTTCAAAAGGGCTCTTGCGCCGTTACTTTCAGCGTGATTGACGATACCGACGGCATTGTTTGCAAGAAATTTTTTCAAAACGGCTCCAAAGATAAAGCCGCCGAGCTTGCAAACAGTTTGAAAACAGGGCTGCGCGTCAAAGTCAAGGGCGATATTAAACACGATGACTACTTGAAAGAAAATGTTCTAATGCTTGAAAAAGTTGAAGTGCTTGAAACGGCAGAATCTGCGCGAATGGATAACGCCGAAAAAAAGCGCGTTGAACTTCACGTGCATACAACTATGAGCCAAATGGACGCCGTCATTTCGCCCGAAACTTTAATTAAAACTGCCGCCGCTTGGGGCTGGTCTTCGGTTGCAATTACTGACCACGGCGTTATTCAAGCTTTTCCTGAAGCCGCCGACACCGCCGCCAAACTTGCAAAAAAAGGCACGCCTATAAAAATTATTTACGGTATGGAAGGCTACCTTGTCGAAGACGTTGAACAAAAATTCGCCAATCATATAATCTTGCTTGCCAAAAACAAAATCGGCTTGGAAAATCTTTACCGCCTTGTTTCAATCAGCCAACTTAAATTTCAAAAGTATACTCCGCGCATTCCCAAAAACATTTTGAAAAATTTTCGCGCAGGTTTAATAATCGGCTCGGCTTGCGAGGCGGGTGAACTTATCCGCGCAATTATCGACGGTAAAAGCGACGCTGAAATTGAAGAAATTGCAAATTTTTATGACTACTTGGAAATTCAGCCGTTCCATAACAACGACTTTCTGAAACGCAGTAAAGATTTCCCCAACATTCAAACGGACGAGGATTTGATTAACATTAACAAGCGCGTTGCAGAACTTTCGCAGAAATTGAACAAGCCGCTTGTTGCAACTTGCGACGCACATTTTTTAAACAAGGAAGATTCAATTTATCGCGCAATTATGATGAACGGCAAGGGCTTTAAGGACGCGAGCATTCAGCCGCCGATTTATCTTCGCACTACTGAAGAAATGCTTGCAGAATTTGATTATCTGGATAAAGAATTGGCGTACGCGGCGGTTGTTACCAATCCTAATAAAATTGCTGATTCTGTCGAAGTTTTGAAACCAATTCCCGACGGTTTATATTCGCCCGCAATTCCCGGAGCGGATGACGAAATTAAAAATTTATCCTATTCAAAGGCGCGCAGGTTATACGGCGAAAATTTGCCTAAAGTTGTTGAGGACAGGCTCGCGCAGGAACTCAAGCCGATTATTGCGCACGGCTTTTCAAGTTTATATTTAATCGCGCAGTTGTTGGTTAAAAAATCCAATGACGACGGCTATTTGGTAGGTTCGCGCGGCTCGGTAGGTTCTTCATTCGTTGCAACAATGACGGGCATTACTGAAGTTAATCCCCTGCCGCCGCATTACCGCTGCCCAAAATGTCAATACACTAAATTTTTTACTGACGGCTCGGTGAATTGCGGCTACGATTTGGAAGATAAAAATTGCCCTGTTTGCGGCTACCCTTTGACGAAGGACGGGCACGATATACCTTTTGCGGTTTTCTTGGGATTTGACGGCGATAAAGTTCCTGATATTGACTTGAATTTTTCGGGCGAATATCAATCAGCCGCGCACAAGTACACCGAAATTTTATTTGGGCGTCATAATGTTTACCGCGCGGGCAGTATAATGACTATTGCCGAAAAAACCGCCTTTGTTTACACAAAAAAATATTTTGAGGCGCAGGGCGTCAAAAAGCACGGCTCATTTGCAGTCAAACTTTCCAAAGGTTGTTTAGGCGTTAAAACTACTTCAGGACAGCACCCCGCAGGTATTATGGTTGTTCCGCGTGATATGGATATTCATTATTTCACGCCGATTCAACACCCCGCCGGCAAAAAATCTGCTGACACAATTACAACGCACTTTGATTATCACTCGATAAGCTCGCGGCTTGTCAAGCTTGATATTCTCGGACACGATGACCCGACTGTTATAAAAATGCTGGAAAAGTTGACGCACGTTGACCCGCTGACAATTCCGCTTGACGATAAGGCAACGCTCAGCATTTTCAATTCAACTGACGCAATTAATTTGACGCCGAAACAAATTGGCACAAACAGCGGAACTTTCGGGATTCCCGAATTTCGCACGGCGTTTACGCGGCAAATGATTGACGACACGCGCCCCAATGCTTTTAGCGATTTGGTAAGAATTTCTGGATTTTCGCACGGCACGGACGTTTGGCTCGGCAACGCTCAAGAATTAATCAGAAAAAAAATTTGCACGTTGAAAAATGCAATTTCGGCGCGTGATGATATTATGATGTACCTGATTCACAGCGGCGTTGACGCGCTGAAAAGTTTTAAGATTATGGAAAATGTTCGCAAGGGCAAAGGGATTTCTGCGGACGCCGTCGAAGATTTAAAGGCGCACAATGTCCCCGATTGGTACATTGATTCTTGCCAAAAGATAAAATATTTATTCCCGCGTGCGCACGCTACCGCCTATGTTATGATGGCTTACAGAATTGCTTATTGCAAAGTGCATTACCCGCTTGCTTACTACTGCGCTTATTTTTCTATTCGCGCGGCGGAATTTGACGCGCAGGAAATTTCTAAGGGCAAAACTTATATTAAATCTAAGATTGACGAATTGGAAAAAACTTCCAATGAGCGCGAACTCGAAGTGAAGGAAGAGGGAACTTTGGCGGTTATGCAACTTGCGTATGAAATGTTACTGCGCGGCTTTAAGTTTGAGAAAGTTGACTTGTATAAATCTGACGCCGAAAAATTTATAATGCTGAAAAATTCGTTGTTGCCGCCGTTACAGTCATTGGTTGGCGTCGGCGAAACTGCCGCAAAAAATATTGTTGAAGCGCGGCAAAAGGGGAAATTTTCTTCGATTGAAGATTTGCGCACTCGCGCAGGTATCAACAAAACAAATGTAGCCGTACTGCAAGAGCACGGCTGTTTGAACGGGCTTTCAGAGAGCAACCAGACAAGTTTGTTTGATTTTTAAGGCGTTTTTTTATATTTAAAATTTTTTATATTAAAGTTCTTTTCTTTTTCCAAAGCAAAAAAGAAAAGAACCAAAAGAAAAGTGCTTTTTTTTCGCCCGTCAGGGCCGCTCGGTTTCTGTACGCACGTAGTAACAGGCGGCCCCCTTTGGGGCCTCTGCTTTTTCTGACGCATTTAAGTTACCGTGCGCTGCGGCTTTAGTGACGGGCGAAAGTTACAAGCATTAGCTGGTTGCAGTTATATTTTTAGTAACAGGAAATTGCCGCGCGTCCTGCGCGAGTGGCGGCTCACATCACGTTCGCCGCTTTTACCATTATAAAAATTTTTTAAAATTTACAATTTTAGGAAGGTGTTTAACTTGTCGATTAGGGAAATTAATATTTTTGAGTACGCGGGCGAAATTTTTAAGGCGTTGCCGAAGGGAATTTTGCTGACAAGCGAAGCTGAAGATTGTATCAACGCAATGACGATTGGTTGGGGCAGCATTGGGATTGAATGGGGTAAGCCGATTTTTACCGCGTACGTAAGGGAGAGCCGCTTTACCTATGAACTTTTGGAGCGCACGGGCGAATTTACAATTTGCGCACCTTACGGCGAAAAGTACGCCAAAGAAGCCGCAAAAATTATTGGAATGTGCGGCAGTATCAGCGGGCGCGAAGTCGATAAACTTGCGAAGGCAGGCGCACATTTGGTTGACGCCGAAATGATTCGTCCGCCGGCGATTAAGGAATTGCCTTTAACGATTGAATGCCGCGTTGTTTTTGAACAAGTGCAGCCCGTTAAAAAAATTTCGTACCGTTTCAAAAACTTTTACCCGACTGATTCTGAAGGCGTCGCCGATGAACACATTGCCTATTACGGCGAAATTTTGAAGTCTTACATTATCGAAGAATGATTTTTCAGGAAAGTTAAAACTGCGTCGAAAGTTGCCGCAACGTTCGGATAAAAAATTTTCGGTCTGTCGATTATGACAACCGGCAAATTTAAAATCTGCGCTGCGGCAATTTTTGTATCTGCGCCGCCGATTGTGCCGCCGTCCTTTGTCACGATAACTTCAGCCCGCGCTTGCTTGTACATTTCAATATTTAATTCGGTTGAGAAAGGACCTTGCATAGCAATAATTTGTTTGGGCGTCAAGCCGAGTTTTTCACATTGCGCCAAAACTTCAGCAGTTGGTAACACGCGCGCAGTTATGTTACAGCCCTTCAAAAGTTCGACAAAAATTTTTAAAGTTTTGCTGCCTGTCGTAAGAAAAATATTTTTGCCGAGTTCGGCGGCTTTAATTGCGGCGTCTTCGTAGCTTGAAAAGTGAAAGGCATTTAAAAGCTCATAATTGCCCGCAGCGCGTTCAAAGCGCAGGTAGGGTATATTTACCTTCGCGCAGGCGTCAACAGCGTTTTTCGTGGCTTCTACGGCGTAAGGGTGGCTTGCATCGACAAGCGCGGCGAATTTGCCGACTGTCAAAAATTCGGCAAGTTCGGCGGCGTCCAATTTTTTATTGTTAATTGAAATATTTTGGTACTGCGCCAAAAGTTTTTTGCCGTAATCGCTGACAACTGACGCCGTAATTTCGTAGCCGTTGTTTAACAAAAATTCGGCAAGTTTGCGCCCGTCTTCAGTCCCCGCCATTAAAAATATTTTCAAAAAAGCAACTCCTTTCTGCAAGTGTAAAATTTTTTCTGCAACAACTTTAAATATCGATTTAAAGGCGTCAAATTTCAAAGCTACGCAGGGGTTAAATTGTTTTTAGTAAAAATATATACCCCCTACAAAAAAATTAAAATTCGGGCGTTTAGCGGCATTTTTTTAATCCTTATTCCCTAGTCTTTAGGCTTTATCCCCTAGAATACCCGCGCGGCGTAATCATAAAGCCCGCCTTTACGTACGTTTGAGAATTTCCAATCAGTACCAGCGAAAACATATTAATTTCTTCAGCCGTGAAATTTTCCAGCGTCGAAATAATTTTAGTTTCCTCAAGCCGCCCTGCGTTGGTAACAATTCCGACGGGCGTATTTTTTTTTCTGTAGCGCAGTAAAATTTCTTGCACTTCCAAAATATTTGTGACGCGCTTTTTACTTTTCGGATTGTACAGCGCAATTACAAAATCGCCCGCCGCCGCGCATTCAACGCGCCTTTTTATCAGCTCCCAATCTGTCAATAAATCGCTTAAGCTGATAACGGCGAAATCGTGCATTAGCGGTGCGCCGAGAATTGACGCCGCCGCGTTGACTGCCGAAATTCCCGCTATAACTTCAAATTGCGGGCGTTCACTTTCGGGCAAATCCAAAATCATATCGATAACAAGCCCCGCCATTCCGTAAATTCCCGCGTCGCCCGAAGAAATCAACGCAACGCTTTTCCCCGCGCGCGCCTCATCAATCGTCATTTGGCAACGTTCAACTTCCTGCAACATTGCTGTTCTTATAATTTTTTTGCCGCCTATAAGTTCGGAAATTAATTTTATATAAGTGTTGTAGCCTGCAATAACTTCGGCGGTTTCAATCGCTCGCCGCGCCTTTGGTGTCATATCTGAAATATTGCCGGGACCAATTCCGACTATTGATATTTTTCCCATTGTGTTTGACCTCTCGAAAAATTTTATTATGCTTGAATTTTAATGAGTGATTTTTATGACTGTTGACAGAAGAAAAGAAAAATCTAAAAGGGCAATTCTACAGTAACGCTGAAGAAGGACGGCTAGTCGCAAGTTTTTGAATTCAAATACCTTATCGCTGAAACTTTCGTGCCGAATCCCGACAACAAGCCCTTCGTTATTCACAAGGAAGGCAACAAATTAAACAACAACGCGGATAATCTTGAATAGTTTGACGTGGACGAAGATTAAATTTTTTCCCAAATCAAGGCGACTGTTACGCCGTCGAAAATTTTTTTAGTCAGGGCGAAACGCGCTTTTTGTACGCAGCAAAGAGCCGCCGCTTCGCAAACATTCCCTACGCCGAGTGTAGCTTTTACGAATTTTGATTCTTCAAGCTTATACTCGGCAATTTTTTTTGCCAATTCTGCAACGCCGAAAAATTTTATTTCGACGCCCAAATTTTTTGCGAACTCAAGCAAGCCGCCTTCATCGCTTTTAATATCGACGCTTGCCAAAATTTTAATTCGTTCAACAGGTTGGTTAATCATTTCGCAAGCTTGAGAAACTGCCGAAAAAATTTTTTCGGCTGGAGTGCCGCGCTTGCAACCAATTCCCGCTATTAATTTTTGCGGGATTAAATTTAAGCGTACATTGCCCGCCGTCAAATAAATTTCTTCTTCGCGCAGAATCGCAGAATTTATCGCCTTTATTGCACTTTTCGGCGTTGGCATTAATCCCAATTTTGCGGCGAAAGAATCAGCGGCGAATTTATTTTCAATGTCAGTTGCACTTGTAATAACGGGATTTGAATCAATCGTCGTTAATTTTTGCGGGATTAAATTCAAGCGTACATTGCCCGTCGTCAAATAAATTTCTTCTTCGCGCAGAATCGCAGAATTTATCGCCTTTATTGCGTTTTTCGGCGTTGGCATTAATCCCAATTTTGCGGCGAAAGAATCAGCGGCGAATTTATTTTCAATGTCAGTTGCAGTTGTAATAACGGGATTTGAATTAATCGCAGTTGCAATTTTCAAAGTTAAATCATTGCCGCCGCCGACGTGTCCGCTTAAAAGGCTGATAACATTTCGCCCGCGCTCGTCAATCACGATAACCGCAGGGTCGCTCAGCTTGCTGACAATGTGCGGCGCAATCATTCGCACTGCAATTCCCGCCGCGCAGATAAAAATTAATGCGTCAAACTTATCAAAAATATCTGCAATGAAATTTTTTAAGCCGCCAAAATCTTTACCCTTACAAAAAATTTGTCCGCCAATTTGGGCGGATATTTTTTTTGCAAGTTCTGCGCCTGCGTTCGTTATCGGCAAAATTGCAATTCTCATTTTATCACCCGAAATATTATAGCAATTTTTTTTAGACAAAAAAAGAAGCTCCAACCGAAGTTGGAGCTTTAAGAAAGGAGTTAATTGTTTATGAACAACTTTTATCATACAGAGGCAGAACATTTTGTTTAAAGGCGGTGGTTCCTTTGTCGATGAACTTTTTTCACCGTGTGCAAAATCTCTAACCTTCCATACAATCAAATTTGGAAAGGTGCGGCTTAGGGGGCGGGGAAGATTAAGCCGGAGCCGCCCGTTAATTTATTGCCGCCGAATTTATATTAAATGGTTATTATTTATATTCCCATTCGCCTGAATCTTTATTAACACCGTATTTAGTACCTGCAACATCGAATGTTACGCCGTTTGTCTTAGCATCTTTGACAGTCAAGCTGCCGCCTTCTTTAAGGTCAATCTTGACATCGTTGCCAACGAAGAGTGCGTTACCGGTTACAACAATTTCGTCAAGGGTAATGCCGTCGAGTTTAACAACGTCATTTGTGCCTGCGCCTTCAATGACATCGTCGCCGTTGCCTTTACCATAAATGAAGGTATCTGCGCCGTCGCCGCCAATGAGCGTATCGTTGCCGCCGTTGCCGCCCCAGAGGCTGCTGTTGCCTGCGCCGCCGGTAATGATATTGTCTTTGTCATTACCTTTGAGGTCTGCGTTGCCTGCATAGCCGGTAGCGTTAATGCCTTGAATATCGCCGTAGAATCCGAGTTGGTCTTTGTTGGTGTAATCTGCGTTGCTGAGGTCAACGGTTGCGCTTTCAGCTGAGTAAGTGCCAAGACCGACAGTAGCATTTTCGCCGGCTGCCCAGTAGAATTTAGCTTCGTCATCAATAGCAACTTCGCCTTCGTCAACTTTGAGGTTGATTGTACCGTTGGTGTATTCGTTTTCAAACTGGAAGCTTTCTCCTGCAACGCCTGCAACGGTAACTTTGTTATCGCCCATTGTCAATACAACGTTTTCGCCTTCGACTCCAACAGTATCAACTGCGCCGTTTACTTGGACTTTATCGGCGTCTGCGCCTGTACCGCTTGTGAAGTCAGTGATAATATCGTTGCTGCCGTTGTTTTCGTCAAATACGAATGTATCTGCGCCTGCGCCGCCTGCAAGAGTATCATCACCTGCGCCGCTGTGGATAGTATCTGCACCTGCACCGCCGTTAATTGAAGAGCCGCCGTCGCTTGCAGTAATGACGTTATCTTTATCGTTACCGTTAATGGTTGCAGGTCCGTCGAATCCGCTTGCGTCAACATTTTGAATATCGCCGTAGAATCCGAGTTTGTCAGGATTATTGAAGTCAGCGTTTGCAAGGTCAACA
>CAJOCQ010000030.1 GCA_905233135.1 uncultured Selenomonadaceae bacterium | reverse complement strand
ATTTTCTGCCGCAATTTCGCTGAGAGTTTTTTCTCCCCTGAACGTTTCCAACACGATTTTTGCCTTTTCGTTAGGTGAATGACGTTTTCGTTTCAATTTACTTTCCCTCCACATATCTAAAAAATTTATCTTCAACCTAACTTATTTTCGTTATTTTTTTTGTCTAAATTTCGTGGAGCATTATAATAAAGCCTGATATGCCGAAATTTTTTGAGTCGGATCAATAATTTTATCAAAAACAGCATAGAAATAATTGTCGCGCAGATTTTTTAAATTTTCGTCAGCTTGACTTTTGGCGTAACTTTCAAACTTCGCTAAAATGCTGTCAAAAACAGCCGAATTTTAACTCGTCGATATTTTTTCCGACGAGTTTTTTTATTTTGTAGTTAGAAAAAATTTTTCATTTTGAATTTTTTATGTATACCGAAATACAATAGTTTTACAGATTTACATATCAAAATAAATATGATAATATAATTATATCAGCTGATAAAATACAATTTGGGAGGTATATTATGATAAGTCATGGCGATACGGCTTGGGTACTGATAAGCGCGGCGTTGGTTTTCATAATGACACCGGCAGTTGCGCTGTTTTATGGCGGAATGGTACGCAGTAAAAATGTTTTATCAACAATAATGCAATCTCTGTTTATTTTGGGAATGGTTTCAGTAGAATTCGTTTTAATTGGCTACACAATGGCTTTTGGAACAGATTTAAACGGCTTTATTGGAAGTTTTGAAAAATTTGGATTAAGCGGCGTAGGGTATAACATTTTGGAAGGTGGCACAATTCCTGAACTTGCATTTGTAGCTTTTCAATGTATGTTTGCGGCTTTGACGCCCGCGTTGATAACGGGCGCGTTTGCAGAAAGAATGAAATTTAAAGGCTTCGCGGTTTTAATGTTGTTATGGGCAATTTTTATTTATAATCCAATGGCGCACTGGGTATGGGGAGACGGCTTTTTGGCGCAACTGGGTGCGTTGGATTTTGCGGGCGGATTAGTCATTCACATTTTAAGCGGCGTCAGCGGTTTAACAATTTGTATTTTGTTAGGCAAGCGGCGCGGTTACGGAAAATCTTCAATGGTTCCGCATAACATTCCTACAACTGTTTTAGGCGCGGCGTTGCTTTGGATTGGGTGGTTCGGCTTTAACGCAGGGAGTGCACTCGGCGCAAATGAACTTGCGGCAAATGCTTTTATGGTAACGCAAATTGCGGCGGCGGCAGGTGTTTTAGGATGGGTTTTAATAGAATGGAAACGCGGCGGCAAGCCGACAATTTTGGGCGCAGTTTCGGGCGGAATTGCGGGGCTTGTTGCAATAACTCCTGCGGCGGGCTATGTAACGATTTTACCTTCAATAGTTATAGGATTTATTGGCGGCGGAATTTGTTACGCGGCAGTTGCGATTTTGAAGGAAAAATTTAGCTACGATGATTCACTTGACGCCTTCGGAGTTCACGGCGTAGGCGGAATTTGGGGCGCGCTTGCAACGGGAATTTGGGCTACAACTTCGGTAAATCCTGACGGAGCTAACGGGATTTTTTACGGCGAAACAGATTTATTTTTTGCGCAAATTGTTTCAATAGGCGTTGCAATAATTTTTGCGGTTGTCGGTTCAACTGTGCTTTATAAAATTGTAAGTGCATTTATTGCAATTCGCGCAGATGAAAATGAAGAAATTTTAGGGCTTGATATTGTTGAACACGGCGAACGCGGTTACAACGCAGGAATTTTTGCGGGTTCTCCAAACTTTTTGGGCGATTCGGAAGTTGACGCTGTAAGAATTTTTCCGACTGTACCAACATCACAAAATTAAGGCGGTGTCAAAATGGATAGAAAAATTACAAAAATTGACATAATCACGCGCCCCGAAAAGTTGGAAGAACTGAAAACGGCGTTAAATGAAATTGGCGTTTTGGGAATGACGGTTTCGCAAGTGTACGGTTGCGGCACTCAAGGCGGACACACTGAAACTTATCGCGGGCGCGAATATGAAGTTAATCTTGTACCAAAAATCAAAGTTGAAACGGTTGTTTGCGAAATTCCCGTTGAAAAAGTTTTGGAAACTGCGCAAAAAATTTTACGAACAGGCAAATTCGGCGACGGTAAAATTTTCGTCTATGAACTTTCTGACGCCGTAAGAATACGCACGGGACACAGAGGCGCGGCGGCTATTATGGATATTCCCGAAGAAAAAATAAAGTAAAAAATTTTAGGAGGTTTCAAAATGAAAAACTTGTTGTACACGATTAAGGCGAACACTGCGAAAGAAGAAATTATCCGCTTGTTGAATGAACACCCCGAAATAAAATTTGTGTCGTTAATGGGGATTGATTTGGCGGGCAATGACACTGACGAAAAAATTCCCGTGCGCGTTTTTCTCAAGGATATTGAAGATTTTTACGCAGGTACGGCCGTGCAAACTGACGGCTCCAGCGTAGTTTTGCCGGGAATTGCCACGCTTAACAACGCTAAAGTTGATATGCCTGTTGACCCTTCGGTTAATTGGTTCGTCGATTATAATTTTGAATACTTCGACGACGAAACAAATAAACCTGTAGGCACTTTGAGAATACCAAGTTTCTTGATACATGAAGGCAAGCGCGTTGACAGCCGCGCAGTTTTGACTGACACTTTAAATTTTGTCAAGCAGGAACTTTTGAAAATCTTCCACGAAAAAGAAAAAATTGACGGCTTGGAAATCAGCGGCAAAGATATTACTGATATAGTTTTTACTTCAGCAACGGAGCTTGAATTTTGGGTAAAAACGCCACTTGAAGAAGCCGCGATTGAAGAAATGAGCGCGTCGCAAGTTATGCAGGAGCAGTACTGGGAAAGAACGCACGGCGCGGTGCGTTGTGCGCTTGAAAAGTGCGTCATTGAACTTGATAAATATAATTTAAATGTGGAAATGGGGCATAAGGAAGTTGGCGGCTTGAAGGCGCAAATTGACGAAAGCGGACATTTAACGCACGTCTGCGAACAGTTGGAAATTGACTGGAAATTTGCAGACGCAATACAGGCGGCGGACAATGAAATTTTGGTACGTACGATTGTAAAAGAAACTTTCCGCGCGGAAGGGCTTGAAGTCAGCTTTAAAGCAAAGCCTATGATTGGGCTTGCAGGAAACGGCGAACATACGCACATTGGCTTAGCCGCCGTTACTTCAGACGGTAAAATTCATAATCTTTTCGCCGCCAAAAATCCCGCTGAAGATTTTATGAGTGCTATTGGTTACGGCGCAATTATGGGACTTTTGAAAAATTACGAGGTTATAAATCCTTTTGTAAGTGCCACGAATGATTCTTTGAACAGATTAAAGCCGGGCTTTGAAGCTCCTGTTTGTATCGTTACGAGTTTGGGTCATACGCCGAAAATTCCGAGCCGTAACCGTACGATTTTGGCGGGCTTGATTCGTGATTTAAAAAATCCAATGGCAACACGTTTTGAATTGCGCGCCTGCAATCCCTACACAAATACTTATTTAGTTTTGGCGGCGGTTTATTCGGCAATTCTTGACGGCGTTAAATTTGCAATTTCGCGCCCGTCGATTGACTTGCTTACTGAACTTAGCAAAAAGGCGGGGCAAGATTCAATTTACCTTGAAAAAAATCGTGCTTACCGTTCTGAAGAAGATGTTTTTGAAGATTATACTGCAGAGGAAAGAGATTCAATGTTTGGCAAGCCGCCTGCAACTGTTTGGGAAAATATGGCGGCGTTTGAAAATTATCCTGCGAAAGTTAAAGTTATAACGGCGGGCGGCTCCCTTAAACCGCAAATTATTAAATCTTTCAGAGAAGGCGCACTGTTGCGTTGGAAGACTGAATTGCTTGCACGAATTTTACCTGAAATGCGCGAAATTGTTCGCAAGGCACATAGAATTGAAACTGACTTTCGCACAGATCAAGATTCTTACACATGGAATAAAATTAAGGACGTTAGGGAATATCTTGCCAAAAATTCAATCGATAAAAAATCTTTGTTTACGCGCCTTAGCAACGCTCTGATTTC
Organism: uncultured Selenomonadaceae bacterium; assembly: GCA_905233135.1. Classification (GTDB taxonomy): domain Bacteria; phylum Bacillota; class Negativicutes; order Selenomonadales; family Selenomonadaceae; genus Quinella. The sequence continues at coordinate 34,594 of CAJOCQ010000030.1, read as the reverse complement.
AGGCGATTTTGCAACCGCTTCAAAGTTGCAGGTTGAAATGTACAACAAAATTGAGGAACTCAAAACGCTTTACGACGAATACAGCAAGAATATTATTTAAGGGCAGGGAAAAGGAGGGCTGACAATGTGCAGAATCGGAGCTATAAAAAGCAAAAAGCCGGTTCATCCTTCGACAGCGTTAAGATTAATGCTGCCGCAACAAGAAGGGCATGACAATTCCGGCTTTGCAATGGTTATGCAGGATTTATCCGGCGTTTTTTCGCTGTATAAAGATAAACCGCTCTTATCAATGGCTTGTACGAAACAAGGCGCGAGGCTCGTTGAAGATTATATGGCGGCAAAAAATTTTGTAAAAATGGCTGAATGGTTACCCGTGCCGAACAAGCAGCCGAATTTGGATATTCAAGCAATGCCGTATTACATTTTCAGAAATTATGATTATCCCGAACACTACGACGATAAAGAAAGCCGCGAGGCGTTGTTACTTGATACGCGGCTGGCGTTGAGGAAAATTTTGACTGAATCAAATCAAGGCTACGTTTATTCATTTTGGCCTGATGTTTTGACGCTGAAAGAAATCGGCGACCCGCGTGATATTGCAACTTATTTCAGACTTTGGGACGATAACGGCACTTTGCAGGCAAAAAATATTATTGTACAGTGCCGCCAAAATACAAATTATAAAATTGTTCGATACGCGGCGCACCCTTTTTTCTTGCAAGGTTACACCCTCTGCGCCAACGGCGAAAATACTTTTTACACCAAAAACAAAGAATTTCAAAAGACACTTCATCGCGGCTACATTGGCTTTGAATCTGATTCGCAAAATTTTTTGTACACGTTGCATTATGTTTTGCACGAGCTGAAATGGTCAATTCCCTACTACAAGCACGTTATAACGCCGTTGCCTTTTGCGGAAATTGCCGAGCGCGCGGACAAAGATATTTTAATTTCAATTCGTCAATCACTGGCACATTTGGAAATTAACGGACCGAATACGATTATAGCGGGCTTGCCTGACGGGCGGTTAATAACTTGTTGCGATTCAAAAAAATTGCGCCCCGTAGTTGTCGGCGGCGACGATACAACCGTTGCAATTTCTTCTGAAGTTTGCGGCATTAATGAAATTTTGCCTGACAGAAATTTTGAAAAAGATATTTACCCCAACGAGCGCGAAGTTGTTGTTATAGGAAATGATTTGGAAGTGATAAGATGGAAACAGTAAAGACTCAAGATGTTGCAGTTAATGATTTAATGTGGAAAATTGACTACAACGCCGAACGTTGCACAATGTGCGGAAATTGCGTTGCCTCTTGTACTTTCAAAGCAATTAAAGTTGAAGTGCAAAGAAAATCTGTGACAATTTCGACAGAAAATCAGCCGGAGCCGGTTCATCAGCAATGCGCAATTCCCGTTATAAAACAGGTTGCAAGTATAGAAAACGCTTGCAGAGGTTGCGGAATGTGCGAAAAAGTTTGCCCCAACAATGCAATTCGCCCCGTTAGAAATCCTGACAACCGCAAAAATTTATTATCCCGTGACAATGGTCCAATTAAGCGCGGCGGGCGTACAAATTTAAATTCTCAACGCACTTTAGATAAAATTATTGTCGGCAGAATTTCGCAAATGACAGACCCTTCATTAGATTCGGTGCGTCATACTTTTGATATTCGTTCGCCGTTGGGACGAATTTTATCGGCTAAAGAATTGCCCTTTCAAATGGAAAACGGAAAACTTGTAGCGACTTCAAAAACGCCGCCCGTTCGTTGGATTTACCCTTTAATTTTTTCTGATATGTCGATTGGCGCGTTGTCGACTCGTGCTTGGGAAGCGGTGGCAATGGCTACAACTTATCTAAATGAACGTTGCGGCTTGCCTGTGCGAATGTCAAGCGGCGAAGGCGGTATGCCCGTCAAGCTTTTAGAATCTGAATACCTGAAGTATTTTATAATTCAAATTGCGTCGGGACATTTCGGCTGGAACAGAATTATTAAATCAATGCCGAAAATGAAAGTTGACCCTGCAGGCGTTTTAATAAAAATTGGACAGGGCGCAAAACCCGGCGACGGCGGATTATTGCAAGCCGAAAAAGTTGCGCCGCACGTGCAGGCAATTCGCGGCGTTCCTAAGGCAACTTTAGCATCGCCGCCGAATCATCAAGGCTTATATTCAATCGAAGAATCTGTACAAAAAATGCATCTTTCGTTAAATGCGGCGTTCGGTTTTCGTGTACCCGTTGCAATAAAGTGCGCGGCGTCTTCAACTTCGGTATCAGTTTATAATAATCTCCTGCGCGACCCTTACAAAATTTGCGGCGGATTTTTTATCGACGGTGTACAAGGCGGCACGGGCGCGGCAAATGAAATTTCACTCGACCACACGGGGCACCCTGTCGTTTCAAAAATTCGTGATTGTTATAACGCGGCAGTTGAGCAAGGCGCGCAGGGACAAATTCCGCTTTACGGCGGCGGCGGGATTGGAATGACGGGCAACGCGGCGGCTGACGCTTTCAAAATGATTTGTCTTGGAGCCAACGGCGTTTTCTGCGGAAAAATTTTAATTCAACTTTTGGGCTGTGTAGGAAATGAGCAAGGACGTTGCAACGCTTGCAACACCGGCAAATGTCCTACGGGAATTTGTACGCAGAATCCCCGCCTTGTAAAGCGTCTTGACGTTGAAAAGGGCGCGCAAAAAATCGTTGATTATGTTTTGGCGTTTGACGCGGAATTGAGAAAATTAATGGCTCCTATTGGCAACAGTTCTCTCCCTGTCGGCAGAAGTGACGCGCTTGTTTCGACTGATAAAGCTATTGCCGATAAACTCGGTATTCAATATGTTTGTTAGGAGGGCGCGCAAATGTTGAAAATCGACACGATAAAAAACAACGAAAGAATGTCGACGCAGGAACTTTTGCTGATGATTGAAGAGGCGGTAAAAAGCGGCGAAACAGATTTTGAAATTGCGGCAAGCGGGCAACATGATATTGGCGGACCTTTGTGGCATCCTTACGGCAAAACTTTAAAATTTCACGTAACGAACGCGGGGCAGCGCGTCGGCTCAATGTGCTTGCCGAATACCGAAATTATTGTTGAAGGTTCAACTTCTGCGGACGTAGGATGGCTGAACGCGGGCGGAATTATCACGGTAAAAGGCGACGCAGGCGATACTGCGGGGCATTGTTCGGCGGGCGGCAAAATTTATATTGGCGGACGCGCGGGAACTCGTACCGGTTCACTTATGAAGCACGATCCTTTATACGAAGAGCCGGAACTTTGGGTGTTAAAAAATGTTGGCAGTTTTTCATTTGAATTTATGGGCGGCGGGCGCGCGGTAGTTTGCGGCGTTGACAGCGAAGAATTTTCTTCGGTACTCGGCGAACGTGCTTGCGTCGGAATGGTCGGCGGTATTGTTTACGTACGCGGCAAAATTTCAGATTATCCCGCTGATATTTTGTGCCTTGAACTTGATGAAGATGACATTGACTTTTTGAAAGGCGGAATGAATCATTTTCTTAACGCCGTTGAAAAATCTGAACTTTTGGGCGAACTTTCAGATTGGAAGGAATGGAAAAAACTTCGCCCGTTGACTTTTGAAGAAAAAAAGCCTGAAGTTTTGCCTGACCTTGCAGCTTTCAGAAAAAACGATTGGATTAAAGGCGGAATTTTTTCAGATGTTGCGGCTGATGATTTTACGGTTTTAAATACGGTTAATCGCGGGATTTATCGACTGCGCGTACCGAGTTGGGACAATGCAAAATTTTCTGCGCCGTGTCAATTTTTTTGCCCGACAGGTATTCCTACGCAAAAAAGAATTGAACTTTTGCGGCAGGGGAAAATTTCTGACGCCTTGAAACTTGTTTTAAAATATACGCCTTTTCCCGCGTCCGTTTGCGGTACACTTTGCCCAAATCCCTGTATGGAAGGTTGCAGCCGTTCAACCATTGACGACGCAATAAAAATTGGCGCGCTCGGTTTAGAATCTGCGCGAATTGAAATTGAAAAGCCGCAAATTTCAACGGGTAAAAAAGTTGGAATAATCGGCGGCGGCGTTGCAGGTTTAAGCGCGGCTTGGCAACTTGCACAAATTGGACACGCCGTAACGGTTTTTGACGACGCGCCTTTTATCGGCGGCAAACTTGCTCAAGTTATTCCGCACTCCAGAATTTCTCAAGAACTTTTAAAAAACGAATTAAAACGAATTGAAAATTTCGGCGTTGAATTTGTGACGAATTGCAAAGTTGACGCTGAAAAGTTTAACGAAATTTGCGCAGAATTTGACGCGGTTTTAGTGGCAACGGGCGGACACAAGGCAAGATATTTTAATTTGGAAGGCGCGGAAAAATTAACTTTCGGCGTTGACTTCCTGAAGAAAATTAATCGCGGCGAAAATCCTTTTGTCGGTAAAAATGTTGTAGTTATCGGCGGCGGCAATTCGGGTATGGACGTTGCAACTTCGGCGTACGAACAGGGCGCAGAAAAAGTTACTGTTGTTGACGTGGTTAAACCTGCCGCCTTTGAAAAAGAAATTAAACGCCTTGAAAATTTCGGCGGTAAAATTATTTGGCCTTTTACAACGCAAAAAATTACAGACGAAGGAATTTATTCTGACGACGGCAGATTTATTGAGGCAGATCAAGTTATTGTATCGATTGGCGAAGAACCAATTTTAGATTTTCTGCCGAATGATTCAAGTATAAAAAAATTCCGTAACAGTTGGCTTGTACCTTCAGCCGAGAAAAAAATTTTGCCAAAAGTTTTTGCGGCGGGCGACGTGATTAAACCGGGCAGATTAACTGACGCAACAGGCGACGCAAGATTAACTGCGCTAATGATTAACCAATTTTTGAACGGCGAAAAAATTACTCCATTGCCGCAGAAAAAATTAATTCCTGCCGAAAATCTTTCCAAAAAACTTTTTGAAAAATGTCATCATTGCGACTTGCCCGACCCAATGAACGAGCATTTGCGTTGCATAAGTTGCGGCACTTGCCGTGATTGTAAAATGTGCTTAAATTCTTGCCCCGAAAAAGCAATTTCGAGAATCGACAACGGCGACGGCACGTGGCAATATATTTCTGATGAAAGAAAATGTATCGGTTGCGGAATTTGCGCGGGCGTTTGTCCTTGCGGCGTTTGGAATATTAAAGATAATCCTGAAGAAATTAAAATGTACAGACTTTACAAAGTAAGTTGAAACAGCGGCGAAAATTATTTCAAGAATTAGGAGGTGTATAATTTGACGGGAAAATTAATTCTTGAAGACGGCAGTATTTTTCACGGGAAAATTTTTGGCGATTTAACAGCAAGCGGCGAAGTTGTTTTTAATACGGGAATGACAGGTTACCAAGAAATTTTGACGGATCCTTCATACTGTCGGCAGATTGTAACTTTGACTTATCCTTTAATTGGGAATTACGGCGTTGCAGAAATTTTTAATCAAAGTCGAAAAAGTTTTGTCGGCGGCTTGATTGTCGGCGAAATTTGCTCCTTTCCAAGTAATTTTACTGTTAAAAAAAGTTTTGGCGAATATTTAAATGAAATGAAAATTCCCTGCCTTTATGATGTTGATACGCGCGCCGTAACAAAAAAAATTCGCTCTGCCGGCACGATGAAGGGCGTTATTGTTTCTGACGATACGCCGCAAAATATTATTGCCGAAATGCTTGCTCAACCGCTTCAAAAAAATGTTGTCGCGCAGGTTACAATTTCTGAACCTTACACAATTGAAACTGAAAATAAAAATGCGCCGTTCGTCGTTGCAATGGACTTTGGCGTAAAAAATAATATTCTTGAAAGTTTGAACAATTTGGGCTGTAAAATTGCCGTTGTTCCTGCGAATACTTCCGCCGAAAAAATTCTTGCAATGAATCCTGACGGCGTTTTTTTATCTAACGGTCCCGGAGATCCTAAAGACGTTCCCGAAATTATTTCAGAAATTAAAAAGTTAATCGGCAAGAAACCAATTTTCGGAATTTGTTTAGGGCATCAACTTTTGGCGTTGGCAATGGGCGCGGATACTTACAAATTAAAATTTGGGCATCGCGGCTCCAATCAGCCCGTTAAAAATCTTCGTACAGGCAAAATTTATATCACTTCGCAGAATCACGGTTACGCGGTTGACGAAAAATCACTGAAAAATTTGCCGCTTGAAGTTACTTATATTTCAATGAATGACGGCACGGTTGAAGGAATGCGCCATAAAAATTTTCCAATTTATTCAGTGCAATATCACCCCGAAGCGTCGCCCGGTCCGCGTGATAATTTTTATTTGTTTGACGAATTTTTGGAACTGATGAGAAAGGAAAATAATTTTGCCTAAGAAAGAAAATTTAAATAAAGTTATGGTAATCGGCTCGGGACCAATAGTAATAGGGCAGGCGGCGGAATTTGACTACGCGGGCTCGCAAGCTTGCCGCGCCTTGAAGGAAGAAGGCTTGGAAGTTGTTTTAGTCAATTCAAATCCTGCAACGATTATGACAGACGTTAATATTGCCGACAGGGTTTATATTGAACCTTTGACGGTAGATTTTTTGGCGTCGATAATCGAAAAAGAACGCCCTGACGGTTTATTGGCAACATTGGGCGGGCAAGCCGGTTTAAATTTGGCGGTAAAACTTTCAGAAGCGGGAGTGCTTGAAAAATATAACGTCGAACTTTTGGGGACGCCGCTTGACGCAATAGAAAAAGCTGAAGACAGGGAAAAATTTAAAGCTACAATGCAGGAAATTGGCGAACCTGTTCCTGAATCAACAATCGTTGAAGACGTGCATAGCGCGGTTGCCTTCGCAAATGAAATTGGTTACCCGCTGATTGTTCGCCCCGCGTACACTTTGGGCGGCACGGGCGGCGGTATTGCCGAAAACGAAGAAGAACTCGTAGAAATTGTAATACGCGGCTTGAAATATTCAATGATTGGGCAAGTGCTGATTGAACGCAGCGTTGCAGGTTGGAAAGAAATTGAATTTGAAGTAATGCGCGACAGCAACGATAATTGCATAGCAGTTTGCAATATGGAAAATGTTGACGCAGTAGGCGTGCATACGGGCGATTCAATCGTTGTTGCACCGAGTCAAACTTTGAGTGATTCAGATTATCAATTTTTGCGCTCTGCAAGTTTGAAAATTATTCGTGCGCTTGGAATTGAGGGCGGCTGCAACGTGCAATTTGCGCTTGATGTCAACAGCCAAAATTATTATGTCATTGAAGTAAATCCGCGCGTTAGCAGAAGTTCCGCGCTTGCCTCGAAGGCGACAGGTTATCCCATTGCGAAAGTAAGTTCCAAAATTGCCGTCGGTTACACGCTTGACGAAATTACAAACGCAGTTACACATAAAACTAAGGCTTGTTTTGAACCGGCTTTAGATTATATCGTTTTAAAAATTCCGCGTTTTCCATTTGATAAATTTGTTTTCGCAGATAAAACTTTGGGTACGCAGATGAAGGCAACGGGCGAAGTTATGAGCATTGACAGAAATTTTGAAGGCGCAATTTTAAAAGCGGTGCGCAGTCTTGAAATTGGCGTCAATCGTCTGTACCTTGAAAAATTTGCAAATTGGGACGACGCTAAAATTTTGAATCAGTTACAAAAAATTAACGATGAAAGATTATTTGTAATTGCAGAAGTTTTGAGGCGCGGCGTTGCAACCGTTGACGAAATTTACAACATTACAAAAATTAATTCGTGGTTCATTCAAAAAATTAAAAATATCGTTGACTTTGAAAATAAAATTTCTCAGGAAAATTTAACGGTTGAACTCCTGCGCGAGGCAAAAAACATTGGGCTTGCTGATGAATCAATTTCCGAATTGACGGGCAAAAATATTAAAGAAATTCGCAAGTTGAGAATTGAAAATAATATTCTGCCGAAATACAAAATGGTTGACACTTGCGCGGGCGAATTTGACGCCTTCACGCCGTATTATTATTCAACATATCGTGCAGATTCTGATGAAGTCGAAGTTAGCGGCAATAGAAAAATTATTGTTTTAGGCTCGGGTCCGATAAGAATTGGGCAGGGCGTAGAATTTGACTATTGTAGCGTGCATTCAGTTTGGGCACTGCGCGAAATGGGGATTGAGGCAATAATTATCAACAACAACCCCGAAACTGTTTCAACTGACTTTGATATTTCTGACAAACTTTATTTTGAACCTTTGACAACTGAAGACGTTTTGAACATTATCGACAAGGAAAAACCTGAAGGCGTTATCGTACAATTCGGCGGGCAAACTGCAATAAATCTTGCTGCAAGCTTAGCTGAAGCGGGCGTAAAAATTTTCGGTACAAGCGTTGATGATATTGACAGGGCAGAAGACAGAGAACGCTTTGACGAAGTTTTGGCAGAGGTAAATATTCCACGCCCGCGCGGTATCAGCGTTACAAATCTTGAAGACGCAATTAGCGGCGCGGCTGAAATCGGTTATCCTGTTATGGTGCGTCCGAGCTACGTTTTAGGCGGGCGCGCAATGGAAATTGTTTACAGCGAACGCTGTCAAAGTTACGCCCGACCACCCCGTTTTGGTTGACAGATATATGCAAGGTACAGAAGTTGAAGTTGATGCAATTTCTGACGCGGCAGACGTTGTTATACCGGGAATTATGGAACACGTGGAGCGCGCGGGCGTGCACAGCGGCGACAGCATCGCAGTATATCCGCCGCAAACTTTACCTTCGCGCGTCATTTACACAATTTCAGATTATACAAAACGCCTTGCACTTGCCTTGCACGTCAAAGGGTTGTTAAATATTCAATACGTCGTTGTTGAAGGGCAGGTTTACGTTATCGAAGTAAATCCGCGTTCAAGTCGTACCGTTCCATTTTTAAGCAAGGTTACAAATATTAAAATGGTAAACATTGCAACGCGCGTAGCGTTGGGGCATACGCTTAAAGAAATGGGCTGGCATAGCGGCTTGATTGAACCGAAACCTTACACGGCGGTAAAAGCTCCCGTGTTTTCATTTGCCAAAATGCAGGACGTTGATATTTCGTTGGGACCCGAAATGAAATCGACGGGCGAAGTTATGGGCATTGATTATCACTACGCGCGCGCCCTTTATAAAGCGATTGTCGGCGCGGGAATGAGTATTCCCAAAAACGGTTGCATTTTGTTTACGGTTGCCGACAAGGACAAAGACGAAATGAAACAACTTGCAAGAGCTTTTTCTGATTTAAATTTTGAAATAGTTGCAACAGAAGGCACTGCGCGGGCGTTGGAAAGCGTGGGAATTAGGGCTGAAATTGTAGGCAAAGTTCACCAACGCAGCGTTGATATTATAGAAAGAATAAAAAGCGGCAAAATTGATATGGTAGTGAATACACACACGCCGGGACAACACGTCCTGCGCGACGGCTTCAAAATTCGCCGTGCAACAGTTGAACACGGTATACCTTGCCTTACAAGTTTGGATACGGCTTGGGAAGTTTTAAGAATGTTAAGCTTTATGAGAGATAGGCGGTTAGTATATTCGCTTGCAATTCAAGATTATGTTGGCGGCGGCGACGACTTGGCGTAGTAGTGTGATAGTTTTGTAGTTAAAAATTTTAGTGCAAAAATAAGCGCGTCAAAGAAATTACAGAAAAAAATTTGCGGCAGATTTTGAAGAAACTATCGTAACAATTAACGCGGCGGCAAAATAAATTTTAACGTTCAAAATTAATAAAACCTCTGTAAAGATTAATTCTTTGCAGAGGTTATTTTTTACCAAATTTTTCTAAGGATAACGGAGGCGGTTAAATCTTTATCGTGACTGCCCTTTTGAAAAGCAACATCGCCGCCGAGTATCCAGCCGTTTTTGAAATGATTTTCGCCGCCTATCGACAAAATAAAATGCGTTTTGTCTTGATTGTTTTTCAAACTGTAGAAATTATTATTATTCCCTTCGTAGGAAAAATTTAATTCGGGGTCTGCGCCTGTGAAGGCGTGCTTGACTCCAATTCGCGCCGCGTAGTTTCCATTTGCCAACACGCGCTTAAATTCAACGCCTAAAGTTCCGGCAAAATAGCCGTTGCTCTTTGAATTGACTTGCTGATTGTAAATGCCCGCGCCCGTTTCATTATACGCTTTTTGTTTTAAGTGCGAATACTGCAAATTGACAAAAGGCGAAACTGCCCAAATTTTTTCGGGCGTCAAATTGCGTTTATATTCGCCGCCAATCTCAAAAATATTTGAATTGTACTTTGCCTCCGCGCCGAGCCCCAACGCTGAAATTGAACGGTTTAACTTATTGCGAACTTTGCCCGCGTCAATATAAATAAAAGCGTCGTCAACTTCATTATGATAACCGCCGTAAATTCCGCCGCGCGTGTCGTAGGCACTGCCGCCGCTGTTATCGCTTGCAAGGCTTGTTGCATTGTAACTTACAAAAAGTCCGCCGCGCCAATTTTTGCCCAATGCTCTGTCGTAGCCGCCGCTGATTGCCGAGCCGTGATAATTTGCGCCGCCCTTGAGTTCGCCCCAATTCTTGGTAAATTTTACCCAAAAATTATTGTCGGCAGTTTCATTATAATTTGCAGAAACGCCCATTAAAATATTTTCGTCTTCGCCGTCAGAAAAATTCAAGCCGCCCGCATTAAAATTAATCGTGTTGGAAGAAAAAGCGGTGTTCAATCTGTCAGAAATAACACGATTTGCAACGGTGCTTTGCTGCGCGGCTGAAAGTAATTGCGCGGCGTCATTGTTGCCTACTTGAGAAAGTGCACGCCCCGCGTTTTCTGAATCCAAATTATAAATTGCCAAAAGTCGGTTGACATATTTTTTACGGCGTTGAAAGCGGCGTTTTGTTGGTCATTCAATGTGCCAATGTTATTTGCAGTTTTGGCGGTGTAAGTAATTTTGTTATTGGAAATTTCGCCGTAACCATTGAGCAAGCCTGAAACTTTTTCGGGATTGTCAACGGTATTTGAAATGTTGCCGCTAATATTTTCAGCAGTCAAAATTTCTGCAGTTTCATCGGGCAAAACATTTTTTGAAATGACGGTGGATTCGTCAACATTTGCCGCGCCGTTGACTGTAATTTTGCCCGCCTCGTCAGTCAAAGTACCGTCTGAAACTAAATCGCCGTTAATTTCAACGCCGCTTATTGTGCCGTGATTGTAAAATTTGCCCGTTGTATCGTCCGAAAAACCTTCAGCAAGATTTTCAGTCATATTATTAACAGTGAAAGTGCCGCCGAAAAGTCCCGCGCCTTTTGAAACATTGACATTAACAACATCAGCCGTGCCGCCGTAAACTAAATTATTTCCCGTAACATTCAGCTTTATATTATCCGCGCCGCTGATATTGCCGCTATACGCCATTGTTGAATTAAAATTTAAATTCGTCACAAGGTCGGGAATATATTTAGTATAAGCGTAATTGCCGCCGTTGTACTGAATGTAAAGCGGCTGGGCAATTTTGGGCTTTTTTACGAGTACCAGCTCGCCGTTTTCGTTAAAGTCATAAGTTTCATATTCTCTTATAACGGTTTCTTCGCTGAAAATATTTGCCATTGAATCAAAGTCTTTCCAATATGAATAAATATCGCCGGTAATCTGCGCGCCGTCGTTTATGTTAATATTTTTTACAAAAGATTCTCTTGAAATATAAATTGCGTTGCTCAAAAAACTTCCGTTGGCAGAAATTGTGCCGTTAATGTTTACAGTGTCAACCATTGGAGCATTTAAGTCGCCGTTTTCCAAATCTGTAAAGCTGTAATCGTCCGTACTAGTAAGTTCTTTTAAACCTAAATTTTCGGCATTTGAAATTTTTCCGTCATCGGAAACTTCGCGCGTATAACGAATGTACGAGCCGCGATATTCGGTAAGGGCTCCCATAGTATTTTTGCCAAATTCAAACTGTAAAGCGTTACCTATTGTTCCGTTTGCCGTAACAGTACCGTTAATATTAACTTCGTGGTTTCTGCCGTAAGCAATTAAAACGCCCGCGCCGTTTTCGCCGTCCGCGTGAATTTCCGTACCTTCGGCAACTGTAATTTTATCGTTTAAGCCGTCAACACGAATACCGACCGCGCCGTCGCCTGAAGTATAAATATTTGCGGCTTGAGTAATATCATTGTTGGAGCCGTAAACGTGCAAGCCAACGCCCAAAGTTGAAGTATTATAGCCGTCAACGTATTGTCCGTTTTCGCGCGCAGAAAATCCTTGCGTGTTCGTCAAAGTCAAGCCGTCATTATAAATTGAACGCCCGTAAAAATTTTTTCTGTCAATCGTGTAACCAATATCTTGCAAGACAGCCAATTCAGCTTCCATAAAATTTAAATAACTGCGGTAATTTTGGTGACTCATCATTGAGCGTGCAAGTTCGATATGCGAAAAATCGGGACCGCTTTCCCAAGTGTTTATCGGAATACCGCTGACTTGTGCGCCGTCGCCGCGTGTAAAAGTTTTGCCGTCAAGCACTTCAGTTACATTATCGCCGACAAAATATAAATAAGTTTTTCCTTGACGTTTATTCGGAGATGAAATATTTGTAACGTAAAAAACGTTGAAATCAAATTCTTCGCTCTGTTCAGAATAATATTGTTTCGCTAAATCAAGATTATTTTCAGAAGATAAAATTAAAGCTTTTTCAAGTGGAGCTTTTTCGCCGTCCTGGTTGTGAAGGTGCGCCATAAAAGAATTTTCTGCAATACTTTCGCTTGTATAATGACCAAGCCATAAACTACTGTCGCCAACATATATACGCTTTCTTTCAAGCATTGAAGTTATTCCCAAACTGTGTCCAATTTCGTGAAACATAACAGGCGTAATATCAATTTTATCTATTAAAGGAGTTATGGGGTAAGTACTTTGGCTAACCCAGCCGTAATAGCCGTTGTCTTCATTAACGCCGATATTTTGCCCAATTACAATAACCCCTAAAGCAAGATTTTCAATTTCGGAATTTTCGACGTCCATCATATTTGGTACTTGTGAAATATCTGTAAATTGTTCAACTTGTTGGGCGTTTTTAAAAATTTCATAAAACAAATTGGGATTTTGAAAATCTGCGCCGTTTTTGTAAGAAATTGAACCGGCTCCGGCGTTTTGTTCAGTGTTTGTACCAACAAAATATTGAGCCGGTTGAGAAATATTTGCGCCGGGACCTAAAATTTCTGCCCACCAATTAAACGCCTTATTCAATCCGTTTTGCAAATATTTCGGCATAGTCCAAGTAAGTCCCGGAATGTCGTCATCAACATCAAAAAAACCGTTCGCCAATTCGGCTTCCTCTTCGCCGTAATATTGCACTTTAAAAATATTTTTGCCTTCCCGATCAATGTAGTATTCGTCCATAGCGGCGGCAGTATTCGCAGAAAAAATAGTTGCGCCGCCGATAACCGCCGCCAAAATTTTTGCTTTTTTCTTTTTGGAAAAAAATTTTTTCAAATTCAACACGCCCTTAAAATTTTATTTCAAGCTAATTGCAAGCAATGTTTGCAAATTGTATTGGTAGTCAATATTATTCAAGCAATTTTCCAGCCGCGCCTCGTTGAAGTGAACAAATACGGCTTTAAACTTGACGGGGAATATAATTTCAGCGCGGCGAATTGACGCGCGGTCATTTATGTATTTGAAATGCATTAAATTAACGCTTGCAAATTTTTAAGTAAATCTTGTACGCTTCTTGCTGAAAAGAACGAAAAAATTTTATAAAAAAATTACGGCTAGTCATCAAATGTGCCGTTGATATTTGTTTAAAATCTTCCTGTAAAAGAAACGTGCAAGCGGGATTTAGATTGCTCCTCGTCGTTAATTTCGCGCTTGAGCGGAAAAGCTATTGCAAGCGAAGCAGATATTTTATCGTCAACGTACGCTTGCAAACCGACGCCCGCGCCCGCCAACTTTTTGTCTTTAAGTTGCAGAAAAGTATTGTTTACAAATCCTGCGTCAGCGAAACAAAACGCCTTAAAATTTTTTCCAAAAGGAATACCGTATTCAATATTTAAAATTGCGCCGTCTGTACCTTCAATCAAATTATTTTTATAGCCGCGTACAGTGCCGCGCCCGCCAATAGAAAATTGCGCCGATGACGGCAAATCTTTGGTTGAACTCCATTGAGCATTTAAATCAACGTCGAAAATTTGCCCGTGTTCCCAAGCATGCTGATAAAAAGTATTAAAATAAAATACGCCGTAATTTTGCCTGTTGGCTGCAACTTCGTCTTTCCACCTGCCGACAGTATAACTGTAACGCCTGTAAAAAACACTGCGCGGCAAATAATTTGTTCTTGAAAAATACAATGCGGCAGTTTTTGTTTCGTTATCGACGATTGAAATTGCATCAGCAATATCGTTGACAGAATGATTTATGCCGAGACTTAAACCGATTTCGCTTCTTTCTTTCATGGTAAGTTTAAGCGGCTTTGAAAAAGTTAAATCTGCGTAGTAAGCATGCCCGCGCAAATTCAAACTTCTGTTTGCAACATTTTCAGTGCCGCTCGTGCCGTAACTGAAGCGCAATTTTTCACCGCGCAAGCCTGCGGGTATGGAATAGCTGACGTTAAAAGAATCAGTGCCCTTTGAATGCATATAGCCCAATAAAAGCGAATCACGATGTTTGAATAAACTGCGATTGTTATAATAAAGACCAACGCGCCCTTCGCCTGTAGATTTTGGACCGTCGTTATCTGCGTACAAAGTGAACACGTGATTTTTTGGCTCAATAGCTTTTAATTCATAATCTGTCGTACCGGGAGCTTTGCCCGCCTTGAGGCTGATTGCCAATTTTACGTCATTTGTTAAATTAAATTCGTTTAGTTGCCTGTTAAGTTCAGAAATATTTTGCACTTCGCCGCTATTAATTTTTACGCGCCGCGTGAAATATTTTTTGGCGGTGTTTTTATTTCCGCTCAAAGTTACTTCGCCCGTTTTACCTTCAATCAAGCTGATATGAACGACGCCGCCTGTTATCGTTTGATTTTTCAGGAAGGCGCGGCAAGTCAAATAGCCTTCTTTTTGATAATAATCGTTAATCTTTTGAACAATTTCGTAAAGTTCATTAACGCCAATTTCTATATTAATATAAGGCGCGGCAATTTCATTTAAAATTTTTTCGGTAATAATTTCTGATTCGTCAACAGTTATTTTAGTCAGAAGAAATTTTAAATTGCTTTCTTCGCCCTTCGGCGTTTTATTTTCCTCAACTTCAACAGAATTTTCTTCGCGGTTTCTGTCTTCGTCAATCTGTTCTTTAATGCGTTGCTTTTCCATATCTTGGCGCAATCTGTCAAGTTGTCTGCCTGCATCGTCCAGAGTTTCAGCTGATACATTTGGGGAATTTATCAGAAAAATAACTGAAAGTACCGTCAAAAATTTTTTCAATTAAACCAACTCCTGATAAATCATTATAATTGCAATTCGGTATAAGTGCAAGATTTTCAGTTATTAAATTATTTACAATTTAAATGATAAGTTATATAATTTATTAAATATGAAATATAAAGGTGGTAATTTTATTATGAACAACAAAGCACAAAAATTTAAAGATTATCTCGACGAAAAAGAAATTAAAGTTTTTGAAGTTGAGGAATTGAGCGACGAGCAAGCGACGGTTGCATTTCGTTCGCGTATTACAATCAGCGGGCAAAATTTGCCTACTGCTGTTTTTATTGATAACTCTGATTATTCAATGGTGCGCGTGCAAATTGCGCCCAACGCTTTAACCGCCGAAAATTTGATGAAACGGCAAAGTACAAGCCTTTCAAACTTTTTTTCAATGATAACGGTGATTTGATTTTGGATTTTTGCATTGACGCCAACGACGAAATTTTCAGCGGCGAAAAAGTCTATTCGGTTTTCGATATTATCATTAATTACCTTGAAAACAACTACCGTAACATTATGAAAGAAATTTGGAAGTAAGGAGTTTTTATAATGAGTATTTTTCGTAAAACGCAGCATAAATTGTTAAAAAAATTAACTGCTGCCGCGACGGTTATCGGCTCATTAATCGGCGGTTTTTCATTTTCCCCGACAGTCTCCGCAGAAATTGTAAAAGTTGACGGCGAAAAAATTGCGGATACTTCAGGGCGTTTTGATATTTATGCTGACGCTTTGATTAATGACAATAAAACCGCAATTAATCATTTCAAACAATTTAACCTTGACGCAAAACAAATTGCAAATTTGTATTACAAAACATCAGGCGGAAATATTGAAGCTAATTCGCTGTTAAATTTTATCAATGAAAAATCTACAATTAACGGCGTGGTAAATTCAATTAAAGGCGGAACTATCGGCGGCAATGTATATTTCATTGCGCCGAAAGGTATTGTAATTGGTTCAGGCGGCGTAATTAACGGCGGTTCTATCGGGCTTATGACGCCTACGCAAGATTTTTACGATTCACTTTTGAGCAGCGACAAAATTGACCAGTCAAAATTAACCGCAGATATGATTAAAAATATTGAAGCTGCAGATATTCCGCTGAATCTTAACGGCTCCATTTCCATAAGCGGCAAACTGAATGCAGTTGACGGAATAAAAGTTGCGTCCGCCGCCATTGAGTTAAAAAATGAAGCGCAACTTGTTTCAACAGCAGAAATTGATTTTTCCGCGCTCGTTAATGTTGAAGGCGTTGCAAGCGGGCTTGATTCTTCAAAATTAAAAATTACACGTTCAGAAGATGCTGACGGCGCAATTAATTTAACCGCCGTTGCAGACGCCGCGCAAATAGAAAATTTTGAAAATATTTCTTCAGACAAATTCAAAGAAAAAATTACTTCGATAAAATCTGTTGACGACGTAAAAACAGTATTTTCAGATTTAACTGACGTTAACGCCGAATCTTCAATAAAAGTTGGGGAAAAATCTAAAATTAACGGCGACGGTGCTGTTAATATAATTGCAACGGCGAAGGGCGACCGTCATACCGACGACGACGATACAACCGTTAATGAATCTTTGCCTTTCCTTAATTTAAATTCTAAAATTGAAGTAAACGGCGAAGTTACAGGCGAAACTGTTGAAATTAACGCCAAAACTTCTGATACTTTCAAGGAAACTGTTCAAGTTGAAACTAAATCAGAAGAAGAACAACAACAACAAGATTCAAATGTTGAGTCAAAGCTTGGCGAAGTGATGAGCAAATATTTGAAGCTTTCCGGCGCGTATGTTGTTCATAATGACGAAGCAGCGATTACTGTTGGCAAAGATGCAAAAATTACGGCAAGCGGCGAAGATGTCACTGATAAGAATACAGGTAAAAAAACTCCTGCGTTAAAGATAACTGCAGAATCTGCCCCAACTATTGAATTAACTGCCAAAGGCGAAACAGAAGAAAAAAATCAACTACTTGCAGTAACCGCCGCCTTTGTAAATAACTCTGCAAATGTCGAAATTAACGGCGCAGTAAATTCCAAAGGATCAGCGGAAATAAAATCTGACGCCACTTCAGATATAAAACAAACTTCAACAAACAAGGCAACTTCTAAAGATACTTCAAAATTAAATTTAGCCGGAAATGTGCTTATCGGCAACAATAACGCTGATTTGACACTTGGCAAAAATTCGGCAATTAGCGCAGAAGGCGATGTTACAGCCGTTGCAAATGCAAAGGAAAAAATAAATGCTAAGGCTGAAGTTTCTATAAAAGAAACCGGCTTAGGCGGTTCATCAATTAACTTTACAAATTTTGATTCAAATGCTGATACAGAAGTTTCAGGAAAAGTAATTAATTCCTCAAAGTTAGAAATATCCGCAAAAAATGAAGTCAATCGCACAGTTATTTCAAATAACGGCACTGATAAAATTTCAACCGATAAAGAAAAAGACGACAAGGATAAAGACGACAAAGAAAAAGAAACCGAAAAAAAGACTTCAACCGACACAGATAAAAAAGATACTTCAAACAACGAAGAGGAAGAGGACGAATTTGGACTTGCCGCACTTTTTGCAGATACTTCTGAAGTAACTCAAGACAAAGTAAAAGACGAAGACGCCGCGCCGCCTGCAGGTTCTGAAGATAAAGATGCTAAAGATCAAGCAACTGCAGATAAACAGGAAGACGCTCAAACTAAAAATTCTGCATGGGACAACGCGGCAAAATATTTAACAGTCGGTGCAAGTGCAAATATCGTACTTGCCGAAGATAAAGCCACTGTTACAATAAATGACACTGCTGACCTTAAATCAAGCGGCAAATTAACCATTGAGGCTAAAAATAATCTCACAGATCAAAAAATTGGCGCAATCGGGCAAACTTCCGCAGGTTCAAGCGGCGAAACTAAAAACGCTCTTGTCAACGCGGCTGTAAACGTTACCAATTTTAATTCGGATGCCGCGCTTCTTATAAAGGGCGGTACTATCAACGGCGGCACTGTCGAATTAAATGCAAATAATATTATAGCCGACCAACGCAAATCCGATATTATTGAAACTATCAAAAAAACGTACAACGAAATTGATGCTCTTACAAAATCAGAAACTTGGAGCGGTTACAAAGATGATCTTAATGCCTTCAAAAATTCGCTTGCAGCTGCCGCAAAATATCTTTTCTCTTCTGAAACTGTAAACCCCGAAAACCTTAAAGTAACTGCCAAAGAAGTTGCTACATCCGGCGTTGATAAAACTGTTAAAAATAAACTTCAGCAAAAAGTTTTTACTGACCTTATAGAAAAAGGAACGAAAATTACTGCTGACGGCTTGGCAATTTACGGCACGGTTAAAGATGCTGCAACAGTTTTAGGCTATACTCAAACTTTGCTTGACCCTGCAAATTACGCAAATTTTTATGCAGATTCTTCAACAACTTCAACCGCCGTTAAAAATCGTTCCGCAGAAACAGCCGACGGCTCAAGCGCGGCAAAAGTTGCAATAGCAGGCGCGGTTAATGTTAATCTTTCTGATGACGCCACGCGCTTTGTTATTGGTAAAGATGCAAACATTGTTTCAAGCGGCGATCTAAAAATTAATTCAATTAACAGCCGCGATAATATTGTTGCGGACGGGCATTTAAAACCTTCGGGCGCGGCGGCTGTTTCCATTGGTGCGATTGTCAATGTTAATAATCTTAATTCAACCAACGTACTTGCAGTTACACAAGGCGCGGCGTTGCAAGGTAATTCAGTTGAATTAAATGTAAATAATAATATTTCAAATCTTATCCTCAACAGCGGCGCGGGCGCGGCGGCTGATAAATCGTCAACTACAGGCGAGAATACCACTTCAGCAAATACAGTTGCAGTTGAAGGAAGTATCAGCTATGTCGGCGGTAAATCAGACGCGCTTTTGAGTGTCGACGACGGAGCAAAACTTACCTCAACAGGCGACCTCAAAATTAATGCTGTCAACAATAACGATTTATACAACATTGCCGGCGGGCTTGCTTACGGACACGGCGCGGGCTCGGTCGGTATAGGACTTGCAATAAATAATTTTGATGTTAATACTTTGGCGGCAATTCAAAATAATGATGTAAATTCTTCCGCAGATATGATTGACTTGGTAAAAGCCGCCGCAAATGCAGACAATCTTTTTGGAAGCGGCAACAGCGGCACATTTACTGCGGGCAATTTTACAAATTCTGCAGAAACTAAAGGCAATATGATTGCATTGAGTGTTGCAGGAGCCGCCATTGAACAACAAGATAAAGGATCTGAATCAGGGCGCACGCTTGAAAATTTCGGCAGTAAAATTTCAAGCAAATATCAATATATCGGCAACAATAAATTTACAAACTTTTTCAAAGATAAAAAAGAAGCAGATAAAAATAAAGACGCTGACGAAACAGATAAAGAAAAAGATAAACAGACGAAAATAAAAGAATCTGCAGATAAGACCGTTAAAAATTCTGACAGCAATAAATCAGAAAAACCAAAAGATAAAGACGCCGCTAACCTTCCCAACAATACATCGGGACAAGATATGCCGTCAATCACTGTTACGGGCGCGGGCTCTGCGTCAGTCAATCTTTCTACAATCAAAACAAAATCTATTGTTGACGGCGTAACAATCAATTCAAGCAAAGATTTCGCAGTTACTGCGGCAGATACAACAAATAATGTTGCCGCCTCCGGTTCAGCCGCGCTTAATTTCCAAAAAGTCGGGCTTAGCAAAAATACTACAAACTCTTCAACAAATGTTGGAATTTCGGGCGCGGTTGCGTGGAATAAAGTTACAGACGACCTTAAAGCTATTGTAAAAAATTCCACAATCAACGCAAGCAGCGGCAAAGCAAATGTTTCTGCAATAAAAGGCGGCGCGTTGGTTGCGGCGGGGCTCGGTTTTGATGTAACTTCAACTTCGCATTCAAATACTACTACGGTTAATGTTGCAGCAAATCTTTCTGTCAATCACGCGGAAGAATCCACTTATGCAAATATTTCAAAATCTACAATAAATTCAAATTCGCTTACAAATTCTGCAACTAATTCAGATGTTCAAGTTACGGGCGGTATAAATCTTTCAGTTGCAAAAGGCGGCTCCAGCGCAAACGCTATCGGCGCAAGTGTCGGCTATTCTGATATTGAAAATGAATCCCTTGCACTGATTAATAACGATTCAAAAATAAATCTTACAAAAGACCTTGCAAATACCGCAAATACAAATATTAAACAAATTACGGGCGTTGTAGGTGCAAGCGTTGCAACAGGTTCTCAAAAATCTTCAAACGCTTTTAACGGTGTCCTTGCTTATTCAAAACTTAACAACACCGCTGACGCAAAAGTTGACTCTTCAACCATTACCGCCCAAAATTTAATTAACCGTGCATTCGACGGCGAAATTTCAAACAGCAATGTAAATTATCTTGAGGGCGCGGGAATTGATACAAAAGGCGAAGATTTCCTCAAAAATCTTTCTGACGATTCAAGCGCGGCTGATTCAAACGTTGGCACAATTTCTACAAATTCAACAGGCAATTTGCAAGTTGTAGGCGCATTTGATTTAACTGTTGCGACGGGTTCTAAAGGCGGCGCAGGGCTCATTGCTGTAACTATCGGCGATATTGACAACGATTTTAATTCTATTGTAAATAATTCAAAAGTTACGGGCAACATTGACGCGGACGCGCTAAGCAATTCGCTTGCAGTAAACGCGGCGGGCGGCGTTGCAATTTCAAACAGTAAATTCGGCGGCGCGGGCTCTTTAAGTTGGCAGACAACAGATAACCAAGTTAAAGCGGCTGTTACTGCAGACAGTTCAAATACAGTTACGGGCAATGTTGACCTTAACGCAAATTCAAAGGCGCGTGAAGTAAGCGTTGCAGGTGAAATTGGTATAAGCAAAGGCGCGGCTGTCGGCTTGGCTATGGCGTACAACAATTTAAATTTGACAACTGAAACTGAACTTAAAAATATTCAAATCGACGGCACAAACATAAAAACCACTTCAAAGAATGACGGCTCAATTTATGCAATAGGCGCAGGTGTTAACGTTTCAAACGATACTGCAATTAACGGCTCGGCAGCTGTCAATTACGGCACAAATTCTGCCAAAAATAATATTGAAGGCGTAACGGCGGCAAATGCTACGACGCTTGAAACTACTGCAACTGATGAAACGTATCGCCTTGCTATCGGCGGCGGCGCAAATATCGGTAAAACTGTTGCAGCGGGCGGCGCGGTTGTCTATAACGATATCGGCACAAGTGATAACAATCAACAAACTAAAGTAACTGTAACAGATTCCAATTTTAATAATTTATCGGCGGCAACAATAAAAACTACAGATAATTCAACGCTTAAATCTATTGCGGCGCAGTTAAGCGGCAGCGGAAAAGTTGCGGCAACAGGCGCGGTTGCAGTTACTACGATTTATAAAGATGTTGGAAACTCCGTTAAAAATTCCACGCTTACAGGAAAAATAACGGCTGATTCTAATTCGACGCAAAATATTTTCACAACGGCGGATTCTCTTGCAGTCAGCGGCAAAGTTGGAATTGGCGCGGGCGTTGCAGTTACGAACGATCATACAAAGACAACAACCGCATTTGACGGCGGCACAATTAACGGCAGTAACGTTGCTATTAATTCTGCAAATACTTCAGACCTTACAAATATAGCAGTCGGCGCGGCAGGCAGCGGCAATGTTTCTGTTGCAGGTTCTGTAAGCATTAATAATCTTAGCGGCAACACTTCAACAACGCTCAACAATACAAATATTACCGCGTCAAAAAATCTTGCTGTTACGGCAAGCGGCGACGAAACAATTAATAATTACGCGGGCGCACTTTCAATCACGTCAGCGTCAACGATATTCAAAATACCACGAACGCCTCTGTTACAGGCGGCACAATCAATGTTACAGGCAACGATTCTGTTTCTGCAAAAGATACCGTTGCTGACAGCAACATTATTAATACTTCGATTAGCAAAGACCTTTTCCAAACTGATAACAGCCTTTCAAATCTCAAAACAAGTACAAGTTATAAAGGCTTTTTAATTGACGCGGTAAGCACAAATACTTTGAAGAGTTTCCAAATTTGCGGCGGCGCAGCGGGTACAGGCGCAAGCGTCGGCGGTACTGTCAATGTACAAAATATTGGCGGCTCAACAACTTCAAAACTTGATAACGCCGAAATTAAGGGCAGCAGTGATTTAAATGTTATTGCGCACGATTACACGAACTCTGAAGCAATGGTCGGGCAAATCGCAGTTACGGGAACGGGCGCGGCTGTCGGCGCGGCTATCGACCTTCAAACTGTTACGCGCAATGTAAACGCCGAACTCAATCAAAAATCTGACACTTCGATTAACTCAGGAAATATCAAAGTTGACGCAGATTCAAAACAAGGTATAGCGTCACTTGCAATAAGCGGCGGCATTGCAGGCACGGGCGCGGCTGTCAATAACGCAACGGGCGTTTATAATTTGAAAGGTACAACAACCGCTAAAACGTCTTCATTGAATGGAACTTCAACAAGTCTCGGCGTCAATGCAAATCATTTGGCAAATATTAACAGCGTCGGGGCAATGGCGGCTATTGCAGGCGAAGGCGCGGGAGTCGGCGCAACTGTTGTAATTATCAATGAGACTGATACAACTTCGGCAACAGTCGATAAAAGCAATTTGACTGCAAATACTTCAGATATTGCGGCTAAAAATAAATTAAATCTTAGCGACCAAGCTTACGCAGTTTCAGCGGCGGGAGTCGGCGCAGGCGTCGGCGGTTTGGTTGAAGTAGGAAATATTTCAAATACCGTAAGCGCAAATGTTACAAATTCAACGCTCGGCAAATCTGACAGTAACAAAATTGCAGTTACTGCAGACAATACAACAAGCATAAACAATATCGCAGGTAACGGCAGCGCAGCGGGAATTGGCGGCGCAGTCGGCGCGGGCGTCGAAATAAATACTTTAGATACTCAAGTTTCAACAAATATTGAAAAATCTACTTTAAACGCAAAAGATATTGCCGTTAATACTAACGATACAAAAACGATAAAACAAACGGGCATTGGTGCAAGCATTGCAGGAATTGGCGCGGGCGTGCAAGTTGGCGTAATGATTACCAATGTTGGGGAAAAAATTGCTGATAATTATCATTCTTCAGCCAACAGCGGCAAAAATGACGGTACTGAAGTTAATTCAAATAAATCAATTAATACCGCAAATGACGCCGTAAGCAGTAATTTAAATATGGTCAACAGCAGTGATTCAAATGTTAAAAATCTCGGCTTGAAAGTTAATACTGACAGTGCAACTGCAGGTAAAGGCAGTGCCAACGGCGGAGTTACAAACACTATTAAAAATTCCACGCTTAATGCGGCTAATACTCTCAAAGTTAAGGCGAACGGCGTAAATAATTTTACGCAATTAGGCGTAGCAACGGCAGGCGCGGGAATTGGTGCAAGTGCCGCAGGCAACATCGGGCTTGTAAATTTCAAATATAACACTGCGAACGATATTAACGGCTCAACTTTGACTGCCGCAAAAAATATTGACATTAACACCATAACAAGCGGAAAAAATCAACTTGATTTGGCAACTGCAAGCGTTACGGGCGCGGGCGGCTCAATAGGCGTTGGTTACGGAGATTTGACGACAAAAGGAAATAACTCCGTAACTTTGAAAAATTCCACAATCACAAGTACAGGCGGAAATGTTTCAATTAATACAACAAATACAACTCAAACTGTACTTAATGCAAAGAGTTTTTCATTTTCAGGAACAATCAGCGGCGGTGCGGTTATCGGCGAAGTTACTTCAAATGCAACAAATAATATTGATATCAGCGGCGGCACTATCAAAGGTAACACTATTGATATAAATGCAACGCGCGGCGAATCCGGCAAAAATACCGTTAAACTTAATTCAACGGCTGCAACTGCGTCAGCAGGTTTCGACGGCTCGGCTCTCGTTGCAGATTTGGACGCTAAAGACCAAGTTGCTGTAAATGTCAGCAATTCCACAAAATTAAACGGCAGTAACACCATAAATATTAAAGCTACAAATAATCAGCAAACTTTAACAGATGTTGACGCCTCCGGCGTTGGTACAGTCAGCACAAATTTTACGGTAGTTTCAAATAAACAAACAGGTACAGCAACAATCGATGTTGCAAAAGGCGTTGAATTTGCTGCAACAAATAATAATGTTACGGCAAATATGAACGGCGTACAAAAATTGAATACATTTGCATTGAACGTAGGCGCGGGAGCTGTCGGCGTCAATACAAGCAAAGTTACAGACGATGCAACTGCAAGCGCAAAAGTCAACGGCGGCAATTTCTCAAAAACTAACGCAAATATTAATGTTACTTCAAATAACACCGTCACTCAAAATGCAAAAGTTACAGGCATTGCAGGCGGCTTTTTTGCAAGCGGTACAAGCAAACTTGAAAGCGCGCGCAATGTGAAAAACGAAGTTGCATTAGTCAACAGCGGAAGTAATATAAATTTCGGAACAGTCAACGCGGCGGCAAATACAAACAGCACTGCAACACTTAACGTAATAAGCGGCACGGGCGGCGCGTTGGACGTAAGCCCCGAAGCAGCTTACCTTGACGACAGCGCGGGAAATACTGCCAATCTTTCAATCGGCGGCGACTTCACTGCAACAAATATCAATGTTGCAGCTACAACCACCGAAAATGACACAAGAAAAGTTGACGCAACCTCCGCATCAGTTGCAGGATATTCCGGCGCATATTTCAATCATAATGATACAACTTCAACTTCAATTAGTATTAATGATAAATCTGATTTTATCACGCCAAATAATTTGAATTTCAGCGCGGTAAACAATGTTAATTACACGGATGATTTAATTGGCGTAGGCGCGGGCGCAATACGCGGCAACGCGGCTGATATGACAGACGGCGGAACTTTTACGGCAAGTTTAAATTTGGGCAACAATACAACTTACAAGACGGATAAAGATTTTACCGCAAAATCTGCAGACGTTTTAAATATTAAAAGTGCAAACTTGCTTAAAGCTTATGATATTGCTTCGGCGACTGTTGCTAACAGTAAAAATAATTTCAATTTCACAAATAATGTTACAAGCGGCAAGACTACAATAAATGCTGACAATATTTATTTGAAGGCGGGCGAAAGCGGCAAAGTAAATCTTTCAACGATAGCTGACCATAAAGGCGGCGCGGGTACAGCTGAAACTCACGCTTACAACACAATTAATCGCAACGATACAATTACAGTTGGCGACAGTTCCGCACTTCGCGCAACAACTGTTAATTTGACAAGCAAAACTGCAGATAAACTTGAATTGAATTTGCAAAGCGACGTTTTCAACTATGCTGCTATTCCTGCTAAAACTGCGGCAAATATGGAACTTACTTTGAATCAAAATAACGCAATTAATGTCGGTTCAAAGGCGAATTTGACTGCTGATGAAGAAATGATACTTGACGGTTCAGGCACTGTTACGGAAATGGTTAAATCTGTCAGATATTATTCAACGTACGACGGCGGCGGCGAAAAAACTGTATCCACTAACGACGGCACCGAAAAAATTTCCGCAATGACTACAAACAATATTATAAATGTCAACGGCACGCTTGAGGCAGGCACGCATAATAAAATTGGTATTGAAATTACAGGCAACACTTATAAAATTACCGACGGCGCGGACTGGTTCACGGGCGCAGTTACTTTCAAAAATACTACAACTAAAAACCCCTACTACACAAGGTGGAAAGAAGTAACTGACGCAATGAAGGAGTATCCTTCCGACAGCGAACAATATAAAGCACTCGACAGCGAACGCGCAAGCCTTGTTACTCAAATGAACTCAGAAGGATTTTTGAAGAACAACAATCCTATTGAAACAAGAACTGATAATAGCGTTGCAGTTTTGCCGAAAATGAGAGTTAGCGGCGCGGACATTAAATTATACGGCAATAAAATGCAGGGCAACGGCTCCATTACGGCGTATCGCGGCAGCAATATTAATGTTGTCAGAAAGAGCGGCGGTGCAATAGAAGTTGGCGATAAAAACTCTGTTACTTTCGGAAATCTCGGCGGTATTGTAAGTTTCAATGACGCGGTTGCAAAATCTGATAACAGCTTGAAAGTTACAAGCGAACTCAATGACCTTACACCCGTTATAAACATTGAAAACAGAAGTTCAAGGTCTGATACAAATTCGGCAGATATCAGAATTAATTATTTGATTGATAACCCCGCAGGCAACGTCACAATTAAAACCAACAACGGCTCCATTAGTGCAACCGGCACAATAAATGCACAATCTGTAAGTATGACTGCGCCTAACGGCTCTTTCACTATGATTAATGAACAGGCTCTGTTGAATTTCAGCGACCCGATAACTTATTTCACTTTGGGCGATAAAGATATGGCGAATTATATTCAAAAGAGAGTTTCATTAGAGGCGGGGCAAGGCAATACTACTTTAAATTTCGGCAACGCTACAGATTTTGGAAATTGGTTATACAATACTTTGACTTACTATAAACAAAGTGCAATTTTGAAAAAATACAACAGTGACACAGAAAAAGAAAATTGGGTAAAAGCCTATGTAAAGAGAGTCAACGACCAAATGAACGGCGGCAAGATAATTGCAGGCGGCGATGTTTTCATTAATGCAAAAGATATTAATGTTAATGGATTGATTCAAAGCGGCTTCGTAAATTACACCGGCGAAGTTGATACTGCAAAAGTAAAAAGTATCAGCGGCAAAAATTTAGCAGATGAAGACGTTCTGGGCGAAGAAAAATATCTTGTCACGAAAAACTATACTAAATCCGGCAGCAAAAATATAAATGCTATTAACGGCGTAGTAGAAAATTCAGACGGCTATTACGATAAACAAATTGAATTATATTACAATCCTACGACGGGAAATATTTTGTCCAATGATATTTACAGCAACGCAGGAAGTGTCACGCTGAAAGGCAATATACTTTCTACAGGCGGCGGAAAAATTGTTGTTTCCAATGGCGCGGCAAATATAACAGTAACGAATGACAGCAACAAGAATTTGAAACTCGGCAACATTGTAAGCACCGAAGGCAAAGGTATTGTTAAAATTATTGACAAAAAGCAAAATAATAAGGAAACCACTTTCAGCACGGACAACAAATATACTCCCCTTCAAAATCTGAATTACAGATGGACCGGCGGCGGCAATTACACAAAGTATACAGACCACACTATAACTCTCGGTTTAAAAGAATTGGCAAGCGCAATAGGCAAAAGTACGGCAAGCCTTTTGGTGGCAGTGGGAGAGGAAATAATTAGCGGTGGCAACGGTGCTTTAAAAAGATATTTCAATAGTTTTGTAGACAAATTTATTAGCAATTTCTATCACAAAGACCCTGCCGGAACTTTGTCAGGCGACAGTTATACCGCATACGACACAAACGACGCAATCAAGAAAAACGGCATTTATATAACGCAGGGTATTTCAACGCCCTACCTTACAATCAGCAGTCAAAAACGCAATGTAAGTATTTCACGATCCAATAAATCTACCAGCCCCTTTGTAGAGTTAAAATGGAAAATTATACCTGTAGACGTAGGCGCGAAAGTTACTTGGGACGAAAAAGAAACAGGCTCTGTTACTTCAACCTATTCAATGAAAGCCGACAATCCTATATATATTAAATTTATTAAAGGCAACGGTAATGTCAGTTTGTCAAGCAACGGCGGTATAAGCGATACAACAGTTACTTCAAATAAATTGAATTTGACAAACCATTCAGCTAACGCTTTGAATGTTAATTTTAATCCTATAGGTACAGGCAATTTAAATGTTGACACGCAAGGCGACGCAGTATTGAACGTAGGCGGTTCAGTCAATGTTGATATTCCGCACGCCTCCGGCAAAAATGTAACGGTAAATGCAACAGGCGATATAACAGGCGGCGGCGACGGCGATTTTGGAACATTGAATTTGAACAGCTCCAAAGGCAAAATTGACGTTAAATTAACTGACGGGATAAGAACTGCTTTAAATGCAACGGCAGCAAAGAATATTGATATAATACAAACTTCAAATAAAGATTTACCGCTCGGCACGATTGAAAGTAAGAACGGCAATGTATCAATAAAAACGAACGGCAACCTTGTCAGTTCGGTAACAGAAAGACAAAATCCAACCACTTCAACGCAGATTGAAAACTGGAAAAACGCGGGTATTTTGAATACGTGGAAGCAAACAGAGTTAGTAAATGCGTTAAATGCAAATGCTTTATCCAAAGACCCCTACACCGTTGACCTTGCACCTGTTGCAAATATCATAGCAAACAAAGTTACACTTGATGTTGGCGGCAGTATCGGCAGTACCGGCACTGCAAAAACAATTACTTACAGCAACTTGAAAAAAGAATCGAACTTGCAATTATTGGCAAATGCGCGCGCAGGCGACCTTGAATGGGGAGATAAGTCTGTTACATATACGCCACATTATCCTATTGGTCTTACGCTCAAAGACAATAGAAGCAGTTGGAATTTGTATTTAAAAGGAAATGCTGCTCACGGAATTAACATTGCGGCGGCTGACAATAAGACTGCACTTAATATTAAGACAGATAATGACTATCACAACAAATATACAGGTAAAAACTACTATATCGGCAACGTTGATAAAGATGCAATATTGACAGCGGCGGCAGGAATTAATATTGATAGTTATGTAAGATCAAAAAATTTGACATTGCGCGGCGGCAATGGTGATATTAAATTCTACTGGGATAATTCTTATGATGTTTCTCAAAATTATTATCTTGACGCAATAACCGGCGGGAATCTTACTATAGGAAGTCTCAACGGCAATAAAACTATAGAAGATTATAACAGTAGATCAATTAGCAATATCTATGTAAAAAATGCCATTGCCGGAGGCAACTTTAAATTAGGGTCAACCAACTCCAATCTTTTAAATGGCGGCGGCTATATCAGTGCGGGTTCAATTGACATTACCTGCTTTAAGTTTGGTGATTATAAGGATAGAGATAATACCCCGAGTATATTAGCATTAGCTAATGGCGCAGATTTTGAACTTTTTATTATTAGACCGTATTCTACCCATTACAATGATCCTGTTGGTATTTATCTTAACGCAATAGTTGGCGAAGAATTTAAAAAGAATAACCAAAAGATAAGGGCTACTATACACTTTAGGGGCAGAGAAAAATTTGAAGGGTACGTTGATACTTTCCCGTGGGATTATGACGCTTTCAAGGTGGTTAAATATTAAAGGAGGTTGAAAAATGGATATAAGCAACGTTAAAAATGCCACGCTGATAAGCGGTACAACATACGCCGATAAAATTTTGAACAAAGGCGAAAAAGTAACGATACAATCCAGCTATAGCAATGACGATGTAGAAAACTACGGCGAAAACAGCAAGATTTATCTTTCTTACGGCGATGATTATGCCCGCAATTACGCCGCAAAAGTTACGATAGACGGCAACGCAGGCAATGACAGAATAGTAAACACCGGCAATGATTCTTCAATTTCTGCAGGCGCGGGTTATGACAGCGTGGAAAATTACGGCGACTACAGCACGATAAATATCAGCGTCGGCAATAACTATGTTTTAAATGAAGGAGCCGGCACAAAAATTAACGGCGGAATTGGCAACGATTCAATAGATAACAAGGGCGACAAAACAATTATTAAATCAGGCGGCGGCAGTGATATTATAAGCTCTAATGCCGAATACGTTTCAATAGACAGCGGCGCAAATAATAATACCCTTCTCAACTACGGCGACTATGCAAGTATAAAAACCGGCAACGGCAACAATTATACTTTTAATCAGGGCAATAAAGTTACAATTCAAGGCGGCAAAGGTTATAATTATGTTTCCAATTACGGCGAATATGTTTTAGTAAGTATGACGGGCGGCAACAATTACATTTATGACTATTACGACCGTAACACGATAATAGGCGGCGCAGGCAACGATTCAATATTTTCAAACGGACATACAGGACTTTATAAAACAGGCGGCGGCAGTGACAGCGTAACTGCAACGGGCGATTTTTTTACACTCGACGGCGGCGCAGGCAATGACAGAATTTCTGTAAACACCGATTATTCAAGCATTGAGGGCGGCGCGGGCGTTGATACTATTTATGCAATAGGCGACCGCAATTATATTTCAGGCGGCGCAGGCAACGATATTATCACCAGCAACGGCGATAAAGTTACGCTTGAAACAGGCAAAGGCGATGATATGGTTTTTGCTACAGGCGAAAATTTGCAAATTTTATTGGACGGAGACAATAATGATCTGTTCCTTGAGGCAATGAAAAATTCTACAATAATCACGGGTAAAGGCTCCGATTATATTAGCGCAGATGAAAGCTCTGCACTTTTTATAGAGGCAGGAACAGGCGGCGATGACGAAATAAGCGGCTTTGCTGCAAACGATACAATTAAAATGGCGTCGGCTGTCAAAAACAGTTACATTGACGGAAACGATTTTGTTATCGAATTTGCAAAAGGTTCATTCAGGATTCAAGATTTTGGATACAGTTCAATTCAAGCAGTTAATACAAGCGGCGAATTGGTTACATTAAATGCACAGCCCGAAGGCTTGAATATCGAAAACAAGAAAAATAAAACCGCTATTACGGGCGGCGACGGCGCGGACACAATTTCCAACAGCGGCTCCAACGTTACAATCACAAGCGGCAAAGGTAACGACTCCATAACAAACAGCGGCTCAAAAACTCAAATAACTTTAGGCTTGGGAAATAATACGATAACAAACAGCGGCTCAAATACTTCAATAGACGGCGGCGAAGGCGGCTTAACTTTAACCAACAGCGGCAAAGGCGCAACGATAAACGGCGGCAAAGACAGCAACACTATTACAAACACGGCGAATTCTGTTTTAATAAATTGCGGTACCGAATACGACAACATAACTACAAGCGGCAAAAATGTAACAATCGTAAGCGGCGCAGGCACTAACTACATTAAAATTACCGCCGAAAATACAGGTACAGTTGTAAAATATTCCGCAGACAGTAACGGTATTTTGCTTGTAGACGGATTGGGCAGCAATGACACGTTGGATTTGAACGGCGCAAATTATTTAAAAATTAATAACGGAATTTATTTTGATATTTTGGTAGAAGATAAACTGATAAGTATATTAAACAACGAAGATTTTCAAATAAACGGCGTACAAAGTTCGGCTGATACTTACACAATAAAAGAAAATTTAAGCCTGACAGTAAATGGCGTTCTATATAAGGCAAGCGGCGGCAATGCTGTAATAAATCTTGATTCTGACAGCAAAGTAACGGGATTAACAAGCGGCAAAGTCATTGCAAGTGCAGATAATGCAAATGTTACGATTGACGCCACGAAGGACGCGCAAATTTTCAACGCCGAAGTTGACAATAATTCTTTGATTATAACTAAAACTTTTCCTGTTACATTTACAAGCGGCGATTTCGTTTATGCCGGCGAAAGTATCACGGCGGCTGAAAAATCAAATTTCACTGTACTTTTTGAGGGCGAAGAATATTCGCGCACTCGCGCCATTTTCAGTAACGCTGATTCAACTTATAAAAT
Organism: uncultured Selenomonadaceae bacterium; assembly: GCA_905233135.1. GTDB lineage: Bacteria > Bacillota > Negativicutes > Selenomonadales > Selenomonadaceae > Quinella. The sequence continues at coordinate 2,658 of CAJOCQ010000030.1, read as the reverse complement.
CTCTGATACTGAATTTGTTATTAACAGTAATAGCTGCATTGTTACAGATACTTTGACTGAAGGCGATAATGTAAATGTTGTCAGTTACGAATTTTTGGGCAAAGTTACGCACGATTTAAGCGATAACAGCATTAAATTTGCAAAAGGTACAACAGGCGGAATTCTGTTAAATGATTACAAATTTGAAATAGCTGCGCTTAACAGTTCGGGCGGCAAATTTATTTCAGATAATGACGGCGTATCTTTTACGCCTGACAGCGGCGCAATTAATATTGCTCTCAGTTATTTGGAGCAAAATATTATTATGAGCGGCGATTTAAATTGTACCAACGGCAAAATTACAATAGGTTATGACAATCAAATTAATTTTGCAGATGATACAACTTTTACATTGACAAAAGACGGCTACACCTTTAATGTAACTGTAGACAACGATTCAAAAATTGCAATGCAGTTGGAAAATAATCAAGTTACTTTTGCGCCCGTTGCAGACGAGGGCACTTTAGCTTTGACATTGAAAAAAGGCAAAAATACAATTCTTGACAACACATTGACAATTTCGGGCGGTTCTGTTGTCTTAAGTACGACTGATAATGTTGACCGCAGAAAAATTTCATTTGCGCAGGGTACAACTTTTAAAATTGAAAAGGACAATAAAATTATCACTGCAACAGCTGCAGCCGACACCGCCGCTTATTTTTGGCGCGACAATAAAGGGCTCGCCTATTTCAAAATTGACGGCGAATCTGCAAACTTTGATTTAAGCATTGCAGAACTTGACGGTACAGAAACTTTCAACGGCGAACTTACTTTTGGCGGCTGCCTTGCTTACAACGAAAAAAGCAATGCCTTTGAATTTATCAGCGACCCGAGCACCATTGACGGCTATGAAACTTTTGTACAGATAAAAAACGACGAAAAAACAATTTGCGCGCAAACTAACGGTAAAACATTTTCAGCCAATCTCAAATTCAATGACGGCAAAATTACTGCAAGTTTTTCAAATGCAAGCAATAACTCATTACTTTTGCAGATAACCAAAAATGAAACTGAAACTTTCAACGATACTGTTACTGTCAACGGCGCGGTAGTTATTGATGTGCCGCAAATGGAATTTTCGGCAAATAAAAACGCGGTAATTACAACCGCTACAGGTATTTCAATTAAAAATTCCCTTTTGACTGTCAGCAAAGATTTTTCAGGCAGTAAGTTAGATTTAGAAAATTACGGAAACCTTGCAACAAAGGTTGACGCTTCCAAAGTTTCAACTGCAATGGGAGTTTTGGGGAACAGTTCAGCGAACTCCATAAAAAGCGGCAAGGGCGATGACATTATTAATGCCGTATCCGGCAACAATACAGTTTTTGGCGGCGCGGGCTCAGATAATATTTCAAGCGACGCAGGTAATGATATTTTGCAAGGCGAAGCCGGCAATGATACATTGACAGGCGGCGCAGGCAACAATACTTTGACAGGCGGCAAAGGCAATGACGTTTTCATTTACGGCGGCGGCAACGATTTTATTACCGATTATAAGAGCGGTGAAGATTCAATCCTCTTGGATACGAACGCAATAACAAGTAGCACGCTTAAAGGTTCAGATGTTATTTTGACAACTGACAGTGGAACTTTGACATTAAAGGCAACGAAAAATAACGCCATTACCTTTACGGACGAAGAAGGCAACACTACCGATTTAATTTTCTTTGAAGATATTTCATACACGCCGCTTGAAACGGGTCTAACTTACGACGCAAAAAAAACAGTTTTAACCGCGTCAAGTAAATTTGAAGGCAGTATGATTGATTTAAACGAATGCCTTTCAACAGTTACGAAAGTTAATGCAAGCGCGGTTAAACAAGCATTAAATATTTTCGGCAACGATTTAGACAACTCGATAAAAGGCGGCAAAGGCGATGATTTCATTTACGGCGGCGCAGGCAATGATACATTGACGGGCGGCAAGGGCGCAGATATTTTCGTTTACGGCGCAGGCAACGATGTTATCACTGATTATAAAGCCGGCGAAGATTCAATAATGATTGGCGAAGAAATTTCAAGCGTAAGCTACAACGGCGCAGATGTTATCTTTGCTGTTGGCGAAGATTCTTTGACTGTCAAAAACGCTAAAGGCAAAGAAATAACCGTAACTGATTTAGACGACCAAACTCAAATTTATTCAAGGACGCTTGATATTTTACACGACAATAATTTTATGACAGACGAATTTAATATTTCTGATATTGTCGCAGTTACTGAAAATAATTATTCTGTAGGGAAAATTGAAACTTCGGCAGACACCGAAAAAATTGGCGTTGAAAGTTCTATTGCTTTTTCAGATTCTTTCAACAAGACGGAAATTTAAAATAAAAATTTCATCCAAATTAGACTACAAAACTTTTTTAAGAAATGTACCCATTGCCCATTGCGGGTACAAATCTTTTTTTTGGAAATGTACCCATTGCGGGCAATGCCATTAACTTAAGCGACACGGTAATTAAAACTAACTGGATAAATGTAACGGCAATTTCGTTGAAAGAGTCGGTTGTATCTTAGCGGATGAACATAATGGGTTATCTGCTCTAAGATTTTCTCGTAATCTAAAGCGCGTCTACAATAGTCTTGAACGATTTGACCGGCACTCTTGAAATTAATCTC
>CAJOCQ010000029.1 GCA_905233135.1 uncultured Selenomonadaceae bacterium | reverse complement strand
CGTTGCCACACGTTACGACAAATTGTCAAATTGTTTTCTGAATTTCATTATTCTCGCTGCCGTAATGATTCAAATTTAGGCTTTGCCAACACGCCATAGAATTTTTGGTTCAGATAATAAACCTGCAATGGATATTGACTATCATATTAAAGATGGTTCAATGTCTTTACACAAACATACCTACATTAACGGTGTTCGACAACCGGAACATATTGAATTAACTGATGAAGAATATACTAAATATAAAAAATTCTTAGAGAAAGGAGTAAAAAAATGAAGGGTATGACGCTTAAACAATTTTTGCAAACAATGACAAACTACGACGAAATTGAATTTTCCTACAAAGGTATTCAATACGATTTTCAAAAAGAAAAATCTGCCACCGCCGGAAAAATAAAAATTTCTGTTTGGCAGAGTGGCGCAAATTCGCCTTGCTATTGCGTCGAAGTGGAAAATAATTTTTCTGCGTTTAAAAAAGTTGCCGAAAATATCATTGTCGCTAAAATTTTATTTGACGGTAAATCTATTGCCGAATCCGAAAAATTTATTGACGTGGAATTTTTTACTTAAGGCGTGAATTATTTCTGCAACTTGACAATCTATTTGGATTTTGTTATATTGTGCGCGGTGATTCAATAAAAAATTTAAACCGTTGAAGCGGAGATAACGGCGAAAAATGCCTCTACAGAGAGCCCGCGCTGATGAGAATCGGGCGAGAAACAGTTCGTCAAATGGACCGCTGAGGGCGCAAGGAAAGTTTAGTGGGTTAGTTGGATAGTTTGATAGTGTGATAGTAAAATTACTACTACACTATACCACTATAACACTATCACACTACAACGAGTATAAGGCGACGTGAGGCGTACGTTAATCGCCGGGAGTATGTTGGTACTTTGCTAAGCGCACGATTTTTAACCGTGAAACAGGGTGGCACCGCGGATTTATAGAAAAAAATTCGTCCCTGACAGGAGTTTATTTCCTGTCGGGGATTTTTTAATTGCCGAAAAAATTTGGGGGAGGTTTTTTGTATGAAAGTTAAACCTATTTTGGAAGAAGTCAAAAAAATTGCAAGCGCGGGAAATTTTAAAGTTGTGCCCGTAAGCTGCGAAATTTTGGCTGACGTGAAAACGCCTATTGAAGTTCTGCGCGTCTTGAAAAATGTTTCGGCGCATACTTACCTGCTTGAATCCGTTACTGAAAAAGAAAGTTGGGGGCGTTACACTTTTCTTGGCTACAATCCCAAACTTTGCATAACTTGTACCAACGGCAAAATGAATATCGACGGCAAAGAATTTTTTACCAATAATCCCTCCGCCGAAATCAGAAAAATTTTGGCAGATTATAAAAGCCCGCGCCTTGAAAATCTGCCGACTTTTACGGGCGGGCTTGTAGGTTATTTCGCCTACGATTATATTTGCTATTCCGAACCGACGCTGAAAAATTCTGTTGACGATACGGAAAATTTTCAGGACGTAGATTTAATGCTCTTCGATAAAGTTATTGCCTTCGACAATTTCCGCCAAAAAATTATTTTAATTGTAAATATGCCGCTGGAAAATCTTGACGAAAATTATAACCTTGCAATTTCCGAACTTGAAAAAATGCGCCAATTAATTTTGCACGGCGAAAAAAATATTGAACCTGCAAGCAAGTTGACGGGCGAAGTTACGCCGCTTTTCGACAAAGAAAAATATTGCGCAATGGTTGAACGCGCAAAAAATTATATTCACGAAGGCGATATTTTTCAGATTGTCCTTTCAAACAGACTTTCGGCGAATTTTGAAGGCAGTTTGTTAAATACCTACCGCGTTTTGCGGCTTATCAATCCTTCGCCGTATATGTTTTATTTTTCGGGAACAGATGTTGAAGTTGCGGGCGCAAGTCCTGAAACTTTGGTAAAACTTGAAAGCGGCGTGTTGCATACTTTTCCATTGGCGGGAACTCGTCCGCGCGGCAAAAATTCTGCTGAAGATTTACAGCTTGAAAAAGAACTTTTGAGCGATGAAAAGGAACTTGCTGAACATAATATGCTGGTAGATTTGGGCAGAAATGATTTAGGCAAAATTTCAAAATTCGGCAGTGTACAAGTTGAGAAGTTGCACAGCGTAGAAAAATTTTCGCACGTTATGCATATAGGCTCGATTGTACGCGGCAAAATTCGCGCAGATTTTGACGCGTTGTCAGCTATTGAGGCGGTGTTGCCTGCGGGAACTTTAAGCGGTGCGCCAAAAATTCGGGCTTGCGAACTCATTGCAGAATTGGAAAACAATAAGCGCGGGATTTACGGCGGCGCGATTGGTTACATTGATTTTACGGGCAATTTGGATACGGCTATTGCGATTAGAATTATTTACAAGAAGAACGGCAAAATTTTTGTGCGGAGCGGCGCGGGGATTGTTGCAGATTCAGTGCCTGAAAAAGAGTTTGAAGAATGTTTGAATAAGGCGCGGGCTTGCCTTGCCGCGTTGGAAACTGATTTGGAGGAAAATTAAATGGTCTTGCTAATCGATAACTACGACAGCTTTTCTTACAACCTTTACCAATTTGTAGGCGAAATTTCGGCTGATATAAAAGTTATTCGCAATGACGCCTTGACGCTTGACGAAATAAAAAAACTTTCGCCAAGCCATATAATTATTTCGCCAGGACCCGGCAGACCCGAAAACGCGGGAATTATTATTGACGTGGTTAAAAATATTGACGCGCCGATTTTGGGCGTATGTTTGGGACATCAGGCAATTTGCGCGGCGTTCGGTGCAAAAATTACCTACGCAAAAAAATTAATGCACGGCAAACAATCCGAAATTCTTTGTGAAAATAATTCGTCGCTTTTTAAAAATCTGCCGATAAGATTTTTGGTAGGGCGTTACCATTCGCTTGTTGCAGAAAGTTCGACAATTCCCAATGATTTAAAAATTACTGCGCGAGCGTTGAATGACAATGAAATTATGGCAGTGCAACATAAAACTTTGCCGATTTACGGCGTACAATTTCACCCCGAAAGTATTTTGACTCAACACGGCAAAACTATTTTAAAAAATTTTTTGGAGGTTTAAAAAATGATTAAAGAGGCAATTATTAAAATCGTCAGCAAGGAAGATTTAAGCTACGACGAGGCTTTTAACGCAATGAATGAAATTATGAACGGCGAAACTACGCCGACGCAAAACGCGGCTTTTTTGGCGGCGTTGTCAACAAAAAGTGCAAAGGCTGAAACTGCGGACGAAATTTCGGGTTGCGCGGCGGCTATGAGAAGTCACGCGCTGAAAGTTGAAACTGATTTTGAAGTTTTTGAAATTGTAGGCACGGGCGGCGATAACGCACAAAGTTTTAACATTTCAACGACGGCGGCGATTATTGCGGCGGCAGGCGGCGTCAAAGTTGCAAAGCACGGCAACCGCGCCGCGTCTTCAAAGTGCGGTACTGCTGATTGTTTGGAAGCGTTGGGCGTCAACATTAATCAAACGCCCGAAAAGTGCGTTGAACTTTTACAAAAAGTTGGAATGTGTTTTTTCTTCGCTCAAAAATATCATACGTCAATGAAATATGTCGGCGCAATTCGCAAGGAGTTGGGATTCCGCACGGTGTTTAATATTCTCGGACCGCTAACCAATCCTGCGCGACCGAAATTGCAACTTTTGGGCGTGTATGATGAATATTTGGTTGAGCCGCTTACAAGAGTTTTGATTGATTTGGGCGTCAGGCGCGGTATGGTAGTTTTCGGAATGGATAAGCTTGACGAAATTTCTTTAAGTTCGCCGACTGCAATTTGTGAATTTAAAGACGGCTGGTACAAACGCTACATAATTTCGCCTGAAGAGTTCGGTTTTAAACTTTGCCAAAAATCCGAACTGCGCGGCGGCGAACCTGCCGAAAATGCAAAAATTACACGCGCAATTTTAAGCGGCGAAGAAACGGGCGCAAAACTTGACGCGGTTTTATTGAACGCGGGCGCGGCGTTGTACATTGCCGAAAAAGCCGCCTCAATGACTGAAGGTATTCAACTTGCAAAAAGTTTAATCGACAGCGGCGCGGCAATTTCCACGCTTGAAAAATTTATTGAGGTCAGCAACCAATGAACATTTTAGAAAAACTCGCGCAGGAGTCAAAGCTCCGCGTTGAATCTGACAAAGAAAAAATTTCACTGCAAGAAATTAAGACGGCGGCGCAAAATTCCAAACTTGGCAACGGCAAAAATTTTATTTCTGCGTTAAATCGTCAAGATTTATCTTTTATCTGCGAAGTTAAAAAGGCATCGCCTTCCAAAGGTATTATCGCCGAAAATTTCCCCTACGTCGAAATTGCAAAAGAATATGAAGCGGCGGGCGCAGATTGTATTTCCTGCCTTACAGAGCCGAAATATTTTTTTGGCAGTGATAAAATTTTTACAGAAATTCGCGAAGCCGTCAAAGTTCCAATGCTACGTAAAGATTTTACGGTTGACGCCTATCAAATTTACCAGGCAAAGACAATGGGCGCGGACGCAGTTTTATTAATTTGCGCAATTCTAAGCACTGCCGAAATTGAAAAATTTTTGAGCATTTGCAACGATTTAAAAATTTGCGCACTTGTCGAAACGCACAATGAATCAGAAATTAAATCTGCGCTAAGTGCGGGCGCGGAAATTATCGGCGTCAATAATCGCAACTTGAAAAATTTTACTGTTGATTTTGAAACCGCCGCGCGTCTTCGTGAAATTATTCCGCCCGAAAAAATTTTTGTTGCTGAAAGCGGCGTCAAAACTCCCGCTGATATTTCCACGCTGAAAAAAATCGGCGCAGATGCAGTTTTAATCGGTGAAACTTTAATGCGTTCCAATGACAAGAAAAAAACTTTGGCGGAGCTGAAAGGCAATGACGAAAATTAAACTTTGCGGGCTTAGCCGCGTTGCAGATATTGAAGTTGCAAATAAACTTTTGCCTGAATTTGTAGGATTTATTTTTTACGAAAAAAGCAAGCGGTACATTTCGCCCGCTCAAGCTGAAACTTTAAAATATATTCTCGACAAAAAAATTTCGGCGGTTGGCGTTTTCGTCAATGAAAAAATTTCCGCTGTTGTCGAAATTGCAAAGTTTTTGGATTTGATTCAGTTGCACGGCGATGAGGACGAAAATTATATTTCAGAAATAAAAAAATTTACCGCAAAAAAAATTATCAAGGCGTTTAAAATAAAAACTGCTGAAGATTTGCAACGCGCCAAAAACTCTCGCGCAGATTTTATTTTATTGGACGGTGGCGCGGGTACGGGCGAAATTTTTAATTGGCAGTTGCTGAAAAATTTTGAGCGTGAATATTTTTTGGCGGGCGGGCTAACCGTCGAAAATGTTTCAGCCGCCGTGAAAGATTTAAAACCTTTCGCAGTTGACGTCAGCAGCGGCATTGAAACGGGCGGCTTGAAAGATTCTGCAAAAATGAAAAAATTTGTTGACATTGTAAGGAGCGAAAATTTATGAACGGGCGATTTGGAATTTACGGCGGGCAATATATCCCTGAAACTTTGATGAACGCCGTTATTGAACTTGAGGCGGCGTACGAAAAATTTAAGCACGATAAAAATTTTAATGACGAACTTACAAAACTTTTTAACGAATATGCGGGGCGTCCTTCGCTTTTATATTTCGCCGAAAAAATGACGCGGGATTTAGGCGGCGCAAAAATTTATTTGAAGCGTGAAGATTTAAACCATACGGGCTCGCACAAAATTAATAATGTTTTAGGGCAGGCGTTGCTTGCAAAGAAAATGGGCAAAACTCGTTTAATTGCAGAAACTGGCGCAGGTCAGCACGGCGTAGCAACTGCAACGGCAGCCGCGCTTTTCAATATGGAATGTGTAATTTTTATGGGCGAAGAAGATACAAAGCGGCAGGCGTTAAACGTTTACCGAATGAAACTTTTGGGCGCGGAAGTTGTACCGATTAAAAGCGGCACTGCAACTTTGAAGGACGCGGTTTCAGAAGCGTTCAGGGAATGGACGCGCAGAATTTCAGATACTCATTATTGTCTCGGCTCGGTAATGGGACCGCACCCCTTCCCAACGATTGTAAGAGATTTTCAAGCCGTCATTTCAAAAGAAATTAAAACGCAAATTTTGCAAAAAGAAAACCGCCTGCCTGATTATGTAATTGCGTGCGTTGGCGGCGGCTCAAATGCTATTGGCAGTTTTTATAATTTTTTGGAAGATAAAAGCGTTAAGCTAATCGGTTGCGAAGCGGCGGGGCGCGGCGTTGAAACTTTTGAAACTGCAGCAACAATTACAACGGGGCGCGCGGGAATTTTTCACGGTATGAAAAGTTATTTCTGCCAAGATAAATTTGGCGGAATTGCGCCTGTATATTCAATTTCGGCGGGCTTGGATTATCCCGGCATTGGTCCCGAACACGCCTTTTTAAATGATACGGGACGCGCCGAATATGTTCCAATCACTGACGAAGAGGCAGTTAGTGCCTTTGAATATCTTTCAAAAACTGAAGGGATTATCCCTGCGATTGAATCCGCGCACGCCGTAGCCTACGCGCAAAAATTAGCTCCTACCTTGCCTAAAGATAAAATTATTGTTATTACAATTTCGGGGCGCGGCGATAAAGATTGCGCGTCCGTTGCAAAGTACAGAGGAGTTGATATTGATGAATAAAATTCAAAACGCCTTCGCGCAGGGCAAAGCTTTTATCCCTTTTATAACTTGCGGTTATCCTAATTTGGAAACAACGGCGGCTTGCGTGCGTGAAATGGTTAAAAACGGCGCAGATTTAATTGAGTTGGGAATACCTTTTTCAGACCCGACTGCTGAAGGCGTAGTCATTCAAGAGGCGAATTTAAAGGCGTTGCAGGGCGGCGTTACAACCGAAAAAGTTTTTGATTTTGTAAAAAATCTGCGCGAAGAAATTTCTGTACCAATGATTTTTATGACTTATGCAAATGTAGTTTTCGGCTACGGTGCGGAAAAATTTATTTCAACCTGCGCTAAGATTGGTATTGACGGAATAATTTTGCCCGATTTGCCCTTTGAAGAAAAAAATGAATTTCTGCCCTTGTGTCGAAAATATAATGTAAATTTAATCAGTATGATTGCGCCGACTTCGGAAAATCGAATTGCGAAAATTTCAAGCGCGGCTGAGGGTTTTCTGTACATTGTTTCAAGTTTGGGCGTTACAGGTACGCGCAGTGAAATTACAACTGACCTTGCACCGATGATTAAAATTGTCAGAGAAAATACAAAAATTCCCTGCGCAATAGGTTTTGGAATTTCAACGCCCGAACAAGCTAAAAAAATGTCAACGCTTGCTGACGGTGTAATTGTCGGCTCGGCTATTATCAAAATTATTTCAAAGTACGCAGAAAACGCCGCGCCTTTCGTCGGCGAATTTACAAAAAATATTAAAGACGCAATCAGTTAAGGAGAATAATTTTGGCACGGTACAACGATATTAATATTGACGATTGGAAAAATTATGGCGATATTGAAACTGATTCACTTTGGATTATCGACAAGCGCGATAATTCCGGCGCACATTCGGGCGATTATCACGGAAATTTTGTCCCGCAAATTCCCTACCAACTTTTCAGCAGATACACAAAAAAAGGCGATTGGATTTTGGATCCGTTTATGGGCAGCGGCACTTCATTAATTGAGGCGCAACGCCTTAAAAGAAATGCCGTTGGAATTGATTTGCAACAAAAAATTATTGACTTTGCAAAAAATAAAATTGCCGCCGAATCCGACGGCGACTCCAAAATTATTACAATTTGCGGCGACAGTTCGACTATTGACATTAAAAATTTCGGCGTGGAAAAAGTTCAATTCGTGATTTTTCATCCGCCGTATTGGGACATAATCAAATTTTCAGATAATCCCTGCGATTTATCGAATTGCGGCAGCCTTGAAGATTTTTTGAAAAGTTTTGCAAAAGTCATTGACAATACGGCGGCTTATCTTGAAAAAAATCGTTACTGCGCTTGCGTTATCGGCGACAAATATTTCAAAAGTCAAGTTGTACCGCTCGGCTTCCACTGTATGAATTTATTTTTGGAAAAAAATTTTTTGCTCAAGGCAATTATTGTAAAAAATTTCGGCGAAACAAAAGGCAAGGCGAATCAACAGGGAATTTGGCGTTACCGTGCGCTGAAAAATGATTTTTATATTTTCAAGCACGAATATATTTTTGTTTTCAAGAAAATCAAGAATTAATTTTTTCCTGCAAATGCTTTTTAAATTCCAGCGGGTCATACCAATAACAACCGACGCAAGCATTTTCTTCGCCGTGATGAGTTGCAACGCCCGCATAATATGACATCGGATAACCTAAATTTTTTGCGTCAAACCTTTTGCCGCTTGCCTTGCATTCTTTGCAGAATTGTCTTTTGGCGTCATTTGCCGCCTTGCTTAACGGCTGAAAATCTGACAATTTTTGATTTTCGTTTTGCATTACGCGGGATTCATTTTTCATACCGTTTTTATGGTCAACTTCAGGATTTGACGTGCCGAGAATTACGCAACGGCGCGAGCGAATTTCTTTTTTTATAGCCGCGCTGATATATTGCGAAGTTTCGTCATTGTTGAAACCTGCAAGTCTTATTGCGTCGATACTGTTGCCTGCAGTCAAATTTTTTTCAAATTCGATTTTAAATTTTTTTGCAAGTGCAGATTCTTTACGCGCCCAAGAAGCACCGTTACCAAATTTTAATTCCGCATATTCGCCGATAAATTCTTCAACCGATACCCAACGGCTGAATCCCGATTCGTCAGGCGTTGCCAATTTTAAAAATAATTCTGTCTTAGTCATTTTTCCACCTCAAAATCATGCTAGCCTTAAAAAATTTTTTGTAAAGGAGTTTTATTTATGAAAAAAACAAAATATTTAGTTGGAACATTTTTGGCAACCGCGCTTTTAATAAGCGGCTGTTCAGATTCTGAAAAAGTTGAAGAAAATCCCGTGCCCGCAGAAACTTCACAAACGCAAAAATTGGCGGGGCAACGTTTGACTGACGATAACGGAATGGAATATACGCTGATTGACAACGGCGACGGCACAGAAACCGCCCGCTATGATGACGGACGCTCCGTAACATTTCAGCGGCAAGAGGACGGCTCTTTAAGTTATCTTGCAGGCGCGGCGGGTTTAATTGCGGGTATGGCGGCGGGCTATTATTTATTTCACGGCTTTTCAAGCCCCGCCGGTACGTGGAACTCTGCAACCAATCGCTATACAGTTTCTGAACCGTTGCGCCGCCGTGACACTCCAACTGCAAGCACGGGAACTTCAAGCAGACCTTCAAGCTCTGCAAGTTCTTCGACGCCGAATACTTCTGCAAATTCTTCTGCAAGCAATTCTTCAAACTCAAAAGTTAATCTGTCGAAAGAAGGCACGCCTTCAAGCTCTGCAAGTTCTTCCAATTCCAAAGTTAATCTGTCGAAAGAAAGTTCGTCTTCAAGCTCTGCAAAAGGTGGATTCGGCGGCGCAGGTGCGCGTACTTCTGCCGCGTCTTAAAGGTTGGTGATTAAAATGATGATTACGCAAGAAAATAAATGCTACATTGACTCAATCGACAAAAATATTATGCCGTTCGTGCAATACGGCGATTATCCCGACCGTTATCCCGCGCTTTCTGCGTTGACTTTCAACAAATATTTTTTCTTGGAATTGAAGGAGGCAAGCAGGGAACTTTTCTCCATTTTTGAAAAGGTTGTAAAAATATTTCAGCAGGCTCCAAAAAAATTTCAGGCTCAAATGGATATTCCTTTCAAGCTGTTGCCTTTTTTGAACATTCCGAACGCGCTGAATTTATCGACGTGGCTTTCACGCTTTGATTTTGTAGTTGACAAGAACGGCGATTTTAAAGTTATCGAAATAAATTCCGATACGCCCTGCGCGATAATTGAGGCGTATTATGCAAATCAAATTGCGGCTGACAGTTTCGGATACACCAACCCGAATTTTGGCGAAGAGGAACATTTGACGAGCTTTTTATATCAGCTGAAGCAAAAATTTTCACCGCCGAAAATAAATCTTTCAAGCGGCAATTTTAATTCTGCGCACCCGTTTATTTTTTCGTGTTTTGAAGATTATCCCGAAGATTTCGGTACGACGAAATATTTAATGGAACTTATGAAAATAAATTCGCCTGCCGCTGACGTGGAATTTGTATCGTTTTATGATTTGCAAGTTGACGAGGGCGGAATACTTTTGCCTGACGGGCGGCACGCGGGCGCAATTTACCGCCTGCACCCGCTGGAAATTTTGATTGAAGAAACTGCAACCGACGGCAGCGATTTAGGCGTTTTGTTTTTGGAAAAGTACGCCGAAGGCAAATTTGAAATGTTCAACCCGCCCGAAGCAATTATTATGCAGAATAAATCATTTTTGGCGTTGGTATGGCAAATTTATTTGAGCGGGAAATTTTTCAATCCGCACGAAGAAAAAATTATTGCGCGGTATATGTTGCCGAGTTTCTTTGAAGAAGATTTAAATTTGCTTGACGGCGGCGAATTTATCAAAAAGCCGATTTGGGGGCGCGAAGGGCGCAATATTTCAATTATCGACGGCGCAACGAAAAATACAATTTACGAACATCAAATTGAAGATCCTGACGCGGTTATTTGCCGCGATTCAAATAAATTTATGTACCAAAAATTTGTAGACACGCCGCAATTTGAGGCGGTAGCTGACAGCGGGCATTTGAAGGGCTATATAACTTTAAGTTGCTTTATGTTGGGCGATAAACCTTCGGCGGTGTACTGCCGCCTTTCGCCCGAAAAAGTTATCGGCACTGAAGCGTATTTTGTACCGTTGTTGGAAGAGGAATAAAAAATTTTTTTGCAAAAAATTTTTTAGGAAACAGGAAACAGATTTTAGGGAACAGGGAATTGAATCTGTAATCCCTGTTCCCTGTTTTCCTTTATCCTGTTTCCTTTAGTATTTTAGTAAACATTAAAAATAATTGGTGGCAGATTAAATGAATTTTGATGACGCTTTAAAATATCTGGAACATTTGAGCATTTTCGGCATAAAACACGGATTGGAACGAATTAACTTGCTTATGGAAAAATTAAATTTCCCGCAAAACAATTACGCAACAATTCACGTAACCGGCACGAACGGCAAGGGCTCGGTATGTGCGATGCTTGCCGAAATTTTGAAACTTGACGGGCGAAAAGTCGGATTGTTTACTTCGCCGCATTTGGAAAGTTACTGCGAAAGAATTAAAATCAACGGCGAAAATATTTCTGAAAATGACTTCGCCGCAATGATTGAAGTTGTAAAAAATTGCGGTGTTGAGGCTACCCACTTTGAAACTTTGACGGCGGCGGCGTACGAATATTTTTCGCGGCAGAAAGTTGATATTGCGGTTATTGAAGTCGGACTCGGCGGCACTTGGGATTCAACCAACGTAATAACGCCGCGCCTTTCGATTATTACCAATGTTGCACTTGAACACGAAAATATTTTGGGCGATTTGGAAAATATTGCGCGTAACAAGGCAGGCATTATCAAAAAAAATATTCCCGTCGTTACGGGAGCAAGCGGCACGCCTTTAAAAATTATTCGTGAAGTCGCAAAGGAAAAAAATTCGCCGCTGTACGAAGTCAATAAACCTGCTGACGTTGAAATAAATCTTTTGGGCGAATATCAGAAATTCAACGCGGCTGTTGCTATTCAGGCGGCTAAAGTTTTAAACATTGACGAAAAAATTATTCGCGCAGGTTTAAAAAAAGTTCAATGGGCGGGGCGTTTTGAAATTATAAACGGCGTGATAATTGACGGCGCGCACAATCCGCACGGCGCGGCGGCTCTTCGTGCAAGTCTTGATAAAAATTTTTCAACGGGCAAAAGAGTTTGGATATTCGGCGCGTTGGCTGACAAAAATTTTTCACGTATGATTGAAATTTTGTTTAGGGCAGAAGATTTTGTAATAGTGACGCCGCCGCATTCCGAACGCGCCGCCAATGTCAAAACTTTGTGCGAAAATTTGTCTTTGCACGGGATAAAAAATATTGGCGTTGAAAATTTTGTTGACGCCGTGAAACTTTTAAAAAATACGCCCGCAGAAGTTAAAATTATTGCCGGTTCGCTTTATTTAATCGGCGCAGTTAGAAATTTAATTGGAGATGCAGAAAATGGAAAAGAAATTGACTAAAGAACAAATCGAAAAAATCAAAAGGGAACAAGTTAAAAAATATGGCGCAGAATTTATCAGCTACGTTAACAGTTACGAATCGGCGGCAATTTTCATTGTGCGCGACGTTGTAAAGTCGATTAACACCGGCGGCAAGTGGATTGACATTTTGGAAGATACTGACGCCGAAAAAAATAAGGCAGGGCGTTGGAATTTCAAAAAAATTGCAGTTGAAATTTTTCCGCGTAAAATTCAACCCGATTATAAAATTTATCCCGAAAATGCTTCCGAAGAAATGAAACTTAGAATTGACATTGACAACAAATATTTGACGTGGAAAACCGCTCATGAAGACGTTGCTAACCGGCGTCGCGCAGGTTTCAGCGGCGAAAAATTTGAAGTGCAAACAAAACTTGTTAATAAAAATCGTGGCAAATTTAAAGAAGAACCGCGAAAAGAAATTTGGAATACTTATATTAATCAGTGGATACCGCTGGAATATCGCACTCCTCACTGCGACGAAAATAAAATTCGTGAAGTTGGAATTAAAAAAATACCGTTGGAGCCTGATTGGGAATATTATATTTTGGCGATTAAGCGTCTTTAAAAATTTAATTTTTATATTTTATTTGCAAAAAATTTTTGCGCCTGAAAAATAATTCGGGCGTTTTTTTATTTTTTTACTAAGAAAATGGCGTAGTGACGCGGAAAAAAATTTTTTAAAAAAATTTTTAGAAAAAAGCTTGACAAAAAGAAATTAATGAAGTATTATATGCAAGCTGATTCACTTCAGCAGGCTCCTTGAAAACTAAACAATGCTTAACGCTAGTGCGAGGTTATATAACCTCTAAATTTTAGTCAAGT
>CAJOCQ010000028.1:2300-16551 GCA_905233135.1 uncultured Selenomonadaceae bacterium | reverse complement strand
GCCATTTGGCAAAACTGCGCCGCTCACTGCTGAAACTTTCGCCGCCTTTGAAAGTGCATTCGACGCCGAAGACCGCCGCGCCGTTGTTGACGAAAGATTTAATGTATTTACGCGCGCCCAAATTGCCGAAAAAAATAATTCCCTTGATTTAGGTTTAATTCGTGATGAATCTGTTGCTGACGTTGACGAAACGCCCTACCTTATCGACGCCGCCGAAGAAATTATTTTTCAGCTTGAGTACGCCGCCGCCATTGTTCAATCTGTCGTTGACGAACTTAAAGCTTACGGCTTAAAAAAAAAACTCCGCCCCGCCCGCTGATTGGCAAGTGACTAATTGGGGAAATTGTGGAAAATTTATAGCCGGTACAGGATTTCCAAAAAATCAACAGGGCTTTACAAATTATGAAATTCCATTTTACAAAGTTGGCAGTTTAAAATTTTCCGATTCAAACGGCTACATTTACGATAACTCAAATACAATCAATGAAAATATTCGGCAAGATTTAAAAGCTTCCTTAATTCCGCCAAATTCAGTTTTATTTGCGAAAATTGGTGAGGCTATACGTCTTAACCGCAGAAGTTTAAATTCTGTTCCTTGTTGCATTGATAATAATTTAGTTGCATTTGTTTCAAATTCAATTTTTTTCAAATATGCTTATTATTGGAGTCAAACTATAAATCTTTACGATTATGCAAGAGCTACAACAGTTCCCGCAATTCGTAAATCAGACCTTGAAAATTTAATAATTCCCGTGCCGCCGCTTGCCGAGCAAAAAAGAATTGTTGCGAAGCTTGAAAAATTAATGCCGTTGCTTGAACGCCTTGATGCGGCAGAAAAAAAACGCGCCGCCCTTGAAAAAGCATTTCCCAACCAACTGCGAAAATCAATCTTGCAACAAGCTATTCAAGGCAAACTTTCTGAACAACTGCCGACTGACGGCGACGCGCGCGCACTCCTGCGCGAAATACAAGCAGAAAAATTGCGCATTATTGCAGAAAAAAAATAAAAGCTGCGCCGCCGCTGCCGCCAATTACCGCCGCTGATTGGAGCGGTAATTTGTTGGTGCGTTTGTTGTAGAGAAATTTGCGCCTTTTGCGCCAAAAAATTTTCCAGCCGAGCCTTTGCCGCTTCATAAATTGCCTTTGTTTCATCATATTTTTCCAGCGAAATTGCGTCAAGATTTTTCAACATTTCGTAACGCTTGAAAGTATTTTCTGCGCGAGAAAGTTCAATTTCTGCCTGCAAAATATCACTGTCAATTTGCCGAAGTTTTAAAGGTACGTCTTCGTTTTCCAATTCAAAAAGTAAATCCCCGCGTTCGACGTGAGAATTTTTTGTAACGTATTCGCGGACAATTCGCCCGTTAATCAGCGCAATAACGTCCGTCATTTCTTCCGAATTTAAATTTACAATGTCAAGGACAATTTGCGGATAAATTTTTCTGATTTGCGCCGTTGTGCCTTGCAACGGAACTCGGCGGTTTTCCATAAGCTCTGTTATTTTATTTTCGCCGCGTTCGTTCAAACACGCGCCGTACCCCAACAAAACTAAAACCAGCAAAATAATTATTGACATTCCGAAAAAAAATATTTTTTCATTGTTTCTCCCAATTATTGCTTATATTTTCAGCAAACAAATTTTTTCAAAATTTATGTTGACATTGGAATAATTTTTTTATATTTTAAAAGTATAAAATTTAACATTATGTTACAAATTGACATATGAAGTTATTAAACAAGAAACCAAATTTTTCTACAAAAAATTCAATATTTTGGCGAAAAAATTTTTGTCTGTGCTTTTTTTTGACAATGCAAATTTCGTTGTGTAAAATTACTGTAAAAAATTTTTTTGAGGAGGAATTTTAATGAAAATGTGGCAAAAAATGTTGACGGCGTCTTTGGCGTGTTCGGTAATTTTTTCTGTATCTGAGCCTGCGCAGGCGGCATATTCTTTAAATCCCGAAGTAAAGCAGGCAACACCCGCCTTGCTTACTGCGTCGCAAATTGGAGTTTTGCAATATGAAAATCCCAATCTTGCGAATCAATCAAGCAAGGACGCAATTTTGGTAATGAGTTTCGGCACAACTTACAAGGACAGCCGCGCAAAAACTATTGACGCAACGGTGAAAGATATTCAGGCGGCGCATCCCGGCGTTAAAGTTGTTACTGCATTTACAAGCCACATAATCATTGACCGCATTGCCGAAAACGAAGGCATAAATTATCCAACGCCCGAACAAGCTTTAAAACAACTGCAAGCCGAAGGTTACACGCGCGTTGCTTTAGTTTCGCTCGGCGTAATTCCCGGTATGGAATATGATTACAACAAAGCCGTTTTCCACGAATACAAAACTCAATTCAAAAAAATGACGCTTGCAACGCCGCTTATTTATTGGCAAGGGCAGGAAGAACAGGCGGACGACGTTGAAGATTTTATCAAGGCGTTATTCACTGAAATAAAAAAGCCCGCTAAAAACAACGCGGTTTTAATAATGGCTCACGGTACGCCTCAACCTTCAAACGCTTACTATTCGGTAATTCAGGCGAAACTTGAAGAAATGGGCTATAACAATGTTTATATTTACACTGTCGAAGGCTGGCCGAATTTGGAAACTGTCATTCCGAAGTTAAAGAAAAATAAAGTTAAAAATATTACGCTCGTACCGATGATGATGGTTGCGGGCGACCACGCCAATAACGATATGGCAGGAGACGAAGAAGATTCGCACAAAACAATTTTAACTAAGGACGGCTTCAAAGTTTCTGCAGATTTGCGCGGCTTGGGCGAAAATAAATCTGTACGCGCCCTTTATGTGCAACACGCCAACGAGGCTTGGGACGCTCTTCAAGGTAAATAATTTTTTTATGATTGAAATTTTAAACTTGGTAAAAAAATTTAAACATATCGGCGAAGACAAAAAAGAAACTTTTAAAGTTGCCGTCGATAATATAACGCTGTCGATTGGCGACAATGAAATTTTCGGGATTCTCGGAAGAAACGGCGCAGGCAAAACAACTTTAACAAGGTTGTTGACGATGCAAATTGCGCCCACTTCCGGGAAAATTTTTTATGGCAGTAAATCCACCGAAAAAAATTCTTCCGAAATAAAAAAAATAATCGGCGTGGTGCCTCAACACATAAATTTTGACCAAGAACTGAACGCGGCAGAAAATTTGGAATTGCACGCGAGACTTTTCAGAATGGAAAAAATTGAAAGGCAACGCCGAATTAAAGAACTTTTGGATTATATGGAAATTTCGGATTTTGCAAACGAAAACGTCCGCAAACTTTCGGGCGGTATGAAAAGGCGGCTTTTAATTGCGCGCGCTTTGATTCATCGCCCGAAAATTATTTTTCTTGACGAGCCGACCGTTGCACTTGACCCGCAGGTTCGGCGCAAAATTTGGAGCTTGCTTGAAGATTTGAAAAAAAGCGGCGTGACGATAATTTTAACAACGCACTATATCGAAGAAGCCGAAAAACTTTGCAGGCAAGTTGCAATTTTGAACAGCGGGAAATTAATTGCCGTCGATTCGCCGAAAAATTTTTGTGAACGTACAGGCAAAGAAAATTTGGAAGATGTTTTTATTGAACTTACGGGAAAAAAGATAGAATGAACCTGCGCGATATAGGAACAGTTTTTTGGCGCGATTGGATAGTTTTGAAGCGGCGACTGGTAAAATTTATTTTCAGCCGAATGGTCGCGCCGCTTTTATATTTGACGGCGTTCGGATTGGGGCTCGGCAGAAGTGTAAATTTAAATTCAGGCTCCTACCTTGATTTTATAGTTCCGGGAATTATTGCGCTGAACTCAATGAATATCAGTTTCCACAGCGTTATACCGATTCACGCCGAGCGCGTTTATCATAAAAGCCTTGAAGAATATTTACTTTCGCCGATAAGCGCGGATTCATTTTTGGTAGGCAAAATTGCGGGCGCAGTTTTAAGAAGTTTAATTTCAACAGTGATAATAATTTTATTGGCGGCAATATTCGGCGCAAAATTTTTTCTGTCAATAAATTTATTTTTAGTGCTGATTTTAAATTCAATAATTTTTGCCGAAGTAGGAATTTTCGCGGCAATGAAATTATCGACGTACGAAGAAATGGCGCAAGTCAATACCTATGTTTTGCTGCCGATGTCTTTTATGTGCGGAACATTTTTTTCAACGGGCGTTTTGCCCGAAGCGTTGAGATTTTTTGTAAATTGCCTGCCGCTGACACATACCAGCCAACTTTTACGCGCCTTGACTAACGGCGAAGAAATTTTTTTAACTTCGGTAATAATTTTGTCGGTGTATGTTTTAGCAGGATTTTTCTTTTGTCGCCGCGCCCTTCAAAAGTTGTATGACGATTGATTTTTTATCGTTGCAACGGGGAAAATAATTTTATCGCCGCTGTTGTTTGTAAAAATTTCTGCGCGAACGCCGAATACTTCTGCAATTAATTTCGCCGTCAAAATTTCTTTGGGCTTACCCTGCGCGAAAATCTTGCAGTCTTTCAAAATAAAAACTTCGTCAGCATAAGTTATTGCGTGGTTTATATCGTGCAACACCATTATAACCGTCATTCCGAATTTTTCATTGATTCGACGGATTATCTGCATAACTTCCAATTGGTGCGCAATGTCAAGGTAAGTTGTCGGCTCGTCGAACAAAATTATTTCGGGTTTTTGAGCCAACGCCATTGCAATTCTTGCGCGTTGCCTTTCGCCGCCCGAAAGTGTCATTACTTGACGATTTTTAAAATTTTCAAGTTTGACGACTTTTAACGCCCAATCGATAATTTCTCTGTCTTCCTTAGGGTTGCCGCCGCTGAAAATTCCGCGATAGGGAAAACGCCCGAACTCAATCAGCCGCGCAACAGTTGTATCAGGCGGAGCTTGCATTGTTTGCGGCATAACGGCAAGGCGGCGCGCAATTTTTTTTCTGCTAAGCGAGCGAATATTTTCGCCGCCCAAAATTACTTCGCCCTTGTATTCGGAATTTAAAGCTGCCAAAACTTTTAGCAAAGTAGATTTGCCCGCGCCGTTCGCTCCAATTATTGCAATGCGTTTGCCTTCGGAGAAATCTGCGCTGACATCTGAAAGAATTTCTTTGCCGTCGAATTGGACAAAAATATTTTTAGCTTGCAGTTTCAAAATTAAATTTCCTTTTCTATAATATGTTTACAGATTTAATTTATATAATAAATGTTCTTTCTTTAGAAGAAAGCAGAGCAATGCTCGTACTCCTCGCATTGCAACCAAAGAAAGAAGCGTCGCACATCCTGTGCGCCCTCTTTTTTTTATTTATTTTTAAAAATTAAAGTTCCTTCCTCAACAAAAACAAAAAAAACGGTGCACCCGCCGCCGCCATTACAATCCCTACAGGCAACTCAAGCGGCGCAAAAATTGTTCTTGCAAAAGTGTCGCTGATTGTTACAGTTGCAATTCCCAACAACGCCGCGCTGGGCAATAAAAATCTGTAATCGGAGCCGATAATTAATCTTGCTGCGTGCGGGACTATCAAGCCGACAAATCCCAAAAGTCCTACAACTGAAACCGCGCTTGCCGCCAAAAGTGCCGCCAACGCCGTAAAAATCAGCCGCACAAATTCTACGCGCAGTCCTAAACTTTTTGCAACTTCGTCGCCTAGTGCAAGCACATTTAAATAATTTGCGCCAATAAAAGCCAAAATCATTCCAATTATTGAATAGGGCAAAATAATTTCAACGTGGTTCCAACTTCGCGCAGATAAACCGCCGACCATCCACATTAACGCACCGTGAACTTTATCGCTGTTTAAAATCATCAACGAAGAAATTCCTGCGCCCAAAAACGCCGAAACTGCCACGCCCGCCAAAATTATTCTGATTGGGCGAATACCGTTTTTCCACGCCAAAATATAAATCAACAACGCCGCTCCCATTGCGCCGAAAAATGAAATTGGTGCAACTGCCCAAGTCGATTCGGGGAAAATTAACATTACCGCAATTCCCGCCAATCCCGCGCCGCTCGATATTCCGATAATGTGCGGGTCAGCCAAAGGATTTTTCATAACTGCTTGCAAAATTGCACCTGATAATGAAAGATTTATCCCGACCAACGCGGCAACGATTGTGCGCGGCAATCTGATATTGTTTAAAATTTGTTCGTGCGTTCCAAAATTTTTGCCCGAAAGTGCAGAAAAAATTTCTTCAAAAGAAATTGCAACCGAGCCCTTCGTTATACTCAAAAAAATCCCGCCGAAGGCAAAAATTAAAAACGCAATTAAAATTACTGCGCGGCTTTTAAAAATTTTCGGGGTAAATAAGTTTTGCAACATACTCAACTGCTTCAGGGTAATTTATGCCGGGACTCAATAAAAATAAATCCTGCGGCAAATAGTAAAAACGATTTTCACGAATTGCGGGGATTGTCTGCCACGCGGCGTTATAAGCTATAATTTTTTCCATATTGTTTTTAATTTCATCGAGGTTGCCCATACTTGTCACAAAAATAATTTCGGGATTTTGTTCAATCAAAGTTTCCAAACTGTAAGGCGCGGTATCTCCGCCGTCTTTTGCGGCTTGCATTGAGCTTGCAACATTTTCCCAACCCAAAATTTTTAAAACGTTGCCTGCAATGCTGTTATCGAGTTGAACGCTTAAACCCTGCGCCGTCGAATGTAAAATTGCAACGCGCTTTTTTTCTTGCGGCAATTTATCAACGGTGCTTTTTATTTTTGAATCCATTTCGGCGACAATTTTTTTGCCGCTGTCAATTTGCCCCGTAATTGCGGCGAACATTTCAAGATTTTTCTTGACGCTGTCATAGCCTTTCATATCGACGATAACGAAAGGAATATTATTGCCGTTCAAAACATCGCCGAGCCTTTCGTTCATACCTTTGTTGATAATGACCAAGTCAGGATTGCAAGCCAAAAGTTTTTCGGCGTCAATTTGATAAACCGCGCCAATTTCTGCCGCGTCCTGCGCGAAGGCGGGAGACTTTGTTTTTGAAGAAGGACGAGCGACGACTTTGCCGCCTACCGCGTGCAACGGTTCAAGAAATGACGCGGAAGTTACTGCAATTCTTTCAGGTTTTTTGGCAAATTTAACTTCTCTGCCGCTGTCATCAGTAACAACGCAAAAATTTTCGCCGCCGCTGTTTACTGTTGAATTGTTGTTGCCGCAACCTGCTAACATTATCAAAAAAAATATTGCGCAAAAAGCTAATAACTTTGCCTTCATAAAAATTCCCCTTTTATTCTCAAAAAGCTTGAGATTCTTAAATTTATATTTTCATATTATTTCAGCTAGTTGTCAAGAGTAAGCGAAAAAAGTAACAAAGGAATAAAAAAAACCCGACATAAGTCGAGGCGGTAAATTTCAAAATTTTTTCTAGACTTCGTAAATATAGCGCAAGGCGTTTAAATTTTCAGTATTTAAATCTTTTTGGCAAGTAAAGCCTTTAGAATTTAAATCCATAGTTTGACGATTTTGGGCGGAATATTTTTCCCAACGCGGAATAAATTCATTGTTGGGGTTGCCCGTCGTTGCAAAAGCCGCCCAAGCCGCTTGAATTTGTTTTGCAAGATTCGGCGCAGCATTCGGCAAGCCGTCCAGTGCATTGAGAGTATAGGGTAAATCGCTGTCGTGACAAGCGCGCAATGTTTCGTTTAGCTGATGAGTAAAAACATAAAAATAAACGTCTTCAAATTGCGCTTGATATTCTGCAGAAATTTCTTGCCCAATTCGCCAATCTGCTTGAACTGCGAAATCTATAAAATTTTCTTCGTTATCGGGACGATTTTCCAGCCAATTTTTGTAAGCTCCTTCATAAGTTTTTGCTTTGTATCTTGAAAAGACGGGCGAAAATTTTTTCGGATTGGCGCGAACTTTTTGGAAAAAGTTTTCGTCAAACTGCAACCAAAGCCGCCATTCATCGGCAACGTTGCCTGTTAAAAATTTAATACCGCGCGCCGCGCCTTCTTTCAATGCTTGCAAAGGATTTTTCGGCAAAAATTTTCCGTCGCAAGTCGGCAGATATGCACTTGGATTTTCGGCAATACCGCCGCTGCTGATTTTCAAATAAATATCTTTAATTTCGGCGGCAGATTTTTTCACAAGTTCGCCGACAGTTTTAACGCCGCTTTCAGCCAAAAATTTTTCTGCAGTTTCGGCGGAATCTTTGGGCGTATTGTAAAAACTCAAATGTCCTGACTGCGGAATAGCTTTATTGAAAAGATTTTTTGCGGCAGGCGTAATCGTCAACAGCATACAAGAAATTGAGCCGGCACTTTGCCCAAAAATTGTAATGTTATCGGGGTTGCCGCCGAAGGCTGAAATATTTTCTTTAACCCAATTCAACGCGGCAATTTGGTCTTTTATGCCGATATAGCCGCTGTCTTCAAAAGTTTTATCAACCGCCGCAAAATTTATAAAGCCGAAAACTGAAAATCTTCGTAATTCCGAAGACTAATAATAATTTTAAAATGGTTTAATCGTTTTTCTGAATTGAAGGAGGAGAATTGTTGTGAATAATATAGCAAATAGTACCAATAACACGATCGTAATTGCTACTTCAAATGCAGATTCCATTTCAAATTCCGCTGAAAATGTCACAATCAACGCCGCTGACGGTGACGACGCAATATTAAACGGAAGCTTTTTGGGATTTTTTTTCGGTCAAGGCTTTAAAAATGTAGTGATAAATGGCGGCAATGGTAACGATACCATTACAAATAACGGATCTAATGCGCAGCTCAACGGAGATAACGGCAATGATTTAATTTTCAACGGTTGTTACTCTCGTGACGTTTATGATTTAATTGACGAAGTATACGATAGCGAAAATAAAAGTTCAAATGTTACGATAAACGGCGGCGCGGGTAACGATACTATTTTCAGCTACGGCGATAATGTGACAATTAATCCCGGACAGGGCACCAATTATATTTACACCAAAGGAAATAATATTTTCGTAGATAATTCAGCTGGCGGAAAAAATATTATTAACGGTCAAGATGTTACCATTTCTGACAACACAAACAATCAAACTTTGTACGGCAGCAGAAATGCCGAGACTTTCCAATATTATCAAGGAAATAATGACGTTATTATAAATTACAGCGGCGACGACACTATTAACATTGCACAATGAAAAATTGACAGTTATTCTTTTGACGGCGGTGACTTAATTTTTTATGTTGGCTCCGGTTCTCTGCGCTTGAAAAATATGACTAACCACGCTGTTACAGTCAAAGATTCAATCGGAACTTCCACGCAAATTTACAGTAACGGCTATTCTCAACAGCAGGTTATTAAAAATTTTGTTCACTCAATGGCAAATACAAAATTAGATTCAAGATTAAAACTTGATGAAGCCGTTAAAGCTTGTTCGGGCTTTAATTCATTACAAGAAGTTATTGATAAAATGGTTGCAGATTGCCGCGCGGTAAATGACGCTAAAACTTTCCTGCGCGATTATTGCGGAATATTTACAGAAAACAATGATACCGGCGCAATTACCGGCTGGGATGTCGGTGGTTTAACGATGAAGACCGCCAAGGATTTAATGCCGGAAAATTCAGCCGCCGTTTATCCCGAATCCACAATTATAAGCAGTCAAGGTTTAACGCTTACACTTCACGAAAAATCTTCCTTAAACGAACAAGAACAACTTGTTATTCAAGGGCTGAATAGTTGGTGGCTTCAAAATTCCGTCAAATTAATTGAAGAATCTTACGGCTTAAGCTTTAACGATAAACCTTATACAATTCCTTTCTTTTTTGAATATAAACCGAATGATTTCGGCTGGGCTTGGGGTGGTCCGTCCGTTTCCGTCAATATGGCGTACACCAATTTTAAAGCCTCAGATAAAACAGGCGGCGGACTTGACGGAGCATTGGTTCACGAATTTACACACGTTTTACAGTGCAATTTCAATATTTGGTCGTATATGCCCAATTATATGGTTGAAGGAATGGCAAATCTTACAGGCGGCAGCGACGGATACACAGAACTTGCAGGAAATGCTGACAGCCTTGCCGCTTATTTAAATATCGATAATAATTTCAGCGAAGATGGAAATGTTTATACGGTGGGCTATCTTTTTTGGCGTTATTTAATGAAACAAGCCTCTGATTCTTACAACAATTTAAATTCTTATGCTTGGAAAAATAATTCAAATATTGTTGGCACAGCAGACGCAGATTTTTTAACCGGCAACGGCGAACAGCAAACAATTTTCGGCGGCAACGGAAATGATACTGTCACTGCTTATGGCAAAAACTCTAAAATTTATGGAGATTCAGGCGAAGATTACATTATTATAGGAGAATGCGCAGAAAATTTGACTATAGTTGGCGGCTCCGGCAATGACTCTATTGAAAATTTTGCCTCTAATATAAAAATCAATAGCGGCAGTGGCGACGATTACATTTTAAATAAAAATACCAATACCATAATTGATGCAGGCGAAGACAACGACAATATTAAAAATTATAATGATTCTGTTACGATCGACGCAAGCACAGGAAATGATATTATCATTAACGGCGAATTTTTTGCAAAAGGCGGTACTAAAGTTTCACTTTCCGGCGGCAACGGCGAAGATACAATCACCAACAGCGGCTCCTATTCCATACTTGACGGCAGCGCAGGTAATGATTTAATTCACAACGGCTATTATTATTACGAGCCTTGGAATGCTTATTATGAATCCAGCGGCGACGGTGCTTACGATGACAGCTTAAAAAGTTCTTATACTACAATATCAGGCGGCGCAGGTAATGACTCAATTTACAATCGCGGATTAAATTCAGTAATTGATGGAGGCGCGGAAGATGACAATATAAAAAATTATGCCAATTTCGTAACAATAGCCGGAAATATCGGAAATGATATTATCATTAATGGCGAATTTTTCGCAAAAGGCGGTACTAATCTTTCAATTTCAGGCGGCGACGGCGCAGATACAATCACTAACAGCGGCTCATATTCTGTACTTGACGGCGGCGCAGGCAATGATTTAATTCACAACGGCTATTATTATTACGAGCCTTGGAATGCTTATTACGAATCAAGTAGCGACAGTGCCTACAATGACAACAATGGAAGTTCAAACGTTACCATAATTTCCGGTACCGGCGATGATTCAATTTACAATCGCGGCGAAAATGTAATTTACAAATATTATAAAGGCGATGGCAACGATATTATTTTCGGATACTTGCCTTCTAACAAAATTCAAATTTCCGGTAACAGCTATACCAAAACAACGAATGGCAATAATGTAATTATTCAAATTGATTCCGGTTCAATGACTTTAATGGACGCAAAAGACACTGCAATTAATATTGAAACTATTTCGTCTGATACTTTACCTATTGGAATATCAATTAAAAATTCTATTTTAACAGCTTCAACAACATTTATCGGCAATGAAATAAATTTATCAGATTATCCTACAGCAACGAAAGTAAATGCAGCTGCTCTTACTGAAGGAATTAGCATTTTGGGCGGTTCTGAAAATAATTCAATCAAAGGCAGCAAAGGCGCAGATACAATTTCCGGCGGAAACGGCAATGATACTGTTTCACTCGGCAGCGGCAAAGACGTTTATATTTACGAAGGCGGCAATGATTTAATTCAAGACTACAAAACCGGCGAAGACAAAATTAAACTTTCCAATGGCTCAATAACTTCTGCAAGCGTTTCAAGTTCTAACGTTATTTTAAACGTAAGTAACGGCGGCAAAATTTCTCTCAAAGGCGGCAAGGATAAAGCAATTACAGTTATTAACGAAGACGGCAAAGAAATTACGCAAGTTTATCCTGTAAATGATAATCCCGAACCTATTAAAATACCGGTTGGTATATCTGTCAAATCTTCCGTTTTGACAGCATCATCAAAATTTACAGGCAATAAAATTGATCTTGCCTATCATACAGGAGTAAAAAAAATAAATGCATCGGCAGTTACGCAAGATTTAAATATTGTTGCCGATGCATCTGCCAACTCCATTAAAGGCGGCAAGGGCGCGGATACTATTAACGGCGGCGCGAGCAATGATACACTTACAGGCGGCGCAGGTAATGATTTATTTGTTTATGAAGATGGTAACGACGTTATCACAGACTACAAAGTTGGCGAAGATAAAATTAAAATTGGTACAATTACAAATTCAACCGTCAAAAGTTCCAATGTCATTTTAACTACTTCAAAAGGAACTCTGACTGTTAAAAACGCTAAAGATAAAATAATTACTTTGGTTGACAATAACGGTAATACATCTGATAAAATTTTCTTTTCCGATATTTCTTATTCTCCACTCGATGCCGGTTTATCCTATGACGCCAAAAGAACAGTACTGACTGCTAACAATAAATTTACTGGAAAAACTATAGATTTAAGTCAATATCTTCCTACCATCACAAAAGTTAATTCTTCAGCAACTTCTCAATCCATTAATATTGTCGGTAACTCATCTAACAATTCCGTTAAGGCGGGCAAAGGTTCTGATACCATTTCCGGCGGTGATGGTAAGGATACAATTTGGGGCGGTACCGGTAATGATTCTATTTTCGGCGGTAACGATAACGATATATTAAAAGGAGATGCAGGGAACGACACCTTGAATGGCGGACGTGGTAACGATACTTTAACTGGCGGCGCAGGTAATGATGTCTTTGTTTACGAAGGCGGTAATGATATTATTACTGATTACTCTGCCGGACAAGATTCTATCAAAGTTAGCGGCACTATTTCCAATGTTTCCTACAATAGCAAGCATGTTATCTTCACTATCGGTAATGGTTCTTTAACTATTAATAATGCTAAAGGCAAGAATATAACTGTTTCAGAATCCAATGGTTCATCTCACACTTATTCCAGAACTCTCGATTTATTTTACGATAACAACTTTCTTTCTGACGATTTTACCCTCGATTCCGTTGTTGATGTTTCTGATACAAATTATTCTGTTGAGAAAATTTACTATTCAAATAAAAACGATGAATTTACAGCCAATTCTATTGTAGCAGCTTCATCAGATTTCAAATGATTATATGAGTCCGTTTTACTCTCTACCTGTGCGGTTGAGAGTTTTTTTCGTGCCTTGAATGAATTTACATAAAAATAATTTGACTTAATATAATGCAAGCAATATAATTTATCCAAAGGAGTGAATAAACTTGACTGTCTCTCAAGCTCAATTAAAAGCTAATTCCAAGTATCGTGCCAAAGTCTATGACTCATTAACTATTCAACTGAAAAAAGGTACACGCGAAGACTATAAAAAAGCCGCTATTGAGCGCGGGCTTAGTCTTGCCGCACTTTTTCGTGTTGCTGTCGATGAATATATTCAGAATCATAAGCCTTTACAAACTGAATAGCTCATTTACAATATAAAATGATGTGATACTTCAGAAAATTTCTTAAATCCTCCGATATTTTAAAGGAGGTGCTAAAAACATTATAATTTTTAAACAGCAAAGGAGCTGATTCATTTTTGCAACAAAAATATCTTGAAATTATAAAAAAGTTTCGTTTGATATATGACGCCTTTTTCAGTGCGTATTTTGATGATAATGCAAAAGACGTGGAATATATCTTGCGGATAATCCTTGAAAAAACGACTTGAAAGTATTAAAGCTACAAACACAAAAAAGCATAGAAAACATTTATGGACGTTCCGTCCGCTTTGATGTTTTTGCTACTGATACACAAGGCAAGCTGTATAATATTGAAGTACAGAGGGCAGACTCCGGCGCAATTCCCCAACGCGCTCGTTATAATTCAGTTATGCTGGATTACCACGAATTGCAAAAGCGCGGCGAATTTAAAGAACTGCCCGAAAGTTTTGTTATCTTCATTTCTGAAAATGATGTAATAGGGGACGGCGAAAAGATTTATCACGCCGACAGAATAATAAGAGAAACGGGCAAAGAATTGGGAGACGGTACGCACATAATTTACGTAAATGGCAGTTTTAAGGGCGAAAAAGGGAAACCGCTAGATGATTTAATTCACGATTTCTTTTGCGCGAATCCGGCGGAAATGCGGCACAAACAACTTGCTGACAGAGTTAAATTTTTGAAAGAAAATAAAAATGGGGTGAACTCGATGAGTAGTATTATTGCTGAATTTTTTAAAGATGAAATTGCTGAAGCTAAAGCTGAAAGCGAGAAAAAAAAATTATTGGAAAATATCCGCAGTATGATGAAAAAATTAAATCTTACAGCGCAACAAGCAATGGATATTCTTGAGGTTCCTGCTAACGAACAAG
>CAJOCQ010000028.1:0-2264 GCA_905233135.1 uncultured Selenomonadaceae bacterium | reverse complement strand
TAAATTAGTTTATAAATCTTTAATTTAAATTTTGGAATACATTTGAATTAAAAAGCTAATATTCGATAGACATTTTAACGCCGTTGCCATATAATAAAGCAGGGTGATATTATGGTAGTCGGTTACGTTCGGGTTTCTTCCTTTGAACAAAATGAAGAGCGGCAAATTGAAGAACTTAAAAATTTCGGTGTCGAAAAATTTTTCTCGGAAAAAATATCAGCGCGTGCTAAAGTTCGTCCGCAGTTTGAAGAAATGATGCGCTTTTTGCGTGAGGGCGATACTTTGGTTGTGTCGGAATTTTCACGCCTTGCACGCTCTACCGCTGATTTGCTTAAGATTGTTGAGACGTTAAATCAAAAAGGCGTCGAAATTAAAAGCTTGAAAGAAAATCTTGACACTTCCACGCCGCAGGGAAAATTTATGCTTACCATTTTTGGAGCAATAGCAGAATTTGAAAGAGATTTAATGCTTCAGCGTCAACGCGAAGGTATCAGAATTGCGCAAGCCACCGGTAAATATAAAGGGCGGCACGAGAAAAAGCCGCCGAAAGATTTTGACGATTATAAAAAACTTTGGCACGAGCATAATATTAAAGTTACTGAAATTGCTAAACGTTTCAAAGTTTGCCGTTCCACTGTTTATAAATGGTTGCGACAATGATAATAAATAAAAAAATGCTCAACGAAACGGAAATTAGAACAAATTACATTACGCCTGCCATAAAAAATGCCGGTTGGATTTTTAATAAAAATTTTCGGGAAGAATACCCAATAACTAACGGGCGTATTACGGCTACAAGTAACATTGTAAAGCGCAATAAACCATTTCGCGCAGATTACGTCTTGTTTTATCGCCCAAATATTCCGCTTGCAGTTGTTGAAGCGAAAGATAACAAGCATAACATTTCCGACGGTATGCAACAGGCTTTAAATTATGCAAAAATGCTGGATGTTCCTTTTGCTTTTTCGTCTAACGGCGACGGATTTATTTTTCATAATAAATTTGTTACGGAAGGCGATGTTGAAATTTTTTTGCCGTTGAATGAATTTCCGACGCCTGAAAAACTTTGGACAATGTATAAATCAGGGCGCAATATTACTGACAAACAACAGCAAATTATTGACGCTCCTTATTTTTTAGATAATCCCGAAAAATTGCCGCGCTATTACCAAATTAACGCAATTAATAAAACTGTCGAGGCAATAGCTGACGGGCGTGAAAGAATCCTGCTTGTAATGGCGACAGGCACAGGTAAAACTTTTACTGCTTTTCAAATTATTTGGCGGCTGTGGAAAGCGCGTATAAAAAAGCGCGTTTTATTTCTTGCTGACAGAAAAAATTTAATTTCTCAAACATTTACAAATGATTTTGCGCCGTTCAAAGAAAGTATGACGTGGGTTAAAAAATCTAATTTCGATACCGCGCACGAAATTTATTTGGCACTTTATCAAGGCTTATCGGGCGAAGAAGATACTGAAAGCTTGTTCCGCCAATTCAGCCCGCATTTTTTTGACTTGATAATAGTTGACGAGTGTCACAGAGGCAGCGCAAAAGCTGATTCTGAATGGCGCAAAATTCTTGAATATTTTTCAGCAGCAACGCAAATTGGAATGACTGCCACGCCAAAGGAAGATAACGAAGTTTCAAATATCGATTATTTCGGCGAGCCAATTTATACCTACAGCTTGAAACAGGGTATTGAAGATGGTTTTCTTGCGCCGTATCGTGTAGTGCGAATTTTTTTCGACAAAGATATTGAAGGCTTTATCCCGTACAACGGGCAACTTGACGACAACGGCGAAGTTATTGATTATCGCCTGTACAACACGCTTGATTTTGACAAAACTTTGATTTTGAAGCGGCGGACAAAACTTGTTGCTAAAACTGTTTCGGATTATCTGAAAAAAAATAATTGCCGTATGGATAAAACAATTTTTTTCTGCGTCGACCAAGAGCACGCCGCGCGTATGCGTGAAGCTCTCATTAATGAAAATGCTGACCTCTGCGCGATTGACGATAGGTACGTTATGCGAATTACTTCGGACGATGAAACAGGCATTAAACAACTTGATAATTTCCGCGATGTTGAAAGCCAATATCCCGTACTTGTTACAACTTCAAAATTGCTTACAACGGGCGTTGATATTCCATCGGTTAAAAATATTGTGCTTGATTCAAATATTCGTTCCATGATTGAATTTAAACAAATTATAGGGCGCGGTACGCGCTTGCGTGAAGATTTGGGCAAAATGTATTTTACAATT
>CAJOCQ010000027.1 GCA_905233135.1 uncultured Selenomonadaceae bacterium | reverse complement strand
TGCCACACGTTACGACAAATTGTCAAATTGTTTTCTGAATTTCATTATTCTCGCTGCCGTAATGATTCAAATTTAGGCTTTGCCAACACGCCCTAAATTCTTTAACCCAAAACAAAAACCAGCTTAAAACTGATTCATAGGGCGTTAAGTCTCTTCGCCCGCCTTTTCGGCGGATTCGGAGTTTTTTTCTATTTCCTCAAATTTACCTGTCAGCATATCCCAAAAATAGGTTGAACATTCGCGGTAAGTTTTCTGCACTTCGCCGAGTTCCAAATTGTCAAGCAAATCATCAGCCGTTACGCCGTCAAACTGCGTTGCAAGAAAGGCGCAGAGTTTATCTACATACTCTATCAGCGGTATATTTTTTCGCTCGTCTTCAAATTTTGCATATGCCGACCAATCCCGCGCCTTTGGTTTTTTCATTGCGTAATTGACGCCGTTTATTTCTATCTCTGGAAGTTTCATAATCAACCAGCCTTCTTAACAATGACGCTGACAGTTGTACTGCCTGCCGCGTAGCTTGTACCGTCTGCCGCTACATTTATTGTCAGCGTTGCAGTTAAATCTTCTGTCAAGCCTGCGCTGTTGCCGTTTATCGTTATGGTTGTGCCGGATATTCCGAAGGTTACCGCCTCGTTGCTTGATTCTGCTGAAATTGTACCATTGCCGTTGCGTGTTACTTCAACCGTGCTCGAATAACTGTTCGTACTGTCAAGCGTTACTGTAGTTGGCTCTACTGAAAGGTTAGGAAGTGCGGGCGTATCTCCGCCTTCTTCAGTTTCTGTAGTGTCTTCGTCAACAACATAATCGTACCACGCGGCTATAGTTTGAGCGTCTGCAGAATCGCTGTAAGCTATCCAATCGTCCGCGCCGTCATATGTTCTTACAATAAAATCTGCCTCAATCGTTGTTGACTTAAATTCGGGCGAATCCTTTTTTGTTTGATATTCACCTTTCGGTATCTTAAACATACCTTTAAAAGCCTTGAGATATTGAATAGTACCGTCTGCAAGTTCGCTTTCAAACATTATTGCAACGTACGGAGCCTTATCATTTGCATTGCGTTTGAGAATACCATTTTCGAGAGTATGCCCCAAAAGCGCGGCTTGCGCTTCCAGCGGAATATCCGCAAGTTCGAGCGTTACTTTTGTGCCGGCAAATGTGTTTGCTACTTCGATTGGCTTGTTGTCTGCATAAAATGTTGCAGAGTTGGTTGTTTTTTCAAGCGTCGCCGTTACAAGGTTTGCTACGTGTTCAGGTTTTTTGTACATAAAACCCGTGTCATCGTCTTTTGTCAAAATAGCGTAATGCAAATTTGAGAGACCAATTTTAAGTTTTGACATTTCAAACTACCTCCATAAAAATAACGAATTTAACTTCACGCCAAAAAACTTTGTCGAAAGTATCATTAGATTCAACGCGCCCAAATCCCAATCCCCGCATTGTTTGTACAACGGTTTTTTCTATTTCTTCATAAAAATCATTTTCTGTACCTATTTTGACAGAGTAGGTTATTTTTCTCAAAAGTTCGGCATTGTCGCCGAAAATTGCAGGTACATTTTCAACTTCATCAAAGACTGCAACGGGGTAAACGCCGTTATACTCGTTGACGTATTTAACAACAGGGATATTCAGAGCGGCTTTCAGCGCGTCGAATACTTTTTCTTGCAAATTCATTTAAACCGCCCGCCTTTCTTAATGCTGATTCAGCGCGGCGCGTATTTTATCTATTACGTGTTGCTTTACTTCAGCGCGTTTAGCTTGCAATGCAGGATTCATAAACGGCTTGCCTTTTGGCGCAAATTCTATCCAGCGGGCGTAATTGTACCCGTCCTTTGGATTTTTGGCGTTTGCAACAACTCTTACTTTGTTGCCTTTTTTCTCTGTATGAATTGATTCTTGGAGCCTGCCAGTATCTACAGGGCAACGCCGCCGCGCCTCTTCTGCAACTATTTCGCCCGCCTCAAGCAAGCCTTCAAGTGCTGCCTGTTTTGCCGCTTCACCGTATGTTTGAAGTAAGCTGTTAATTGTCAGCCTTGCCATTAGCTTAACCGTAAATAACAGCGAACCTGTCATTGACTACTTCAAACTTGCCGTTAAATTCGTTGACAACAACAGTAACAATACGCTTGCGCTGGTCTGCCGTAATTAATGTTTGCTCGGCAATAAACAAGTGATTCAAGCCGCGTACAACTTGCTTGCCGCAATAAAGCAAGGGCTTATAGCTTGCGCCGACAAGTTCTTCAACCTTCGCCCAAGCTGACACCGCGCGTTGCGGCATTTTCGTTAATCCTTTAAATTCTTCAAATTCAAAACCGCCTAATTTTGCCATTTTAACCACTCCTGTTTTCTATTTTTTCTCTGCAGGTTAATTGCAGAAATTTATGCTGTTCGTATAAATCCCTTGCAGGGAGCACTTGCTCAAATATCCGCCCCTGATAAATTATTCTGTCGTGCAACTGCAAATTTTTTCTGTAGCGAATTGTTATCCTGTGTTCAACTTCGCTTACTTTTTCTGCTTGCCCGTTTACGATGAAGGCGGCGTAAGATTCTATGTGCGCCGGTACATTTTCTATAGCATTTGGGTATTCATATAAAACAACGCCTTTGCTTGTTTGTACCGCTATTGCTCGCTGAATTGTTACACGCTTGTTTAGGGTATGAGAAAAAATCTTCAGCATATCAATCAGCCTCCGCAAATCTTACGCTGTGCAGTATCATTTTCTTTATATCAAAGAGCCTGTTATCAACGGCAGAATCAGCAAGCATATCAAATTCACGCCTGCAATAGAGTTTGCAAAATTGTCTTACAAGGGCGTTTTCTTCGTTGATTAACTTACCTGTAGCCGTGATTAAATCTTCACGCGCCGCCGCTAATAAATGCTCCAATTCCGAATCATAGTCCGAGTTGTCCGCGTCTATATTCAGATAACTTTTCATTTCTTCAACTGAAATTGCCACGATTTATCACCCCCCTTTAATGCTTGCGTCTTTTACCCAACATTAATTTTTTTTTGTGATTCTCAAAAAGCCGTTTTTCTTAACCACGTTGCCGCCGCAAAATACGTTGCCGCGATAAGCCGTCATACCTTCTTGAAATTTATAATCCTCTGAAGTTTTTACTTCCATTGGGCTAAATTCAACGAGTTGGTAATTAGTCAAGTGTCCGTAAGCCATACAATAAGCACCCGCCGCCGTTCCTGCCTTTGTCAATGATTGGCACGCCGAATTGATAATAAAGGGCACGCCGTTTATAGTTCCTGTATTGCCGTTGCTTGAAATTGTGTAATAGCGGAGCGTTGTTGAAGTGCGCACTTTCGCAAATTCAAGTAAATCTTCTTTTGAGAGAATCAATACTGCAGGGCTTTCAACGTCTTCATCGCCGCCGTATCTGAAAACAATTTCGTCCAGCGTTGTATCGTCAATCGTCGCAAGTGCTAAGTCTGTACTTGAATCAATCGCAGTTGCTTT
The DNA here is from genome assembly GCA_905233135.1 of uncultured Selenomonadaceae bacterium. GTDB lineage: Bacteria > Bacillota > Negativicutes > Selenomonadales > Selenomonadaceae > Quinella. Next base: position 25,266 of record CAJOCQ010000027.1, on the reverse strand, counting down.
ATCGCTGAAAATACCTACAAGCTGGTTAGTGTTGCCGCCGCCCAAAAGTATCTGTTGCGTTATCTTTCTGCGCATTGCCTTTCTGATATTTTCAAAAACAACGTCAGCGTAATTTGCGTTGGGAAGTTTCAAAAGTTCTTCTGTAACTTCAGAATAAGCCGTAATTTTACTCTTATTAATTTGGGCGTAAGCAAATTTAGTATCGGCAGTAGCGGCATTTGCGCCTTCAGCGGTGTAATCGCCTGTTGGCACTTCGTCAACGTAGCCTTGAGAGAAACTTTCGCCGCCGTTCAAGCTTAAATATGCTACGTTATCAATCAAACTGCTTACAACATTAAACTCGGGATTGATAGTGCTTGAATAGCTTTTCGGAACGATAATACTTGCGCCGTCGCCGACAGTTACCGCGCGCAGTTCGCCGAATATCCCCAACGGCGATTTTACCGCCCGTTTTTCTTTCAAATCCTGTCCTGCTTTTTCTCGTGTCTCAAGAATCTTGCTGTAGTCAACATTGCGGTTTTCTGCCGGTACAAAGCCTTTACCCTGCACGAACTTTTGAGAATCTGCATCGCGTTTTTCTGCCGCGTCATTTACTGTCGCCGTGCGCTCGTCTGTTGGTTTAACTTTTTTCAATTCTTCAATATCTGCGTTTAAATCTTGAATCTGTTTCTGCAAGCCGCGCAATTCTTCTACGTCATTGCTTGCCTCTGATTGTGCCAATAAAGCCGCGCGGCGTTCTTCATATTTTTTTATCAATTCTTCCATTTTATAAGCCTCCTAAAATCCTGTTTTTGAGTTTTAATATTTCAAGCTCTTTATCTTTGTCCAAAGACTTTGCGCGGGCGTTATCCAACGTCTTTTTTGCACTATCCAGCGCGTTTTCGCTCCGAGCTGTTATATCTGTATCTTCATATTGCGGGAAGGTACAAGCAGAAACTTCAAATACTTTCGATATTGATTTAATACGCCGCGTTGGTGTATCTGTACCTAAGTCTTGCCATTCTTCGCCGTCAACGATAAAAGCAAAGCTCATACCGTCTAAATCGCCGCGCTCAACCGCCGAATACAAGGCGCGGGCGTCTGCATTACTTTCTACGTCCAACTTTGCCCGTATCGCCAAGCCTACCTCGTCAACGCTTAATGTCAGTGTACTGTTGCCGTTATTTCGGCGCGAACGTGCAAGCGGAATTTTTGAAAAATCGTGATTTACCATTAGCGGTACGTCGCGCAGGTCTGCTTTATCAAACGCGCCGCTGTCTATCACTTCATAAAAAAAACCGCCAACGCTAGTTTGACGGTTAAACACTGCCGCGTGTCCTTCTATGATTTTTTCGCCTTCGTTGTCAACTGCGCGAAATTCTAAGCCGTTGCAACTTCGGTATTCAGTCTGTTTCATTTTTTTCACCTTCTGCCTTTGCCTGTTGCTTATCCTGCAGTTGGTAAGCGTTGGCAATATTGGCGTTTATATAATTCAAAGACTGCAAGCGAACGTTCCCGCCTTCATCAAGCGGCGAAAGTCCGTACAGTTCCCTAATTTCATTTAGCGTCATCAATCCTGTATCACGCGCTAAAATAGCTAACTGTTGCTTTTCTGCCGCGTCCATATAGCTAACTCTAGAGTAATAACATTTGACGCGGTGTCCTACGTCTTTTTCTCGTTGGCTGAAGAGCCTGTTTGTAAATGCTTGTTCAAATTCAACGATAAAATCTTCAAGGCAATTTTGAAAAAAAGCCGCGTGTTGAGTGCCTGTAAAATCGCCGTCAAGTATCGCTTGCGAAATTCCGTAACGCTCCCTGATTATGTCTTTCAAGAATTTTAAAACGCCGTCGGGAATTGCGGGCATTGCCTTATTTATCGGCGTGTATTCGCCGTCAAGTCCTACTGCAACAATACCGCTTTTTGAGACTTTGATTTTGTCTTCAAAATCTGCGCCCGCTTTGTTAATTGATTCTTTGTCAAGAACTGTTTTTACACTCAAAACGCCCTGCAGTGATAAGCTGTTTTGTATCATTTTTGGCAAGCCTTGAAGTATTTCGTCAAGATTTTTTAACGCATTCAAAGTATCTGAATCGTCGCTTGCTCCGTAGTCATTGCCGCCGCCCATAAGCGTTGATGTACCGCGCCGCCAACGCAAATGTATTATCGAGTTATAGGGCAGAATATCATTTGAGCCGTCGCGCCACTGAAATTTAATTGCCCATTCGCCGTTGTCGAAGTGTCCTAATTCTGCGCTTACTGGAGCCAAAGGATAAAAAGCGGTGTAGCGTTTAAATTCGTTGCCGGTTGCTGATTTTACAATTTCATATTGCGGATATATAAAGCAATTTTTATCTTTGCGGCGCAACCATTCGCAACAAGAGAGGAAATCTTTAGCCGTCTGCAATTCGTTCACGCCGTCACGAAAAAGCCGCGTTATATCGTCATTTAGCCTTGAAATACTGTTTTCTTTGCTTATTACGCTTACAACTTCAATTTTGCTAATCTCATTGGCTATTCTTTCAATACAAGAATTTACAAAATCGCTTGCATAAATATTATTGCCGAAGGAAGAAAAAACTGCGCGAGAATCAGTCAAAACTTCTGCCAAAATCTTTTTGTCTTTGTTGCCGCTGAATTTATTCATAAGATTTTTAACGAAACTTACAAGCAAACAGAATCACCTCCCGCCTTGCAAACGCTTTTTTGAATCTGCAAATAATCTGCTTTACAATCACTAACCGCCGCGTACGCTATGATTAGTGCAACTGCGCCGTCAATCCTATTTTTTGAAGAAAAAGTTTTAACAGGCATTTTCATACCGAGATTATTAATTTTCAGTGCGGTATTTTTCAAACACCAGCGCGTTATTTCGTTGTTGTTGTAATTCAACGCCTTCAGCGTCAAATCACTTTCAAGCAATGACATAGGATTATTCAGCGCAAAGAAATTCATACCGACTTTGCAGAGCGTATCGTCACCGAAATATGACGCTAAGCCCTTTTTGAGTGCGCTACTGTGCCAAACGTCAAAGCCAAACTTCAGCGGCTTTAATTCATACGTCTTCAGCAATCCAACATACCAATTAACAACAGAATCAGGGTCAACTTCATTTCCCTTGCAAATTTCAACCAAGCCTTGCCGCGCCCATTCACTGTAGTCTTTTTGCTCGGGATTTAAATTTAATTTTGTGTCGATTTTCACTTCAGGGATAAAATATTTTGACAGGGCGTATTTTTGATTAGTGTAGGGATTGACAAAAAGTGCAGTAGCCGCCGTTAAGTCTGTAGTTTCTGAAAGGTCAATACCGCCGCAATAAAATTGTCCGCGCAGTGATTCTAAATCGAAGGTTGCAGGATTAATAATGACGTGCTCGGGCAACCACGCAACCGCGCTGTTTTGCTTAATGTTAAAATCCTTCGCAAGTACAAAGGCGCGTGTAGCGGCATCACGTTTAGCGTCGTCAACCATACCGCGCAAGAAAGACCATTTTTTGATAACGCCTAAGCCTGGATTAGACTTATACCATTTTTTTTCGTCCTGCCAAATTTCCTCTTCGCTGTCCTGCGCGTACCAAAATATTAAAAAGTTCGGTTTATCTATTTCGCCGTTTAAAACGCTTTCAGCAAGTTTCAAGCGTTTATCTAAATAGCAGTCTTCTTTTACACCTTCAGTGGTTAATTCGATGTATAGCGGCTCCTCTTGTGTACTTAACGATTGCTTTATAGGCATAATGAATGTATCATCGTCCAATTCGTGTATTTCGTCCACAACGCCTATTTTTATATTGCGCCCTTCTTTCGCCGCTGTATATTTTGATAGTTTGCGAATACTGCCTTTGTTTTGAGAAGTGAATTTTCCTACGTGCGATTTTTGCTTAATGTTGCCGAAGAAAATACCTTTTTGGTTACGGCGCGTACATTTAGCCAATTTCGGCGACGCTTCACGCATTGCGTCTGTTGCCATAAAAAGTAAATCTGCTTGGTCGTAGTCATTAGAGCCGTATAAAATCTTTGTGCCCATTTCGCCGCAATACCATTCAGCTAAAGTTATTGCGCTTGCACTCGGCGTATTATGAGTTGCTGTAAAATGTTCTCCTGCCAAATAAAGCTGTGTCGGGTGTTCAATTCCTATGCATTTTACAGGTACTGATTCAACAGGCGTAATATCTACGATTGATTTATATGACATTCTCTTATTTAAAGCAGGTTTCAGACGTTCTATTTTGCGTTGCAGTTTAAAGCAGGGCGATAATTTGTCCGTGAAAAAATGTACTCTGTAAACCATTGTACATTCTTTGCCGTTAATTCTCGGTATTTTCGTTGCCACTGTAGCTTTAATACCTAAACTGCTTAGCAATTCAACGAATCCTTCAGTAACCGCCTTACTTTTTTGTACAAATTCACATTCGCCTCTTTTACTGCAGTAACCGTCGGTATCCATTAACCCTTTCAGCAATTCCCAACGCTGATTAATTGACGCTTGCAGGTATATTTGCGGGATATGCTTATTATTCAGCAGGTTTAATTCACGGAGTTTTGGCAAAAGCATTGAAACATAAAAACGCCAACAAGTTTTATCTTTCTTTTGGCTTGTTATTGTGTAACCTTCAGCTTTTATTAAAGCGGTCATTTCTGCAAGGTCTGAAGTACTGCAAGAAATACGCCCGCCCGAACTTTCGCCGTCGCCTAACCATACGCCTAACATATACGGCGATATTGGCAGGGATTTATGCTGATATTCAACGGGCGCGTTCATTGGTACTCGGTACAAATATTCTGTGCCTTTGCCGTCTGCGCGTTGTCTCTTAAAGCAAGCCGCCATTTCTTCTGTTGTTACAGTAAAATCTTTTTTTCTGTGTGACACGTAATTTATTTGCGTTTTTTTATCTTTACTGGTAACCGTCCATAAATGCTCGGCGTCTGCAATTATTTCTGCGCCGTCCTCAAAGGTTACTTTGTAGCACTTGTGATTGATTCTTACGGGCGAAGTTGCAATTATCTTTGAAGGCGTACCGTCAACGGCAAAAACTTCATCGCCAATTTCTAAATCTGCCATTGTCCGCCAACCGTACGGCGTCGGAATTTTAGTAGCCAAACTTAAAGCCTTGCCGTTCTTCCTGCCAACAACTAAAAGCACTTCCTGATATTTTCTGACGTAGCGTTTCAGTTCGGCGTTGTAGCTTTTTATTGCAAAAATAGCCTCGATAATTGCTTTTTGCCACGTCATCAGCAAGAAAGGTTTACCTGCGAAAGGTGCTTCAGAGTGTCTGCATTCTTTTTCGATAAACCGAATACGCTTTTCTGAATCAGCAAAATCTATCTGCAGGTTAGGGTTATCTAAATCAGCAAGCAACATTTTCATTTGCTGTTTTATCCAGTGTCCTACAATCGCCTTGCCGCTTTCAATTTCTGCCCAATATTGCCGAATGTAACTCATTTTAAGTAATACAAAATTTCAACTTCATTATCACGAATTACGGCTTTACCTTCGGCGGTATGATTGATTGAAATTAATTCATCCATTATCTTTTGAGCGACACTGAAGTTTTCAAAAATTCCAATACACCAATTATCACAATCGTTAGCACAGTGATTTTTCCATTGCGTATTTGCCCAAAGTAAGCATTCTTTTTCTTTATCTTCTTCCGAAGGAAAACCGCCTTCTTCTTTATAAATGAAGTAACTTTTTATATCTGCCATATTAAGTGCTTTTGCTCTATCTTGTGAAATCAAAAACATTTCAACCGCTCCCCTTTTATTTTCCAAACAAGCTGAAGAAAGTTAAAAGTTCGGCGTTATCTTTAAACCTGCCGATACGCAATGCTCCCCATTTGTCTTTGAAGGCGAAATTATTTTGGTCGTATTCAACGCCATTTTCTGTCAATTCGTACATACCGCTTACTTTAGCAGATCCGTTTAAAATTGCGTCAACCAATCCCGCGCTTAATGCTCCTGCCGCGTCAAATTCTTCAAATTTTGTATCAACCATTTTGTTACCTCCAACAAAAACGCCTTTACGGACGGCGTTTTTTCAACTTATTTTTTTTCAACCAATTCATATACCTTAAGTAATGATTTTTTTTAGAGTTGCCGAACGGAATTATTTTTGCCCCCATTTTGAGCCAAGAATAATCAATATTCGTAAATTCTGCAGGTATTTCTATTTCTTGCACTTCGCGGCTTATCGGTACGCCGTTACAACTAATTACAAAATTAAAATCTGTAGGCATTTTTACCACTCCTCAAAATCGTCTGAGTTTATTTTGTACTTTTCTGGTATTCGGTTTTTAGCCAAAAACATTTGCAACGCAGGATTAGGCGGCACTTGCTTACGCACTTTTTCAATCTTGATTATTTTGCCTGATGACGGGTCAAGCGTAGTTTTAATTTCTTCAATGTACGTTTTGCCCGTTGCCAAATCGAACATTGATTTTTCAAGCTCCAATTCTGGTATAGCCGAAGACTTTTTAATTTCGTCTGCAAAGGCGGGATATTTGCGTTGCCATTTTCTGTAGGTTGAAAGAGTGACGCCGATTTTACCTGCAATTTCAGTTTCAGTTAATCCGAGTTGCGCCCATTTGCAAATACACTCTAAGCCTTTGCCATTCGTCCAATAACCACTACCCCCCTATGGTTGCCAACATTAATCACCACCGCTCAAATATCTTTCAGCTAAAATCTCAAGTCCGCGCCATAATTCACTGCTTTTTATATTTTCTTTGCCCTGCAATTTGTTCAACGCCTTAGAGATAGTCTTTGCACTTTTGGCAGGGATTTTTCGCCGTCCCGTTACAGTTTCAAGCGGTATCCAGTTTTTATCGTCTTCAGGTTTTTCATATGCTTCTTGCAGTTGGCAGATATTCTTTGTAAAGATTTTCAAAATCAAATCAAACGCCGTTGCAACATTTTTAATACTGTAGCTTGACATAACATTTTCTTGAGCGTCAAGCCATTCGTCATATTGTGACATTTTGGCAAGCCAAGTTGAATCAGCGTTTTTGGCATTTTCTTTAACTTGCTTAATGACATTTTCGGCGGCTTGTAATTCGCCCGGCAGAAAAACCAAATGCAGAGTTTTAAACTCTAAATTACTTTCGGAAATGCTGATAGTCGAAATACTGTCAAGGAGTTCCAGCGTTTTATCGTCAAGCCCGCTGTAGCGTTTTAATTCTGCGTCCAAAATACTTTCGTACAACAGTTTCAAAGTTGCAGGGTCATCTTGTCCCGCAATGGAGTTTTGCGATAACTGAATTGCAATTCGTTGGTCGTTAGAGAGTTCGTCATCAGTTGCAAGGCAAGTAATTTTCTGCAATCCCGCCTCAATAGCGGCTTTTGTTCTATGGTTGCCTGACAAACATAAATATTTGCCGTCATAATCCTTGCAAAGAAAAGGTGTAGAGGTTAATTGCCCGTCACGGCGGATATTTTCAATAAGCTGTTTAAATTCTTCGTGCCGCATATATCGCGCATTCAATTCAAGCAATTTTATTTCGCGCGGGTCAATTTCAATCGTAAAGACATTCATTTTATTTTGTCTCCAATTCTGCGCCGTACTTTTTCAGCCACATTGCAAGCCCTTCAGCTAAAGTCCATTCGCCCATTTTTGCTCCGTAATTCAGCTTGTAGCCGTTGCCGTAATAGATTTTTGAAATATCAGTTTCGCCTTCTGCCGTACCGTCCAACTTTGTTTTTGTAAGCAAGTTAAACAAGCCGCGATATTTCATACTTACAGGCTTTTTTGAAAATGCTGTAGTAGTGAGAGTGAAAATTCTTTTGTTCATTGCAGATTCAGCAATTTCTTTACTTTCTTTGCTTAACGCCGCGTAAAGTACCAACTTTGCAAGCCGCTTATATTTGCTCGGAGCAACGGGAAAATCACTTAACAGATAAGCATTCGGCATATCAATATACGTGTACATTTTCGCTAGCGAACAATCTGCGCTAAATGCATACACGCCGATTAATTTGCCGTCTGCCGTTACGCCGACAGATAACATTTCTGCACCCGGTTTTATGTGATAATTCATATACTGCGAACGCAATGCTTGAAACTCTTCAGATTTAAGCTTGATTAAATTCAGCTCGCCACCAATATCTTCATTCGCACCTAACCTTTGTATTGCGGGGCTTTTTACTTTTTGGCGCGGAGTTACGATAATTGATTTTTTAGACTTTGCGTAAATGTAAATTGGCACAGCGCGATTAGTGGTCTGTGAAACGCCTGCAAGATATTCTTTAAACTCGTCAAGCTTATCATTCGTACCGAACATAAAATAATTTCTGTTGACAAGCTTGCAAAATAAATCGTGAATCCTGTCTTTGTTTATATTTTCAAACTTTGGAGGTTGCCAATCAAAAATCTCTTCAATCGCCCGAAACATTTTTTCATAATCCCCTGCGAAAAACGGCGGATAACAAATAAATCCCGCGTCGTTGGGAATTTTATTTATCCATTCGCAAACGTCGCCTTCATACATTGAAGAAATAAACGGCGTTACTTGAGAGATTTTTTCTTTAGTTGCCGCCCAAAGGTTTTCAAATTGCGCCTTATAAGCGGCTATTATACGTTCATAATAGGCGTTGGTTTTACACGTCAGGCAGAATGCCATTTTAGAGAGAATAAGCATAACGGCGATTGTGCCTGCGTCATCGTCCATATATTTTTCAACAAATTTCATAACGCCGTTGTAATCTGCGCGAAGTTTCACGTTCAGCGGTTGCCCTGTAAAATATCTGCCGAGTAAGCAACTGTAAACCGTAACATCATTGCTGTGCAGTCGCGCAGGTATACAATTTTTCAAAACTCGTTCGATTGTGAAATTGCCCGAACAACCAACGTAAACATCTTCAACTTGCCAATCTTTTACCATTTGGCAAATAATCTGTTGTGCCGTTGTCGGTAGTGAACCTCTAAACATACTTTAAAACTCCTTAAACCTGAAAATAAGCACGCCGTAGAATCGCCTTAGAGGGGTCTTTAAATCTTTTTATGATAGTTAGTATGTAAAAAAATATCCCCGTAGACGCGCTTAAAGGGGCAAATAACCGCTGTTGCAAAAATCTCGCCTTAGACTGCCTTATTTTGAAAATACGAAGTTTTTGTCCAAAAAAAATACCCCTGTAAACGCGCTTAAACGCATTTTAACGGGGGTATGATTTTTGGGGATTTTACAGGGATTTACTTTTTAAATTTGGAGTTATCGACAAGTTCAAAAATCTTTTCGCCGGTCTGATTAAACCACCATTCGGCGAACATTGTACGATGACACCAGTTACTGCCGCCTTTGCGAATATCTTCATAGCATAACAAAACTACAGGCTTGCCGAGAGTTTCAAATTTCTGCAACTGATTCTTGATTCTGGCAACGCCTTTTTTGTTCAACATTTCAAAATAACGCGCCTTGAAAATTGCGCTGTCTTCAACGTCCAAAAGTCCGAAGGGCATTAAGTCTTTAATTTCGCCCGCCAAAGGAAAGCCAATATCCCAGCGCGGCGTTCCTATCGAAATTCTAACCGCCGTGTAATTGCCGCTACGGAGTTCAGGGTTTGCATACCTACTTGTATAAATCATTGTTGCCGCCTCCAAATTCTTGTCTGTAAAGCTCGCGCAGGGCTTCATTGCCGTACAACTTGCGGTACTCTTCAAGTTCGCCCGCCTTGTAATAATCCAGCAGTTCCCAATAAATTTCTTCGTAGTCTTTAGGTAAATCCTTCGGCAGAGTTGCTGTCATAAAATCACTCAAAACACTTTGGCGCGGAATATATTTAAATTGCTGAAAATTAATCTGCGCGGCGTCGCTGATAATTTCTGTAACCTTGCTGACAGTTCTTTCAAGGTGCTTGACGTTAATATATTCGTGGAGAGTATGTGCGTTGTAGTAACCGCTTGAAAGATTTACTGCCGCAATACCCAACGCAGGCGCAACTACCGAAATATCAGAAAAACTGCCGTGCGCAGTCTTAAAACCTTTACTGCTGATATATTTTTCAAATTCGGGATTGTCGCAGTTGTAGTAAACCGCGTCTTTCTTGCCGCGCCTGTCAATTTCTACCAACAACTTCAAGGTTTTCAATTCGGCGGGCAAAAGTCCTGCGCTATGTGCTAAGCAAAATTGCTCTGCGCCAACGCCGCCAACTTCTTCATCGCAGGTAAAAAGCAAGTACGGTTTAGTTTCGACAAGTTCGTAAATCTTATTCAGCGCGTAAACTCCGCAACGGTCATCGCCGCCTATTCCCTGCGGGCTCATTAAAATATTGCCGTCGGCACTCGCGCAGATTTCTTTGACGGGTTCGGCGTGTACCGTGTCAAGGTGCGCAAGCAACATTACAGGCGCGTTGCCTTTGACGAGGATAAAACTGCCTTTAGCCCCCATAGCTTTACCGTGAAATTTCTTGCAGAGGAGTTGAAAAAGTTCGGCTTGCGTAGGTTGCAAAAAGTCTTCCAAATGCTTCATACTGCTTCACTTCCTTCATTGGCGGCGCAATTCGGGCAATAAACAGTTACATTGCCGCCGCTGTCTTCGGTTTCTGTAGCGTCTTCGTGGCTAACAAAATATCCGCACTCATCGCAAATTTCATAATCTTCAGCGCACTCTTCGCAAATGCTGATTTTATCGCCGTTACTGTTAATCGCCGTATCCATATATTTAGAGGGGTAATATTTCTCACAATCTTTGCACTTGCGATAATATTTTTTCAAACAATCTTTACAAACATAAACGCCGTTTGAAATTTCTGCTACGTCGTCAACGTGATAATATTCATCGCAATCTTCACAAAGTCTGTAGTAGCGGCGCAAACAATCTTCACAAACACAAATGTAACTGCCGCCGCCCCCGTGTACATCCCAAGTAGCACTGCAATAATTTTGGCATTCGTCGCACCATTCGCTGTTCTCTTCGCAATCTTCGCAATAAAGCCCCTTGTCTGTTTCATCTCCGCAACGAATACAAAGTCCGTAAGTGCCAATTTCAAATTCTTCAAAATCTTTTTTATGGTCGGCGCGTACGCTGATTTTTGCGCCAAAATCGTTATACGTCCAGTCAGTATAGCCGCCAAAACCGTAACCTACGCAAATTTCAATATCACTCTTGCAATAATCTTGAGTGCGCCACAAATTAGGCGCACCTTCAAGTTCTGAAATTTCACGCTGAATTAAATCCCTGTACATCTTGCCTTCTTCAGTGTCGCCATTAACGCCGCCGTAACTGTCGCCGCTTTTAGTGGTGTACATTCTGCTTTGGAGTAAAACGCCGTTGTTCGGCTTATAGGCGAAAATCTGACGGCTTGTTTTTCGATTATTGAGAGTTTCAGGATTAGCAGGGTCGGACGCAGTGAACACTATGAAAGTATAATTGTCACGTGCGTAACCACTGCAACCGCAATTATATTCATATTCTGTAGAATTAAGAGAATGACAGCTAACCATAATGCTACCGCGTTCATCGTCTTTAGGGTTACTCATTGTTAAAAAGTGCGCGGGATTAATGCTGACGTACAATTTGAAATTAATTTTCTTTGCCGAAAGTTCGTCCGCAATTTTGGCGTAAAGTTTCTGAAATTGACTGCCTTTCGTGTTATCGGCAACGCCGAGCGCGTTGCAAAAATCTTTAAAAATACGGCTTTTCTTCCTGCCTTCGTGATAAGCCTTCGGCGCAACTTCGTTTAAAGCGTCAATGTAACGGTACAGATAATCGCTATTCGGATAAGTAAAAAACATTATCGCAAGCGTTATCTTGTTCCAATTTTCGGAATTTTGAACTGGCTCAAGAATTTCATAAATCCAATTTTCAATCAAATCGTAGTCGGGTTCGTGAGTACGGTTGCCGTTAATAACGATAGCTTGAAGGTCTTCATTCCACGCAGGAGAACGGCGGAAAAGGTCACGAAGTTCAAATTTAGCGTTCCAGCTGTCACGCGCAAGGCGGTTAATGAAGGCGTCGCTAATTTCCTCAAGCACTTCAGTTTTCCAAGTGTGGCGGCTGTAATCTTCAACTGCCTGCCTGATTGCTTTTTCGGCGTCAAACACGCCGTGCGTACACATAATGCACATAAAAAAACACTCCTTGCATTTTGTCCGCCGACGTGCTAATATAACATTATCATTTTTATCTTTTATCTTTTTTTGTTTTATTTGCGCGTCGGCTAGACGCATTTTTTACTTTTGAGGTCAAGCCTCATTACTGATTCTTTTTTTAGGAGAATCACTAATCAAGCTTGAAACCTTGCACTTATAACTAACGCCCGCTTGCTTGCGGGCGATTTTTCTTTTCTATATTCACTTTATTTAGTTTCATTTTCTAAATTGTTTGTATCTTTTGATTAATTGTATTCTACCACGTGTTATACCTTGCGTCAAGTATTTTTATAGTACCTATAATATTTTTTTATAGCTATACTCCGAAAAAAACCGCCTTCAAATCGGCGGCGTATGAACAAATTGGTTTTCATAAAATCTGCAGTTTAACTATATCATAGGAGTGCAACTATTTTCAACTGTTTTCAACTATAACGAACTATCAGCAACTATCAATTTTTTCAAAATCTTTCTGTGAGAGAAATAAACGTTTGCTTCGGAAATTCCCATTGCAAATCCAATATCTCTAAAATGTTTACAGCTTATATAACGGTGTATCAGCAATGCTTGTTCTTTTGCGTCTTGTACTTCGGCTTGTATTTTATTAGCGAGTGTCAGTGATTCATTTTCGATACGACGCTTAAGATTAGCAATGCGGCGTTCGGCGTCGGTTATCATCGTTGCAAGTGTTTCTGTTGGAGAGGCTGTATTTGTGCCGTGCGGCATTACGTCAAGGCAAGTATAACTTTTGCCGTCTACTGTTTCACGAGTAAATTTCGTTGTTGCTGGTCTTACTAAGTCACGCAGTGCCGATAATTTATTCACTTCAGCGTCAAGCTTTTTCTTCAAATTGCGGACAACATTCAACTCTTCGTAAGTCATTTTTTTCACTCCAATATTTATTTTCCCTATGAAAGTATTTAGATTCTAAAATAGCGTCGACACTGCGAAATTTTCTTTGCTCTGGTTCGTGATACATTATCTGCCAACCGAATACTTCTTTTGCTCTTTTTGCGAAATGCTGTTGTATCCATTCTTTTGTGTAGTTTGTTTTTCGCCTTAAGAAAATAGCGGCTTGATTCAAGGAAGGAAAAAACAGGCGCGCACCTTCACTGCAAATTGTAACTGCTATTTGCTGACGTGCCTTTAATTTCGGCGGCTTGCCGTGCACTTCCCAAAGTAATTGCTGTACAGAGCATTCTTTCCTGCGCCATTCAAACATTACTCTTACTGCTTGCACTTTCCTATTTTTGCGCGGCAACGGTTTTAATATTTGTTTTGTTTCAGCGTTACGAACTTTGCCGCTTGTCTCGCGCGTGTATTTTACCGTTGCAGGGCGTATACAGTCTCTTAACGCCTTAAGTTTTTGATTTACCTGCGTTATTCGCTTTTTCAGCGTCCGCACTTCATTTAATTCTTGCCACGTCACCTAAGACCACTCCCAAAAATTCTTACGCCGTCATTTCATTCTTGATTTAAGTAAGAACTGATAATCAAAGGGGCTATTCAAATTTTCTCCAACTCTTTCAACTGTTGCAATTAATTTCACTTTTGATACACACCGAATTTCTTTTTTTACCAATTCACTTGCGGGAAGGCAGAAAGCTGAATAACAACTCAATCTGTCGCCTTCGTAAACTTCATTTCCTGCGGCGTCATACCCTACAAGTTGGCGTATATCGTAAACTTTTTTGCCCTCAATGTAGCCGCGCGTTAAATCTTTTTTATTTTGCTTAACCTGCGCCGAATATACATATTCGCCTGTTTCGCACAATTTACCACGAAATTTTATCGGTATTCCTTGCATTTAATATCACTCCAAAAAGAAAGCTTCAACAACAATCAAGAAAGCGAAAAAAGCAATGGGCAGAAAAGCTTCAAAGAAAATATCAGCAATATTCTTATCCCAACGCTCAATGGTTTCAGGTTCGGCGAAAACAAAGAATTTATTCAGTTGGCGAATAACGGATAAAGCAAGAAAGGCGCAGAAGATATTGGCAAGCATAAGGGCGAATAAAGCCAAAATAACGTCAACGCCGACGCCGTGAATAAGGTCAAAAATCATTGAAAATCAACCTTTCACCAGTATGTTTTACTCTTTCTTTTTCTTCAACTTGCTTTGAGTTATTCCAACGGTCTAAAGTACCAACAAGATACAATTTGTTACCGTGCGGGCTTTTTATCCCGCACTTCTGCAAGTCGCCCTGCAGTTCAGCTTATCTTTTCACGCTTTGCCGTGCGTGGCGCGGTCTCGTGGCAAGATTATTTCACTTGCACCTCTGATTGTCTCAATGAGAGTTTCCAGTTTTTTACCGCGCTGTTCACCTTAAATTTCTTACGGCTCATTTAAGGGGGGCTATCATCTACCCGTAATTCTTCTGATACGCTCGAACTTTTCGCCTTTGGCAAGGTACGAAACGTCAACTTTGCCGTCGTCGCACGCCGTTACTTTAATTTCGGTTATCGGCGTTTCAGTGTGCTTGCGTACGTAATCTACATAATTTTTTGCCTCGTGTTCTGTAAAATTTTCCAAATTTTCCGCCGCGACTTCCACGCCGTCAATTTTGTATTTAGTCATTATCCTGTCTCCTTTTTCTGTTGCCCGCTTCGGTTATCGGGATTCCCGCCTCTGTCGGTATGTAAATTACTTCGCCTTTCGTTTCTCGCAGTGCCTCTACCCAAAGGTAATGAATATACGCTTCGTTGTCTTTGAGACTTTCGCCGATAATTTGATTGGCGCGGGCTACACCTTCAGCGCGGATAACTTCAGCTTGTGCCAACGCTTTTGCGGATTCTGCTTTTGCCAACGCTTCCTGCACTGCTATTTGGCGGTTCTGCTCCGCACGGGCAAGTTCCGCTTTGCCTTCCTGATTCTGTTGCCAGACCCTGTACATTGGCATTACAAACATTTCGAACGCTACCACCACCGCAATAAAAATTACTGCCACTGTGAATTTTAAGTTTGACTTTTTTTCAATCATTAAATTTAACCTCCAACACTATTTGCACGGGGATATATTTCAGTGCAATCGGGTCAAGTACAGGAATAACTGCTTGAAAATTAACCATTACAACGCCTCCAATGCTAAAAGCCGCTCCTGTCACAAGCGGCTATTGCTACTTTTTACGGCACTTTTTGAGATTTTTAAAAGCCCCGTAACAGAAGCAGTAACTAACTCTATAATCTTTACCTTCAAAAATAACAGTATCGCCGTCGCAAAGTTCATCGCCTTTCGGCGCCTTGCCACGAAATTTAATCTCTCTCATTGCTTGCCTCCTGCGAAATTTGAACCATATCGGCGACATACTCAAAAATAACAAAGCCTGCGCCGATACCTGCAAAAAATCCTACCGCCAAAATAACGGCGGCTTTTTTAATCTTGGTCAATGTCAATCACCTCCGCGCCGAATTTTTCAAAGTATTTTAACTGTTTTTTTGCCTTATGCTTTGTTAAGTAACGCCTCAAAATTACAGTAAAAGTGCGTCCGTCATCTTGTGTTACAGTCGCTAAAATATCAAAACCGGTGCCAAAAGAACTTGGCGCAACGCGCAAATTTGAAATTTTTGTTAATTGAATTTTGCCTGCGTTAAGAGTTTTAATCCGCATTCTCAATCGCCGTCCCTTTTTTTATCAAGCACTTAATTCCGTAATGTCCGCAAACATCTTTTACAGTGTCAATGCATTCGCTGTAAAATGCGTTGTGCGCTTTATATTGCGCAACGAGCTTGTTGTAGTTCCACCTGCCGAAAACCAATTTATCAATCCACCAAAGCTCAGTTATAATCCAAGATAAACTCTGTTCAACGATATTTGGCGTCGGGTACGGTTCCATACTTACCCACGTTTTGCAACCTTCATCTTTTAAAAGGCTTAATGCTCTTATACGTTCTTCGTAAATCATCAACGTCTGGACAATTCCTGCTTATCGGGCAGTGGGCGCAGTCTATTAAGTCGCACACTTCAAGCAAAATTTCTTTAAGCTTTTTAATTTCGGCTTTAAGTTCGGCGCGGTCTTTGTAAAATACCCAATCGTAATTTACAAGATTTTTACACTGCGCCAAAAATTTTTCTGCGTCTGCAGTTGCAAAAAAGTGCATTCCAAGTAACAAGTTTTCTCCTTTAGGTTCGTAGTGTCGGCTATAGCCGCTATAACTGCCGCAAATTTCGCCTTCGCCGTTGCGCCAAAGTTCCAACTCTGCATATGTATCCTCAACTTCAAATTTGACAGAGCCGCTTGGCGGAAGATTTTTCAAAATTTCTTCAAGTTTCATTCTCTATCACTTCCAAAATAATTTTGCCTGCGCCTTTATGTTTAAAGGCGTGCAACTCGGTAATTAACCTGTCGTCACTCCAGATAACGCCGTTGCAGGCGTCAAGCACCGCCTTTGCAAGGTTATCAATATCGCCAAAGTTTTTAGCGGTAGGAGTGCGCGGTCTGTAGAAATGCAAGGTTACAGCCAAAGGCGCGTCATAAGGTAGCCTGCGAAAAGCCGCCCGCACGAGAGCCGCTAAATCGTCTAAAAAGCGTCGGGACTTGGCGGGCAAGTAGCGACCACGATTAGTGGTATTGACGCGCGGGCGAGCCAGTGCAACAGTTTCAATGTCAATCGTTATCGTCATTGTTAGTGGCTAAACCGCGTGAT
This sequence comes from uncultured Selenomonadaceae bacterium, assembly GCA_905233135.1. Classification (GTDB taxonomy): domain Bacteria; phylum Bacillota; class Negativicutes; order Selenomonadales; family Selenomonadaceae; genus Quinella. The sequence goes on along the minus strand of CAJOCQ010000027.1, from coordinate 8,566 downwards.
TCATAAGCGACAATGAGTTTTTTTGCCGCCGCTAAAACCGCCGCTCGAGATTCAGCACTGCCGCTGTCTTTGAAAATATCATCAAAACAAGCGGTATTTAATTCTTTGTGCGCGTCTGCTATTGCCAAATCAAGCTTATCCATTTTTATTCCTCCTTGAAATTTTTAGCAATGTATTCAGCGTTGCCGAGTATCAAGCCTCTAACAACTTCCAACGCAATTTCTGTATCTTTGCTGTCGTCCGCGTCTCTTTCGATTATTTCTAATGCGCCAAACAGCACTTTATTTTCTTCAATGGCGTCCAGTACAAGCTTATTCATATTCAGTCTCCTTATAAAAAGGCGCGGCGTGGATTCTCTAGTTGCCGCGCCTGTACTATTAACTTATTCGGCGGTTATTACTTCGCCTGTCTCTGTATCTACCGTTTCAGTATTTACCGTTTCAGTGTCAAGTTGGGAATAATCTTCACGCTGAACAGTGCGCCCGTCGTTGTCTACGTAGGTAAATGTTGACTTCGTAACTACTGATTGGTCTGCTTGTATTGCCTCACTCAAGCCGCTTGTTGTCACGCCCCAACGATTCAGCAACAGCTTTAAAACCGTCTTGCAAGCCATTCTGTCAAAGAATTTCCCCCAAATGCTTTTATCTTTCTGCCATTTGTACGTTTGAGAAAAGGTCTGCGCGTGTTCTTCAACTTCAGCCTTTGTCATATACAGCGATTTTTCAAAGCCGTTATCAAGGCGCATATAGGCGGCATAACCTACAACTTCATCTGAAAGTTTTTCGCCGCGTATCAATTCACCCGTTACGCAGTCAACGCCGCGTATTTCGCCTTCACGAACAACGCCGCTATGCAACGCGGTATAACGCCCTGTGCGGTGTGCAAGCTGGACAAGACCTTTTGCCGAAATTTGAAATTGTGCCTTGTTGCCGAAAGGCACGATATAAGCATACCCTAACGAAGGACTGATTGAAAGGTTAAGAGTTGCCGCCAATCCTGCCGCCGCAAGAATGCTTACAGGGTCGCACTTTTTGAGCTGCTCGTTGCTGTTGTAGATTGTCAACAACGTCTGCATAAAGTTCGGCGCGTTTTTATCGAGTACTTCAGTAAAACGCTTTTTTACTGCATCATTCTGTAACAACGCGGGAAGTGTTGTATTTTTGTTTTCTGTCATTTTTATTTCTCCCTTGATTTTTAAAATTGTTAATGTATAATATAAAAGAATCTATCGATAGATTTTGTTTGACGCTGGGTAGCTAATCCAGCGTTTTTTGCGTTTTAGTAACCTTTAAAAAAGTCAACATACGCGGCGTATTTTGCAAGATACTTCATTTTTGCTTGTGTCTCTGCAACTTTCGCCCAATTTTTTTCGTGTTCGCTTACCGCGTTTTTTGTGGTTACCTTCGCCATTTCGTATTCAGCCATAGATTCGTCAAGGTCACGCCCGCAAGCGTCCTCTATTGCCCAAATTGCGGCGAAGTCGTAACTGTCAGCCGCTCGGTTGAAAAATTTTTCGTGTGTTACTTTCATCTCAAGCCCTCCTACTGTTACCCTTAAACTCAACAGGTACGCACATTTGTTTACACCTGTCATAAATCCTTGTACCGTCAAGCGTTGGTTCTTTGCTGTCTGTCGGATTGTTAAAAATACTTTCCAATTCTTTCAGTGCGTAGTTTGAAGTCATAATCGTTTGAAGGCGTGCGTTGTATCGTTCATTGAATACGTTGCAAAGTGTGCTGCATATAAATCGCGTTGGTTTTTCCATTCCTACATCGTCAAGTATCAGCGTTGGTACTGTCATCAGTTGCTCAAGCACTTCTGCTTCAGTAGTTTTTGCGTTGTTGCCGAAGGTGGAGCGGATTTTCATACTTATTGTCGGCACTGTCGCAAAAATTATCTGCCTGCCTTGTTTAATGACTTCCTGCGCCAATATCGCCGCGAGAAATGTTTTGCCGGTTCCAACGTTGCCAAAGAAGTACGCGCCGTTGTTCGGTAATTCCACAAGCTTTTTGGCTATTTTGACTGCATAAGCGTTGCTTGCGTCAACTTGATAATCTGCGAAAGTTTTACCGAGATATTCAGGCGGTATTTTTGACAGCCCCGTGAGTTTTTCAATTTTGCGCTGTAACTTCCGCGCTTTTTCGTAGCCGCAAATTTTGTCGCGTATATCAAGCCCGTAAAGTTCGTCATAGCTGATTTTTGGCGTAAAGTGCCGATTCTTTTGCTTTTGACAAGGCAAGCCTTGACAAGCTTTACATACCGCAATTTCTTTTTCGGCGCGGAGTATTCTGCAAATTTCTCTGTCAGGAACTGCGCCGTATTCAGCGCGGATTCTGTCACCTTCCATTTCTATTTGAATTTGGAGGTTTTCTTTTGACGCCTCCGATTCTGCGTCCGTTATTGTGCAGGAAGTTACACTTTCTGCCTTGCGTTGCTGTATTGCTTTTTTTGCCGCTAAGTTTGCTTCGTAGCGTTTTTTCAACATTTCGCCGAGTTCAATCGAGCCAATCTGGCTGTTGTTGTTCCCAACTTTCAGCGTTTGCAACACGTTTTGCAGTGCTGTCATTTCTGCCATTAGCTGTCGCTCCTTTCTGTTGCCTATCAAGTACCGCTTTGACAAAATTAAAGCTAAGGCGCGGTTGAGTATTTGCTTGACTTGCCGCCATTATTGCCTTGCAAAGTGCCTCTGTACCGTGAAGTTGCTCAAGTTCGTAAAGTCCAAAAGCTATTCCGCCCGGTATTCTTTCTCCTTCGCAACGAAACCACATTTCTTGTACTTCTGCGCTATTTAAATTGTTGAAAGTGGCGGTGTTGGCGTTTTCATCGCGCGTGTACGCGCGTGCATCTCTTTCTCTTTCTTTTTCTTTTTCTACATTATTTTTAGATATAGTGGTAGTACTAAAGGAACTTTCCGAACTATTTCCGAAGCCTTTCCGAAATGTTTCCGAACTATTTCCAAAATCTTTCCTAACTGTTTCCAAGCTATAAATTTGCTTTTTGTGAGAAATAAGCTCAGCGTTAATAAGAGCATTTCTGGCACTATTGAAGGAGTGGGTTGAATTGATACCACTCAGATGTTGCAGGTACGTATTTTGAAGTTTGATTTGCGACGGATACTGCATTTTGTTAAATTCGCCGAGAATAGCGAAGTACAAAGAGCGAGCATTCGGCGTCAATCCTAATTCCTGTGAACGTACGTGAAATGCGTTGAAATGGTCAATTAAACTCATTTTCATTCTTAGTGAACCTCCTTTCTTTAGAATTTTTGTCGCTTGCATTTAATTTACAAGCAAGATTTTTTCAATGGCTTCAACTGCCGCTTTATCAGCGTCTTCGCCTTCGCCGTATTCGCCTTTTTCAAAACGTTTTTCAACGTCGAGAATTTTGACTATTGCTTTTTCAATATCTTTGTCCATTTCGCCGCCTCCTTAGCCAATGAATTTTACGGTAATTAATCCGTCAGGTTCTTTGACTACAACGACGCCTACGCCGCTTTTTTTGTGAAACTTGTACAAGCGCGTATTTTTGCCGTCGCGCGGGATAAAGCCTATTGATTTTTCGTCTTCAAGCTTTAAGTATCTGCCCTCTGTAGGCGAAGGCAAATCTGCGCCGTAGTCAGGATTGGTTCTGCCGCTGTAGCCGCTGTTTAAGCCTGCCGTTGCGCTTTCTGCATAGCCTGTCATACCTTCATACATACTTAACACCCCCTTTCCGAACCTTTAGCGGTTCAAGCTTGTATCCGCCAACTTCCTTGTCAGCGGGTACAGGATTCAAACGCTAGAGTTTTATTTGAGTTCGATTTTCGGCAAATAGCCGTTTTCTTTCAGCAAGTGGTACAAGCCGAGCCTACCTGCTTGTGTCCAGTATGTATGCACTTTGCTATGAATAAAGCCTTCGCTGTCGTGGTACGTTATTGTTTTGGTTGACGTCCAGCCTAATTTTGCGTATTTCTGATATAAGAGCCAAACTTCGCTTTGCTTGTATTGCACGCCTAACTTATTCAGCAGTTTATTCATTTCTGTTGCCGACATACCATAATCTTTTGCAATTTTGCTTACTGATACAAGGTCTTTGCAATTCAAAACAACGTCATAATAACTAGCCTTAGGCGTCAATTCTGCTACTTGCTGATTCAGTACTGTATTTTCTTGTGTCAAGTGGGCATTTTCGGCTTGCTCTGTTTGCAATGCTTTAAGAATATCAATAGCCCACTTAGGATTTTTAATAGCTTCTTTTGCAAAGTCAGCTGTAGCGTATACGCCATATTTGCGGATTTTCGGCAGTACGTCAGTTGTAACCCAACGCTTAAATTCTTTTGCACGCGGCAAGTTAGAGGAAAGAATTAAGCTGTATAAGCCGCTTTCGGTAATTACCGTCATTGTTTGTACTCCAGAGGGGGTCGTGATTTGCGACCCCCTTTTATCTTCGGTGTCAACGTGTCTTGCAAGTGCGTCATTGGTATTGATATAGCCAAGCGCGGTTGCAACGTCCTTACCTACAAAATAAATTTCGCCGTCAATTTCAACGGTTCTTATTGCCCCAAATTCGGGATTGTTAAATATCTGTAATTCCATTTTCTAACCTCCTAATAAATTCTCAAGTAGTTTGAGCGTTCGCCCAAATGTGCGCCTTCAATGACTTCTCCGCCTTCAAGGTCTGCGCGAAGCGTTTCCTTGTCTACTTCATATTTTGCGAACTTGTAAGCCGCTGGTATTGATTCTTCATTGTCGATTATCAGCGGTTTTTTTCCGCCTGCTTTTGCTACCGCCATACTGCCTATCGCCGTTTCAACCTTGCGCTTACCGATGTACTGAAGGTTATCAAGGTAGTACTGCTGTATTCTTTCAAGGTTGCCTTCAGTGGCTTTTTTAAGGCGGACAAGCCGCGCTATTTCTGCGTTGTAACTTTCAACTTGACGCTTGAGAGTTTGAATAAGCCCTATCCCGTTTGTAACCTTGTTTTCAATATCAGCGTCAATTTCAGCAAGCAAGGCGGTAATGTCAGTGTCGCTGTCATCGCACAGTTCCAATAATTCCTGGTAACTTTCGCTGAGTTCGTACAGTGTCATATATTCAAGCTCCCTTCAAACTTGCCGCCTTTAAATCGATTTGCGGAAGGTATTTTTTGATAAGTTTCAACCCTTCCGAATTGTTGTAATACCAATTTGCAAAATCATTATGGAAAATGACTTCAACCAATTCATCAGCGCAATCTTCGTACACGATATTAAAACCAGCAAATTTAGTTTCAGGATTCATTTCTGCGCGGTTATAAATTTCTGCGCCGAATGCAAATGCTGTTTCAAGCTTGTAAAATCCGTGTACCGAGCCGTACAATATTTCCACGCGCTTAATTTCGCCTTTGTCGTTACGCTCGTAAATCCGCAGGTCATAAACTGTTTTTTTCATTGCTACTACTCCTTCAAATTTTGAGTTTAACGCGCCCCTTCAATTTCACTTTGATAAATAATATAGGCGTGTACAGAAAGGCGCGTTATTTGCCAAATAAGCCGCAAATGCGGGCGTTTAAAAGAGTGTCAACTGTTCAATTTTTGGCTTAGGATTGACAACGGGCGGAGTTGTAATTTCGGCGACTGCTTTTTCTTCGGTCGTTGGATTTTCTTCAAACAAACTCATCATTGCCTGAACCATTCTTTCCAGACGCAACCTGCCTGCCCAATCGTCAAGGATAAATACTGGCGTGTACCAATAATCGCCGTAACTTTCGCCGCTTAAAGAATTGCGTTGCTGAATCATTGCAGGGACGCCCATTAAGCTGAGCTGAATATACGCCATATGTACGCAGCGCGGGTCAAGGTCGTACCCTACAACCAAAAGCTGTTTGCAGGGATTGAATCCTTTTTTAAACATAGCATTAACCGCGCCGATAACAGTTGAGCCGCCGCCTATAGCAGGTTCGTTCATTTTGATATAGCCGCGCTTTTCTATCTGCTGTTCGTGTTTGCCGATTGTTACTTCTGCCATAAAATCTGATACACATTGCGGCGTGAAAAATTGCCCTTTCCAGCTGTCGTGGAGTTGCAATCCGCCAAACAATTCCCCTAACACGTCATAATAGCGCGGCAGGCGAAGTGCCGCAGGTTCCATTTCAGCTACGATACAAGCTAACATTTGAGGGAAAATTGCACGTTCTTTTTCATTGTACTTGTTGACAATGCGCAAATATTCTTGTTCCCGCGCCTCGTTGAAATTAACAGCGTTGCTGATTGCTATTGCCGACATTGCAAGAAAATCGCTGTACACGTTGAAGGCGTCGTACCGTCCACGCAATTTCTCAAAGCATTTTACAAACTGCCGCGTATGCTCTGTTGTTTGCGTCATTGTTACTTTTTTTGCCATTGCTTTTGCTCTCCTTTCAAAATAAGGCAACGGCATTTCTGCCGCCGCCCGTTGTTAGGTTGTTTGAAAGGTCAGCTTGCAATTTTCTTTGTTTTAAGGAAGGTTTTAGCATTGAAAGTCAACACGTTAGCAGAGGTATCAGCAGTAACTTTAGAGTAAATTTGCGGGTACTTAGCTTTCAAATCAGCAAGCTTATCAAGTGTCGCCTTAATTTCAGCTTCAGCGGCAAGCGCGGCTAAAGTGCCTGCGTCAAGTTCTGCAAGTTCGGCTTTTACCGTGTCGTTATCAAGTTCGCCGTAATCTTCGCTGGCGTCAAGCGTTTCAAAGTTGCCTTCGGAGGTAATTTTCCAAATAGGGCGGTGCATACCGTTTTCATAGTCAACGTAAACAACCGCGCCGCCGTAGCGTTCGTCCCAATCCATACGTTTGTTCTTGTCTGTAAGCGCGTACTTTACCGCGTCATTTAAGCTGTCAAAGAATTTTTCAGGATTAAAACTGCTTGTAGAAAATTCACCGAAGCGGCGAACTGTCACGCAAGTATATGGCTTATCTGCCAATTTCGGCTTGTACTCAATAACATCTTCAATGACTTCTTCAACCGCACTGTCTGCGGTTTCAAGCGTACTCTCAAGAAAATCAAGGAAATCCTTTTCGTCATCTTCAACAATTTCTGCACTGTCAATTTCGGCTTTTTCGGTGTCAAGCGCGGCTTGAATTTCGGCGTTGTCAGTCCATTTGTCGCCGTCCGAACTGTTTTCGTAAATAACGGTTCCTTCACTGTCTGTAATGCTATGTTCCCAAGCGGTTTTCGCCGCGTAGCGTTTAGCTTTTTTCTGCAGGTAGTCATAAGCCTCGACAGCGGTTTTAAAATCCTTTGTGTTTTCAAACCAAGCGTCGCGTTTATAAATAAGCGTCATTGCTTCTTCAACGTCATTTGCGGCTTGCAAATCGAATTGAAACGCCGCATTTGAAATTTCAGCTTGCACTGCAACTTCAAACGCTTCAGGAGTTATGGCATAGTCTTCAGCTTTTTCTTCGGCGTCTGCCGCGTCGATATTTTGGCTTGTGAAGTGTTGCAAAATTGCCGCGTCTACTTTTGCAAGTTCGGTTGTAAGATATTCAATCGCAAAATCAGCGTATTCAAAGGCGGCTTCTTTTGTTTTAAAATATGCGTCGAAATTATCTTCGAGCATCATACCTCTCCAGTTGCCTAATTTTCCGCCGAGCTCTTCGCGTTTTGCCGTTATTGCGCTTTCTGCCCTGCTCCAAAATTTACTGTCGGCAATGTTGGCGGCTTTCTCAAGTTGCCAAACTTTAGCAATTAAGCTAAAAAATACCGAAATTTTGTTATTGTCTCTGGTTTGAAAATCTACGCTGTAAAACCTTAAATCTTCGGGGCTTGTAATTGTAATTTCGCCGCCATAAATAAATTTATGGCTCCAGAGGTAATAAGGAATGCAATGATAATCATAGCCGTAATAGTGCCATTTTTCAGCGGATTCAACTTCAGTAATATTGTCGCTAGTGGGTTCCGGCTCGTCAATCAATTCGTCATCATCATCATCGTCGTTGTCATAGTCAACCGAAGTATCGAGCGTTGAAAGAAACTCTTCATCGTCATCATCATTCGAGCCGTCATCTTCAGGCATTACAAGATACATATCACGGAGTGCTAAAAGTTTCTTTCCTACTGCAATTTCGATTTTAATTTTGTGTTCGCGGTCTGCGATAAGTTCTTCAAGCTCTTGCTTTTCGGCTTTTCTTTTCGCCGTTAAACGCTTGAGAGAATTAATGTACGCTAAGTCCTGTTTAAATTCTTTAAGTGCAAGACGAATGCTCAAACCGTCGTGTTCCCAAGATTTTTCAAGGAACAACTGCGCGATAACTTCAGGATTGCCCGCTACATTGCGTTTTTCAATTTCGACTTTTACTTCGGCTACTGCCTTTTCAAACTTCTTTGCAATTTCGGCATTATCAATTTCTGCCTGAATGGCAACTTTCTGCGCTTCTTCGCTTACCGCGTATTCTTCAACTTCAACTTCTGCTTTTTCTTTCGTTCTGTCGCCGTTTTTGTAAGCAATGTAGCTTTCAGCCGTGAAACCGTAATTTTTGAGAAGCTGTATTCACAAGCGTTTAAGAAGGGTGTGAATATGTGAGATTTTAATCATAGCCTCTTGCGAAGAAATTGTTTTCTCCAAATCTTTGTC
>CAJOCQ010000026.1 GCA_905233135.1 uncultured Selenomonadaceae bacterium | reverse complement strand
AACAATCATTTTGAGCGCGCCCTGCTTAAAGTCATCATCGTAGCGGATACGCCCGTTCTGATTTCCTTTCATTTTTTCGTTCAATTTAATTTTCCCTTTTTCTTATTTTAGCATTTATTTTTTGTCCGTCAAAACGAGAAGAGGAGACAAAAGTGTGCCAGCAGAATTTGAGCAATAGGAAATGAAGGAACATAGAGAATTATTGCAGGTATAGAAATTTTCTCTGAAATTGTTTTTGTAAAATGGTATAATTTCAAAAAAGAAATTGAGAGTTGATAAAAGTAAATGTTGGAAGAAAAATATTTAGAGGCGTTGAGAAAATTTCGGCTGATAGACGACGCTTTTTTCAGTGTTTGTTTTGACGATAATGCAAAAGAAGTTGAATATATTTTGCGGATAATACTGGAAAAAGACGATTTGCAAGTATTGAAAGTGCAGACGCAAAAGAGCTTAGAAAATATGTATGGGCGGTCAGTGCGCTTTGATGTTTTTGCAACAGATACGCAAGGCAAGCTGTATAATATCGAAGTGCAGAGAACAGACGCAGGAGCAATTCCTCAACGCGCACGTTATAATTCCGTTATGCTTGATTATCACGAATTGCAAAAGCGCGGCGAATTTAAAGAACTGCCCGAAAGTTTTGTCATCTTCATAACAGAAAATGATGTAATAGGGGACGGAGAAAAAATATATCACGCGGACAGGATTATAAGAGAAACCGGCAAAGATTTTAACGACGGAACACACATTATTTATGTTAATGGTAGTTTCAAAGGCGAAGAAGGAAAATCGCTTGATGATTTAATTCACGATTTCTTTTGTGCCAATCCACAAGAAATGAGGCATAAGCAACTTGCCAATAGAGTTAAATTTTTAAAAGAAAATAGAGGAGAGGTGGACAAAATGAGTAATAGTATTATAGCTGAAATATTTAAAGACGAACTTGCAGAGGCAAAAGAAAAAACTGCTGAAGAAACTAAGCAAAAAACTTTAATAGAAAATATCCGCAGTATGATGAAAAAATTAAATCTTACAGCGCAACAAGCAATGGATATTCTTGAGGTTCCGGAAGACGAACAAGAAAAGTACATGGCGTTAATTTAATGAGTAGTCATTTCCACAAATTGAAAAAGCCCAAATTAAACGTTGAGGCTTTTTTTTGTGTGCAACAAATGGCACATTCCATTTGTTATTATATTACAAAATATTGAAGAAGGAAGGAATTTTAATGCTGCTACTGATGATATTAAAAATTTTGGAGCAGTATTCTGATGAAAACCAGCCGCTTACTCATAAACAAATTATTGAATACTTACAAAAAAATTATAATGTTGAATGTGATCGCAGAACGGTAGCCCGCCACATAAAAACTTTAAATAATTTCGGCGAATATGACATAGTGAAATGCAAGCGCGGAACATATATTAACAGGATTTTTGAAAATTCGGATTTGCGACTTCTTATTGACAGCGTTCTTTTTTCACCTTTCATAAGTAATGAAAAAGTTCGGCAGTTAATAGAAAAATTAAGCTTACTCGGCACTGAAAAATTTAAATCAAAATTTAAACATACCGAAAATTTTTATATTAAAAATCTGCGTCACAGCGACAATACCGAAGTAATGAACTCGGTAGACGCTATCAACGAGGCTATAAATAAATCTAAAAAAATTACCTTCGCATATAACCATTACGAAAGAATTAATAATATTTTCCAACTTCGCCCCAAAAATGATAAACTGTACAAAGTTAGCCCTTATCAAATGGTCATAGCTACAGGCAGATACTATCTTATAGCAAATACTGACGGGCACGAAAATATTTCACATTACAGAATTGACAAAATTAAAAACGTCGTTATTACTGACGAGCCGTTAATATCTGATCGCAATATCAAGGAACTTGCCAACGGCGGCTTAAATCTTCCGCGCCATATGGCAGAACATCTGTATATGTTTGGCGGCGAAAGTATTGTAGTTAAATTTTGGATTTATGATTGGATAACAGATTCGCTTGTAGATTGGTTCGGCACAGGGCAAAATTATAAAATACTGCAGATTCAAGATAACCGGCTTTTAATTAAAGTTAAAATTAACTATATCGCTATGAAATTTTGAGCAATGCAATTTAGCGAATATGTTGAAATTGTGACTCCAAATAATCTGCGCGAAGAGTTAAAAAATGTTGCACAAAAAATGTTGAATCAATATTCCTGACAAATATTAAAAATTGGAGGCGAAATTATGGCTGAGCAAGAACATTTTCTCAAAGAATATTTTTAAACAAATTTGAAAGCCGTTCAAATAGGTTTAGTTGAAGCAATGGGCGAAGTTGCAAAATTGTACTTGACAGGGCAAGGCGTCGAAAAAAAATCTAACGAGGCAATAAAATGGTTCCAAAAAGCTATTGACAACGGCGATATTTCAGCAGCTGTTGTTTTAGGGAAAATTTACGCCGGAGATAATTTTAGATTTTCAGCCCCAGTTGCAGGTGGTACCATTAAATTTCAAAATATTGACGGATTAAAAAATATTGACAAGGCGATTTTATATTTGTCGCAAGCGGCAGAAAAAAATAATATTGAGGCGATAAAAAAACTTGCCGAAATTTATGAAGCGCAGAATAATTTTGAAAAAATGTTTGAATATTACCAAAAAGGCGCATCTCTAGGTAATATTAAATTTATGAGAGAAGTTGGAAATTGTTATCTGCGCGGGCGCGGTATTCCGCAAGACGATTTAAAGGCTCTGGAATGGTACATAAAAATAATTGAAATTTATTATAACGGCATATTGAAAACTACGAATGAGTTTGTTCTTAGAATGGTAGCCAAAATTTATAACAAACATTTTAAATTCTGCGATGAAAAATTTTTTAACTATTATTTTACAACAAAAAAAATTGGATATTCTAACGCAATTTTTGGAATTGCCGCCGAGCTTTACAAGACCGATCAATATCGTGCGTTGAAATGGTACGAAATAGCGAGCGATTTGGGCGACTACGATGCTGCCGTTGCCGTTGCGTATATCATTAAAAACGATTTTTCTAATGTATCCCGCCATAATGTATCCCGCAATTATTATCTGGCTGTTGATTGGTACGCTGCAGCCATTCATTTTGGCAACATTAACGCTGCAAAAAATTTAGCAATAATGTATCGTGATTTTCCATACCTTATGAGCTTAGAAGAAAATTCTTATTGGTTGAAAGAATTTGTGAAAATGGAGGCTGAAAATCAAAATTTTTGATTTCAACAGTGATGATATTTTTCTGAAGACTAAAATTATTGGCGTAGAAAATTTTGGAGCAGAAATGGTTAATTATTCAATAGAAAATATGATTTTCGGTATTACATTTTCCGTTGTTGCTACAAGCAATGAAATTTTATTAAAATCTTCCGCGCCTCAAAGACTTAAACTGGAAGACGCCGACTCCGAAAAATCAAGAAAAGTTTCTTCTAAAATTGTCGCCAATGTAGACTTGCTTTTTATTTTTACTGACCTTGAAGACGAAAATATTTCAATGCAAATTGCTGAATCGGCTGAAAATGCTTTAACTGTAGCCATACTCCCTTCATCAGCTTTTAGCAAAAAAATTTTTTGAAAAATTTCAAGCCGTTGTCGATACTTTTTTTTGATTGAAGATGAAAAGCCGGAATTAATGTTTAATATTGTTCGTTGCATACGCGAATTACTAAACAACTCAAAAATTTTTGTGCTTGATTTTGCAGACGTTGCAACGGTTTTAAAGAATAGCGGCAGAAGTTATATATTTTACGGCAAGGCAGAAGGTGAACACGCTATATTAAATTCTGCCAAAAATGCAATAAATTCGACGTGTGATATTTTCGGTAATTGTAAAAAAATGTTGGTTGGTGTTTTTTTCAATTTGGAAAATTTCTCAATGGTTGACATCAATGAGGCTTCCACTGCAATTCAATCAGCGGCACATTCTGACGTTGAAATTTTTGAAAGCATTGTTGACGACAAAACGCTTTTTGATTCTGCAGAAACTATAATTATTGCAACTGATAATATTAATGTTGAAATATTTTAATTCCATCAAAGTAGCTGTAACATTTTCTGTACTTGCTCCGCTTTAAAGCGGATTTTTTTATGTGCAAATTTTGGTACATACCATTTGATAAAATCATTTCAAAGGAGGTGAATAGAAATGCAGTTTTATCAAAGCAAAGTGACTTTTGACAGCAAAAAAAACGGCAAAGTTGCCGCCGTTATGACGAATAGATTAAAAAAATATTGGGGCGAAGAAATTTTTCAGGACTTGAATGAATTTTGTTTGGGCTTTTCCAATGAAAAAAAAATCTTTACGGCTGTTTATAATGCCGGAATTGGCGAACTGGAATTTATCATTGTTTCCAATGCTATGGCAAGACTTGAGAAAACTATTCTGATGAAACATTTGGAAAATATTTTGATGTGCGAACCTTTTTGCCTTAAAAATTTGAAGATTAAATTTTTGGAAGAAATTACCTCTGAAAACTTCAAAAAATTATTTAACGAGGCTGAAAATAACGGATTTATGATTCTGCGTGTAAATATTTTACGAGAAATCAGAAAAATAAGCGAGAATTTTTCAGATAGCTTTTTCAACAGCAACGAATTGGAAATTGAAGAATTTTTGATTGACAATGCAGAACTGTCTTTACAAAAAGCTTTGGCTGAATCTAAAAAATTGATGTGTGAAGAAAGTTTTGTTGAGGAACTTCAGAGAATTTACTCTGATAAAAATCCTAAAAAATTTTTTGGGCATCCCGTACATTACAAAATTACGGCGCACAATTCCGGCGGAGCTAGAAATATGGCAAAACTGCTTTGCCGCGCACTTTATGAAAATAAAAGACTAGTCGGGCGTTGTGTCAATTTTATTCATAAGATTGGCGAAATAAATTTTGGGAAATGCGATTTAGAACAAATTTTTGAACAATCAGCGGGCGGAACGATAATTCTTGAAATGTTTTCTTCCGGTGAAGAGTTCGGCGATTATGCACCGCACATTGAAGAAATTGCAAAAACGCTTGCGCCGCTTGTAAAAACTTTTTCAAATAACACCTTATTTATTTTCATTGAACTTGAAGAAACGTCCGCCTTTGCGTCAAGACTCCTCAGAAATTTACAGGAAGATATTTATTTGATTGATATTAAGGAAGGACGCGGCAACCGCGCCGACGCTAAAAAATATTTGAAAATTCTTGCTGAACAAGATAACTTTGAAATTGACGACGCAGAATTTGAAAATTTACTTGGCAATAAAACCGCTTTTTGCGCTTCTGAAGTTTACGAAATTTACAGTACAATGTGCCACAATAAATTGAGAGATCGTGTTTATCTTGCGTACAAACAGGCAAGCCGCTTAATGATCGTTAATGACGAAACAACGCGCGCAAATGCTTATCAAACTTTGCAAGAAATGATTGGACTTGAAAAAATAAAATCCCTCGTTAATCAGATTCTGGACAATGCCAAAATTCAAAAAGCACGTTCCAAATTTGGGCTTGCACAACAAAAAATAAGTTTGCATATGATTTTTACTGGCACTCCCGGCACTGCAAAAACTACCGTTGCAAGACTTTTGGCAAAAATTTTTAGCCAAGAAGGAATTTTGGAAAGCGGGGAATTTATTGAATGCGGCAGAAGTGATTTAATCGGCGAATATGTCGGGCAAACTGCGCCTAAAGTTAAACATTTATTCAGATTGGCAAGCGGCGGAATACTTTTCATTGATGAGGCTTATTCGCTGGTTGATGATTATCGCAAAAGTTACGGCGATGAGGCAATTAGTACGATAGTTCAAGAAATGGAAAATAGCCGCGATGACGTGATTGTTATTTTTGCAGGTTATCCCGACAAGATGAAAACTTTTTTGGAACGCAACGAAGGCTTAAAAAGTCGTATCGCCTTTCATTTGGATTTTCCGAATTACAACGCCAAAGAACTTTTGCAGATTCTGCAACTTATGGCGAAAAATAAAGGCTTTAATTTAAATTCAGCTATTGAGCAACATTGCTTGGAAATTTTTTCTAATGCTTGCAACAAAGAAAATTTTGGGAACGGGCGATTTGTCCGCAACCTTTTAGAGCAAGCACTTTTAAAACAATCTCAAAGAATCGTTGCTGAAAATAGCGGAAAAGAAATTGGAAAAGCTGAACTTTTACAGCTGAAAGTTGAAGATTTTGAAGTTAATGTGGTTGAGCAATATTCAAATTCAACCTCCGCTATTGGTTTTAAAATTTGATATTATGATTAATTTGACAAATGGGGAGTCTAATACAATTAAAAGTATTATAGTAATTCGGTTATGAAGAGGCTGAGCAAAACAATTTTTTAAGGGGAGGAGTTCTTTATGAAAAAAATTTTGGCAGTAGTGGCATTGGTCGCATTTATCTTGGCAGCGGCGTATCCGGCGGTAATTCAGGCGGCGGGCAATTTCTCAAATTGGAAATGCTCGCAATGCGGAATGGAACGTCACATGGCAGGACAAAATCCGCCGTCCGTTTCCGGTTGCAAAGTCAGTAACAACGGCAAACACATTTGGTTCAGAAACTGAAAGGATAATGTATATGGCAACAGTTATTAAAGGTGCGGTTATCGCAGGCGAAAAAACAAATCCGCCGTCTGTCGATTATTATCGCAAGTGTGAATCTTGCGGCTACGTTTCTTCGAGCAAGTACAACACGTCTGCTTTGTATCACAGGTATAACAGTTCGTTCAGGTGCCCGAAGTGCGGTAATAATCAAAAAATCGAAATCAGCGGCTAAGTTTCGTCGTGTCGTCGAAAAGTAAAGTCGGTTTCGTTAGTAATGGCGGAGCCGACTTTTTCGGGAGGTGAACACTTTATGTTTGGCAAAATCGGTTCGATGTTTAACAAAATTCGTACAGGCTTTGAGGAAATGAAAGCCGAGCGCGAAAGAGCTGACCAAGAAAAAGCCGCCCGGCGTGCTAAGGACGAAGCAGAAAAATTTTCTAGTCTCGGTATGGCGCACGGAAATTATCCTTCCATTTATCAAGAAGACCTTGACGTATACATTTCAATTCAAAACAACATTACGAGCGATGACGACTATGGCAAGCTGAAAATTATCAATGCGGTTGACACCAGCAATGACAGAGGATATTTTCAAATCGCTGTGCCTGTCTGCAAAATTTATTGGCTGGAAAGCAGTTACAGGGACAAAAAGGAATTAATGTCGCTCCTTTTTGAAGTTGAACGCTTTGAGGCAATGGACGCTGCAGGCGGTATTATGACGTTCCTTTATCCTGCGATTCACGCGCTTTACACAAAATTTTTATTTTCGTCGCGATCGAGTGCAGATGAAACCATTGCCCAAATTGCGCAGTTCATAAGCGAAAAAAGCGTTGAGCAAATTCAATCGCTGCAAGCAGAGATTGTTAATGTTGGAGGAAACATTCGCAGCGATTTATACATAACGGTTGCCAAAGACGCCGAATACGAAAATATTTTGTCGCATGAAAATGTAAAGCAATTTGCCGCCACGTTCAGCAATTCCAATGAAGTTGCGGGAAAAGATTTGGGCATAAGCCGCGCAGATTTTGTTAAAGGTTGTAACGCGGCTCTGCTTGAAACTGCTCACGCGCTAGACAAAAAGCCGTTGAATTATTACGACAGATTTATCCTAAACGATAACGCTGTTGAAGAATTTGACGCGGAAAGCGGGCGCATCATCTATTTTAAGCTAGGCGAAAAAAATATCAAGCTTGGTTGCTTTAAACGCGAAAATAATTTGGCGGCAATTTTCTATTCGAGTGAAATGGAATTACACGGCGACCGGATCCTCAATAGTGACCAGATATTGATTTTGTCTGTCTTGCGTTCCTTTTACAAAGGCGTCGACTTTAAAAAAATCTCCAATCACTTTCAGGAAATGCTTGCGGCGGCTGAAGAGCTTATCCATTCCCAAATAGAGGATATGAAACGTGAAACGAGACAAGTTGTCATTTCTGCCAGGACGTTTGAGAGAACTTCGGCGAAGGAATTTCGATTTGAAGGTGAATTATTTTTCGTCAAAGTGACAACTATCTATGATAACGTGACTAAATTTATGAAAAGAGTTTCGTCCTTCACGATAACACGAGACGCCGCACTTGAAAATATTTTTGATCAGCCGTCTGAAAGTGTCGCATCGAATGCCGGTTTGGGAATTACCCGCGCAGAATTTCTCAACAACTACGGCGCGTTTATTGATGAGTACGCGCTTGACAATGCAAATAACCCGTTCAAGATTGTTGGTGAACGAACAGATGAACTCGGCGAAAGTTACCTTCAGCTTAACGACGGGGAGTGCAGAATATATCTGACGGTCGGCGAACAAAATCTGGAGCAGTTGACGTATCGCTCACTGAACTTATCCGGCTGGAAAGTAATGTTTCATGCTCTATCAAACGGCGTCATTAAAGGTTGCTTGAATGCGGTTGAAGATTTTTCCAAGTTCGTTCAGGAGACCGCAGAAATTATCGAAAAAGAAATGCGTGACGCCTTAGCAAAGTTTGAATCGGAGATCAATGCGAACACACCAACCAAGCCGATTGAGCGCAAACTTTTTTCAAAGACGTTTTCAATTAGCGGGCTGGTATTTGAGTTTGTCTTAAATGTTTTGGTAGATCCTACGCGCAGAAAAAATCCTGTCATAGGCGGGATTGAGCTTACGATAAAAAAGTTTTCTTGAGATTGTTTTATATACATTCGCCGTGATAAAATTCAGTTACGAGTTTAAAGTAAATCTGTTGAAAATTTTTCGGAGGTGGTTTTATGAGAGAAAATAATTTGTTCAACTGGGCAACAAGCGAGCTTTCGCAAGATGGATTCATTTGCTGGTTGATGTCTTTTGCGAAAAATCCCGGTATCAATCCTCAGCTTGAGGCGTGCGCGTGGGAATTTATTCACAGAATACCAAATTTGGAGAATGCCAAGCGACTTTTAAGCATTGAGCGTCAAGTTGCCGTAAAAATTCCCGGCGAACAACAGAAAGGTCTTATCGATGTATTGTTGACAGTCGATGATTGCAAGGTCGTTATCGAAGACAAAATCAACTTGTCCGTCGATGATGCGCAAATGGACAAATACATTGCAGCTCTTAAAGCTGCCGGCGAAAAAAATGTTATTGGCGTCTTCTATAAGCCAATCTCTCAGTGGCGGTTCAGTACAAAATATTTTACGTTCAAGCGTGACGTATTGTTTTCGATTTTTAATCCGTACAAAAACAAAATCCACAGCGATATTTTTGCGGACTATCTTGAGTATCTTGAACACTTCGAGAGCGAAGAGACCGCGTATAAAACTTTGCCGATAAGTCAGTGGTGGGGAATCCGCTATCATGGTTTTTTTCAGCACCTTAAAAATAGCGGTCTTATACCGAAAGATTCATGGTATGGTTACGTTTCTAACGTTCAAGGCGGTTTTATGTGCATGAATTGGAGTTGGAAAACTCCTCAATACGTTCAAAAATTTAAATTCACGGACAAACATTTTGAGGGTCTTTATCTTCAGCTGGAAAACAACAAAATCTGCGTGAAAATGGGATTGGAACACGGTAATTTCAATGCAAAAGATGTTCGTTACGCTTGGGATACGGTGCGCAATTACTTTAGGAACAAACTCGGCGCGGAATTTGAATTTGTACGATTTGCTTTCAGCAGAGGCAATAAAAATGCAAGATGGATGACGGTCGGTTACATTCTCTACGACGAAAAAAATTATCGGCAACAAATCCAAAGAATGCAACAGCTTTTTGACGATCTTTAACACAAGAGGTGATTATTATGAGTTTAGTTGTAATTCCGTCAGGCAATATTCCCGTCTCTCAAAGCGACAGTAATATCAGCCTTTACGAGCATCAGGAAAAAGCTACTGCAAAATTGTCTTCTTGGAGCAAAACTGCGACGGAAAATCCTGCAGGGCTTTTGGTTTTGCCGACAGGCGGCGGCAAGACTTTAACTGCAACTTATTGGCTTATGCAAAACGTCTTAAGCAAGGGCAAGAAAATTCTTTGGATTGCGCACCGCTATTCTCTTCTGGAACAAGCTTATCATTCATTCGAGCTGGTTTGTTGCCGAAATATTTCGACGGGCGGTAAATCTTCTTACAGCTATCGAATCATTTCGGGAAAACATAACAGTGCTTACAGCATTCGCCCGGACGACGATATTTTAATATCGAGCAAAGCAAGCTTGTCGGTCAATAAACCTGCCTTTCGTGATTGGCTGGAAAAGAATCGGGATAATTTTTATTTCATAATTGACGAGGCGCATCATGCTCCCGCCAAAGGCTATCGAGATTTAATTCGTGACATGCGGCAATACGGCGGAAGATTTTTTATGCTTGGACTTACGGCGACGCCCTTTCGCACAGCTGAAGAAGAACAAGGCTGGATGAAAAAAGTCTTTCCAGACGATATTCTTTTCAGAACTTCCATTAGTGAATTGACTAGTAAAGGGATTCTTTCTAAAGCAATGTTTGATCGAATACCTACTAATATTGATATGCAGAAATGGTTTGAACGTAACAATGCAGAAGCCGTTTACAACCGTATAATCAGAGAAAGCAAATTCGACCTCGACGGAGCCGGTAAAGATGCCAAGCTTGCCGCTTCACTCATTGCCGAGAATCACGAGCGCAACATGTTAATCGTCGAAACTTACAAAAAGGATTCTTCAAAATACGGCAAAACTTTAGTTTTCGCACTTAATCGAGCTATGGCGAAACTTCTCTATGATTATTTCAAAGCCGCAAATGTCAGAGCCAATTATGTAATCTCCGGTCGTGAAGACGGGCAAGACAATGAAACGATAATCAAAGATTTCAAAGCCGACAAACTGGATGTGCTTATAAACGTGAATATCGTGACTGAAGGCGTAGATGTTCCGAACGTTAAAACGGTTTTTCTTACACGCCCAACAAAGTCAAAAATTTTGATGACGCAAATGATCGGTCGCGGCTTGCGCGGGCAAAAAGTCGGCGGAACAGAAGTAACTTATATAATAGACTTCCTCGATAAATGGCGCGATGAATTGGTTGCGTGGGTCATTCCCGAAAAACTTTACGAAGATGAAAAAGACATTGGCTTCACCCTGCCGCCTCCTGAAAATTTTCAATCCGATAAAGAACTTTCAGACTGGGAAATTTTGCATACCATTTCCGAAGGGAAGCTTGCCGAGTTTATACAGCTGGCAAATTCAAAATTCGACCTTTCCTTGTTTGAACAATTTTCTTTAATTGAACGTGTTCCGCTAGGCTATTATTACTTCGATTATGAGGTTACCAGTGACGACGGCGAAGGCGAAACAAAAACTTGTAATGTCATGGTTTACGACTGCATGAAAGCCAAATTTGATGAGTTGATTGATTGGCTGAATAATCGCCACGATGAGAAATTCTTTAACATTGAGGCGATGGCAGATGAGATTGACGAAAAATTTTTCGGGGAGCGTGAAGAACTTCTCGGCTACAGCAAGGAAAATATCTGCGACCTCTTGAGGTTTTATTCTCAAAAAAAAGGCGAATCGCCGCAGTTTGTTGAGTTTGCAAAGCGTGTTGAATATGACGTTTCCGCGTTGGCTCAACACGTAGCGGATGCCACCTACATAGAAGATGAATGGAATCGATCTGACGGCAAATGGAAAAACTTTTTCGGTGAGCAAAACAAAATGGCATTCATCACATCAATTACTGCGGAAGTTGCAAAGAGTGCCGGACTACTCAAGAAATCGACAAATACATTGACCGCCAAAGAAATTCAGACCGCAGAAAAAGTGCCGTTAGATGTTCTTGTCACTCGAAATCCCGACATCTACGAAAAAATTCGCGACACTGTTTATGAAAGTGCTCTTGAAAATGGCGAATATGTTGACAGTCAAAGCGGTCGTCGGAGCAAAAGCCGTCTTGACTTTGAAATTGGTTACAAGACACCGCTTAACGCAGGTGGTAAGACTGAACCCGCTAACTTACGGCTCGTCTACATGGGAGCTTCCCAATATTTGCCGAATACCACATTGGAAGACATGCCATTGAGCGACATTGAACACAAAGACCCCGCACAGTACAAAAGAATTTGCGATGCCGTCTACAGACATTATCAATTTCGTAATGGCGACTACTACGACGAAAGGAATAATCAGCGGAGCGACAACAGATTTGACTTTGAAATAGGTTACAAAACGCCGTTTAACGCAGGCGGTAAAACTATGCTCGCTAATTTGTATCTTGTTTACAATAAATCCACTTATGTAACTCCGCCACTGATAATCACTGCGCCAGACAAAACGAGCAGCAACACTATTCAAGATACAAATTTAACTTGGCGGCTTGATGACGACGGCACGCTAACAATCAGCGGTACCGGTGATATGGATAATTATTACGATAATAAATCCCCGTGGTATGCTCAACGTGATTTAATTCAAAAAGTTGTCATTAGTGCGGGTATCCAAAGTGTTGGCGCAGATGCATTCTGCAGTTGTGGCAATTTGAAGACTATCTCAATTCCTGCAAGCGTAGAGATAATCGAATCCTTTGCTTTTGCTTTTTGTTCTAATTTGGAAAGTGTAGAGATTTTGGGCAGTCTTGACGAAATTGCTACTGGAGCTTTTAAATGTTGTTATAGCTTAAGGGAAGTCAAAATTCACGGAACGGTAACTACAATCAGTGATGGCTATAGTGGGCATGGAGCTTTTCAGAGTTGCAAGAAGTTGGCTAACGTTAATCAGATTCTTAAGGACAGTATAAAAAAAATCGGAAACTATTCGTTCAGATACTGCGAAAGTTTGCAGAGTGTTACTATTCCGCCGAGTGTTACGGACATTGGAATTCAAATTTTCAATGGTTGTAAAAATCTTAAGGAAATACGTTATAAAAGTGGTCTTCGCTCTGCAGAAAAATTGGGCGACGGCAATAGCGCAAAAATTATTCCATATTGATACTTTATTCAATGGCATAATATGTTAGATGAATTTTTTTATTGTAATTTTTCGCCATATTATCTAAAAAGTCATCGAATGATTTTTTCATTGCGGAAATTTTCTTACGAAAATTTGAAATAAATCCATATATCATCCTTTATTTCCACGTATCAAAATTCACCATTATAAAAAGTTAATTTAGGAATTTAGGAAGTATCAGCATTGCTCAAGCCGCCGGCAAATATAAGTGGTTACTCCAAAAAAATTAGATTTATTTAAAAGAAATCAATGTAAAAAAATAAAAAATGTCGCCTGTTTTTTTGTTGAAATTGGAAGGTGATGTTAAAATTTTCTTGCCGTTAAATAAATTTCCTTCGCCTGAAAAACTTCGGGCAATGTATAAGTCAGGGCGCAATATTACTGACAAACAACAGCAAATTATTGACGCTCCTTATTTTTTAGAAAATCCCGAAAAATTGCCGCGCTATTACCAAATTAACGCAATTAATAAAACTGTCGAGGCAATAGCAAACAGGCGCAAAAGAATCCTCCTTGTAATGGCGACGAGCACGTACAAAACTTTTACCGCCTTTCAAATTATTTGGCGGTTGTGGAAGGCGCACATAAAAAAGCGCATTTTATTTCTTGCTGACAGAAAAAATTTAATTTCTCAAACATTTACAAATGATTTTGCGCCGTTCAAAGAAAGTATGACTTGGGTTAAAAAATCTAATTTTGATACGGCGCACGAAATTTATTTGGCACTTTATCAAGGCTTATCGGGCGAAGAAGATACTGAAAGCTTGTTCCAAAAATTCAGCCCGCAATTTTTTGACTTAATAATAGTTGACGAGTGTCACAGAGGCAGCGCAAAAGCTGATTCTGAATGGCGAAAAATTCTTGAATATTTTTCAGCGGCAACGCAACTTGGAATGACTGCCATACAAAAATAAGATAACACCGTTTAGATTATCTGAAAAAATAATTGCCGTATTAATAATTTTCGAGATGCAAAAAACCAATATCCGGTACTTGTTACAGAAAATTTTATAGGTTACACTTGCCGCAAAATTAAAAATTTCTAATTGACGGCGAAAGAATTTTTGAAATTCCTGTAAATTGATATCGGGTGCGGCTCGGCGATATTTGCGAAATGTACACCGGCAACATTATGCCATTATTAATATTATTATTTTTTAATTTGACAGATCTTTCGCACGCCTAATTTTTTTATTTTAGCAAACATATTAGAATTTATTACAATTATATTTTACGCCAATAAAAAAACCTCTGCAAAAGTTTTTCTTTACAGAGGTTTTAATTTTTATCAAGCATAAAAATTATTTTGCCGCCGTGATAATTGTTTTGTCTTCTTTGTCAAGTTCCGCAAAATTATTTTCCGAAATGTCAACAATGCTGTAATTTGTTTCTGCAACTTTCATTAACGCGCTAATATTAGCATCAGCATTTACAAAATCGTCACTGTCAGCGAACCAATAAGAAGTTTTATTTTTGGCGTCAAGCAGTGTAATTTTTCCGTCCTTAATATCTTTTACTGTAAGAGAGCCGTTTTCGGTGTTGAAAATAATATCGTCGCCGTCAACAGAATAACTTTCAATTTTAGAAATTTTAATTTTATCTTTACCTGCGGTGTAATCTGTAATAACATCGTCGCCGCTCTCATAAACGAAAACGTCATTGCCTGCGCCGCCAGTCAAAGTGTCATTGCCCTTGCCGCCGTTGAGCGTATCTGCGCCCTTGCCGCCGACAATTAAATTATCGTTGTCATTGCCCGCAACATTTACAGCCTTTGTAAGTGCGCTTGCGTCAATTTCTTCAACTGTTGAAGCATAATCTGAAGTTTTTAAGGAGCCGCTGAACGCCGCGCCGAGCGTTACAGAAGTTTTTTCTGAATCGTAAACAAGATTGTTGATATAAATTTTATCGTCAACGGCAACTTCAATATCTTTTGCTTTTTTGAGCGTCAAGGAACCTTTGCCAATGGTGAAAACTATATCGCTTGATTTTAATGACGCGCCCGAAATTGCGCCGTTGATATTTACCGAATCTTCAGCTGTAAAATCTGCAATAACGTCTTTGCCTTCGGTGTAAACAAAAGTATCTGCGCCATCGCCGCCCGTCAAGGTGTCATTGCCTGCGCCGCCGCTCAAAGTATCGTCGCCTGCGTTGCCGTAAATTTTATCCGCGCCCTTGCTGCCAATAATCGAATTGTTTTGCGCGTTACCGAAAATATTTACAGCCTTAGAAACTTTTGAGGCGTCGATAGTCTCAACGGCAGAATTATAATCGTCAGCTTTAAGAGAACCGCTGAAAGTTGAAACAAGCGTAATTGCGGTTTTATCTGCGTTATAATCAAATTTGCCGTAAACTTCGGCGGAAGAATTTCCTTCGCTGTCAGTAACGGTAATTTTTTTATCTTTGCCGCCCTTGACGCTAACAGAACCGCTTTCAGTATAAATGATAATATCTGAACCTTTGAGCGAAGAGCCGGTAATACTTTCGCCAATTTGAATTGAATCTTTGCCAACTTCATAATCGGTGATTAAATCGTTGCCGCCGCCGTAAATGAAAATGTCATTGCCCTTGCCGCCCGTCAAAGTATTTTTGCCCGCGCCGCCTGTAATTGTATCTGCGTACGCGCTGCCTTTGATTGAATTATTATTTTCGTTGCCTGTAATTGCAAGGGCGTTTTTGGCGGAGCCTGCATTAACTTTTACAACGGTGGAAAGGAAATTTTCTAAATCAATTTCCGCGCCTGTAAATTTGTTGCTTACAGTAAGCATAGTTTTTTTGGCGTCATAAGTTAAACCTGTTGCAAGCGGGTCGTACGAAATACCCGCGTAGAAAATTTTGTCGGTAGCGTTGCCTTCATCGTCAACAAAAGTAATTGCCTTTTCCTTGACGCCTTTTACAGTAATTGTGCCGTTATTCGTTGTCAAAATGACGTCAGAACCTTTGAGCGTGGAATTTGTAACGTCGTCAAGATTTAAATAAATTGAATCTTCGCCGCTCTTATAATCCTGAATCAAATCGTTGCCGCTTTCATAAATGAAAACATCATTACCTTTGCCGCCGTTCAAAGTATCGTTGCCGCCGCCTCCTGTAAGAGTATCTGCGCCCGCGCCGCCTTTGAGCGAATTATTATTTGCGTTGCCTGTAATTGCAAGGGCGTTTTTAACTGCGGATGCATTAACTTTTGTAACTGTTGAAAGGTAATTCGCCAAATCAATTTCCGCGCCTGTAAATTTATTGCTTGCAGTAAGCATAGTTTTTTTGGCGTCATAGGTTAAACCTGTTGCAAGCGGGTCGTACGAAATGCCCGCGTAGAAAATTTTATCGGTAGCATTGCCGTCATCGTCAACAAAAGTAACAGCATTTTCCTTGACGCCTTTTAAAGTAACTGCGCCTTCGCCCGTTGTCAAAATGACGTCAGAACCTTTAAGCGTGGAATTGGTAACGTCGTCAAGATTTAAATAAATTGAATCTTCGCCGCTCTTATAATCCTGAATTAAATCGTTGCCTGCGGAATAAATATAAATATCTTTGCCGCCGCCGAGTGAAACAGTGTCATTACCTGCGCCGCCCGAAATTGTATCTGCGCCCTTGCCGCCTTTCAGCGAAGTATTATTTGCATTGCCTGTAATTTTAAGCCCTGCAGTAATTTTGGAGCCGTCAACTTTTGTAACGTTCGCGCCGTAATCTTCGGTTAAATCAATTTCTTTTGCCGCGCTTGCAACGCTTGCCTGCAATAAACCCTTCGCGCTGTCTTTTTTCCAGCCGCTCGGAAGTGTTTCAGCCGGTAAAGTTTCAGCAGGATATGTATTCAAAATTTCAAAAGTTTCACCGCTTGAATCAGTAACAGTAACAGATTTACCTTTTGCAGATTTAACGGTAACTTTTCCTGAATCTGTAGTTATTACGAGGTCAGAATTAGACAACGCGGCACTTTGAATTTCTGCGGCAAAATTAATAACGTCTTCGCCTGCTTTATAATCTTGAATTAAATCGTTGCCTGCGTGATAAATATAAACGTCCGCGCCTGCGCCGAGTGAAACAGTATCATTGCCGCTACCGCCGCTGATTGTATCTGCGCCCTTGCCGCCTTTTATAGAATTATCATCTGCACTGCCGACGATTGAAACTGCTTGAGAAACTGCCGCCGCGTTAATTGTAACTATATCTTCTTCAAAATCTGCAATATCAATTTTATCTCCTGCGAAGAGACTTGACGCAGTTAAAACAGAATTGCTGATTGAAATTCCTGCAGGCAAAGTATCAGCGGGAGTTGTATCAGGCGGAGTTGTATCAGGCGGAGTTGTATCGGGCGGAGTTGTATCGGGCGGAGTTGTTTCAGGTTGCACTGTATCAGCTGTAAGAGAATCTGCAAGTTCTGCAACAAGGGTATCACTTGCAGTAATATCACTTAAAGTAATTTTGCTGCCATATGCATCAACCAAAATCAAAGTGTTAGTGCCGTCCGTCAAAACAGCGTTGTTGCCTGATTGTGATATAGAAACTGCGGATTTATCTGCAACTTTGATTGTGCTGTTGCCGTTGTAATTTAAAATAAAATCTGTACCGCCTGTCCAGAAAATAACATTTGCGCTGTTGTTTAAGTCGATAGTATCAGTGCCCGCGCCGGTTTTAATTGTGCTGTTTGAACTGTTCTTAATAGCAATATAATTATCGCCTTCGCCCGCGTCAATGGAAGAACCATAGCCGCCTGTAATGATAGTGTCATTGCCTTTGCCCGTTAAAATTGTGGAGCGGTTAACAGTATCGTTATTAACGTAATTATCGCCGTCGCCGAAATTTATAAAGTTATCGTAGCGGCTGTAAGAATATGTTGCAAGGTTCAAATAATCATTGTCCGCGCCGCCAATAACTGTAGTGTTGCCGTAAAGTGCAGAAACAGTATTTTTGCCGCCGCCAACATTTATATAACCTTCGCCGCTGTAAGCGAAATCGTCGCCGCTGCCTGAAATAATTGTATTTGTGCCGCTGCCCGCGTAAACTGAATTGTTGCCGTTGCCGACATTAATATTATTACTGCCTGAACCGCTTGGCAAAGAAACAACGTCGTCGCCGTCGCCCGTGCTGATTATGTTACTGCCGCTTGAATTGATTGTAATATTGTTGTTTCCTGCGCCCGCGTCAATGGAAGAACCATAGCCGCCTGTAATAATTGTGTCGTTACCTTCGCCCGTTTTAATATTGGAACGTTCAACATTATTATTATTGACGTAGTTATTACCGCCGCTGATACTAATAACATTATCGTAACGGCTGTAAGTATAATCGTCGATATTTAAAGTATCGTCGCCGTTGCCCGCAATGAAAGTACTTGCGCCGCCGTAACTTAAAGAAACTTCATTGTTGCCGCTACCCAAACTTACATAACCGCTGCCAATAGTAACTTTGCTGGAACCTGTGCCGCCTGCAGTAACAGTATTTGTGCCTGTACCGCCGTAAACAGTATTATCGCCCTCGCCAACATTTATAACGTTGCCGCTTGAACTTCCTGCAACAGAAACAAAATCTTTACCGCTGCCTGCGTTAATTGTTGTATTGTTACTGCTTACAACGCTAATATTATTATCGCCTTCGCCCGCCTCGATTGAAGTTCCATAGCCGCCCGTTATGATAGTATCGTTGCCTGCGCCTGCCAAAATAACGGAGCGTTCAACGTCATCATTATTAACATAATTATCGCCGTCGCCAACGTCAAAGTAATTATCGTAGCGGCTGTAAGTATAAGTATCAACGTTAATAATATCTTTACCGCTGCCGCCAATAACTGTACTTCCGCCGTATTTCAAAGAAACTTCATTATCGCCGTCGCCAACGCTGACATAGCCGTTGCCCGTGTATGCGAAATCGTTTCCACTGCCTGCAATAATTGTATTAGTGCCGCTGCCCGCGTAAACTTCATTATTGCCACCGCCGACATTAATATTATTACTGCCCGAACCGCTTTGCAAAGAAACAACGTCATTTCCGTCGCCGGTGGTGATTGTGTTACTGCTACCATTTACAACAGTGATATTGTTATTGCCTGCGCCCGCGTTGATTGAAGAATTGCCGCCGCCCGTTATGATAGTGTCGTTGCCTTTGCCCGTTATGATTGTTGAGCGTTGAATATCGTCATTGTTAATATAATTATCGCCGTCGCCGAAATTTATAAAGTTATCGTAGCGGCTGTAAGAATATGTTGCAAGGTTCAAATAATCATCGTCCGCGCCGCCAATAACCGTAGTGCTTCCATAAAGCGCAGAAACAGTATTTTTGCCGCCGCCAACATTTATATAGCCGTTGCCGCTGTAAGCGAAATCGTTTCCGCTGCCTGCAATAATTGTATTAGTGCCGCTGCCCGCGTAAACTTCGTTGTTGCCGTTGCCTACAGTAATTTCATTACTTCCCGAACCGCTTGGCAGTGAAACAAAGTCGTTGCCGTCGCCGGTGGTGATTATATTGCTGCCGCTTGTGTTTACAGTAATATTATTGTTTCCTGCGCCCGCGTCAATGGAAGTACCATAGCCGCCCGTTATGATAGTGTCGTTGCCTTCGCCCGTTTTTATTGTGGAACGTTCAACGTTATTATTATTGACATAGTTATTGCCGCCGCTGATACTAATAACATTGTCGTAACGGCTGTAAGTATAATCGTTGATATTCAAAGTATCATCGCCGTTGCCCGCAATGAAAGTACTTGCGCCGCCGTAACTCAAAGAAACTTCATTGTTGCCGCTACCCAAACTTACATAACCGCTGCCAATAGTAACTTTGCTTGTGCCTGTGCCGCCTGCAGTAACAGTATTTGTACCTGTACCGCCGTAAACGGTATTATCGCCTTCGCCGGCTGTTATAATATTGCCGCTTGAACTTCCTGCAACAGAAACAAAATCTTTACCGCTGCCTGCGTTGATTGTTGTATTGTTACTGCTTACAACGCTAATGTTATTATCGCCTTCGCCCGCCTCAATAGAAGTACCATAGCCGCCTGTAATGATTGTGTCATTGCCTGTGCCCGTTATGATTGTGGAGCGTTCAACAGTATCGTTATTAACGTAATTATCGCCGTCGCCGAAATTTATAAAGTTATCGTAGCGGCTGTAAGAATATGTTGCAAGATTCAAATAATCATTGTCCGCGCCGCCAATAACTGTAGTGTATCCGTAAAGTGCAGAAACAGTATTTTTGCCGCCGCCAACATTTATATAGCCGTTGCCGCTGTAAGCGAAATCGTCGCCGCTGCCTGAAATAATTGTATTTGTGCCGCTGCCCGCGTAAACTTCGTTGTTGCCGTTGCCGACATTAATATTATTACTGCCCGAGCCGCTTGGCAAAGAAACAAAATCATCGCCGTCGCCCGCGCTTATTGTGCTATTGCTACTGCTTACAACGCTGATATTATTGTTGCCTGCGCCCGCATTAATCGAAGTTCCATAGCCGCCTGTAATAATAGTGTCGTGTCCCGCGCCTGTTATGATTTTGGAGCGTTCAACAGTATCATTGTTGACTAAATTATTTCCGTCGCCTGTAACAATATAATTATCGTAGCGGCTATAAGAATAAGTTGCCATATTAATGACGTTATCGCCCGCGCCCGCGTTAATGCTGACTTCCGTACCGCTGTTACGGATTGAATCGTTGCCGCCGTAGGAATTAATAGAAACTTTACTCCCGCTGTTATAGATAGAATCTGCATCATTGGAACCTTCAAGAATCTTATTGTTAATAGTATTAGCAATTTCCATTATAATGCACTCCTTTTCAAGTAATGTAGTAAAAGGTTTACCGAGTTACTAATGGTTTTATGTTATATTACAAATGTTCTATGACAAGCAACCTCTCCTTTAACGAAGCTATTTTTGAACGCCTACATTATACTAAAAAAGCGTGAACCTTTTCAACAAATAGCGTGATTTTTAATCTAATTTTAATAAAAGTACCCGTAGCGGGTACAATTCTTTTTTTGAAAAGTACCCGTAGCGGGTACAATTCTTTTTTATGGAAAAGTACCCATAGCGGGCAATGGCATTAACTTAACGAAAAGGGAAAAAAATTTTATGATAGTCCTGAAAGGACTGTTATAAAATGAATCCCATAGAAAAGTTGCAAACAATCTTAAAAGAAATGGAAAGTAATAAAGCCCAATATATCGCTAATCCGCAAAAAGATTTTACTCGCAAGCGCAAAGTGACCTTCTAC
>CAJOCQ010000025.1 GCA_905233135.1 uncultured Selenomonadaceae bacterium | reverse complement strand
ATTGAAATTACTTCGGGGCTTGCAAAAAATTTCAGAATCAAGCCGAAAATAATTCCCGTAACCATTCCCAAAATTGTATATTGCAGTTGACGGTTGGTTGATTCGTGCGCTTGAATAATGACAAGATTTTTATTGCCCTTGCGCGTGTAACTCATTTTGGCGGCGTTGGATTTTAAAATAATCGTGCGAAAATAATCTTCGTCATTTTCGTCAAAATCAGTTGCAGAAATCAGCGGGTTATATTCTTCGCCGCTATTTTCCAGCGTCAAATTTAAATCGCCTAAACGTTTTGAAATTGTAACTTGGACGCCTTCAGCCTTGCCGAAATTTACCATTCGCATAAAAGTTTCTTCCAGCAAAAGTTGGGCGTTCATTAATTCTTTTTTGGAAAGTTTTTCTTTGGTCAGTGCCTCGTCAATTTGTGAAATAATTTCTGAAAAATTTTCTGTAGTCAGATAAAATTTTTTACTATGAAACAAATTTACACCTCAAGTTATTTAAAATCGATTTAAAAGCGTCATATTTGCCCGTAGCGTAGGTTTAAATTAATCTGCCTATAGTTTTACCTAAAAAATATTTACGCCGCGTTACGGGCGTTTTTTGTGCGTTTTAAAGCTCGATTAAATTTTTGGGGCTTTTTGTCAAAGTTTCAGCTGCGCCTTCGGTAATTAAAACAGTGTCCTCAATTCTAATTCCGCCGACATTTTCAATATAAATTCCCGGCTCATCGGTAACAATCATATTTGCCAAAAGATTTTCGCACTTGCTTAATTTGCTAAGGCGCGGCTCTTCGTGAATTTCAATCCCTACGCCGTGCCCCAAGCCGTGAGTAAAATATTTTTCAAGGTCAAAAGTTTTTAAATATTCCCTAACGGCGGCGTCAACGGCTTTACCGCTTGCGCCAACTTTGATACATTGCAAGCCGTGAAGTTGCGCGGCTAAAACTGCGTTGTAAAGATTTTTTTGCTTGTCGTCAGCCTTGCCAACAAAAATTGTGCGCGTCATATCGGAACAGTAGCCGTTAAAAATTGCGCCGAAATCCATTGTAACAAATTCGCCCGCAGAAATTTTTTTATCGCTTGCTACGCCGTGCGGCAAACTTCCGCGTACGCCTGAAGCAACAATCGTATCGAAAGAATTTTTTTCCGCGCCGAATTTTTTCATAAGGTATTCAAGCTCGGCGGCAACTTCATTTTCTGAAACATTCGACTTGATAAAATTCAAAATTTCTGTAAAAGCTTTATCTGCAATTTCGCAAGCGCGGCGAATGTTGGAAATTTCCGCCGCGTCCTTAATCTGCCGCAATGAATCCAATTCGACGGATTTTAATTCGACGCCTGAAAGATTTTCTTTCAAGTTGGTATATTCGTCAAAAGTAAGCACTCTACCTTCAAAGCCGAATTTTTTTGCGCCGCAAGATTTTATTTCGTCAATCAATTTTTTAAAAAGCCCGTCTTCTTGCTTGACAATTTCAAAATTTTTAGTTTGAATGCGCGCCTGTTCAATGTAACGTGAATCAGTTATCAGCTTGCGAAAATTTTTTCCAATCAACAAAATTGTACTGTCGCCGCGAAAGCCGCTGAAATAAAAAACGTTCGCCGCCTTTGAAATAATTACCGCGTCAATTTCTTCCGCGTCAAGTTTTTTGTACAAATTTTCAATTCTAAATTCAGTCAAAATTAAACTCCTTTTTGCAGGGGGATTTTTATATTTTTGGTAAATCGTTTTTAGTTTAGTAAATAATATTTTATAAATGTTCTTTCTTTCTTTAGAAGAAAGGAAAGAACCAAAGAAAGAATCGTCGCCCGTCCAGTGCGCCTTGCGTTGGTAACGCTCTTAGAACTGTCGATTCTGCATTCCGGTTTCTGTACGCACTAAGGCGGCGGGCAGCTGCGCTGAGAGGACGGGCGACATTTTTTATTTCAGCTTAGTAAAGAGAAAATGCCGCGCGTCCTGCGCGAGGGGATTGGCGGCTTCGCATCACGCTCAGCCGCTATTTTCAAATTTTTTTATTATCCTTTGCGTAATTTGCGAATTGCAATTTCAAGCGCGGCAATGTAGCTGTCAATTCCGAAGCCGCAAATTTGCCCCATAACTACCGGCGCAATAACAGATTGGCGGCGAAATTCTTCGCGCTTGTGAATGTTCGACAAATGAATTTCTATGACAGGTACGGGAATTGCGGCAATAGCATCGCGCAGGGCAATACTATAGTGCGTCAACGCCGCCGCGTTCAATAAAATAAAATCGTAACGCCCGCGCGCCTTTTGAATCGCCTCGACCAGTTCGCCTTCAAAGTTCGACTGCAAAAAATCTATTTCGTCAACGCCCCATTCTTTTGCGCGCGTATGCAAAGTCTCATTAATTTCGTTGAGAGTCAAGGTGCCGTAAATTTCGGGTTCGCGCGTCCCCAACAAATTTAAATTCGGTCCGTGCAACACTAAAATTCTTTTGGTGTTTATGCCGTTAATATTTAATTCCAAATTTATTTTCCCCCTCGACAACTTTTAAATCATAACTTTTCAGCTGTACGATTTTTGAAAAGCCGTTGCCCTTTTTCAGTTGTTCAATAAATTTTTCCAGAACTTGCGGCGAACATTGCGCCTCCATTGTAACTGTACCGTCATTCAAATTCATAACCCAACCCGTAACGCCGAGCGCACGTGCCGTTTGTCTTACAAAATATCTGAAGCCGACGCCTTGCACGTGCCCTGAAACTGTTATTGATTTTCTTACTGCGTTTGCAGTATCGACGGGCGAAATTATATCTTCATCGGCGTTGCTGCCAAAAATTTGTTTCAAAAAATCTTTCATCTTAACACCTCCTATAATTTTTGAATCACAACCTCTATTTGATATTCTCCGTCGCTGTGAACTAAAGGATTTGTAATTGTATGCCCTTCGTCACAAGCTTTAATATATTTTATATCATAATTTGAAATACTTTCCCGAATTTCTTCGCAAATGTCCAAAGTATCTGGCGGCTCTGCACGCCCAATTAAAAACATATGTTTATGGTCTCCATTCCAGAGCGAAGGCAACTGATTTTTCTTTTCATATAAATCCCTGTGCGGAATCGCTAATAACAAATAGCCGCCCTTGCGAAAAACGCGGAACCAATTTTTTAATGCAATTCTTACGTCGTACATATGCTCCAAACAATGTGAAGAATAAACATAGTCAAAACTTTCGTCCTCAATGCCCGCCAAATATTGCGCGTCGCCGTTGCGTAAATCCCAACCTGAAGCAGAAAAATCAATTATATCTGCGCCGTAACCTATGTCAAGCCCTTCACCTTGACAATATTTTTCAAAAAATTTTTCACGTACGCGCCGCGCGTGAGACTTGGCAGTTTCGCCGGTATAATTTTGATAAATTTCGGCGGGACCTTTTTTAAACGGCACTTCAGGTTGAGCCTTCGGAATTACAAAAATTTCATCAAGCGGGCAATGACAATGTATTATATCGCCGTAGCACATAGAAATTTTTTTGTACTCAACGCCCATTTTAAAAAGTTGCTGCCTCAAATCAAAATTGGCACCTACAATATAAATCTTATCAAAAGAATTTGGCTGAATCTTTATTTCAGAAATTTCCTCAAAAATTTTTTCAGCGTCATTAATATTTACGTTATGCTGCCAGCGGTAAATTACAAGCTCATTTGTACCCCCCTCTCAAGGAGTGAAAATACGCCGTTAAATTAATACCTGATTGAATTGGGCACGAATTAATTAAACTAAGTAAAGTTTTGCCGTAATTTCCAAAACCAAATGCAACAACTTTCAATTTCAACACCTCATTAAAGAAAAAATTTCCACCGCTTGAGTTACAGGAATTTTAACAATTTGTTGGGCGTGCGGCGCGGAAAAAATTTCTTCGCCGTCTTCGTTGTACATTGCAGAAATTTTTTGTTTAAAAGTTTTGCCGCGCGGTTGAAAAAATTCTACTTCCTGATTGACTTCAAATTTGCCGCGCTGTTCAATCGTTGCAAGCATTTTTTCTGCGTCAAAATTTCTTACAATCCCCAAAAAGTTGCTTGAACGTTTCGGCTTTGAAGTGTCATAAATTTCAGTTGGCGCACCGTCGCTTATGAAAAATCCCGAAGTGTAGGGGCGGTGCGCAACTTTATCCAATTCCTCAAGCCAATCTGCGCGAAGTGTAAAATTTTTCGGATTTTCAAAATAGCTGTCAATCGCCGCGCGGTAAACTTTCACGACGCCCGCCACGTAATTAACGCTCTTCATACGCCCTTCAATCTTCAAGGACGCCACGCCGCTTTCAATGACTTTGTCAAGGTACGGCAATAAACATAAATCTTTTGAGTTCATAATATACGCGCCGCGCGAATCTTCGTCAACGTCAAAAAATTCGTTAGGGCGTTTTTCTTCCATAAGCGAATATTTCCAGCGGCAAGAATGAGTACACGCGCCCTTATTGCCGTCGCGCCCCGTCAAATAGTGCGAAAGGTAACACCTGCCCGAATACGAAATGCACATTGCGCCGTGTACAAAAATTTCAAGTTCAGCCGCGCAATTTTTTTTAATTTCCAAAATTTCTTCAAGCGTCAATTCACGCGCCAAAACAATTCGGCTTGCGCCCATTTCGTGAAAAAAATTCGCCGTGCGGTAATTCGTAACGTTGGCTTGCGTGCTCACGTGCAGCTGTAAATTTTTCGTTAAACTCTTCGCCAATGTAAAAATTCCCAAATCTGAAATTAAAACCGCGTCAACGCCCGCGCCGTCCAAAAACTTAAAATATTTTTCCAATTCGGCAAGGTCGGCATTGTGCGCAAAAACATTCGTTGCAACGTAAATTTTTTTATTAAGTTGGTGCGTAAATTCTACTGCTTTTAAAATTTCTTCTTCAGAAAAATTATCGCCGTAAGCGCGCAGGCTGAAATTTTTTCCGCCAATATAAACCGCGTCCGCGCCGTAAATCAACGCCGCTTGCAACTTTTCAAAATTCCCCGCAGGTGCCAAAAGTTCCATTAAATTTCTCCCTTCGGTCGAAATTTTAGGAAAGAGGATAAAGGAGGAAGGACAAAGGGAATTGAAAAACTTTTTCTTTCAAACTTTTTCCTTCAAACTTTTTCCTTTTTCCTAATCAACGATACTGATTAACTAAATTCAAATGCTCTTCGTAGCTGTAGGCGTAATGGTTATGCCCTTCCCTGTCAGCAACAAAATATAAATAATCTGTATTCGCCGGATTTAAAACCGCCTCAATAGCCTCAATTCCGGGATTTGCAACGGGACCCGGCGGCAAGCCTGCATTTTGGTAAGTGTTATAGGGCGAATCAATTTTTGTATCTTCAATCGTTACATCTTCCTTCGGCGCGTCCATTAAATATTGGAGCGTTGCGTCAGTTTGCAGCGGCATATTTAATTTCAATCGCTTTAACAAAACCTGCGCGACAACCGCCCTGTCTTCTTCGTAGCGCACTTCTTTTTCAACCAATGACGCAAGCGTTACAAGTTCGTAAATCGACAAATTCATTTCCTTAGCCTTCGCCCGCATTTCGTCCGTTAAACGTTTATCAAATTCTTCCGTCATCATTTTTAAAATTTCTTCAATGCTGTAATCGCTCTCAATTTCGTAAGTTTCAGGGAAGAGAAAACCTTCAGCCGCGAAGAAAACATTTTTGTTCGGCGTTATGTAATCGTAGGCTTTAAAATCTTTTGCCGCCTTTAAAAAATCTTCTTTGTCAGCTAAATCCAATTCGTAAAGCCGCGCGGCAATTTCTTTGACGGTAAAACCTTCGGGGATTGTAAGACGTGCAAGGTGTTTTGCGCCGTTCAAAATCGCCTCAAAAACTTCTTCGTCCGACATTCCCATTGCAAAGGTATAAGTACCTGTTTTCATTTGCCCGTCATAGCCGCGCATTCTGGAAAGTATCCTAAATTTCCAGCTGTTGGAAATAACGCCTTTGTCTGAAAGTTGCCGAGCAATTTCGGCGGTTGTCATTCCGCGCGTTATTTTTACGTGAACTTTTTTTTCAACGTTGCCATTGGAAGAATATTTTATCGGCTGCGGGTCGGCAAAAATTAAAACCGCGCCAATTATAAAAATGCAAAAAAATACCGCCGCCGCCACTGATATAACGTATTTTGGCGAAAGTTCGGCGAACATTTCTTTTAACGCAATGAAGGGCGATAATAATTTTTCGCCCCAATTTTTTTTATTGACGGGCGCAGATTTTTTTGAATCATTGTCGACTTTTTTTTTGCCGTCAACTTTTTCGATTTTCATTAATCTTCGTCCGATTCGTACATTAAGTTTTCATAGGCGGCTTGCACTGCCTCAAATTCTTCGTCCGTCGGCTCGATATATTCTTCTTCGCCGTCCTCATTCAAAACAATTTTTGCAATGATAACGTCGCCTTCTTCGCAGTCGCACTCGTCGCCGCATTCGCCGCAATGGCAATGGTGTTCGTGTTCTTCGTCGCCTTCGTGCACTTCAACCAAAATTGCAAAGCGTTCATCGCCGACGGGAATTATCATTTCTTCGGAATAATAATAAACGTTGCCTTCGTCGTCCGTCATTTCAACCAAAATATCTTCGCCTTCGTCTTCAAAAAAGTCTTCCTGTTCAAAATTTTCTTCGTTTTCAAAATCGTTATGTTGATTATGTTTTCTGGCCATTTAAATACTTCCTTTCAAATTTAAACTGTCAAGATAACCCTGCAGAATGTACACCGCCGCCATTTTGTCAATAACTTTTTTACGTTTGGCGCGGCTGACATCCGCCGCAATTAAATTTTTTTCTGCGGCAACCGTGCTCAATCTTTCGTCCCAAAAAATTTGCTTGACGGCAGGAAAAGCCTTTGAAACTTTTTCTGCGAATTTTTTTACAAGTTCGCACCTTTCGCCTTCCGTGCCGTTCATATTTTTCGGATAACCGAAAACCAAAATTTCTGCGTCATATTCTGAAATAATTTCGCCGAGTTGCCGCAAATCCTCTTTGTTTGAAGTGCGCCTGATAGTTTTGACGCCCTGCGCCGTAAGGTTCAATAAATCGCTTGCCGCAATTCCAATAGTTTTATCGCCAATGTCAAGTGCTAAACTTCTCAACTTTTCTGCTCCAATTTTTCAAGGTAAGTTCTTACAAGCTCTTCCAAAAGTTCATCACGTTCAACCTTGCGAATTTTACTGCGCGCGTCTTTATGGCTCGTAATATAGGCGGGGTCGCCGCTTAAAAGATAACCTACCAGTTGGTGCACGGGATTATAGCCCTTTTCAGTCATGGCTTGATACGCGGTCTTAATAACTTTTTCCGCGCGGTTTTCCTCAACGCCAAAACTGAACATCATGGTTTCATCACTAACCATAATATCACCCCCAAAAATTTTAGAATTAATTTTGGTTAAATGAAGTCTTTTAAAATTTTAAGCATATATTTCATATCGTCAAGATTATATCTTTGATCCACCGGTAAAGGCAATACATTTTCTGCAATATTATATTCAAAAGTTGAAGGTGCGCAACTTTCCAAAACATTCGCCCAAAGCAGGCGGATATAAATTTTTTGCGCAATCATTTTCTTGCGAACTTCCGCGCCGTTTTCAATCAGCAAAGGATATAAAAAAGCTCCGTCAACTACGCGCAAATTTAGCGGATTTATCGCCTTTAAATTTTCGTGCAGGAAAGAAAAATTTTCTTTGCGGCGTGCGCTGACAAAATCATAATCGACGGCGCGTAAAATATTTTCTGTCAACTTTGACATACGCTTTATTGGTTCTTTTTTGAAAGATTCGTCTGCAGTTGCGTATTCTTTGTAAAATTCGCTTGCCGTGCGTTCATACCTGCCAAGAGCATAATGCAACCGCTCAAAAGTTTCATCTTGCGGCAATTCCCGCGCAATTTTTGAATCAGTAAACAAAATACCGCCGTCAGCAACGCCGAAAAATTTTCTGCAACTGTAAATTGTATCAATCCCCGCAAAAGGTTTCCTGAAGTACGCCATAGTTTCGTCAAGTATCACGCGCTGATATTTCTGCTTTAAATCTAATATTTGAGAATCTGTAAGTTGCCCGTAATAATCGACTATGTATAAATATTCGTCTTCGCGCAGATTTAAATTCTTTGGCAACCAATCTGCGTCTATGCTGAAATATCGAATTTCAACATTATACTTTTCGCAGGCTTCAGTTACAACTTCGCAATTATAATAGGGCAGAGCAATTTTTTTTATGCCGCGTGCCTCAATTATATATTGCAAGCACGCGCGCCCCGTGTTCAATAAAATTCCGTCGCCGTATAACATTTCGCCGCGAAATGTTTCAAAATCCATATAGCCGCCAATTTCTTTCATAGTGACCTCCAATTAACAACGCCAATCTTCTAGTACTTCCATCCCTTCAATATCAAAAACCGGAATATTAAAAGCGTCGTGAACTTTTTTTCTTTCAGCGTATGAATTATCTATAAATATTGCTCGCGCAGGATTTATATAATCAGATTTTTCTTTATCATTTGGAACAGATATAATTTCGGAAAAAATTTTATAAGAAATGCAATGATTTTCTAAACTTTCAAGAATTGAATCTTCAAAATAATTTTCGTGCCGTGTCAGCATAATTATTTTTTTGCCGAGATTTTTGCATTGGTACAAAAATTTTATCACCGGAAGGCAAACCAATTCACTTTCTATAATTGTATCGTCATAGTCAATATAAACCGTGTCGTATTCGTAATTTATTTTATATCGTTGAATCAAAACACGGTCGACAGTTACTTCAAAAGGATTTTCAAAAATTGTAACCTCCTTTCCTTCGGCACAATACACGCTTAGTAAAGGTAAATTAACGCCCCTTGCACAAGAATGGCAAATTGTACCGGGACAACGCGCCGAAATCTCCATTAATTTATATTTGCCGTCGGCAGATTTTTTTATTTGAAAATACCACAAACCCAAAAAATTTAGGCGGCTGTTTAACGTTTCTGCAATTTTTAAAATTTCGGGTGTCGTTGAAAGAGTTTTTCCGGCAACGGCAACACCTCCAAATTTTCGCCAACGTACACGCGGCAGAGCGGCTTTTAATTTGCCTTTTGAATCAGTCAAACAATCTACAGTTAATTCTTCGCCCGGCATGTATTCGGTTATGCAATAATTTTCTTTATCAAAATTTTTTGGTACTTCAGTAACATTTTCTATTAATAATGTTCCGCGTGCGCCTTGTTCCTTACGCGGCTTTATAAAACAAGGATATTCAACAATATCTTCGTAAACTTTCGGGCAAAAAGCACAATCTGCAAAAAGTTCGTACGTCAATTTTTTATCCCTGCAAATTTTATTTGACCTTGCATCAGCCGTAATAATTTTGCAAGAAATTTTTTCTTGATTTTCCGCCAAATAAAGCGAAACATCATCATGCGTCGGAAAAATGTAATCAATCTGATTTTCTTTAATAAAGGTATTAAATTTTTCAATAAAAACATCTGCAGAAATCAGCGGCAAATTTGAAGTGTAATTCTTAAAAATGTAGGATCCGTGACGCTCTCGCCCGATTGAAGAAGCTCCGAAAATTTCAATATTAACATTATGTGACAATGCATGATGCAAGCCTATCGAATTATTTTCCCCTGCGGGAAAAATTAAAACGTGTATTTTAGTTTTTTTTGCAGACGACATTTTTGCGACGCTCCTTTAAAGGGTTGCCGCAATCTCCTTTAATTTTTCGATAGTTTCTTCATTCATTTCCGCCGAAATTAAGCACTCGAAATTTTTTATAATTACGTCTTGCGGCCAATCCCACCACTTAATTTTTAAAAGATCCGCTATAAATTTTTCTTCAAAACGATATTTCAAAATTTTTGCAGGCACGCCGACAACTATTGCATATGGCGGCACGTCTTTAGTAACAATCGCACCCGCGCCGACGCAAGCTCCGTCGCCTATATTTGCTTTTTTCAAAACCTGCGCACCCGCGCCAATCTAAACATCGTTACCTATTTTGCAATTCGTGTAATTAAATTCTTGGTATACCCCCCGCATAGCTCTAACTTTTTCTATACCGAAAGTTGTTACTTTTTTATAATCGTGTTCAGTGGCTCCAATGTCAGCCGCGCGGCTTATCGTTGTATATTTTCCAACGTCAGAAAAAAGCACATTGGAATTTCATTCAACGGTTGTAAATTCGCCGATTCTGCTTTCACGAATATAATTTTGGCGATTAATTGAAACATAATCCGCCAATTCGGATTTTACAATGGTAGACTCTTCGCCAATAGAAACATTTGCGCCGCAATTTGAATCAATCAACCGCGCGTTGCGGTACATTCTGATATTTTCGCCGCGCGTCGAATTTATAATTTCGGCACTGTCAGCAATAAATCCGCTCATTAAAATCCCTCCTTGTCATTTTATATAAATTTAAAATCGTCAAGCATTGCGATAACTTTTTCTTTTGCGTTGAACATTAAAACGTCGATAATTGATAAATCTGCTTGAAATTCATTTTTAAATTGCTTGTACTCGACTGGATTAGATTTTAAAAATTTTAAAGTAATTCCGCGAGCCTTGAAATCTTCGGCAGAATACATATCAACTCCGCCGATAGCGTTGCAGTACTCCTGCGCACCGAAATATTTGCATATTGCAAAAATTTTATCCTGCCCTTTGAGCGAATTATCTTTTGGTATCGTCGAAGACAAAATTATTTCTGTATCAATGCCCAAATAATCCTTAATCAAAAGAAAAGAATTTACCAGGAACGGGACAATTTTTTCTGATTCGTAGGAAATAATTTTTTCAAGCAGTGGCATAACTGCATTAAACTGCGGAGCTTTTTTGTACGCCAATTCAAGCGTTGTCAACATTTTTCGACGTTTGACAACGTTTAAATTGCAGGATACTTCGCTGATTAATTTATAGGAACTTGAGCCAATTACAGGCAAATTGAAAA
This sequence comes from uncultured Selenomonadaceae bacterium, assembly GCA_905233135.1. Taxonomy (GTDB): domain Bacteria; phylum Bacillota; class Negativicutes; order Selenomonadales; family Selenomonadaceae; genus Quinella. The sequence continues at coordinate 11,937 of CAJOCQ010000025.1, read as the reverse complement.
ATGCGGGCTTATCGTTAATTAAAATTCTGTTTCTGTTAATCCAGCCGCCTTTTATAAAATTTACGTCATCATAAACAATATATTTATCAACGGCGTTCATCAGTTGCCAATAGGGCAAGTACGGGAAAAAGTACGGTTGCATAACGGCTAGTTTCATTTGTTTCACAAAACCCCTTCTCTTTACAAAGACACAATTTAAAAGAATGAGAAGGTTGCCTTGCGAAAAATTATGCTAATGCTTGAAAACTTTTTGCGCGGAATTTGTAAGGACTCGCGCAGGATTGCCGACAACTGTCACGCAATTTTCAACGCTTTTCAGTACAACGCTTCCCATACCAATAACAGCGTCGTTGCCAATGGAAATATTTTCCTTGAGCGCGGCTCCCATACCGACAAAAACTCTTTCGCCAAAATTAATTCTGCCGCCAAAGGCAACATTTGCCGAAATTACAGAATGACTTCCAATTTTAATATCGTGGCTGATTTTGCAAAAAGTATCAATCAAAACATTCTGCGCAATAACCGCCTGCGAATGTACGGTTGAAAATTCGTTAATAATCGTGCCTTCGCCGATTTTGGCAGTTGGAGAAATTTTTGCAGTTTTGTCAATCAGCGTGGCAATTTTAATTTTGGCGTTCTTTAATTTTTGGTAGAGAGTTTCGCGGTCGCGCGGTTCGCCGACGGCAACGACTGCTTCAACTTCAGAAAAATTATTTTTAAACTTTTCCGAGACTTCATTAAAAGTTAAAATTTCAAATAAATGGCGTTCTGCCGCCACCCCCCCCCATTTGCGGGAAGTCATTAATAAAAATAACTTTTTCCCAACGGGCGGGGTAATTGCGTTGAGTTAAATCGTAAACTTGACGCCCCAACGCGCCGCCGCCGTAAATTAACAAAGTCATAAAAATTTCTCCTCAAATTTATCTTTGTGTAAGAATTCTGTTTAAAAGTCCGGTGGCAACTTCCGGTTCATAATTCAACAAAGTATCGGTAAATTTTTTGAGCATTTCGGGATTTTGCCCAATGTTATTAAGCATCATTACCGCTGTATTTACAAGACGAGTTATAAGCCAATCTTTAGCTTCTTCTTTGGTTACGCCGTGTTTTACTGCAAATTCAGACGCCAAGCGAAAATATTTTTCTACTTTTACAAATCTGTCAACAGGGTCTTTAAATCTTGTTGCATACCTTCCGCCGTTGTTATTGTATTCGGATTCCAAAACAACTCTGTTAAAAATAACAACAGAACCTTTCATAGCCATATGCAAAAGGAATAAATTATCGCCGTTAAGGCAGTCTTTTCGTATGTCATTATTTAAACGAAATTTTACCGTATCACTGTAACGAAATATACCCGCTGCCCAATGAAGTCCCAGATAAGTAGCCCAAAGCCGCCAAAAATCAATCCCGTTTATTTCAAAGGCGTTCATAGTTGGCGGAACTATTTAAAAACTGTCGGGTCTTCCGTTGCGTGAAACCAAACCTGAACAATATTTGGCATTCGAATTTCTTTCAAGAGCCTGTATTCCCTCGCTCAAAAAATTATTATCGGTATAAATTGTGTCATCTTGCAATAGCACAATATATTTAAAACCGTTATTCCATTCCTTGACGATCGCAATGTTAATATTGATTCCTTCGCCGACATTTTCATAATTTCTGCGGTGTTCAATATCGACATTGGGATATTTCGATTTTATACCGTTAATAATTTCGGTTGGGTCATTGGGCGAACGGTCGTCGGCAATAAGGATTTTATAATTTTTGAAAGTTTGATTAACGACGCTTTCAACAACTGCCGGCAAATTATAGCCGCGCGAATAAGTTGTTATCAGTACCAACAATTTATTTTCCATGACAACCTCCCAATTATTTTTTGCAACTTAAAATAAGTTTACAAATTCTGTCAACGTCTTCAAAATCCAAATCTGCATAAAAAGGCAAAGTCAAAACGCGCTTACTGATACGTAGAGCGGTAGGAGTTTTTGAAGAATCAAATTTACCGTGAAAACATTTAAAATCGCTTGTCAAAGGATAAAAATATTTCCGCGCAAGTATTCCTTCATTTTCCAAAACAGCGAAAACTTCATTGCGGGAAGTGCCGAAAATTTTTTCATTAAAAATCACGGGAAAATAAGCATAGTTTGATTCAAGATTTTTTTGAATGAAATTGAGTTTCAAGCCTTCCACGCCGCTTAAATTTTCCATATAACGCTCGTAAATAAGTTTTCTTTTTGCAATATCTTCGCCCAAATTTTCCAAGTTGCAAAGCCCCATAGCGGCGCAAAATTCATTCATTTTTGCATTTGCGCCGACGCCGTCAACACTTTCGGGACCGCTTATTCCGAAATTTTTTAATTGATAAAGCTTAATTCCCAAATTTCTGTCTTCAAAGCAAGCCGCGCCGCCTTCAATGGAATTAAAAACTTTTGTGGCGTGAAAACTGAAGCAGGAAACATCGCCGAACTCTGCAATATTTTTGCCGTCAAATTTTTCGCCGAAGGCGTGCGCTGCATCATAAATTACTTTCAGCGAATATTTTTTTGCAAGCCGATTAATTTCATTGACGTTGCAAATATTTCCGTACACATGCACGGGCATTATCGCGCAGGTTCTGTCAGTTATCAAATTTTCAAGTTTAGTAACGTCCAAAGTATAATCTTCAGAATTTATATCGCAGAAAACAGGCGTTAAATTATTGCGTACTATTGCATGAGTCGTTGAAGCGAAAGTAAAAGGCGTGGTTATTATTTCCGCGCCGCGCGGGAAATTAAAAGCTTGCAAGGATAATTCTAACGCCATATGACCGTTGGTAAACAATTCGACGTTTGATACGTTCAACAATTCAATTAACTTTGCTTGAAAAATTTTGTGATATTTGCCCATATTTGTTAATTGGCGTGTTTCCCAAATATCCTTTAAAATTTCGCAGTACTTGTCGAATTCGGGTATTGACGGACGCGTTACAAAAATATTCTGCATTTCAATTCAACAGCTCCTTCCACTTAAACAAAAAATTTTTTCAATGTATCAATAACAAAATTTAAATCGTCATTTGAAATACCATAATACAGCGGCAAGCGCAAAAGGCGTTCACTTTCTTTTGTAGTAAAAATATCTTCGCCGTGAAAGCGACAATATTTTTTTCCTGCGGGCGCGGAATGCAGCGGCACATAATGAAAAACGCAACCTACGCCGTAGAATTTCATATAGTCAATAAATTTTGTGCGCTCTTCCAAATTTTTTAATTTAATGTAAAACATATGCCCGTTATGCTTGCATTCGGAAGGAATTTTCGGCAATTCACACGGCAAATTTTTAAAAGCGTCATAATAACTTTGCCACGTTGCAAGGCGGTTATTGTTAATTTCGTCCGCGCGTTGAAGTTGTGCCCATAAATAGGCGGCGTTTAATTCGCTCGGGAGGTAACTGTCGCCAACGTCCACCCAAGTATATTTATCAATTTGCCCGCGAAAAAATTTTGAACGATTGGTGCCCTTTTCGCGCAGAATTTCGGCGCGCTCGTTGTATTCGGGATTGTTGATGATAAGCACACCGCCTTCGCCCATAGAATAATTTTTTGTTTCGTGGAAAGAATAGCAGCCGAAGTCGCCAATGGTTCCCAACGCCTTGTCCTTGTACGTACTCATAACTCCTTGCGCCGCGTCTTCGATAATTTTCAAATTGTGCCGCCGCGCAATTTCCAAAATTTTATCCATTTCGCAAGCAACGCCCGCATAATGCACAACAAATATTGCCCGCGTCTTTTCGGTAATTGCCGCCTCAATTTTGTTTTCGTCAATGTTCATTGTGTCGGGGCGAATATCTACAAAAACAGGCGTACCGCCGCCTACAAGAATTAAAGTTGCTGTACTGGAAAAAGTGTAGCTCGGCAAAATTACTTCATCGCCGCTTTTAAATTTGCAAAGTAAAGCCGCCATATCAAGCGCACTTGTGCCGCTTGTTATAAGTAAAACTTTTTGCGTGGAAAATTTTTTTCAAACCACTTATTGCATTTTTTTGTAAATTCGCCGTCGTCGCTGATTTTGCGATTTTCGACGGCTTTTGCTATAAATTTTTATTCGTCCCCTATGAAAGGCGGCACATTGAAAGAAATCATAACGATACACCCTCTTTGCCGATACAATAAAATTCAAGTGTTCAAAGTTTGAAAGTTATAAATAATTCTGTTCGCCATTTCAGGAACAACTTGAATAATTTTATTGTACGCAGATTGAGCGTATTGCGGAAAAGTAGATATAACTATAACGTCATAATCTTTTTGCTTGAGTCTTTCAACGCCGACAACTGCATTGTCAAAATTTTCGGGGTGTTCGTCAAGAATAGCAACTATTTCATAATGGGGGGATTATAAATTTGTTTTATATAGCCGCGTCCAAATTCAATTTGAGAATTTGCTTGACTTTGAATTTGCTTTTTGTAGTCTTTGGCAATTTCGGTTGCGCCGAATAAAATTAAGCGTGCGCCTCTTGAAATTGTGCAAAATGGAAAAATTGCCGTCCAATCTCTTATTCTTTCCTGCGAAAGTCTTTGAACATAATATTCTTTTTCAGGCGCGGCATTTTCAACGATTGTCCAAAAATTATTATAGTACCATTCAGCCGGCTTTTGTTTAGGATAGTCGAATTTTGATTTATCGTATAATTTTTTGACAAGTACATTTTCCAAGGCTTCAACATATGAAAAAGTTCCTTCGCCGTAAATAGTATCTTTGGTATCATAGCCGAGAACTCCGGGCGTTCTGTATGGATTTTTGGCACTGCCGTTTATCAAAAATACTCCTTCTTGCGAAGTATGAGTTGCTGCTCCTGCCATTGCCAAAATAACATCGACTTTTGAAAATAAAATGCGCGGAATCGGCACCATATCTCCCAACGCCGTAATTAATGCATTGTTTATTCCAGAAAAACTTTTAACAATAAAATCTCTTCGGAAAGTAATATCACCTACAAAAATAAAATTAATTTTCTTGTCGGGATGACGCCGTGCAAATTCTGCAACGCCTGTTATAACAGCCGGTACATATTCTTTGGTAATTCTGCCAATATGGCAAATATTCCAGTCAAGTTTTTGAATTTTATCAATCGGAAAATCGACATCTTGAACAGCATCGGGTTCACGTACAACTTTTGGCATATTGTATTTGGCGGCAGTAATATTTTTGTAGCCTTTAAATAATTTTATCAACATATCCGGTTCAGAATAAGCAAGTTCATTTCTTTGCCACTTGAAATAAAAAAAATCTAAATTTTCTTCGTAAAACGGATCTGTACGATAATATTCAGCAGTAGAAACAAAAATATGTCGCGCCCCAAGTTTTGCAGCAAGCAATTCGCCCCAAAAAGCATTTATATGATGGTATGATTCAATTATAATTTCACAGTTATTTAAATCGTGCAAATTTAATTTTTGAATCATAGTATTTAAAGCGGTTTCCTGTTCGTATTTTTTTAATTTATAAGGGGGTTGTTGAAGAAAAAAACAATCTCCGCCAACTTTTAAATATTTTTTTAGTGCGGGGATTTTAGATTCAGAATTTGCGGGAGCTTTAAAAAACATACGGACATCCCAACCGCAGCTTTCCAAATATTTGGCTTTTCCTGTAGCATATATTTCGCCGCCGCCTATCTCAATAATACCATTTGGCAAAATTAAACAATTAGCCACAAATATATAAATTTTTTCTTTTCCATTTTAAGCCTCGTTAGAAATTAAGTACTCTGCAATTTGCAGGGCGTTCAACGCTGCTCCCTTTCTGATTTGGTCGCCGCATACCCAAAAATTTAAACCGTGTTCAACAGAAAAATCTTTGCGGATTCTGCCGACTTCAACATTATCTTTGCCCGAAGTTTCCAAAGGTTGGGGATAAAGCATTTCGGCGGGATTATCTTTGACAATGACGCCGCTAAATTTTTCCAACGCGGCGCGCGCTGCTTCAACCGAAATTTCGTCTTCAAATTCGACGTTGACTGATTCGGCGTGACTGCGAAAAACAGGCACGCGCACTGTTGTTGCAGTGATTTTCATTGCGTCGTCTTCCATAATTTTGCGCGTCTCGTCAATCATTTTCATTTCTTCTTTGGTGTAAAGATTGTCCATAAAAATATCAATTTGCGGCAAAAGGTTAGATGCAATTTGGTAATGTTTATCCAGCGAAGCAACGGGTAAAACTTTCGCTTGAACTTCTTCGCCCTTTGCAAGTTCGTCAAGTTGGTTTTTGAGTTCGTCCATACCTTCGCGCCCCGCGCCTGAAACTGCCTGATAAGTTGAAACGACGATTCTTTTAATTTTTGAAATATCGTACAGCGGTTTCAACGCCATAACCATAATAATTGTTGAGCAGTTGGGATTTGCAATAATTCCCTTGTGACGTTTGATAGCTTGCGGGTTGACTTCGGGAACAACGAGCGGGACTTCTTTATCCATTCTGAAAGTACTTGAGTTGTCGATACAAACTGCGCCCGCTTTAACCGCCGCAGGTGCAAAAACTTTGCTTGCCTTACCGCCTGCGAAGAGTGCAATATCTACGCCTTCAAAAGAATTTTCGGTTGTTTCTTCGACGGTGTACTCTTTGCCCATAAAATTAATTTTTTTGCCTGCGCTGCGCGAAGACGCAAGCATTTTTAAATTGTTGAACGGGAAATTGCGCTCTTCAATCAGTTTCAAAAATTCCTGTCCTACCGCACCTGTTACGCCTACTATCGCAAGATTTATTTTTTTCATCAAAAATTTGCCTCCAATTTACAAACTTGTAATAAAAAATTTTTTCATTTCCCTAACACCTAACACCTGATACCTGACACCTAAAATTGCGTAGCAATTTTTCAATCTAAAATTTTATCAAGTCCTACGGTTAAACCTTTCAAGCCGCGAACTTTTTTACAAGCCAACAAAACGCCCGGCATAAATGATTCTCTGCCTGTTGAATCGTGGCGAATTGTCAAAGTTTGTCCCAAGCCGCCGAAAATAACTTCTTGATGTGCAACATAGCCGGGCAAGCGTACGCTGTGAATTTTTATCCCGTCAAAATCTGCGCCGCGTACGTGTTCAAGGCGTTCCTTTTCGTCGGGGTGTCCTTGTTTATGAGGCGCGCGCACTTCGGAAATCATTTTGGCTGTAAGTTCGGCAGTGCCGCTCGGCGCGTCCAATTTTTTATCGTGGTGCAGTTCGATAATTTCGACTTCGGGCATATACTTTGCAACTTTTTGAGAAAGTAACATCATCAACACCGCGCCTATTGCAAAATTCGGTGCAATAAAAACGGGCGTGTTAAATTTTTCTGCCGCCGCTGCAATTTCTTCTTTTTGCGCGTCAGTTAAACCCGTTGTACCGACGACGGGCGAAACTTTATTTTCAATCGCCGTCATTACATTTTTGAAAACAACGTCAGGGCGCGTGAAGTCAATCATAACTTCGGGCTGATATTTTTTTAACGCCGCGCTTAAATCCGTGTCGACTTTGACGCCTTCTACTTCGCCCGCAAAAATATCAACCGCGCCGACGAGTTCCAATTCTGCGTCAGATTTTACGGCTGAAATAACTGTGCGCCCCATTCTGCCGAGCGCGCCGTTTACCAATACTTTTATCAAAAATCCCGCCTCCAACTTAATAAAAATTCAGTTAATTCTAACTTATCAAAAAAGCCGCGTCAATGTTTTTTAATTTACATATCCTTTGGCAAGTTGACGATTTTTTTTAACTGTTATAAAATTTTTTGATTATCAAATTAACGGGAGAATGAAAATTGAAATTTTTAAACAGAATTTTTGAAGGCGTGCAAAAAGATTTTCGGCTGTTAGTGTTTATATTGGCGTTGCTGGAAATTTACCGCGCGGTATTTATTTGGCTGATGTCAGATTACATTTCGCCCGAATCGACGAGCGAACAAATTCAAACGGCACTTTGGACGGGCTTGCGATTGAGTTTAAAAACGGCGGGCTTTGTTACGGCAATTTCATTTGTCTTTGTAACAATTTTTGGAATGACGCAACGCCTGCGCCTTTTAGTAGGGATAATTTTTTCATTTATATTTTCGGCGTTGTTTATGGCGCGATTCCCGTACTATCAAGAATTTAATGCAACATTCGGAATTGAACTTGTACGCGGCTGGCACGACGATATTTTTTCAATATTCACGATGATTTTGCAAGAATACGGTTTACTTTGGCGGCTGCCGCTTGCAATATTTTTAACTTTAATCTGTATTGCAATTTTAAGCCGGCTGTTACTTTTAAAAACTGTTCGCTTACCTGAAATGTACAGCACTTTTGGAAAATTAATTGTAGGTTTAATAATGTTGGGATTTTTGGCGGCGTTTGGAGTTTTTGTAAGATTCGGCGGAAGTTTTACCTACGCCAACGGGATAAATTGGGAAGGCGCGGCTATAACTTCGGACAATTTTTTGAACGAATGTATACTTGACGACGGGCAAGCGTTGTACCGCGCGTACACAATGGCAAAATATATGAGTGCGGGGATAATTTCGGGCGTTGACGAAAATAAAATTTTGGAAAGTGCGCAATTTATTTCGGGCAAAAGTGATTTGATTGAAAACAATCTTGCGCCGTATCTTGAAAAAATTGCAAAGGGCGCGCGTATCGACAAGCCGCAACATATTTTTATAATTATCGGCGAAACTTATATGCAATGGCCGCTAATCGGCAAGTATGAAAATTTGCACATTGCCGACGGGCTGAAATCTATCATTGCGGAAAAAAATTCTTACTACAGCCGTAATTTTATGCCCAACGGTGATTTTACTTCGGTTGCAATTACGGGAATGATGACGGGGTTGCCTGACGTAAATATTCACGTAAACTATCAGCCGAAAACTTACGCGGAAGTTTATATTTCTTCGCCCGCGCCGCCTTTGAAAAAACTTGGTTACAGTGTTGATTTTTGGTTTGGCGGAATGCCCGGTTGGGAAAATATTTCAAAAATGGCGTTCGCGCAGGACTTCAGCACTTTTTATGGTTATCCCGATTTGAACGCGCCGAAATATTCTACTTGGGGCGCGAAGGATGAAGATTTATTTAACGCAATAGAAAAAAAATTGGAAAGTGAACCGCCTACGGTACATTTTATAATGACAACGACCAATCACCCGCCTTACAATTTAGATTTGGCGGCTGAAGGTTTTGACGTTGCAAAAACCGTTGAGGAATTAAAAAAATTGCCGAATGTTACCAACGCCGAAAATTTGGCGGTGGAACTCGGGCATTATTGGTATATGGATAAAGTTATTACGAAATTTATTCGCAGTGTCAGTGAAAAATTTCCGAACAGTTTATTTATCGTGACGGGCGACCACGCGGTTAGGGTTGACCCTTCGACGCACCCTACAATTTTTGAACATCAAAGCGTGCCTTTCGTAATGTACGGCGCGGGGATTGACAAAAACATTTTGCCGCCTGATGTTGTCGGCGGGCATATTTCGATTGTACCTACGCTTATTGAATTAATTGCGCCCGAAGGTTTTAAATATTATTCCATTGCGCCGAGTATGTTTGAAAGTTTCGGCGTGGCGTTTAACCGTGACGTTTTTTTGACGGAAAATGTTGCAGGGAAAATTGATTCTGATGACGTGGAATTTTTGCCGCACGTTGCCTCCGCCGAATTAAAAAGCGTCAACCTTTCGCAGGAGCGCGAAAAAGCCGAAAAATTTATTTCTGCAATTCGCACCGTTTCCTCTTGGATTCTCAAGCACGATTTAAATTTTGAATCGACAAATTAAAAATTTTTATATGTATACAGTGTACTTTTTTTAAAGTACTATACAAAAAATTTATATTATGCTAAAATTCAGGCACAGTAAAGGAGGATTTTAAAAATGTCTGAAATGCAAACTTACGTTGAAGATGTTCTTAATTTAGTAAAAAAACGTGACCCGGATCAAATCGAATTTCAAAATACCGTTAAGGAAGTTTTAACTTCGATTGTTCCTTTTCTTGAAAAAAATCCGCAGTACAAAGCGCAGAAATTATTGGAAAGAATCGTGGAACCTGAAAGAATTGTAACATTCCGCGTTCCTTGGCAAGACGATAAGGGCGAAATTCAAATTAATCGCGGCTACCGCGTGCAAATGAATTCAGCTATCGGACCGTACAAAGGCGGCTTGCGTTTCCACCCGAGTGTCAATCTCAGCATTTTGAAATTCTTGGCTTTTGAGCAAGTTTTTAAAAATTCTTTGACAGGTTTACCAATCGGCGGCGGCAAAGGCGGCAGCGACTTTGACCCCAAAGGCAAATCTGATAATGAAGTTATGCGTTTCTGCCAATCATTTATGACTGAACTTTATCGCCATATTGGTCCGCACGTTGACGTACCGGCGGGCGATATTGGCGTTGGCGGACGTGAAATCGGCTACCTTTTCGGGCAATACAAGCGCATTCGTAATGCTTATGACAGCGCAGTTTTAACGGGCAAAGGCTTAACTTACGGCGGCTCTTTGGCGCGTACCGAAGCTACAGGTTACGGCTTGCTTTACTTCGTCAAAAATATGCTTGACGCCAAAAATATTCCGCTTAAAGATAAAACCGTTGTAATTTCGGGCGCGGGCAATGTTGCAATTTATGCAATTCAAAAGGCGCAGGAATTTGGCGCAAAAGTTGTTACTTGCTCCGATTCAAACGGCTACATTTACGACCCCAACGGCATTGATTTTGTTACTGTTCAAAGAATTAAAGAAGTTGACAGAGGAAGAATTTACGAATACGAAAACGTTCACCCGTCTTCCGAATATCATGAAGGCTGCCGCGGCGTTTGGGATGTCAAATGTGATATTGCGCTCCCCTGCGCGACGCAAAGTGAAATTGACCTTGAATCGGCGAAACGCCTTGTTGCGAACGGCTGTAAAGTTGTCGGCGAAGGCGCGAATATGCCCTCTACCCTTGAAGCTATTGACTACTTCCTGAAAAATAAAGTTTTGTTTGCACCGGCGAAGGCGGCGAACGCGGGCGGCGTTGCAGTTTCCGCGCTTGAAATGAGCCAAAACTCCGAACGCTTGCATTGGACTTTTGAAGAAGTTGACAACAAGCTGAAAGATATTATGAAGAACATTTTCCAAAATGCAAAGAAAAACGCTGAAGAATTCGGCGACGATGACAATTTGGTTATGGGCGCAAATATCGCAGGCTTTAAGAAAGTTGCAGAAGCTATGACTGCACAAGGGCTCGTATAAGATTTTTCCACCACATAAAAAAATTACCGTAACTTGAAAATTTCAGGTTACGGTTTTTTGTTTGCAAATTTTAAATATCGATTTAAAGGCGGCTGGGATTAACGACAAGCCGCCTTTGTAATTATTTTGGTATAAATATATTAAAAAATTTACCCCTGCTTAAAATCGATTTAAACGGCTTTAAAAGCCTCTCAAAATTTTTTGTAACAAGAAAACAATTCCCTGACCCCTGACACCTAAAAACTAAAACCTAATTTCTGCGAAGAGCCAACATAGTAATATCGTCAGATTGTTCAGCCGCGCCAACGTGTTTTGCAACGTCAGCTTTTACCACCGCAAGCAAAGTTTTTAAATCGGCGCGACAATCTGTACTGTTCATAAAGTTTAACAGGCGTTCGGAAGTGTATTCTTCGTTTTGTTCGTTCATTGCCTCGTTTACGCCGTCAGTATAAGTAAAAATTAAATCGCCGTGCTTTAAAGTTGTTTCTTGTTGCTTGTAGGGAACGTCTTCCATTCCGCCCAAAACAAAATTTTTCTTGACGCTCAAATATTCGCAGGAATTAGTTTCAGCGTGATAAATTATTGGCGGATTATGCCCGCCGTTGACGAAAATAAATTTGCCCGTGTCAATTTCCAACACGCCGAAAAATACAGTAACGAACATCATTTCTTCGTTGCCTTGACAAAGTTGGTTATTGGCATTTTCCACAACCGCCGCGTAGTCATCGGGCGCAGTT
>CAJOCQ010000024.1 GCA_905233135.1 uncultured Selenomonadaceae bacterium | reverse complement strand
AAAATAAGTTAGACATAAGCAATCCTTTCTTTCAAACTTATTTTATCAAAGAATTGCTTGTGTTTTTACTTTTTATAGTTTGCCAACAGCCCCTAGTTTTTTTATCCAAATATTTTTCTAATTTAAATGTACTTTCTTTTTCAGTCGCAAAAAAGAAAGTACCAAAGAAAAGTGCTTTTTTCCCGCCCGTCAGGGCCGCTCGGTTTCTGTACGCTCTTAGTAACAGGCAGCCCCCTTTGGGGCCTCAACTTTTTCCAACGCTTCAAGTTTACCGTGCGCTGCGGCTGAGAGACGGGCGGAGATTACATCAGCGTTTTCAGATTGCAATTTTCAGCTTGTAAAATAGAAATTGCCGCGCGTCCTGCGCGAGTCTCTTTACACAAAAAAAATCGACTGCGAATTTATTAAAAACTCCAGCCGATTTTTTTTATTAACTATTCAACTATCAAACTACAATCAGCCTTTCCAGCGGTCTAATTCTTCGTAGTTAATGGAGCGCGTATGCTGTGTATGCGCCCATTCGTGTTTGTTCCTGTCCATAAATCCCGCAAAAATTATCGGTATCCAGCTGTAAATGAACAGCGGGTAAACCAACATATACAGCCACGATTTTAATTTTGCGTGAACTTTTATCAAAATTATCATTGGCAAAAGATATTGCCCGACCATTATAAAAGTTAAAATTTCGTCCGGCATTACGCTATAAATATTCGTGTATTCAGTCAATTTGCCCAACAACAAAAATATTGAACTCAACATTAAAAAGTGCGGTTGAAAAAGATATATGCAGCCGTCCCAAATTCTTATATCTTTGAGTTTCCAACCTGCGCGAATCATTTTCGGTATAAATCTGTGCGCAACGTCAAATTGCCCTTGCGCCCAACGTTTTCTTTGTACCCACGATTGGCGAAATGTCAGCGGCTTTTCATCATAAACAATGGCGTCAGCCGCCCAAGTTGTTTTAATTCCGTGCGTCAACGCGCGCATTGTAAATTCCATATCTTCAGTTAAACAAGTTGCACGCCAACCGAGCTTTTTTAAAACTTCCAAAGTTATAACCATTCCCGTACCGCCCAAAACTGCCGAAAGTCCAATATTTGTTTTTGCTTGGTGCGAAATATAATCGATAATCCAAAAAGCAATAGCGAAAGTGCCGCTGACCCAAGTATCGTAAGGGTTTTTTGCGTCAAGAAAACCTTGAATAATTCTGTCGCCTTTCATAAGGCGGTTATTCATTTCCATTAAAAAATTCGGGTGAACCAAATTATCAGCGTCGAAAATTGCAACGGCGTCATAAATTTTGCCTTCGCTTTCCAGCGCGTACAATTTTTCAAACATCCATTCAAGTGCGAAGCCTTTACTTTTCTTTTCTTCGTCAAAACGTTCGCAGACAATCGCCCCTGCCGCCCGTGCAACTTCGGCGGTGTTATCGTTGCAATTATCCGCAATTACAAAAATATCGTACAAATTTTTTGGGTAATGCAAGTCGTGAAGATTTTGGATAAGCTGTCCAATGACCGCGCTTTCGTTGTGCGCGGCAACTAGGACGGCAAATTTTTTTTGCGGAATTGTAATTTTAACTTCATTGCGCCGCCACATTCCGAAAAATCCTATTATGAAAAAGTACATTGTAAACAAAAAGAGTACCACCTGCAGTGGCACCATTAGAAAATCTAAAGGATAGTTGAACATATTTACTCCGCCGTTAATCAAAAATAATTGCAATTAAAAATAGCCAAAGTGCGCCGCCTATTAAAAAGGTAGGCACCAAAGGTAACACTTTATCAATAAAGCGCGAATAGGTTGTTTGCTCCTGCAATTCCTTAAGCTCCCTGCTGACATTTTGGTTGCCGCTGTAAAATTCGGATTGAAATTTATAAATTTGGCTTTGCAAGTCGCTGCAAAGTTTATAAAAATTTGAATCAAGTTGATAAATTTTGTCGGTGTTTTGAGACTGTAATTCTTTAATATCGCGGCGAATATTTTTAACTTCGCCAATCAGAAAATCTAATTTTTGGTTTATTTCTTGAATTTCCGAAGAAGCGCAATTTTTTTCCAATGAAACTTTGTCTGACATAAAAAACGCCCCCGTTAAACTTCACGATTCATTAAAGAAATTAGGGAATTGATAATTCCGAAAACTGCGTAGGTTGAAAAAATCGCCGTCAAAATTCCTTGCACGGGAAATTCTTTTGTAAAAAATACAATCGCCGCGAACATTACCGCGCCGCAAATTTTCGACAGCAAATAAATTTTTTCCGCGCCGTCGCCTTTGAAGTTCGGGTAATGCACGTGACTAACCATAAGGTAGCCGATGATTATTATTGTAATCGGATAAGTTAAGCCGAAATTTTCGGGCTGAATGTTCAGCGCAACAAAAAGCAAGGTCGTTGTTGCAACAATGCAACCGCCCGCAGGAATTGCAAGCCCCATAAAAAAGCCGTGTACAACGTCAGTTGAAACGTTGAAACGCGCAAGCCGCCACATTCCGCACAATGCAAAAATTATCGCCGCCGCCTTTCCAATGTAGCCGAAATTGTGCAAGCAAAAACTGTACGCCAAAAAAGCCGGCGCAATTCCGAACGAGCCTAAATCGCACAAAGAATCCATTTCCTTGCCAAATTCTGAAGCTACGCCCAACGCCCGCGCTATTCGCCCGTCCAAGCCGTCCGCCACCAACGCCAATAAAATATATATCGACGCAAAAAAATAATCGCCTTCGTACGTTGCCAATATCGATAACATTCCAAAAAATAAATTCGCCGCCGTACAAAGATTCGGTATCATCGCCTTCATTGGAAAAAATCTCCCTTCGGTCGATTTTAGGATAAAGGATAAAGGATAAAGAAGAAAGGATAAAGAAGAAAGAAAAAAATTTTTTTAATCCCTTTCTCCTTCCTCCTTTCTCCTAATTCGACCTATAACAGTTTCGCCGCCGCGTACCTTTTCGCCCTTTTTAACTAAAATATCAACGTTATCGGGCACAACAATTTCAGTACAACTGCCGAAACGAATTAAACCGTAAAGTTCGCCCTTGTCCAGTTTATCGTCAAGCGTTACCCAACTTACAATTCGCCGCGCCAAAATTCCCGCAATTTGCGTAACAGTGACGCGCAGATTTCCATTCTCAATGCCTATCAAGTGCCTTTCATTTTCAAAGCCTACAGAATCTTTGTAAGCCGGTCTGAAACGCCCGCAAACATATTTCTGAACTTTAATTTGCCCCGCAATGGGTGCGCGGTTTACGTGTACGTCAAAAACCGAAAGAAATATTATAACCTTGTAGCAGGGCGAGCGAACAAAATCATCGCTGTCAAGGTGAACAACTTCTTGAACAGTTCCATCTGCAGGCGAAACTATCAAAGATTTATCGACGGGAATTTTTCGCGCAGGGTTTCTGAAAAAATAAATGCAGTAAGCGGCAAGTACACAAGGCAATATTGCCGCGTAGGGATTTATAAAATATAAAATAAGTGCAATTAACAGCGCAACTCCCGCAAAGTAATAACCTTCACGAATTATGCTCAAATGAAAAAGCTCCTTTCAGTCGCTTTTTTAGGTGTCAGGTTGCAGGTTTCAGGTTTCAATTTTTTTACTAATACCTGACACCTAACACCTATCACCTATTACTGACAACTTTGTAAACGAATTTTGGCAACGCTAAAAGGCGTCCTGCGCGAGAAGGTTGCAACAAGGCGCGGAAAAGCCATTCCAATTTTGCCCGTTGCATCCAACGCGGCGCGCGTTTAACTTTTCCCGCCAATACGTCCAAAGTTCCGCCGACGCCTATATTAACAGGAATTTTTAACTTTGAAAGATTAGCCGCCAAAAATTTTTCCTGCTTGGGCACTCCCAACGCCGCCAATAAAATATCTGCATTAGAGGCGTTAATATCGTCAATGATTTTTGGAATTTCTTCAGGTGTGAAAAAACCGTTGCGCGTACCGACGATATTTGCGCCAAATTTTTTCTTGACGTTTTCAGCCGCCAATTCTGCAACGCCTTCCGCCGCGCCGAAAAAATAAATTTTGTAGCCTTTGGAAATTAAATTGGTAACCAAGTCAACGCCGGCTACGCGCTCGGGCATATCGTAGCCCAAATACCGCGCCGCCCAAACAGTTCCCGCGCCGTCCGCCGTAACCATAGCCGCGCCGTTCAAAATATTTTTCAATTCGGCGTCAGCATTTGCAAACATTAACATTTCGGCGTTGGCGGTTGCAACAATCGACGGCGTTTTATTTTTTATCAAAAAATCAATTTTTTCAACGGCTTGTTGCATTGTCAAGCAGTCAACATTGACGCCCAAAATTTCAGCCTTCATAATTTATTCAACCGTAACAGATTTAGCCAAATTGCGCGGCTTGTCAACATCGCAACCGCGCGTTATCGCCGCGTAGTACGCCAAAAGTTGAAGCGGCACAACAGCAAGCAGCGGGATTAATAATTCATCAGTTTCAGGAACAAAAATAACGTGGTCAAGATATTTTTCAAGCGAAGTATTGCCCGCCGCCGCAATTCCAATAACAATGGCGTCACGCGCTTTAACTTCCTTAATGTTGGACAAAGTTTTTTCGTAAACAGATTTTTGAGTTGCAAGCGCAATAACAGGAACGCCTTCTACAATCAACGCTAAAGTGCCGTGTTTGAGTTCGCCCGAAGCGTAAGCCTCCGCGTGAATGTAGGAAATTTCTTTGAGTTTTAAAGCTCCTTCCAACGCAACGCAATAATCCAAACTTCTGCCAATATAAAAAACGTCATCGTTAAAGCCGTACATTTGCGCAAAAGTTTTTATCGGTTCAACGTCGCTTAAAGTTTCTGAAATTTGCGCGGGAATTTTTTTCAGCAATTTAATCAGGCGTTCAATTTCTTCGGCGGGAACAGATTTTAAAATTTGCGCCATATACAACGCAAGCATAAACATTGAAATTAATTGCGTGGTGTAAGCCTTCGTTGAGGCAACTGCAATTTCGGGACCTGCGGCAGTATGAATAACAAATTCCGCTTCACGTGCAATCGAAGAACCTACAACATTTGTAACCGCTAAAGTTTTTGCGCCGAGCCGCTTACTTTCTTTGAGTGCGGCTAAAGTGTCTGAAGTTTCGCCGCTTTGACTTACAACAATTACCAAAGTTTTATTATCAACGATAGGGTTTCTGTAGCGAAATTCTGACGCCAAATCGACTTCGACAAGTTTACGCACAAGTTTTTCAATGTAAAATTTCCCGACCAATCCCGCGTGGTAAGCAGTGCCGCACGCTACGATATAAATTTTGTTAATGTCGTTCAAAAAATCTGCGTTCCAATTTAATTCGTTGAAAGTAACTTTGCCGTTCAAATGCGGCGAAATTGTATCACGTACCGCCTTAGGTTGTTCGTTAATTTCCTTCAACATAAAATGTTCGTAGCCGCCCTTTTCGGCAGCTTGAGCATTCCATTTGACGTGGAAAATTTTTTTGTCGATTGGCAAGCCTTGACGATTTACAAAGCTGATAGAATCTTTTTTGACAATGGCAATATCGCCGTCGTTTAAAATGTAAGTTTGCCGCGTGAAGGGAATAATTGCGGGAATATCTGACGCAATAAAATTTTCGCCGTCCTTGCCAATTCCGATAATCAGCGGGTTATCCTGTTTTGCCGCAATTAAAGTATCAGGATCAAACTTCGACATAAAAAGCAAGGAATAGGAGCCTTCGATTTTCGCCAAAACGTCACGTACCGCCAAAACAAAATCGCCGTGATAATTTTCCTCCAGCAAATGTGCAACAACTTCAGTATCAGTTTCAGAAATAAATTTGTGCCCTTTGGCAATGAGTTGCTCTTTGAGTTGCAGATAATTTTCAATAATGCCGTTGTGAACCACGAAAAAATTTTTGTGGCAATCCGAATGCGGGTGCGCGTTTAAATCCGAAGGGCGTCCGTGCGTCGCCCAACGTGTATGCCCTATGCCGATTGTACCGACAGGCAAATTATTTTTCAATTTTTCTTTTAGGGAATCGAGCCGCCCTACAGCCTTTTCAACAAAAATATTTTCGCCGCAATTTACGGCAACGCCCGCGCTGTCGTAACCTCTATATTCAAGTTTCGTTAAACCGTCCAACAAAAAATCAATGGCTTTTTTGCCGCCGATGTAGCCTACAATTCCGCACATATTTTTTCCTCCGAAAATCTATGAAATTTTTGTGAATCAATTTCAAAGATTATATATTAATGTAGCGTTATCGTCAATTTTTTTAATTTTTAAGTTTACAAGTTTAAAAATTTTAAATATGGTTTTTCTTTCTTTGAAAAGCAAGAAACTTTTTTCAAATCACTAGTGCCTAGTGCCTCAAATAAAAGTTTTCAAAAAAGTATTCGCCGCTTTAATGCCGTCAATGGCAGAACTCATAATGCCGCCCGCGTAACCTGCTCCTTCGCCTATTGGATAAATTCCCGCGTGGCTTATCGATTGAAAATTTTCTTTATTGCGCAGGATTCGGCAGGGCGCACTTGTACGAGTTTCAATGCCCGTCAATGCAACATTCGGCGCGGCGAAATTTTTTATTTTTTCGTTCCAAAAAAGTAACGCACCTTTCAAAGTTTCTGCAACTTCACGCGGCAAACATTTATTCAAGTCAGCAACTTTGTAACCTAAAGGATATGTCGGCTCAACCAAAAAATTTTGACAATCTGCGCGAGCGTTTAAAAAATCTTTAACACTTTGCACGGGTGCGCGGTAATTTTTGCCGCCGAGTTCAAACGCCAATTTTTCAAAGTGCCGTTGAAATCTTACGCCGCTTAAAACGTCATTGCCGAAATTTTTAAAATCAGCTTTATCAACCGTAACAAGCAACGCACTGTTTGCAACGCCCGAATTTCTTGCAAAGTTGCTCATTCCGTTTGTAACAACGCCGCCAATTTCCGAAGTTGCCGCTATAACTTGCCCGCCCGGGCACATACAAAAACTATATGCGCCGCGCCCGCGTGCAATATCTTTGTACGTCAAAAAATAATCCGCCGCAGGAAGTTTTTTATTTTGAAAATCTGCGCCAAATTGTGCGCGGTTAATAAATTCCTGCGGGTGTTCAATCCGCACGCCGACGGCGAAGGCTTTAACTTCCATTGCCACGCCGTGACGGTTTAACATTTCGTAAGTATCGCGCGCAGAATGTCCAACGCCAAAAAAAATTTTTTCCGCCGAAAATTTTTCTGCGCCGTTTACGATAACCGCCGTAACTTTGCCGCTTGAAATTTCTAAATCTGTAACTTGCGAATTGAAATAAATTTGCCCGCCCAAACTCAAAATTTCTTGGCGAATATTTTTAACAATTTCGCGCAGGTTATCCGTCCCAATGTGCGGTTTTTGCAGGTACAAAATTTCGGCAGGCGCGCCCGCCTTTACAAAAGTTTCAAGCACAAAATTTATCAGTGAATCGTCAAGGCGCGTTGTCAATTTGCCGTCAGAAAAAGTGCCTGCGCCGCCTTCGCCGAATTGCACATTTGAATTTTCGTCAAGTTCGCCCGTGCCGAAAAATTTTTTAATGGCGGCAGTTCGTGAATCGACATCGCCGCCGCGCTCAAAAATAATTGGCTCCAATCCTGCGCGAGCCAAAATTAAAGCGGCGAACATTCCTGCAGGACCAAAACCAATTACGATAGGGCGAATATTTTTCAAAGGGCGCGGAATTTTTATAACTTCAAAAATTTTTTCGGCGGGGATTTTGGAAATATTTTTATCACGCGCCAAATTAATTTTGCCGTCAAATTCCACGTCAACAGTATAAATGAATTTAATTCCCGCGCCTCGATAACGCCGCGCGTCAAGCGTTTTATGAATTATTTTCAACGTGCGAATTTTTTTGGCGTCAATCTTTAGGTACGCCGCCGCAATTTCCGCCAAATTTCTTTCGTCATTTAAATCGACGCTTAAATTTTTTATTCTTACTTTCAAAAAATTTTACTCCTTAATTAGGTGTTAGGCGTTAGGTTTTAGGTTTTAGGATTTTTTCCTAACACCTAGCACCTAGCACCTAAAACCTAGTCTTTAAACTTGCAAGTAATATCGACTTCATTTTTTGAGGCGGTAATGCCGTCGGGCAAATCAAGCCGCAATTTCCCAATAAAAGTTCTTGCATTGACGATAAAATTTAACGGCTCGGTTGTAATTGAATCAATCGAACTTAAAATTTCTTCCCTGCCAATAATTTCAACTTCTTTTGGAGAGATGATTAATTCTGAAATTTCGCGCCCTTGCGGAACAGAAACATTTGCAACAACAGGTACAGTTTTTTTCTGAAATTCATTTGCAATTTCAACTTTTACGGTAATGACAGAAGGCGCAACCCTTACGCCGCGCACTTCGCGCCCGTCGCCGTCAATCGCCGTTATCGGCACTAAAATTTCAAAACTTTCACTGTTGCCGTTAAGCCCGACATAACCAATAGTGCGTTCCACTCGCCGCACGGCGGTTTTTGGTCCAATCAAAGTTAATTGGTCAGAAGATTTTTCCATACTTTTGACGATAGAATTTTCAAGCGGCGAACCTGTAACTATAAGTTCAGCGGGCATTTGTTTTTCAATAAACGGGTCTAATTGTACGTGAATTTTTTCGGGCGATACGCTGTCAAGTTCAAAGCCTTTTGGGAATGACGCTTCAACGGGTACTTCATATTCACCTTCGGCAGAATAATTTTGTAAATTTGCGAAGGCGCGGATATTATTAACGCCGTAGTCAATGAAGTAGGAGCGCGGCGCACTCAATTTAACGTTAATAGTTTGTTCTGCGTAAAAAGGTTTATAACCTGCGGGAATATTCGTAACTGAAACGGGGACATCGTACGAGCCGTTAATAACGGGGTTCTGCGTATCCATAACGAAAAACCATAACGCTATCGAAGAAACCAACGCTATAATTTTTTGCAATTTATTTCGTCTGAAAGCGTCTTTAATCTGTTCCAACATCTTGCTTTCTCCATTTCGTGAAAAAATCGCTGAAATAATTTTTGTGCGGGTGCACGAAGGCGGGGCGAAGAATTTTAGTTAAAGCTTCGCCGTCCAAATGGCGCGTCAATTTTCCGTTTTCTGCAATGGAAATTGTACCCGTTTCTTCGCTGACAACCAAAACTAAAGCGTCGCACTGTTCGGAAATTCCGATAGCCGCGCGGTGGCGTGTACCCAATTCTTTTGAAAGTCCCGTTTTTTCTGTAAGCGGCAAAAGGCAACCTGCAGAATAAATTCTTTTCCCGCGAATAATTGCCGCGCCGTCATGCAGCGGCGTATTGACGAAAAAAATATTTCCAATCAATTCCGAAGTTATCATTGCGTCGAGTTTTATGCCCGTGTCGCTTACGTCGTTTAAGCCCATTTTTCTTTCGATAACCATTAACGCGCCGGTTTTTGTGGCTGAAAGAGCTTTTGACGCCTTTACCAATTCTTCAACAACTTTGTTTGCTTCTGCTTCGTCAAGCGAAGTTCTTTCTTGAAATAAAAATCTGCCCTGCCCCAATCTTTCAAGCGTGCGCCGCAATTCCGGCTGAAAAATTATCGGCAAAAGTACAAACATCCACGTCATTATTTTTTCAAATATCCACGATAATAAATTCAGCTGAAAGACGTTGCAGAAAAAATTCACCATAAATAAAACCAAAATGCCTTTGGCAAGCGTAATGGCGCGCGTGCCTTCAAGCATTGCGTAAAGTTTATAAAGTATAATTGCAACCAATAAAATTTCCAGAATGTCAGCCGGTCTTATAGTTGACGCAAGCCCTACAAGTTTTGCGGGAAAAACCGCGTCAAATGTCATTAGCATTCCTCCTTTTGCAATTTTGTTTAAATTTTAAAAATTTTAATAAATGTTCTTTCTTTAGAAGAAAGGAAATAGCCGCGCGTCCGTGCGCATCATTTTTTATTTTTTTATAAATTTTCAAATCAAAACTCCGCCGCCGTCAAAATTCGGAACAAATTTTTCATCGGCAGTTTTGCCAACTTGAATATAACAATTTTTTATTCCAATATCAAGCGCGTAATTTACAACCGAATCATATTCAAAAGTTGTAAGCCACCTGTTAATCTTTTTAAAATCTTTGGCGCGAAAAAGCGGCGTGTATTGATTCATTAAGCTGATAAAAATTTTATCGCCGAAAGTTTTTTGCAACCAATCCAAAATTTTAAAACTGTCCTTGCGAAAATTCGGCAAGATTAAATGACGTACAATAACGCCGCGCGTCAAATTGCCTGCAGAATCAAATTTACATTCGCCGACAAGTTCAAACATTTTTTCGATAGCGGCGGTTGCAACGCTGAAATAATTCGGCGCGTTGGAAAAAGTTTTAGAAATTTCGTCGTCACAATATTTTAAATCAGGCAGAAAAATATCGACGCGATTTCTTAAAAGTTCAAGCGTCGATAAATTTTCATATGAATTTGTATTGTAGACGACGGGGATTTTTAAGCCGCGCAATTTAGCGGCGTCGAGTGCAAGGCAAATTTGCGGTACATAATGAGTCGGCGTTACGAGTTCGATATTATTTGCGCCGCGCGTTTGTTGTTCGATAAAAATTTCTGCAAGCCGTTCGACAGAAATTTCTTTTCCGAAACCTTCGCTGCTGATTTTAAAATTTTGGCAGTAGACGCATTTTAAATTGCAGTGCGAAAAAAAAATTGTACCTGCGCCGTTATTGCCGGAAATGCAAGGCTCTTCCCATTTATGCAGGCTGACAAGTGCAACAAAAATTTTTTCGCCCGCGCCGCAAAATCCCAATTTTTCCGTACGATTAATTTTACAATTTCGCGGGCAAAGTTTACAATTTTTCAATAAATCCAAAATCATAATAAATATTTCAATGGTCTTTGAACATACCTTTGGAAAAATTGCGGCGAATTCCGCTCAAGCGGTTTTCCCGTTCAAATTCTCTTTCAGCCATTTTGTCAAGACGTTCAATCGTTGACATAGATTTATCTTCTTTAATACGAAGTTGCATACGTTCGGCGGCGCGTTTAGTTTGGTCGCGCAGGCGGCTTAGGCAGTCCATACAATAAGTGCCGCTTGTAATCGGACGCCCGCAACTCATACAGGGATAAGTTGGATTTGCTTCAGTTTGCACTGCGGCATTTGAGAAAATACCGTCCTGCATCATTCGGCGCATCATTTTTTCAGAGGCTCCCGTCGCGTGCATAACGTCCTTTACGGAACTGCCGGGATTTTCTCTGATATAAGTTATAACGCTTTCTTCAAAATCCTTTTCCTTTTGAACACAATCCTTGCAAACTTTTTCTCCGTGCATAGCGGCAAAAATTTTTCCGCACTTTGTACAGTTTCTGATTTTCGGTATATTTATTAAAGCCACACCAATCACCTCGTTAAAGATTGACAGCCAAATTTTATAAAACTAATGCGTAATTTTCGCCACACTGCCAATTTTCAGCTTACATCCTTTCAATATAGTTTTTTAAAGTTTAGCAAATTTATTATTTTACGTCAACAAAATATTATGACTATTTCGCAATTTCGGCGTTGGGGGCGCGTGGTTAAAAATTTTTTGCGTTTTTAAAATTTTAAATTATTTTAGCTTAAATGTACTTTCTTTTTCCGAAGCAAAAAAGAAAGTACCAAAGAAAAGTGCTTTTTTTTCGCCCGTCAGGGCCGCTCGGTTCAAATACGCTCGTATTACGTACGCCCCCTTTGGGGCGCAAACTTTTTCCCACGCTCTTAAAAAAGGTCAAGCTGCGGCTTTAGTGACGGGCGTATTACCACCATTAGCAGGTTGCATTTTCA
The DNA here is from genome assembly GCA_905233135.1 of uncultured Selenomonadaceae bacterium. GTDB lineage: Bacteria > Bacillota > Negativicutes > Selenomonadales > Selenomonadaceae > Quinella. Next base: position 12,380 of record CAJOCQ010000024.1, on the reverse strand, counting down.
AGATTAGCAAATATCAAGTGCCGCGCGTCCTGCGCGACTTTTTACGGGGCGCACGTCCGTGTGCGCCCCTTTTTTTATTTGTTGTTGCAAAATAAAAGTTTTTTTTATAAATTCTTGCAATATAAAAATTAATGTGTTAGACTTTGTGTCTAAAAAAACCGCAGCTCGGTTTGTCGATACTCCAACGCAGACTTCGCTGTTGGAATAAAAAATTTTTCAGGAGGATTTTAAATGTTAGACAAAGCAGCCAAAGAAGAAATTGTTAAAAAATATGGAGTTCATGAAGGCGATACCGGTTCGCCCGAAGTTCAAATTGCACTTTTGACGGCGCGTATTTCTTACCTTACAGAACACCTCAAGGAACACAAAAAGGATCATCATTCCCGTCGCGGCTTGTTGAAAATGGTAGGTCAACGCCGCCGCCTTTTAAGTTATCTCAGCAAAAAGGATATTACTCGTTATCGTGAAATTATCGCGCAGTTGAATTTGCGTAAATAAAAAATTTCTTATTTAAAATTTTTAAATGTACTTTTCTTTGTGCCGAAAAAGAAAAGTACCAAAAGAAAACTCGTTGCGCTGGAAACGCATCCTGCGTTTCGGGCGCAAAAAGGGCGCACGTCCTTGTGCGCCCTTTTTTTATTATTGCTTTTTTGTTAAAGGCAAAGAATTTTCTTGACGATATATTTTTTAGGAAATAAAATTACAAGGAAGATTTTTGGCAATTTTGGAAGGAGTTTTTTACTATGATGAGGTCTCTTTGGTCTGCGGCGTCAGGAATGGTTGCGCAGCAAAAAAATATGGACGTGGTTGCTCACAATTTGGCGAACGTCAATACATACGGGCATAAAAAAGTTCGCGCCGAATTTCAAGATTTAATTTATCAGACGCTGCGCGACGCGGGCGGCACTTCAGGCAGCGGCACTCAATACCCGCAAGGCTTGCAAATAGGATTGGGTACACGCGTTTCTGCTACCAACAGAATTTTTACTCAAGGACCTTTGCAAACTACTGATAATCCTACTGATGTTGGTATTCAAGGCGAAGGCTTCTTCCAAATTCAACTTCCCGACGGTACAACCGCCTATACGCGCGACGGCTCTTTCAAGATTGACGAAACGCGCCGCCTTGTTACAAGCGACGGCTTTTTATTGATTCCGAACATTACGCTTGAAGAAAATGCTTCAATAGATTCTTTGGTAATAAGTAGCGACGGTGTTGTTTCAAATACACCCGCAGGTGGTCAACAAACTGAAATTGGCAATATTACTCTTGTACGCTTTACAAATCCGCAAGGCTTGTATGCTTACGGCAAAAATCTTTTCTTGGAAACTGCGGCAAGCGGCGCACCTATTGAAAGTACTCCCGGTCAAGACGGCGCGGGCGTGCTTACTCAAAATACTTTGGAAATGTCGGGCGTACAAATCGTTGAAGAAATGGTCAATATGATTGTTTCGCAACGCGCCTATGAATCCAATGCAAAGGCTATTACAACTTCAGATTCTATGTTGGAAATTGCCAACGGCTTGAAGCGTTAATGACTTTTAACAATATGAAAAAATTTTTAATCATCGCGGCTGTAATTTTCGTTATGAACATTGCGCCGCGTGTTTTTGCTAATCAGATTGTGCCTGGCGGGCAACTTGAGGCTATGGCTATTGCGGAAGTTGAACGCATTCTTGACGAACGCGGCGAAAGTCGGCGCAGGGAAATTACTTTACTTCGCCCGCTTGCTGATATTTCGCTCCCCAACGGCATTATCGATATAAAAATTTCTGTTCCCTCGTCAATGATTAATTATAACGGCGTCACGCCCGTAAAGGCGCGAATTTCAATCGGCGGCAGAATGTACCGCGACGTTAATTTTGTAGTTTCTGCCAAAGTTTTTGATTTTGTACTGGTTGCCAATCACGATTTAAGAATTGAAACGCCTGTAAATGAATCTGATTTTCGCGCAGAAGAAATTGCTGTTGACGGGCGCACGGAATATGTTAAAGATGTTAAAGAAATTTTGGGCTTGGTACCGCACAGACTTATTCGCGCAGGTTCTCCAATTACGGCAAATTATTTTCAGCAACCTGTAGCAGTGGCGAGCGGGCACCCCGTTAAAATTATTGTACGCTACAAAGGAATTGAGGCAACTGCAAAGGGAATTGCAATGACGCGCGGCAGAATAGGCGAAGTTATCAAAGTTAAAAATGAGGCGTCGAAAAAAATTATTTCTGCAAAAGTTATTGACGCGGGGACTGTTGAAGTTGTTATGTAAATTTTACAACAATAACAAACGAACACCCCGTTAAAATTATTGTACGCTACAAAGGGATTGAGGCAACTGCAAAGATAATTGCAATGACGCGCGGGCGAATTGGCGAAGTTATCAAAGTCAAAAATGAAGCGTCGAAAAAAATTATTTCTGCAAAAGTTATTGATTCAGGTACAGTGGAGGTGATTATGTAAATGTTGAAAAAAGTTTTGACGGCAATTTTAATGGCGGCGTTTTTAATTTCTGCAAGTGCAAATGTTGAGGCTAAATCTCTTTGGGCTGATAACGGCTGGGGGCTTTTCGCAGATAAAAAAGCGCGTGATGTCGGCGATATTTTAACGATTGTAATTAATGAATCTACAACACTTAATGCTTCAAAATCCCGCTCCAATGAAAAAGAGGCTAATGTTAATTTGAATGCAGGCACGGGAATTTTTCACTTTTTGGCGGCAGCAAGTGCAGGCGGTTCAGATTCATTTTCTGCGGACGGCAGTGCACGAGATACCAGCACTTTTCGCGGGCAAATAACTGTTACTGTTGTTGAAGTTTTGCCCAATGATAATATGATTGTCGAGGGTACGCAGTCAATTTGGCAAAATCGTGACGAACATAAAATTACATTGCGCGGGATTGTGCGCCGCGCTGATGTTACTGCTCTTAATACCGTTCCTTCAACTAAAGTTGCTGATGCTACTTTGAAATTCGACGGCAAAGGACCTTTGAACGCTAAACAGCGGCAAGGTATTTTAACTCAAATTTTCAATTTCCTTTTCTAATGCTATGATTGACGAACAAGAATTTTTATTGCCGAATACGCTCAGCGCAATGGCTAAAACTTTTTATGTTAAAACTCCAAAGTCATTGAATAAAGAAAATTGGTACCTTAAACCGGGTTCAAAGGTTACGGGCGTTAAAGTCATCGCGCAGGGCGAAAAAATCCGAAAGGTTCAAAAACTTATAAAAAAATATCCGCTTCCTAACGGCGAATTAACAAAAGCTGAAAATTGGTACAAGGTTAGAGGTACGGCTGTCGTTACTAATGGCAAAGAAGAACGTATTGAAGAAATTCATTGGTATCAATGCGAAAATATTGGTAAAGTTGAATATAAATTAAAAGAATGGGGGAATAAAAATGTTACTTAAATATATTGGCGAAGATGAAATTGATTTAACGCCAAATCAAATTTACAAAGCAAAAAAAATTAATGATAAATGGGGCGAATGCTACTCAATTTTTGACGAAGGCGAAGATTGGTATATTTATGGACTCAACTACGTTAAAAAAAATTTTGAAGAAGTAGAGGAAACTCCTGAAAATATTCGTCAAGCCGTTTAACGGCGGGGTGTTAATTTTGTTGTTGCTTGAATATATTGGAGAACGTGTAGTTGATTTAATTCCGCATAGCGTTTACGAATCAAAAAAAATTAAAGATGACTGGGGAGAACATTACGCGATATTTGACGAAGGCGATGATTGGTACGTTTACAGCGTCGACTTTGTTAAAAAGAATTTTAAGGAAGTTACAGAATTTAAATAAGCCCTTTAACGAGGTTTTTACCATGAAAAAAATATTTACACTATTGACGCTGATACTTTGCATAACTTTTGCAAGTGCAACTGTTTTTGCAGAATCCGCGCCAACAAGAATTAAAGATATTGCCAAAGTGCAAGGCGTACGCTCTAACCAACTGATTGGTTACGGATTGGTTGTCGGTTTACCAGGCACGGGCGATTCTGATAAAATTACGCCTATGATTTCTTCAACTGCTTCTATGCTTCGCACTTTCGGCGTTACTGCTGATATTACAGGCATAAAATATAAAAATATTGCATTGGTTATGGTTACTGCAACTTTGCCGCCTTTTATAAGAGAAGGCGACACTATTGACATTGTAGTTAATTCTATGGGCGATGCTAAAAGTATTCAAGGCGGTACTCTTTTGCAGACGCCGCTTCGCGCAGGTAACGGCGAAGTTTACGCCGTCGCGCAGGGTCCCGTTTCAACGGGCGGATTTGTTGCAGGCAACGGCTCGGGTAATTCCGCGCAAAAAAATTTTCCTACCGTCGGCACAACTCCCAACGGCGCAATAGTTGAACGTACCGTTGAGGACGATTTGGGCGAAAACGGAAATATTTCTCTCAGCCTTTCAAACGCAGATTTTACTACCGCCTCAAGAATTGCAGGCGCAATTAATTCCAATTACGGCAACATTGCGCACGCCGCCAATCCCGGCAGAATTGATATTCGTATACCCGGCTATTACCGCTCAAATGTTGTTGAATTTGTTTCAACGATTGAAGAATTGCCCGTCATTCCTGACAGCGTTGCAAAAATTGTTTTCAATGAACGCACGGGAACCATTGTAATGGGCGGCAATGTTACTGTTGACGAATGCGCCATTACTCAAGGCGGACTTTCAATCAGAGTTTCGCAGGAAAAAGATATTTCCCAACCCGCGCCTTTTTCCTACGGTACAACAATGGTTACAAGAAATACGGATCTTGAAGTTGAAGAGCAACCCTCAAGTACAATCGTAATGCCGCCGACTACCAATGTTAATGATATTGTCGGCGCGTTAAATGCTGTCGGTGCAACGCCGCGCGATTGTATTTCTATCTTGCAAGCTATGAAGGCGGCTGGCGCAATTCACGCCGTTTTAGAAATTATTTAATATAATGACTAACACTTAAAGAAAGGAGAAATTTTTATGCAAATTGACGGCTTAGCTCTAATGCCGCGTATGAACTCTACCAACACAATGCAAAGCGGCTCCAGAGTTATCAGCAAAGAATCTAAGTTTCAAAGTGAATTGAATACCGCGCAGCAACGCCTTAACAAGGCGGCAAAATCCGGCGTCATGACTGAAGAACAAATTGCTCAACGCAATAAGGATATTAAAGACGCAAGCATTCAACTTGAGGCAATTATTCTCAAAATGATGTATAACGAAATGTGGAAAACCGTTCCGAAAAATGAACTCTTCGGCGACGATAACACTATGGAAATTTGGCGCGATATGTACAACGAAGAACTTACCAAAAAAATGGCTATGGACGGCGGCATTGGTCTTCAAAATTATATCTACCAACAACTTACTCAAGGAAAATAATTTTTATTCAAGGGGCAATTATCAGTCCCGTATATGCCGCTCTTCTTCCAGTAAACGGGGGGGGGTGGCTTTTTTCGTACTTTTACTACAGAAAGAGAGGCGGGCACTATGGACAGGTTAAAAAGCGTTACAAAGGACGTTAAATTTTTTACTTTGACCTTTCTTCGTATTCACGGAAGATTGAAAATTTAAGTGATTAAAATTTGAGCGGCAACACTTAAATTTTTTTCAGGACGAATTTTTTTATTGGGAGGAAACCAAAATGGCTGATTGGAAATATGATACAAGTGATTCAAGTTTAACTTTGGGTGATGCTTTTACAATCACGGGGTTAAATTATATTTATACACCGCCCGAAGGAGAAACTACTGGAAACCCTGTTACGGTTACAGATACGGACATAATTGTTGACGATATCCAAAAAACTGTAACAATTCCCGATTCTTTGATTAGCACTGACCAAATTACCGTTACTATAAATGATAAAAGTTACAATAATTTCACATTCAAAAGCACTGCTGACAAATCTGCAAATGTTAAATTTGATTTGGATAGCAGTTTGAGTGACAATCCATTACCGAATTTAACCGTAAATACCGAAGGCGGCAACGATACTGTAAATGTTCCTGAGAGCGTTTGCTCAAACGTAACGATTAATTCAGGCGACGGCGACGACGAAATTAACGTTTCTGTCACCGGCACTGCAGATATTACAGCGGGCGCAGGCGCAGATTCAATTACTGCAAACGCGAAAATCGCAGAAATTAATACAACCGCAGAAAATGACACCAACACAGATTACGTTAACTTAACTGTTACATATGACGCGAAAATTACAACAGGCGGCGGCGATGATACTATTAATGTTCAAAATACACCTGACTGCCAAACTGCTCTTGTAACAATTAATTCAGGCGCAGGCGATGATTCAATCAACGTTGGTACAAGCGATTTATTAGTAAAACGTGCAATCATAACTGCAGACGCAGGTTCAGATACAATCACTGTTTATGCAATAAACGCAAACATTGACGCAGGCGACGGCGCAAATAAACTCGATGTCACTGTTTCAGAAACTGCAATAATAAAAACAACAGACGGCGCAGATAATATTTCTGTTAAAGGCTTCGACGATACGACAAACGCAGCAGTGACAATAATAGCCGGCGTAGGCGAAAATTCAATTACTGCAGGAAACAATTCGAGCGAGTTATTAAAATCAGCAACAATCAGCACGGGCGCAGATAACGATACAATTTCTGTTTACGCAATAAACGCAAGCATTAACGCGGACGACGGCGCAAATAAACTCGATGTCAACGTTACAACTTCTGCCAAAATTACAACGGGCGGCGGCGCAGATACAATCACTGTTTCAGATGTAAGCGATAACCCAGGAACTGCTGATGTAACAATCGTAGCTGGCGCAGGCGATAATTCAATTACTGCAGGAACTGCAAAGGAATCATTAAAATCAGCAAGAATAACTGCAGGCGACAATGACGATACAATTTCTGTTTATGCTGCAACTTCAAACATAACTGCAGGCGGCGGCAACGATTCTATTTCTGTCGGTTATGCCGAATCTTTGGTAAGCAGCACAAATATTGACGCAGGCACAGGCAGCGATTCAATCACTGTTTATGCGACGGAGGCAACCGTTACTACAGCAACAGACGATAACGCCGCAGATAAAATTGCAGTCAATGTTGCAACTTCTGCCAAAATTACAACGGGCGACGACGCAGATACAATTTCTGTTTATGCAACAAGCGCAAGTATTAACGCGGGCGGCGGCGCAAATAAACTCGATGTTAGCGTTTCAGGAAGTGCCAAAATTACAACGAGCGGCGGCGCAGATACAATCACTGTTTCAGATGTAAGCGATGCTCAAGGAACTGCTGATGTAATAATCGACGCTGGCTCAGGTACAAATTTAATTACTGCAGGAACTGATAGCGCGTTCTTAAAATCAGCAAGCATAACTGCAGGCGACAATGACGATACAATTTCTGTTTACGCTACAGACGCAAGCATTGACGCGGGCGCAGGCGCAAATAAACTCGATGTTACCGTTTCAGGAAGTGCCAAAATTACAACAGGCAGTGCCAATGATACTATCGTAATTAATTCCGTATCAGATGAGATACCTAGTGTTTCAGTAAAAGCCGGAGAAGGCGAAAATAGTATAGAAATTAACGGCGGCAACGTTAGTCTTACTTCAACCGATGGCGGCAGTGACACTGTAATTATTAAAGCGGCTGCTACACTCAAAACAGGCGGCGGCAACGATACTATTGTTGTTGATTCAGAAGCCAAGGAAGTGTCAATTAACGCAAGCGCGGGCGGCAATAAACACATTACCATTAATAATACTGCAAGTGTTACGGCGGGCAAAGACGATGATTATGTTGAAATTGCCGCCAATGTTACAGGGGCTGAAGTTAATTTAGGCGACGGCAACGACAGCGTTGTAATTAATTCGGCACCTGACAGCATTACTTTTGGCACAGGCGAAAACTATATTACGCTCAATGCCGCGTTTGAGGCTGAAATTGCCCCCGAAAGAGATGACAGTACAAATACATTTTTAATTAAAACAGGTGCAAGTGGAAGTACAATTAATGCAAACAAAGGCCAAAACATAATCGACCTTTCCGAAGTTTCTGAAGTTGATAAATTTGAACTCACCATTTCTAATTTAACTGAAGAGGACACCATTAAAATTGCAGATTCGCTTAATGTTAATAATGTTTCTATTGTAGGCGAATATTCTGCGGACAACGAAGAAATTTCAATTAAAATAGGCGAAGCTACAATCAATCTCGGAACTGTAAGTGATTTAGATTATTTAAAAGGCGTCATTATCAAAAACAATAGTTCAAGTAAGAGCTTGAGCGAAATAATTAATAAGGTCGGCTGGTATGTAGACGAAAATTCAAACCTTTATTACGGGCGCAAACTTGCAAGTGTTGAAGGCGCAGATTTTGTAATAAGCAGCGAAGATAATGGTATTGAGATTTCAGAAAGCGGTACTTTTATTGGATCTTGTGTGACCATATCTTCTGCAGAAAATACAATATCACAAGTCGTTATTAAAGATATTCCATTTTTTAAAAAAACACACGAGGCAACATTTACTATAACAGATCCTTTTAATAAATTTGATGTCAGCATTGACGAGAATTTTACATATGGCGATAGGGGCTCTCAAACTTGCACGATTTCCGCCACGGAAGTACATTACACTACAGCAGGTAATTTGTCGGGCTATTCGGTGGAAGGTGCAACTTACACATACAAAGATGCAAGTTCAGAAGGGACTGCCGGCGATGAAGTAACAATCAGCGGCTTTAACGACCTTACTGACGCTGACTCGACAACTTTTAATGCTGTTATAGTTAATAAAACAAATTTCACTGTAACTTTGACTGAAGCAGTACTCAACAAAATAAAAAATTCTGCAAACAAATCAGTTACAGTTTCGGGAAGTAAAGAATATCATTTTGCAACAACTCCTGCGGCAGGAAGTTTAAGTACTCCTTACGGTACTGTAAATTACGAAGTTGCCTCCAACACAGCTACTTATAAAAGTGAAGGCTTTACTGAAGGTTTTTATTTCGGTACAAAGAGCGATGATCCCGCAGGCTTTCCTGACAGTGAAACGGCCTCCATTGTTTCATACAATAATACTGATGACAGAAAAACTTTGTTTACGGTTTCAGGCGAAAAAGTTACCGGCAGTAGTATACTCGCTGAAAAAAGCACCGAATTAAATGAGATAACAATGCCTGAAGAGTGGTATGACACAAGCAACTCCGTTTCAATTTCCATTGCAGAAAGTCTGCAAAACACGCCAATTACTTTTAATTTTTCAAGTAACAGTGATAACGCAGCAAATGTTGTTTTGCAAACCAAAGGCATAAAAATTATCGATAATTACAAGGAAGATAAAATTGAAATTGCGGCAAGTGTCGAAGCAGAAATTTCTTTGAGCAACGGCGGCAACGATTCAATTACTTTCAACGACTCAAGCAAAGCCACAATTAACAATACAGCTACAACAAGCAATGCAATCTACATATTCAATAATGGCGATGGTGCTAAAGATATTTATATGGAATTTGCTGGCGGCAGCAGTTTAAAAAGAGGAGACACTATAAGCATTGCAAGTGCTGATAAATTCAACTACCAACAGTCAGCTCAAGAAATTACTTTGGGCAATGTAACAATTAAAACTGCTATCGATACCGAAGATACTAAAACATATTTTGACGACATAAATTTATACGTTGAAGATGAAAAGCAAAAAAGTTTTTACGATTTGCTGAATAATTTGCAATGGAAGTTAGACGGAGACAGCTTATCGTATCAAGGCAATTTTGACAGTGAGCCGCAAATTGCTATTAGCGGAGTTACTGTAAGTGCTGAGAATTCTGATACTTTTATTGCGGAACTCGGAAATTATGCAGATTCAACAACGCCCGTAACAATTCTTTCTTCTTACATTGACTCCGACACTCAAATTACCGTTACCAAAGGCTCGGGGCGCGTTTATAATTTTGACAGCGCAGTTAATGTTGCATTTACTTTTACGGGTGAAACTGAAGATTTCACAGAATCTTTGCCTGTCAGCGTTGTTGGCAGTGAGCAAAACGATACAATTTTTATCGGAGATAGTAACACAGACTTGACTTTTGCAAATGTCAGCGTTGACGGCGGCGCGGGCGATGATTCTATTAAAGTTAAATTAAATGTTGCTGAAGAATCGTCAAATATAAAAATTAATGGCGGCGCAGATGATGATTACATTGAATTAAATTTCACCGCTGATAATGAAGACACAAGCAAAGTTTCAGTTGGCGGCGGCACAGGATCAGATACAATCGTTGTTGCTGGTAATAGTGCAACCAATTTTGCATTTACACTTTCAGACGCTGATTCAGATGATACTATTGTTTTATCGGGATTTAAGAAAATTGATAAACCAACATTTGACAACAGAGTACTTACATTTACAGACTCGGAAAATAACTTTAGCGTTGACATTTCGATTGCCAATTCCGATATTACAAATTCAGAGACGCTTTTACAAGAACTCGGCGGCTTGAGAATTGCTACAAAAAAAGGCGTAAAGGGTTTAACTTTGCAAGATTTATTTGCGCCCGGTTCAGGTTCCTGGTCTATTAACAGTGAAGAAAATCCAACAACTTGGATTTACTTAAGCGGTGGCGGTGACAATATTGCAACAATTACCGGCTTAAATGCAGACTTTTCCGATACAACAGCTTCAGATACTTTTATTGACGTTAGCGTTTTAAGTTCTGAAGAAATTAGTTCACTAGGAGATGATTTCGATAATTCTGAGGAATACTCAGAATTATATGTGTTCAATTTGAAAGGGGCTGCATTGAGCGGCAAAACTACCGATATTGAAATGACTGTTGAGGGAAACTATAATGGCATTTTGAGTATTGCGTCAGAAGAAAATATTCCATTATCTGAAGAGATAGACGATGCAATTTTAATAATTTCTGATGCAGATAGTGGAACAAAAACCGCTTCATATTATGAAGGTGGCAATGAAACCGAAGGATACAAAATTGATAAAGAAAAATGGAATAAGGTTGAATACTACAAAGGTTACAAGTCAGTAGAACTTACTAATTTAAGCAATGACGCTGAAAGCAATATTGAAATTCCTGACGATGAGGAAAAAGTCCTTATTATTAAGGAAAATGCTATTGTCCCTGACAAAGTTGTCGGCGTTTACACCAATGGCTATACAATCAGATTTGAAGATATTTATGAAAAGCCTGTATATACAAAAGTCAGCGTTCGTGCAACCGAAGGCAACGATAATATTAAAATTGAAAATGTCAGCGCAATAAGCGTTGACGGCGGCACGGGCAATGATGACATTGAATTTTCGCAAGTCTCAATGACAAGCGGCGAACATTCGATATTCGGCGGCGCGGGCTCTGATAATCTCGTTTTAAGCAACGCAAGTATTGGCGGCAACGCAACTTTATCAATCAGCGGCGGCGCGGACGCAGATGTTTTCAACCTTGAAAATATTTCTGTCGGCGGCGAAGGCGTTTTAAATGTTTACGGCAACGATGATACCGCTTCATTGGATTCAGATATATTCAACATTGCAAACAGCACAGGCATTTCAATTATCAGCGGCGACACTGATTCCGATACATTCGCCTTTAATGTTGCAAGCGGCGTTGCAGTTTCAATCAGCGGCTTAGATATTTCTGATAAAATTTCTTTGACAGGCGGCAACTTTGAAAAGGCAAGCTTGCGTTCTGACGGCTTGATTGTCTTCAACGATAAAGTTTCAATCGTTGCAAATGATTTGACAGCCGCGAGTGATGTTGCCAAAAATAATTTGTACAATGTCAGCATATACGGCGGCGGCACTTCGCCTACAATTTTAGGCGATTTGGTTGACGCTAAACAATGGTCAGTTTCAGGCAACAATTATGTTTACGGCAGAAAATATACTGATACAAGTTTAATAAGCTTAAGCGGCGGCTTGAAAGATACTGTTACTGCAGATGTTTTGACTGCAAATACAAGCGGCACAACTTTAACTGTTCAAAACGAGTGGCTCTATTTGAACAGTGAAGTTAAAGTAATGGCGGCTGACGGTTACAGCGTTGCATTTAATTCGGGCAGGGTAGGTTCAGTTCCCGGCGGTTGGTTCGGTTCAGGTACTTCCATTGCAACTTACAAAGACTCGGCAACTCTCAACTATAAGATTTCTTCCGATACAGCAACCTCAAGCATTATTTCTGCGGCTGATACGCGCGAAGAGAAAATTAAACTTGACGGCTTGAAAACGAGCTGGAGCATTGGAACTGTTGAGAACGACAGTATAAAAATTGCACTTGGTCTGGATGATATTGATTCAACAGTTCAACTTACAGTCAGCGGCGCAGGTTACAAATTTAGCTTTTACTCTGATACGGCGGCAAATGTTTTACTTACAAGCACAGGT
>CAJOCQ010000023.1 GCA_905233135.1 uncultured Selenomonadaceae bacterium | reverse complement strand
GCCGTAAATTTCCTCAATTTCTTCTTGCCGCTTCAACTCGAATTCTTCCAAAAAGCAATCGTAAATTATTTCCTGCCTCAAATTTTTTTCACTGTCTTTGAGGTAAACAGTCAAAGTTAAATCTTCGATATTGCGCGAAAGTACGCCGTTTTCAATTTCTGAAGCATCGTCAATCAGTGCAACTTCTTCGCCGGTATGAGTAAAACCCGTCAAAATATACGGCAAATGCGGGCGCAAATTTTTTATTTTAATATTGGCGTAACCAAATTTTTTATCGCGCAGATACTTTAGCGCGCCGTCAATGCACGACATTTTTAATTCATTTTTTTCAATGTCAAGCTCCGCCTTCGGCTTAGATTTTATCAGCTTGCCGGGAACAAATTCTTTTAAAGAAGTGCGGAACAAATCAATTTTGCAAGATTGCCCTGAAAGTTTTATCAAGCTGTAATTTTCAAGTTCGCCGCTCTCGTAAATCGGGTCAAGCAGTTGGCAAATTATGTTGTAAATATCGGGATTCAGCAGCGGCTCAATTTCAAAAATACTAAAAGAAATATCAGGCAAATTTTTTACCAAAGTTAATCCTGCAGAATTTTTCAGCGTCAATTTCCACTTGTCAAGCGGGAGCTTTATTGAATCTTCTTCAAAATAAATTTCTTGGCGGTTAATTTCCCAATTACGGCTCGGCTTATCGCTGTTGCCTTCAATCGCCAAAAGAACTCTCATTATTCCATAATTGCTGAAAAAATTTTCCTTTATTCGCGCCGCCAACTTGAACAAGAAATAATAATTATTGCGCACTAAAAAATATTCGGCGCGGTTTTTATTTTCCCAATCCTTAAAACGTGTTGGCAAAATTTCTTCTGCTCGCGCGTAGGCGTCCTCAAAATTTTTATAAATCGGCGCGGTGCCGTTTTCGTCAATGAACCTGTAAACATCCAAATTAAAATCCTTCAGCAAAGTTTTCAGCGTTGGAATTGTTGACGCGCGCAAAAACATTTCGTGATTAAACGGGTCTTTTTCGCCGTAAAATTCCCGCTGCGCCGTTACGAGCGGATTTTTATTTGAATACTGTTTGCAAAGCGTTTCAACAATTTTCAACTTCAACATTTGCAAAATTCGGTATGTCAAATTATTGCCGCCGAAATCTGTACTGCCGTTTTCGTAGCCGGTCTCAATGTCAATCGAATAAGCAACGCGCTGATTGTCAACCGTGAAACTGCAAGAAGAAATGTCCGTAGTGCCGCCGCCGCAGTCGATAACAAGTGCGCTGTACTTTTGGCGGTTGCGAATGGTTTTACTTTCGATAAATTCGCTGATTATGTTATAAAGCACTGCCACGCTCTCGTCAATCATTTCTTTTTGTTCGACGGCGTATTCAGGCAGAAATTCTTTGAACATTTTTTGGAATTTAATTTTCTGTTTGACGGGGCCCGAAATGTGCACGTACCGCACGCGCCCTTTTATATAATCTTCCAGCGCGTGAATTATGTAAATAAAAAATTCGCGCAAAATTTTTTTTCGGCTGACAAAAACGCGCCGCCCTAAGCTGTCAATTAATTCTTCTTCCTTGTCAAAATCGGAAATCCAACGCTTGACGTCATAAAAAATTGTGAAGCCTTCGTTCATATAATCAGAAAGTTTAAGCGCGTCATATCCAAAAACATATTCAGGCTGCGCGGGATTTTCCAGCGATTGCACGCCAATAACCGTTGGTACAAGATTAACCGCCTTGCCGTCTAAGTTATAAAAAATGGCGTGCTTAATAATTCCGTTATGAAGTTTTGCGACGCCGCTTTTTTCTTTGAAGTCAAGCACGCCCGCAGTTGTACTTGAGGTGCCGAAATCTATTGCAACGGGCATTTTTAAAATATCCGGCTCAACAACTTTAAAATCTAAAAGTTGCAGGCTGTACGCGGGAATATTTTCCTGAATCAAATCAATTTTGCCGTTGTAGAAATAAAAAAATTGTTCGGAATACACGCGCTCCATTATAACCAAAAAATAATTTTTAATCTGCGATTCGCGGCAAGGGAAATTTCTATTTTTGCGCAGGTACAAAAAATTTTTATCGTTAGTTTTTTCTTCGACGTTGAAGACGGCGCACAAATTTTTTTCGCTGTCAACAATAAAAGCGTTGGTACCCTTCAGCGTCGGCACGTAATTAATTTTTATGTTATCGTAAAAATCGACGGCTAACCCCTGCCAAACTTTTATATCTGCGTTACATTCAAGAGTTGTAGGTTGCGGCTGAAAATTTATAAACGGGAAAATATCTTCAAGGCGTTTATAATCTTTTGCGCGAAATTCATCAATCAGCAAAGATTCAATCGCGCCGCGATAACGCAAAATAATTTTTATCAAAAGTTCTTTATCGAGGCGGTTTGCAACTGCGGGGATAATTTTTTCACGCCGCGCAATTTCTTGCAGTTGGTAAACCGTCATTTTTTTTAAATCACGTTCGTAATATTTTTTTTGTTCCATAATAAAACCTACTTCACGGCGTTAGAAATCATCGAATCAACGGTAATTTGTTGAATCAAAATATCCATTTCCGCCGACTTAGTTTTCATTCCGAGCGCAGTATAAAGTTCTTTGGCTTGAGTAGCCGCCGCCTTAGCCTCTTCAAAATTTTTATCGGCGTAAAAGGCGCGGGCGTCAGCTTCAGCTTTTTCGGCGTTTTGTTTCTGTGCGAAAGATTCGGAAGATTTTGCCTTTGCCGCTTCATATTTATTTTGTATAGCTTGAATTTTAATATCGTCAGACAAAAATATTAATTGTTCAATGGCGGTAAGGTAATACATTTGCGCTGAAGTGTAATCGCCGGCCTCAAATGACTTGTCGCCCAAAGCTTCAGTTTCCATTGCACTGTCAAAACGTTTTTCACGTTCTTCTTTGGAAGTCCTTTCATCCAATTCTTTTTTGGCGTGCGCGTCAGAAACTTTCTGCAATGCTTCGCTTGTCTGCGTTCTGTCAGCAATATTATCTGAAAGGTTGCGAGCATTGAGGTAGGCTTTTTGTGCGCCGTCCAAGTCGCCTGCCGCCAATAAGTCATCGCCTTTTTTCATTGCGTCGCTAATTGCGGCTTGTTTTTTTGTGTTTAATTGTTCTGCGGCTTCTTTTTGAAGTTCGGCGCGTTTATCGTAAATTTTTTCAAGTGCTTCAGTAATTTTGTCTCTCATGCCGTTATCGTGAACTACTGCCGCTATTTTATTTGCCTTCAAATATAAATTTTCGGCTTCGTCATATTCGCCATTTTGAAAAAGGTATTCGCCGAGAGACACAAATTGTTTTATATCCAAATGACCTTCTATAGCGTTGAGGCGGCGTTGAATATAATCGCGCGTATTTTTGGCGGAGGCGTTGGAATGTTGCAACGCCATTAAATAATTATCGTACGCCGCGTGATAATTTTCGCCGGTGAAAAATTCTTCGGCTTGAACTATATTATCTAAAACCATTAAATCTTCCTGCAAGTCTGTTTCTTCTTTTTTCAGTCCCAAATCCTGCGCCATTTTCAACGCTTCTTGTGCGGTTTCTTGTCCGCGTTTGAAATTTTCGTTTATGACTAATTGGTGCGCATTCTCGACTGTATTTTCATAAGTTTTAATTTTATCTTGCCGTATACTGTAAAAAATGTAAAAAATAATTGCAACAACAATTAAAATGACAATGATAATAGCGGCGACTTTCATATAGAAAAGGCGTTTACGCTCGCGTTCGGGGTCTCTGAAAATTTTATTAATAAAAATTGCGGCGGCGGTATAACTTTTCAGATCTTGCGGCTGTCTTGAAAGTAAAAGTTCTTCAAGCGTATCAACGGATTCTTGCGGATTATCTGTAGCTTCTGCAAAAATTTCGTCAAATTCCTGTTCATCAACGTGTTCCCACAAGCCGCGCGAATACAAGGTTATAATATCTGCGTCCGCCAATTTTTGAACTTTTGAAACAAAAGGCTTAAAAAAATCTTTCTTGCCGAGATAGGCGTACAAATTATGGCGTTCTTCGTGTTTGGCAAGCGGCGTATCAGTTTCGCCCTTTTGAATTAAATCATTTGCCAAAGACATATCCGAAGACTTTAAAAAAAATCGTCCTTGCCGGTACATTCTCAAGCGAACATTACCGGCTGCGACGTAACGAAATTTTTCATAATCTGTAACGAGCATAATAACGGACGCTTTTAACCTGTGGGCGTGGTTGCTGTTTAAAAGGCGTTCGTTAGTTTCATTCATATATTGCAACAGTGTAGTTTTGGACATACTCGGCTTTTCTTCAAAGCTCAAAATTAAATGTTCAACAACTTCCTTTGCAGCTTCGGAAGTTTCAAAATCTGTTATGCCCGCCGCCAAAACGTAGCAAGCAAAATCGTCATCTTCAACAAAGGCGAAATAATCATTATTGGCAAGCTCCGCGCCCGCCTCCGATACAAATGCAGTTTTAAAAATGCTGTTTGACTTTCTCATTTCACGAACCTTTTTAAACGCCGTAAAATCGACGTAGCGGCGTTTTGTTTTTTCTTTGAAGTTTTAATTTGAAAACGGGGCAAAAAGGATTGTCGTTGAAAATTAACGCCTTTTCGGCGTTTTTTCCTAAACTTGCCGACAAATTAAAATTGTAGCGTTATCTTTGTCAACCATTGGAGAACTTTTTACCAATTCAATAATTTTGTCTGCCAAATTTTGCGCAGAAATTTTTTTGTCCAGCGCGTTTTCAATTTCCACCCAACGCAAAGTGTTAAAAATTCCTTCGCTCATTACAATAATTAAATCATTCGGCAAAAGTTCCAGCGGCTTGCTGAAAATTTCTATTTCTTCAAAAGAATCTTGCCCCAAAACATTATAACGGCGATGTTTATCCAATAAATTTAAAGTTTCCTGTTTGGAAATTTTTCCTTCGTTGTAGCTGTGCCGCGCCAGTACATCAACCGTTTGCCCTTCTGAAACGGGAATTAAATCGTTGTTCCTGAAAACGGCAACGCGACAATTTCCAACGACGCTGTAAAAAAATTGCGTCCCGTTCAACAACACGGCAGCTAACGAGGTTTCACCCTGACGCTCCTCAAGTGTATTTATGATTTTTTTATTGGCAGCATTCGCCGCGCGCCGAAAAAAATATTGCGGCTTAAAAGCGGCGTTGTTGTCTTCAAATAAATCTCTGAAAGTATCAATCGCCAACTTTGCCGCAACTTCGCCGTCAGCTCCTGTGCCGTCTGCAAGCAACATTAACATTGCGCCTTGATTTTCTTTAACGCCAAAATAATCTTGCTGAATCGTTCGACTGCCCAAAGTTGACGCCGCGCCAATTTCATATTTTACCGATTCAATTTTTAACGGCACAACAATTTCTTTTTGGCGCAAAACGTGCAAGATTATCATGCACAAAAAAAGAACCGCCGGAACAAAAATATCCGCCGTCATTGATTGCTTTCCTTTCCGAATTGCAAATAATTTTTGTCATCTTCTTCGGGCAAATCTTCCCAACGAAAATGGTCGCCGCAAAACGGGATAAACAAGAATTTACTTTTGCCCATTTCTATAACGTCATAAACGCTCAAAACAATCGGCGCGTATAAGGCTGCGTCGTTGTGATAAACAATGCCGTTTGAATCGCCCGGCAACAAAACTGTTTCGTGCTTTTTGGGGTCATAAACAAAAACGGCGTGGTTTCTGCGCGAAATTCCGTTATCGCCCAAAATTTGAATATCCATATCATCTGCGCGCCCGACAAAATTTTTGCCGACGTGAATTTTATAATCTTTGCCTTTACGCGGACCTTCAATGCAAACAATCCAACCGCAAACGGGGCGGACGGGGTGCATTAAAAGCGCATTAATTTCGTCTTCGTCATTTACGGGAACTTCTTTTTTTTCAGGCGTTGCAGTTTCAAGGTTGCAGTACGGACAAATTGTGCCATAACGGCGCGAGCTGAATAAGTGCCCGTTTTTGCAACGTATCAAACCGTTCATAAAAATTCCTTCTATCTGTAGCTAATTCAATTTCAGTTGGCAAACGCCAATAAAAACAATATCGCCAAAATCCAACTTACAAGGCTGCAACGAACTTAACTTGTAAGGTTTATCCTGCCCGACTTTTTGAATTGAAATACCATTTTGGCTGTCTAGGTCTTCAATGTACCAATTCCCGTCGGCATAATTTAAAACTGCGTGTTCAATATCAATCATTGCCGCATACGGCGTTTCATTCAAATTTATATCAACGCTGTTTTCGCCAATATCTTTTCCGATAACCGCCGAAGTTTTGCCGTAAAGTTCCCACGTTGAAATAATTTCGCCGTTTTTATTCAGCAATGAAATTTGAGTTATTTGAGTTATTGCGTTTGGCGAAAAAGTTTTTTCTGCGTCAACTTTTTTAAATGACGCTTTGTACAAAGTGTACGCCGAATGCAAAAAAATTGCCGCGCCCGTAACTATCAGAAAAATTTTCACATAATCCGACAAGTCTCCGAAAAAAACTGTAAGCGAAAAAAATACACTGATGACGCCGATTAAAGCTGTATAAATATCGTACCTTGTCATTTTACTTTAAAGCCCATAAACTTTTCAAAGAAATCTGAAGTATCGAGCGGATTTTTCTTTTTCTTGTCGGCGGTATAGGTATTTAATTTTTCTTCGTCGGTAACTTTGCGTGTTTTCGGATTGAATCCGAAAAAAGATTCAAAGCTGGAATTAATGTTATTGAAATCAATATCGGCAGCAGAAGTACCGGAAGTTTTTTTTGCATTTTTAGTACGGGGATTCGTTGCAGTTTTTTTGGCGTTAGTTCGCGCAGAGTTCGCCGCCTCCGCGTCAATTTTTTTGTTGTAATCGATTCTTGCAACTTCATTTGAAAGGGTAGTGTAGGCGACGTTAATTTCTTTCATTTTTTGTTCGGCGGTTTTAGGGTCATCGTGATTTAAATCGGGGTGCCATTTTTTCGCAAGTTTTTTGTAGGCTTTTTTAATTTCCTGCGCGGAGGCTTGCCTGTCGACGCCTAGAATTTCATAATAATTCATAAGTTAAAAATTCTCCATACAATAAGAGACAGCCAAATTAAAAATTCAGCCGTCTCCTTTTTGCAAAAAATTTTATTTATCAGGTGAAGCCGCCTGTAACTTTTACGTCAGCCATTTTATTTTTCATTTGTTTGAGAACTAGAGTAAATTCGCCAATGCCGTCATCGTTTTCAAAATCTTCATGGTAGTCAACGATAAAAGCGTTGGGGAGTTCATATTGGCGCGTAACAATGCCGCCGCTTGTAACTTTCAAAGTAACGCTGCGGTATGCTTCTTTTTTTTCTGAAGGAACAACAGACCATTCCATAATCTTTGCGGTACTGTCTGCGGCGTTGCCTGCCTGCGAAGTATCTGCCAAAATTTTTCCGACGATTGTCAAAGTAGCCCCGACATCTTTTGTACGGGCGCGGCTGTCAGGCGGAATTTCGACTTTAAAAATAACCTTTTTTGCGCTTTCTTCTTCGAGCGTAATTTGGGGGTCTCCTGTACTGAATGCCAATGCCATTTAAATCACCGCCTTTTATGATGCTTCAAAGTTGCCTTTGAGTTCAATTTTACTGGTCAAATCTTTTTTCTGCTTTAATAAAATTGTAAAAGTTCCAACGCCCTCTTCGTCGTTTAAATCTTCGATGTAATCCATAACAAAGGCATTTGGATAAGTGTATTGGCGAACAATTTGCCCGCCGCTGACAACTTGAACTTGAACATTGCGGTAACAGTCCGCTTTATCTGAAGGCATTAACGCCCAATTTGCCAATTCAACCGTTGAATCAGTAACAGCTGCGCCGAGTGAAAAATTAATTCTGCCGGTGATTTTTAAAATAACGCTTAAATCAGTTGACCTTGCATTTGAAGTATCGGGCGTATCTGAAATAAAATTGACAGCTGTAATAATTGTCTCGTCAAAAGAAACGTCATTGCCGCCCGTAATTTTAACACGAAATCCCATAGAAATTTCCTCCTTGCATTAAAATTAAACGTGTTTGCTTGAAGTTACGCGGCTTGTTTCAATTTCAAGATTTTTAATATTGCCGTTAAAGGTAATATTCAAAGTACAAATTCCGTTTTCTTCGTCAATATCGTAAGCAATATCATCGCCCGTACCAATAATGGCGTTGATTTTTTCGCGCTTGTCGAGCCACTTGCTGGCTTGAGAGGCGGGATTTGTGCTGAAGAATTTAACAATTTTATCCTGTTTAAAGTCACTTGTCATATTGCGCAAAACTCTTTGAATATACGTTGTAACTTGAGTTTTGTAAATCGGCTCGTAAACGCCGTTTTCTTCATCGTAAAGCAAATTGCGTGATTTATAAATCATAACGTTTGTAATTGGCAAGCCGTTATACATTGCATTTTCTGAAGAGAAAACGAAGCCGAAACATTTTTTGTTAATTTCGTCTTTGATAGGATTGGTAAAGCCGGTAATTTCCTTTGCAAGGGTAGTATAAACCAAGAGCGAATTATCGTCCGCTTCAAGGTCAAAACGTACGCCCGGAAGTGAATTATCAACATCACGGCGGAAAATCATTTTCAAATATTCGGGGTCTTGATAAGTTGCAACGATTCCCGCTGCAACATACGCCGCGCCAACGTATACGCCGTCAATCCAAAGTTTCATAATGTCTTGCTTTGCGCTCGACATTTCGGCGAGATTATTTTCATTGACTTCCATTTTTGTATCAAGGACAACGCCCGATTTATCTTTAGGAATAATTGTAAAGTTGGGGAAACAGGGAATAGCAAATTCACTGAACGCCTTTGAGGTAAGCGGCTGCGAGCGGTCGATATATTTTTCAATACCTTCGGTAGCCATAGCGTTGAAAGTGTTCTTTTCGTGCGAGGCGAAACTGAAGAAACATTGAACGCGGAAATCTTTCAATACGTCCAAAATTCGCGTTAAGGATTCGATTGAATTGACGTTAGTATTTGTAGTTTCAATGTTGCCTTTAAATCTTTGGCGCGTCAATTTCGGCTTGCCGCCTACGTTAAATGCAACGGACGGGAAAATTGCATACCAAATTGTATGGTCGAAATTATTTTTGCCGTTGACGGTGTTAAGGTAGGTAACGAGGCGCGGAATATTCGGCGTTTTAATCATCATTTCGTTGCTAATATTGGTGATAAGCAAAGTAGGCTTCATACCGCGCAACTTTGAAGGATATTGTTCAAAGAAAAGGCGTACGCCAAGAATTTTTTCAATCAGCGGCTTAACCGTTTTAATGAAGTCGTCCTTTGAATCTTTGTAAAATTGCAGATAAGCGTTGTAATTTTCAACTTCTTTTGCAACGTCAATTTCGCTGACCATAGTTGAAGGCAACGGGCAGAAAGTGCGCGTAACGAGAGCTTTAACGTAATCGTTGTGATTTTCTTCGTTAAGTGCTTCGTAGTCTTCGCCTATAACTTCGATTAAGCCTTCATTAACTTTATCGTCGAGCGTAACAAGCGCAGTAGATTTTTCTTCTTTGGGAGCTTCAATAACTTTCAATTCGCCCTCTTCGCCCATAGTAAGGACGCCCAATACAAGGGGCGCAGAATCTTTGCCGCCGCCGCCGCTTGAAAGTAACAAGCGCGTTTTAATATCTTCAATTGCAAGCGGCAACATTGCCATAACGTTGTTATAATTGACGCTGGCCTCTTCCATCATTTCGTTAAGCTTGTCGCCGATATCCAATTTTTTCGGGTCATCGTCTTCAAGTTGAACGTACTGCGAATAAGTGTAGCGCAATTCTTTACGATTTTGTTTAATATCTTCAATGATTTTGTGCGGCGAAATTAAATCTGTCAAATTTTCAAATTTAAAATCGACGTTCAGCAAGCCTTGAGAGCGTTTGGCGTCAACGAGCGTAAAGAGCATTTTGAGAAAATCATTTTGCATATTCAAATGAATTTCCGTCAAAAGTTCGTCGGGGATTGACTCCGGTTTCTTCAAGGTGTACATAACTTTTTGCGTGTTTGCATTGAAGAAAGAGTAAACGACGGGGTCAAATTTTTCAATAAATTCATCGAAATTTTTCACACAGAGGGTATTTTGAATTTCCTGAATTTTTTCGTCTGATAAACTGTCAAACCCTTTAACATCGCCAACCAGCGTGAGCAAATCCAATTTTTCCGGATTAATCTCCTCAAAAAGCATAGTTGCGTTTGTCTGACTGATAACTTGTGCCATCAATCTTCCTCCCTATTGTCAATAAGATATATATATTTTAATATAAAAAAGTTTCATAGGCAAGGGGAAAAATTTTTTTTATAAAAATAAATTTTCCGCGCTATTCAATTTGCGTAAAAGTTTCGGTAATTTTTTTCAAGAAATATTGTTTGCCGATTTTTTCGCGCAGGACGGGTTCTGCGTACTTCCAATCTTTTTTCATAACGAACATAATAATTTGCTCGGCAATTTCAGGCAAAACTTTGGAAATATTTGTAGTGTGAAGTTCATCTGCATTTGAAAATGGCGCGTCCATCACCAAAGGATATGGCTCTTCTGACAGTATAAAATTTTTATCTGAATGTTCCACTAAAATTTTATTTTTGGCAAGTGCAACCAATCCCGCAATGAAGGCGAAATTTTTTACGCGGTTTAAACCTTCAGATTCGCCGGAGTCAATTTCTTTGCCGGAAACTTTCGCCTGCAAAATGACGTTATAACTTTCGTCAATTTCCACGCGCCGTTCACCGCTGTACATTTGCGAAAAAATTTCGTTTACTTTCTTTTCCAGCTGTTCGCGAATTATACTTTCTTTGTTTTTGTAAATTTCGTCAAGGTACTCCCGAATTTTTTCGGCGTAATTTATCAAATTCATTAAACTTTTGTTTTCGTCAGAATTAGCGAGTGTAGCTTCATACAATTTTTGAAAACGTTCCTGCTCATTTTTTTGAATCCCGTATTCTTGGTGTAATTGGTCTTTTTTTGCGTTCAGTTCGCGCAACTTATACATTGCGTTATCAAGTGACGCGGCGTAATGGTGCAGGTTTTCTTTGCCCGCTATTTTTTCACGCAAAAGTTCCACTTCATCCTCAAAATCTTGAATCAAATTCTGCGAATGTAAAATATTTTTATAAGAATTATCAAGGCGGTTATAAGTTTGTTTTGCCGAATAAAAAAATTTATGAATTTTTTCAAGGCAATAACGGACAGAATTTCCTACAGATTCGGGCGGCACATACGCCATTTCTGCTTCCAAATGTTTATAAATTTCGTCGCCCGCTTGAAATTCACGCCCGCAAATGCAACGTCCACGCTTTAATATTTCTAAAATTGTTGCTTTTGTCAAATTGCTGACGCTCGTTTCTTCTATTTGCGTTTCTTTTAAATATTCTTCCGCTTTTTTTAATAACGGCTGCGCAAAAAATGCAAGTGCCCCCGCATTAAATTCTTTAAAATAACCTTCAATGTCGCCTGCAACCTTTGCCTTTTCCGCCTCAATCTTTTTTTCCAAGTCTTCTTTTTGGTGTTGCAGTTTTGTTGTTGCTTCATTGTCGCGTAGTATTCCGCTTAATTCTTCTTTGCTCTCTTCATACTTTTCTATTTGCGCTTTACATTCTTGAATTTGCGCAGCAATTTGTTGGCGTCTTTCCGTTGCAATTTGCATTTGTTGTAAAAATTCTTGCGCCTTTGAATCGCTGCTTACATCCATTTTGCCGTAAATATTTCCTATGACGCTGACTTTTTTATCGCGATCCCCAAGATGTCTCAGGGCGTTATCTATTATTGAAAGCCCCAACAAGCCGCGCACTGCCACCGCTACATCCTTTCGCTTGCTTATGCTATTGACTCGCTCTGTATCAAAAAAAAAGTACGTCGACAAATCTTCCGGCAAAATATTATTAATGACTTCCTTTATTTCGTGCTCTTTCAACGCCTTTGTTTGCCCGTCCAAATCTTTGTATGAAACTTTGACATGGCTTGGATTTTTTTCCTCTTCATTATATCTTGTAATCGGAGTTGTATTTTTGGGCATAGTATATTCATTGACTCGTGTATAATTTTGCGTGCGCGTGACTATATATTCAAAATTGCCGTGCATTAACGTAATTTCTACTTCAACGTTTTTTTGTTCGCCCAATCTCATTTCTTCGGCAATTTCATAATTCAGCAAAAGTTCCGAGCGTTGATCAAAATTTACTTTGCCGTAAAAACACCAATTAAACGCCTGCAACAGCGTCGTTTTGCCGAATGTATTATTGCCCAAAATGACTGTAACATTTTTCACGGGATCGCAGGAAAATTCAAGCTTGCTTATTCCTCGAAATTGCCGAAAATTTTCCAGTTGCAAAGTCTTGATTTGCATAAACCTTACCTCAGTTTTTTTGCTTCTTCGATTATAATTCGTTCAATTTTATTAACAATTTTTTCTCTGTTAATTGATTTTGTTTTGAGATTTTTTTTCTCCAAATCCAGTATGCGGTATATCATAATATTCATACGCTCCGGTTCTATATTTGAAATTTCAAATGCAAACATTTTCGCTCGTCTCCTTTATCAAAAATATAATAATTCTTTATTTTGAATATTAAAGAATCCCCGTCAAAAGGATTTTCTGCAATATCCGCAAAATCTTTCACCCGCAAAAATTTTTTATAAGAGACTTGGTATTTTCAATATACATTTCAATTTCATTTAAAGAAATCGGCAGAGTTATAAAATCAAAAATTATCGCCGCATTTTTGCTCGGAAATTTTTTAAAAAAACTGTACCTTTGACACGCCGCAATAAATCTAAATCGAATTGTCATTTTTATAATCGCAATGAACTGACGAAAACAGATTTTAAAAATTTTTGAAGTACATTGCCAAGCCGCATTTTTTATCCTTTATAAATTTATTTTGATATCGTCGAGAGCAATTTTTAATTGTTGAAAATCTTCGTTATTGTTCAATATATTCACGCTAAATCTTACAGTTCCTGCAGGGTACGTACCCAAAAATTTATGAGCATTGGGCGCACATTGTAACCCCGTGCGAACCGCTATATTTCTTTCGGCGAAAATATTTCCCGCAATGTCACTTGAAATCCCGTCAAAAATGCAAGAAATAATTCCTACGTATTCCAGATTTTTGTTGTTGCCTATTATATCGATAAAATTATATTTTTGCAAAAGTGTCAAAAGTTTTTGGCGATTATTTTTTTCGGCTTGGAAAATTTTTTTTACCGTTTGCGCTTGAATCCATTTCAACGCGGCGTTCAATCCGGCAATTCCCGCAATGTTTAAAGTTCCCGCTTCGTATTTTTGTGGCAAAGTTTCGGGCATTTCCAAATTTGCAGAATCATAACCCGTCCCGCCAAAAATTATTGGCGGCAAATCAAAATTCGGCTTCATTAAAAATCCAGCAATTCCTGTCGGTGCAAAAAGTGTTTTATGTCCCGCAAAAACCGCAAAATCTATCGTTTCCAATCCCGCGTTGAAATCGACGAGACCGGCAGTTTGCGCCATATCGACGAGCGTCACGGCGTCATATTTTTTTGCTGCTGCAAATATTTTTTCAACAGGCGCAATTAATCCGATGACATTGCTTGCATGACTGACAATCACAAAATCCGGCGGCAATTCCTCAAATTGATATTTAATGCGCGTCAAATCGTACTGCAACGAATTTTTGACGGCGAGCGTATGGATTTTTATTGTTCCAACTTTTTCAAAGTGATAAAGCAGGCGTGTTACGGCATTATGTTCAAACGGACTGACATAAATATTTTTCGCGCCGCGCAAAATGACGCCTTGAATTATCATATTTAACGCAATGGTTGCCGTCGCCGTAAAAATAATTTCTTTGGCGGGTGCTTGCAAAATTTCGCGCAGAATTTTTCTTGTTTCGTCGATAATTTTTTTTGCGTTGCATGCCAAATTATAATTGCCGCGCGCCGCGTTGCCGCCGTAATTTCTGTAAAATTTATCAGTAAAATCATAAACTGAATCAGGCTTCGGATAAGAAGTCGCCGCGTTGTCAAAATATACCATTTCCCGTACTCCAAAAAAATTTTTTTATAATTTATATATTTTTTACGGTAAAAGTCAAGTAAATATTTAAATTTTTCTTGACTGTAACAAAAAAATTTGCAAAAATGGTTGACACTTTTGCGAAAATATGATTTTATTAATATAATTTTTAACGATAAAAATTTTTGTAAGGAGGTGAAAGCCGTTATCGAATAATTTTATGACGTCATAAAATTTTATAACTTTTTAAGTTTTCGGTAACGGGAAATATGATGTTGGCGTTTGAAAATCCCGGAATAGAACCGGAGCGCGTTAACGCTATGATATTTCGCATACTCAGCGAAGAAAAAAGAAATATTAAAACCCAATCAAAGCCTACAAAAAAAATGCTTGAAACGATTGAGCGCATAATCTCTGATGAGGCAAAAAAGATGAAATAAAAGTGAATAACTCAAATTGAACAGGGCGGCTGAATTGTGTTTGAAAACGATTATACGATTTACGGCAAGCATGCCAAACAACTAAAATTTCTTGCAAAAAAAAATGCCCGCGATAACGGGCTGGAAACGGGCGGCAGTGCGAAAATTTTTGACCGCTACATTGACGTTTATATGAATGCCGTTGTATTCGGGCTGATTTATTCTCGCAGAGCTAAACGTGATAATGAATCTGACGACCGCTCAAACTCTGCGCACATTTTGGCAAATGCTTTCATTAGAGAACGGGAAAATTGCATTTTTTTATATCAAATGGTAATGTTGCTGGATACAAGCGAAAATTTACCTTTGGAAGAAAAAATTAATCGCGCGTTTCGTGTTGACGGCACTTCGACCAACAACGAAGAATTTCAAAAAAATATGGAACTCTTCAACGATTATATGCGCGGAGGAATTGAAATTATGTACGAAAAATTTACTGACGGCTGTCGCACGCCCGAAGAATATCTGGAAAGAACTTTTGAAGTTATTACAAATTTTCAAGACGAAATTAACGGCGTTTCTTATTCCGACAAAATCGAAGAACTTATAAACAAATAACATTTGCCCGCCAAGCGGGCTTTTTTTATTGCTCATTTAAATAACGTTTTGCTTCATCAACAAGATTATCGTAAAGTTCCATTAATTCGGCGTGTTGAGTTTTTATATATTCTGACGCCGCGCGTTTATCTTCGGGCGCAGAATTTTTGTCTGTTAAAATCTTACCGAACCTTTCAAGTTGTTTTGCCGCCGCAGAACATTTTTCGCCGCCGATTGAAAGTGAAGTTGACTTCAGCGCGTGTACAAAAATTGTATAATTTTTCCAGTCTTCGCCGTCAAACGCCGCTTGAATTTTTTGTTTGTTTTCGTCCTTGAGGTTACAAAAAATTTCTAAACTGCCTTTAAAAATATCTTCCATTCTCGCGCTATATTCCAATCCCAAATCAAAATTTATGTACTTGTAAATTTCTGACGGCGACGCGGCTTGAATTTTTTCTTCAATATCTTCTGCCGCGCCTGCAATTTTTTCTTTGGGCAAATATTCCAGCAACATTTCCTCAAGTTTATTCGGGTTAATTGGCTTAGTCAAATAGTTGTCGAAGCCCGCCGCAATATATTTTTCGCGTGCGCCCGAAACAGCATTTGCCGTCAAACAAACTGCAAAGGTATTCCGGTTGAGATTTTTCTTTTGCGCCCGCAATTCTTGAAGAGTTTCGATACCGTCTTTGTCGGGCATCATATGATCCAAGAAAATTATATCGTATTTATTTTTCTGCGTTAAAATAATTCCTTCGTCGCCGCTGCTTGCCGCGTCAATTTGAATTTGAGTTTTCTTGAGGAGACTTTTAAAAACCATAAGATTCATTGAATTATCATCGACTACCAAAACTTTGGCGGCAGGCGCGGTAAATTTTTCCTTGTACTTTTTCTTTTTCTTCAAGCCCGCTTTATACGCCGCCTCATAATCGCCGAGCGGCTCCCATTGAATTACCTTTTGTTTCAATTCAAATGAAAACTTGCTGCCCAATCCGTAAATACTTTCAACTTTTAGGCTACTGTTCATCAAGTACAACAAATTTTTTGTAATCGGCATACCGAGACCCGTACCTTCAACATTGCGGTTGCGCCCTTCTTCAATTCGTTCAAATTCTGCAAAAAGTTTTTTAATATCTTCGGGCTTGATTCCAATTCCCGTATCTTTGATTGACACAAGCAAAATTATATTTTCCGCGTCATCGGCGGCGCGTTTAAATTTTATTGAAAAAGTTACGCTGCCTTTTTCGGTGTACTTTACGGCGTTGGTTAAAATATTAGTGATAACTTGTTTAATTCGCACTTCATCGCCGTATAAAATTTTCGGTAAATTTTTATCAAAGTCCAGCGACAGTGCAAGCCCTTTTTCATCTGCGCGAATTTGAATCATATTTACCAAATCGTTAATCAGCGAAGAAAGGTCGTATTCCGCAGGAATAATTTCAATCTTGCCGGCTTCAATCTTTGAAAAATCCAAAATGTCATTTATTATACCTAAAAGAGTATTGCCGGCAGTTTTTATACTTTCGGCGTAGGCAATAATTTCTGAATCGTCACTTTCACGCAAAATCATTTCATTCATTCCCAAAATTGCGTTAATAGGCGTTCTGATTTCGTGACTCATATTTGAAAGAAAAGAAGACTTTGCTTCACTTGCCGCAACGGCGCGTTCAGAAAGATTTATCAGCGCGTCGCGTTCAATTTTTTCTTTGTCAATATCTTCAATCAGCCAAAGTACATTTGAAACAATCCCGTTTTTCAGGCGTTGGGAAGCAATAAAGCGAACTCTGCGCCACTGATTTTCTATATTTTGATATTCAATCGCTACGGTATCGGAATCTTTCAAGCGGTCATTCAAAGTTTCAAGATTGGTAAAGCGGAGCGTATCCTCAAGCGAAACTTTATTTACTATCTGCCGCATAATCGATTCTATCATTTCGCTTGCACTTTTGTAATTTTCGGTTTTAAGTTTATCCGCCGCATAATTGCTTGCTTGAATTTCCTTGAAAGTATTTTCTATTAAATTTATATCGTACACGGAAAGATAAATATTCGACAGCGAAGAAAGTTGCTCGTTCAATTCCTGCGCCATAGTATATCTTTTGTTGGATTGATTGAGAATGTACGAAAGAATAGCCACGATTATAACAACAACTATTATTGTAATAATCAAAAGAATTTTCAGCGGTGTAAAAATTTCGGTTGCATTTTTTACCGTCAGGCAACGCCAATCATTTTCGATTTTTTCAGAATAAACAATATAATGTGCGTCGTTATAATTAAATTCAAAAAAATCTTCTTGCGCGTTTTCGGCGTTCTTCAAAATTGCCGCCCAAATGCTGTCCTTTTCGCCGGTGTAATTTTTGCCGACTTCGTTTCTGTCAGAATGTGCAACGACCATATTTTTGCTGTCCAATATAAATTCAAAATCAGATTTTCCCGCCCTGACAGATTCTTCAGTGATATTTTGCACTTGGTCAAGAACAATATCCATAGCGACAATACTTTTGCCGTCAACAAGTTTTTTGGAAATTGTCATGGTAATTTTGCCCGTTTGCGCGTCAAGGTAAGGGTCAATAAGTGTTACATCGCCGCCGCTTGCCATTGTTTTTTTATACCAAGGGCGTTCGGTAGCAACAAAATCTTCATCGGGCACCCATAACGCGCCGTCCAAATATTCGCCGTTAATGTAGCCGTAAAGCCCCGTTGTATTTTCAAAAACCGTACTTGTTACGGCGGTTGATTGCCCTATTAAATAGTCAAGAATTTCCGCGTTGCGCCTGTTATTTTTTAACATTCCGTCGATTGTATAAGCCGTAAGTTTAATGGCGTCAATGCTCGTTGAAAGATATTCGCTCAAATAATTTTTGGATTGAATGGCGGCGGCTTGCCCGTTTTTAATAATACTGTCGCGCGTTTGATTATAAAGCATATTGTAATATGAAAGTACGACGCCGACAAAAAAAGCAATAACCAACGCAGAAATTAAAATTTTTTTAATGGTTGCGCGTTTTTTTTCGTTCATAATGCTTGCAGCTTTAGTCATAGCGTCCTCCAAGCTGATATTTTTTTATCAACATTATAACATATCGATAATCTATATTCCTACCCGATAAATTTATTTTGTTGTAAAAAAATTCTTCGCTAATGGACAAAATGCCCAAAAAAGTTTAAACTTTACAAATAATT
The DNA here is from genome assembly GCA_905233135.1 of uncultured Selenomonadaceae bacterium. GTDB lineage: Bacteria > Bacillota > Negativicutes > Selenomonadales > Selenomonadaceae > Quinella. The sequence goes on along the minus strand of CAJOCQ010000023.1, from coordinate 6,575 downwards.
TTTTAAGGAGTTAATTATGTGGTGTAAGCAGTGCCAAATTGAAACGAACGAAAAAATTTGCCCCGTTTGCAAGTCTGCAACAGTCGAAGATTCGCCAACAGAAATTTATTGGTGCACGCAATGTTTAATTCCCGTAATTCATACCGCGACGGCAAAAGACAAGGGAATTTGTCCGCTTTGCGGCGGCAGTACAAAATATTTGGCGGCAGATTTGCGCCCTGTTTTCCCCGAAGAAAAAATTTTATTGGCGCAAATTTTGCAGGAGTCACCGCAAAAACTTTTAAATTGTTCGGTATGGGCAGAAAATAACAGATATTACATTGACGGCAAGCCGCGCACAATTTCCGCAAAAGTTTTTACAGAAATGAACGCGGCGAAAATTGCCGCGCAGATTAAAAATTTTTCAAGCGAAATAAATTATACCGCCTTTAATGAGATGACGGCTAAATTTGTGCGGGCGAACGAGTCGCGCCTGTTTTTTTTGAAGGACGAAGCCGCAAATTTCGTGCAACGTGCCGCGCAAAATTTCCCCGAAGAAAATATTGTAATTTCGTTTTCGGGCGGCAAAGATTCAACTGTTACCGCAGATCTTGTTACAAAAGCGTTGAGTAATCCGAGTTTGGTACAAATTTTCGGCGATACAACTTTGGAATTTCCGACAACGCTTGAGTACGCGAAAAGATACAGAGCCGCGCACCCTTTGGCAATTTTTCAAGTTGTGCGCAATGACGAACAGAAATTTTTCAAAGTTTGTGAAGATATTGGACCGCCTGCACGAATGATGCGTTGGTGTTGCTCAATGTTCAAGACAGGACCAATAACGCGCGTCATTAACAGCTTGTACCGTAGCCAACAGATTTTAACTTTTTACGGTATCAGAAAAAATGAATCATTGGCGCGCAGCAAATACAATCGAATTGAAAGCGATTCCGCGTCCATAAAAATTCAACAGCAAACGGTAGCTTCGCCGATTTTTTTTTGGAAAGATATTGAAGTTTGGCTTTATATATTTGCTGAAAAAATAGATTTTAACGCGGCGTACAGGTTGGGCTATGACCGAGTTGGCTGTTGGTGTTGTCCTAATAACACCGCACGTGCGCAGTTTCTTTCAAAAATTTATATGCCGAATGAGTCAAAAATTTGGCGCAAATTTTTAATAGATTTTGCAAAGAAAATCGGCAAGCCGGATCCTGAAAATTATGTTGACGGCGGCAAGTGGAAGGCGCGTCAGGGCGGTAACGGCTTAGCCGCTGCAAGTTCCGTAAAGTTGAATTTTTCCAACTGCACGAGCGAAGAACACGCCAAAATTTATCGCCTCGTCAAGCCTTTCAGTGATGAACTTATTGGTTTATTCGTACCCTTTGGCAAAATTGCGCCCGAACTTGGAAGTAAAATTTTGCGTGAAGTCATTGTACTTGATGCCGCTTCAAATGTTCCGATTCTTTCAATTCAGCCGTTCAACCAAGACGGTTATGAATTTGCCGTCAAAATTCGCACAATGAATGTTAAAAATCACGACGAACTACAACGAATGGCGGGTTATCAGGTGCGAAAATTTAACGCCTGCCGCAAATGTTTAAAGTGCGAATCTGTTTGCAGGCGCGGCGCAATTTCAATTAGTAGCGAAAATTATTTTATAAATCCCCAAAAATGCGTTCATTGCAAAATGTGTATGTCATCAAAATATATTGACGGCGGCTGTATGATGGACAGATATTTGAAGACAAAATGAAGCGGGAGGTTTGCCTATGAGATTTCGTGCGCACGAAACTTTTTTCATAAGAAAAGGTTGGCTGAGTAAAGGAATGCGTTGCGTTAAAGAAAATCCGCGCGTGTTTTTGACGCAGGATGAAAATCCTATGGACGTTTTCGGGATTGGCGCAAATATGGTTAAAGCATTGCGCTATTGGTTGCAAGCTGTCGGGCTTACTGAAGAAAAATTTGACGGCGGCAAACGTCTTCAAAATTTGACGGAGCTCGGCAAAATTATTTTTAAATATGATACATACGTTGAAGAAATTGGTACGCTGCATTTGTTGCAATATCGCCTTGCGTCGCAAAAAGACGAGGCTACCGCGTGGTATTTTTTTTTCAATGAATTTTCAATGTCTGAATTTACGCGCGAAGATTTTGTAGCGGCTCTTCAAAAATATATTCAAATGCGTAATGACAACACCGCAATTTCTTATCGTTCGCTGAATGACGACTTCCAATGCATAATCAATACCTATCTGCCGCGCTATAAAACTAATCCCGTAAAAATTTCGCCTGAAAATAATATTGACTGCCCTTTGGGCGAGCTCGGATTAATTGATATTCTAAATAAAAATAAAAAAACGTACAGGAAAAGTACGCCGCCGACTGCGACGCTTAATCCGTACGTAATTTTTGCGGTGATTCAGGATAACGGCGGCGGTGCGACCGAAATCAGCTTGGAAAAAATTTTGAACGCGCCCTGCAATATCGGCAGAATTTTTAATCTTGATTCAACCACAATGCTTGACGCGCTTTACAAGATTGAAAAGTTGCAGCTGATAAAAATTAAGCGCACGGCGGGGCTTGACGTTATCTTGATTCAAAAGCCGCTTAGTTTTTTGGAATGTGTCAAACTTTTTTACGATTCTATTAACGCTGAAAATTTGGAGTAATGCCAATGTTAATGAAAGATGTAATTTCCGTTGCGGCGGGCTTTCAATATTCGGTAAACATTGATTACGATTTGGGCAATGACGAAAAGTTGAAAAATTTTATTCCTACAAAGTCCGCGCTGAATTTGTTGGAAGATATTTTATTGAGCGTCAACGCCGATTCTTCGGAGCGTGCGCGGATTTTAATCGGCGCGTACGGAAAGGGTAAATCTCATATTGTACTTGCAATTCTTTCGATTTTAATGCATAAAGATTTAAATATTTTTGAAAAGCTGTTGCCCGCGTTGGAAAAAAATCCCGTGCTCTTTCAGCTTGTCAAAGATTATTATTCCTACAACAAAAAAATTTTGCCGATAATTATCGGCGGCAACAGTGCCAATCTTACACAAGCTTTTTTGCTTGCGTTGCAGCAGACTCTTTCCAAAAATAATTTGCTTGACATTATGCCGCGTACCAATTATAAAGCCGCCATTAAAGTTTTGGCGCGTTGGAAAAAAAAGTTTCCCGAAACGTTAAAAAATTTTCAAAGCCGTATCAAGGAACCGCTTGAAAGTTTTATTGCGCGACTGGAAAATTTTGAAACATCGGCTTACCAAAAATTTGAAAAACTTTATTCTCAAGTTACGGCGGGCAGTACTTTTAACCCGTTTGTAAATTTTGACGTACCCGAAATTTTTGAGAGTGTCGCCAAAAGTTTGCAGGAAAAAGGTTACGCGGGTATTTTTGTTGTGTATGACGAGTTCAGCAAGTATCTTGAAAGCAACATTAAAAATACTTCAAACAATGAAACAAAAATGTTGCAGGACTTCGCCGAAAAGTGTGCGCGCAGCGGCGCGTTGCAAATGCACTTGCTTTTAATTTCGCACAAAGAAATTTCAAATTACATTGATGCTTTGCCTAAGGAAAAAATTGACGGTTGGCGCGGGCTCAGCGAAAGATTTCAACACGTACATTTTTACAACACATTCACGCAGTATTACGAAATTATTTCCGCCGCCATTTTGCACAATCCCAAACTTTGGCGGAAATTTCAATATAATCGCCGTTTCAAAATTGCCGCGCTTTATCAGCAATATGAAAATCACAAAATTTTTAAAGAAGTGTCGGGCGAAATTAAATCTTTGGTTGTTAATTGTTATCCGTTGCATCCCGTGTCGATTTTTATTTTGCCGCGCCTTTCTGAAAAGGTTGCGCAGAATGAGCGCACGCTTTTTACTTTTCTTTCTGCGAAGGGCACATTTACATTTTCGGCTTTTTTGGAAAATCCCGAAAACAACACTTCGATTTTGACGCCGGATTTAATTTTTGATTATTTTGAACCGTTGTTGCGGCGGGAAATTTACGGTGGGGAATTGCATAAAGTTTTTTTATTGGCACAAAATATTTTGCAACAAATTGAAGAAGATGAACTCGGCAGCAAGATTATTAAAACGCTTGCGTTGATTTATATGCTTGAGCAATTTGAACGCCTCGCACCGACCAAAGAAGAAATTTTAAAAATTTATACTGAGCCAAATTGTCCTGCGGGCAAAATTGAAAAAACGATTGATAATTTGATTGAGAAAAAATTTGTAATTTATCTGAAGCGTAGTAATAATTTTCTTCAGCTGAAAAAAAACAGCGGCGTTGACGTTCGCCAAAAAATCAATGATTGGCTTGAAGTTCGCGGCGGCAAGATTGCGCCGAAAGATATTTTGAACGCGGCGAATTTTGACAGTTATATTTATCCTGCGCGATACAACGAAGAACGCGCAATGACACGCTTTTTTGCGTTTAAATTTATTTCGGGCGGTGAAATTGATTCAAATACAGATTGGCAGATTAAAAGCGAAAAAATTGTTACGGACGGGATAATTTATGGCGTCATTCCCGAAAATGAAAAGCAACTTGAAAGTCTTAAAAATCTTTTGCCGCAAAGTTGCAAAGGGTACGCGCAATTTATTTTTGTCCTGCCGAAAAAATTTAAGAACGTTAAAAAGATTGCCGCCGAATATGCTGCCGTCTGCCAACTGAAAGATAACGCCGCCGAAGATACTTTTATTTTCGACGAGTACGAAATTATTTTTGAGGATTTGCAGGAAGTCATCAGCAATTTTATTCACGAATACACGCGCCCCGAAAATCACTGCGCAATTTACATTCACGACGGCGAAGTTTTGAACATTGGCAGAAAATCAGCCCTTACAGAAAAAATTTCTCAAATCTGCGACAGCGTTTATTTTTTGACGCCGAAAATTAATAACGAAATGATTAACAAAAATGAAATTACCGCCGTCGCTCAAAACAGCCGAAATAAAATCGTGCGTGCTCTGTTGGCTAATGAATTGGATCCGAATTTGGGATTTAGCGGCAGCGGGCAAGAAGTTTCGATTATGCGAAGTACGCTTTGTCGCACTGATATTTTGATTGATGCGGGCGGCGCACCGAAAATAAATCTGAGCCCGAAATTTGAGAATTTCCGCAAAATGTTGGAGGTAATCGAAAATTTTGTTTTGAGCGGCGGGAAAAATAATTTTGGCGAATTGTACGAAAAATTGACTGCGCCGAAATATCATATAGGCGTGCGACTCGGCGTGATACCGATTTATTTAGCCGCCGTTCTGCACAATTACCGCCGCCAAATTATTATCAGCGACCGCTTTAATAATTTGCCGTTGAGCGCGGAAGTACTTTTGCAAATTAACAGTGAGCCGCAGAATTTTTCATTGCAATATTTGAATTGGGATTCGGAAAAAGAAAATTATATAAAAAAAATTGCGGAGACTTTTGCTCAATATGTCATTGAAAGTGAACGGCACGGCAACGCTTACGATTATGCCGCAAATGCTATGCGCCGTTGGTATATTGCACTCCCAAAATTTTCTAAAGAATGTTCAACTTTTCCCAACGCCAAAGAGATTTCCGCCGCAAATAAAAAAATGATTAAGCTGGTGAAGGCGGACATAAGCGGCGCGGATTTGTTATTTAAAAAATTGCCTGCCGTGTTTGAGAGTGAAAATCTTGACGCCGTTGCAGAAAATATCGTTACCGCCAAAGAAATTTTTGACGCGCGTTTGGACGATTTAAAAAATGCTTTAATCACGGATACCAAATATTTTTTACTTACGGATAAAAATATTGCTTTAGCGGAAAAAATGTCGGCGGTTGAAATGGCGCAGGATTGGTGCAGGCAGCTTGACGAGAAAATTTTTGAGCAAGTTTTTTCTGACGGTACGGACAAATTTTTGAAACTTTTAAAAGACGGAGACGAAGACGAAAATATTTTTATAATGAATTTGGCTGAATTGAGCAGCGGACTGAAATTGGAAAATTGGAACAGCAAAACTTTTGAAAAATTTTCGGCGAATGTCAATAAATTTATTAAAAACGTCGAAAATGTTCAAGGTGCGCCTGAAGCGGAAAATGCTACTTATAATTTTATTTTTAAAAATGAAGGCGGTACACTCGTTACCAAAAGATTTGATAAAGCTGAAATTTCGCCGCGCGGCAAATTGCTTTTCAACAAAATTACTTCAGACCTTGATTCGATGGGACTTTCAATTTCTGACGCCGAAAAAAGGCAAGTTATAATTGACATTTTGCAAAGTTTTTGCTGACTTTTTCCAAAAAAAGAATTGTACCCGCTACGGGTACTTTTCCAAAAAAAGAATTGTACCCGCTACGGGTACTTTTTCATAAAAAAGAATTGTACCCGCTACGGGTACTTTTTCCAAAAAAAGAAATGTACCCATTGCGGGCAATGCCATTAACTTAAGCGACACGGTAATTAAAGCTAACTGGATAAATGTAACGGCAATTTCGTTGAAAGAGTCGGTTGTATCTTAGCGAATGAACATAATGGGTTATCTGCTCTAAGATTTTCTCGTAATCTAAAGCGCGTCTACAATAGTCTTGAACGATTTGACCGGCACTCTTGAAATTAATCTC
>CAJOCQ010000022.1 GCA_905233135.1 uncultured Selenomonadaceae bacterium | reverse complement strand
AAAATAAGTTAGACATAAGCAATCCTTTCTTTCAAACTTATTTTATCAAAGAATTGCTTGTGTTTTTACTTTTTATAGTTTGCCAACAGCCCCTAGTCACTAGGCTTTAGGCTTTAGTCCCTATTTTTTATTGGCAAAACGGTTTTCAATTCGACAGTAAATTTTGTACCTTTGCCCAATTCGCTGTCAACTTTAATTTTGCCTTCGTGCAAGCGCAAAATTTCTGTAGCTATTGAAAGTCCCAAGCCGTTGCCGCCCATTTCACGCGAGCGCGCCTTATCGACGCGGTAAAATCTTTCAAAAATTCTGTCCTTGTCTTCTTCGGCAATTCCAACGCCGCTGTCTTCAACCGAAAAAACTGCAATGTCTTCGTCCGCGCCCTCAAGCGTTACAAAAACTTTGCCGCCATTCGGCGTGTACTTTATCGCGTTGTCAACCAAAATTAAAATCAGCTGCTTAATTTTCTGCTCGTCGCCTTGAATCGTAACTTTTTTAAAGCCAATGCCTTTCAGCGAAATATTTTTTTTCTCTGCAAGCGGCGTCATCATTCTGATATTTTGTTCAAGCAATTCGCCCAAATTCAGTTTTTGAATTTTAACTTTCAGCGCGTTGTTGTCGCTGCGTGCAACCATTAATAAATCGCTGACGAGTTTTGACATTTTTTTGACTTCGCTTTTTAAGTCTTCGATAACTTCGCGCAGGAACGGATTGGTTATAGATTTATCAGCCAAAAGTAAATCAGCTGACGCCATAACAACTGCAAGCGGCGTGCGGAGTTCGTGCGAGGCGTCGGCGGCGAATTGTTTTTGTTTATCGTACGCTTCACGCATTGGGATAATTGCACGCCCCGCCATAATGTGCCCGATAACCGTTGCAATTATCAACGCCAAAACGCCCAAAAGTATCAGCGCGTACGTTGCCTTTTGCAAGCCTGAACGCATTGCAGTTACGTCTTTGCCAACGTAAATTGTCTGCTCAATTCCCGAAATACGAATTTTTTTGGAAATCATCATAATACTTCGCATTTGCCCATTTTCGGTCGGGTGGCGGAAAATTTTTATTTCGCCGTTGGGAATTTCTTCGGGGTTCATCCATTCCAAAATAAACGGCTCGACTTTGAATGACGCACGCACAAAATTTACAAGTTGCCCCCATTCGTCGAAAATATAGAAAAATAATCTGTCATTGGAATTGCGGTAATAACGATTTTCATCAATAACTGCGTTGGGGTGTTGAATTTGATACGCCTGCGCTTCTGCTACGCCGTCCGCCGCGTCCGAAAGCTCGCGCATTTGTTCGGATGACATTGACCAATCCATAGTTATTCGCACAACAAAAATCAGCGCAATTAAAAAAATGCACATTATCGAAGAATACGCCAAAGTTAATTTAAGGCGACTGTTGCGGAAAATTTGCACTAATTAAGCCTCCAGCCGGTAGCCGATTCCGCGCACGGTTTTTATTGTAATGCTGCCGTCCGCTTCGTTTAATTTTTTGCGTAAAATTTTCATATACGAATCAATATTGTTTGAAGTAATATCGCGTTCACTGCCCCAAATTCTGTCCAAAATAATTTCACGCGGCACAACTACGCCCAAATTTTGCGAAAGTAAATCGAAAAGTTGAAATTCGCGCGGCGAAAGTTGGATAACTTGATTTTTTTTCTTTAAAACCTTTGTTGTACGGTTTAAAGTAAATTCGCCGACTTCAACAATTTCCTGCTGAATTTTTTGAGTACTGCGGCGGCTTAACGCGCGTAACCTTGCCAAAAGTTCGTCAAATTCAAACGGTTTAACCAAATAATCGTCCGCGCCCGCGTCAAGCCCTGTAACTCTGTCTTCGATTGAATCTTTTGCAGTCAACATTAGAATTGCCTTTTCATAGCCCGCGTCGCGCAGTTGGCGACAAGCGTCAACGCCCGATACATTCGGCATCATCCAATCCAAAATCAAAATATCGTATTCCGAATACATTGCATATTCAAAAATATCCGCGCCGTTTTGTATCCATTCAACCTGAACGCGGTTTTGCATTAACATATAACTTATTAATTTGCCCAATTTGGCGTCGTCTTCAGCCAGCAGTACCCGAATCATTGCTATTCTCCTTTTTTAATTATGGTTTTATTTATTAAAGTGATTTATTTTAGTAATTTTTTATTCTTAAATGTTCTTTCTTTTTTCAGTCGCAAAAAAAGAAAGAACCAAAGAAAAAGTGCTTTTTTCCGCCCGTCAGTGCCGCTCGGGTTCGAGACGCTCTTAGTAACTGGTGGCCCCCTTTGGGGCCTCAACTTTTTCCGACGCTCCAAGATTACCGCGCGCTGCGTCTAAGAGACGGGCGGAAGTTACCGGCACTGACAGGTTGCAGTTTTATTTTTGCAAAATAGAAATAGCCGCGCGTCCTGCGCGAGTGTACAGCGGCTCACATCACGTTCGCCGCTTTTTCAGATTGTTCATTTTCTTTAACCTTGCGCGTGTTAAATTTATTCATTGCGTTGTTAATTCCTTCGCGGAAAATGCAAATTACCGCAGGCACTAAATTTTCAAGAGCGGCAGAAATTTTTGGCGCGTCTTCAGAATTAAAGTTGCTCAAAACGTGGTCGTTGACAGTCCAATTTGCGGGCGGGCGTCCTATTCCAATTCGTACACGCGGAAAATTTTGCAAGCCGCCGAAATGTTGAATTATTGATTCAATTCCCCTATGCCCGCCGCTGCTGCCCTTCGGGCGAAGTCTTATCGTGCCAACGGGAATATCCATATCATCGTGCGCAACTATCAAATTTGCAATGTCAATTTTATAAAAATCTGTTACAGGTTGTACAGCTTCTCCGCTCAAATTCATAAATGTTTGCGGCTTCACTATTAAAATTTTTTCGCCGTCAAAAAAAGTTTCTGCAACAAGCGCATTAAAATTATTGCGCCAATCAGCCGCGCCAAGTTCCCGCGCCAATCTGTCAGCCAACATAAAGCCTACATTGTGTTTTGAATTTGCGTATTCCGCGCCGGGATTCCCCAGCCCTACAAATATTTTCATTCTTCCACCTTACAAAAAAAGCCCCGCAATATCGTAAAAAATCCCAAGTATCAATCTTTGCATAGGTACAAAAATTATACTCAGTACAGGCGTCATTAAAATTATTATCAAGATTATAAAGCTGTAGCGTTCAAGTGATTCAAGTTTTTCTGAAAGTTCATACGGCAGAACTTGTTTTAAAACGTGGTAGCCGTCAAGCGGCGGTATCGGTATCAAGTTAAAAATTCCAAAATTTATATTGATAACCATTATTGAAGTAAAAACAAGTTGCATTCCTTCCGACATCGGGAAACCTAATTTCATCAAAATTATCATAAAAATTAAAGTTGCAAACGCCGTTGCAAAATTTGCGCCGGGACCTGCAAGCGAAACTAAAATATCATCGCGGCGCGGGTTGCTGAAATTGTACGGGTTTATTTGTACAGGTTTAGCCCAGCCGAAATGCACTATGAAAAGCATCAGCAAGCCGAATAAATCAACGTGCGCGGCGGGGTTCAATGTTAATCTGCCCATCATTTTTGGCGTCGGGTCGCCCAATGCATACGCTACGCGCGCGTGCGCCCATTCGTGTATTACCATTGCTATTATTATTCCCGGTAAGCTCGTTAATGCTCTTATTAAAAAATATCCGAAATCGTCAAACATTGAATTTCTCCCTTCGGTCGATTTTAGGTGTCAGGGGTTAGGCGTCAGGTGTTAGGAATTTTCCCTAAAACCTAGCACCTAGCACCTATTAGGTTTTAAATTTTACTGAATGATTTTTTGGAGAAAGAGTAATTTCAGAAATATTGTAAAGGTCAAGCCCGTCCCAAATTTCCTGCGTGAAGTCGTCATAGTTTACGCCAATTTGAAAGTAGCGCAATTTCGCACGCGGCTTAAATCTTTGTCCGTCAAAAAAAATTGAAGTCGATTCGCCGTCGCGCAGATAATTTACGCTGAACAAAATCCATTCGTGCGGAGCTTCCATCGGCGAAATATAAATTTGCGTAATGCTTTTATGAGTGTTGTTGACAACGTTAAAAATATTATTGGCGTGCGCGGTTGCCTGCGCTGAAAAAATTATCAACGCCGCCAACAAAAATTTTTTAAGCATTGGATTTAGCCTCGCTCAAAAAAATTTGTTTCGCCAAAAGTAAAATTGAAATTATAGATTTCGGGTCAATAATTTTGCCTGTCTCAACCAACTGCAACGCGGCAGTAAGCGGCATTTTCACTGTATTAATAAATTCGTCTTCGTCGGGGTGAATTTTCCCCGCCGTTAAATCGCTCGCCGCGTACAGGTGAATAACTTCGTTTGAAAATCCGACAGTCGTTGCAATGGTTGTAAGTTTCCAAATTTTTCCTGCAGTGTAGCCCGTTTCTTCAGAAAGTTCACGGCGCGCGCAAATCAGCGGGTCTTCGCCCGCCTTGTCAAGTTTGCCTGCAGGAACTTCAAGCGTAACCTGCGCGACGGGATAACGATATTGCCGCACCAAAATAATTTGATTGTCGGGCAACAGCGGAATAATCGAGGACGCGCCGGGATGTTTAATCCATTCGCGCGTTGCAGTGTTGCCGTTGGGCAGTTCAACTTCATCCTTGAAAACGTGCAAAAGGTGTCCTTTAAAAATTTCTTCGCTTGAAATTTTTTTCTCAATCAAATTTTTATCGTCGTTGTCAATCAAAGGCATTTCAATTCCTCCAAAAAAATTTTTTCCATTATAGCATATATTTTAATGTTGCAATTTAATTTTTTTTGCGGCAAGCAACATAGCTTTAGCATTTTTTAGCGAAACATCATTTTCAACGCCTGACGCCATACGCGCAATTTCATTAACGCGGCTTGAATCGTCAAGAATTTTAACTTGCGTAACGGTGCGGTTGCCGTCGTCGCTTTTTGAAATTTGAATGTGCGTGTCAGCCATACAGGCAATTTGCGCCAAATGTGTCACGCACAAAACCTGCTTAAACTTTGAAACTTTTGCTATGCATTCAGCAACAACTTTTGCGGTGGTGCCGCCCAATCCCGCGTCAATTTCATCAAAAATCATAGTGCCTGCGGAATTTTCACGCCCCGCAGAAACAGTTTTAATTGCAAGGGCAATTCTTGAAAGTTCGCCGCCCGAAACAATTTTTGCAAGCGGCTTTAAATCTTCGCCGACGTTCGCAGAAAATAAAATATCCGCGTTATCGCTGCCGTTCGCCGTCAAATTTTCGGCTTGTTCGACTGTCAAAATAAATTTCGCCTTAGGCATACCGAGCCGCCGAATTTCCTTTTGAATAATTTTAGAAATTTTTTCTGCGGAAGTTTTGCGCAGTTCAAAAAGAATTGCCGCGCGTTTTTTTGCCTGTTCTTCGAGCGTGGAAATTAATTTTTGCAAGTTTTCAATATCAGAATCAAAATTTTCAATAGCCGCAATTTCTGCGCGAACTTTTTGCAAGTGCGCCAAAATTTTTTCAACCGAATCGCCGTACTTTCTTTTCAGCTGGTAAATAACTTCAAGGCGGCTTTGAATAGTATCCAAAGTTGCAGACGAAAAATCAAACTCATCTGCGTAATTGCGAATTTCGCTATAAACTTCCTGCAGTGAAATTTGCGCCTCTTCCAAAAGTTTTTGCGCTGAATTTAATTTTGAATCGAACTTTGCAACGTCATTTAAATTTTTTTCGACTTTGGCAAGCGCAGTTAAAATATTCAAATCCGAATCGCCGTAAAGCAATTGGCAAGACTCCTCGACGTGCGCAGAAATTTTTTCGGCATTGGAAAGGCGGCGCAATTCGTTTTCCAAAATTTCGTCTTCATTGGGTTTTAAATCAGCCTGCGCAATTTCATTTTCCTGCCAACGCAACATTTCAAGGCGTTGTTTACTGTCAAGCATTGCGCGCCTTTTATCCTCAAGATTTTTAACCTGCAAGCTCCACGACTCAAAAATTTTTTTATAATCCTGCAACGCGCCAAAAATATTTGAATTTGCGCCGTCAATCAAGCTGTAAATATTTTCTTCGCGCAGGATTGCAAGATTTTCGTTTTGCCCGTGAATATCAACCAACGCCGCGCCGATTTTTTTTAACGCGGTCAAAGTAACGTGGCAGCCGTTGACAGTAATTGAATTATTTTTGGCGACACGGCAAATTTTGCGGGCGATAATCAAATTGTCATCGTCAACTTCAATATCAAGTTCTGAAAGAATTTTTCGGGCGTTGGAATTTTTAGGCAATAAAAAAACTGCCTCGACGCGCAGATTTTCGCAGCCTGTACGAATTAAATTTGTACCTATACGCTGCCCTAAAACCGCGCTCAAGGCGTCAATTAAAATAGATTTTCCCGCGCCCGTTTCGCCCGTCAGAATGTTCAAGCCTTCTCCAAATTCCAATTCGGCTTTTTCGATTAGAGCGAAATTTTGCACGGATAAATTTTTTAACATTTTATCCCCCTGCTTAATAGTGTGATAGTTGGATAGTTGGATAGTGGGATAGTTTTTTTTACTATGACACTATCACACTATTCCACTATTCCACTATTTTTTGCCGGTTGACCCGCGCTTGGTAAGTGGAATACCTTTGGCGCAGAGCGGGCAATTTTCGGGTTCATAAGTTTCAACGTCCATATGCAAGAGCGCGAAATTCGGTACGCCGTCAAAAGTAGCCTTGCCGCCGCTCCTGTCAACAAGCATTGCAACTGCAACAGGTACGCCGCCGAATTGTTTTACAACGTCAATAACTTCACGCACTGAGCCGCCCGTCGTTACAACGTCTTCAACTATTAAAACTCTTTCGCCTTCGTGCAAGGTAAAGCCGCGCCTGAATGTCATTTTTTCATTAACGCGCTCTGTAAAAATTGCGCGCGTACCGAGTGCCTTGCCTGTTTCGTGCGCCAAAATTATTCCGCCCGTTACAGGTCCTACAACCGTTTCAATATTTGCGTCTTTGAAATGTTCCGCAATGGCTTTACAAAGTTTTTCAACGTACAAAGGGTGCTGGAGCACATTAAATTTTTCTACGTAGTGCGGCGAATGTAAGCCGCTGGATAATTTGAAGTGACCGTCCATAATTGCGCCCGTTTCAACAAGCAAATTGTACACTTCTTTTTCAGTCATAAAAATTTCTCCTTCAGAAAAAATTGGGATAAAGCATTTTTACAATATCGCTTTTAATTTCAAAATGTTGATAATCTTTCCTGTCTGTCCAATCGCCGCCCCATTCAAAGCCGTGTTCAATGAAAAGTTTATAGCAAAGGTCTTTTTTGTCGATTTTATAAGGAAATTTTTTCTTGCGGTCAACATAATCTTCCGCCGTTGCAGGTTCCAAAATTCGTTTGCCGTCAACTTCCTTAACGTATGGATTGTACAGCGTGTTAATATCCATCGCCAAGCCTAAGCCGTGTTTTGAAACTTTTTTTGTATGAGAAATAAATCTGAAGTTGAAGCACGAAGAATTATTATCGCGCATTGAGAGTTCATCGTCGGCGTTGTATTCGTCAACCAGCCGAATTTTTTCAATAGGATAATTCGCAAGATATAATTTTTGGAAAATGTCAATTAAATCGTAAGCAATATAAGCATTGCAAACAATTTCGCCTTCGAGCGTTTCGCCGTTTAAATTTTTGTGCAAAACGTGAATATAGCGCAAATCCTCAATCGGAACAATACAATCATCTTTGAAAGATTTTCCCTTGATTCTTGCAAAAATTTCAGCGTCAATTTTCTTGACATAAAAACCTTTCTCAAAAATTTCTTTTTCGGCGGCAGAAAGATTTTCAGCAGAAATATTGACTTTCGCGGCAAAAACTTCAGGAGGATTAACAAAAAAAGTTGGAGTTGCAACTGCCAAAATTAACGCGGCAGTTAAAAATTTTTTCTTCAAAGATTAAGCACCTGCAATTTCTTTCAAGATATTTTCGGCGGCAAGTTTAGGATTATCTGCAGCGCGAATCGGTCTGCCTACAACAAGATAATTTGCGCCGTTTTGAATTGCAGCGGCGGGCGTAGAAATTCGGCTTTGGTCGTTAATGTCACTGCCTGCAGGGCGAATACCAGGCGTTACAATCAGAAAATCTTTTCCGCAAGCTTCACGAATTAATTTTGCTTCCTGCGGCGACGCTACAACGCCTTCAAGCCCCGCCGACTGCGCGAGCCGTGCAAGCCTTACAACCTGTTCAGAAATTTTCAAAGAATCGTAACCCAAGCCCTTCCAATCGTCTTGATTAATGCTGGTTAAAACTGTTATTGCAATAAGTTTAGGTTTTTCAACGCCGCGTTTTTCAGATTCTTCGCGCAGAGTTTCGGCGGCTGTTTGCATCATCGTAAAGCCGCCCGCCGCGTGAATGTTCAAAATATCCGCGCCCATTTTCATAAGCGCACAAAGCCCGCCTGCAACCGTATTCGGAATGTCATGGAGTTTTAAATCGAGGAAAATTTTTTTATCACGCGCCTGCAACCATTCAATAATGCCCGGTCCCACGCCGTAAAAAAGTTCCATTCCGACTTTGTAAAAATTTACGCTGTCGCCGAGTTCGCGGACTAAATTTTTCACGTCGTCGAATTTGTGAAAATCCAATGCTACAATTAATTTTTCGTCTTTCATAAAAACACCTCAATTTATTTTTTTGCAGCGTTTTGAAAGTTTTAACCACTGCAGGATTTTTATCATTAAAATTTTTACTGCCGTTTAAAAATTTATTTTGCGTATTGTAGCATATTTTCCTTCAAACTCAAAATAAAAAAATGACACTTCCAAAAAATTGAAAGTGCCAAAAAATTTTACCAGCCGCCGCTTGCACCGCCGCCGCCCGAAGAGCCGCCGCCGTAACCGCCGCCGCTGTCTGAATCACTGCCCGAACTGCCGCCTGAACTTTTAAAACTGTCCAGCATAGCGAAAAAAGCTATATTGTTTACAGTCGAGGAAGCAGAATAAAAAACTTTTACAGGGTTTAAAGTGCCGCGCCGCCCGCCGCTTACCGCGTAAATTATCACGTTGTAAACATATTCAAAAATCGTCAGGAAAACAATAACCACAATTTTTATAACGGTAGCAGCAATAATCAGCACAAAGAACGCAACTATAATTGTTTCAAACGTGGTAAATTCTTCGCCCGTACTTTCTGAAACGTTTTCGGGAACTTCCGCGCCGTATTCTTCATAAATTGTTTTCGTCAATTTGCTGTACGCCTGCAAAATTCCCGTCGAATAATCTTCTTCGCGAAAATAACTTGTCATACCGTCCAAAACTTCGCCCGCGTAGCCGTCAGTAATTGCGCCTTCGAGCCCGTAGCCGACTTCAATTCTAAATTTCCTGTCGTTCTTCGCAATT
Source organism: uncultured Selenomonadaceae bacterium (assembly GCA_905233135.1). Taxonomy (GTDB): domain Bacteria; phylum Bacillota; class Negativicutes; order Selenomonadales; family Selenomonadaceae; genus Quinella. The sequence continues at coordinate 16,356 of CAJOCQ010000022.1, read as the reverse complement.
AACAGTAAAACGCCGTTGTTTAAATTTTTATCGCCAATGCCCCATTTCCTGAAAAGTTCGTTGGCGTAATCTTCCAAGCTTGAATCGCCCAAAGTTTCAATCGTTACAACTACAACCTGCGCCTTGTAATTTTTGTCGAGTTCGCCGCCCATTGCCAAAATTTTTTCTTTGGTTGAAGAGTCAATCATTTCTGCGAAATCTGCAACGTAAATATTTTGCGTCGGCGCGGCGGGAATTTCGGCGGCAAGCGCAATATTTTTTATTGCAACGATACAAATTATTAATAGCGGCAAAATAATTTTTCTCATTGAAATTTTCGCCTCCTTTTTAGGTGCTAGGTTCTAGGTGTTAGGTTTTAGGGAAAATTTCCTAACACCTAATCCCTAACACCTAAAAACTAACTTGCGGTACTTCGTGCGCACTTTCATCCGCCTCAAATTGATTCATTGGCGCAAAGCCGAAAACTTTTGCAAAAATATTACCGGGAAAATTTTGAACTTCCAAATTGTAGTCACGAATTGCAGTATTATAATCTTTACGCGCAACCGCAATTCTGTTTTCACTGCCGGCAATTTCGCGCATTAATTCTGTAAAATGTGCGTCAGCTTTAAGCGTAGGATAATTTTCTGAAACCGCAATAAATCTGCCGAGTGCCGCAGTCAATTCGCCGTCCGCCGCGTTTTTGGCGTCGGGCGTACCTGCGCTCATAACTTTTGCGCGCGCCTCTGTTAATTCTGTCAAAACTTTTTCTTCGTGTTGCATATAACCTTTGACAGTTGAAACTAAATTCGGGATTAAATCTGCGCGACGTTGCATTTGATTTTCAACCTGTCCGTACTGCGCCTCAACTTCAACTTTGGCACTGTTCAAAGAATTGTAGGAGCCGCCAATTACAAAAATGGAAATTAAAACTATTGCCGCAATTAAAATTACAGGCTTGTTATCCATTTCAATCACCTCGATAAATATTATAGCACAAAAATTTTTTGCAGTTTGACAATTTCCTAATTCATTGTAAAATTTCTTCATTGAAATAAAAATGGAGGCAAAACTCTATGGGCGATGAAGAACAAAAAAGCGGCGTAATGCGGGCGGCAATTATCGGAAGCGTTATAGTCGCGTTGATTTTAATATTGGGTACAATTTGGACGGGCAACAGCGCGGGCGAAGATACCGAAAAAGCCGTGCGCAATGTCAGCCTTTTGTATCTTGAGGAATTGGCGGGGCGGCGCGAGCAAGTTGTAGCCTCGACTTTGAGCGGTTATATTAATAATATGGACGTTGCATTGGGACTTATGGAGCGTGACGATTTAAGCAGCATTGAAAAATTGCAAAGTTATCAGGCGCGTATGAAACAAATTTACGGCGTTGAAAAATTCGCCTTCGTCGATGAGGACGGCTTGATTTATACTTCACGCGGCACGCGCACCGACATTAACGAATACAATTTTGATTATAAAAATCTCAACGCGCCCGCAATTTTCGTTAAAAATCTTGCCACCGAAAATAAAAAAATCGTTGTTGCAGTTCCCGTTGACAGGTTGCCAATCGCAGGAAAAAATTTAATCGTTTGCTTTATTGAAATGGATATGGCGAAAATGTTGACGAATATTTCTTTGCAGTCAACAAGCAACAGTACAACTTTTTGCAACCTTTACACAAATGACGGCGTTTCTTTAACCAATGTAATACTCGGCGGGCTTTCCGGCGAAAATAATTTGTTTCAAGCATTGGCGCACGCAAAATTTGATACAAGCAGCTTGGGCGAAGTGCGAAAAGATTTTGATTCACTGCGCACGGGCGTTGTATCTTTCAGCTACAATGACGTTAAAGAAACTATTTGTTACGTTCCCGTTCACGGTACAAATTGGATGCTTACATATTTAGTGCGTGAAAGTGTTATCAGCAACCAAATCAGCTCCATTTCTGAAGGAATTATACAGCGCAGTTTGTTTCAATCAATTTTAACGGCGTTGGTACTTGCGGCAATTTTCGGCGTAATGATTCAGCAAATGCGCCGCGCCGCCAAATTAAATCTTGAAAAAGAAATTTCCGAAGCTGAAAATCGCGTCAAGCAAGAAGAACTTGAAGAACAGCTTGCATTGCAGGAAGAGCTTTTATCTCAGGAACAACTTAAAACACAGCAAGATAATATGATAACCGCGCTTGCCTCAGATTATCGCAGCGTTTACTATATCGACTTGGACACGGACGAGGGAATTTGTTACAGGGAAGATTCTAAAATTGCAACCACAAAACACGAAGGCGAACATTTTACTTTCAGCGAGGCTTTTAACAATTACGCTTACAAATACGTTGTCGAAGAATACCGCGCAGGCTTTTTGAAATTCATTGCACCCGAAAATATTCGCGCAGGACTTTTGCAACAGCCGCTTATTTCGTACAGATATTTAGTTAAACATAACGGGCAAGAAATGTATGAAATGTTGCGAATGGCGGGCGTTCGTCACGCCGAAGACCGCACTGACAACCAAATTCATAAAATTGGAATTGGTTTCAGTGATATTGACGCAGAAATGAGAGACGCGCTTGCAAAAAATCAAGCGTTGAATGACGCCCTTAAAGCCGCCGAAGAGGCAAGCACCGCTAAAACTGTTTTTCTTTCCAATATGTCGCACGAAATTAGAACGCCTATGAATGCTATTATTGGGCTTGATAACCTTGCTTTAAATGTTCCCGAAGTTCCCGAAAAGGCTAAAGATTATCTGAAAAAAATCGACAGCTCCGCCCAACATTTGCTCGGCTTAATTAATGATATTTTGGATATGTCAAGAATTGAAAGCGGCAGAATGGTTCTTAAGAATGAAGAATTTTCTTTTTCAAATTTGATTGAGCAAATTAATACAATGTTCAGCGGGCAATGTTCGGATAGAAATTTGGTGTACAACTGCAGGATTAACGGCGAAGTTGACGATTATTATATTGGCGACGCAATGAAACTCAAACAAGTTTTGATAAACATTTTGGGCAACGCCGTAAAGTTTACGCCTGCAGGCGGCAGAGTTGATTTTATTGTTGAAAGGACGGCGCAATTTGGCGGCAAGTCAACTTTCAGATTCATTATCAAAGATACTGGAATTGGTATGAGCAAAGAATTTTTGCCGAAAATTTTTGAGACTTTCAGCCAAGAAAATTCAGGTGTCGCCAACAAATACGGCAGTTCGGGGCTCGGTATGGCTATTACAAAAAATATCGTTGAAATGATGAACGGAAAAATTACTGTCGAAAGTGCAAAGGGAATCGGTACAACATTTTTTGTTACAGTAACATTGACTGACGCCGCCAAAAAATCCGCCCTTGCTGACGATATAGAAATAAATCCGCTGTTAATGAGTGTTCTTGTTATCGATGATGATCCTATTGCCTGCGACCACGCAAAATTAGTTTTGGAAAAAACGGGAATTGCGGCTGAAACTGCACTTTCAGGCAAAGAGGCTCTCGAAATGATTAAAGTTAAGGCGGCGCGGCGTGAACCGTACAATTTAATTATCATAGATTGGAAAATGCCCGAAATGGACGGCGTGGAAGTTGCGCGGCACATTCGCGAAATTATTGGCGACGAAACCGCAATAATAATTTTGACGGCGTATAATTGGGACGATATAACAAATGAAGCGGTTGAGGCGGGCGTTGACAGTTTCATTTCTAAGCCGCTCTTTTCGGGGCACTTACTCGACGAATTTAAAAACGCTCTTAAAAAGAAAAAAATGCTCCATTCCGTAACAAAGAAAAAAGCTGACTTGACGGGCAAAAAAATTCTGTTGGCGGAAGATATGATTGTTAATGCAGAAATTATGATGGAAGTTTTGAAAATGCGCGAAATGGAACCCGAACTCGCCGAAAACGGCAGAATTGCGCTTGAAATGTTTGAAAAATCGCCGTTGAATTACTACGCGGCAATTTTAATGGATATGCGAATGCCTGAAATGGATGGCTTGCAGGCAACGGAGGCAATCAGAAAATTAAATCGCCCCGACGCCGCCAAAATTCCAATTATCGCTCTTACTGCAAATGCTTTTGACGAAGACGTTCAACGTTCCTTGCAATCAGGATTGAATGCACATTTAAGCAAGCCCGTTAATCCCGACGTTTTATTTGACACGCTCGAAAAACTCATTAATTAAAATAAAAATTTTCAGCCGTTGCTAAATACAGCGGCTTTTTTCATTTATTAAAAAAATTGCTATATATTGACAATTTAAAACGGAAGGGTATAAGTATTTTGAATAATGATACTGTAAAAATTACCGGGCGAAAAAAAATAAACCCGTCATTTCGACGGGCTTTTTTTATTGGAAAAAAAATTTTTTTAAATATCGTCAACAGCTAAATTTCTGTCAGCTAAAAGATTCATAGTTTTAATAAATTGTTTGCCTGTTTCTAAGTCGATTGATAAACTGAAATTTTGTTCGTTAATCCCCGTTTCGCCGAGAAGAACTCCGAGCGGGTTAATAATTTCACTGCGCCCCAAACTGTTTACGAAAACTACAAAATTTTGATTTTCAATGGCGCGCGCCTTAGTTAAAATTTGTCGCGGCGTCAATCGAAGCAAACTCCACGCCGCCGGCACAAATAAAATTTCTATGCCCTGCAACGCAAGTTTTCTGATAAATTCGGGGAAGCGCAAATCGTAGCAAATCGACAAGCCGCACTTTACGCCGTCAAGTTCCACTGTAACAATTTTATCGCCCGCCGTGAAAACTTTTTCTTCGCCTGCAAATGTAAACAAGTGCGTTTTATCGTACGCGGCTACAATTTCGCCCTTGCGATTGCTGATAAGGCAGCGGTTATAAAATTTGCCGTCAACTTCAACTGCAACCGAGCCTGCAACAATATTCAAATTCAATTCGCGCGACAAATTGGAAATAAATTCGCTTGTGCGTTCGCCGTTTTTGTCCGCATAATTTTCAAGCGGCGTCGGAAAATATCCCGTGTTCCAAAGTTCGGGCAAAACTACCACGTCAGAATATTCCGCGCTTCTGATAAACTTTTCTGCTGTCTCAAAATTTCCTTCAACGTCGCCCAAATGCGATTTAAATTGCGCCATTGTAATACTAAGCATAGAAACCACCCTCATTAATCCCTTAAAAAACTTTCAAAAAAATTTATCTGTTGATTAATTCTAATTTCATTTTTAAAATCCTGCGTACAGAATCATTAATTCTTTCTTCGGGAATTTCGCCGCTTTGTACCGCCGCCAAAATGCCTTCATAAATTTGTTTTTGCTTTTCATATTCGTGGCAACTCAAAACAATATCAACGCCCGCTTTAACGGCAGCCGCGCCCAATTCGCCTTGAGTATGATATTTTGAAACTGCGCCCATATTCAAATCGTCCGTGACAATTACGCCTTTAAAGCCGAGTTCATTTCGCAAAAGGTCAGTAATAATTGCGTGTGAAAGTGTAGCAGAATTTTCCGCGTCAAACGCTGTGTATTTGTAGTGCCCCGCCATTACCATAAGTTTTGAATTGTCACGGTCGGCGATAACTTTTTTGAACGGCAACAAGTCAACCGTATCAAAAATTTCTCTGCTTGCGTCAATCGTTTCAATATCTTGATGAGAATCAACCTTCCTAAGTCCAATGCCCGGAAAATGTTTCAAGCAGTAAAAAATTCCCGCCTTATCGTAACCTAACGCCGCGTTTGCAACAAAATCCGCTGCAATTTCGCCGTTGTCGCTGAAAGAGCGATCGTCAGGCGTGCCGACATCTGCAACAGGCGCAAAATTTAAATTTATTCCGATATTTTTTAACTCCTGCGCGATATTGTTGGCGTAAGTGTAGGCTAGTGTTGAATCGCCGCTTTGTCCGATTTCCTTTTGAGAAGGCGGCGGCGTCAAATCGTGTTTCATTCTTGCAACGCGCCCGCCTTCTTCGTCAATGGCAATAAACAGCGGAATTTTTTTGCCTGCTTGCAAATCCGCCGTCAAAGTTTTTACCTGCGATTTACTTTCCATATTCCTGTCAAAAAGAATTATCCCGCCGATATGATAATTGTTGAGCATATAATTCACGTCGTCATTAATTGCCGTGCCGTGAAAACCCGTTATCATCATTTGCCCGATTTTTTCTTCAAGCGTCATTTGGTTTAAAATTTCGTCAACGGGATCAACTTTTACAACTTCAGCAACTTCATTGTTGCCGTAATCTTTCAACGGCGCGCCCGAATCTTGCCGAATTTTATTAACGTTTTTCTGAATTTCTTCAGCTTTTGAACTGTCAACGCTTGCTTGCGTTGCACCGAGTGAACAGCCGCAAATTATCATTGCCGCAAACATTACAATCAAACTAAAAAATTTTAAATTCAACTGCAAAACCTTCCTTATTAAAATTCCCTATTCTCTCTTCCTTGGAACCTTGGAACCCTATTTATAAAATTTGCGTCATTATAGCAGAAATTTTTTCATAGTGCTATAATATTTTGCACTAATGCAAAGGTGGTAAATTTTTTGGAAATTATAAAAAAAATCAGCGGCTTAACGCAGAAATATAAAAATCCCGTCGTAGCGTTGGGAATGTTTGACGGCGTGCATTTGGGTCATCAAAGCGTTATTTCACGCGCCGTTGAAGTTGCAAAAAATATCGGCGGCACTTCCATTGTATTTACTTTTTCAAATCATCCGCTGACAGTACTTTCACCCGAAGACGCGCCGCTTATGATAGGCAGTCGAAGTTTACGCCGTGATATTGTTGAAAGTTTGGGCGTCGAAGTTTTAATTGAAATTCCCTTTACGAAAGAATTTAGCAAAAAAACGCCTGAAGAATTTTTAAATTTGTTGCAGGAAAAAATTTCGCCCGCGTACGTTGTCACGGGGCAAAATTTCACTTTCGGCAGATACGGCAAGGGCAACGGGCGAATGCTCCTGCGCGAAGGCGAAAATTACGGCTTTAAAGCTGAAATTTGTACAACTGTTACTGTCGGCAAAAAAAATGTCAGCAGTACGAGAATCCGCGCACTTATTGCCGAAGGCGATTTAATTTCGGTAAATGAACTTTTGGGCAGAAATTTTACCTACGTTTCAACGGTTGTAAACGGCGACAAGCGCGGCAGAAAATTAGGTTTTCCGACAGCGAATTTGGAAATTGAAGATTCTCGCGCAATGCTACCCAACGGCGTTTATATTGTCGAAGTCAAGGTTAAAAATAATTTTTACAGGGGCATTGCGAACATTGGCGACAACCCGACTTTCAAAGTTGCTAAGCGGCGGCTTGAAGTTTTTATCGACAATTTCAGCGGCGATATTTACGGCGAAGAAATTTCTGTAAGCTTTATTCAAAAAATTCGTGACGAAAAAATTTTTTCAAGCGTCGAAGAATTAAAGGCTCAACTTAACGAAGATCTTGCAACGTTGAGGAGTTTTAACAATGGATAAAGAAATTATCATTGGGCTTTTATTGCCGTTTTTGGGAACATCGCTCGGCGCGGCAATGGTATTTTTGCTTAAAGATAATCTTTCAACGACAATACAAAAAATTTTAACGGGATTTGCGGCGGGCGTAATGGTAGCCGCGTCCTTTTGGAGCTTGTTGCAACCTGCGCTTGAAGGCTCGGAACATTTGGGCGAATTGGCGTTTGTACCTGTAGCAGTAGGATTTTTAATTGGTATAGGCTTTTTGCTTTTCCTTGACGAAGTAACGCCGCATATGCATATGGACAACGAAGAAGAAGGTTCAACTTCCAATTTGAAAAGAACCACGAAATTAATTTTGGCTGTAACGTTGCACAATATCCCCGAAGGAATGGCTGTCGGCGTCGTCTACGCAAATTTTATTAACGGCAATGAACTTATAAGCAGCGCGGGCGCGTTGGCACTTGCGATAGGAATTGCAATTCAAAATTTCCCCGAAGGCGCAATAGTTTCAATGCCGCTAAGGGCTGAAGGAATGCCGAAAACGCAAACTTTTTTTCTACGGAGTACTTTCGGGCGCGGTTGAACCTGTCGCCGCGTTTGTAACAATTCTTGCGTCAAGTTTTATAATTACGTGGCTGCCGTATATGTTGGCGTTCGCGGCGGGAGCTATGCTTTACGTTGTTGTTGAAGAATTAATCCCGGAAATGTCGGAGGGCGAACATTCAAATTGGGGAACAATAGCCTTCAGTCTTGGCTTTGTATTAATGATGATATTGGACGTAACTTTGGGATAATTTTTTTGGAAGGTTTTTAAATGGTTGAAAAAAATAAAATTTACGAAATAGAAATTAGCGGCTTGGGAACAAGCGGCGAAGGCGTCGGCAGGCTTAACGATTTTACAATTTTTGTTGAGGGCGCGTTGCCAACTGAAAAAATTTTGGCTGAAATTATCGAAGTCAAAAAAAATTATGCCGTTGGAAAATTAATAAAAATCCTGCGCGAAAGTTCCGAGCGCGTCAAGCCGTTTTGTCCAATCTATGAAAATTGCGGCGGCTGTCAACTGCAACATTTAAGCTACGCCGCGCAGTTGAAATGGAAACGTCAACAAGTTGTTGACGCCGTGCAACGAATTGGAAAAATTCACGGCGCAGAAATTTTTTCAACGCTCGGTATGAAAAATCCCCTGCGCTATCGAAACAAAATGCAATTCCCCGTTGGAAAAAATTTAGCCGTCGGTTGCTACGCTCGCGGCAGTCATAAAATTATTGATACTGATTCTTGCCTGATTCAAAAAGAATTGGCGGACAAAGTTTTAGCCGTTACGAAAAAAATTCTGCAACGCTTTAATATTTCCGCGTACGATGAAGACAGCCATAAAGGAATTTTGCGCCACATTATGTGCCGCGTCGGTTTCAATAATGAATTAATGTTGGTGCTTGTTACCGCTGTTAAAAATTTGCCCAATGAAAAATCTGTCGTTAAAGCAATTCGCGCAGAACTTCCCGAAGTTTCAACGATTCAGCAAAATATTCAAACTTTCCATAACAACGTCATTTTGGGGCGTGAAACAAAAATTCTTTTCGGCAGACCAACTATCAAAGATAAAATTTGCAACTTGGAGTTTAATATTTCGGCGCGTTCTTTTTTTCAAGTCAACACCGCGCAGGCTGAAATTTTATATAAGACGGCGAAAGATTTTGCGGAACTTACGGGCAAGGAAATTTTAATTGACGCTTACTGTGGCACGGGGACGATTGGGCTTTTTATGGCTAAAAGCGCGTACAAAGTTTTTGGAATTGAAATTGTAAATGCGGCGATTGATGACGCAAAAAAAAATGCGCGTGAAAATAAAATTCGCAACGCAGAATTTATAGTCGGCGACGTTGTAAAAATTTTGCCGCGCCTTGATATTTCTGCAGATGTTGTATTTGTTGACCCGCCGCGCGCAGGTTGCGATAAAAAAGTTTTGGAAACTTTCGCCGCAATGAATCCTGCACGAATAGTTTACGTTTCTTGCAACCCTGCAACATTGGCGCGGGATTTGGCAATTTTAAAAGAGTTGGGATATTCGGCAAAAAAAATTCAGCCGGTTGATATGTTCCCTTTCAGTTCGCACGTTGAGGCAGTCGCGCAAATTGTAAAAAATATTTGACAGATTTAATTTAGCTTGATAAAATTTCATTACAAAATAAAAAATGCCTCGTAAAAACGAAGCATAGCACCCGATAAGCGGTTGCTCTAACAAGAACTCTAAACATTATAGGATATTTTAAGAATAGCCGTTTAAGCCCTGCTAGGCTTAGGCGGCTGTTCCGCTTAATGCGATAAGGATTGCGCCGGCGATGACAATCACGCGGACGACAATTTTAATGATGCGCATAAGCTATCACCTCCTTTCGGAGAGTGATGCAACCGCCTACCGTTTTTTCGGTGCTTTGCAAATTATATCACAAGCTTTTATTTTTTTGCAGCAAAATTTATTTGACAGCCTCAAGCGCGTAATATATGATTGAAAAAATTTTTTGGAGGTTGAAAAAATGATACGGGCAGTAATAGGCGACAGTTTTTTGGCGGAATTGATAATTTCGACGGCGGCAACGCGCGGCGGAGTTAATCCCGCCGATTTTTATATTTACAGTCAAAATTATCAGCGGCGGCGCGAATTAATGGAAAATTACAACGTCAACACTTTTGAAGACTTGAAAGAATTGTCACGCGCAAAAGTTGTAGTGCTTGCAATTCCCGCCGCTGACGCCGCAAAAACTCTTGCAAGAATAAAACTTTTCGTTGCGCCCGACGCGGTTGTAAGTTCTTTAATTCACGGCTTGAAACTTGAGACGCTTGAAAATCTTTTCCCGAACAGAACGGTTGCGCGAATTGCGCTTACTTCATTTGTCATAAACGGCGAAGGCGTTTGCACTTACGTTACAGGCTCCGTCAATTCGCAGGAAATTGGCGAAATTGCAAATGCTATGCTCTCAAAAATTGGTAAAGTTTTCCGCGCCGCCAACGAACAGGAATTTGAATTAATTCAGGAAATGTTTTTGGCGACAACTTTAACGGCGTACTATTCGATAAACAGCATAATTGAAGGCGAAATTAAAGCAGGCTTGCCAATGGAAACCGCGCGCAAAATTACTTCACAAATTTTCAAGGGCGCGGCTGAAGTTGTATCTGAACCGAACGCACTTTTGGAACACCTTATGGACAGGGCGAACGAAGAAAAAGATAATCTCGGCATTACCGATGTTGCACAAAAAATTATTGATAAATATGGAATGTGGAATTTTGCCAAGAAGTCGGCGAAAGATATTCCAACTGCAAAAAAACGTTTTTATCATCAGTGGTAAAATTTTTAGGAGAGTAACGAAATGCAGTACAAATGCAAAATGACAGTAATTGACAAAAAAGTTTTTAATGACTTGCAGGAAAAATATTTGGCAGACCCCCACTCGGGCGCGTGTCCTTTTTATGAAGTCGGGGCGGAATATCTTTTTGAACGTTACGGCGACGAAGATACATTTTGGACGCAGGGTAAAGGCGCACATTGCGCGGAGGCTTGGGATTGTTTCAGCCGCTATGTTTATACGGCGTTGCAGGGCGGCTCGATTATGCGCGGCTGGACGAACGACGAACATATTATGATTGCTTGCTGTAATGACGGCACGCGCCCCGTTATTTTCAAGATTGAACGCCTTGACTATAAAGTTTTGTATGTCAACGCCGATTTTAATTCGCAAAACAAAATTGTTGACGCGCTGAAAAAAATTGACGGCGTTTTGGGCGCAAATTTCAGAATTGAAAAGAACTTTACAGAAATTTTTATGGACAGAAATTTTGAAGTTCCTGACCAAAAAATAATTGCCGCCGTTAAATCTTGCGGCAACTTTGAAGTTACAAAAATTGATTAAAAATAAAAAAAGCCCTCGCGCAAGAGTTTTAATAAATTTTCTTCAATCAACTTTATCACGTACCTTTAAATATTCAATGTAACTTTTGCCCCAAATTTCTATGCTGTCTAAAACCGGTTGAAAACTTTTGCCAATTTCGGTTAGGGAATATTCGACGCGCGGCGGCACTTCAGCAAAAACTTCACGCTTAATAAATCCCTCCTGCTCCAAAATTTTTAACTGTTGAGTTAATACAGAATGACTAATTCCAAAAGTTCGCTTAAGTTCGTTAAAACGTTTTGTACCGCTGTTAAGTTCATTTAAAATTGGAAGAATCCACTTTCCGAGTAATAAATTTTGCGTGGTATAAAACGGACAAACACCAAACAAATTTTTTTTCTCAAAATCAGTTTTTTTCATCCCGTATCCTCCAAAAAGTAAGTTAAATAGCACTTTCACGCCTTTAAAAACCTATCTTGAAATATTTTATCAGTTAGTTATAATTTAGGCAAATGAATTTTGGAGGTTGTTAAAATGAAAATTGCAGTAGTTGCCGCAAACGGGCGCGCAGGGCGTTTAATCGTCGCAGAGGCAGTAAAGCGCGGCGTTGACGTTACAGCCGTTGTTCGCAGTGAAAATAAAACCGCCGCAAAAAATGTTATTCAAAAAGATATTATGGATTTAACGGCGGACGATTTAAAAAATTTTGACGTTGTAATTGACGCCTTCGGAACGTGGAAGGTTGAAGATTTGCCTAAACATACGACGACAAGTCAACACCTTTGCAATATTTTAAGCGGTACAAATACGCGCCTTTTGATAATTGGCGGCGCGGGCAGTCTTTACACTGACGAAAAACATACCGCGCAACTTTTCAACGCGCCGAATTTCCCCAAAGAATATTTACCGACTGCAACCGCTCAAGCAAACGAACTTGCAGAACTTCGCAAGCGCAATGACGTTAAATGGACTTTCGTCAGCCCTGCGGCAGATTTTCAAGCTGAAGGCGAACGCACGGGCAAATATATTTTGGCGGGCGAAGTTTTCACTCTCAACAGCAAGGGCGAAAGTGTCATAAGCTACGCAGATTACGCCGTTGCAATGGTTGACGAGGCATTAAGCGGCAACCACATTCAACAAAGAATTTCCGTTGTTCGTGAATAAAATTTTTTACGGCAAAAAAATAACGCGGCAGGTAAAAATTTACTTGCCGCTTTTTTAGTTTTAATTTTCTTCGTTTGAATTTTCGTCAGGATTTTTATCGACGCCAATAATATCATCGAAGGGAACAATTTTTTCTTCGCCGTCGGGCTCATTGTCAATGTACCTCAAGCCGCCGTCAGTGATAACTGCTTGGTCGGCTTGCAGGGCGGTTGCCAAATCCGCGCTCTTTTGGTCGATTGACATAATGCCGAAACTGCTTAAAAGTTTTTTCAAAACAGTTTTCTTTGCCATTGCGTCAAAATTGGTACTCCAAACAGAAGACTTTTTGCCGCTACGCAAATCATAGGCGTAACTTTGCGAATATTTTTCCGCGTGCGCTTGAATTTCTTCCAACGTCATATACAAAGATTTTCTGAAGCCGTTCAAAAGTTCCATATAGGCAACGTAGCCAACGACGGTATCGGAAATTTTTTCGCCGCGCACAATTTCGCCCGTGATAAAGTCAATTTCTTTAATCTGCCCTTCACGCACTGCGCCCGAATTTAAAGTTGCATATAAACCGCTGCGCATTGCAAGTTGTACAAGTCCGCGCCAACCAACTTGAAATTGCGCTTGATTTTTATAAGGCACAATGTACGCAAAGCCCAATGAAGGATTTATCGGCAACTTCAACGCCGCCGCAATTCCCGCCGCGCTTAAAATCGAATTTGACGAACATTCCTGCAACTTTGAATTGCTGCGCACAATCGTTAAAATCGAAGAAATGAAACTTGCCGAAGAATTGTCCAAAAGTTCGTCGAAACGATTTTTGACGCCGACTGAATTTAAAATTTGCTGCAGGTTTGAAGCCGTTTCGGAATTTTTCATTTAAATTTCTCCCTTCCTTTAAAAATCTATAGGAATAATACCGCGTTCAACTTCATCAAGTAATTTATTTTTATAAAATTCGCAAGCCTGTTTTGGAATCGGGCGCGTTGTCGAGTCATTCAAAACTTTAATCAGACTATACGGCAAAATTTCGCGTTCATAGTGCGCAATGGTTTTTTCGTCTGTCGAATTGAAATAAGTTTGTGCAAAAGTTTTCCACATAATGTCAGGCATAATTTGGGGTCCCATTGGTTTTTTAACGCCCTTTTCTTCGATAATTTTTTTTCTGATAACGTACATAAAATACAGCCAAGAAATATCAAAAATTGGGTGCCCGCTTGAAATTTCGCCCATATCAATCATAATCATTTGCCCGTCTTGCAAAAGGACATTTCCAAAATTTAAATCATTGTGACAGAAATTTTTACAATTCGGCACGGCGTCCAAAAATTTTTGAACAACTTTTAAATCTTCCGCACCGTAAAATTCGACTTTTTCGGCGTTGGAAAGGAGCCGCTGTCTTATATCGTCAAAATCAGTTTCAACGGCGTGTTGTTCCTTGATAAATTCGGCGAATCTGTGCGAATGTTCAGCAATGTTATCAATGTCATTTATCATAATTTTTTCAAGCGTATTTGCGTTAATCATTTCGTAAACGATGCCGAAACTTTCGCCGACCTTTACCACGTCATAAGAAATTGCGGTGCTTATTCCCGCCAAAAACGCCGCTTGACTGTTAGCGCGTTCTTTTGACACATCTTCAAAAGTCCAATTTGCATTGTAAACTTTTAAAATATTTTCGGCGTCGAGTTTATAAACGGTTCCCGAAGTGCCGCGCCCGAGTTCAACCAAATTATCTGCAGAAATTTTTCTCAATGCTTTTTGAATGTCAATAATTTTGGTAAAGCCGCTTGTATCGAAAACTTCAAAAACTTCACGGCTTGCCTCAATCAGTTGCAGATTTTTTTTCTTAAGCTTGGAAAGTCTTAAAACTGCGCGAAGTCCTGAACTTGAAATGTAATTGAGTTTTTCAAGATTTAAAATAAATTTTTCGGCGGGGAATTTTTTGGCAAGTTCCAAAAGCTCCGCGCTGATTTCGTCGGCGTTGGAAGTGTCGATTTTTCCCTCAAGGTTGACAGTCAAAATATTTTCCGCAAGTTGGTAATTCATAGAAATTTCTCCCTTCGGTCGAAATTTAGGGTTCCAAGTTTCCAGAGAAGAGGGGATTGAGAATCTTTAATCCCTAAACCGCCTGCGCCGCGTGAAGAATTGCAATAGCCGCGTGTTCAAAAGTTAAGCCGCCTTGCAAAAAAACTGTATACGGTTCTCTTAGCGGGGCGTCCGCGCTTAATTCGATTGACGCGCCCTGCACAAAAGTTCCCGCCGCCATTATAACTTTGTCGGCGTAGCCCGGCATTTCTGCAGGTTCGGGCGCGGCGAATGAATCTACAGGCGAAAATTCTTGCACTGCGCGACAGAATTTTATTAACTTGTCAGCGGATTTCAATTCTATTGCTTGAATAATATCACTGCGCGGCTCATTCGGCAACGGCGAAGTTTTATAGCCCAAGCTTGAAAAAATTCCTGCCGCAAAAATTGCCGCTTTAACCGCCTGCGCCGTAACGTGCGGAGCCAAAAACAATCCTTGATATAAAAGGCGCGGCGTCCCTAAACTTGCGCCGAGTTCATTGCCCATACCCGGCGCGGTTAATCTGTATGAAGAAAGTTCGACAAGTTCACTTTTGCCGCAAATATAGCCGCCCGTCGGAGCAAGCCCGCCGCCAATATTTTTTATCAAGCTGCCTGCAACAATATCCGCGCCGACTTCGACAGGTTCGCGCGTTTCAACAAATTCGCCGTAACAATTATCAATAAAAGTTATGCAGTTGGGATTGACATTTTTAACCGTCGCGCAGATTTTTTCAATATCTGAAATTGTCAGCGGCGCACGCATTGAATAGCCGCGCGAACGTTGAATAAGCGCAATTTTAGTTTTCGTCGTAACAGAATTTTTTATTGCGGCTAAATCAACCTTGCCGTTTTGTAAAGCAACTTCTTTGTAATTGACGCCAAATTCTTTCAAACTGCCGCGCGCAGGATTTTTCCAGCCAATGACAGTTTGCATTGTGTCATACGGCTCGCCCGTTACAGAAATTAATTCGTCATTGGGGCGCAAAATTCCAAACAACACCGTTGCAAGGGCGTGAGTGCCGCTTACAAATTGCGTACGTACAAGCGCGGCTTCTGCTTTAAAAATTTCTGCAAAAAGTTCGTCAAGTTTTTCCCTGCCAATATCGCCGTAAGCATATCCCGTCGAAGTTTTAAAATGTGCGTCAGAAACTTTCAACGCGCACATTGCATTTAAAATTTTCAGCGTGTTAATTTCTGAAATTTCTTCGGCGCGGCTGAAATTTTCTGCAACTTCGCCTAAAATTTTTTTCTTCAGTTTCAAAAATTTTTCTGTTACCAATTTTACAACTCCCAAAAAATTATTATTTTGTAGTTTAGCAAGTTAGTTTAAAGTAGTCAATTAAACTTCTATATCAAAAAAAATCCAGTTGTAAAAAATTTTCGGCGAGATTTTTTAGTCCTTGACAAAAACAAAACGGGGGGGGGTATAATTAATGTCATAAATTTATAGAATAATAGTCTGAATAAATCAAGGAGTGGTTAATTATGAGTTGGAATGATAAACATCCTTGTCCAAATTGCGGCAAAGAACACAATGAAGGCGATACCCTTTTTAAATGCACAAGTTGCGGACAGATTTATTGCGGTGATTACGACTGCAACAAAAATGGTTGTCCGCGCTGTGGAAATAGCGGAGTAGTTTATGTTACTTGGAACCCTACTACCGGCAAATGGTCTTAATTTAGGAATTTAATAATATGGATAAATGGCGCAACTTTTTTTCAGAGGTTGCGCTTTTTTAGTTTGGGAGATGCGCAAATGAAAATTATATCCTTAGGGGTTGTTGGTAAATTAAAAGTGGATAACAGAAGCGGCAAGATACACAAAATTCAAAAAGCAATCCGCCAATTTGTCGTAACGCGTTGCTATAT
>CAJOCQ010000021.1 GCA_905233135.1 uncultured Selenomonadaceae bacterium | reverse complement strand
ATAGCTCAATTGGTAGAGCAACGGTCTCCAAAACCGTAGGTTGTGCGTTCAAGTCGTACTGCCCCTGCCACTTTTTTGAACTTTCTGCCGTGTCCTGTGTGACGCGGCTTTTTTAGTTTACAGGTAAATATTCCCAAATACTAATTCATAGCCATAAAAATTAATTTTATAATGCGGCAGATTGTATTACTGAATGCCAACGCTCGACCAATATAAATAATCGCTATAATCACTTCCAGAGTATGTTTACAAAATGACAAAAATAAAAAACATTAAAAATATAAACGGCGCATTGCTAATTGTTGCAACAGATTTGATAGTTTTTTATTTATTCTTTTAATGCAACTAAACCAGATATAGTAAAAAGCCTTGCATTAAATAACATATATTTTTATTTTGCAAAAGTTTTATAATCGGTAAACATACGCTAAAAAACTTGCACTTTTTTTAAGTGAATGTTAGAATTGCGGTAAAGTTGACATTGATTTTACAGGAGGGATGCCTAATGAATACTACTGAAGCTCATGACGGACAAATTTCGACAGGAACGCCAATAAAATTAATTAATGATAAACAAATGCGCTTGCTTATTGCTGACGATTCAAAATTATTGAGAAAAAAATTGCGCGATGAACTTGAAAAACTCGGCTGCGAAGTTTTTGAAGCGGTAAACGGCAAAGAAGCTATTACTTTTGATTTGGAACACGAACCCGACGGAATCATTTTAGATATTGTAATGCCGGAAGTCGGCGGAATTGAAGCATTGCAAACAATTCGTGAAGTCAGCCCCGACGTCCCGGTTGTTATGCTGTCTTCGGCGGGTACTCCGCAAAAATTAATGCAGACTCTCAAAATGGGCGCAATAGATTTTATCCAAAAACCATACACGCACGAGCAAATTGTTCGCGCAGTCGAAACTATTCGCAGAGTAAGAATTAAAAATTTGAAAAAAGCACAAGAAGAGGCTGAAAAATTAAAAGAATTTGAAGAAGGCGGCGAAGTTCAATGACGCCGAATACTTTCGCCCAAGAAGAAAAATTTTCCGAATGCTACGACCTTTTAATTGACGTTATGAAAATGGATTATTCTTTGGCGTTGAGTATTTTTAAATGCTTTTACGAATTTTTGGCGGAAAATCTTGAAACCGAAGTAATCATTGATTCGGCAGTTGAATTGCCCAAAAATGCAACTTACGGCGCAAGCGTCAAAATTGACGGCGCAGTCAGTTTTGTTACGGGACTTTTGGCAGAAAAAAAAATCTTCCATAAAATTGCCGAACGCTACGAACATTTTGAAATTGATTCGCTGGAAGAAGATTTTGACGCCGTTTCAGAACTTTTAAACGTTGTTACGGGACTTTTCATAGTTAAAATAGCGTCAACGTTGGAAATTGAGGAAGAATTGGAGCCGCCGCGTTTCGGGCAAACTAAAAAATTTTTCGGCGTTATAAAAATTATCGTCAACGTTGGAACTTTTTATTTGTACATTGGCAGAGAAGAAATTTTTGACATTGAATAGATTTTAGAAACTAAAGATTAAGGAAAAGTAAATTGAAAATTTTTTCAAAAAGACTTTACCGAACAACACATTAAAAGCAGGCTTAAGTGTCCTGCTTTTTTTTTCGATATTTATTTAAACGAAATAATTTCGTCAAACAAAACTAAACAGCAAAAATTCAGGTGGTGAAAGTCAATGATTGTCAACAATTTAAATTCGATGGCGAATATTTACACTTCAAACGCGGTAGTTTCCACGCGCTACGCAAATGCAGCTGTCGGCGCACGCAATATCCAAAAACGCGATGAAATTTCGTTATCGAAAGAAGCTCAAAGTTTCAGCGAAATATTGCAAAAATTACGAGATGAATCCGAAGTGCGCCAAGATAAAGTTGCAGAATTTCAACAAAAAATTGAAAGCGGCACTTATCACGTTGCGTCAGAAAATATTGCTGCAAGCTTGCTTTTAAGTCGTTTTTGAGGCGCAGTAATTTATGTGGCAACAATTAATTGAAGTGCTGAAAAAAATCAGCGCGGTTTATGACGGACTCGCCAAGCTCGGCGAACAAAAACGTGATGCGCTGGTTGCTGTCGATATGGATGCTCTTTCTAAAATCCTCGACCAAGAACAACTTATTGCCGCAAAAATTCAGAACCTAGAAAAAAAACGCGGCTCAATACTTCTCGAACTCTCAAAAAATAATCCCGCTATCAACTCAAAAACTAAGGCAGAGGATTTTTATAAAACCGCTCCTACGCCCTTTCTTAAAAAGCAACTTTTGATTATCCATAAGCAGTTAACCGAAAACGTCGAAAAAACTTTAAAAATTCGTGACAACAATCAAATTTTGGCGCAAAACGCACTCGACGCAGTAAAATTTCAACTCAACCGCTTAAGCGGCGCGTTCGTCGAACCAACTTACGGCGCAAAAGGTGCTGTCGTTACTCATCAAAAAAAATTCGACTATGAAGCTTGAAATTTTGGGCAGATTGACAATCGAGGTGGATAATGGAAGAGACGATTATTCTTTTAAGAGAGCAAACAGTTTTTTGCAGTCGGATGTTGAAGTTGTTCGCCGATTTAACCGAATCCATTAAAAATAATTCGCTTGAAATGTCAAATATTGCAGGGCAAATTGAACCCGTCATTATGGAACTTTCCAAAAGCTCCCGTAAAGCGCAAACTTTCCTTAGCAAAATGAAATTTAAAAATTTTTACGATTTAATTGACGCGCAGGAAGACGGCGTAAAAAAAGACGTGGCAAAACGCCTCTTGCAACATAACAGCAATTTACAATCTAAACTTCAAAAACAAACTAAACTTTTAAAAACTATGACGGACAAAGGCAAAGATTTTGTAAATTTTAGTTTAAATATAATGTCGAGAGCGTCAACAACTAACACTTACGGCGCAGCGGCAAACACCGGCACTCAAAGCGGACGGCGGCTCTTCGATGCAAATGTTTAAGCAGCTACCGTCAATTTTATTTTTTTATTATTCAAGGAAGATTTTTCAGAAAAGGAGCCGGCTATTATGTCAACTTTTACAGGCTTAAATACAATGGTGCGCGGCGTTTATATCAATCAGTTGCAACTTAACACCGTCGGACACAACATAACAAACGCAGATACCAAAGGCTATTCCCGCCAAAGTGTCAATCCGACTGCAACCGCCGCCGAATACCGCGAAGGTATTGCAGTCGGTACGGGCGTTGACGCTACTTCAATTACCCGCGCCCGCGATATTTACGCGGACGTTCAATTTCGCAGTGAAACCGCAAAAGAAGGCTATTATGATATGGTGGCTAAAAACTACGATAAAGTTGAGGCTATTTTTAACGATACTCAACAAAGCGGTATTGAAAATTCCTTGCAAGAATTTTATAAAGCGTGGCAAAATCTTTCTACAAACGCTTCAGATTCTGCAAGCCGTACAGCAGTTGTTGAAAAAGGCAAGGCGTTCGCAGATACCATTGAAACTGCAAGTACTCAACTGCGCGATCAAATTAAAGATGTTTATGACCAAATTGAAATTCAAGTAACCGATATTAACCAACTTTTGGAAGATATTAAAAACCTTAACAAAATTATTATTACAAAAGAGGCTGACGGCGCAACCGCTAATGACCTGCGCGACCAGCGCGACGTTTTGGTTGACGATTTGTCAAAATATATTAATGTTGCCGTGCATGAAAACGAGTTCGGCGCGTACCAAGTTACTTGCGGCGGTATAACTTTAATTTCGGGCGTTGACAGGTTGCACTTGGATTTTGCAAAGGGCGTAAACAGTGCCCGTTACGGCGTCGATTACGGCGTTGTTGATTACAGCGTTAGCATTAGAGAAAGTCAAGTTAATTTCTTGCCTGAAACAGGTTCTCTTCGCGCAGAATTTGACGCTATTGCAGAATGCAAACATTATATCGACGACTTGGCGAATATGTCCGCGTTTATGATGACTACTTTTAACGATCAACATAAACAAGGCTATGATTTAATAGGCAACACTACAGCCCTTACAGACGATTTGGGAAATACAATTTACGGCAGCGACGGCAAGGCTATTGCTGTTCCCGATACCAAAAACTTTTTCGGCGTAACGGGCGAAGAATATATTTACAACTATGACGATTTAAACAAGTACACCTATATTACAATAAGAGAATCCAGCGGCATTTACAGAAAAGACGAGCGCGGCGAAATTCTCAAATTAACCGGCGTAAAACTTATAAGCTACATGAACACCAACGCGGACTTTGAAGAAGTCGGCGGCTACAGATACGTTGCGGCGGCGAGTGCTTACGATAACAACGATACTTATACCGCCAATATGTCAAATGAAGAAATGCAAGAACATTTGATTGATTGGGGCGGGCGCACTGCTGACGGTACAAACGCCGTTTATATGAGCGAACTTTTTAATATGTCCTACGATAATATTATTTCTGCAGGCAGAGCAAATGTCAATGTCATTTCAAAATATTCTACAACTCAAAACACTGTAAACGCTATCGGCGGGCTTGGCTTGAACGCCTATTATAAATCCGAAATGACAAAGTTAAGCGTTGCCGCGCAAGCTATGGATACCAATGTTTCAGAACAAGCTTTGATTATGGACCAAATTCAAAATTGGCGCGACGCTACAAACGGTGTTGACTGGAACGAAGAACTTGCCGATATGATTAAATTCCAAAAAGGCTTCGGCGCGTGTTCCCGTTGCCTTAGTGCAATGGATGATTGCTTAGACCGCCTCGTTAATAATACAGGAATTGTCGGCAGGTAATTAGGTTTTAGGAAATTTCCCTAGTACCTAAAAAGAAAGGAGATTTTAAAAATGGCCGTTCGTATGAGCAGCGTACATTTTTTATATAATTATAAAAATGCTTTAAACCGAACCTATACAAAACAACAAACGCTTTTTGAGCAAGCTGACGGCTCCAAAATTCATCGCGGCAGTGATAATCCCGTTGCCTATTCAAATTTAATGCGCTATCAGTTTACTCAAAACGAAAACGCGCAATATACAGAAAATGTCAACACCGCCGTTTCTTGGATGAAAAATTCTGACAGCGTCCTCCAAAATATGGCTGATAACGTTGCAACTCTTTCAACGAAGGCTAACCAAGCGGCGAATACTTATCTTTCTGAATCTGATTCAAAATCTATTGCTAAAGAAATGAACGCCACCCTTGAAGAGGTTATGTCAAATTGCAATTACCAACTTGGCGACCGTTTTCTCTTCGCCGGGCAAAAAGACACCACGCAGCCTTTTACAATTTCAAGCGGCAGTTTGACGCGCGGGCTTGCAAAAACTCTTGACGCTAAACAAGCCGAATTTTTCAAAGGTACGCGCGGCAATGTCAACACTGAACTTTATCAAATGCTTACTCTTCACGATACCGAAGGCAATGAGTATTACCTCGACAATAAAAGCGGCTATATCTATTCCGAAACTTTTGTTAAAGAAGGCTACAAAGATTTAATCGCGGAAGGAAATAATTACATTACTGATGTTGACGCCGCCGAATACGCGGCAGGCGACGTTCGTATGAGCGAAGAAACCGCAGTTAATACCGTTGAATCCGCCGACTCTGACGCAATAGCCGAAGTTATCGACGGCAAAAGCACTGACAACGATTTAAAACGTGCCTTAAAAAGAATTGGCGAAGCTGAAGACTCTGACACTTACATTTCAGAAATTGCAACCGCGCTTGACGCTAGCGAAGACGATATTAAATCTGCCGTTGCAAAATGCGCAGATTTCGCCTCCGTTATGGTAAGTGATTATTTCGACAATCGAGGCGTTATCAAAGACGCAGGCACTGAAGGTATTGAAGTTACGTTAAACGGCGAAACGGTAAAATTGAATTTTACTACGATTCAGCAAAGAGTCGTTACCTACAGCGGCGACGATAATTATATTTCTATGGTCAAACTCAACGGCGCAACCGATACCCGCAGCGATATTGTAAACGTTACGGGGCAAGATTTATTCGGTTGCGATATTTTTGACGATGATTCTTCGGGGAATGAAAAATCAGGTACCGCAATGCTTAACAATATGCTGACTGTTTACCAAAAAACCGACGCTTGCGACGCGCACTGGTTAAGCTCCGACGGCATAACTTTAGCTGATGTTGGACATTCAACCATAAATATTGCGCAGACAACTTTAGGCGCAAGGTTGCAACTTTACAACAATGTTTCTGATATGCTCGACAATCAAAGCGTAATTGTCACGGGCGATATTTCGGAACTTGACAGCACAGACGTTGCAGATCTCGCTACAAAATTAATGGAATTGACAACGGTTTATAATCTTGCCTTGTCATTGGGCGGCAGAGTTTTGCCGCAATCTTTGGCAGATTATTTATAATTTTTTTTGATTAATTCGGCAGGATTTTTTGGCGAAAGGGGGTAATAAAAATGCAAATGTTAAGATTAAACACAAGGCACGCCTTGCCGCAAACTGAAATTGATATTAGGCGCGGGCATTTTGATGCAACCGCCGCTGTTCCTGCAAGAGTTCATACTGAAAGCAACTTTTCCAAGTCCAACAAGGGCGTAACTCAAGCTTCAATAGATCTTGATAATTATCCGAGCCGTAAATCTTGGGGCGCGCGCAATTTGACAGATTTAACGCGCGAATTTGGGCAAAAAGGACTTTCTGACGTTCGTTCGGGGACTTCACGGCGTACGCAAATTGCATGGTCTCGCGCAGAAAACGGCGGCAAACCCGGCAACGATATTAAGCAGCAAGTTTGGAATGAAATGATGGGAAGAGAGCCTGAAACTTTGGTACAGTTTGATTTAATGGACGGTCCAAGAATTTCTGTTACCCCTTCAAGAGTTGTAGGCGAATCCGATATTGGCGACGTTACAGCCGAAATTCAACCTGCCGAAAAAGCCAATATCAGCTACACGCCCGGCAGTGTCCAAACTTATCTTAAAGATAAAGGCTTTATCAGACGCTGGGTAACTATGAACGAATACGATATTTACGCTTAAAATTTCTTCGGCAATCTTGACTTTGTGTAAAATCTTGACAAATCATATTTTAGCAATGGAGGCAAGATTAATGAGAAAAATTAATACCAGCAGATTTGGCGAAATTGAAGTTGACGAAAAGCGCGTTGTACATTTCAAAAACGGTATCCCCGCCTTCGAGGACGAAAAAGAATTTATTATTCTTCCCTATGACGAAGAAAGCCCGTATTACTTTATGCAGTCTTTGAAAAGCCCTGACTTGGCGTTCTTGTTGACGATACCGTTTCTGTTTTTCCCGAATTATACTTTTGAAATTGACGACGATTCTTTGGAAGAACTCGAAATTAATCCCAAAACAAAAGTCTTTTACTACACGCTTATTACAATTCCTAACGGCAGTATTCGTTATATGACGACAAATCTGCTCGCGCCGATTGTTTTAAATACTGACAATATGACGGCAAAACAAATTGTACTTGAAAAAACCAACTACACTACTAAAGAGCGTCTCTTCCCCGATGCCAAAAAGGAGGGTAAATAAATGCTCGTTTTGACGAGAAAGCCCCGCCAACAAATTATGATTGGCGACAATATCGTCATAAATGTCGTTGAAGTTCAGGGAGAGAACGTGCGAATTGCTATTGATGCACCAAAGGATATTAAAATTTATCGCGGCGAAATTTATCGGGCGATACAGGAAGAAAATCAGAGGGCAGCCGCGCAACTCGGCAATATCGATTTAAGCAAGGCATTGCCCCTGAAATAAAACGCCAATGCGAAACGGCGGCAAAAAATTCGCATTGTAAACCGCAGATTTCGAGTGGCATATTTTTAAGGAGGATGAATTAAAATGGAAGTAGGGAAGCTGCAAGATGTCGTTTCGGCGGCAGTCGTGGTAAACGCGGCTGAAAGGTACAAGAGTACAAACAATCAAAGCGCAAATCAAAATCAAAACGCACAAAATTTTGACGCGCCGGCGGCTACAGTTGAAAATTCAAGAAGCCGCTTTGTCGTTGACGCAAAAAATATTCAAACTGACGCCGATAACGCCAAGAAAAAGCAAAAAGACGATGTTGACGTTAAGTTAAAACAACCCGTTGACGAAAAAACTCTTCAAAACATCACAAAAGAACTTAACGAGATTATGAGCAAAGCTCAGGCTAATCTTCGTTTCAATTACCACAAAGAGGCTGATATGTTTTCTGTTGCTCTTGTTGACAAAGATACAAACGAAATCATTAAAGAATTGCCGCCGGAAGAAATGGTTAAAAACATTGTCAAGGGTAAAATTTGGATGGAAGCTTTCATTGGTACTTTTATAGATGAAAATGCTTGATTCATTCAGCGTAATTGCAAGCTTTAGCTTGTAATTTGCCCAATAGTTATATCTATCTGTATTGAGCGTCAAGTGGTGGAAACTCTTGACGCTTATTTTTAAATTACGCACATACTCAAGGAGGAATTAAAATGGGCGTTAATGGAATTTACGGCTTGTCAGGTTCAGGGCTTGATGTTGAATCAATGGTTAAAGTAGGTATGCTCAGCAAGCAAAGTGAACTTGACAAAATGCAACAAAAGTACACTAAAAACGAGTGGAAAAAAACCGAATATCTCAGCTTATACGGCGAACTTCAAACTTTTAACAATTCCACCCTTTCGCAATACAAAATGTCAAGCAGTATGAACGCGCGCTCCGCGTCAAGCGCGAACAGTGCCGTTGTAACTGCAACTGCCAACGCTACCGCTGCTACTATGACGCATTATGTTGAAGTTAATCAGCTTGCGTCCGCCGCTTATTTAATCGGCACTAAAATGCCTGATATTGTCGGCACAAATACTGTAAAAGACGCTGACGGCAATGATACTACTGAAACTAAATTAACAAGTACGCAACTTGCCGATTATATTTTTAAATCTGTTGAAAAAGGCGAAGGCTCAAATACTGTTAAAGTAAACGGCGATGATAACCAAACATTTAGTCTTAATGATACTGCGTTTGAATTTTCGTTGAATGACGGCGTAAACGGTATGTTGAAAAGCAGCAACGATAAAGCCGTTACCGCGTACTCTACACTCGGCGCAGCCTCTACAGGTTCTCAAACTGTTGTAATTTCTGCGCTTGCTACAGGCGCAAATTCAACAGGCACTCTTAGAGAAGGCATTACTTCAAATTCTAAAGTTTTATCATTGAGCTACGATAACGATTTAAGAACATTGCTTACCAGCAACGCTACAGATACTTCAACCGCGCTTACTTATACTTTTAATGACGGTACAACAACTGCAGATATAAGTTTTTCTGTTGCAGATTTTAATGATACTCTTGACGATTTTATAAAAAATCTTAACGAAAAATTTTCAGAAGCAGGATTGACGCTTGAGGCAATGTTTACTTCCAAAGATACTGACGGCAACGGAACATATGCAGGCGGCATTTCGATTCAAAATACAGCTACAGTTGGTTCTGACAGCAAATTTTCAATAACAAATTCTACCACCAGTGATAATTTTGCATCAGCTCTTTCTGCAAAAAACATTACCGCGCGAAGCGGTTATTTTGCCAATGTACTGTTTTTTAGCGGCTCATCAAGCACCGCAGTCGGCAACGGGGACGGTATCAGCAGAACTGTTAATGGCGAAAATGTAAAAGGTACTATTAACGGCACTGCATTTTCTGATTTAACCCTTACCAATGCAGATAAAATTAGTGGAAATACCGTAACTTTTAACGGCATTACCTACACTGCCAAAAATACAACCGATATTAACGGCGTTACAATTACAAATGGCAAGCCGTTGACTGTTGCTGTAACTTACGGGCAACTTTTGAACGGCTACACTTTCAACGATTTAACTTCAGATATTAACAGTCTCGGTACAAATATTCGCGCGTCTTATGATACTGTTCAAAACAATTTTTATTTCTACAACAAGGAAAGCGGCTCCGAAAACAATATGACATTCAGCATTGGCACTGACAGACAAATTACAAAAGACGACGGTTCAACTGTAGATAATAACGTTGGTACAAATACGGAAAAATTCTTTGACGCGCTCGGCTTGAAACAATCTGCCGCAGGCGAAATTGTCGGCGACGCTTTAGATTTTACTGCGGGCAAATCTTCAACGCTTGCAGGTCAAGACGCTCAAGTTAATATTGACGGCATTACCTATGATTTAAGCTCCAACAAAACTACAGTCAACGGCGTAGTTTACGATTTTAAAAATGTAACAACTGAAGGAAATAAAGTTGCAGTAAGCATCACGCAAGACGCAGACGCTATTGCAAAAAAAGTTAAATCTTTCGTTGACGATTACAACGCGCTTTTGACAAAGCTTTATAAATGGTATGACGAAAAACCCAACGAAAAATATACGCCGCTTACTGAATCCCAAAAATCTGCGTTGAAAGATGAACAAGTTGAAAAATGGGAAGAAAAAGCAAAGGCAGGCTTGCTTTACCACGATAAAACGCTCGGCAGCATTATAACCGAATTACGCTCCGCTGTTTCTGAAAAAGTCGAAGGCGTCAACGGCAAGTACAATACTATTTTTTCATTGGGAATTTCTACAACCGGCTTGAAAGGTCAACTTACATTCGACGAAGATAAATTAAAAGCGGCACTTGCAGAAGACCCCGACGCGGTTTATAATGTTTTCGCCAAACTTGACAGCGGCGAAGTTTATTACTATCAAACTAAAGACGGCAAAGAATTTTTGTCGAAAGAAATAACGGGCACGCCTGTTTATGACGAAGACGGCAAAATAAAAACAAAAACCGTTGAACGCGCTTCTTATAACGGCATTGCGCAGAGGCTCGGCGATATTTTTATGGCGGGTATGAAAAATGTTAAAAATATTTCCGGTTCAACCGCCGATGTTACCGAAGACAGCGAATTAAATAACCTTATGCGCGAATTGCAAACTAAAATGAGTAACTTCAAAAAAATGATGGCGGCGTTTGAAACTAAACTTTATAAAAAATATGATGCTATGGAAAGTTCATTGGCACTTCTCGGAACTCAATTAAACTACGTTACAGGAGCATTTCAATAATTAATTAAAATTTTTTTGCGGAAGGGGCTGATGTTGATATGGTAAACGCGGCGGAAGAGTACAGACGGCAACAAATTTTAAACGCGCCGCCTGAGCAATTGACGCTGTTACTGTATAACGGATGTTTAAAATTTATGGACGAAGGTATTGAAGCTATAGACGGCAAACAATATGAAGCCGCAAATACTTCCTTGCAAAAAGCGCAGCGTATAATTTCAGAATTTCGCCTTACTTTAAATATGGAATACGAAATTTCACATCAACTGCTTCCGTTGTACAATTATGTTTACGATAGGCTTGTTGAAGGAAATATAAAAAGCGATACTTCAAAAGTGATTGAAGCAAAGGAAATTATTTCAGAACTGCGCGACGCTTGGGTAGGCGCAATGAAAAAAGCGCGTATCGAAAAAGCGAAGGAAGCTAAAGGACTGAAGGCTAATGGCTGAAAACCAAAATATTTCGGCGGAAGAAGTCACGGCGCAGGCAAGAACTCTTTGGCAAAAATATTTATCGCTTACAAAAGATTTGCTGAAATTTATCGACAAGCAAGATATTGAAACATTTCTGGAACTTGTGCCGCAACGCACGGGCTTAATTGAAAAATTGGAGGCGTTGCCTTCCAAAGAATATCGCAAGCTTGAAGAATTTAAAGCAATAGCCGAAGAAATTAAAACGCTCGACAAAGAAATTATGTACAAGGCGCGTACTTGGCTAAATAAATCCCGCCGCCAAAATTCTATGGTTCGTTCCTATGATTTGGGAAATTCTATGATTGGGCGTACAAGCGTCGCTTTCAACAGAAAATATTAATATCGAAAATTCTTTAAAAGCCGCTCCAATAGGGCGGTTTATTTTTTTGCAATATTTATACCCAAAACAAGTTGGAGGCGGTGTAGCGTCAAAATTTGGCGGGTTTAAATCGATTTTAAAGTTGCTTGCAGTAAAAATTTTTTATTTAATAATTAAATATATTTCCCTAACCACTAACACCTGACACCTGCCACCTATAACAAAGGAGTTTTTATTTTGGAAAAAAAATTAACCGCGCCGCTTGCAACGGCAATGCAAAATTATTCAAATGACGGCGCATTGGCTTTTCATACGCCGGGACATAAACAAGGATTGGGCGCGCACCAACTTTTAAAAAATTTAATCACGGCAGAAGGATTGCGCCAAGAAGTTTCACTGATGGAAGAATTGGACGACTTGCACAGCCCGCGCACTTGCATTAAAGCCGCCGAAATTTCCGCCGCGCAACTTTGGCAAGCCGAAGAAGTTTTATTTATCGTCAACGGCACAACCTGCGCGATTCAAACAATGATTCTTGCAACTCTCAAGCCGAATGATTTAGTTTTTGTGCCGCGCAATTCTCATCGTTCGGTTATGGCGGGAATAATTTTGGCGGGCGCAATTCCAATTTTTTTACCTGTCGAATTTTCACAAAAATTAAAAATCCCGCTTAATGTTACAGCTGAAACTTTGCAACGCGCAATAAAAAAATTCCCGCAAGCGCGGGCGTTAATCTTGACTTCGCCGAATTATTACGGCGTTGCAGCGGACGTTAAAAAAATTTCTGAAATGTTACACGCGGCGGGAATGTTACTTTTGGTCGACGAGGCGCACGGCGCACATTTAAAATTTTGCGAAGAATTGCCAATTTCGGCAATGGACGCGGGCGCAGATTTCGCTGCGCAGTCCACGCACAAAATTTTAGGCTCATTATCTCAAACTTCAATGCTTATGGTACGAAAAAAATTTGTCGCAAGTGCACGCCGCGCGGCAAGTCTCCTGCAGTCAACAAGCCCGAATTATTTATTGCTTGCGTCATTGGATATTGCGCGGCTTCAAATGCAACTTGAAGGCGTTGAAAAAATTTCGGCGGCGGTTCAAATTTCCAAAAATCTGCGCGAAGAAATTAATTCAATCGACGGCTTGAAAACTTTCAGCTTGGTCGAAAATTTCGACTTAGATTTAACAAAGGTCACGGTAAACGTTGAAGATTTGGGATTGACGGGAATTGACGCTGAAAAAATTCTTCGACATAAATTAAAAATTCAGTGCGAACTTTCGGACGCCTTCAATTTACTTTTTTTGATAACTTACGCCGATAACAGCGAAACAATTTCAAAGTTGATTGACGCGCTGAAAAATTTAACCGCGTACAAAAAAATTTCTGCCGCGCCAATAAATTTTACAACTGCGCCTGCAGAAATTTCTAAATGTGAAATTGCTCCGCGTGAAGTTTTTTTCGCCGAAAATAAATCTGTACCGCTTGAAAAATCTGTCGGTAAAATCTGCGCGGAAGAAATTACTTTTTACCCGCCCGGCATTCCAATTTTAAATCCCGGCGAAATTATCACGCCGCAAATTTTAGATTTTATCGACGCGCAAAAAAATATTGGCGGGCGAATTATCGGCGCGGCTGATACTTCACTGAACACGATTAAAATTTTGCATAAAAAAATAGAAGTCGTTGCAGCTATTATCTTAAAGGATAAAAAAATTTTTGCGGCGCAGCGCGGCTACGGCAATTACAAAGGCTATTGGGAATTTCCGGGCGGCAAAGTCGAGGCCGGCGAAACTCTCAAACAAGCTTTGAAACGCGAAATTTTTGAAGAATTAAATATTGGCGTTGAAATTGAAGATTTTGCCGGAACGGTTAATTTTGACTATCCGGAATTTCATTTGACAATGCATAGCTTTTTCTGTAGAATGAATTTTGGCAATATAAAAATTTTGGAACACGAAAATTATTGCTGGCTCGATAAATCTAATTTGTACAGTGTAAATTG
The DNA here is from genome assembly GCA_905233135.1 of uncultured Selenomonadaceae bacterium. Classification (GTDB taxonomy): domain Bacteria; phylum Bacillota; class Negativicutes; order Selenomonadales; family Selenomonadaceae; genus Quinella. The sequence continues at coordinate 22,974 of CAJOCQ010000021.1, read as the reverse complement.
GTTGCCGGCTGATTTAGAATTAATTGATAAAATTGCTGGGAGGTTATAACTATGGAAAAAGAAATTATTATTACAAATGTTGAAAGAAAGATGTTGAATGATTTTAAGCCATTCGTACCTAAACCCCAAAAATTTATTCCAATGTTTAATGGAAAAATTTTTGAAGTAGGCGCGGCGGCTATTTCAAATTATGATGTACATACAATATTTGGCGGCTCAATGCAAATGGGAATGCGGCGTTGTATAGAAAAAGGAACTCTAACGCTAATTTCTAACACGTATATTATTAAAGATTCGCTTCGTTATGCTAAAAAAAATCGTTATTACTACGATCGTTGGAAAGGCGACACTTTTGAATATACTGGAATGGGCTTAAGAGGCGACCAATCTTTGGATTTTATGCAAAATAAGACACTCTGTAAATCAAATGAAAGGTGTAAATCAAATGAAAGGGAAGACGACAACAAATCTTCGGATTTTATGCAAAATAAGACACCCTGTAAATCAAAGGATAATGCTAATAATAATACAGAAGTAGAAGTTCACGTTTTTGAAGTTTTAACTCCAGGAAATTATACATATAGAGGTTGGTTTTATTTAGCGGATAAACCTTTTCCCGAAATTCAAAAAGATATGAATGGCCAAGAGCGCAAAGCGTGGGTTTTTCCACTGCGAAGAGTTAAGCAAGATTTTCCGGAATTAGATAAATAATTTTTTCCAATTAGTTTAAAAATAATTAATAAAAAAAGCCCGCCTTTCGACGGGTTTATTTTTTTGGAAAAAATTTTAGCTTAAACGTGCCTGTTGATTTTTTAAAGCCTCCTGCCAAACTGTTTTGAAGGGCACGTTATTTTCAGCGGCAAGGCGGCGGCAGTCTTCATATTCGGGCATAATTGAAACAATCTTGCCGCCGTATGCTGAAACTTTGCATTGAACTTCGCCGTAGGAAGTTTCAACCTTCGCCATTTTGCGCGTTGCCTCAATTCGCTTATCGACGGCAATAATTCTGACGCCGAGCGTTGTAGTTTCCTCAAAAATAATTTTCGCGCAGGTTTCCAAATTTTCGCTGTCAACCAAAACTGTAAGCATTTGCGCGGGGCGATTTTTTTTCATATAAATATTTTGCGTCCAAACGTCAAGTGCGCCCGCGTTGAAAAGTTTTTCGTAAAGGTAGCCGTAAATTTGCGGGTTCATATCGTCAATATTTGTTTCGAGTTTGACGAGGTGCCTTTCAACCTGCGCGTTGCATTCGCCGAAATAAATTCTTAACACGTTGGGAATTTGCAAATTTAAAGTTCCTGCGCCGTAACCAATTTTTTCCGAAGTAAAATCGTTGGGCAAATCTGCGCGAAATTCTGCAAGCGCGTTAATAATTGCCGCGCCTGTAGGTGTCGTCAATTCCTTTTCCGCGCCGTAACTGTAAGTTTTAAAACCCTGCAAAAGTTCAGCGGTTGCAGGCGCAGGCACGGGCATTAAACCGTGCGCACATTTTACAAAGCCGCTGCCGACATTCACGCGCCCGACAAAAATTTTTTCAACTTCCAAATAGTCAACGCAAATTGCGCAGCCTACAATGTCAACAATAGAATCAATCGCGCCGACTTCGTGAAAGCTGACTTCATCGGCGGGGCGTTGGTGAACTTTGCCTTCAGCCTGCGCAATGACAGAAAAAATTGACAACGCCTTATTTTTAACAGCCGCACTAAGTTCGGAGCTGTCGATAATTTTTCTAATATCGGCAAAAGTGCGGTGTTCGTGGCTGTGCAAATGACGCGGCAGGCGGCGAATATTTGAAGTTTCAATTTTTTCAGGCTCAAATTCTTTCAATAATTTAACGTCAACGTACGCCGCGCCAATTCCATTTTTGCTGACGTCAGAAATTTCAAGCTGATATTCTTTCGCAAGGTTTAACTTTTCCAATTCTTGCCGCAAATATTTTTCAGGCACGCCTAATTGAATACACGCGCCCAAAAACATATTGCCGCTAATCCCGCTTGCACAATCTAAATATAATGCTTTCATTAAATTCACTCCCAAAAAAAATGACGCGCAGAATTTCTGCACGCCATAAATATATCTGAAAAAATTTTTTTAATCAAGCCTTTTAGGTTCTAGGTGCTAGGTTTTAGGGATTTTTAACTAACACCTAACGCCTAACATCTAATACCTAAAAATCAAGCATCCTTGAATAAATCAGTTGACAAATAGCGGTCGCCCGTGTCAGGCAAAAGTACCACGATATTTTTATTTTTGAAATCTGCACGATTGGCAATTTGAACAGCAGCAGCCAACGCCGCGCCGCTTGAAATTCCGATTAAAACGCCTTCTGCGCGTGAAAATTCCCTGCCGAATTTAAAAGCGTCTTCATTTTCAACGGCTATAATTTCGTCATAAATATTTGTGTCCAAAGTTTCAGGAACAAATCCCGCGCCTATACCTTGAATTTTATGTGCGCCCGCTCTGCCCTGCGAAAGTACGGGCGAAGTTGCCGGCTCGACGGCGATAATTTTAACGGCGGGATTTTTTTCCTTCAAAAATTTTCCAACGCCGCTAAGCGTGCCGCCCGTGCCGACGCCCGCTATAAAAGCGTCAACCGCGCCCGCCGTGTCTTCCCAAATTTCGGGACCCGTTGTAAGATAATGCATTTTGGGATTTTCGGGATTTACAAATTGTCCCGGTATGAAAGAATTGGGAATTTCTTTAGCTAATTCGTCAGCCTTCACTATTGCGCCCTTCATACCTTTTGCGCCGTCAGTCAAAACAATTTCCGCGCCGTAAGCTTTCAATAAATTTCTGCGCTCAATGCTCATAGTTTCAGGCATTGTCAAAATTGCGCGATAACCTTTCGCCGCTGCAACGCTTGCAAGTCCAATCCCTGTATTGCCGCTGGTCGGTTCAATAATTACCGAGCCTTTTTTCAAAACGCCGTCCTTTTCGGCTTGTTCAATCATAGCTTTAGCGATTCTGTCTTTGACACTGCCTGCGGGGTTGAAGTACTCAAGCTTGACTAAAATTTTTGCATTGACGTTAAATTTTTTTGAAAAGTTTTGCGCCTCAAGAAGCGGCGTATTGCCGATAAGTTCAATTACACTTTTATAAATTTTTCCCATTGTAAAACATCCTTTCTAAATTCCTTCGCCGTCCAAGCCGGTAAAGCGTTGCTGAAAAGTTTTTTCAATCTGCGTAACGCGGCACTTTTGCAATTTGATAACCAGTCGCCCGTACATAAGTTTTGAAAATTCAAGCTGAATTTGTTTAGCGACGTTTGAAATTAAATCCGCGCTCCACGCAGAAAATTTTTCTTCCCAATCCGAAATTCGCCGCCGCGAATTAATTTCAACCTGCATTAAATAGCCGTCCTGCGCGACAAAAATTATTTCACCGCTATGAATTTTCTGCATTTCGGCAAGTGCAAAGTTTAAAACTTCTTCGGGGATTAAATTTTGGCAGATTTTTTTTATTATGAATCACCTCGATATTAAAAAATTCATCAAGAGAGGGCGCACAGGACGTGCGCCCCTTGCCGCGCCCGAAGCGCACGGATGCGCTTCCAGCGCGGCGATTCTTTCTTTGATTCTTTCTTTCTACTAAAGAAAGAAAGAATATTTATTACATAAATTAAAAATAAAAAAAATTAACCATTCCCTCCTTAACGCAAAAAAACTCGCAAGACCGCCTTTGGCAAGTCTCCGAGCTTCCGTTGTCGAATCACTCAAATTTATAACGCACAGATTATACCAGAAAAAAATTTTGTTTGCAAGTTTGCTAAATTATCTGATTGTTTTATAATTAACGCAAGAATTTTCAAAGGTGTAATGTTTATGGCAAATTTGAACGAAAAAAATTCTTCCGCAGGTTTAACAAAATTTTTAACGCCGTTGCAAGTTTGGGCGTTATCTTTTTGTTGTTGTATAGGTTGGGGTTCCTTCATTATGCCCGGCACAACTTTTTTGCCGTTCGCAGGTCCTGTCGGTACAATTATTGCAATGACGGCGGGCGCAATCGTTATGATTATCATTGCGGCGAATTATCACTGTATGATAAATAAATTTCCCGATGAAGGCGGCGTCTTCAGCTACACGAAAAAAATTTTAGGCTACGACCACGCGCTGTTATGCGCTTGGGCGTTGTGGCTGACTTACATTTCAATAATTTGGGCGAATGCAACCGCTTTTGTACTTGTAGGCAGAAATTTAGTCGGCGACATTATGCAATTCGGTTTCCACTATGTTTTATTCGGCTACGATATTTATTTTGGCGAAATTGTTTTAACTTTGGCGGTACTTTTTATTTTCGGCTTGCTTGACATTCACAAAAAAATTTTCGCAGTGAAATTAAATACGCTGATGACGATATTTTTTTTAATGTGCGGAATAATTTTCGCAGTAAAAGGATTAAGCGCGGGCGGGCTTGAAACTTTTTACCCCGAATATTCAACCAAAAAAAGTGTATTTGAAGGAATTTTTGGAATAGTTGCGTTATCTCCTTGGGCGTTCGTCGGCTTTGAAGTAATTTCGCACTTGGCGGCAGAGTTTAAATTTTCGCCGAAAAAATCTTTTTCGCTGATGGCTTGGGCAATAATCGCCGGCGCAATTTTTTATGTTTCAATGACGATTTTGGCAGTAACTTCAATCCCGCCGCAATTCGCACATTGGGCAGATTATTTAAATAACATTCACAAATTACACGGCGTGGACAGCGTGCCTACATTTTACGGCGTTTTTAAAAATTTTGGCGACGCGGGAATAATTTTAATGGCGTTGACTGTTCTAACTGCAATTTCAACAAGTTTGCTCGGACTTTATATGGGCGCAAGCCGTTTAGTTTATGCAACGTCTGAAGACAATATTATTTCAAAATGGTTTTCAAAGTTAAACGCGGACGGCGTGCCGAGCAACGTAATTATTTTTTTAATGATTGTTTCAATTTCTGTACCGTTTGTCGGGCGCAATATGATAAGTTGGGTAGTTGACGCAACTACTGTTGGCGCAACGATTGTTTACGGCTATACTTCCGCTTGTGCGTACATTACCGCAAAAAAAGATTCGCGCAGGATTTACGAATTTACGGGAATTGCGGGCGTTGCAATTTCTTCAATATTCGCACTGTTTTTACTTTTCCCGAATTTTTGGGCGGCAGATATTTTGGCAACTGAATCGTACTTTGTGCTTGTAGCGTGGAGCGCGTTCGGATTCGTACTTTTCCAAAATGTTTTTGAGCGCGACACTGTACAGCGTTTCGGTAAATCTGTAGTTGTTTGGATTGTAATGCTGTTTTTTATATTTTTCGGCTCGTTAATGTGGGTACGCCAAGAAACTGACGAAAGTATTAAAGTCGTTGTAAAAAATATGGATACGTACTATGAAAGGGAGCTTGAAAGTTACGGCATCACGCGCCGCGAATTACGGCAAACGCAGGAAGAATATTATTTGAAACAGCAAATGGATAACGTGCGCACCAATCTTTTCAGAAACAGCGTCATTCAAATGGGCTTGATTTTAATGAGTCTTTTTATAATGTTTAACATATATTCTGCGATATTGCGGCGCGGGCAAAAATCGGAACTCGAACGAATGAAGGCTATTGAAAATTCCCGCGCAAAAACAAATTTTTTGTCGAATATGAGCCACGATATAAGGACGCCGATGAATGCTATTATTGGCTATACAAATTTGGCGCGGCGGCACGGCGTAACTTTGGAAGAAATGCAAAATTTTCTTGTCAAAATTGAAAATTCCAGCCAACACCTTTTGGCTTTAATAAATGACGTTTTGGAAATGTCAAGGATTGAGAGCGGCAAAATGGAACTCGACAACGCGCCCGCCAATATCAAAAAATTTTTGGCTGATTTGTACGATATGTTCAAAACTCAAATGGATACAAAAAATATTAATTTCGTTGTAGATACTTCCGCCGTCAAAAATCCCTACGTTTCCTGCGACGGGCACCGCCTTAACCGCGTGCTTTTAAACTTGACAAGCAACGCTTTTAAATTCACGCCCGAAGGCGGCAAAATTTCTGTCACGCTTACAGAAAAAATTTCCGCTAAAGAAAATTTCGGCGCGTATGAATTGCGCGTTAAAGATTCGGGGATTGGAATGAGCGAAGAATTTGCGGCAACTGTTTTTGAGCCGTTTACCCGTGAAAGGACGTCAACAGTTAGCGGGATTCAAGGCACCGGCTTAGGTATGGCTATTACAAAAAGCATTGTCGATTTAATGAACGGCAGCATTGAAGTTGTTACCGCGCCCGGCAAGGGCACTGAATTTATTTTGAATATTGAACTGCAACTCGTTGATGCCGCTGAAGTTGCAGACGAAAAGCCCGCTATTGACGAAATTAAAAATTTGGATTTCAGCAACAAAAAACTTTTGCTGGTTGAAGATATTGAGGTTAACCGCGAAATTGCAATAATGATTTTGGAAGAAGTAGGCTTCACTGTCGATTTTGCAACGAACGGCAAGGAAGCTGTTGAAAAAATTTCTGCGTCGAATGTTGGAGACTATGACGCCGTTTTAATGGATATTCAAATGCCGATTATGAACGGCTACGAGGCGGCGCAGGCAATTCGCAAGTTGGAAAATCCCGCGCTTGCAAACATTCCAATAATTGCAATGACAGCGAATGCTTTTTCTGAAGACGTGGAAAGGGCAAAGGCGGCGGGTATGAATGAACACGTTGCAAAACCGCTTGACGTTCCAAAAATGATGAAAACTTTGCAGCGCGTTTTGAATAAAAATTAACTTGCAAAAATTTTTTCTTGTGCTAATATGTTAAAGCAACTTGAGATTAATAAAATGTCGAACATAAGGTTACACCAAAACGAAAAGCCCCGAAGCGAGAGTTGGATAATCGCGGAGGGGCTTTCGTTTTTTTGCCTCGATTAGTTACGCTTAATCTCGGCTTGACGTCGTATTTATAGCACAAAAATTTTTCTGTACAAATTAAAACAAAAACCCCGCGCAGTTTTTGAACTGTACGGGGTTTTTTAGTTATTTAAAATCTGACTTCAACGCCGTATTTTTTTAGATAATCTTTAACTTGTCGAATGGTATATTTGCCGTAATGGAAAACTGACGCCGCCAAAACAGCGTCCGCCTTGCCGTCAAGCAAAACTTTCAAAAAATGTTCAAGTTCACCCGCGCCGCCGCTTGCAATGACGGGAACATTAACCGCTTCAGAAACTGCGCGAGTTAATGGAATGTCATAACCGTCTTTGGTGCCGTCGGCGTCCATACTTGTCAAAAGAATTTCGCCCGCGCCGAGTGCAACGCCTTTTTTTATCCATTCCAAACAATCTAAGCCTGTAGGAGTTCTGCCGCCGTTAATGTAAACTTCCCATTTATCTTCGCCGCAATTTTTGGCGTCAACCGCCAACACTATGCATTGACTGCCGAATTTTTTTGCGCCTTCGGAAATCAGCGCGGGATTTTTTATGGCGGCACTGTTTACAGAAATTTTATCTGCGCCCGCCTTTAACATAACGCGCATATCGTCAACAGTGCGAATCCCGCCGCCGACAGTGAAGGGAATAAAAACTTGCGCCGCGCAATTTTTTGCAACTTCAACCATTGTACCGCGCCCTTCGTGCGACGCCGTTATATCAAGAAAAACCAATTCGTCCGCGCGTTCTTCGTCATACTTTTTGGCAAGTTCGACAGGGTCGCCCGCGTCGCGCAGTCCTACAAAATTTGTACCTTTTACAACCCGCCCGCTTTTTACGTCAAGGCAGGGGATTATTCTTTTTGTCAGCATTGGAAAAAAATCTCCCTTTGGTCGATTTTTTTAGGTGTTAGGTGTTAGTAATTTTCTGAAACCTGCCGCCTGATACCTGATACCTATTCTTCCGCAATTTTCAACGCTTCGGAAAAATCGATGACGCCTTCATAAAGAGCTTTGCCGATAATTGCGCCGATAATTCCTTCATTTTCGTGCTTTTTAAGGGCGCGTATATCTTCAAGCGAAGTAACGCCGCCCGACGCTATAACATTAATTCCCGCGAATTTTGCAATTTGTGCAACTTTTTCCGCGTCAATCCCTTTCAACATTCCGTCCCGCGCAATATCTGTAAAAATAATTGTGGAAATTCCAAAGTCGCCAATACGCGCCGCCAATTCTGTAGCTTCCATTTCGCCCGAATCGCACCAGCCGTGAACTGCAACAATTCCGTCGCGCGCGTCAATTCCAATTACAACTTGGTCGCCGAAATTTTCCGCCGCGTCCCTTACAAAACCAGGGTCTTCAACTGCCGCGCTGCCTATTATCACGCGCTCCACTCCAATATCCAGCAGGTTATCAATATCGCTCATTTTGCGAATACCGCCGCCAACTTCTATTGGAATACTGATATTGTCGATAATTCTTTTTATCGTGAAAATATTAGCCAACGCGCCCTTCTTCGCGCCGTCCAAATCTACCACGTGCAAAAATTTTGCGCCCGCCTCCTGCCATTCAAGCGCGGTTTCTTCGGGATAACGCGAATATTTGTACTCCTTGTTAAAATCGCCTTGCGTCAAGCGCACTGCATTTCCGTCCAAAATATCAATCGCCGGTAAAATCAACATTGCCAACACTTCCTTTGCATTTATAAAAATAAAAAAATTAATATTAAACTCAATCTGCAAAAAATTTTTAAAGCTCCACAAAATTTTTTAAAACCTTTAATCCGACATCGCCGGATTTTTCGGGGTGGAATTGCGTTGCAAAAATATTTCCGAGTTCCACCGCCGCCGTAACTTTTTCGCCGTAATCTGTAGTTGCAGTAACAATATCTGCATTCGAGGGCGCGGCGTGGTAGCTGTGCACAAAATAAAAATAATTTTTCCCCTCAAGCCCCGCAAAAATTTTTGACGCGCCGAATTTTATCAGATTATTTTTTCTGCCAATTTCGATTGAGTTCCAGCCCATATGCGGAATTTTTAAATTGCCTGCGCGAATTTTTTTTATTTCGCCCTTGAAAATTCCAAGCCCTTTGACGTTAGGGGATTCTTCGCTGGATTCAAACAAAATTTGCAACCCTACGCAAATTCCCAACAGCGGCTTATGAATTAAAACTTGTTCAAAGATTGTCGGAATTAAACCCGTTGACGCAAGATTTTTCATACAATCGCCGAATGCCCCCACGCCCGGCAAAACCAATTTATCGGCGTTCTTTAAATCTGCCGCGCTCGATGTAACTTTCACTTCGCCGCCGACAAATTTTAACGCCTTTTCGACGCTGTACAAATTCCCAACGCCGTAATCTATCACTGCTATCATTAAAAAAATCACCCGCTGTTAAATTCGCAGTTGTTGAAAATTATCCTGCACTTCAGATTTATTTCATACCGCCTTGTTAAAATTATAAAAATTTTTTGTAGGAGTTTTGAAAGTGAAAATTTTTCTGTCATCAAAAAAGAAAACCGTAATATTGGCGGCGGCTATGAGTTTTACTTTTGGCAATTCGGTTTTTGCATCAGATACTGATTATTTATACTACAACGGCGAAAAGTTTGCAGAATTTGAATTTTTCAACGAGGGCGAATTTTCGGCGCAATACACTTTGTCAGATGCGCTTAGAAACGCTGTAAAATCTTCAACTTCATATTGGAGCGGAATTATAGCTCCGCGCTCAAAATATTCTTCTTCGTGGCAAATTATGGTTGCTACGCGGGCAAATTTTCAAAACGCAGATGCTTTAACATACAGTTTCAGTAATAACGAAAGTGTTAATGATAATTACGTTTTACAAATGTTGCAAAGCAGAAAAAATCTAAATTCTGTCAATGTAAAACTTTTGGCGGAAAATCAAATTGATGCAGATATTTATGATGCTGAAGCGTTTACTGATGAAATTAAAAATTCTATCAAAGAAATAATTTCTGACGGCGATTATTCAGTTTCGATGATTAACATCGGGCAATATTTGGGCGCAAATCGTAACGACGCTATTGACGGCTGGTGGATTGATAATGATACAGTTTTACCGACGAACGAACAGGCGGCGGATTTTGTCGGCTGTTTTCGCCATGAACTCGGACACGCGCTCGGGATTGAACTGATTAGCGAAAGAAGCGATTGGGACGGAAATATTATTGAGCCGGACGAAGACCCCGTTACTTACGGCGAAAATAAATTTATTGTAATGAAAATTCCTGAAGATTTAACAGGTAAAAATTTTTGGACTTTTCACCTTACAGACAAAAACGGCAATTACGCCAAACCCGGTATGATGATTTTATCTACTGAAGGCTTTAACATTTTGAAGGAAAAAAATCCCGCCGCTGTTGAATCGGATTATTTTATTGTTGATAAAGACAACTTTGCATATTTTGTTGGCGATAATGTAACTGAAGTGCTTGACGGCGCAACTTTTAACGGAATTTCGGGCTTGCCTGTAAACGGTTGGGAAAAAGATGAGGACGGCTTGATATTTGAAGGCTCGCACTTGCAGACGGCGGGAATGATGAGCCACCGCTCTTACACCAACTATACCTCGTTTATGGAAGTTGAATTGGCAGCTATGCAAGATTTAGGTTACGATATTGACAGAAAAGCTTATTTCGGCTATTCGATTTACGGCAACGGCGGCACTATCACAAACACTCAAGGATTTTTTGCAAGGAATGAAGACGGCACGGCTTATACTTCGGATTATAGCCAAGTGCCGTTGGGAATTGGCTTGCACATTTACGGCGCAAATAATAACGTTACGCAAGCCGCAAATATTTTAACGCGCGGCACGGGCGCAGTCGGCGTAAGGATTGACGGCGAAGGCAATACTTTAAACATTCCCGAAAATACAGAAATTCACGCGGACGGCTTACGCGGCAAAGGCGTTTTAATTTCTTACGGGCGCAAACAAAATTTAAATCTTGAAGGCACTGTAACTGCAACGGGCGAAGGCGGCAATGCTGTTGAATTTAATTTCGGCTCCTCTTCCAACGGCGCATTTGATGATTATCGCGGCTCCTACATTCGCTACAGGCGTAGAGTTGACGAGTTGACAGGCAGTATTACTTCAGCTAAAAATTTAACTTTAAACGATATGGACAACGACACCTATAACTCTTCGGAGGACGAATTGAACGGCGAACAGGTTACTGATTTTAATATTTCGGGCAAAATTACGGGCGGCGAAAATGCAATTTATATCGGCAAAAACGCCCTTGTTAAAAATATCAACGTCAACAGCGGCGCGGAAATTAACGGCAACATTATTTCAGATTGGAAACATTTTTCAGAGGACGACGGGATTTTTTCTGAAAGTGATTCAACAGAAATAAACCCGTTGAAATTGCAGTACAACGGCGGCGAATACGTTTACAATAAATATATCCCCGACCTTGTGACGAATTTAAATTTTAATTCAACAATGGCTTACAGCGGCAATATCAGCGGCGCGGATAATATAAAGCTGAATGTTACGGGCAATAATTTAATTTACGGCGGTGCGGCTGATGTTATCAATGTCAACGTCGCGCAGGGCGCGGGACTTTTCGGCGGCACTTATACTGTAAATGATATGAGCGCAAATTTGGCTGAAGGTTTTAATGACGATACAACGGGCAAATTTTACAATCACGGCACAATTAGCGGCGTTGAAATTAACGGCGATTTAATTTCGGACGGTACTTTGACTGACGAGGCGGGCAAAATTTCTGTCAACGGCGCGGCGAATGTTGACGGCTCCACCGTCATTTCAAAAAATGTTTTGCCCGATGAAACTGCAGAAATTTTGGCTGCTCAAAATAATATTACCGGCGACCTTGCAAATACTGTTGACAATCCCGAAAAAATTTCAGGCTTGCTCAATGGTTACGGCGAAATTTCCGATAACAAAATTACTTACACCGCCAAAACTGCAAATAACATTTTCAACGCCGTAAAAAATATGTCAACCGCTTTAACAAATGACGACAGAAAATCTGAACTTTTGGCAATTTATAATTTGGATTCAGAAAACGCGGGGCGCGCACTTTCTCAAATTGGCAACAATGACGCCGCGCAATTACTTTCAGCCGCGCAGCAAAGCACCGTTGCAAATCGCGTTATTTCTGACAGATTGAACACCGCCTTTTCAAGCAACGTTGTAAATTTCAATGTTGGCGCAAATAATTTTGCTGACGGCGAAGACGAAAATATTTTAATGGGCGTCAGTGCGAATTATAACGAAACTGCCGAAAATAATTTTTGGGTAAAATTTACCAAGAATTGGGGCGAACTGAAAGGCGGCGCAAATTATCACGGCTCGGCAATCAGCGGCGGCTATGACAGAGCTTTTGGCGAAAATTGGCGTGCAGGGCTTTTTGTAAGTTACAATGCTACAAGCCTTGCAAGCGATAACAGCGGCGGCAGTGCTTACGACACGCGCGGCGGGCTTTACGGCGGTTATCATAATGAAGTTGACGACGCTTTCATTTATATTGACGCGGGCAAAGTTCGCAACAAATTAAACCGTTCAATTTCTGCGTTGGGGCTCGGCGCGGAGGCAAACGGCGAATACAAACGCAACTTGACGCCCGAAAAAATTTGGAGCGTAAGTCCTTTTGTAAATTTGCAGTATTCGCGCTTGAAACAAAAAGCTTACAACGAGACGGGCGCGGGCATTTACAACCAGCAAGTTAATTCAAAAAGCAACGGCTATTTTGCGGGAACTTTAGGAGTTGAATTTAAGCGCGTGTTGGCAAATGGAAGTTACGCGGCGCGAATTGGCGTCAAGCACGCCTTCACGGGCGCGGATCCCGAATTAAATTTTTCGTACGAAGGGAATAATAATAATTTCTACACGCTGAAAAATAATCAGGACAAAACGCACTTTATTTTATCTATAGGCGGCGAAAATCATTTCAAAGGCGGCTGGATTTTAGGCGGCGATGTCGGCTGGCAAAAGGGCAGTCACGATAAAGATTTAACCGCCTCCGTTATGCTCAGGAAAGTTTGGTAAAAATTTGACAACGTGCATATAATAAATTTGAGGATATTTTCTGAAAATTTTTCAAGGAGTGAAGATAATGAAGAAATTTTTATCGGCAAGGAAGAAAAAAGCAATAATTGCAACCGTTGCGGCGGGAATTTGTTTAAGCGGCGTAAATGCTGAAGCTGTCGAACAATTTAATATTGATTGGGACGGCAAAACGATTTTCAATGTAAAATATTACGGCGCAAGCGATTACACCGCAAAAAGAGCAATGCTTTTTAACGATGGTATGCAAAATGAGTTGAGAAATACAATTCACGGGCTTAATTACGATTTGACGAATGACATTAAAACCCGCTTGAATGAAGCTTTTAAATGGTGGGCAGAAATTTTAGGTCCCGGCGCAAATATTTCTCAACCCGCTCAATATTTTGTCGGAACCTATAGTGAAGCAAATGCCGGCGCAACGCCTTTATCACTCATAAACGGAACCGATACAACAAATCCAAATCTTTTTAAAGAAATTTTTCAAAGCGGGCAAAATGTGACGCAGTATGATGATATTGACGATTTTATTATAAATATGGAAAATCTAAACGCATCTTCAAATGATAATACTGCATTTGGCAGAATTATAATAGGGCAATATTTAGCACTTGATGTATCAAACGACGGCGGTTACGGTTTTATTAAACCGGTTTATTATGCAAGTCCTACACCTCTATATATGCTCGGTGCCGATATTGGAGCGGTTATGTTTCACGAAATAGGACACAGTTTGGGAATAGGGGCACAAACAAATAATTTTTCGCAAAAAATCGGCGACACTACATATAATATGGGCAATTTTAAAGATTTCGACGAAAAAGATTATACCGCGCATCTTTATGACCAATACGGAACTCAAGCAACGCCGTATGCAGTAATTTTGGCGTCTAAAGATAATGTTTCAGTTTTAAATCAATATCTTGAAGAAAATCCCGACAAAAAATCAACTCTCAGTGCCGATAATATTTTTGTGGTAGACAATTCAAAGGAAGCAAGAAATTCAGGCAAAGTTTATCTTTATTTTGTAGGCGATAATGTAACTGAAGTTTTGGACGGCAGAACTTTTACACGCGCCGACGGCGAACAAATCAGCGGTCTTCCCATAAATTTGTGGGAAGGTACTCCCGAATTTAGTCATATTGACTTAGAAAGAAGTATGATGAGCCATCAAAGTTACAGAAGTTACGTAAATTTTATGGAGGCGGAATTGGCACTTATTCAAGATATTGGCTATGATATTGACAGAAGAAATTTTTACGGACGTTCGATTTATAATAACGGCGTGACTTTAACAAACTATCAAGGATATTCCAAACGTGAAAATGGCGAATATGTTGACGGCTACAACAATTCAACTTTGGGCGTAGGCTTGCACGTTTACGGCTCCAACAACAACATTACACAAGCGGGAAATATTTTTGCAAACGGCGAAGGCGCGGCAGGTGTGCGCGTTGACGGGATAAATAATACAATCACGGTTGCCAAAGGTACAGAAATTCACGCGGACGGCAATTATAACGATGGCGTTTTAATTGCATACGGCAAAAATCACAACGTAAATATCGAAGGAACAGTTACGGCGACAGGTGAAAGTTCAAATGCTTTGAGTTTTAATTTCGGTTCAAATGCTCTCAGCTCTGATATGGAATATCGCGGCTCTTTTATGCGATATCACAGATTGAATTATAATAATCAAGTTCTCGAGGCAAAAAATCTTGGTTTTAATGAATTTTATCGTTCAAATGATGCGATGAGTTTTACGGATTTGGAAAACGGCGATTTAAATGCTCCTATGGTAAATACTGCAAATATTTCCGGAAAACTTGTTGCCGACTCTGAAGAAAAATTGGGCTATGCAATTTATATTGACCCGTCGGCTTTTGTTGACACGATTAACATAAATGACGGCGCGGAAATTACGGGCAATATAATGTCGCAATGGAAACATTTCGGCATAGGAGTTTATGACTATGAAACGCCTGTTGACAGCGGCGTAAAACATCCGGTAACCGGCGTTAATGGAACGCTTGAAGGTTTGAAACTGCAATACAACGGCGGGCAATATCTTTATACAAAATATATTCCCGACCTCGTGACAAAATTAAATTTCAATAACACAATGTATTACAGCGGCGATATTGACGGTATGGACAATATGAAAATGAACGTCAACGGCAATTTGATTTACGGCGGAGCGGCTGATGTTGTCAATGTCAATGTTGCAAACGGCGCGAGACTTTTCGGCGGAACTTATACAGTTAATGATATGACAGATAAAATTGCAGACGGTTTTTCAGACGATACAACGGGCAAATTTTACAATCACGGCACAATAAGCAATGTTACGATTAACGGCGATTTAGTTTCAGACGGAACTTTGACGGACGACGCGGGCAAAATTACAGTCAACGGCGCGGCGAATGTTGACGGCTCCACAATTATTTCAACAAATACTTTGCCCGGTGAAACTTCCGAAATTTTGACGGCTGAAAGTATCAGCGGCAATCTTGCAAATACTTCAGAAAATCCCGCGCCAGTTTCGGGACTTGTCAGCGGTTACGGCGAAATTTCAAACAACAAAATTACTTACACCGCCAAAACTGCAAATAACATTGGCGCATTGAATGACCAACAAGCCGCCGCCTTTAACGCCGTAAAAAATATGTCAACAAATTTAACTGCTGACAGAAAATCTGAACTTTTGCCGCTGTATTATTTAAATTCTGAAAACGCGGGGCATGCACTTTCTCAAATTGGTAACAATGACGCCGCGCAATTACTTTCTGCTGCGCAGCAAAGCACCGTTGCAAATCGCGTTATTTCTGACAGACTTTCAACCGCCTTTTCAAGCAACGTTGTAAATTTCAATGTTGGCGCAAATAATTTTGCTGACGGCGATAACGAAAATATTTTAATGGGCGTTTCTGCAAATTATAATGAAACTGTCGACAATAATTTTTGGGTTAAGTTTACCAAAAATTGGGGCAAACTCAACGGCGGCGCAAATTATCACGGCTCGGCAATCAGCGGCGGCTACGACAGAGCATTGGGCGAAAATTGGCGTGCAGGGCTTTTTGTAAGTTACAACGCTACAAGCCTTGCAAGCGATAACAGCGGCGGCAGTGCTTACGATACGCGCGGCGGAATTTACGGCGGTTATCATAATGACGTTGACGACGCTTTTTTATACATTGACGCGGGCAAAGTTCGCAATAAGTTAAACCGTTCAATTTCTGCGTTGGGACTCGGCGCGGAGGCTAAATACAATCGGCGAATACAAACGCAACTTGACGCCCGAAAAAATTTGGAGCGTAAGTCCTTTTGTAAATTTGCAGTATTCGCGCTTGAAACAAAAAGCTTACAACGAAACGGGTGCGGGCATTTACAACCAACACGTCAATTCAAAGAGCAACGGCTATTTTGCAGGAACGCTCGGCGTAGAATTTAAGCGCGTGTTAGCTAATGGAAATTACGCGGCGCGAATTGGAATAAAGCACGCCTTCACGGGCGCAGACCCCGAATTAAATTTTTCCTACGAAGGCAACAACAATAATTTCTACAGTTTGAAAAACAATCAAGACAAAACGCATTTTGTACTTTCAATCGGCGGCGAAAATCATTTTAAAGGCGGCTGGATACTCGGCGGCGATGTTGCTTTTCAAAAGGGCAGTCACGACAGAGATTTAACCGCCTCCGTTATGCTTAGAAAAATTTGGTAAACTGTTTGCCTTTCAAAGTTTGTTGGTGTATCATTTCCAAAAACTTTGGGAGGTTTTTTTGTGCCTACGTTAAATTGGCTCGGCAAGGACAAAGTTATTAATTATCATTCGCAAGTTGCCTTTCATTTTTTGCAGGAAAAATATTCTGTCGGCAATTCGCAAAACAAAATTATTCACGGCGATAATTTATTTGCCCTGAAAAGTCTTTTGCCGCGCTACGAAAATAAAATTAAATGCATTTACATTGACCCGCCTTATAACACCGGCAACGAAAATTGGATTTACAACGATAACGTTAATTCCCCGCAAATTCAAAAGTGGATTGGCGAAGTTGTCGGCTCCGAAGATTTGACGCGCCACGATAAATGGCTCTGTATGATGTACCCCCGCCTTCGCCTTTTGCATAAACTCCTGCGCGACGACGGCGCAATTTTTATTTCTATCGACGATAACGAACAAGCCGCCTTGAAATTTGTTTGTGATGAAATTTTTGGCGCAAATAATTTTTTGGCGCAAGTTATTTGGGAGCGGGCTTACGCGCCTGTTAATCTGAAAAAACATTTTTCTACAAGCCACGATTATTTAATTTGCTACGCTAAAAATATTTCAAATTTAATTTGTAACGGCTTGCCGCGCAATGCTGCCGCAAATGACAGATACAAAAACCCCGACAACGACCCGCGTGGTGTTTGGAAATCTGCAGATTCTTCAGTTGGTCCAGTTGTTGAAGAAAATGTTTATGAAATAATTACGCCAAGCGGCAGAAAAATTTTACCGCCAAAAGGGCGCAGTTGGGTTTATTCAAAAGAAAGATTTTTGGAAATGATTCAAGATAACCGCGTTTATTTTGGCAAAGATGGAAACAATGTACCTTCAATAAAAAAATTTTTATCAGAAGTTAAACAAAGTGTAACGCCAATGACAATTTGGAAATATACCGAAGTCGGGCACTCTCAAGACGCAACAAAGGCGTTGAAAGAAATTTTTGGCGGGCAGGCGGTTTTTGGTTATCCCAAGCCTGTAGATTTAATTAAACGTTGTTTGGAACTTTACAGCGATAAAAATTCGATAGTGCTTGATGCTTTTGCAGGGAGCGGGACAACGGCGCACGCGGTAATAAATTTGAATGCGGCGGACGGCGGCGCGCGCCAATTTATTCTGATAGAAAATCAAGACTACGCGGAAAATATAACCGCCGAAAGAGTGAGGCGCGTAGGCGGCGAATTTACATTTTACGAAATAGGCGAAGAACTTTTTGACGAGGACGGCTTTTTGAATGCCGCCGCGCCCTTTGAAAAAATCTGCGAATATATTTATTTCAGCGAAACGGGAAAAAATTTTGTACCCTGCGCGGAAAAAAATTTGTTGGGCGTTGACGATGACACTGCTTATTATTTTTTCAGCGGCGAAAGTTTAAGCTGGACGACCCTCGCGCAGATTCAAACGCGCGCCAAAAATTATGTCATTTACGCGGAAGCTTGCAACCTCAGCGAAGACGAACTTTCAAAGTATCGAATAACTTTCAAGCAAATTCCATTTGACATTAGGAAATATTAAGGGGAGAAATTTTTTTGCGTAACGAAAGACTTTTTGAAATTATAAGATTCTGCATAGTCGGCGGACTTTCGCTGCTTGTAGATTGCGGCGTTTTGTACGGGCTGACGGATTTTTGCGGCGTGCACTATTTATACTCGGCGGCAATTTCTTTCACGGTGTCGGTAATTTTTAATTATTGGCTCTGCGTGAAGTACGTTTTCAAAAATGCGCGTCATCAAACGCCGCGCCAAGCTACAATCTTTATCGGCTCAAGTGTTGTAGGATTGGGCTTGAATCAACTTTGTATGTGGTTCTTCGTGGAAATAATTTTGTTGCACTATATGATAGCGAAACTTGCCGCAACGGTTATTGTTACACTTTGGAATTATATTATGAAACGCAAGGCAATTAACGGCTGAAATTTGAAAATTTTTGGGCGTTTAATATTTGCCTATACTTTTATACCAAAAACAGTTTAACCATTGCGCAGCGTTGAAATTTACCGCCTTAAAATCGAAATTTGAAATTGCGGGAGAAAAATTTTTGCGGCGAAAATTTTTCAAGCGGCGGCAAAAAATTTATCTTGACAAATTGGAATAAATAATTTAACATACGCCTTACGGGGGCGTAGCTCAGCTGGGAGAGCGCTTGAATGGCATTCAAGAGGTCAGGGGTTCGATCCCCCTCGTCTCCACCAACTTAAATTTGAATATAATTTTGAACTTAAAATATAAATAAATTCTCGGAATTGCCGAGTTTTTTTTTGCCTAAAGTTGGGGGAATGAAAATTTGGAAGAAAAACTCAAGCTCTACGGTTTTAACAATCTTACAAAATCGTTGAGCTTTAATATTTATGATATTTGTTACGCCAAAACTCACCGCGAACAAAAAGATTATATCGACTACATTGACGAACAATACAATTCCGAGCGTTTGACGAATATTTTAACGAAAGTTACAGAAATGATTGGCGCGCGCATTCTGCACATTTCCACGCAAGATTACGATCCGCAGGGTGCAAGCGTCACTATTTTAATTGCGGAAGAGGCGGCTATTGCGGCGGGACAAAAATTGCCGCGCGGCTCTGAAACTGTTTTGGCGCATTTGGATAAAAGCCACGTTACCGTCCATACTTATCCCGAATTTCATCCCGAAACAAGCATTGCAACTTTTCGCGTCGATATTGACGTTTCAACTTGCGGCGAAATTACGCCCTTGCATACGCTGGATTTTTTAATTGGCAGTTTTGATTCAGATATTATCACAATGGATTATAGAGTCAGAGGTTTCACGCGGGATTTGTCGGGCAAAAAAATTTTTATGGACAGCGAAATGACTTCGATTCAAGAATTTATCAGCGCGGCGGTTTTAGATTCTTATGACGCTGTAGATATTAATATGTATCAGGCAAATTTGTTTCATACGCGAATGTTGATTAAAGAAATGGACTTGCAGGATTATCTTTTCAACACTGACAGCTACGAAATTCCGCCGAAAACGCGCCTTGAAATTTCTTCCAATTTGCGCCGTGAAATGATTGAAATTTTCAGCGGCAAAAATATTTATTGAGGTTGCCTATGAATAAACTTGAAACAATTTTAAAAGATTCTGCGTACAAGCTCGCGCAGTTTTCGCCAAATGAAATTGCCGCCGTTGAAGAAAAAATTTATTATAAAGTTTCACGCGGCAAAGATACGCCCTTTATAAAATGTTTGATTCGTGAAAGAGAAATTCAACTGAAGCCTGAAGAAGTTATCAGGCAACTTTTTATTTACAAGCTTTTAAATTTTTACGGCTACCCCAAAAATCAAATTCAAGTGGAACGCGGCGTAAATTTCGGGCGGGAAGTTAAACGCGCTGATATTGTCATTATGGAAAAAGACCGCCACGAAGTTGAATATATTATTGTCGAAGTCAAAAAGCCCAATCTTAAGGACGGCAAGGAACAACTGCGCAGCTACTGCAACGCTACAGGCGCAACTATGGGCGTTTGGACTAACGGCAATTCTATTTCTTTTTATCACCGCAAAGACCCAAATTATTTTGAAGATATTCCCAATATTCCGCACTTCGGCCAAAAACTCAAAGATATTTTAACCAAACGCTGGACGATTCAAGACCTTATCGAAAAAGATAAACTTGCTACAGAAAATAAATCCCTTAAAGATTTAATTTTGGAAATGGAAGACGAAGTTTTGGCGAACGCGGGCGTTGACGTTTTCGAGGAAGTTTTCAAATTAATTTACACCAAACTTTATGACGAAAAATTAAGCGCAAATAATAAATCCCGCTTTTTGCAGTTCAGAAATTATGGCGAAACTGACGCCGAATTGAAAGACACCATTCAAGAAATTTTTGACGCCGCGCAAAAAAAATGGGCGGGCGTTTTTGACAAAGACAATAAATTAAAATTGACGCCTTCGCACTTGGCAATTTGTATATCTTCTTTGCAGAATGTCAAACTTTTCAATTCAAACCTTGAAGTTATTGACGAGGCGTTTGAATATTTAATGAGCAAGTCTCAAAAGGGCGAAAAGGGGCAATATTTCACGCCGCGCTATGTTATCGATATGTGCGTTAAAATGTTGAACCCAAAAGAAAATGAATTTATGATTGACACCGCCGCCGGCAGTTGCGGTTTTCCCGTGCATACAATTTTTCACGTTTGGAAAAAATTTGGTGACAGCGAACTTTTTACCGCCGAAGACAAGCCGCCGCAATTTGTCGAATACGTGCAAGAAAAAATTTTTGCAATAGATTTTGATGAAAAAGCCGTGCGCGTTGCACGCACTCTTAATCTTATTGCGGGCGACGGCAAAACCAATGTACTTTGGCTCAATACCCTTGACTATGAACGCTGGAACGAATACATTGACGACGAAGACTGGAAAGATATTTATGACGAAGGCTGGGGCAAACTTCGCAAGCTCCGCGCCGTTCGCAAGGAAAATCGAGATTTTAATTTTGATATTTTAATGGCGAATCCGCCTTTTGCGGGCGATATTAAAGAAAGCCGCCTCCTGCACAAATACGAACTTGCAAAAAAATCTGACGGCACCTACCAAAGTAAAATGAGCCGTGACGTACTTTTCATTGAGCGTAATTTGCAATTCCTTAAGCCCGGCGGCAGAATGGCTATTGTTCTTCCGCAAGGTCGCTTTAACAATTCCTCTGATAAATATATTCGTGATTTTATTGCTGAACGTTGCAGAATTTTGGCGGTTGTAGGCTTGCACGGAAATGTTTTCAAGCCGCATACAGGCACTAAAACCAGCGTGCTTTTTGTCCAGAAATGGGACGATAATATTTGCCCGCGCCGCGATGACTACCCTATTTTTTTTGCCACTATGCAGAAACCCTCCAAAGATAATTCGGGCGATAAAATTTACTGTACCACTGCTGAAGGCGTACTCCTGCGCGACGCGCACAATCATTTAATTGTTGACCACGATTTATTTAACCATAACGGCTTAACGCAGGACGGCATTGCTGAAGCTTTTATCGAATTTGCCAAAAAAGAAAAGCTAAGTTTTTTTGACTCAAGCTCTTTCAATGAACTGCATTATAACCGCTTGTTGGAAGAGCTCGAATGTACAGAAATTTTCTTTTCAAATTCAGATTTTAAACTTCGTTGGGATGTTGCATTTTTCTTAAAAGCTGACGTTAATAAATTTAAAAAATTATTTCAGTTTGAATGTCAAAAATTATCTGATATTGCATTTGTTACTGACGGCGAACACGGCTCGCCCGATTGGGACGAAAATTCTAACATCAAATATTTAACCGCCGAATTTATTAAACCGAATGAAATAATTGATTCGCCAATGAAAACTATATCTGCCGCGCAAGACAGAAAAAATTCTCGTTGCAGATTAAAAGAAAATGACGTTTTAATTTATTCTGTCGGTGCTTATGCAGGTTATGCCGCTTGTGCTGAACCTCATTTATTTCCAGCAAATATTCCGCGTTCGGTCGGCTTAATTCGTTTAAATGATTTATCAAAGTTCAAGCCTGGCTTTGTATCTGTATTTTTAAATTGCAAATACGGCAGTTTTCAAAGTTTAAGATTACGGGCGGGAAATTCTCAACCGGTTTTAGCCATTGAAAATATTAGCGCGTTGATTGTTCCAAAACTGGATATTGATTTTCAAATTGAAATTAATAATTTATATCAAGCGGCGTATAAATTTAGAATGAAGGCAAAGGAAACCTACCGCGCGGCAGAAAATATCCTCGCGCAGGAGTTGCACTTGCAGGACTTTAAGCCCTCCACGAAAAATACTGCAGTAATAAGTTTTTCGTCGACGCCGAATTCTACCAACCCAAATATGAAGACTTAGAAAATTTTCTTGCAAAGTTTGAAACTACAACAATACCAAATGAATTTGAAATTTTTAAAAACAGCGGCACGAATTACGCGGGCGGCGTCAGCGATGTTGCAGTTATCAAAACTAAGCAGGTTACAAATCAGGGCGTAAATATTGACGGCGTGGAAAGTTATTTTGATTATTCGGCTTGCGTCGAAAACCGCAACACTTTTTTAAAAAAGAATGACGTTATATTTGCATCAATGGGCGTTGGCTCGTTGGGAAAATCCAGCCTGTTTTTCTATGACGGCGATAAAAAATTTGTCACGGATTCAACTTTGAAAATTTACCGCGCGAAAAAATTTTCTAAGAGGTTGTATTCACAAAGGAAAAAAGTTAAACTATGGCTATGAAAAAAGATACCTTAAACAGAAAAGCATATCCGACTGATTTAACCGATGAGCAG
>CAJOCQ010000020.1 GCA_905233135.1 uncultured Selenomonadaceae bacterium | reverse complement strand
TTGACAAAGATTTGGAGAAAACAATTTCTTCGCAAGAGGCTATGATTAAAATCTCACATATTCACACCCTTCTTAAACGCTTGTGAATACAGCTTCTAAAATTCAACCGGCAGTTCTGAATTTATTTTTACAATCAAAAATTGCGCAAGAAATTATTTATCGTTACGTTGTAGGCAGTACGGGAATTATCAATATTTACGATTCAGATATTGCAAAAATTCCCGTGCCGATAATCCCAATGGCGACGCAAGAAAAAGTTTCGGCGTTGGTAGAAAAATCATTTGCCCTTCGCGCAGAATCAAAGCGGCTGTTGGAAGTGGCGAAATTGGCAGTAGAAATAGCGATAGAGCGCGGCGAAAATGCGGCGACAGAATATTTGCGGCGAGGTGAAAATTTTGGGGATTGAGTATTTGAATCAGGAACGCGCACCGATACTTGAGGCGTTGGAAAAAATGAAGGCGGCGCGGCTTGTACCGTTCGACGTACCGGGACACAAGCGCGGGCGCGGCAACCACGAACTTGCAGAATTTTTGGGGCAAAATTGTTTAGATGTTGACGTTAATTCAATGAAAATGCTTGATAATCTTTGCCACCCCGTGTCAGTGATTCGAGACGCGGAAAAATTGGCGGCGCAAGCATTCGGCGCGGCTAACAGTTTCTTTATGGTCGGCGGTACAACTTCTTCAGTGCAGGCAATGATTTTATCGACTGTCAAGCCGCACGAAAAAATAATTTTGCCGCGTAATGTTCATAGGAGCGCAATTAACGCGCTGATTTTGTGCGGTGCGACGCCCGTTTATGTCAATCCGCAAGTTGACGAAAATTTGGGAATTTCTTTAGGTATGAAAACTTCCGAAGTTATCGACGCAATGAATAAAAATCCTGACGCGCGGGCGGTGCTTGTCAACAATCCTACCTATTACGGAATTTGTTCAGATATTGAAAATTTGACGGCGGCGGCACATTCGCACGGTATGAAACTTTTGGCGGACGAGGCGCACGGTACGCAATTTTATTTCAGTTCCAAGTTGCCGAAATCTGCAATGAGTGTCGGCGCAGATATGGCGGCGGTTTCAGTTCATAAAAGCGGCGGCTCTCTTACTCAATCTTCACTGCTTTTAACGGGCGAAAATATCAATACAGGCTACGTTCACCAAATTATAAATCTTACGCAGTCAACAAGCGCGTCATATTTGCTAATGTCAAGTTTAGATATTTCGCGCAGAAATTTAGCATTGCACGGCGAAGAAATTTTTAGCGGCGTGATTGAGCTGACAGAATACGCCCGCAATGAAATAAATTCTTTGGGCGGCTATTACGCTTACGGCAAAGAATTAATTGACGGCGACGCGGTTTTTGACTTCGACACGACAAAACTTTCAATTTGCACTTTGCCTATCGGGCTTGCAGGGATTGAAGTTTATGACATTCTGCGCGATGAATACGATATTCAGTTGGAGCTCGGCGATATTGCAAATGTTTTGGCGTATATTTCGATTGGCGACAGGAAAAAAGATATTGAAAGGCTTGTTTCTGCGTTGGCTGACATTAAGCGCAATTACAGGAAAGACCCTTCAAGACTTTTGAAAATGGAATACATTGACCCTATAGTTGACGCCACGCCGAAGGAGGCTTTTTACGCGCAGAAAAAATCTTTGCCGCTTGAAGAAACTGTCGGCGAAACTGCCGCTGAATTTTTAATGTGTTATCCGCCGGGTATTCCCGTACTTGCGCCGGGCGAACGTGTCACGAAAGAAATTTTGGATTATATTCGCTACGCAAAGAAAAAGGGCTGTCAAATTACAGGACCCGAAGATATGACGATTAATCGCCTGCAGGTTATCAGGGATATAGGGAAATAGGGTTCAGGGGTTCCAGTGAAAAATCCCTCTTCCCTAATCTCTGGAACCTTGGAACCCTAAAATTTCGACGAAGGAGAAATTTTCCAATGGAGCTTTGGTTTACAGAACAGCATACGCCGAACGTAAGATTTTCAATAAAAGTTGACAAGCAATTATTTAGTGAAAACAGCGAATTTCAGCGCGTAGATATTTTTGACAGCGCGGAATTTGGACGCTTTTTGGTTTTAGACGGGCGAATTATGCTGACTGAAAAAGACGAATTTATTTATCACGAAATGATAACGCACGTTGCAATGTGCGTGAATCCCGCAATAAAAAAAGTTTTGCTTGTAGGCGGCGGCGACGGCGGCACTGCACGCGAACTTTTAAAATATGACACGATAGAAAAAATTGACTTGGTGGAAATTGACGCGGTGGTTGTCGAGGCGTGCAAAAAATTTATCCCGCAAACTGCAGGCTGTCTTGACAATCCGCGCGTAAATATTTTCATTGAGGACGGCTTAAAATTTATTCGCCGCGTTGAAAATGAGTACGATTTAATAATTGTCGATTCAACAGACCCGTTCGGACCGGGCGAAGGACTTTTTACAAAGGAATTTTACGGCAACTGCAGCCACGCGCTTAAAGCTGACGGCATTATGGTTAATCAGCACGAAAACCCCTATTACCAAAAAGACGCGGTGGCAATGCAACGCGCACATAAAAGAATTGTCAATTCATTTTTAATAAGCCGCGTTTATCAATGTCACATTCCTACCTATCCTTCGGGGCATTGGCTTTTTGGTTTTGCGTCGAAAAAATTACACCCCGTCGAAGGCGTAGATTTTCGCCGCTGGAAAAATTTAAATTTGCAAACAAAATATTACAACACGAAATTACATCGCGGCGCGTTTTATCTGCCTTCGTACGTTGAAAAACTTTTGCGAGAGGTTGAGGAAAATTGACATTGAAAAAAATTTTTCTGATAATTTGCCTGGTAATTTTTTCTGCAACAACGGTATTTGCAGCGGTACCAATTTCGCCGCAAAAAATGCAAAGTATCCTTGCGACGCCAAAGGGCGAACGCCCCGCGCCTGAAACTTACCTTTCAAAAACTTATATCAAAAACCACTTGAAAAAATTTAGGAAAGGACTTTCAATAGTTACAAGCGTTGCAAGTTTTGAAAAATATATGTTGCACGCGGATTTAATCGGCAGGGAAGATAACACTTGCTTTGTTATGCCGAAAAATTTTTGTGACAAAATAGAAAAAGAGGCGGGCGGCGATATTTCGATTTGGGAGAAAAAATTGTCATTCGACGCGGGATATTTCGCAAATCAAGGCGGCTTAGTGCGAATTGATATTTTATATTTCGACGATTTAAATTTGAGAATCCCCGACGGCAATGAGGCGGGCGCGAATGAATATTGGATACCCGGCGGCTACACAGTCGGCGATACGCCCGAAGCCGTAACTGACAGAATCCCGAAGGCAAGAATTATTGTGCGGTTTTTGCCTGCCGCTAAAAAATAAAAACCCGCCATTGTTGACGGGATTTTTTATATAACAAAATAAAAAGAGGCGCACACGGACGTGCGCCTCGTAACTGCGCAGGATGCGCGGCAACTTCTACTTTGCTGAATTGTAACTGCAAGCTGTTAATGCTTGTAAACCGCCCGTCTCCCAGCCGCAGCTTACTATTTTTTAGAAGCGTAGGAAAAAGTTTGCGCCCCCAAAAGGGGCTCACTGACTACGAGCGTACTGGAAACCGAGCGGCCCTGACGGGCGGGAAAAAAGCACTTTTCTTTTGGTTCTTTTCTTTTTTGCTTTGGAAAAAGAAAAGAACATTTAAAATTTTAAACTAAAAAATTTATTGTAATGGAGGAAAATTTTTTGCAAAGAAACATTGAAACTTTTTTGGGCTGCGACGCAAGCTACGAAGAATCAAAAATTGTAATATTCGGTGCGCCGTTCGATTCAACAACTTCCTACAGACCCGGTGCGCGTTTTGCAAGTCGTACAATGCGCGCGGAATCTTACGGCTTGGAAACTTACAGCCCCTACCAAAATTTGGACGTTACAGATTATAAAATTTTTGACGGCGGCGACCTTGAACTCTGTTTCGGCGATACAAATTTGGCGTTGAATGACATTAAAAATTTCGCAGAAAAAATTTTCGCCGCCAATAAATTTCCCGTGATGATAGGCGGCGAACATTTGGTAACGCTTGGAATGTTCCGCGCGGCGGTTGAAAAATATCCCGCGCTGAATGTGATTCACTTTGACGCTCATACAGACCTGCGCGACGATTATTTGGGCGCGAAACTTTCGCACGCAACGGTAATTCGGCGAATTTATGACATTATCGGCGACGGTAAAATTTTTCAATTCGGAATAAGAAGCGGCGACAGACCCGAATTTGAATTTGCAAAAAATCATACCTGCCTAAA
This sequence comes from uncultured Selenomonadaceae bacterium, assembly GCA_905233135.1. Lineage (GTDB taxonomy): Bacteria > Bacillota > Negativicutes > Selenomonadales > Selenomonadaceae > Quinella. The sequence goes on along the minus strand of CAJOCQ010000020.1, from coordinate 21,588 downwards.
AAAATTTAACTTCGACGGACTCGAAAAAGTCATTGCCGAAGTTAAGGGTAAACCAATTTATTTAACGATTGACCTTGACGTTTTGGATCCGTCAATTTTTCCCGGTACTGGGACGCCTGAAGCGGGCGGCGTAACATTTTTACAGCTGCTTGACGCCGCGCTGAAAGTCATTCGTAACAGCGAAGTTGTTGCAGTAGATTTAGTGGAACTTTCGCCGCCGTATGACCCGAGCGGCATTTCAACTGCAACCGCGTTAAAAATTCTGCGCGAAATAATTTTATCGCTTGCAGAAAAATTTACTTAACGAAAGAATTTACTTTGTACTTCGCCAAGTCCATTTCCAATTCTGAAATTTTTTTCTTAAGCGCGGTATTTTCGCCGCTCATCTTTGAAAGTAAAAATCTTTGATAAGTTGTAGCAGTATAAAAATATGACATAAACCCAAGACACTCTTGCAAATTGGCGGAAGAAAATTTTTGCCTGAAAAGTTTGTCGATAAGAAACGGCTGAAAATTATTGTCCACGTAGAAAAATTTGCAAAGAATATTAAGGCGCGCCTGAATGTGCCAATCAAAAAACATATAGCGGAATTGCGGATTTTGCTTGAAAAATTCAATTCTGTCCATAAAGTCGTCGAGTGCTTTTATAACTTTCATCAAAGTTTGTATCATATTGAAAGGATCGTTAGGTCTGTGCGAAAGTGAATCATCACGCAGACGATAGAAATAAAAAACATTCGGTACGCGCACATAATTTTTGGCGCAAATAACGCACATAAACGCAAAAACCAAATCTTCCCAAACACTGACGGGCGGGAAGTTAATTTTATTTTCCAACAAAAATTCTCTGCGAATAAGCTTGTTGCAACCCCACCATAAAAAGCCGCGCTCGGTAAATTTCTTGACGCGCTCGCCAATATCGGGCGATTCCAAAACTGGTCTGTCAACAAAATATTTTTGCTGAAATGTTGAAGTGCTGATATTATTTTGACCGTCTTTAAATGAGAAATAGTGCGAGGCGTGAACAATATCGGCGTCCGTCATTTCGGCAATTTTTATAAGTTCTTCAATGGCAGTTGCTCCAAAATAATCGTCGCTGTCAAGGAAAGTTAAATATTTACTGCGCGCCATTTGTATTGCGGTATTTTTTGGAACGCCCGAATTGCCGCTGTTTTTTGACAAAGATTTTAATCTTAATCTGCCGTCAAATTGCGGTATAAAATTTCTGACCAAATTAACTGAATTATCGGTGCTGCAATCGTCAACAACAATAACGTCGAAATCCTGCGAAGTTTGCGCAACCAAACTGTTGAGGCATTGTTCAATATATTTTTCGGCGTTGTACATCGGAATAATAACGGTAACGGTTGAAGGGGTACGATTTGCAGTTTCTTTTTGTTTTGCCATAAAAATCTCCTATCTGTTTTTGGAAGTATCGCCGCCGCGAGTCGGCGTATCGTCGAAGTTATCAATTTCTGTATTTGTAACGCTCTCAAATTGAGGCGCGGGTTCTTCGTAAGTTGCAGATTGACGCGGCGAATAATTTTCTGATTCGTAAGTTGAAGGGCGCGTGTAATAATTGTCGTTGTCAGTAGAATTTGAACGCCGCGTTGAATAGTTATCACTGTCAGTGGAAGATTGACGCCGCGTCGAATAATTATCGCTGTCAGTGGAATTTGAACGCCGCGTCGAATAATTATCGCTGTCAGTGGAATTTGAACGCCGCGTCGAATAGTTATCACTGTCAGTTGAAGATTGACGCCGCGTTGAATAATTATCACTGTCAGTGGAATTTGAACGGCGCGTTGAATAATTATCGCTGTCAGTGGAATTTGAACGCCGCGTCGAATAGTTATCACTGTCATTGGAATTTGAACGCCGCGTTGAATAATTGTCCCTGTCATTGGAAGTTGAAGAGCCGCGCGAATTTCTGACATTTTCTGGAATAGATTCGCTGTATTCGTTAGCAATTCTTTTGACGCGCGTTTTTAATTTTGAATCGACATTGACGCCGAGCCCGCTTGCCATTGCGTATTGCAATTCTTCAATATCGGGAATCCAATAACTTACATCTTCAATATATAAAGGATAACCCGGCACCATATCAGTTTTAAGCCCGTTTTCTTGTGCGTCCTTCAAAGAGCCTGCAAGTTCCAAAAGTTGGCGCGTCGTCATATCGGTATTTACAGCTTCAAAAACTTCGTGCAAGACAGTGGGAATACGCGGAATAAAACTCGGCGACATAATTTTATCCATACAAGCCGCCATAAATTGTTGTTGACGTTTAATCCTGCCAATATCGCCTTCAGAATCACGGTAGCGAACGTATGTAACAGCTTTTTTGCCGTCCATATGTTGCAAGCCGGGATAAAGGTCAATCACAAGCCCGCCGTTATCGTCCCAAGGGTCTTCGTACTTCATACGCTTTTCAACGTCAATATCAATTCCGCCTATTGCGTCGATAATTTTTACAAAACTGCTTGTATCAATGATAATGTAATGGTCAATGTTAATCCCCAAAAAATTTTCAACGGTTCTTTCGGCGAGCGGCTCTCCGCCGTAAGCAAACGCCGCGTTAATTTTATCGTAGCCGTAACCTGAAATTCTGACGCGCGTATCACGCGGCACCGATAAAAGCGACGCCGTATCAGATTTCGGATTAACAGTAGCAATCATCATTGTATCTGACCGCCCGACATCGTCTTTGCGTATGTCAACGCCCATTATTAAAATCGTCGTTTTATCCTTCGCCTTTATTAAATCTGCGTCGAAATTCATTCTGTCGATTTGTTGAATTGGGTCTTTTTTTAAATCTAAATCGAATAAGCCCGAAGACGCCAATAACGCGCCTGCGGCGGCTGACGCAAAAAAACATAATGCCAAAAGTACTATCGGCAAAATTCGGCGTTCCTTTTTGGGTTCATTTTCCAAAACATTCTCTCCCATTTTGTAGTGTGGCAGTTTTTACTATCAAACTACACCACTAATTTTACGGCGGGTTCATTTTCAAAAATATTGTCGTCAAGCGCGGAAATAATTTTTATATTTTTATCGTACAAAAAATCTAAACAATCAAGCGTAACAGGTTCGCGCGTTGTAATAAAATGCGTGGCTTGCCGCAAAATTTGCGGCTCAAAAATTTTTTCATATATATTCGGAATTGTCAAGATATGTTCGGCGGCGTCCTTGCCGAATAATTTTACAACTTCCCAAAAATTTTTTAAATAATCATCTGCGGAAATTTCGCCGAGCCAAATTACAAGCAACGAATTTTTATAATTTGAAAGACAAAAGCCCGTAACAATCCTTTGCCACAAAGGATTTTCAGCAGAAAAATCTGCAATGCACTGATAAATTTTCCAATCCTGCGCGAGGGCGTTTTTAATTTTTTCGTCAAGTGCAACTTCAGGCGTTTCAACTTCAGAGAAATATTTCGCCAAAAAATTTTCGGTATCATACAGCAGGGAAACATTTTCGTAAATTTTTTTAATATCCCAATTCCACCATTTAACAGCCATAAATTTTTTAACAGTTTCTTCGTCAAAACGATATTTAATCACTCGCGCAGGGTTGCCGACGGCTATTGCATAGGGCGGAATATTTTTTGCAACAACAGAATTTGCGCCGATAATTGCGCCGCTGCCAATCGTCACGCCGCCCAAAATTACACTATCACGCCCAATCCAAACATCATTGCCGATAATAACTTGGTGTTTATTATCACGGCGTTTTTGTTTCGGAATGTATGAAGAGTGCGTAATTTCCGCGCCCGCCAAAATTTTCTCAATCACAAAATCCACGTCAAACGGAAAAGTTGTAACGGCGTTTTTGTATTCGTGATTCAGCCCCGCGAAGAATGAAACATTTTCCGCCAATGAGCAAAATTTTCCAATCAGAATATGCGTCGTTTTATCGTATTCGACGTTGGATTTGACAACGTAGGAACATTCGCCCAAAGTCAAATAATTTAAATCTTCGTCAAAGTAGCGGCGAATTTTTGGCGCAAATGTAAAATCCGAAAAGGGAATATGCAAAAGTTTAACGCCCCCAATTTTTTAAGAATATATTTCGTTCCAATTTACGGCAGGTTCACCGTCAAAAATATTATCGTCGAGCGCGGAAATAATTTTTACGTCAGTATCGTACAGCCAATCTAAACAGTCAACGTTAATAATTTCGCGCGTTGTAATAAAGTGCGTGGAATTTCTAAGCAGGTACGGTTCAAAAATTTTTCCTTCAGCAGGCGGAATGAAATTAATAATTTTACCGTCATTAAAGCCGAATTTTTCGATAAGCTTTATAATTTCGTCATAATCGTCAGAAGTTATTTCATTTGTAAGGAAAAACAGCATTACGGCATTTTCTAAATTTGACTGCAAAAAGCCGCTTACAACTCTTTTCCAGAGTGGCTGAAGTGCGCGAAAATCTGCAATAAACGAAAAAACTTTTCTGCCTTCTGCGCGATATTGTTCAATCTGCGTACCCCCCCCGTTTTGGTATAGGGGGTATTTTCAAGCTCCGGCTTATAATGCATATCCAAAAATTTTTCGGTATCGCCCATAATTGGCACATTATCATAAATTTTATTTAAATCCCAATTCCACCATTTAACAGCCATAAATTTTTTAACAGTTTCTTCGTCGAAACGATATTTAATCACTCGCGCAGGGTTGCCGACGGCTATTGCATAGGGCGGAATATTTTTCGCAACAACAGAATTTGCGCCGATAACCGCGCCGCTGCCAATCGTTACGCCGCCCATAATAGTTGCACGCGCACCAATCCAAACGTCATTACCGATAATTATTTGACACGGATTTTTTAAAGCGTTTTTTTCAGGAAATTTAGCGTCTGAAAATTTTTTGGCAGTATTTTCATCCAGCTGTTTCAACATATCATGATATTGAAAGGGGTATGTTGTAACCGCTTTATAATTGTGATTTAACGCTATTAAAAAATTAATTTCGTGAGCAATGGAAGAATATTTTCCAATCAATATATTATTTCTGACGGCAATATTTTCATAATTTGCGCTGACAATGTAACTGCCGCTGCCCAAAGTTAAAGCAACCGAAGGCTTTCCATTATTATTAAAAGTCAGCGGGCGCGTTTGAAATAAAAAGCCGGTATGCCCTAAGAGTGCCATTTAAAAATTTTTCCCCCCGAAAATTATTTTTTCTTAACTTTAATGCAAGCTTCGAGCGCGGCTTTATTTGCGTTGACGGTTTTATTGGTAGTGTTGACTTCGGCGGCTTTTTTTATTTCATTCCAAGCGTCTTGATATTTTTTCTGTTTGAAATAGGCAAGCGCAATTTGGTTATGTGCGTCAACGAATCTGTCTTCAATTTCCAAAACGCTGCGAAAATCTTTTATAGCTTCCTTGTACTTTTTCTGCTGCAAGTACAAAGTGCCGCGATTGTAATAACCGAGTTGAGATTTCGGTTGCATTTCAAGATATTTGTTGTAAGTTTTAAGTGCGTCTTTGGGGCGTTTCAATCTTTCTTGAGTAATTGCCAAATTGAAAACTGCCTCCGACAAATTGGGATTGAGTTCAAGCGCGGTTTCAAAATCTGCCTGCGCGTACCAATAATTTTCCTGCGCGAAATAAACCAAGCCGCGATAAACATAAGAAAAATAATCAGGATTTTCTTCGAGTTGAGAATTTGCGTATTGAAGAGAAGCCTCGCTTGCGTCAGGAATTTGCGCCTGTTGCCAAAGGTTTATAATATCTTGTCCGTATTGTTTGCCGGGAACTGCCCAATTACCGTTTAAGCCTGTCCACTTTGTAATTTTGCCGAAAATTTGCGGGCGAAATTTTTCAATTAATTCATAGCGCGGGTCAACAACTGCAAGCTTGGGATGATTTTTTGAAGTATAAGCAAGCAAATGCTGAATGTGCGCACGTGCGCCGATTTGCGGCGTATCGAAGTATGCGCCCTTGACGCCGCCGCCCGTTGTACCCAAGCCGCAGAAATTATTTTGTTCGGGTACAACGTCGCCGCCGTAATTCCAAGTTCCCGTCTCCTTGATAGCTTGACAAATTGCAATATCGGGGCGAATATTTTCCAGCTCCGCCTCTTCGTAATAGTAGCTTACAAGTTCTTCAACAGTGCAATTAATTTTCGGCGCGGGGTTGCGCTTTTTTATAAAATTAACCATTTGCCCTTGATTTGCTACAGCTTTGCCAAAAATTGTAATATCTTCGGGCTTTTCGCGCAGAACAAAGAGCGGTGTATCTTTTGCGCCCGCGTCAAGAAATTCTACTTTTTTTAAGAGTTTTTTGTCGAATTTAACTTTTTCGGTTTTAACTTTGGCGGCGGACGCGCAGCCTACAGTTACAAAAATTAAAATTGCGGCAAGGAATAAACTAAAAATTTTTTTCATGATAACCTCCAAAATTTTTTACAGGAAAAATTTTTTGTGCGTGGAATTTATAAAAACAAAATTTTTAACAAGGGGGCAATTCCTATGAAAATTGCAATGGCAAATGACCACGCCGGTACAAGACTCAAAAACGAAATTAAAGCATATTTGGAAAGTCAAGGACACGAAGTAAAAGATTTCGGCACGTACGACGAGGAAGGTTGCGACCTTTCGGATTTTGTGTACCCTGCGGCGTTGGCGGTTGCAAAGGGCGAATGTGAACGCGGAATTTTTGTTGACGGCGTAGGTTACGGCAGTGCGCTTATCGCCAACAAAATTTACGGCATTTACGCGGCAGTTTGTCAAGACCCGTTCTGCGCCCAACTTTCGCGTGAACATACTGATTCAAATGTTTTGTGCATTGGCGGGAAAATTATCGGCAGTGCCATTGCTATGGAAATTGTTAAAGTTTGGATGAAGACTGAACCTTTGACGGCTGAAAAATATCGCCGCCGCGTCCAAAAAGTTGCCGACATTAACAACAAACATTGCGTTCCCGTAAAATAAAATTTCCTGTAAAATTGTAGCAGAATATTTTTTTGTGTCAAACAATCTGTAAAAAAACTTTAGCAGCGTAAACAAGAAACATTTCAGATAAATCTTGCAACTTGCGTAAAAAAAAAGTTATAATTAAACCGTTATATTAAGTAACGGTTTATTTTTTTATAAAGGGCGTGGGCTTATGTCAAAATTGTCAATTACCCAAAAACTAATCGGCGCGTTCGGTACACTGTTTGTTATGATTTCGCTTTTCGGGCTTTTTATCTTGTACTACTTCAACGATTTAAGCAGCGAAAATAACAACGTCCGAGATTGGCTGAACTCAAATTTTTCTGTAAACGGAATTGCGCAAAATGTTGCGGAATGTCAAAGAAATATTTACTTTACGATAAATACACTCGGCACGGCTGATAATTCCAAGTGGCACGCGGAATTTAATAAAAATATCAGCGATATTGACGCGGGCTTTGAAACTTACAGAAAAGCTATTGAAAACGGCGATTACGACGACCCCGCCGAATTGCAGGGCGATTTAGATATTTTGAACAACGAAATAACTTTGTGGCAAAATTATAAATCGAAAGTCGCGCAGCTTGAAAGTATTTTGGCAACCAATAACCGCGCAGAATCTATGAATTTTCTCGACAAAGAAATTGACGGCGCGTACAACGCAATTCACGCCGCAATGAATGAAGACGTTGCTTCTTGCCGCGAAGGCTTGGAAAATGCAGTTTCAGTTTCTGAAAAACAATTCGCAAGCTTTGAAACGCTTGTACATATTATGGGGCTTGTCATTGCGGGAATTTTGGCGTTTGTAGTTTTTATCCTGTTCGTGTTGGTTCGTGATATTAAAAGCTCCGTCAATCAAATTGTTGTTGTTACGGAAAAAGCCGCGCAGGGCGATTTGTCGCACGAAATTATTACCGACGCTACAGATGAATTCGGCACCATTGCAAGGCAATTTAATTCTGTTATGCAACATATGCGCAAAGTTCTTTCAAATATTCAAAGTGCCGCCGTGCAAGTTTCAGAAAGCGCAAACAAAATGAAAGGCAGTATCAGCAAGTCCGAAGAATTAATTCAAAATGTTGCAATGGCGGTTGTAACTGCCGCCGACAATACAGATTCTCAAAAAACTGACATTGGCGAAACTGAATCGCGCGTTGTCAATATGAAACAAAGCGTTGATAAATCCGTTACCGCAATGCAAGCCGGCTTAAAGAGCGTCCAACAAACTTTGGAACACGCCGCCGCCGGCAATGAAAAAGCCGTCGCTACAGTTAAGCAAATGAACGATATTTCGGTTGCAGTCGAAGAATCTGCGCGAATTGTCGAACAGCTCGGCGAAAATTCCAAAGAAATCGGCTCGATTGTACAAGTTATTTCAGATATTGCAGACCAAACAAATTTGCTTGCACTCAACGCGGCTATTGAGGCGGCGCGCGCGGGCGAACACGGGCGCGGCTTTTCGGTTGTTGCTGATGAAGTTCGCAACCTTGCCGAAAATTCCCAACATTCCGCGCAGAAAATCGGCGAAATTATTACCGCCATTCAAAAAACTACCGAAGACGCCGTTAATAAAATGAAAACCGCCTCCGAACAAGTTGCAGCAGGACGCGAAAATGTTGAATCGACGGGAATTTCTTTCAGCGAAATTGTAAATATGATAAAAATTGCGGAAGAAAATTCGCAACAGGTTATGAATCTTATCGGCAATATGCGTGCGCCTATTGAAGATATTGTCAATCGCACAGGAAAAATTTCCAATATGTCTGTTGAAGTTGCAGAAAAAATGGAGTCAATTTCTATGGCAACGGGCGAACAAGCTACAAGTATTTTTGAAATTGCCGAAAACAGCGGCAACCTTACAGATTTGGCAAAAAATATGGAAAATGCAGTACACGAGTTCCAGCTTTAAAAATTCTGGAAATTAATTTTATTAAAGTTCTTTTCTTTTTCCGAAGCAAAAAAGAAAAGAACCAAAAGAAAAGTGCTTTACCGAAATTGCGCCCGTTCAACTTTTTTCGCGTCGAGCATTGCAGAAACTGAAGGATTTACCGCCGCGTTTTATTTTAGTTGCAGCAAGTTTGGCAGGCGACAAAAAAAGGCGTGAACGGGCGAGTTGCACCGGCTCTGCTTTTTATTTTTAAATTTATTCCTCTATATCCCTGTTTGCCCTAAAATTAAAAATTTTGGGGCTTTTTTTATTTCTGAATACATTTATACTAAAAATAAGTTGAAGGCGGCTTGTCATTGAAATTTGACGCCTTTAAATCGATATTTGCAGTTTCAGGAATAAGTTTTTATTCTCCAATTTATAAAAAAATTAATTGCAAATATAATTCTCAAGGCTTGTTTTTGAGTAGGAAATTTTATAAAATAAGCGCGTAGTTTTTTTACTTTAAAAAGCTTTTGAGAGTTAATCGTCTGACTCTCGAAAAAAATTTTTTTAGGGGAGTGAAAAGTATGAAGGACGAAATTTTTAGCGTACTGCAACGTGTTGGGCGAAGTTTTATGTTGCCCGTTGCAGTATTGCCGATAGCCGGTTTGCTCTTGGGGCTCGGCGCGTCGTTTACCAATCAAACAACGGTGCAAATGTACGGGCTCGAAGGTATGCTAGGACCCGGTACGGTTTTAAATATGCTGCTTACCGTTATGAGCGCGGCGGGCGGCGTAATTTTCGGCAACTTGCCGTTAATCTTTGCAGTAGGCGTTGCAATAGGTATGGCGCAGGCTGAAAAAGAAGTTGCGGCGTTGGCGGCAATGATTGCATTTTTTGTAATGCACATTTCCTGTAACGCAATGTTGCAAATTACGGGAAAAATTGTAAACGGCGCGGTTGCCCCCGATGTTATGGCTGGTACAATCGATTTCAGCTGCGGTATTTTATCACTTCAAATGGGCGTTTTCGGCGGTATTATTGTCGGTATAGGCGTTTCAATTCTGCATAATCGTTTTCATAAAATTGTTTTACCTGACGCCCTTTCATTCTTCGGCGGTTCACGCTTTATACCGATTATTTCAACGGTTGTTTATATGTTCGTCGGCATTGCAATGACGTTCATTTGGCCTGTTGTTCAAGAGGGAATTTTCGCAATTGGTAACCTTGTAACCGGTACGGGCTACATTGGTACTTTGATTTTCGGTATTGTAAAACGTGGCTTAATTCCTTTCGGCTTGCACCACGTTTTCTATTTGCCTTTCTGGCAAACTGCAATGGGCGGATCCGAAATGATTAACGGGCATCTTATTCAAGGCGGACAAAATATTTTCTTCGCAGAATTGGCTGACCCGAATACAGTTCATTTCAATCCCGATGCAACGCGCTATTTCTCGGGCGAATTTATCTTTATGATTTTCGGTTTACCGGGCGCGGCGTTGGCAATGTACCGTTGTGCGAAACCCGAAAATAAAAAGACTGCAGGCGGCTTGTTACTTTCTGCGGCTTTAACTTCCGCGCTTACAGGTATTACTGAACCTATCGAATTTTCGTTCTTGTTTGTAGCTCCCGTACTTTTCGGCGTACAAGTTGTATTGGCGGGCGCGGCTTATATGATTGCGCATATGTTGGGAATTGCGGTAGGCTTGACGTTTTCGGGCGGCTTGCTTGACTTGTTTATTTTCGGTATTCTGCAAGGCAACGCCAAGACTGACTGGATGTTGATTATTCCTGTTGGTATAGTTTATTTCTTCCTGTATTACTTCTCATTCAGTTTCTTGATTAAGAAATTTAACTTCAAGACACCGGGACGCGAAGACGAAGGACAAGAAACAAAACTTTACAGCAAGGCAGATTATAAAGCGAAACAAGGCGGCGGCGCAGCGGGCGGCAGTGCAAGCGGCGGCGGCGCGGCTGACGAATTAAATTCTGCTATTGCGCGTGCGCTCGGCAGTAAGAAAAATATTACTTCGGTTGACTGCTGCGCGACGCGTTTACGTTGTACAGTTCAAGATTCAAGCGTTGTTGACGAGGCTTTATTGAAGGCAACGGGCGCGGTCGGCGTCATTATCAAAGGTACGGGCGTTCAAGTTATTTATGGTCCTAAAGTTGCAGTTATTAAAGCTGACTTGGAAGATTATTTGGCGAATCGTGCGCCTGAAGTTGAAAGCGGCGGCGCGGCTCCTGCGGCGGCTGAAACTGCGGCGGCGGCTCCTGCACCTGTCGGCGAAAAAATTAAACTTTACGCCCCTGCAAGCGGCGTTGTTCGCCCAATGTGCGAATCGCCTGATCCGGGCTTTGCACTTAAAGCTGTTGGCGACGGTTTCTTTGTTGAACCGAATAACGGCGAATTGGTTGCACCTTGCGACGGCGAAATTATGATGGTCTTCCCGACTAAACACGCGGTAGGCTTTAAATCTGATGAAGGCGTTGAATTTATTTTCCATATCGGCGTTGAAACTGTCAAACTTGAAGGCAAGGGCTTTGAGGCTTTTGTACAAGAAGGGCAGAAAGTTAAGAAAGGCGACGTTCTGATTAAATTCGACTTGGATTACATTCGCAAGAATGCGGCAAGCGACGCAATTATGGTTATCTTGACGGCGGGGCAAATCGTTACTATGGATAAGACGGGCGAAGTTGACGCGCTTACTCAAGTTGCTACTTGCCAATAATTTTTAACTTTTGACAAAAAATTTTGAGTCTCGATTTTTATCGGGGCTCTTTTTTTGCTTGCAAAATTTTTTTCAGCGTGTTAATATTTTAGCGTGATTTAGAAAATATAAACGGTTAAGAAGAAATTTAAAATTGTCACGGGCGTAAAAAATCCCCAAGTAACCTTGCCAGAGGTCTTGGGGATTGCGCTTATTCGGCGCGATTCGTGCTCGTTACCGCAACTTCTTGAGAAGTTTGTCGAGCCACTTGCGGGCGTATGGTGTGATGAAATTTGAGATTACGCCTGCTGCGACACTTTTTAACATATCGATAATAAAATCCACGATTACCACCTCCTCTCTGTCACCAGATTGGAAGCGGTAACGTGGATTATTTTTTTGCATTGGAAATTTATTTCAAGGACAAATTGGCTTGCAAAATTTTCAAGCTAGGAATTTTCACGCCGCCGAATTAAAATTCTTGGATAAGTATTTTTTGGTACGCCGTCAATTATTAAAACGGGTCCAGCGTTTAAATCGCTGTAATTTAAATAATCTGCGGGCGTGTAAACTTTTGTTTTCAACGCAGGGTCACCCGCGCCGCGTTTTGCCATTCCAATAATTTCAAATTGTTCAGGGCAATATTTATCAAGAAAAGTAATCGGCACGCCCATTACGCCAAAATAATCTTCGGGAATATCCAAAGTCTTTGAAACTTCGATAGCATCATAGTTATCATAGCGCGGGAATTTTTCGGGCGTCCGCGCGTACCTTTCAGAAAAATCTATCGGCTTGTGGCGTTTATCGTGGTCTAAATTTGTATACCAAGTAACGCCGCTGTTTCTGATTAAGCCTTCTTTATGTTGACTTGCAACGGCTGTATCTTCATAAGGGCTTTTAAAAAATCCTACAGTATTTTTAAAACCGTAACCTAGCCACATTTCGTTTTTCATAATGCGCGGGAAAATTTCTTTATAGGTAACTGCATTAAAGTTGCCGACAATCAGAAAAAGTTTTTTCTTTTGGAAAAGCAAGCTGACAAATTCCCTAAAGAGGCTGAAGGGCGGGTTGGTAATAACCAAATCAGAATCTTCAAGGGCGGCAATACATTCTTTGGAGCGGAAATCGCCCGCCAAAAAATTGCCGTCGCCGTCGCCCTTCAAAATGGAAAGAGTATTTTTGCCGACAGTAACAGAGTCTTTATCGCCTAGCGCGGCTTTCAGTTCATTCATCAAAGCTTTAACGTCTTCGACAGCCACGCCGTCGCGGTTGCTGTTTGGCAAAATTTTAATTTCGTTAATTTCGACTTTGTAAGCAACTTTTTTATCTTCGACAGGGTTAAACAAATCGCCCATAATCGGCGAAGTTTTATAACTTGTGGCGGTTAATTTTTGAAGTTTGTATTCATAAAATTTGACGGCGAAGTGGTAAAAGAATTGACTTTCAAAAGGGTCGTCGCAGTTGCAGAGAATTTTTTTGCCGGGAAAATGTTTGGTGTAGTGTTGAACTTCGTTATCAATGTCGGAAAGTTGGGTGTAAAATTCGTCCTTTTTGGCGCGGGCGGCGTCGTTAAGATTTTTATTTTTGCTCAAAATTTATTCCCCCAATTCTCGCGCAGATTTTTTAAGGTTACATTTTGTGCAGAGCATTTGGCAATTTTCAATAATAGTTTTGCCGCCTTTACTCCACGGCTTGATATGGTCGGCTTGCATTTCTTCGATTCTAAAATTTTTGCCGCAAACAGCACATTTGCCGCCTTGTTGTTTGTAGACAAATTTTTTAATTCTGTCGTCGAAAGTGCGAATGCTCAAATATTTTTCTTCGCCTGTAAGAATATATTTGTAAATGCCGCGCTTGCTTGTAACGTCTTCATCAGCCATAAGATCTTCAATTTGTTTGGTAATTTTTGGAATGTCAAAAATTTTATCGGCGTATTGGTTGAAAAAAATTCCCCACTCAAGCCCTTTCATTTCCTTGTGATAATTTAGGAAAATTTTCTGTACCCAATCGATAACATCGCGGAAGTATGAAATTAAATTTTGAGCGGAAGGGTCATCGCGCTGTGAAAGAGACATAATTTCTTTAATGGTGCAAGAATTTTTATCGGCTAGCCAAGATAAAACAGTTTGCAGATAATCTTGGCGAATAGGCGTGCCGTTTAAATAATTTTTGGCTATACGATAGGCGGCGCAATTATTTTGCGAAAAGTAAGAGCGGGCGTTGTCAACAAATTCGCTTGCAAAAACGGCGTTCAAAATTTCCTGTTCAAAAAGTCTTTCGCCCGCAATGTTGACGACTTTAAACCAATCAATTTTTTCTTGGTAGCTGTCGCTTTTGCAAACGTAAACAGTAAGCTTGTAGTTAAGAATATTTTTTTTGGCGGTATTGTCGAGGCTGTGAAAATAAATGCTGTCAACGCCGAATTTTCCTTCAAGATAATCGCAAATGGAAATAGTGCGCTGTTGCCCGTCGAGTACTTCAAAATTGCCGCCGCCGTTATCAATCCAGTACATAACATTTAGCGGGAAATTTTTTTTAACCGTGCGAATAACTTCCGCCTGTTGTTCGTCATTGTAGACAAAATTTCTTTGATATTTTGGGCGAATGTTCAACTTACCGCCGTAACCTGAAACGCCGTTTTCGCCGTTATTAATGTAGTCTTTGAAAACTTCAGCAACCGTAACTTCGCTTTGAGTAATTTCCATTGCAAAAACTCCCGTACATTTTTAGTCCCATTCAGTTTTGGCAAAAACGAAAACCCCTTGACAGTGTCCCATTTCTGTCGGGGGGCTTTTCGTTTTTCTTGTTTGCGGATATAAAAACATAATTACTTTTTAAATATATGTTAGCATAGCGCAAAAACTTTTTCAATAAAAAATTTTTGTGCTATAATCGCGACACTGCTACTCCCTGAAGTTGCAGAATTGCAAACGGAAGGGGGTGAGTGCTTTGTTGAGTACAATTATTACCATCGGTCTTGGTGTAGTATCAGGTTTTATCGCAAACTACATCTACGACAAGTTTTTCAAGAAGTAGCAGCACGGTTACCCCGCCGTAATTGAAACCACACAAAATTACGGTACAAAAGAAAACTCCTCCGACGATACCACACTTTCGCCCGGAGGAGTCTTCTTTTTGGTGATTGCTTATTGAGTACAATTTTTTTCTTATTATTTTTAAAATTTTAGCACAGCGCAAAAACTTTTTCAAGAAAAAATTTCAGATTGAATATTTGCGGCGGCAATGTTAAAATAACGCCTATGAAAAATTTAAAAATATTAACTTACGGTTGCCAAATGAACGTTGCCGAATCCGAACGAATGGCGGGGCAACTTCAAAAAATCGGCTACACTTTAACAGAAAATATTGAGACTGCTGATTTAATTTTAATCAATACTTGTTGCGTACGCGCGACCGCTGAAGATAAAATCTATGGCAAAATCGGCGAAATTAAAAAGTACAAGTTGCAAAATCCCGCGCTGATAATCGGCGTGGCAGGTTGCCTTGCACAGAAGGACGGCGAAAATTTATTAAAACACGCGCCGCACATAGATTTTATTTTGGGTACGGGCAGGCGCGGCGAACTTGCAAGCGTCGTTGAAAATTTTGAATCGAAACGCCGCCAATTTGTCGATACTTCAAATGTCAGCGGATTAATTGACGATGAAAATATTTTGCCGATTCGCGCAGGTTCTGTTTCAGCCTTCGTGCCGATTATGTACGGTTGCAACAATTTTTGTAATTATTGCATTGTTCCATATGTGCGCGGGCGCGAACGTTCCAGATTGCCCGAAGAAATTATTTCTGAAGTCAAAGAAACCGTTAAAAGCGGCTTCAAAGAAATTACATTGTTGGGGCAAAATGTCAATTCCTACAACGGCGGAAAAACTTTTCCCGAACTCCTGCGCGAAGTTGATAAAATTGACGGCTTGCAACGTTTACGCTTTATGACGAGCCACCCAAAAGATTTATCTGACGATTTAATTTCGGCAATGGCAAGCGGTAAAAATATCTGCGAACATATTCATTTGCCCGTGCAATACGGCAGTAATAAAATTTTGCAGAAAATGAACCGCGTTTACACCGTCGAAAAATATCTGGAACTCGTCAAAAAAATCCGCGCCGCTATTCCGAATATCAGCTTGACTACAGATTTAATCGTTGGATTTCCGGGTGAAACTGAAGAAGATTTTCAAGCCACGTTGAAATTTTTGGAAGAAGTTCAATTCGATATGGCTTTTACTTTTATTTATTCAAAGCGCACGGGTACGCCCGCCGCAAATTTTGAAAATCAAGTTGACGAAAAATTAAAGCATTCCCGCCTTGACGCTCTTATGAAACTTCAAAATAAAATCAGCCTTGAAAAAAATCTTCCCTACGCAGATAAAGTCGTTGAAGTTTTGGTTGAAGGCGCAAGCAAGACTGACAAAAATATTTTTACGGGGCGCACGCGCCAAAATAAATTGGTACTCTTCCCGCACGAAAAAGAAAATGTCGGCGATATTGTCAACGTCAAAATTAATCAAATTCAAACGTGGCTGTTCAAGGGCAGTGTTGTAGTGTGATTGTGGGTAGTGTTTACTATCCAACTATCCCAACTACACCGAAAGGAGGCGCGGCAATGTTTGAAATTTACAAATCACAAGAATCAGGGCACCTGGAAAAATTGACGCTGAAAACTTTGTAAGAGGGCGCGTGGATAAATATAATTGACCCTACGCCGCAAGAGTTAAAATCAATCAGCTCGGTTACAGATATTGAAGAAGATTTTTTGCGATCAGCCTATCACAAAGTTTTTTGGCGCAGTCATAATATTTGGCGAGTTGCAACAGACGAGCCGGATTTTATGGATATGGTACTGAATGAAGAAGAATACTCCTATGTTGACGTTACAGAAAAATTAATAGCTGTTTTGATAAGTATCCCCGTCACATACGCAAAAGAAAGTTATGATACGTTGCCGCTTGCTCTGATTTTAACAAAAAATTATGTTATTACGCTTTGCCTTGAAGAAACAGCGATAATTTCCAGCTTCAATGAACGCACGGCGCATCTTTTTAATACTGCAAAAAAACTCAATTCCTATTAAAACTTTTATACCGTTCTAAAATTTTATATATGCGCTATTTGCGGCAGATTAATAAAATTTCTGAAGAAATTGAAAGCCAACTGCGAATTTCAATGCGCAATGATGATATTTTACGGCTTATGGAATTGCGCAAGGGCTTAACCTATTTCAGCTCGGGCTTGCGCTCCAATCAATCGGTTTTTGAAAAAATTTGGAGCTTCGGAAATAATCATACCGGCGAAGGCGTTATTGGATTTTTTAAAGAAGAGAAACTTTTATTTGAAGATTTTATCATTGAAAACAATCAAGCACTCGAAACTGTCGAAATGTACAGCCAAATTCTTACACAACTGGCAGATATTTTTTCTTCGGTAATTTCCAACAATCAAAATACAGTTATGGAATTTTTGGCGGCAATTACAATTATGTTTGCAATACCGACCGTTATTGCAGGTTTTTTCGGTATGAATGTTCCCGTACCAATGGAAAGTAATTCATACGGCTTTATAATAATTATGGTAATTGCGACAATAGCGGCAGGTTTTTCAATGTATATTTTTTACAAAAAGCGAATGACATAAAAATTTTTTACCGTTACAAAGAAAGGAGGCGCGGCAATGTTTGAAATTTATAAATCGCAAGAATCAGGGCACCTGGAAAAATTGACGCTGAAAACTTTGGAAAAGGGCGCGTGGATAAATATAATTGACCCTACGCCCTACGAATTAAAAGAAGTCAGCGCAATTACGCACGTTGAACCGGATTTCCTGCGCTCCGCACTCGACGAAGAGGAACGCTCGCATATCGACGTTGAAGACGAATCGATTATGATCTTGACAAACGTCCCCGTTATTTACGACGAAGAAAGTTATGACACGTTGCCGCTCTCCATTATCTTGACGAAAAATTATATTATTACAGTTTGTTTGGAAGAAACGCCCGTAATTGCAAGTTTCAACGAACGCACCGCGCGCCTTTTCCATACGTATAAGAAAACACAATTCTTGTTTGAAATTTTGTACCGCTCGGCAACTTTCTACCTGCGCTATTTGCGGCAGATTAATAAAATTTCTGAAGAAATTGAAGACCAACTGCGAATTTCAATGCGCAATGATGATATTTTGAGACTTATGGAATTGCGCAAAGGTTTAACATACTTCAACGCGGCTTTGCGCTCCAATGACGCAGTTTTTGATAAAATTATGAGACTGCGCAACAATCGCACGCTTGAAGGTGTCCTCGACATTTACGAAGAAGACGAAGATTTATTAGAAGACGTTATTATTGAAAACAAACAGGCGCGCGAAATGGTTGAAATGTACAGCCAAATTCTTTCGCAAATGGCGGATATTTTTTCTTCAATAATTTCCAACAACCAAAATATGGTTATGAAATTTTTGGCGGCAATTACGATTATTATCGCCGTACCGACAGTCATTGCAAGTTTTTTCGGTATGAATGTTCCCGTACCGATGGAAGGCAACGATTACGGCTTTTTGATAGTTATGATTATTGCAACGGTTGCCTCGCTAATTGCGGCGTACATTTTCTACAAAAATCGAATGTTTTAAACCGTGCGTTTTTTCTACACTGAACCCTTCTCGAAAAAACAGAAAGAAAAAATCTAAGAACTTTGAATAATTTTATACTTGGAAAGTAAATCCTTGAAGGCATAGGAATTATATTGACTACCTCTGTCAGAATGGAAAATTAAATTAATATTAGGTTTTGGTGAGAATAAATTTTCGTTCATATATATTTCCCATTTTTCATATTTTAAAATTTATATTTTGACCGTCAAAACGCGAAAGGTCGCCAATCCTGCTGTTGCAGCATTTGACGCTGAACAATATCGTTGTAAATTGCGGCTTCAGAAATTCTTTTGGCGTGGTTCCAACGCGCAATTTTCGGGTCGTTGTCAAGATAATCCAAAGCCTTAACGTCTTAATTTGAAAAGCCGCTCATTTGTATTGCAGTTTGTTTAATTGCCGCGTCAATCTGTTTTGTAAAATTTTCGTCGATTGAAGGCGTTGTACTTGAGTTTGAAAAGAATTTTGAGGAAGCGGATTCCATATTGGCGTATCAGCCGCGCCTTTTGCGCCATTGTTGTCTTTAAAGTAATTGACGTTTTCGGCGTCTGTTGCGTCAACGTGCATTTTTATAATTTCAATTTCCGAAGTTACGGAAATTTTTTCGGATTTAATTTTATCTTCGCCGTAAACAAAATCCTTGCCTGAATAAAAAATTCCTCAATGTCAGCAGTTGAAACCGCTGTATTAACAGGCGTGTTGCCGAGCGTGTCAGTAACATTCGTGCCGCTAATGCTGATTATACAGTTGTCAACTGAAATTACACCGTTTGCAATGGAAATATTTTGCCGACTTGTACGAGTCATTTTTCGTTCGCAGTTGCAATTTTAATGTTAACAGTGCTGTCTTCAACGTCAAGATGTAACCTTCACAACGTCATCGAAAGATGTCAACTGTTCGGATGGGACTTTGTCGTCTGAAAGTGAGTCGAAATGCGCCACGTTGTATTCATTTTGCTTGGTTCTGAAAGTTCTCGAGCCGTTTAAATCTACAAATTGAATGTTTGCCATTTTTAATCATTTCCTTTTGAATTTTATTAAATTTGTTGTAAAGTGCCTCGTTGAAACCTGCGGGCTTTTTGCCTGTCAATTTATATTCATTGTAGCATTATCAATGTTGCTTGTATGTCTTTCAAGTGAACATTTGCAAAAATCAAAAAAATTAATCCAAAAGAATTTTTTAAATATTGACAAAACGTTTTTTTTATAATACTTGTTGATTGAAAATTGTATATTGCTGTAGCCTTCGTTATGTGATATATTTTCGTTAGAAGATACGCCGACGGACGGAATACCGAGGGCTTCATCAGAAGATACTGGTGCCGTAGAATTTACCGGCGTATTTTCTGTTTTATCCGCCCAATTAATATTTCGGAAATTAATATTGCTGTTATTTCTTTTTATCAACGTTATATAAACGGGTCTAGTGAAATTGATAATTCCGTTTTTATCGATATCAATCTTTCCAATTTCAGCATTAAAAACGCTTGTGCCTTGCAAATTTTCACGGTAATAATTAATAGCTTTTTTGCGCAATTCTTTAAGGCAGCATATTCGCCAAATTCTTTACCGCTAATTTTTACAATATTTTTAACCGTATCACGCACAGAAAATTTCATTGCGGGTAAAGGTTCGCCGCTTGCAATGTCAATATCTTTGGTACAGTTGTTGAATCTGAAAACAGCGTTGCCTTTTTCATCAACAATGGAACGCGCCATTTTCCCGAAGGCGTCATACATTTTATTTTTTTGTTCGCGCGTCAAGCCGTGTTTTGACGTATAAAAAAAGTCCGTGAATTTATCTGACACAGACTTTAACCAACTTATGAGCCGCTGTACCGGCGACTTATTTTTTTTTGCCAATTTGTTGCATTAAACCTGCGCGGCTTGCAACGTCTTTCATATTGTCTGCGAGAATTTCTTCAATAGTTTCTGCGTCAGTCAAATTTTCGTGTCCAATTCCTTTTTTGTAAGTGTCAAATTTCCCTGCTTTGAAAAATTTAAATGTCGCGGAATTTATATACCGTTTTTTATTCTTTACGACACAGGCGTCAGAATTGGAGAACTTTTATGGTTGACGTGGGAGGACATTGACTTTAAAACAAAAAGGATTAAACGCGCATTCTTTTCTCCATATTCACGCAACAAAGCTGATTGAAAACGGCGCGGCTCCAAAGGGCTGTTGCCGTCAGGTTAGGCCATTCCAATACAAATATTATACAAAATCTCTACACGCACAATACCCGCAAAATGCAGGAAAATGTATCAGTTGTTTTTGAAAAAACATTGCCGACAACAGGCAGACATATTGTTGGATTTTTTATTTTAACAGTAAATATTTTAACAAATATAAAAACGAATTTTGATATTAAAAGTTCTGCAGCGTAAACAGGTCTTTTTGCAATAAAAAAGCCGCCGATTTTTTTCGACGGCTGAAACTTTATAATTTGAAAATATCTTCGTTGTTATTATTAAAATGCATTTGATTTTGTTGAAGTTGCTGAATTTGCGCTTGTTGCTGACGAATTAAATTTTGCTGCTGTATAAAATTGAGGTTAAAAATATTCATACGGTTAAAAAGAAACGCGGTAAGCGCGGTGGTATCGTCAAGTTTTTCAAGTTCGCGGCGGATAAATCCTTCAAGCTGAAACGCGGGAACTTGCGTATAGATTCTTAAAATATAATTGACAAATTCACGAACGACTATATCAAGGATAATACTTTTATCATTCGGATTTTGTTTGAAAAAATCCCGTTCGTTCAAAAATTTTTCCACATAATTAAAACCGTTAAATAAAGTTTTGCAATATTTGAGCATAGTTTTTTCAACGTTTTCTTTTTTGTGCGACATAGAATCTTCAACTATGCGGTAAAAATTTACAATGTTTGGAACGCGCACATATATTTTGGCAGATAAAACAAGGCAGACGGTATAAAGCATATCATGATGATTGACGTTGACCATTTCAAGATTATTTTCCAATATATAATCGCGGCGAATTAATTTAGCCCATATCGGCAACAAAAATTCTCCTTTGTTCAAACTCAAAACGCGCTCATGTAAACTTTCTGTTATTGGCGTAGGGGTTTTTGTAACAACGGATCCAAAAGGTTGCAGTTGATTTTTATCAATTATCATACCATCTTTGAAGGGGTAATATCTTTCGCAGTGAACAACATCTGCGTTAAATTCCTTTGCAATAGGGTAAAGTTCCTCATAAGCTGTTGGCGTTATTGCGTCGTCTGCTTCCAGGAAAGAAATATATTCGCCGCGTGAAAATTTTAAGCCCGTATTGTTCGGAATACCCGGCGCACCCGAATTAAGAAGCTGTATTCACAAGCGTTTAAGAAGGGTGTGAATATGTGAGATTTTAATCATAGCCTCTTGCGAAGAAATTGTTTTCTCCAAATCTTTGTCAA
>CAJOCQ010000019.1 GCA_905233135.1 uncultured Selenomonadaceae bacterium | reverse complement strand
ATATAGCAACGCGTTACGACAAATTGGCGGATTGCTTTTTGAATTTTGTGTATCTTGCCGCTTCTGTTATCCACTTTTAATTTACCAACAACCCCTAGAGAAATCGGTATTCGGCACGGCGAAAAAATGTTTGAAACGCTTATGACTACCGAAGAAAAAATTAAATCTGAAGATATGGAAAATTATTTCCGCATTCCCGTCGATTCACGAAATTTAAATTACGAAAAATATTTTTCAAGCGGCAACAATGAAATTATCAGAATTGAACCATACACCTCTTCAAATACTCAACAGTTAGATATTGAAGGCACAAAGAAAAAATTGCTCGGTGTAGATTATGTTCAAAAATGGCTTGCGGAATCCCAAAAAAGGGGGCAGTCTGAATGAAATTTTTGGTTTTGGGCTCCACCGGTATGGCGGGACACGTTATTTTTCACTACCTGCGTGAACAGGACTACAATGTTACCGCACTTTCAAGAAGAAAATTTTCTTCGCACGTTGATATAATTTCAGATGTTACAAATCAAAACGAACTTAAAAAAATTATCACTGAAGGAAATTTTGATTTTATTGTTAATTGTATAGGAATTTTAAATAAATCTGCTGAAAAATATAAAACATTGGCAATAAAATTAAACAGTGAACTCCCGCATTTTTTGGCGGAAATAACCACCGGTACAAATACAAAAATAATTCATTTAAGTACAGATTGCGTGTTTTCCGGTAAAGTTGGAAATTATGACGAAAATTCTAAGCCGGATGGCGAAACTTTTTATGATAGGACAAAAGCACTCGGCGAATTGATTGACGATAAAAATATAACTTTCAGAAATTCAATTATTGGTCCCGACTTGGAAGCTGAAGGAATAGGTTTATTAAATTGGTTTATGCAACAAAAAGGCGAAATTCAAGGATATACTAAAGCAATTTGGTCGGGTGTTACAACTTTATTTTTGGCTCAAATGGTTGAAAAGGCGGCTAAAGAAAATATTTACGGGCTTTACCATTTGACAAACAATTCTACAATCACGAAGTATGAAATGCTGAATTTGTTCAAAAAAATTTTTAACCGTGATATAAAAATTTTTCCTGTAGAAGGCGTTGTTGCAGATAAAAGTTTAGTGAATACCAAAAATTTTGCTGTTGCTCCGCAGTATGAAAAAATGTTTGAAGATATGAGAGTTTGGATTTTGAAACATAAAAATTTTTATCCGAAATATTATTTTTAATGCAGGAAAAATAAATTTCAAAATTGGTGAAACTAATGAATAAATTTAAATTAATGACGATTCTTGGCACGCGCCCCGAAATTATTCGGCTTTCCGAAACTATAAAAGCTTGTGACAAATATTTTAATCATATTTTGGTACATACAGGACAAAATTATGACTATACGCTGAATCAGATTTTTTTTGAAGAATTGGAATTGCGCGCTCCGAATTTTTATTTGAATTGCGCGGGCGAAAATTTAGGGCAATCAATGGGAAATATCATTTCAAAAAGTTATGAAGTCCTGCGCGAAGAAAAACCTGACGCCGTTTTGATTTTGGGCGATACAAATTCTGCGCTGTCTGCAATTTCCGCCAAACGTTTAAAAATTCCAATTTTCCATATGGAAGCGGGCAACCGTTGTTGGGATTGGAACGTCCCCGAAATGATAAACAGAAAAATTGTTGATCACATTTCGGATATAAATCTCCCTTATACCGAACATTCGCGCAGGTATCTTTTGGCGGAAGGGCTCGACGGCAAAAATATTTTCGTTACGGGCTCGCCTATGAAAGAAATTTTTGTCAAGTACCGCGCTAAAATTAACGCCGCCAAAGTTTTGGAAAAGTTGAACCTGGAGCCGAAAAAATATTTCTTGCTCTCTTCGCACCGTGAAGAAAATATCGACAACGAAAAAAATTTTATTTCGCTTATGAATTCAATTAACACCATTGCCGAAAAATTTCAAATGCCTATAATTTATTCGACGCACCCGCGCAGCAGAAAATTTATCGAAAAACGCAATTTTAAATTTCATCCCCTTGTTAAAAGTTTGCAACCTTTCGGCTTTTTCGATTATAACAAATTGCAACTTTCGGCTTATTGCGTTTTGTCTGACAGCGGCACTCTTTCCGAAGAAAGCGCAATGCTAAATTTCCCCGCCGTTTTAATAAGAACTTCCACCGAACGCCCCGAAGTTTTTGACAAGGGCACAATGATTTTGGGCGGAATTACCGAAACTGAAATTTTGCAAGCCGTTGAAATGGCAGTCGCCATGCACGAAAACAACGAAAAAGTTTTTGAAGCCGAAAATTACGCCGATGACAACGTTTCAATAAAAGTCGTAAAAATTATTCAAAGTTACGCCAATGTTGTAAATCGTACAATTTGGCGCACTGATTGTAAATAAATTTTTTGCAGGAACTTTTGCGGCAGTGTCGAATTGCAAAATTAAAGAAAACGTGGGAGACTGAAAAGGAAGATATACATGAGTACAAACAAAGCTCCATATATCGGAGAAAACTCTCCACTTAACCAAATAACGACGTATTTCAGCGCGTTGCAAAGTTCAGCGGAGGAATATCTTTTTGTCGTCGATTTAAATTCCAAAGTGATTTTACTCTCGGATAATTTCATGAAGGATTTCGATTTCCCCTCGAATATAGTTGACGACTTCGACAATTTAATAATGCCGTTCATTTATCATGACGACCGAGAGATTTTTGAAGAGGCGATGAAGGATATTTGGGCAGAAGAAACAGGGACAACTGTCAAATGCGAATTTCGTCTCTTACACAGTAACGGCGATTACGGCTGGGTTAGTTTAAGTATGACTATTGGCGCGGACGAATTTAACGAACAGCCGAGCATTTTATGCGGCGTCATTAAACGCCTTGACGAAATTTCGCGTGCCGATTATGTTACGGGGCTTTTAAAGCGCAATGTTTTTTATAACGATTTACAAAAAGATTTAGATAACCCCCATTCTCATGGCGCGGTTGTGGTAATTGCGCTGGACAATTTCAACACGATAACCGAAACTTACGGGCACAAATTCGGCGACGGTGCGCTCCGTCAAATTGCGCAAAATATTACCAACGTTTTGCCGCCTGATATTCGCCTTTACAAATTGGACGGTTATTCATTCGGGCTTTTTATGCCGGAGGCAATGCCGGAAGAACTTGAAATTATTTTTGCAAGCGTACAACTTTGTATGCGCGAAATTCGCAACGTCGAAGATACAATTTACTGTACTGCGTCAGCGGGCGCGGCTTTTTATCCTACAGATGCAAAAGACGTTACAACTTTAATGCGTTATGCTGAAGTTGCTCTTGAAATTGCCCGTCAAAAAGGGCGCGACCAAATTTCTTTTTTTGAAAAAGATACTTATGACCGTTGGCGTTATGATATTGGTATGCAGAATGTTATGCAAAACTGTATTGCGCGCGGTTGCGAAGATTTTTTCCTTTGCTATCAGCCGCAAGTTGACGCAGGGCGCGGAGGCTCTCCTGCGTTGGTACGACCAAGACGGCAGTATTGTTGCACCTATGCAATTTATTCCTATGCTTGAAAAATCCCGTATGATTATTCCCGTCGGGCACTGGATTATTGAAAACGCCGTCATTACTGCAAAACGTTGGCAAAAATATATGCCTGATTTTCAAATGAGCATTAATATTTCTCTGTACCAACTTGAAGAAAGAATGTTTTACCCCTTCGTTGAAGATTGCATTGCGCGTCATCAAATTGACCCGAGCACGATTGTTTTTGAACTTACAGAAAGTCATAACATTTACGATTGGGACTTTGTCAACAAACAATTC
The DNA here is from genome assembly GCA_905233135.1 of uncultured Selenomonadaceae bacterium. Taxonomy (GTDB): domain Bacteria; phylum Bacillota; class Negativicutes; order Selenomonadales; family Selenomonadaceae; genus Quinella. The sequence goes on along the minus strand of CAJOCQ010000019.1, from coordinate 46,827 downwards.
GCCGCCTTCCACGATTTGGGGATTAAAATTGCGATTGACGATTTTGGCAGCGGCTATGCAAATTTGGGATTTTTGAAAAATTTCAAGTGCGATATTGTAAAGATTGACCGCACTTTTGTTGAAGATTTGAGAGGCAGCGATTTTAATAAAAATATTTTGAAGTACGCAATTAAACTTTGTCATTCAATCGGCGTTGAAGTTGTTATTGAAGGCGTCGAACAGGAAGACGAATATTTATTCTTGCGCGATGAGTGCGGCGTTGACCAAATTCAAGGCTTTTATTTCGGTTATCCCGAAATGGAAGATATTTTTGAGAAACGCTTCAAAAAATAATTTGACAAAAAATTTTCTAAGTGCTAGTATTAGCGGCGTTATAGGGGTATCGCCAAGTTGGTAAGGCACCAGACTCTGAATCTGGCATTTCGTTGGTTCGAGTCCAGCTACCCCTGCCATTTGAAATTAATTATGTTGAGATAGAAAAGCCGGCAGTTTTAAATTGTCGGCTTTTTTGCATACAGGGGATTTTTATTTTTGTGTTGAATATTTTTTTATATAAAATTTTTAACGCGGTTTTTCTTTCTTTAGAAGAAAGAAAAGCCGCCTAAAAGAAAGAATCGCCGCCCGCTAGCGCACCATCGGTTGCAGAAATTGCAACCGCCCAAGCGATTCAACAAAGTAAGACGTGCGCAAATGTGTTAGCAAAGTGCATAAGCGGGCGGCTTTTTTTAGTACGCGGCACGTTATATTTAATTTACTAAAATTTTTTATTGCAAGGAGTTTTAAAATTGGAATTGGAAAAAATTTTGGCGGAGGCTGTAAGGTTAAAGGCGTCAGATATTCATTTGACGGTCGGGCAAAAAATTTTCATACGCACTGCAGGCGAACTCGTACAATTCGGCGAAATTTTATCTGCAAGCGATTTTGAAAAAATTTCGGCTGAACTCGTACCGCCGCGTCTGCGCGAGGAACTTAATAAAAATTTGGCTGTCGATTTTTCCTACAAAAAATTTTCGCGCAGATTTAGAATTAATGTTTATTTTCAAAGAAATTTCCCTGCCGTTGCAATTCGCTTAATAGCTGAAAAAATTCCAACGCTTGAAGAAATTGGCGCACCGCGTGCACTGAAAAATTTTCTTACGGCGTCGCAAGGTTTAATTTTGGTTACGGGGCGAACAGGTTCCGGCAAATCTACAACCATTGCGGCGTTTCTAAATGAACTTTGCAAAATTCGCCCGTGTCATTTGTTGACGCTCGAAGACCCGATAGAATTTGAGTACGATACAAAAAATTCTTTCGTCAGTCAAAGGGAATTGGGACAAGATTTTTTAACTTTTGCGGACGCGCTGAAAGTTGCACTGCGCGAAATGCCTGACGTTTTACTGATAGGCGAAATAAGAGACGCGGCAACAATGCACGCGGCGTTGGAAGCATCGGCAGCGGGCGTTTTAGTTTTGGCGACTTTGCATACAAAATCAGCCGCTGAAACCGCAATGCGCGTTGAAACAATGTTTCCGCTTGTGCAACGTGACGCAATAAGGGATTTGTTCGCAGATGAATTTTCGGCAATAATTTCTCAACAGCTTTTGAAAAATTCAAAGGGCGAAAGAGTTTGCGCGGCTGAAGTTTTAATCGCCAATCCTGCGGCGCGTTCGCTGATTCGTCAAGGAAAATATGTACAACTGCCGAATGTTATGCTTAGCAATCAGGCAGCGGGAATGCAAACAATGGACGCCGCTTTAAAGAGGTTGGGATTTTGAAAAAATTTAAATATAAAGGCTACGATGAAAATTCAGTTGCGCAGGTTGGAACTTTGGAGGCAGAAAATTACGCGGAAGCTTATGCAGTTTTGCAATTTCAAGGAGTCAAAGTTGTAAGTCTTGCACAAGAACGAATCAGCGTTGTAAAATTGTTTGAAGATTTTTTCTTAAAATACAAATTGGGCGGGCGTTGGCGTTCGGTTTTTTTCAGAGAATTAAGCGTAATGTTGGGCGTTATGACTTTGCACGATTCATTGAGAACATTGGCGCGCGCGGCTGAAGGCGATATTTCAGAAAAAATTTTAAAGGAACTTGTTGAAACGATTGAAGGCGGCGAAAGTTTCAGCGCGGCTCTTCGCAGGTATGAAATAATTTTCGGCAGTGATGCAATTCAAAGCGTGGAAATTGGCGAAGAAAGCGGCAGGTTGCAGGAAGTTACAACGCGGCTTGCAGAACAACTTGAGCGCAGTTACGCCACTGAAAGAAAAGTTCGCTCGGCGATGTATTACCCGCTTGTTGTTTTAATTGCGGCGTTCGTGGCGGCGGTCGTTATGATAAATATAACTTTGCCTGTCTTTGAATCATTTTACGGCGCGGCAGGAAATGAATTGCCGATAATCACAAAAATATTTTTAGGCGCAGGAAGATTTTTGGCGGCGCATTTATTTTTAATTTCTGTTATAATTTTGGCGGCGATAATTTTTTTAATAATCGTTTACAGGGAAGTTGAGGCATTCAAATTTTTCTGCGACACTTTGAAACTAAAAATAAAAATCCTGCGCGAAATTGAATTGAGAAATTTATTCAGCAGATTAAGTTTTTTGCTTGAAAGCGGGGTAACTTTGGACGACGCAATAAAATTAAGCGCGGCGTCAAGCGGCAATTTGAAAATGCAACGTCTGCTTGAAAAAATAAAATCTTCAGTCGAGGCGGGCGAAAAATTCGGCGAAACTTTAAAGCGCGTTCTTGAAAATTTATCGCCGCTGTACTTGGGCTTAATCGTGACGGGCGAAGCAAGCGGCAATATCGTTGAAATGTTGCAACAGTGCGAATCAATGGCAGATTTTGAAATTGAAGAAACTTTAAAGGCACTCCCTGCGAAGGCTGAAGTTTACGGCACATTGACGGCGGGCGTAATTGTCGGCGCACTTGTCTTTTCAATCATTCTGCCAATTTTAAATATGACAGATTTACTTTGAAAAAAAAGAGGCGCACAGGATGCGCGGCAATTTCTATTTTCTACGCTTGAAAGTGCAACTTTAAAAAGTACGCGCTTTCTCGGGCACGGTGCGCACGGACGCGCACCGCCGCGCCTAACCGCCGTGATGGCGGTTGCGCGGTCTGAAGTTTTTCTTTCTTTGCTTAAGCGTTTCTTTCTTTTTTCAAAAAGAAAGAAATGCTGTATTTTCAAAAAAATTAAATTTATAAAGATACAATTTACTTTGAAAGGAAAATCCAAAATGAAACTGAAACTTTTTGCAAGCTTATTTTTAATTTTGATAATGTTGACAGGTTGCGGCAACGAAACGTCTCAACCGCAGGAAAAAGTTCAAAAAGTCGGTATGTTGGGTCGCGCCAATATGGAAGAAAGCCAAATTGACGAATACACAAAAAAATTTAACGACGAACACGGAATTACTACAGACCCGCAAAAAACCACGTACTACAATAATTTTAATTCAATGCAAATGGGCTTGACTGCCGGCAATATAGATTCAATCCGCACGTACGGCAGTGTTGCAGATTATATGATTAAACAAAATTCCGAACTGAAAATTAAAGATTCTCAAGCAATTCAACTTGTAGATAATTTTTCTTGCGCAATGCGCGAAGGCGATACCGAATTGAAAAACGAATTTGACACCGCTATTGACGCAATGAACAAAGACGGCACGCTGGACGAATTGATTAAAAAATATATAAAACTTACTGTAAATGACGCTACACCTTCGGCAGTTGAAATGCCGCACTTCGACGGCGCGGAAAATATTAAAGTCGGCGTAACGGGTGATTTGCCGCCGCTTGATTTAATTTTGGCGGACGGCACGCCCGCAGGTTTCAATACCGCCGTTCTTGCAGAAATTTCTAAACGTATCAACAAAAATATTGAACTCGTAGTTATTGAAAGTGACGCGCGCGCCGCCGCCCTTGTTTCAGGCAGAGTCGATGTTATTTTTTGGGTAATCACGCCCGAAGGCGTCAGCCCTTATCCTACCAATTCAGATACTCCCGCAGGCGTTGCCTTGACGCAAGCTTATTACAGTGATGTTATTGTTGACGTAGGTTTGAGCGGAATGTTTCAATGATTCATTTAAAAAACGTAACAAAGATTTATGAAAAAAACGGCGTAACGGCTCTTGACGATATAACCATTGACATTGCGCCCGGAGAATTTGTTTTCATTGTAGGAACTTCAGGGAGCGGTAAATCTACGCTTATGAAACTTTTAATGCACGAAGAAATTCCTACAGCGGGCGAAATTCTTGTTGACGGGCGCGACGTTGTAAGACTTACGAGAAAAGAAGTTCCCTACCTTCGGCGCGGCTTGGGCGTAATTTTTCAAGACTTCAGATTATTGGAAGATAAAACTGTTTATGAAAATATAGCCTTCGCAATGCAAGTTATTGAAACGCCGCGCAAAATTATTAAGCGCAGTGTTGACGCCGTTTTAGATATTGTAGGACTGCGCGACAAGTCAAAAAGTTTTCCCGACCAACTTTCAGGCGGCGAACAGCAAAGAGTTGCTATTGCGCGAGCGATTGTCAATGACCCGAAAATTGTTATTGCGGACGAACCGACGGGCAATTTGGATCCCGCTACAACTTGGGATATTATGGATATTTTTTTGAGAATCAACGTGGCAGGTACAACAATAGTTATGGCGACGCACGATAAAGATATTGTGAACCGCCTGAAAAAGCGCGTCATTGCGATTGAGAACGGCAAAATTATTCGTGACCAAGTCAGAGGACGGTACGGAAAATGAAACTTGAAACATTTGAATATTATCTGCGCGAAGCATTTTTATCAATGATAAGAAAACGCTGGATGACTTTCGCCTCAATCGGAACAGTTGCAGTATCGCTTTTTGTACTCGGCGTATTTTTAATTTTGCTGCTGAATATGACAAAAATGGCGGCGTCGCTTGAAAGTCAAGTGCAAATTTCGGCGTACCTGATCGACGGCTTGACGGCGGAAAACAAAAACGAAGTCGAACGAATGACGCGCAATTTGCCTGCTGTTACAAAAATTGAATACGTCACGAAAGAACAAGCATTAAAAACTTTGAAAGAAAGACTCGGCGACCAGAAAAAAATTTTGGACGCGCTCGGCGATTCAAATCCTTTGCCGAATTATTTTTTGGTAACGGTAAAATCTGCGGACGACGTGAAAAAAACTGCGGCGGCAATTTCGGATTTATACGGTGTTGAAGAGGTTAAATACGGGCAAGACGTGGCGGCGAATTTGTTTGAATTAACGCACCTTGTACGAGTTTTCGGCGTGTTGTTAATGGCAATTTTGGCACTTGCAACGATTTTCATAATTTCAAATACAATAAGACTGACGGTATTTGCGCGGCGAAAAGAAATTGCCATAATGAAATACGTCGGCGCGACGGATTCATTTATTCGTTGGCCTTTTGTGCTTGAAGGGATTTTGTTGGGATTTATCGGCGGCAGTATCAGCGCAATAATTTTGCGCAGTTTTTATTCTGCAATGACAAAAAAAATTTACGCAACGCTTGCATTTTTGCCGCTGATTGAACAATATCCGTTTATGAGCTATTTAACATTGGGCTTGATAATTTCCGGAATGTTGATAGGAACTTTGGGCAGTACGGTTTCTTTGAAAAAATTTTTGGAAGTGTAGAAAAAAGCTTACGCTTTTTTAGGGTTCCAAGGTTCCAGAGATTAGGGAAAAGTTAATTGAAAAAAGTTTCTTTCTTTACAAAGAAAAAAGCACATTTAAAATTTAAAACGCAAAAACGGAGGCGCACGCCGTGAAAAAAATTTTACTGTTGACGCTTGCAATAATTTCTTCGGGATTGATGAGCGGCGCGGCAACTATCCAGCAAATGGAAAATCAAAAAGCGCAATATGAAGACGCGGCTGAAGAAGCGCACCGCCGTTCGGAATGGTTGAAGGGCAAAATTAATTCTGTTTCAGAAGTTAAACGCGCCCTTGACGAAGAAGCCGCCGCTGCAACCGCCGAATACGAAACTAAAAAAAATACTCTTGACGCAACTTTGAACCGTATCGAAACAAATGAATTGAAACTTTTGCAGAATGAACGCGACTACGAAAAAAGACTCCGCCGTCTTGAAAGGCGTATTCGTGACATTTACATTAACGGGCAAATTTCCTACCTTGACGCGCTTTTTGGCGCACAGTCATTCGGCGATTTTTTAACGCGGATGGATTTATTAAAGCGCGTGGTTGTCCACGATTCGGAATTGGTTACTGCAACTTTGCAGGACAGAACTAAAATTGAAAAATTAAGCGAACAACTCGACGAAGATAAACACCTTCAAGCCGAGCAAGTGCGCCTTGCCGAAAAAGCAAAAAATAAACAGTTGCAAAAAGTTGCCGACCAACAAATTTTGCTCGACAGAATGCAGAACGATAAAGAAATTTATGAGCGGCAATATGACGAAATGATAGCGGCTTCAAAACAAGTTGAAAAATTAATTCAAGAAAGTAAATACCGCGCGGCGGCAGAAAAAGCAGCGCGTGAACAAGCCGCCGCCGAACGCAAAGCACGCGCCGAACGTCAAAAACTTGCCAAAGAACAAAAAGCAAATTCAGGCGGCTATACTAAAAATAATGGCGTTGAAACTTTTACGCCCGAAGGCAACGGCGAAATGATTTTTCCGCTTCAAGGTCCGATAACTTCAGAATTTGGTTGGCGAACGCACCCGATTTTTGGCGGTTCAAAATTTCATAGCGGTATTGATATTGGCGGCGACTACGGTATGGAAATTCACGCGGCGCGCGGCGGCGTTGTTAATCACGCGGGCTGGATTGACGGCTACGGCAATACAGTTATGATAGATCACGGCGGCGGGATTGTGACTTTGTACGGGCATAATCAAAGCTTAGCCGTAAGTGTCGGCGATACTGTCAGGCAAGGGCAAACTATTGCCTATTGCGGCTCGACGGGCAATTCTACCGGTCCTCATTGTCATTTTGAAGTCAGAAAGGACGGCGAAGCAGTCAGCCCGCACGATTATTTATAAAAGGAGTTAATAAATTTGGTAGAATTTTTCCCGACACTTGACGAAATAAAAACTTTGCACCCGCAACCTACAAAAGGCGAATGGGCTTTATTAAATTTCTTAAATGATTATTTGAAAAAATTTCCATATGAACCTTTTGAAGTTTATTATCAGCCGCACTGGGACGGCTCTTTACCTGATGTTGTCATTATGCGCAAAAATCACGGCGTTTTAATTATTGAAGTTAAAGATTGGAATTTGGATTTATATAAAATAAACGATAACTATAACTGGACTTGCCTAAAACCACAAGGAAACACTGAACCGCAAAACATTAAATCTCCTATAGCGCAGGCTAAATATTACAAAAATTTATTTTACAACACCTACAGCAGAACGCTTGCCGAAAAAAATTTTTTTAACGATAAAACGTACTCATTAGTTGAAAGTGCCGTATTTTTTTACGTTCCGTCAAAAGACAAAGTTAAAAATTTTTTTGGCGATTATGCTAAAGAAGAAAAAAAAGTTTTGAGTTCTGATTATATAACTTTGCTGACTTCAGATTTGCTTAAAAGTAACGGGCTGGAAAATACTTGCAATTCAAATTATTTGTTGAAGTTGCGATCAAAATTTTTTGACGAAGAAATTTATAACGAATTGCGCCGCGTTTTGAAACCTTCCGAATACAGCAAATTTAAGAATCTGCCCAAAACTTTGAACGCCAAACAAAAAGAGCTTGTAACAAGTAAAGCCGATACTAAATCTAAGGTAAGAGGTCCCGCCGGTTGCGGCAAGACAACTGTTTTAGCTTATCGCGCAGTTGATGCCTTTGTAAAAAAACGAACGCCCGTTTTAATTTTGACTTTCAATATTACGCTTTGCAATTATATTCGTGATTGTATCAGTGCCGCCTTGAATGATTTGCCGAATATCGAAAACAAAAAAAGATTTTTTATGAAATATTTTGTAATAAAACACATTCATACATTTTTAAGCAATTACGATAATGTAAACGTTCCTTTGAGTTATGATACGATACTTGTTGACGAAGTTCAAGATTATGAGCGTGGATGGATGGATTTTATTAACAAAGAAATTTTAAATCCCCGCGGCGAATTGGTATTTTTTGGTGATAAAGACCAAGATATTTATGAGAGACGTCAAATGGCAAGTATTCCTGTTCGCGGGAATTGGAATGAACTAAAATCTACTTATCGCCTTAGAGGAAAAATTGCCGACCTTGCCCGTGATTTTCAAATTAAATTTTTATCAACCAGCGATAATAAATTTGAACCGCGTCAAATGGAATTAACTTTGTCTGAAGAAACCGTTGAATTTTATCCGCTGCATAAATTTGACATTCCGGCGATAATAAAAATTTTCAAAGATAACCCCGTTGCAAATGACGACGTTTGCATAATGTCTTTGTACGTCAAAAACGGGCGACTTTTAGATAAAGTACTGCGCGATATGAAGTATAAAACAATTACAACCTTTGAAACTGAAGAAGCGCACCGTGAATTTAAAAGAAGATGTGAAAAGTCTCCCAAACTGATTCCGGATTTAAACAAAGCTTTAAGAGATATGCGCCGCACGGCAAAAGTTAATTTTTGGATGGAAAGCGGCAGAATTAAACTTTCGACAATTCACAGCTATAAAGGTTGGGGCGTCGATACTGAAATTTTACTCATTGGCGACGACGGTACCGAAAAAGAATCTTTCTTTGATGAAGAAAATGGCGTGTTTAAGTACATTAATTCTGAAATTATTTACGTTGCCATAACGCGCGCCGTTAAAAAATTAATTATAATTAATATCGGCAATGACAGAACTTATGACGATTTTTTCAGTAGTTGGATAAAAAATAATTAAAGGATTGTGATAAATATAAATGCTTACAGATTCATTCAGAATTTTGGAATTTGACAAAGTACGCGCAATGCTCCAAAACTGCGCGACAAGTAATTTCGGTAAAGAACTTGCAGAAAAAATTTTGCCCGATGATGACGCTGAAACCGTACAGGAAAATATTTCATTGACGACGGAAGCGGTAAAAGTTTACGCGGTTGGAGAGCCGCCCTTCGGCGGTATTCGTGATATTCGTGAAACACTGCAGAAAATTTCGTTGGGAAGTGCAGCGGGCGCGGGCGAACTTGCAGATATTCTTTCGACTATGTACGCAATGCGCAATGTCAAAAAATTTTTTAAAGAAAATGACGTTGACGCGCCAAAAATAAAATTTCGCGCAGGACAAATTGAAATTTTGGGCAACCTTGAAAAGCAACTCGAAAACGCCCTCGACGATCACGGCGGCATCAAAGATTCGGCAAGCACAGATTTACAAAAAATTCGCCGCGAATTAAGATTGGCTCAAAGCCGCGTTAAAACTGAAATTTTTTCAATCTTGCACGACCCCGCCAAACAAAAATTTTTTCAAGACGCAATTATTACAATGCGCGGCGACAGATACGTTATCCCCGTCAAGCTTGAGTATAAGGCGCAATTTCCCGGCTTGGTGCACGACCAATCGGCAACGGGCGCAACGCTTTTTATTGAGCCAATGACGATTGTTAATCTTAACAATGACATTCGCCAATTTGAAGTTGCAGAAAAAAATGAAGTTGCAAGAATCCTGCGCGTTTTGTCTGAAGCAGTGCAAAAACATTCCAACGAACTTTTAAACAACGTGGAAATTTTGGCGGCGTTCGATTTACTTTTTGCGAAGGCGAAACTTGCACAAAAACTCGACGCTACAGAGCCCGTCATTTCAAAATATACAAATTTGCACGCCGCTCGCCACCCGCTGATTAATCCAAAAAAAGTTGTACCAATCGATATTGAAATTGGCAACGGCTTTACAATTTTGCTCGTTACGGGACCGAATACGGGCGGCAAAACTGTTTGTATGAAAACTTTAGGTTTAATGGCGTTAATGGCGCAATGCGGCTTGTACATTCCCGCCGCCTTCGGTTCTCAAATTGCAGTGTACACAAATATTTTTGCTGACATCGGCGACGAACAATCGATTGAACAAAGCCTTTCAACTTTTTCCGCGCATATGACAAAAATTGTTGACATTCTAAAAAATGTGCAGACAACGGATTTAGTTTTGATTGACGAAATTGGCGCGGGCACTGACCCCGACGAAGGCGCGGCGTTGGCTATGTCGATTATGGGCAGGCTGTTAAAAATTCAGTGCTCTACAATCGCTACAACGCACTATTCGGAATTAAAAACTTTTGCCTATTCGACGGCGGGTATTGAAAACGCTTGCGTTGAATTTAATGTTGAAACTTTAATGCCGACGTACAAACTTTTAATTGGTATTCCGGGCTCCAGCAATGCCTTTGAAATAAGCAAAAGGCTCGGCTTGCATATGAGTTTGATTCGCAAGGCTAAAAAATTTCTCAAGCAAGACCACGCCAATTTTGAACAAGTTTTGGCTGAACTCGAACAGAAACGCTTGATTTACGAAAAACGCAACGCCGAAATTCAAAAATCTCAAGCCGCTATTCAAAAGAAAGAAAAAGAAATTGCCGCCCTGCGCGACGAAATTGCAAAGTCCAAAAACGATATTATCAAAAAGGCGCGAGAAAAATCCGCCGAAATGGTTAAGGAAACGCGCAAGGAAGCTGAAGGAATTATCGCCGCACTCAAAGAACAATTCGACGATTCGGGCGTTAAAAAGCGTCAGCAAACTATTCAAAACGCGCGTGATAAAATTCGCCAAGCCGAAATTGAAAACACGCAGGGAATTATTGCAAATGAATCAATCGGCAACCGCATTAACAAAAAATATTTGCAAATTGGAGATACGATTTATATTCGCCCGCTTGACCAAAAGGCGACAATTCTTTCAATAGAAAAAGGCGGCGATGAGTTGACAGTTGCGGCGGGTGCGCTTAAAATGACGGTTAAAACTTCGGATTGCAGATTTGTCAGCCACAATTCCGAAGAAATTATAACTGCGCCCGTTGTCAACGAAAAGCGTGGCTCAATCGGAATGTTAAAAGCAGTTTCGCACGCAAGCCGCGAAATTGATATACGCGGAATGATGGTTGACGAGGCGGAGCAAGTTTGCGCAAAATTTATTGACGACGCGCAGTTGGCAGGCTTGAAACAAATTTTAATAATTCACGGCAAGGGCACGGGCGCACTTCGGCAGGGCGTACACGAATTTTTGAGGCATTATCATTCGGTTGAAAAATTTACACTTGCAGATATTGACGAAGGCGGCGCGGGTGCAACGCTTGTAATTTTAAAATAATTTAGCAATTATTTTTTATATAAAAAATTTTAAATAAAAAAAAGCGGCGAACGTGATGTGAGCCGCCTAACCCTTCGCGCAGGACGCGCGGCTATTTCTATTTTGCAAAAATAAAACTGCAACCTGTCAGTGCCGGTAACTTCCGCCCGTCTCTCAGCCGCAGCGCGCGCTAATGTTGGAGCGTTGTAAAAAGTAGAGGCCCCAAAGGGGGGCCACCTGTTACTACGTGCGTACAGTATCCGAGCGGCACTGACGGGCGGTAAAAAGCACTTTTCTTTGGTACTTTCTTTTTTGCTTTGGAAAAAGAAAGTACATCTAAAAATAAATAATTTCTAAAATTAAAAAGTATGGTGCAGAAATGGAAAATGAAAATATTACCGCTAAATTAAAACGCCGAATTTTTTTTGGCTTAACGATAATTCTTGCTTGTTCGGCGGCGATTGGTTACGGCGTTTTCAAACATTACCATTCGACTGAAGAAATTCAAATTGCAGACGCAAAAGTTACAGGTACGCTTGTTTCAGTGCGAACGCTTGTTGACGGCAAAGTCAGGGAAATTCTTTTTGAAGAGGGCACGGAAGTTAAAGCGGGCGAAGTTATCGCGCGGCTTGAAGTCGATGTCAATGAGGAAACTATTAACCAACTCGAAGACAGCGTTGCACTTGCTAAACAAAATTACGAAGATTTAAAACGCGGGCAAATTGTAAAAGTTCCCGTTAAAAGAGTGCGAATGATTCCCGCAAAGCCTGCAGCTCCCGCCGCTCCCGCCGCTCCGCAAATGTCGCAAGATATTTTGCCGCGCCGTCCTGCAAATTCTTCTTTGTCAAGTTTGGAAGAACGCGCCAACAGAATGCAAGAACTTTTTGAAATGGGCGCAGTCAGCAAAAAGGAATTGGAAGCCGCAATACGCGCTTACGAAAATGCAAAAGCTTCAGGCGTTTCTGATTCTTCGCCCTCAACGCCTTCAACGCCCGCCGCGTCAAGTGCGCCAACTTACGTTGAAGAAATTGAGTACGTTGACCAATGGCAACCTACGCCCGCGCCCGTTTTGCAAAACGCCGAAAACGCTATTAAACAGGCGGAACTTTCTTTGAACGTTGCCTTGCAGGAGGCGCAAGAAACAGACGTTATTGCACCTGTCAGCGGCGCAATTTATTATTCTGCCGAAGTCGAAAAAGAAGTTACAGCGGGAAATTCTATAGCAAAAATCGGTGACAGCAGAGAACTTTGGCTTGCCGCTGAAGTTTCGCAGGAAATTTTTGACAAAATAAAATTAGGTTCGCCCGTTAATTATACTTTGGATGGCGCAAATTTATCGGGTACTGTCATTGAAAAAATTGAGCCGAATATTAAAGACCCTACCGAAATTGAAAACTTGCCCCAATGGATTCCGCCTACTGCCGAAAATGCGCACCCTGAATTTGCTCTCGAAATGGAAGAAAATCACGGCGACGAACGCCCCAACGATAAATATATTTTGAAATTTTCCTTGCCGGCTGATGTTGACTGCAAGCCCAATTCTTCCACAAATGTAAAAATTAAACTTTTTAGAATTTAGGCGGCAGAAAAAATTTTTAATTTCTCAAAAACGATTGAAGGAAGGTTTATAATGAATCGAAGAAATTTTATTAAAAGCGGCGCGGCTCTTACTGCGCTTGCTTTTTTTTATCCCGAAAAAATTTTAGGAGGCGCAAAAGTTATGGCGGCTGAAAATTTAAAATGGTGGCAAAAATCCATTGTATATCAAATTTATCCAAAATCTTTTCAAGATACTACAGGCAGCGGCACGGGCGATTTAAACGGAATTACTCAACACTTGGACTATTTGAAAAAATTGGGCGTTGGTGCAATTTGGCTGACGCCAATTTATCCTTCGCCGCAAGTCGACAACGGCTACGATATTTCCGATTATACGGCGATTAATCCCGATTTCGGAACTATGAAAGATTTTGAAAAACTTGTTGCCGAAGCTGACAAGCGCGGAATTAAAATTGTTATGGATTTAGTTTTCAATCATTCTTCAGACAAGCACGAATGGTTTTTGGAGTCGAAAAAAAATCGTACAAATCCAAAGGCTGATTGGTACATTTGGAAGGACGCAAAACCCGACGGCAGTGCGCCTACAAATTGGCGTTGCTTTTTCGGCGGCGGCGTTTGGACGTGGTGCGAAGAACGCCAACAATACTATATGCATACTTTTGCAAAGGAACAGCCCGATTTAAATTGGGAAAATCCTGAAGTTCGACAGGCACTTTTTGACGCGGCGAAATTTTGGCTTGATAAGGGCGTTGGCGGTTTTCGTATCGACGCCATACCCTACATTAAAAAACCTGCGTACGTTGACGGCACGCCCGACGGTAAAGACGGAATGGTTGCAGTTCACAAAATGACGGTAAACACGCCGGGCATTTTGGATTTTCTGCACGAGTTCAAAGACAAAGTTTTTGCAGGGCACGATATTTTTACAGTCGGCGAGGCTAACGGCGTTTCGCCCGAAGAATTAAAATATTGGATTGGCGAACAGGGCGTTTTTGATATGATTTTTGAATTTAGCCACGTACTTTTGCCGCTGAAGAACGGCGAAGTTTTCTGCCGCCCTACCGAATGGAAATTAACCGAACTTAAGCAGGCAATTTCAGAAAGTCAAGCTGCAACCAAAAATAATGGCTGGTATCCTATGTACTTTGAAAATCACGACAGACCGCGCAGCCCAAATTATTTCTTCAAAAAGGACGCCGATAAAGTTAAAGCCGCAAAGGCACTTGCGACAATTCTTTTGACGATGCGCGGCACGCCGTTTATTTATGAAGGGCAAGAACTCGGTATGACGAATATTGATTGGGATTCAATCGAAATGTACAATGACATTGGCTCTCATACGCAATTTGATTTTGCGCTGAATGAAGGTTTTACCGTCGCGCAGGCTATGGATTTTATAAAATTCTTCAGCAGGGATAACGCGCGAACTCCTATGCAATGGAACGATAAAACTAACGCGGGATTTTCAAGCGGCAAAACTTGGTTGCCTGTCAATGATAATTTTAAAACTCTCAACGCCGCCGCCGAAGAAAAAAATTCCGATTCAGTTTTGAATTGGTACAGGAAACTTGCAAAATTCCGCGCCGAAAATATAGAATTGACGCACGGCGATTACAAATTAATTCTGCCGAGCAGTGAAGAAATTTTTGCATTTTCGCGCAGTGTTGACGGCAAAACTTTAATTACCGCAGTTAATTTCACGTCAGAAAATGTTGCATTGCCGCTTGAACTTTCCAATAAAAAAATTGTTCTTTCCAGCGAAGAAAACGCCGATAAAAATTCTTTGAAACCTTTAGAGGCTAGAATTTACAAATAAAAAAGTAACGATGAAAAATTTTACAATTAATTCACGCTCGGCATATTGGGACAATATCAAGGGCTTTTTGATAATGCTTGTAGTATTTGCACATTGTTTATTTGCCCTGCAAAATTCGCCGCTCAATGATTTTTTAGTTGATGCAATTTATATGTTCCATATGCCGGCGTTTGTATTTGTATCTGGATTTTTCAGCAAGAGTAAAAATTCTCAATCGTTTTTTTCGATAATGAATTTACTTGTTGCATTTATTCTGCTGAACGGATTTTTTATGTTGCGTGAAATATTTTCGGCGGGCGTTTTTCCTTCGGCGGTTAAACCGTATTTTTCGGCGTGGTATCTTTTCGCACTGATTTTTTGGCGTTTGTCGATTCCGCTTATTGAACGTGTACGAAATATTTTACCGCATTTAATTTTAATTTCGTTGATTTCGGGATTTTGGGCAGATATAAATATGACTTTTGCGGCAGTAAAAATAGTTGCCTTTTACCCGTATTTTATGGCGGGATATTTATTTTCGCACGAAATGTCAGAGAAAATTCAAGCGAAAAAATTTTTCCCGCGCGGTTTAATTCTGTTAATTTTGACAATCTGCGCGAGTGTCTTTTTGCACGAAACATTTAATTTGACGGACAAAGAAATTTTGCCGAGCAGTTACGAAAATATAAGCGGCTTATTTGGACGAATTTCAATTTTGGCAGTTTCGATTTTGGCGATTTTAACTTTATTAATTTGTTCGGTTGAAAAAAATATTCCGCTGTTGACGCAAGCCGGCAGAAATTCTTTGGCGATTTATCTTTTGCACAGACCGTTTACAATTTGGTTTTCGGAAAGTTTTTCGACTTCAGAATTTCAAATTGGCGCGGCAATTATTGCAACTTTTCTGATGACGGTTATTTTGGGTTCAGAAATTGTAAGCAACGCGCTGAAAAAATTTTTAAACAATATTGTTGAATCATTGACGACTATTAACGGCGCGGTATTCAGAATTATTTTTTCAGTGTTTGTACTGTTGGTAATGTGTTTGCCGCTAATCGGATATTTCAGCAACCAACGTCAAGCCGATAAAATTTACCGCGCGGCAGATTCTGAAACAGTTGCACGCTTTAATAACTCGTTCAAAATTTTATTTTGCGGCGATTTAATTTTATTGGAAGACCAAGTTAAACGCGGTTTAAAGGGCAACGTTTACGATTTTGCAGAAATTTTTGAGTATGCAACGCCTTATATTTCTCGCGCAGATTTAGCTGTTGGAGTATTTGAAGGACCACTCGGCGGCACGGCTAAAAATTTTTCACAAAGTAATTTTGATGACGGCAAAAAACTTTATTTGAATTTTCCCGACGAATTTGCAGACGCCGTAAAAAATGCAGGCTTCGATTTAGTAACCACTGCGAACAATCATTTGCTTGATATGGAAATTGAAGGCGTGCGCAGGACCATTAAAATTTTTAACGAAAAGCAAATTGATTTTATCGGCACATATTCAAGCGTTGACGATAAAAAAAATAATTCCGTGAAAATTTTGGAACGCGGCGGGATTAAGTTTGCGATTTTGGCTTATACTTACGGCACAAATAATTATGATACTGATGCGCTTATTAATGAAAATTCTTTTGTAAGTTCGTTTATTGTCGGCGCGGATTCGCCGAATTTTGACAAGGTTAAAAAATCTGTGGAGGAAGATTTTAATTTTGCAAAAAGTTTCAAGCCCGATTTAATAATTGTTCTGCCACATTGGGGAACGCAATTTTCAGATATTCCCGACGAATTTCAAAGGACGTGGCAAAAAATTTTTACAGATTTTGGCGCGGATATAATTTTGGGCGACCATACACATTCGGTGCAACCTGTTGAGTTTAAAGGGAAAAATTTTACGCTGTTTTCGCCCGGCAATTTCGCCAATATTTATCGTGAATATAACGGCGACGCAAGCGCAATGGTTGAAGTTTATGTTGACCGCGCAACCAAAAAAATTATCGGCGGCTCGATTATCCCGCTTTGGACTCAATCTAAAATTAGCGGCAATTATTGCGCTTTGCCTGTTAATGAAATTTTTACTAATGAAAAATTGCGCGGCGAATTAAGTACAAATGATTTTGCGCGCGTCGAAGAAATTTTAAAACACGTTACAAAAGTTATGCTCGGCGCGGAAATTGATTTTAATCAGGAAAAATATTTGTTTAATGAAAGTGGTTTTATGAGGGAAAAAGTTAAGCCGCTGGAAATTTCTGACGAAATGCGCGGCGATTTTTACAAAACTTTGACGGCGGCTGAAAATGTTTGTTTTATTGGCGACAGTTTGACTGAAGGTACAAAAAACGGCGGCGTTGCGTGGTTTGAACCGCTTGAAAATTTAGTGCGCGGGAAAATTTTTAATATTTCTCAAGGCGGCGCAACGACAAAAATTTTACTTGAACGCCTTGACGAAATGATTCAAACGGGCGCAGATTTATTTGTTGTTGCAGTCGGTACAAACGATATAAGATACCGTGACGAAAATATTTGCGCAATGACGCCCGAAGAATATATTAACAATCTGCAAAAACTTCGTGACGGAATACGCGCCAAAATTCCCAATTCAAAATTCATTTTTATTGCGGCGTGGACTTCGACTGACGGCGATTTTGTAAGCGCGTTGCCTTTTGAAGAAAAAATTAAACTCAACGAATTATATTCTGATGCATTGAAAAATTGGTGCAGTGCGCAGGGCGAACTTTTTATAAATCCCAATCCATATATTGACGCGCACTTGAAAATTTTTCCGCAAAAAAATTATCTTGTTGATTTCATTCACCCGAACTCAGATAAAGGCGTTGAACTTTATGCAACGGCTGTACTTTCTGCCAAATAAAAAAAGCCGCCCGAAATGGACGGCTGATTTTTTTTAATTATTCAAAATAATTAATCCTGCGACGCCGAAAATTAATCCCGCCACCCAAAATACAAAGACAACTTTTAATTCACTCCAGCCGCCCAATTCAAAATGATGGTGCAGCGGAGCCATTCTGAAAATTCTTTTGCCCGTTGTTTGAAATGAAATTACCTGCAAAATTACCGACAATGCTTCGCAGACGAAAACCAATCCTACTATCGGCAACAATAATTCTGTATGTGTTAAAATTCCCATTGCCGCAAATGCGCCGCCCAATGCAAGCGAGCCTGTATCTCCCATAAAAATTTTTGCAGGATGAAAATTAAATTTCAAAAAACCTAAACACGCGCCGACTATTGCCGCGCAGAAAATTGCAAGTTCATAATGTCCCGTAATTATGCAAATTACCGCGTAGCAACTCGACGCAATAGCCATACACCCCGACGCCAATCCGTCCAAGCCGTCAGTTAAATTTACTGCGTTTGACGCGCCGACTATTACCAACAAAACTAAAACATAATAAAGCGCGCCCAAATCGTAACTTTCGCCGATTATTGGAACCCATAAAGTTGTTTGAATTCCCAATTCTTCAGTTGCAAAATAAATTGTTACGATTGAAATTAAAATTTGTCCAAAAAGTTTTTGCCGCGCCTTAAGTCCCAAATTTCTTTTCTTGACAACTTTAATATAATCGTCCAAAAATCCCAAAACAAAGTGCCCCAACAAAATAAATAACGCCAACAAAATTTGCGTGTTAATTTCGGCGCAGGCAAGCGTTGCCGCGACAATTCCGATTATCATAAAAATTCCGCCCATTGTCGGCGTACCGCTTTTAACTTGGTGGCTTTTCGGTCCTTCGGTGCGGATACTTTGCCCGAATTTTAATTTGTGCAACATTGGAATTGCGAAAGGTCCAATAATCAGCACAACAAAGGCGGCAATGACTGCGGCGAATATTATACCTGACAAAGTGCTCAATATCATTCAAAATCTCCCTTCGGTCGATTTTAGGTATTAGGTTCTAGGTTCTAGGTGCTAGAAATTTTTGCTAACACCTAAAACCTAACACCTAACACCTAAATAAGCTCGATAATTTTTTCAAAGTGCATACCGTGCGACGCCTTGAATAAAATCACATCGCCCGCCTTTGCAACTTCAAGAATTTTTTTTGCGGCGTCTTCGTGCGTGTCGAAAGAAAAAATATTTTTCAAGCCTGCGTCCTTTGCACCTGCGGCAATAAATTTTCCCAATTCGCCCAAAGTTATCAGCGTGTCAAAATTATTTTCGACGAGTTGTGCGCCAACTTCCCTGTGAACTTTTTCAGAAATTTCGCCGAGCTCCAACATATCGCCCAACATTGCAATTTTTCTGTTAGAATAAATTTCGGCGACAGTTTGAATTGCGGCTTGCATTGAAGCGGGGCTTGCGTTGTAGGCGTCATTAATCAGCGTTAAGCCGTTGCGTCTGATAACTTCAAGGCGCATTTTCGTTGTTACCAAAGAAGAAATACCGCGTTTTATTTCGTCAATCGTCAAGTCGACGCTTAAACCCGCCGCTATTGCCGCGAGCGCGTTTGAAACGTTGTGACGCCCGATTATCGGAATTTCAAAATTAAAAATTTCGCCGTTGTAACGTAAATCAAAAAGCGTTGAATTGCCGCTGACTGAAATATTTTCGGCGGTTAAATCTGCGGCGTTGTCAATCCCGTAAGTCAAAATTTTTGTGCCGGGATTGGCAAATTTTTTCATTTCGGCAGTATAAAAATTATCCGCGTTCAAAATGACTGTGCCGCCGTGAATTGCCTGCACCAATTCGCCCTTCGCGCGTGCAATATTTTCAATCGAGCCTAAAATTTCAATGTGCGTTTCGTTGACATTAATAACAATTCCAATATTCGGCTTGACGTACTGCGCCAAAGTTTCGATTTGATGAAGTCCGCGCATTCCAATTTCAACGACGGCGGCTTTGTGCGTTTCGTCAATTTCAAGCAGCGTCATTGGTACGCCGATTTCATTATTAAAATTTGCTGAAGTCTTGCAAACTTTGCCGAGCGAACTTAAAACGGCGGCTGTTAAATCTTTGGTAGTAGTTTTGCCGTTGGATCCTGTAATTGCAACGACGGGAATTTGAAAACGTTCACGCCAAGATTTTGCAATTTGCTGATAAGCCGTCAAAGTGTCGTCAACCTTCAAAGTTACGCCGTCAAAATTCGGCGCGGTTTTACTGACAAGAACAGCCGCCGCGCCTTTGTTAAGTGCGTCCTGCGCGAAGTCTTCGCCGTTAAATTTTTCGCCTTTTAACGCCACGAATAAAACGCCCTTTGTAATTTTGCGGCTGTCAGTTGTTACGCCTTCAAAAAATATATTTTCGGCAGAATTTGAATCTGCGTTTGTAGCTTTTATAATTTCTTGCAAATTTAATTTTGTCATAAATTTTTCTCCGTTAAATATTTATAATTAATTTTTTTAAATTTACTTTTCTTTTTCCGAAGCAAAAAAGTACTAAAGAGCACGCCTTGCTACGCAAGCCGCGCAAGTAACAAAAGAAAAGTGCTTTTAAGCGCGTGCGTAGTCGGAGACCCGCTAAAATCGCATCACGCGGAGCAATGCTCTTACTCATCGCATTGCATACGCGGGAAGGGTGCGCATCCCTGCGCACCAATTCTTTAATGTTTTTTTAAAATATTTTCTACTGCTTGCAACGCAATTTCTTTATCGTCAAAATGAATAGTTTTGTCGCGCAGAATCTGATAATTTTCGTGCCCTTTGCCCAAAATTAAAATAATATCGCCCGCCGTTGCAATTTCAACCGCGCGGAAAATTGCGGCTTTTCTGTCGGGAATACATTCATATTGCTTGCCGCCAATTTTTTCTTTGATACCAACTTCAATTTCGCGCAGGATTGATTCGGGATTTTCACTGCGCGGATTATCTGAAGTTGCAATGACAATATCTGAAAGTTCAGCCGCAAGTCTGCCCATAACAGGACGCTTTGTATTATCCCTGTCGCCGCCGCAGCCGAAAACCGTAATAATTTTATTTTTGACAATTTGCCGCGCAGTTTCGATAACATTTTTAACGCCGTCGGGGGTGTGCGCGTAGTCAACAATAATTGTAAAGGGAATGTCGGCATAAACTCTTTCAAAACGCCCTGAAACGCTTTTAAATGACTCCAGAGCCGCCTTGACAGTGTCGTTTGATATATTTTCCGCGCGTGCAACTGCAACCGCGCTGAGGGCGTTGTAGACGTTAAATTTGCCTGTCAAGTGTAAATTCAAATTTAAATTATTGACAGTAAAACTTGTGCCGCCCGCGTGTACGTCAACATTTTCTGCGCGAAGGTCAGAATTTTTTTCAATGCTGTAAGTAATTTTTTGGCAAGTTGCATTATCGAGCATAATCGCGCCCGCCGCGTCGTCAACATTCACAATAACAAAATCTTTCGCCCGCGCAAAAAGTTTCGCCTTAGTGTTGCGGTAATTTTCCATAGTTTTATGATAGTCCAAATGATCTTGAGTCAAGTTTGTAAAAACTGCAACGTTAAAATCAATCCCCGCAATTCGATTTTCGGCTATTGCGTGGCTTGAAACTTCCATAACCACATACTGAACATTTTTGCTTAACATTTCGGCAAAAGTTTTTTGTAAATCCATAACGTTTGGCGTTGTATTGTGGACGGGAAATTTTTCTTCGCCGATAAGCATTTGAATTGTACCGATTAAACCGACTTTGAAACCTGCGCGAGTCAAAATTTCACGGATTAAATAAGTTGTGGTAGTTTTGCCGTTGGTGCCGGTAATTCCGATGACGCGCATTTTTTTTGCGGGGAAATCGTAAAAATACGGCACGATAACCGCCAAAGTTTTTAACATATCAGGAACAACCAACGCCGAAACATTTGGCGGCAGGTTAATATTTTCGTGCGTGGTAAGAATTGCAACCGCGCCCGCTTCAACCGCCGAATTTATAAAATTATGCCCGTCGAAATGCGCACCTTCCATACAGACAAATAAATTTCCTGCCGTGATTTTTCTTGAATCGTGTTCAATCCCCGTAATTAAAACTTCGCCGTTGCCGATAATTTTTGTACCCTGTACGAGCAGCGAAAGTTCTTCAAGCGTTTTACTCAAAAAAAATTCCCCCTTTGTTTTGGGGGATATTATAACTTTTTAAATGATTAAAGTACAATAAATTTTTTATTCAATTTCGCTCGTGGTAATGCCGCCGTTTTCGTCAACAGTGAAGTTGATAAATTGAGAAGTTGCACTTTGGTTATTGGGCGCGACAAATTCAAAGCAGTAAAGGTATTCGCCCGTGCCAATATTTTCGTCGGCAAGATTTGTATTTTTTGAAACGGTAAAAGTATCAACGTCAACTTCGGTAAAATCTGTATCGTCGCCGCTTACAGTCATACCGTAATGCAAAGTTGTAATAGTGTCGCCTTCCTTGAGCTTGATTAAATTTTTGTCAGCCATACCGTTGGAAGAAATGCCGCGCACGCCGAGAATTTTATAAGTGTTGGTGCTGTATTGGTAGGCTGCCTCAAGATTGACGCGCACGCCGTTTAATTTTATCGGAATGGAATATAAATTATAATCGTCTTGAACGGCGGTAACTTCGATATAAACGGGGTGCCCGTCGAGCATTGGCCACGTTGCGTCAAAGTTATCTGTAACAGTGCCTTTCTTCCAATCGATTTTAACATTGGCGTCGCTGCCGAGATATAAAATTATATCTTCTTCGGCGTCAATGTAAGCCAAGTTGCAATTTATATGAGAAATATTTTCTAATTGTTCGGGCGTAAGTTGTACGAAGGCGTTGTTTTGTTTATCGATTTTAATTTTTAAATCTTCCAAAGCAGAAATGTTGAAAAGACTTCCGCCCAAAGGTTGGGGCAATTCCTGCAAGCCCGTATTAGCCAAAATTGGTTTAGCGTCGTTGGGAATGGAGCCGCGCAATAAGTGATGGTACAAATATTTTTGAGAATCGGGCGCGGTGTTAATGTGCGTGTACATTGTGTAAATTTGGTCGTTGCCTGAATAAGGATAAAAGCCTGAAATGCCGCCGCCCTTTGTTCTGTAAGGTCCTTGCACTTTGTGAACAACGGCTTCATCAATCGCACGAATTAAAGTCGCTGAAGTTTGCGGCAATAAATCTTTTGAGTTTTCCGCCAAGTCGCCAATATCGACCATATCATAATAGCCGTTTTCGCGGGTGTTGCCGCCGTAATTTTCGGAATGTTTGGCGTTGCGCCCGAGTTGTGCAAAGAATTGGCGGGGATTTTGCGCAGAAAGTCTCAATGCTTCAATTCCAAAATTTTCATAAGCCGTGCGCAAATTCGGCAATTTTGATAAATCGACAACTGACAAGGTAACAGTATCTTCAGTCCAAGAATCTTCGCAACCTTTATAATAACTGTCGCAAATAATTTGCCCTAAACGCGCACCGCTCATTGCGGGATTTTCGCCCAAAGATTTCAGCCAACTTGTATATTCCCAACCGTTGCCCGGCTCAACTTCTTCAGAGGCAACCATATAATGCGAATAGCCGTAAAGCGTGTTAGCCATTTCGTAAGTAGCCATTAAACAAGTATCGAAGCCGACAACTTCAAAGGGCGGATTTTGTTCGTTGGCGTCGAAAACGGAGGCAAAGGCATCGCGCACTTCGTTAAGCGTCAAAAGGTTGTCGGTGCGTTCGTCATGACACAAACCGAAAACAGAGCCGCCGCCGTGATCCCAAAAAACAAAAACGCGGTGATCAGCTTGAAAATTATCTTTGCCGAATTGCAGGAAAGTTGCCAAAGTTTCAGCTTCGCCCATATCGCTGTCTTCAGCGGTAACAAGTTCCTGCAATCCGTCCGAGCTGTACAAAAGTAAATTTGTAGCCCCTGATTTAATAACAGCGTTTTTCCATTCATTGGAGCCGCCGGCTTGAATCAGAACTTTGACGTTGGCGGGGAGTTCCGCCTGCAACATTTCTTGAATATCCTTTGAAGCGGAGCCGTATTCGCTTTCAAGATTAGAGCCGCAAATGTACCAATAAACCAGCCAAGTATCTTCTGGTTTAAAAGTGTCGGCGAAATGTTGGGCGGGCGGTTGAGTATGCTCGGGTGTTTCAACGTCAATATCTTCAAGACAGCCCGAAGTTGCCAACGCCGCCATTAAAATTGTCGACAGCAAAAAAATTTTTATGTAGCGTAAATTCATTTCATCACTTCCCAAAAAAATTTAGCCGAAAAATTTCTCGGCTTGAAAAAATTTTTATGTAAATAATCAATCGGCGTCAAATTTTGAAACGGCGTCTTTAATTTTTTCTTTCAAGGAGTCGCCTTTGGCATTGCGCGGCTTAACACCTTTGGAGCCGTCCTCTTGATTTGCGGCAACATTTTTTTTAGCGTTTTTGAGTTTGCTAACCGCTTGAAGTAAAGAAGTTTTTTTGGAATCTGCCATTTTAAAACTCTCCAATCTAAAAATTTTTACGCTTGTTATTTCGTGATTATTTAGAAAATTCCTGTAACAAAAAAATGATAAGCTTTTTTGCAAACTGAAATATTTTCTCGTAAAATTAAAAGTGTTGCAGGCGTGCGCGTGAAATGCTAAAATTTCATTTATTGCAACGGAGGAAAAATTATGGTTTACGATTATGTTATTGGAATAGATTTCGGCACAACAAAAACGGTTGCCTGTTACTTTGTTGACGGCGAAAAAAAATTTTTAACGTCCTTGCCGAGCGTGATTTTTGTTGACGAAGAAGGCGAAATAAGCGTTGGACTTGCCGCGCAAAATAAGGGCGCGTTGCAGCCCGAAAATATGATTGTCTCCGCCAAAAAATTTATCGGCAATTTGGAAGTCGGCAAAACGTGGAATTGCAACGGCTACATTTTTAACGCTACTGATGTTGCAGTTGAAATTTTGAAAGAAATTCGGCGGCAATTTATCGAGCGAAATAATCTTGAAGAAAATATCGAAATTGGCGCGGTTATAACCGTTCCCGCAATTTTCAACGATAACCAACGCGAAGAAATTCGCAGGGCGGGCGAAATTGCCGGCTTTGAAATTATGTGGATTTTGGAAGATTCGGCGGCGGCGGCTCTTGAAATTTTCCACGATAAACCCGCCGATAAAAAAATTTTTGTCATTGATATTGGCGGCGGCACTTTTGATATTACTGTTTTGGAAATTGACGGCGAAACCTATAAGGCAACGGCGATTGACGGCGAAGATAATTTCGGCGGCGATGACTTCGACAGGATTATTTTCGCGCAACTGATTTACCACATTGAGGACGAGGCGAAAATTAATCTTTCTGACGCCTTTACCGCAATGATTGACGAGGGCGAATATAACAAACTTTTAAACCGCTTAATGATTGAGGCGCGCAGGATTAAGGAAAATTTGAGCGTCGAGGAAATTTGCGAAATAAATATTTCGGATCTTGTGAAGTTTGACGGAAAAAGTTATTCACTGCATTACACTTTGACGCGCAAGGAGTTTAACGAAATTTGCCGCGCCCTGTACGAAAAAATTTTTGATAAGCTTGATTATTTTGTTATAGAAAATAATTTGCGCGTTGAAGAAATAGGGCACTTGATTTTGGCGGGCGGAACTTGCCAAATTCCCTACATTCGCCAAAAAATTTCTGAAGGCTTTAATAAAACGCCCGAAAAAAATTCCGAAAACTTACGGCTTGCAGCGAGCGGCGCGGCACGTTTAGCCGAGTCAAAAAATAATGACGGCACTTTGAAACTTGAAAGCGTCCTGCCGCATTCATTGGGCGTTGCAGTTATGACTTTTGAGCACAAAATGATTTTTGACAAAATTTTGGCGAAGGGCACGCCTTACCCTTGCGAAGTTACGCGCGAATATGAAACTGCCTACGATAACCAAACGCGCATTGACATTAATATTTATGAGGCAGGCGACGAAAATAAAGCCGAGTTGAAATATCATCGTTACAGGGGCTTTTTGAGTTTGAAAAATTTACCGCCTGCGCCGCGCGGTGAAACTTTTGTTGACGTGAAATTTGAATACACCGAAGACCAACGCCTCCGCGTTACGGCGATTGACAAGCAGCGCGAAAATCACTTTGAAAAGCAAGGTTTTTAGGTTCTAGGTTCTAGGTGCTAGGTTTTAGGGATTTTTAACTAACACCTAAAACCTAACACCTAAACTGAAGGGAGTTTTGCAATGACAAAAGAAATTGACATTATAACGCTATTCCCCGAAATGTTCAGCGGCGTATTCGGCGACAGTATAATTAAACGCGCCGTTGACAATAAAATTTTGGAAATTCGATTAACGCAACTGCGCGACTTCGCCTTTGACAAACATAAACAAGTTGATGATTCGCCCTTTGGCGGCGGGAGCGGAATGGTTTTAAAACCCGAGCCGATGTTTCGCGCGGTGCGTTCAGTTTTAAAAAATTCTTCTGCAACTTCGCGCAGGATTATAATTACTGACCCCGCAGGCAAAACTTTCAACCAAGAAAAAGCAAAGGAACTTGCAAACGTCGATTGGCTAATTTTAATTTGCGGGCACTATGAAGGGTTTGACGCGCGGATTTATAATTTGGCGGACGAATTAATTTCGATAGGTGATTATGTTTTGACGGGTGGCGAAATTCCCGCAATGGCAATAGTTGACGCGGTCGCAAGAATGTTACCTGACGTTTTGGGCGCGGCAGATTCGGCGGAGACTGATTCATTTTTTGACGGAATGTTGAGCTATCCGCAGTACACGCGCCCGCGCAATTTTGAAGGAATGGAAGTGCCTGAAGTTTTGCTTAGCGGCAACCACGCCGAAATTGCAAAGTGGCGGCAGGCTAAATCCCTTGAAATAACAATGCAACGCCGCCCCGATTTAATTTTTGGCAAAGATTAAAAAAGAGGGGCGCACACGGACGTGCGCCCCGTAAAAAGTCGCGCAGGACGCGCGGCATTTGCTGTTTAAAGCTAATGTAATCTCCGCCCGTCACTAAAGCCGCAGCTCGCGGTAACTCAGAAGCGTAGGAAAAAGTTGAGGCCCCAAAGGGGGCCACCTGTTACTACGTGCGTACCGAAACCGAGCGGCCCTGACGGGCGATAAAAAAAGCACTTTTCTTTGGTACTTTCTTTTTTGCTTCGGAAAAAGAAAGTACATTAAAAAAAAATAATTTCGAAATAATTTTGGGAGAGATAAACTTTTAATGAAAAAAATTCTGACAATCGCTCTGCCGTTGGTACTAATGGCGCTGGTAGCAATGGGCGTTACAAGTTGGCAGGCAATGCAAAAAGTTCAAACTTTGCCCGGTTATTCAATGAAAACAATCCTTGACGCCGTAGAAAGTCACGACGCCGCAACTTTCCATAAACTCGTTGACAGCGATAAAATTATTGAAACTGCCGCCGAAGAAATTCTTACCGCCAAAATTAATTCAGAAATAAATTCAACAACCTATTCGACGCTGGAACTTTCCAACACGTACGAAAATTTGAAACAGGATTTTATTGACGCGGCGAAAATTGCGCTTGAAAATTATATCTTGACGGGCAATGTAAATCTTCCCGAAAATTCAACCGAAATGCAGGAATGGTTGCAAAAATCAGGCGTCGGCACTTGCATTATCAATAATTATTCAAAGCCCTTTGTGAATGACGGCGTGGCAACTTCGACGGTTAATTTTCATAACGGCGAAATGAATTTTGATTTTGAAATTGAAGTTGCTCTGCAAAAAATTTCCGAAAACGAATGGCGAATTATCGACGCCAAAGGATTTGAAAGCTATTTTCTCGGCGTCAAGCGTGCGCTGAAAATTAAACTCGACAGCTTAAACGCGCCTGTCAAAGATAAAATCGCTGAAACTTTCGTGGTTAAAAGTTTTTCAACAGAAATTACCGAAGGCGACGAATACGGCTTTTCTCAAAATTTAAAAATTTCACTCGACGCAGATTATTTTTCAGAAAAGCCCGTTGAAAAAATTATCGGGCGCGTGTTGCTCGACGGACGCGACGGCAACACAGGAATTACGCCCTTTGAAATTGACGTTACCAACGCTGAAAGCGGCGTGCAAACTTTTGAAATTAATAAAACGCTGAACCCGTTCGTTAAACAAGATTCTGACGTTATGAAACACGGCTTCAGAAAAAGCGCGTTGCATATCGAAATTACAGAAATTGATTATGCTGACGGCACTGTTTTAAAAGAATATGACAGGTTACCTGAATGAAGGAGAAAATTTTATGGCGAATGAAATTCCTGCTGTTTCAGTGATTGTCCCGCTGTACAATGTCGAAAAATATATTGCAGAAACTTTGAACAGCGTTTTGGGGCAAACTTTAAAAAATTTTGAAATGATTGTGGTTGACGATTGTTCGAATGATAAAAGTTGCGAAATTGTTGAAAGTTTTATCCCAAAATTTGACGGCAGATTAAAGTTGATTCATATGAAAAAAAATAGCGGAGGTCCCAGCCTTCCGCGCAACAAGGGCTTGGAATTTTCTCGCGGCAAATATATTTTTTTTATGGATAACGATGACGTTATTTTGGTAAACGCGCTGGAAAATTTTTTCAACATTGCAGAGCAAACGCAGGCTGATATTTTGTATTGCAAAAAATATCTTACTTCAATGGGCGTAGGAAAAAATTTCGTCAAAAGTTCAATGCTCGTCGGTGATATTAAAGATGTTACGGTTAATTTAGTTACTGAAGATTTAAATTGGCGGCTTCAAGCGTGGGGGAAAAATTTCTTTGAAGTTTATCCTTGGCTGAAATTTGTTCGCCGTGATTTTCTGATTGAGAACGAAATTAAATTTTTGCCAGTTGTACAGGAGGACAGCTACTGGACTTTTGAATTACTTTGTTTGGCGAAGAAAATTATACTTGTGCCGCACCTTTTTTATATTTATCGCCGCTACCAAGAACAAACAAGTATGGAAGCCTTTGATTTTAATTTGAATGCAAAGGGCGTCCATAAAAAAATTGACAGAATTATTAACGGCTTGAAACACGTTGACGAATTTATGGGCGGGCTCGAATTTTTCCAAAAAAATCCCGCGTATCGTTACGCCGTTGTTAATCATATAATGTTGCAAAATATGAGTTGGATGCTGAACAGTTACGGCAGATTTTCGCCAATGCAAATTTACGAAAAAATTGTTGAGGCGTTGAAAAATGAGGCGGGCAATTTCGACGTTTTAATTTCGTGCCTTATGATAAATTCAATGAATATGGTCAGAATTTTGAGCGGTAAAAAATAAATGTTGCAAAATATAAAAGTTTTTGGGATTGTGCAAGGCGTCGGCTTTCGCCCGTTCATCAGTCGAATTGCCGACGATTTTTTTATTTGCGGTACGGTTGCAAACAAGGGCTCGTACGTCGAAATTTTCGCGCAGGGTACGCTTGAAAATCTTGAAAAATTTGTGCGGGCAATTAGCAAAAAAGCTCCGCCGCGCAGTGCAATTTTGAAAGTTGATGTTACTGAAATTTTTTCAGAAAAAAATTTTACGCGCTTTGAAATTATTGAAAGTGAACACGAAGCGGGCGATATTTTTGTTTCGCCTGACATTGCAATTTGCGAAAACTGCGCGAAGGAACTTTTCAACCCCTCCGACAAAAGATATTTGCACCCGTTTATAAATTGCACGGCTTGCGGTCCGCGCCTTACGATTCTGGAAAATATGCCCTATGACAGGGAACGCACTTCAATGAAAGTTTTTCCGATGTGCGAAAGTTGCAAGGCTGAATATTTTAACAAAGATTCGCGCAGATTCGACGCGCAACCGATTTGCTGTAATAATTGCGGTCCCGAAGTTTACATTTTTGGAAGTAACGAACGCGGCGCGGCGGCAATCCGCAAGGTTAGAAAAATTTTGCTTGAGGGCGGAATTGCGGCGATAAAAGGTATTGGCGGCTTTCACTTGGCTTGCGACGCCAAAAATTTTTCGGCGGTTCAAAAGTTGCGTGAAAGTAAATTTCGCCCGAATAAACCTTTTGCGGTTATGTTTAAAAATCTTGACGCCGTTAAAGCCGAATGCATTTTGACTGACAGCGAAAAAATTTTTCTCGACAGCCCGCAAAAACCGATTGTACTTTTGCCGAAAAAAAATAATTGTACCATTGCGGAAAATGTTGCACCGCACATAAATAAAATTGGCGCAATGTTGCCGTATACGCCGTTGCACTTGTTGATTTTCGATTATCCCGACGAAATTAAAAATTTTCCGGCTACGCTTGTAATGACGAGCGGAAATCCTTCGGGCGTACCAATTACGATTGACGACGAAGACGCGGCGAAAAATTTAGAATGTGACATAATCATTTCAAACAACCGAAAAATTTTAATGCGCGCCGATGATTCAGTTTTAGATTTTATCGACGGCGAACCTTCGATGATTCGCAGGAGTCGCGGCTATGCGCCGTTGCCGCTTTTCGTTGACAAAAAAAATATTCCCGCGCTTGCGATTGGCGGCGAATTGAAAAATACTTTTTGCCTTGCGAAAAATAATTTGCTGTACCCTTCGCCGTACATTGGAGACGTTGGGGATTTGCGCACGGTTGAAATTTTGAAAAGTTCAATCAGCCGAATGATTGACTTGCTGGAAATTCGCCCAAAAATTGTAGCTTGTGATTTACACCCGCGCTATCAAACTTCGCAAATTGCCGCCGAAATTTCGGCAAAGTTGCAAATACCGTTGGTAAAAGTTCAGCACCATTACGCGCACATTTTGAGTTGTTTAGCGGAAAATAATTTTTTCGGCGAAGCAATAGGCGTGGCGTTTGACGGCACGGGCTACGGCGCGGACGGTACAATTTGGGGCGGAGAAATTTTTATTTGCGATACGAAAAATTTTAAGCGCGTCGGGCACATTGCAAAGTTTTTGCAGGCGGGCGGCGATAAATCTGCGCGAGAATGTTGGCGCAGTGCAATTTCAATGCTGAAAGATTTTTCTGTTGCGAAGGATTTAAATTTGACTGCAGAAAAAAATATCGACGCGCAAATTTTTATGTTGGAAAAAAATTTAAATTGCGTTGAATCGACAAGTTGCGGCAGATTGTTTGACGCGGTAAGCGCAATTTTGGGAATTTGCAAAGTTTCAAGCTACGAAGGCGAAGCGGCAATGAGACTGCAAAGCGCGGCTGAAACTTCGACAAAAAATTTTGACAGTATTTTTGAAGTCGGAAAAAATTTAATTTTGCCAACGGATAAACTTTTTGCAGAAATACTTTCGCGCAGGTTAGAAGGCGCGAGCGTTGCAGATTTGGCGAAATTTTTTCACGTACAATTAGCCGAAATGGTCGCGCAGGTTTGCGAAAAAATTTCACTGCAGACAAAAATAAAAACCGTCGCAATAAGCGGCGGCTGTTTCCAAAATTCGCTGTTAAGTTCTTTAACGATAGAAAAATTAAAATTGCGCGGCTTAAAAGTTTTGCGCCAAAAATTAATCCCGCCCAATGACGGCGGAATTTGTTTAGGTCAAGCGTTGGCAACTTCAAACTTTTTAAACCTGCCGAAATTGACATAGCATTGACGAGTTAAGCGCGGGTTGCTGTTCGGGTCATTCATAATAAGTGCGGCGGAACTTGACGCGGGACATTTGCCCTTGTTCGCAACAAAATTCATATGCAATTCGACTTGCGGCGCGTCTTCGCCCGCCGAATAGTAAACGCCCAAATTATTTTTTTCGTAGGGATTCAGATTGTTGAAAAGAATATCCATAAGCGTTGACACGTCAATTTTTTTGGGATTAAATTCAATTTCTGCGCCGGGAAAATTTTCGATACTGCGCGGCTTTCTGTCAGCGTAACTTACAACGTTTTTTGCGTCGATAAAACCTGCAGTAACTTTCAAAATGCCGTTGACGCCTTCAAAAATATCTAAAAGCTCTGCAACATCACCGCTGAAATAAATTTTTTTCGTGTACAAAATTTCGCCTCCTTAATCGGGATAAGCTACAACGTAAGGTTGATTACGCTGATTTTTCGGCGTGTTTGAATGTGCAAACCACATTGAGAAAAAACGATCTCCGCTGCCGATTGAGTAGCCGTCTTGTTTGTGGTCGCTTGTATCGTACGAATCCGCAAAAATTAAAACATCGTCCAAATCTGAATCCGTACCCATTGAATCGTAGCCGATAATTACGCGCCAATGTCCGCCCCATTCAATATTGTCAACTAAAATTGGTCTGCCGAGTTTTAAATTTTTCGTAACAAAATTTTGAAATTCCACATATTCTGTCATAGGTTTTGAAGTCAAACTGCTTTCAACTTTCCAGCCGATTCCTTTAAAAAAATTTACCATATTTGCGGGATTAGTGCCGATTGGATAACCTTGCGTCTTCATTTCCTTAGTAATTTTCATTTCGTCATAAGAATTATTTTGGTAATAGCGCAGGACAGTAAGCGCGGCGGCAGGTCCGCAGGTGTATTCGGTAGTTTGTTGGTAAGTCGGATAATTCGGCAAAATAATTCTGTCAGCCGTCGAAGTCATATTGTAAAAATCAAGATTCGGATAATAATTTGAGTCAACGTGATTAATTTCGGCAGGCGCGGCTGCCGCTCCTTCAATTTCAACTTCAGCACTTGCAAAATTTGTACCGAATAAAATTGACGCTGCTAAAATTACACTAAATTTTTTCAAAATAAAACCTCCTTAACTTGCTGTAAATAAATCAACTTGCCTTTCTGCGGCGCGTTTCACGTCGAACATTTTAATTAATTCTGCAACGGCTTGAGTCGGCGAAATGACGCCGTTTAAAACCGCGTCCTTAATTTCGGGCATTCGTCCCGTTATAACCGCGTCGCCGAAAAATAAATTGTGGAGATGTTCGTCAATCATTGCGTGCATCCAATCCAATAATTGCCCGTCACGGCGTTTTTGGAAGACGCCGCTTTCAGTCGTTATGCGCTTGAAAATTTGTATGACTTGCCAAAGGTCGTCAAGCCCCGTTTTTTCAACTGCACTCGCCAAATAGGCGTGCGTTTGCCAGCCTTCGGTTGCAGGGCGTATAAATTCAATCATTCGTTCATATTCGCCGCGCGCAACTTTCGCCTTAATCAAATTATCACCGTCCGCCTTGTTAATCACAATGGCGTCTGCAAGTTCCATAACGCCTTTTTTTATTCCCTGTAAATCGTCGCCCGCGCCCGTCAAAACTACCAACATAAAAAAATCAACCATTGAGCGCACGGTTGTTTCAGATTGCCCGACGCCAACTGTCTCAATCAAAATCACGTCATAGCCTGCCGCTTCGCACATTAACATTGTTTCGCGGCTTTTCCTTGCAACGCCGCCTAAAGTGCCGCCTGCAGGACTCGGGCGAATAAAAGCCTCTTCCCTGCGGCTTAAAGTTCCCATTCTTGTTTTGTCGCCGAGAATTGAACCTTTTGTAACGGAGCTTGTAGGGTCAATCGTCAACACCGCAATTTTAAAGCCTAAATCGCAGAGCATATTTCCGAACGCCTCAATAATTGTAGATTTGCCCGCGCCGGGTACGCCCGTTATTCCGATTCTTAACGCCTTGCCGGTATGCGGTAAAAGCCTTTGTAAAACGCGCTGCGCCTTTGCAAAATGTTTCGGGCTGTTACTTTCAATCAGAGTTATTGCGCGTGAAAGAGTCATTCTGTCGCCCTTCAAAACGCCTTCAACGAGTTCGTCTTCAGTCGGTGCTTTTCTATGTTTAAATTTGTAATTGGGGTTAATGTTGCCAACGGTTGTATCTTTAATGCCTTCAATGCCGCTCATAACAGCAGATTGATTCGAGACCGCCCATTCAGGCGTTGTTGTTGTGTAATTTGCCACGTTTTGCCCTCCTTAAAAAAAAAGCGGCAAGTTTTATTTCTTGCCACCAATTAATTTTCCAAAAAATTTATTTAATCAACGGCAAGCGTAGCCGCCGCAATATTCGCCGTTGTTATAATTTTGTTCGCCGTAATAATCGCCGCAATATGAATCTCTGCAACAATAATTTTCGCTGTCATATTGCGCCGCTTCGGAAGTTGCCGAAATTCCAAAATTTGAGGCTACAATTACCGCCGCTATAAGAAGTTTTTTTAACATAATTATTACCTCCAATTTTTACGCTAGAATTATAATCGAAGAAATTTTAAATTGCAAGCGTGAATGTTAAATGAAACCAAAAAGGCGCACGTACTGCGCGCCTTTTTTTATTTTGCTTCAAATTTTATTATTTGGAAAAATTGCCCGCCTCAACTTCGGCGTTGCGTTTTTCAAAGAAATTTATAAAATCTGCAACGGGCAACGGCTTGCAATTCAAGAAACCTTGTCCCAAGTAGCAGCCGAGTTCCAGCAACAAATTTTCTTGCTCAACAGTTTCAATACCTTCGCAGATAACTTTCATTTTTAAAGCCTTGCCAAGTTTGATAACGTTGCCGAGAATTTGGCGCATTCTTGAGGAAGTGTCCGCGCCAACCAAAATTGAACGGTCGATTTTCAAAACGTCCATCGGCAAATTGCCCAACATCGTATAACTTGAATAGCCGCTTCCGAAATCGTCAACAGAAATTGTAAAGCCTAAATCGTGCAAGCCCTTGATAATTTCTTCAGCGGTTTTTTCGCCCTTTGAATCGAAATCGCCGAAAACTGTTTCAGTAACTTCCAATTCGATTAAACCTGCAGGCAATTTATATTTTTCAACAACGGCTTTCATTTTTTCCAAGTAGCCGTCTTCAGTCATATGCAGGCGAGATTGATTAACTGAAATTGGTACAACTTCTTTGCCCGCGTCGAGGCGTTCTCTTTGAAGTTGGCAAGTTTTTTCCAATAAATAATGGTCAACGGGAATAACAAAGCCGTTTTGTTCAAAGAGCGGAATAAATTTGCCCGGCGGCATAAATCCCAATTCGGGGCTAATCCAACGTACAAGAGCTTCTGCGCCGACAATTCGCCGCGTGCGAATATCATATTTCGGTTGGTACCAAGCTTGAAATTCGCCGTCGCGCAGGGCTTGTTCCATTCTGCTTTCAATCGTATGTTGCATTGTAAGTTGTTCTTCCAATTTTTCGTCGAATACAACAACATTATCTTTAGCATTTTGATGACAAGCCATAACCGCGCGGTCAATCGCCTGTTGTACGTAAAGCATACGAGTATACGCGCTGATGCCTGCGCGAATCTTTAAAATAATTTTTGAATTAACGTCGGCAGTTTCCATATAGCTGTATCTTTTAATAGCGTCTTCAGCCCAAGCCTTGATACTGTCGAGGTCTTCAGCCTTGCAGAAGCAAATTAAATGTTCAACGTCGATACCCGCCGCCACGAAAATAACAGGTTCATCTTTAGACAAATTCTGCGACATAGCCATAAATTGCTTGTCGATAATTTTGCGCCCGTATTCTTTGGCAACGGTTGCAGTACTTGCTATTGAAAATACTACAAAAAATGTTTGTACGTGGGGATTATCGCTTTCAAGATTTTCAAATTCGATGGGAACATTTTGTTCAAGCCAAGGAACGTTGGGCAGATTGTATCTTAAATCGGTGTAAGCCATATGTTCAACAAGTTCAATATGCTGTTTCTTCATACGGTTACGATAAACCAAAAGTCCCGTGATTATTGCAAGTACAAGCAAAATACCCGCCAAAACTCTGAATGGGTGATGATATAAAAGCCATTGCGGCGTTATTTTAACGTCAACTTGCTGATGTTTGTTAATAGAATCACGAATCCAATCGTTATCAATGTGGCTTATCGATTTATTGAGAATGTGCCAAAGTTTAGGGTCTTCCTTGTCGTAAACGCCGAAACTTACAGGTTCCGAATAAATCGATTCACTTGCAGGCGTCAAAAGGTAAGTGCCCGAATTTTCAACAACTGACGCTAAAGAATTGCGGCGAATGTAGGCAATATCCGCGCGTCCTTCTGCAACTGCAACGAGCGCGGCTTCAGGCGACGCAACCGCAAAACGTCTGTCTTCAGGGTACATTCCATATATAAAAGCTTCGGTATGAAACATATCTTCAATACAGGCAACAATAAAATTTGAATTATCTTTTTCCAAATCCCCTTCGCGCGTTACGGGAACATAATCCATTGACAAATAGGACTGCGTAGGCTTCATATGGAAATTTTTCGCCCAACTCGGGTCACAAACTGCATCAGCTATAAAATCAATTTCGCCCTTTTGAATTAATTCGCCCGCTTCTGCAATATTTTCTGTAGGTACAATTTCAATTTCAATATTTAAATCCTGCGCGATTTTGTTTAACAAATCAGGTACAACGCCGATAAGTTCATTATTGGCGTTATAGTAAGCGTAGGGTTGACGGTGCAGAAAAATTGCCGTGCGAAGTTTTTTTCTTTCTGCAAGATAATCTTTTTCGCTCTTGCTTAAAATCAGCGGGAAACCGTCAACGCGCATATATTTTTGGTTCAACTTATCACGAATATTTGACTGATTCAATAAAAGCTGTTCCATTGCAAGATTTAAACGCTCATATAATTCTGGCTTATCGTCACGCACTGAAAGGCGGTAACTTTGTCTGTCGAAAAGCGCAATAACATTTTCACTGCTGTGCGGTACGAGCATTGGTGCAACATAACCGTCAATTTCGCCGCGCGTGAAGGCGTCCATTAAATCAGGAAAAGTTGCATAATTCAAAATTTCATATTCAAAACCTTCCCCCTTCGCAATTCCGGGAAGTGCGGGCGTAGGATAATTTGAATTTAAAGTGCCGATTTTCATATTGGGTTTAACGCCGTCTTTGGACAAAATCAATTCCATTGGAAAACGCCCGATAACGTGATCCGTGCGGCGTGCGCCTTTCAGTTGATGATAATCGCCCGGCATTCCCGGCGCAACGTCAACTTCCCTGTTGGCTACTGCTTCAACCAAATCCGACCAATTATCATATTCTATATATTCAAAATCGCAATGCGCGTAATTTGACAAAAATTCCATATATTCATAGCCGTAACCGATTTTATGTCCGGGTCTGTCTTCGGAAATAAAACCCGTACCTTTAACGCAGCCGACTTTAACAGTTCCTATAGTAGCGTAAAGTTCTTTTTCAGTTGGTATTTCGTCTTCTGCAGAATTATCTTCAGCCGCTTCACGAATTGCATTTTCAGTAACGGGTGAACTTTCTATATTTGCACAAAATAACGTACTTGCCAAAAACACTGCTCCCAAGAAAATTTTTATATTTCTCTTCATACAATTCCACCCCGTGAAAAATTTTTAAATTGAATAATATTCAACAAAATTAAACGTTATTATAGCAAGCAAAAAAAAAATCTGCAACTGCATTATAATTTTTTCGTAAACACAAAAAATGCAGTTGATTTACAATCTGAAAATATTTTGTTGTTGAATGTCGCAAGCCTTATCGCCAGTATCTTTCGTTCCTCGATTAATTTCGGTGCGAAAAAAAGCCTCAGCAATCGCTGAGACCTTCAAATATACTCTATTTATCATTAGGGGCGAGTCGACGTTCCAAAATCGACCGCCTTTTTTGTTTCCCAAAAATTATTTACATTGAAATTATAGCGTTGAAAGTGCAATTCGTCAATTGCAAAAAAATTCTGCGCGTTGACAAGTTTTTTTGGCTGATATAAAATCAAATTGCAATTAGTGAATTTAAAAAGGGGCGTAAAGATATGCCTGAATGGAGTTTAGCATTTTTCATAGCAATCGGCGTAGTTTTGATATTAACGCCGGGTGTAATTTTATTGGCGAGAGTAACGGGCGCAGTTGACCAACCCGACGCGCGCAAAGTTCATACAGTACCAATTCCGAGAATCGGCGGAATAGGAATTTATTTGGCGTTTATGTCAGCAATAGCCTTTGTAACAGCGATAACGCCCTTTCAAGGCGAAACATTGCGCACAATTACGGGGCTGTTAATTTCGGGAACTTTAATGTTTCTCGTAGGAATTATTGACGATTATAAAAATTTGCCTGCGAAAATAAAACTTTTGGGGCAAATAATAGCGGCGGGCGTTTTGGTTGTAGGCTACGATGTGCGCGTTGACTTTATAACAAATCCTTTCGGCGATTATATTTATTTGGAATGGCTTGCAGTCCCTGCGACGCTTTTTTGGCTTGTCGGCTTAACAAACACGGTAAATTTGATTGACGGGCTGGACGGCTTGGCGGCGGGCGTTTCTGCGCTTGCGGCGGCGACGATTTTTCTTGTTGCAATGGAGCAAAATTTTTTCCTGATAACAATTTTTATGGCGGCAATAGCGGGCGCGGCATTCGGCTTTTTGTTTTATAACACGAATCCTGCGCGAATATTTATGGGCGACAGCGGCAGCTTGTTTTTGGGCTTTATGCTTGCATCAATTTCGATAATAGGCGCGGTAAAAAGCGCGGCGACCATTGCGCTGATAGTTCCAATTTTGGCGTTGGGTATTCCGATTTTCGATACAACTTTTGCGATATTGAGAAGGTTCATAGGCGGGCAACCGATTTTCAAGCCTGATAAAGGACACTTGCACCACCGCTTATTAAAATTGGGATTTACGCAGCGTCAAGCAGTTTTTTTAATGTACGTGATTAGCGCAATACTCGGCTTGAGTGCTATTGCTTTAACCGAAGTCAACAGCACTATTGCAATTATGATTTTAATTGCGGTTGTAATTTCTATCTTTTACGGCGCGCGGAAATTGGGAATTTTAAATTTATCGAATCGTTGATAGGGAATTTTCCCTATTTTTTTATTTTGGCTAAAAAAAATTTTATTTGACAGGTGATAAAATGGAAAAATTAAAAGTAATGACAATTTTCGGCACGCGCCCCGAAGCAATAAAAATGGCTCCCGTAATTTTAGAATTGCAAAAATTCCCCGCACAAATTGAAACAATCGTAACAGTTACGGCGCAGCATCGGGAAATGCTTGACCAAGTTTTAAATTTGTTTGAAATAAAACCGCAATTCGATTTAAATATAATGTCGGCGGGGCAAACGCTATTTGACATAACGAGCCGCGCACTTTTGGGCTTGAATGAAATTTTGGCGCAGGTTAAACCAAATTTAGTTTTAGTGCACGGCGACACTACAACAACATTTGCAGGCGCGTTGGCGGCGTACTATCATCAAATAAAAGTTGGACACGTTGAAGCCGGCTTGCGTACAAAAAATAAATATTCGCCCTTCCCCGAAGAAATGAACAGGAAACTTACAGGCGCGTTGACAGATTTACATTTTGCGCCGACTGCTACCGCCAAAAACAATTTGCTTGCAGAGGGCGTTGACGCCGAAAAAATTTTTGTTACAGGTAATACCGTTATTGACGCGCTTTATAAAATTGTCGATAAAAATTATAAATTCAGCGGCGAACTTGAAAAAATTAATTCCACCGATAAAAAAATTATTTTGGTTACGACTCATCGCCGAGAAAATTTGGGCGAACCAATGCGCCACGTGTACACCGCTTTAAAGAAAATCGTTGAGGAATTTCCTGACGTTGAAATTATTTTCCCTGTGCATAAAAATCCCAAAGTGCGCGAAGTTGTTAATTCTGTGCTTGGCAACCTCGCGCAGGTTTCATTGATTGAGCCGCTTGATTATCAACCGTTTGCAAATTTAATGAATCGTGCAACTTTGATTTTGACTGACAGCGGCGGCATTCAGGAAGAAGCTCCTTCGCTCGGCAAGCCTGTTTTAGTCCTGCGCGACACTACAGAACGACCTGAAGCAGTTGACGCGGGGACGGTAAAATTAATCGGTACGGAAATGGAAAAAGTTTACGGCGCAACGAAATTACTTTTGACTGACGCCGCCGAATATAAAAAAATGGCAACTGCGCAAAATCCCTACGGGGACGGCGCAGCCGCCAAAAGAATTGTTAAAGCAATTTTGGAAAATTGCTGATTGAAAATTATCTGCCGCGCAAAACGCGCGGTATTTTTTTTGCAAAGTACACTGGTATACATTTTTTAAATATATTGACGCATAACAGCGGAGATACAACTTGGATACTGATAAGCGCGGCGTTGGTTTTTATAATGACGCCGGCGGTTGCGCTGTTTTATGGCGGAATGGTACGCAGTAAAAATGTTTTAAATACAATAATGCAGTCGATATTTATTTTGGGAATGGTCAGCGTTGAATTTATTTTGATAGGGTACACGCTGATTTTTAGCGCAGATATAAACGGCTTGATTGGCGATTTTCAAAAAATCGGCTTGGCAGGCGTAGGTTATAACATTTTGGAAGGCGGCACAATTCCTGAGCTTGCGTTTGTGGCGTTTCAGTGTATGTTTGCAGTTTTGACACCTGCGCTGATAACGGGCGCGTTTGCAAAAAGAATAAATTTCAAAGGCTTTGCAATTTTAATGTTGTTATGGGCAATTTTTATTTATAATCCAATGGCGCACTGGGTATGGGGCGGCGGATTTTTGGCACAACTCGGCGCGTTAGATTTTGCGGGCGGATTGGTAATTCACATTTTTGACGGTGCAAACGGTTTATTTTATGGCGAAACAAATTTATTTTTCGCGCAGATTATTTCAATAGGCGTTGCAATAATTTTTGCGGTTATCGGCTCGACTATTCTTTATAAAATTGTAAATTCGATAATCCCTCTGCGCGTTGAAGAAAATGAAGAAATTATCGGCTTGGATATTATTGAACACGGCGAACGCGGATACAACGCAGAAATTTTTAGCGGTGGCAACAGTTTTATTGCCGACAAGGAATTTGAAACTTCAGCCGAATTTAATTTAAATCATCACGGTATTTAGCAGGGGGCGACAAAAATGCAACAACGAAAAATTACTAAAATAGATATAATAACGCGCCCTGAAAAGTTAGAAACTTTAAAGGACGCGCTAAATGAAATCGGCGTTTTGGGTATGACAGTTTCACAAGTTTACGGCTGCGGCACGCAAAAAGGACACAAGGAAATTTATCGCGGGCGCGAATATGAAATAAACCTTTTGCCGAAAATAAAAATTGAAACTGTTGTTTGTGAAATTCCCGTTGAAAGAGTTTTGGAAGTTGCCCAAAAAGTTTTGCGAACGGGCAAATTCGGTGACGGAAAAATTTTTGTCTATGAACTTTCTGACGCCGTAAGAATAAGAACGGGGCAACGCGGCGCAGAAGCTGTTATGGATATTCCCTGCGAAATTTTGGATTAATTTTTAATAACGCGAAATAGTTTCGGCATTCGGCACAATGACAATATAAACTCCGTTATGGCACTTCAGTAATAAGTCAAGCATAATATTTTCGGGGACGCTTACGCAGCCTGAAGTTGCCCAACGGTCTGTGCTCTTGCAGTGCAGGAAAATTGCCGCGCCCTTGCCGTAAATCGCAGGGTTGATATTGTAGCCGATATTCATTGCATATTCATATTCGTAATAATCCTGCAAATGTTCGCCCGCAATTCTGTAAGAAGATTCAACCCAAGTGTTATAAGTTGACGGCTCCGCGCTCAAATAAGAACGCGGAGTTATTTTTTTGTATGTCATTTCGGTACCGGGATTATCGCCGTGCCCGAATGCATAAAGCATTGGAAAAGAACCGATAGGCGTTGTTTTATCGCCCGCGTATCTGTCCCAACTTAAACCGTTGCGCCCGTAGCTGCAATACGTTTCAAAATCTTCGTACCAATCGCCGTCGATTTTGTTCCACAAGCTCAAAGAGTGGTCAACAACCAAAATAATTTGGTCAGTTTTTTGTGCGGTTGCAGAATTTGACAAAAGAGTTTTTATGTCATTGCGTTCACTTTGCAACGCCGCAAGTGAATTTACTCGCGCAGATTCTTCTTGAATAAAATATTTTTCTGCGGCGTTTGTTTTTTGAAAATTTTCAGCCGCGCAAAAATTATTTGCAAACATAAAAATTAAACCGAATACAAGCGTTTTAAAAAATTTTTTCTGCATAAAAAGTCCTCCTGTAATTGCAATTTTTTTGATAATAATTTTAGAAAATTTTATTGTCAAGCTGAATTGATTTGCCGTAACGGCAAAATTTTTTATTACATTTTAAAACAGTTGTGTTATAATGCACTAAAAAATAATATTCGCTTCGGCGTAGGAGTAATAATGGAAGATTTCAGAATTGAAGAGCTAAAAATTTTGGAAGAAACATACAGCGGCGCAATTCCCGAACTGAAATTTAATTCGGCGTTTGAACTTTTAATAGCGGTAATTTTGTCGGCGCAGTGTACGGATAAGCGCGTTAATATCGTAACGGCTGAACTTTTTCCAATAGCAAATACGCCCGAAAAAATTTTACAGTTGGGACAAACTAAGCTTGAAGAAATTATCAGACCTTGCGGCTATTTTCGAGCAAAGGCGAAACATATTATTTTGACGAGTGAAAAAATTTTGAGCGAATACGGCGGCGAAGTTCCCGCAGATTTTGACGAATTAATAAAATTGCCGGGCGTCGGCAGAAAAACCGCAAATGTTGTTACAAGCGTGGCGTTTAAAAATCCCGCAATAGCCGTTGATACGCACGTTTTCAGAATTGCCAACCGAACAAAAATAGCCGAAGGTTCAACACCGCTTGAAGTTGAACTCGGCTTGCAAAAAATTATTCCGAAAGAAAAATGGTCTGCCGCGCACCATTGGTTAATTTGGCACGGGCGGTTAATTTGCTCTTCGCGCAGTCCCAAATGTAAAGATTGTCCGCTGAATAACATTTGCCCTTCGTCAAATGTTTAACGCCTATTGCGCAAATTTTCTTTTTCTGTAACAACAACATAAATAGTATCGTCGTCCTCGTCAAATTCTGCGCCGCAACGCGGACAACATTCATATTTTGTACCGTCGGGCAAAGTTTTTTTACCAATGCACTTTGTACAAAATTCGGTTCCGCAACGCTTGCAGTGTAAAATTTCGCCAAAATTCGTCCTGCCGCAACGCGGGCACGCTTCATAATATTCCGCCATAAAATCCCCTCCAAAAATTTTTTCAAATTATAACATATTCAAGGAAGGTTGAAAAATTTGTTTGAATACAGGCACGCAACATTTGCCGAAGTCGAGGCAATGTTCACTTTGATAAACGATTTTGCGGCTGAAGGTTTAATGTTGCCGAAAAGTTATTCCACGCTGTATGAAATTTTGCCTGAATTTGTAGTTGCCGTCGAAGTCGAAACGGGCAAAGTTGCAGGTTGCGGCGCGTTGCATTGTACTTGGTCTGAACTTGCAGAAATTCGTTCTTTGGCTGTCAGCAAAGATTTTCAAAGGCGCGGCATCGGCGGCGAGATTGTTAAACTTTTGATTGAGGATGGCAAAAAATTGGGCGTCAAGAAATTTTTTACGCTTACTTATAATACAGATTTTTTTTCAAGCGTAGGCTTTGAAATTGTGCCGAAAGAAACTTTGCCGCAAAAAATTTGGAGCGACTGTATTTCTTGTCCGCACTTCCCCAACTGTCAAGAAATTGCTATGATTCGCCAATAAAAAAATCCCTGCCAATTCGGCGGGGATAATTTTTTAGCTTGCAACTTTTTCGGCATTTTTGCGGCGCAATCGTACAGGTTTCATTCTTGCAAGTTCTTCATCTGTTAAAGGCGGAATATCGCTGTAGTCAATTCCTTCGTCAGGAAGTTGGCGAATTTTTTTATTCTGTTAAATTGTTCTTCGCTTACTTGCACGCCGTTAATAATAAAATTGTTCATAATACTTATCCACCTCTTTTTTTGTAGCAGTTCGCGCCGAAATAATTCTGTTTCTGTCTCCGCGTTCAGTATAAATTACCACAAGAATTTTTTCAATTTTATTTATAATTTTGATTCTGTCTTCAAAATAAATTCCGTGATCTTCAAAATTTTTTCAACGCGCAAAATATTTTCCCTGCAACTAAAAAACACCGACCATTTAAAGCCGGTGTTAATTTTTTTTGCAAGAAAATTTTTAGTCAACAACAGGTTGAGGAATTGCAACGCCCAATTCATAGAATTTAAGGCTGTCAATTTTGAAGCCGCCTTCTTTGGGCACAAAAACAATATCAGTTGAATCAGTACGCGGATAAATTCTTGAAGTCATAACTTTTTCGCCGTCATTAATGAAAATTTCAACCAAAGACCTGTCAAGGAAAATATGAAGTTTCATTTTATCTGCGGCACTGACGGGGCATTCTCTTTCGCCGTCGCCGCCCGCGCCCGATTCGTTACGGTTAATCTTGAAAAGTTCCAACGCCTTGTTGTAAGAAAGAACGGTTTTTTGCGTTTTATCTTTGGAGGTGCGCAGATAAATTTCAAATTCTGTAGTTTCCGTTAAATCAATATCTAAAATTAATTCGCCCGTTTTGCCGCTTACGCCGTCAAATTTCATAGGCTTATAGAATTTTAAATCGTTGTAGGATTTTTCGGAAGTGCGAAGTTTTTGCAATTCTTTAATAGGCGTGGTAAAAACTTTGCCGTTTTTGACGTGAATTTCACGCGGTAAAGTCATCATACCCGCCCAGCCGTCGTCGTGTTCGGGCATAATGTTATACCACATATCAGCCCAACCAATCATAATTGTACGCCCGTCAGCAGTTTCGGTAATTTGTGGCGCGTAAAAGTCAAAGCCGTAATCCAATAATTCAAAATCGCCGTGAATGTAAATTCCCTTTTCATAGTCAACTTTGCCAATGAAATATCCTGATTGGAAAACATTCATATATTTGTTACGTTCGCGCTTAATACCTTGCGGCGAAATAATTAAAATATCGCGCCCTTCAATATTTGCGAAGTTGGGGCATTCCCACATAAAGCCTTGATTGCCTTCGGCACGCGCCATAATATTTTTAAATTTCCAGCTGATTAAATCTTCAGATTCAAAAAGCAGAATTTGTCCCAAAAGTTCGTCTTCAGTGCGGGAGCCGACAACCATATAATATTTATCGTCATTTTGCCAAACTTTGGGGTCACGAAAATCCCTGCGGTGAATTTGTTCGCCTTCGGGCGGCGGAATAATAATTTCAGGATGTTTTTGGAAGTGTACGCCGTCTTCACTTTCAGCGATACTTTGAACTTGCCCGTCCCTGTTATTGCCCGTATAAATAAGGTAGAGTTTACCGTCTTTTTCAAAGGCACTGCCGCTGAAGCAACCTTCGCGGTCGTAGTCTTCAGTTGGCGCAAGGGCAATGGGCAAATGGTTCCAGTGAATCAAATCTTCGCTGACAACGTGTCCCCAATGCATAGGTCCCCATTCCGCCGAATGCGGGTGATATTGATAAAACAAATGGTATTTGCCTTTATAGCAACAAAAGCCGTTGGGGTCGTTAATCCAACCGCCGGGCGAAGCTATATGATATTTCGGATAATATTTCGTATCAACTATTCTTAAAGCCATTAAATCAAACTCCTAAAAAAAATATTTCTAATGTTTATTCGACGCCTTTTAATTATTCCCTTTATTTTTATCAGCGGTTGTATCTTTTTTTGATTCGGCGTCCTTAATTTTTTTGTAAGTTTCCGCGTCAATTTTTTCCAAATATTTTTCGGGAATGGAGCGCGGATTTTTCTTCGCCAAAAAATAACACCAGCGGTAATTTTCT
Organism: uncultured Selenomonadaceae bacterium; assembly: GCA_905233135.1. Classification (GTDB taxonomy): domain Bacteria; phylum Bacillota; class Negativicutes; order Selenomonadales; family Selenomonadaceae; genus Quinella. Next base: position 1,924 of record CAJOCQ010000019.1, on the reverse strand, counting down.
TCAGCTTTAACAGTGTCGCCGAGTTCGTCAAAAATATCGCCGCGCAATTTGTACGCAACTGCAACTTCAGCATCAATTTTCAACGCGGCGTCAATATCTTTCAGCGCAGAATCATATTCGCCGCGCATATGGTAAACATCGGCACGATTTAAAAAGTTGTACAAGTTTTTTGAATCCTGCGCGAGTGCGTCATTGCAATCAGCAAGCGCACCTGCATAATCGCCGCAAATTGCCTTAGCGCGTCCGCGTATCGCCAAACATTCGGGAATGTCATCTTGATTTTTCGCCGCTAAAGCGCGTTCAATTTCTTTCAAGGCTAATTTACCTTCGCCGTAATCGCTGTAAAGGTCAGCGTTCATTCTAAGTTGCTTGGCGTAATTTTTTTTGGCGTGAAGACTTTCAGATTTTACTTTTTGCCAATAAGCCAAGCGTTTTTTTTCGGCGTCGAAATATTTTTGGCGCGTCGAAGGATTTTCATTTTGATAAGCTAAAGTTACGGCGTCACGAATTTTGCCGCCGCTGTTTTCCAAAAAAGCAATTTCCCTAACCTGCTTAAAAGCTTTTTCGTCATTCAAAAAATCAATGCTTGTACCTTTGCCCTTGCGAAAATTCCAGCCGTCAACAGTTGTATAATCGTGAAAGGCGCGTGCAAGCCCGCCCGCAAAATAATAAGCGTTATCTGCGGCGTTGGCAAAATTCGCCGTGTAAATTTCCGCGCCGTCGATAAAAACTTTGTAAGCGCGTCCAACTTTTTTAACGGTAATATGTCCGCAGCTGTAGTCAGTCAAAAGTTGCGAAAGTTTTTGTTCACGCATTTCTGTTTCGGGGTGGTCGCTGAAAGTTTGTTCGGCGGGTTTATCGTGCGCGTCAAATTCCAAAAAATCCCGCGTTTCGTATCTGAAATAATAATCCATACGCGCCATAGCCGCCGCGCAGCCGCCGGGATTGAATCCCGCACTTGTCATAAGGTAAAAGCCGCCTTCGTCAGCTTCGTATTCGGCGGGCGTTATTACGCTTTTTGCAATGGAATAATTAACCATTCCCGAAATTTTGCTCCAATCGACATTTGCGCTGTTGATATTTGCGCCGAGCACAACCGCGCCCATTTGTTGCGCCATTGCGTTTGCATAAATTTTCGCCGAATGTTGCTCAATTCCGTGCGTCATTTCGTGCGCAAGAACTGCCGCAATTTTATTTTCGTCATAATTTAAATTTTTCAGCAAGCCGAGATTTACAGTAACATAATTCATCGGGTAGCAGGAGGCGTTGAATTTTTCGCTCTCATTGACATTCCAAACAAAGGGCAAAGAATTAACGCGCAATTCGTAGCCGCCCGAATTAATTAACTGCGTCATAATATCGTCAACCAATTTAATATCGCGGGGATTTTTGGCGGTGCCGTTTTTTGCAATATCTTGACGCCGCGCCGACATTTGCGCGTTGACATCGTTGCCAAGTTCCAACATTGATTTTAAAGTTGATTTATAAATTGCCAAAACTCCCAACGCTTCAGCCGCAATCGCCCAAGCGTCTGCCGCCAAAACTTTTGCAGGTAAAAAAAATATTGCGCACGTCAATAACGCCGCAATTATTTTTGTAAATTTTTTCATTCAGAGTTCTCCAATTTTAGATTTTTATTTTTTTAATGTACTTTCTTTTTTTCCAAAGCAAAAAAAAAGAAAGTACCAAAGAAAAAAAGTGCTTTTATCGCCCGTCAGTGCCGCTCGGGTTCGGTACGCTCGTAATAACTGGTGGCCCCCTTTGGGGCCTCTACTTTTACCAACGCTCCATCGTTACCGCAAGCTGCGGCTGAGAGACGGGCGGGTTTTCACTAGGGGTTGTTGGTAAATTAAAAGTGGATAACAGAAGCGGCAAGATACACAAAATTCAAAAAGCAATCCGCCAATTTGTCGTAACGCGTTGC
>CAJOCQ010000018.1 GCA_905233135.1 uncultured Selenomonadaceae bacterium | reverse complement strand
GAAACGCGGGATTTTGTTTTTGAGGAAGTGCTAAAATTTTTGAATGGAAATTAATTTTGCGGGCGGCGGCACGGTTATAAATTTTTGGCAAAAAATATCAAGCCAATTTTAATAATGTACGGCACCGAAGACCATACCGCGCAATCGAAAAGCGCAGATTTTATCGAAGAAAAAATAAATTCTGCGCGAAAGGAAAAAATATTTGTGCCGAATTGCGGGCACTTGTTGCCGCTAACTGAAACGCGGGATTTTGTTTTTGAGGAAGTGTTAAAATTTTTGAATGGAAATTAATTTTGCGGGCGGCGGCACGGTTATAAATGTCATTGCAATAATTTTTGGCGGCGTTGCAGGGCTAATCGGCGGGAAATTTTTAACCGAAAAAATTCAAGCAACTTTGAAAATGTCCTGCGCGACGATAGTAATTTTTATAGGAATCAGCGGCACGCTCGAAAATTATAATACAATGCTTTTAATAGCGGCGTTGATAATCGGCGGGCTAATCGGCGAAATTTTGGACATTGACGGCGCATTTGAAAAATTTGGAATATGGCTGCGCAGTAAATCGGGCAATGACAACGATTCAAAATTTGTTGACGGCTTTGTTACGGCGTCGCTTACAGTTTGTATCGGCGCAATGGCAGTTATCGGCGCAATTAATGACCGCCTTTTGGACGACCGCACAATTTTAATAGCGAAGTCCGCACTTGACTTGATAATAATTTTGGTAATGACGGCAAGTCTCGGCAAGGGCTGCATATTTTCCTGCGTATCAGTCGGAATTTTTCAAGGCGCAATAACAATTTTTGCGGGCTTGCTTGAACCGCTGATGACGGAAATTGCGCTGAAAAATTTATCGTGCGTCGGCAATGCTTTAATTTTTTGTGTAGGTGTAAATTTAATGTTCGGCAATAAAATTCGCGTGGCTAATCTTTTGCCCGCGTTAATTATTGCCGTTTTCTGGAATTAATTTTTAGGTTTTAGGTATTAGGTTCTAGGTGTTAGGGAAAAATCCTAAAACCTAACGCCTGACACCTAAAAACGACCGAAGGGAGTTTTTACCAATGGCTTACAGCGGAGATGATTATTGTTTTGGTTGCGGCGAAAAAAATCCAATCGGCTTGCATTTGGATTTTCAGCCGGTTGAAAACAAAGTTGTTGCAAAAAAAATTATTGCGCGGGAATATCAAGGTTACTCAAATGTTGTACACGGCGGAATTGTAACATTGATGCTTGACGAGGCAATGGGAAATTTCGTGCAAAAAATTTACAATGAACAGGCAATGACGGGGCGGCTTGAAATTCGCTACAAACACCCGACGCCCATTGAAACCGAATTAAAAATTTCGGCTTGGCAAGAAGACCAACGCAGAAATATAATTTTTTTAAAAGCGGCAGTTGAAACGCCCGACGGCACAGTTACCGCAGAGGCAACGGCAAAATTTGCGGTGGTTGCATTAAAATGAGCGAAAAAATTTCTACCGCCGAAAATATTTCTGACGGCGATATTTTTATTGGCAAAGTTCACCACTTCAAAAAAAAATATTGGCTGAAAGTCAACGGCTCCAAATTAAGAATCACAATCAAACGCAAATTCGGCGACAGCGCGGATTTGAAAAGTTGGCACAAAAATAAAACGCTCGTTGCAATAAAAATTTTGTCCGCCGAAAATCTTTTGGGCGAAATTCTTTCAAGCGTTGACAATTCCGAAATTTCGGCGATTATCATTAAACACGGCGTGATTGAAAAATTTCCCGAAAAAGTTAAACGTGCCGCCGCCAAAATCGAATACAAGCCGAGCGAAGAAGAAATTTCAAGCCGCGTTGACAGGCGCAATTTAAAAATCGTGACGATTGACGGCGAAGACGCAAAAGATTTAGATGACGGCGTTTTTGCAGAAAAAATCGACGGCGGCTACTTTTTGGGCGTGTATATTGCGGACGTGAGCCACTATGTCAAAAATTTTTCAGTTCTTGACAAGGAAGCTTTTGAACGCGGCACGAGCATTTATCCCGTTGACAGGGTTGTCCCGATGTTGCCGGTTGAACTTTCAAACGGAATTTGCAGCCTCAATCCCGGCGTTAATCGCCTTGCTATGGCTTGCGAAATGTTTTTGGATTTGAGCGGCAATGTTACAAGCTACAAAATTTTTCCGACGGTTATAAAAGTTTTTCGGCGATTAAGTTACACGCAGGTCAATAAATTTTTTGACGGCGAAACGGCGGAGCTTGAGGACTGCGCAGAAAATTTAAACGCCCTGCTTGCTGTTTACAATCTGCGCCAAAAAATTCACGGCGAACGCGGCGCAATAAATTTTGAAATTCCAGAAATTAAAGTTACTCTCGATAACAAAGATCGCCCTTTCAGAATTACGAAAAAAATTCGCGGCGTCGGCGAAAAACTTATTGAAGAATGTATGCTTGCCGCAAATGAAACCGTTGCCGAACATACTTTCAAAAATCAAATTCCAAGTTTGTACCGCGTCCACGAAAACCCTACCGCCGAAAAGATTGAAATTTTTAACCGCCTGCTGAATCGTTTCGGCTTGCACATTCCGACTTCAAACGGGATTAAACCTTTGCAATTTCGGCAAGTGCTGGAAAAAATTCAAGACAATCCCGCCGAAAAAGTTATTTCAACATTCGCCCTGCGCACAATGCAACAGGCGCGTTATTCGCCAAAAAATTTGGGACATTTCGGCTTGGCGGCGGAATTTTACACGCATTTTACTTCGCCTATTCGGCGTTATCCCGATTTGATTGTTCACCGAATGTTAAAGGCGACGCCTGAAGAAATTCCCAAGCTTGCAAAGCGGCTTGAAGAAATTGCAAAACAATCTTCGGAAAGAGAACGCCGCGCGGTTGAGATTGAGCGGGAGGCGTTGGATTACAAGTGCGTTGAATTTATGAAGGGCTTTATGTTGCAGAAATTTGACGCGGTAATTTCCAGCGTTACGAATTTTGGATTTTTCGTGGAACTTGAAAACGGCGTTGACGGGCTTGTTGGCGCGGCTAGCATTACGGACGATTATTATAATTTTATCGAAAATGAATTTGCGCTGATTGGCAAGCGCAAGGGCAGGAGTTTTCATATTGGCGACAAGGTGCGCGTTAAATTGGTGCGTGCAGATTTAAATTCGCGGCAGTTGACATTTGAACTTGTTGACGGCGTAACGGATGACGAATTAATTAAGGAGTTTTAAAATGGCGAAGTCGAACATTGAAAAATTTATTGACAAAATCGGCGACGATAAAGCACGCCTGCAGGAATTGAAGGCGAAGGGCAACCCCTATTCAAAATTTGACAAATACAGCTACGCGGAAAAAATTTTGGCTCCAATGGCGCACGAAATGGGCGTACCTTTTTTCGTTGAAGAGTGGGTGGAATGGAAAGAAGATTTGCTTGCAGGAATTTTGGAAGAAGTCGAGCAAAAAAAATTAAAGGGCTGACATTTTGGAACAGGCAAAAAAATTATTGGCGCAGGGAAAACCTTTGGCGGCGTTGGCGCGGCTGAAAGAAATTTTAAAAACAAATTCGGCGTGGCAAGTGCACGAATTGATAGGCGCGGCGTTTAGCGATTTGGCCGACGCTGAAGGAGTCGCGCAGGCTTATTTCAACGCGGCGCAGGCTGACGAAGTTTTGAGAATGCAGCGGGCGCACTTTGCAAATTATATTTTTGCGTTGCACTATTTGCCGCAAGTTACCGCCGAAAATTTTTTCGACGCCGCGCAGATTTATAAAACTTTGTACCGCGAAAATAAAACTTTGCCACCGCTAAAAACTTCTTTAAAAAAAATTCACGTTGCCTACATTGCGCCGCACTTTTTGGATTCAGCCGCCGCGCGTTTTTATGAAAGTCTTTTGACAGATTACAACAGGGAAAAATTTTTCGTGACGGCGTGGAGTATGTCGGCGCGTGAAGATAATTTTACAAAAAAAATTCGCCGCAATGTTGACGGCTTTTTTTGTATTGAGCAAACGAGTTTTGAGGAATCCGCGTTGAAAATTCGTAACAGCGGCGCGGATATTTTATTTGATTTGGGCGGAATGACTGAAGGCGGCGTAACGTTGCAAGTTGCCGCTTATAAACCTGCGCGAGTGCAAATTTCGGGCGTAGGATATTTTGACACGACGGGCATTTCAGATTATTTTTTGACTGATAATTTTTTGGCAACAGAATTTTTTACAGAAAAACTTTTGACGATTGAAAACGCCTTCGCCTTTACGCCAAATGAAAAAATGTTACGCGCAAAAAAAAATTTAATTCGGCGGCAGAAAAATTTTGTAACCTTCGCTTGCTTGAATAATTTTTTAAAAATCACGGACGAATATTTATTGACGGTGAAAAAAATCCTCGCGCAGGTTCCCAACTCAAAAATAATTTTTCGTGATACAACGCCGCTTGAAAGTAGGCGCGTTGCACTTTTAAAGCGGCTGAAAAATTTAGAAATTCCGCGCGCAGAAGTTTTTGTCGGCGCGGACAATTTTTTTGAAGACTACGCGCAGATTGACTTAATTTTGGACACATTCCCCTATAACGGCGGCGCGATGACTGCGCTTGCAATTTATATGGGAGTGCCTGTGTTGAATCTGCGCGGCGAAATGCACTTTTCAAAAGTCGGCGCGGATATTTTGCGAATTGCGGGGCTTGAAAATTTAATTGCAGAAAATCTTGACGAATATATAAAAAAAGCCGTCAATTTCCGACGGCAAAAAGTTTCAAGCGGCAAATTGACTGACACTAAAAATTTTGTTGACAATGTTTACAAAATTTTTGAAGAAATAAAAAAGAGGGGCGGTCACGGATGACCGCCCCGTAAAAAGTCGCGCAGGATGCGCGGCAATTTCTACTTTGCTGAAAGAAAAGTGCAACTCGTTAATGCTGGTAATACGCCCGTCTCTCAGCCGCAGCGCGCGGTTTTGTTGGAGCGTCGGAAAAAGTTGAGGCCCCAAAGGGGGCCACCTGTTACTAAGTGCGTACAGAAACCGAGCGGCCTGACGGGCGAAAGAAAAAGCACTTTTTCTTTGGTACTTTCTTTTTTTGCTTTGGAAAAAAGAAAGTACATTTAAAATATAAATCTTAAAACTTAAAACGAGGACTAAAAGTTTTGAACAACGAAATTTTAAAATTGGTACCGTCGAATTACTCAAGTGACGCGGCAGTTTTGCTGATTGACGCGAAAAAATATTTAAACGGCGTAAAAAAATTAATGCCCAACGCGCAATTTGTAATTTTGGAAAGTTGGGACTTGCCGAGCGAGCCGAAAATTTTTGACGTGATAATTTCGGAAGATTGTTTGACGTACGGGCAAAATTTTTACCGCAAATTAGCTGAATTAAATCACTTGCTGAAAGATTCGGGCTTTGTACTGACGCAATTTTTGAACGTGCGCTTTATTGGAATTTTGGAAGATTTAAGGCGCGGAATATTTTCGCCGCAGGAAAAAAGATTTTGGGCGAAGTGGGATATTGTAAAAATTTTGAACGACGCCAATTTCAAAGAAATAAATTTTTTGCCGGGCGAACAAATAAAAAATTCCGCCGCCGAATGGGAAAATTTCGGCTTTGACAATTTCAACGACGATTTAACTACAAAAATTTGGCTCGTCAAGGCTTGCAAGTGCACGCCCGAAGTCGTCGCACTTAAGGAAATGTATTCGTACGAAACGCGCGCCGAACTTTCAAGACTTTTGCACCGCGTTGAATACGATATTGACGCAGAAAAAAATTCGGCGGCAATTTTGGAACTTTGCCGCCGTGAAAATATTTTTAACGAATACCTTGCAGATTTCATTGATCAGACCGTCATTCACAAGGAAAAAATTTTTAATATTTTGCGTCTGCATCCAAATCAATAATGCCCGCCGCATACGGCGCAACTTCGTATTGCTGAAACAAAAAATGCACGTGGAGATTGTCATCAAAATAAAAATCTTCGGGAATTGCCGTCAATCCTTGAAAATCGGGGAAAAGCGGCAATTTATTTTTTTCGGAATAGGCGCGGAGTTTTTGGGTAATATCTTCAGGCGTGTAGTCTGTAGGCTTTTTCGCAATTTCAGTTAAAGTATCTGCCGTCAATCTCACGCCCGAATCAGAATTAAAATTCAAAGTGCGTTGGAAAGTCGAAGGGTGCGCCGAGCCTTCAAAGTTCACGTATTCCGTTAAAATAATGCTCAAAATGCCGTTTTCGTGGTTGCAGGGAATTTGATAATCAACGCCGATTGCAACATTGTTAAATTGCCCTTCAAGCATTTGTTTGTTTACGTCGTCGATAAATTTTTTGAGTTCTGCGCGAATTTCTTTATTAATTTTAATGGCGGCGTCTTCATTTTTAACGATAACCAAAGGGTAGCTTACGTCGGGGTTGCCGAAATAAAAAGCCCTGTCAATTTCAGCCGCGCTTGCAAAATTCGCAATGCTCATCATTATGAAAAATATTCCCGTCAAAATAATTTTTTGCATAATATCACCGCCTTTAATCTGCGTTTGTATCGACAATCCCCGAAAAAGCGTCCGCGTCTAAATCAATAACTCCAACCGCGTAAGGTGCAACAGATTGCTGCTGAAACAAAAAATGAACGTGGAGATTATCATCAAAATAAAAATCTTCCGGCACTTTATCCAACTTCTTAAAATCCCAATTAAGCGGGCAATTGTTTATCTTTGAATAAAGTTTAAGTTTCCTTGTAAGCTCGGCGGGCGTGTAGGTGTTGGCGGGGTTTGCAATTTCGCTCAAACTTTCAACAGTCAGGCGAACACCGCTGTCAGAATTAAAATTCAAAGTATGTACCAAATTCCAAGGGTGCGCCGCATTTTTAACCATAACGTATTCGCTCAAAATAATACTCAAAATTTCGCCTTTGTGGTTGCAAGGGACGCTGTAACTGATACTTATTGTTTGCAAGTCATCTCCGACTCTGCTTTTTATATCGTCCAAAAAATTTTGAATATCCTTGCGAATTTCGGAATTAATTTTTGCGCCTGCCATAATATTTTCAGTTTTAACAACGGGGTAAACAAGTTCGGGATTGTTGTCAAAAAAAGCCTTTTCAATTTCAGCCGCGCTTGCAAAATTCGCAACGCTCATCATTATGAAAAATATTCCCGCTAAAATAATTTTTTGCATAAAAATTTCTCCTGTCATTGAAAAATTTTAAAGTTCAAATTCAACGCGCCTTTCGCGTTTGCCGGAAAAATTTATAATGTTTTTGACATTTTTAATTTTTGCGGCGGTAACAATGTGTACGGGATTCAACGCCTCCGCCATATCGTACAAGCCGAGATTTTTCAGGCGGTTAATCTGCACTTGCACGGCGTCATATTTGTACTCTTTGTGACATTTCAGCCAATTCAGCGCGGTTATCAAATTTTGAATGGTAATGCAATTCAAAACGATTCGCCCGCCCGCGTCAATTCTTTTATCGACCGCCGAAAGAATTTCGTTTAAAAAGCCGCCGCTGCCGCCGATAATTGCAACGTTTATTTTAGAAATTTTTGATAGTCCGTCGGGGGCTTCGGCGTTAATAATCGTGATGTTTTTGATTGAAAATTTTTCTGCGTTTTGTTCGATAAGTTTGACGCCTTCGGGTTTTCTTTCGATTGCGTAAACGTGCCCTTGCGTTGCAATTCTCGCCGCCTCAATCGAAATGGAGCCCGTGCCCGCGCCTATATCAACTACAATATCATTGACGCCGATTTGAGCATTTATAAGCGTTAAAATTCTGACTTCCCTTTTTGTCATTGGAATTTTGCCGCGAATAAATTGTTCGTCGTCAATTCCAATCATAAATTAACCCTCCTTTACAATCAAAATACAATTTTTGACAGGTTCCATTTTAACCGCGTTTTTTAAAGTTGTACAGATAATTTTTTCGTCAGGGTAAGAAAGCCGCGCACAAATTGCAATGTTTGAATTTTCGCTCCAGCCGTTTTGCAAAAGTATTTCTGAAATTGTAGCGGAATTAAATTCATTGTCAGTCAACATTCCCAAAATTTTTTGCGGTTCAAATTTTAAATTTTTTTCTGAAGGTCTGCGCCCGTGAAAACTTAAAAGCGTTGCATTTTGCCACGTCAACGCCAATTTTGCAAACGCAAGTTGCATTGCGCTGATTGACGGGATAACTTCGATTATTTCAGAATTAAAATTTTTTCTTAACAAGTCAAGGATTGAATAATAGCCGGGGTCGCCGCTTACCATTACTACAACTTCGCCGCTTGAAATTTTTTCGGCAATAAAATTTATAACCGCGTTTAAATCTTTGGTTATCGCGCAGGTTTCCTGATTTTCTGTAGCAAATTCTGCAAGGGCGCGTTTACCGCCTACCAAAAATTTTGCACTTTGAATTTTTTCAAGCGCGGCGGGCGTTATGTAATTTTTTGCGCCGGGACCGATTCCTGCAACGATTATTTTTTTTTGCACAAAATTTTTACTTCCTTTTTTTAGGTTTAAGTTTTTTTAGTTTTAAATGTTCTTTCTTTTTCCAAAGCAAAAAAGAAAGAACCAAAGAAAAGTGCTTTTTTCCCGCCCGTCAGGGCCGCTCGGTTTCTGTACGCACGTAGTAACAGGCGGTCCCCTTTGGGACCTCTACTTTTTCCCACGCTCTTATAAAAGGTCAAGCTGCGGCTTTAGTGACGGGCGGTTTTTTCTTTCCAAGTATCACACTATCCAACTACCTAAAATATTTCCCGCGTAGTCAACCAAAATTGTACCAACTTCAATTTCGCCGAAAACATAACGCCGCGCCCGAAAACTCGCTCGCTCCGCAATTTTTTTATACACGCGATCAAGATTGTTTGCAGAAATAATTTTTGTGGCGTCTTCGGTTGTATTTGCGTCAAGAATTTTTTGCACTTCAACAAAATTTAAACCTTCAGCCGCCGCGTATGCCGCCAAAGTTTCCAGCCGAGCGTCTGCAACGCGGTTATGTGTATGAAAAATCCCCGCCGCAACTTTTATCAATTTGCCGATATGCCCGCACAAAATTATTTTTTTTATCTTGCGTTCTGCCGCCGCCTCCAACATAAAGCCGATAAAATTGCTCGTCTGCACAATCGACGCGGCAGGGTAGCCCAATTTTTGCGCGATAGTTTCGCCAATTTTGCCCGGTACAAAAATCAAAGTTTCATAACCCGCCGCCTTTGCAACGTCAATCTGCGGTACAAGCGAATTTTTAAAAGCGTCTTCGCTCATTGGACGAAGTACTCCCGTTGTACCAATAATCGACAAGCCGCCCTCAACGCCCAAAACAGGGTTTAAAGTTTTTTTCGCAAGTTCCACGCCTGCAGGAATTGAAATTTCAATTTCTAATCCTGCAACGTCAAATTCGGCGGCAACATTTTTAATCAGTTGACGCGGCGCGGGATTTATCGCAGGTTCTCCAACGGCAAGCTGCAAGCCGCTTTTTGTAATTTTGCCGACGCCGAGTCCTGCGCGAAAAATTATTTCATTGCCGCAAATTTTTTTTACGGTTGTAAAAATCGACGCGCCGTTTGTAATGTCAGGGTCATCGCCCGAATCTTTTATAACTTCGACTTTCACGCCGTCAGAAATTTTTTCAACGCGGTTAATTGGAATTTTTAAAATAGTGCCGTCAAGCGCGGTAATTTCTACAGCATTTACAATTTCGCCGCGTGAAAAATAAATTAACGCCGCCTTGACGCCCGCCGCCGCCGCCGCGCCCGTTGTAAAGCCGCCGCGCAAAATTTTTTTAGTCACGCCGCGCCCGTTTTTTCTGCTTTACGTTTTTTGTCGAGTTCAGCCAAAATTTTTCTGTAAGCGTCAGTATCAGCCTTAATCAGCGTAACAAATGCACCCGTAGAATATTCGTTCGGTTCAGCTACAACTTTTTCAATCGGCGTAGGTTCAACAATTCTGTTGTTCATAACTTTAATTTCGTTGCCATAGGGGTCTTTGTGGTATTTTCCTGCCTTGAAATCTTCATAGCTGACCAATATATCAGCTAAAACTTCTTCGGCATATTCTAAAGCTTCATAAAGCGTGTCAGCTTGAGTTACAGCTCCTGAAACATCGGGAAAATCAATAACATATCCGCCTTCAATAGCTTTATAAAAAATCGCGGGATAAACGTACTTCATAAAAATTCCTCCTTAACGTTTTTTGGGAACGCCTGCTTTCTTGCGAAGTGCCATTTCCATTCCTTTTTTTACTTCTTCATTATTATGGCGCGAAATGTCAAATTCTTCATCAGTTATTGGACTGTACCAACGCTCGTGGTTGTTACCTTCCCTTATAAGATAACAACCGGCTTTTTCAAATTCTCTTTTCAATTCTGAAAACTTAGGCATAATTTCACCTGTTGCCGTACATTTTGGCATAATAATTTTTATATTCGCCGCTGATAATTTTTTCCCACCAATTTTTATTTTTCAAGTACCAATCGACAGTCAATTTAATCCCGTCGTCAAATTTAGTTTTGGGCGTCCAGCCGAGTTCGTTTGAAATTTTCGTAGGGTCAATGGCATAGCGTTGGTCGTGCCCTTTTCTGTCAGTTACAAATTCAATTAAATCTTCGCCCTTGCCGAGAATTTTTAAAATAGTTTTTACAACGTCAAGGTTAGTTTTTTCGTTATGCCCGCCAATGTTGTAAACTTCGCCGACTGTACCCTTGCGAACAATTAAATCAATCGCCGCGCAGTGGTCTTCGACGTAAAGCCAATCGCGCACATTTTCGCCCGTGCCGTAAACAGGCAACTTTTTATTGTTAAGCGCGTTGATAATCATCAGCGGAATTAATTTTTCAGGGAAATGGTAAGGTCCGTAATTGTTGGAACAGCGGGAAATTGTGGCGGGAATTTGATAAGTTCTTTGGTAAGCTTGAACCAACAAATCAGCTGAAGCCTTGCTTGCAGAATACGGACTCGACGTATGCAAATTGGTTTTTTCGGTAAAAAATAAATCTGGTCTGTTCAAAGGCAAATCGCCGTAAACTTCGTCGGTTGAAACTTGATGGTAGCGTTTAATACCGTACTTTTTACAGGCGTCAAGCAAAATGCTCGTGCCAATAATATTTGTGCGCAAAAATAATTCAGGGTCTTCAATGGAGCGGTCAACGTGACTTTCTGCCGCAAAATTTATAATTACGTCGGGTTTTTCTTCTTCAAAAAGTTTGTAAACTTCTTCGCGGTTTGCAATATCGCCGCGTATGAATTTAAAATTTTTATAAGTTTCGGCGTCCTTCAAAGTTTCCAAATTGCCGGCGTAAGTCAATTTATCGTAGCAAATAATTTCGTCAGAAAAATTTTTCAATTCGTAGTAAACAAAATTTGCGCCGATAAAACCTGCGCCGCCCGTTACAACAATTTTCATAAAAATTGGCGCGTCAAATTAATTAAAACTTGCCGCGCCTTTGCACCTGCCTTTATGTTAAATTTTTTCGTCAAAAATAAAATTCAATTCCGCGCGTTCGATTCTGTCTTTTAAGAAGGGCGCGTTGGCGTCTTTGTCAGCAAGAATCGTCGGCTCAATCTTCCAATCAATTCCAATTTGCGGGTCATTCCAGCGAATATTGCCCTCGCATTGCGGCGCGTAGAAATTATCAGCCTTGTATTGCACTTCAACATTATCAGTCAAAGTAATGAAGCCGTGCGCAAAACCGCGCGGTATTAAAAGTTGGCGTTTATTTTCGGCGGACAAAATTGCGCTTGTCCACTTGCCGAATTGCGGAGAATTTTTGCGAATGTCAACTGCAACGTCCAACAATTCGCCGCGCGTGCAACGTACAAGTTTAGCCTGCGCCATCGGATTAAGTTGATAATGCAAGCCGCGCAAAGTTCCCTTGTGCGCAGAAAATGATTGATTATCTTGGACAAAATCGAAGTGCAAGCCTGCCGCTTCAAATTTTGCCTTTGACCACGTTTCCATAAACCAGCCGCGCGCGTCGCCGAAAACTTTCGGCTCAATTATAAATACTTCTTTCAAATTTGTTTCAATAACCGGCATTGTGAAAAACTCCCTTCGGTCGTTTTTAGGGTTCCAAGGTTCCAGGGATTAGGGAATAGTGATTAGAAATTTTCACTTTATCCCTATTCCTTGGAACCCTGGTTCCCTAATCTTTGTAAATATTTTCCGTACTCATTTTTGGAGAGCGGCTCGGCAAGTTTCAAGAGTTGCGCCGCATCAATGTAGCCCATTCTGTAAGCAATTTCTTCAATACAGGAAATTTTCAAGCCCTGCCGCGTCTGAATTGTCTGCACAAAAGTTGCCGCCTGCAACAATGATTCGTGCGTCCCCGTATCAAGCCAAGCATAACCGCGCCGCATTTTTTCAACGCGCAATTTTCCGCGCTGCAGATAAACTTTATTAACGTCAGTAATTTCAAGTTCTCCGCGCGCAGAAGGTTTAATCGACTTCGCCACGTCAACAATATCTTTATCGTAAAAATATAAACCTGTAACCGCGTAGTTGGAGCGGGGATTTTTCGGCTTTTCTTCCAGCGAAATTGCCTGCCCTGTTTCGCGGTTAAATTCAACAACGCCGTAATTTTCGGGGTCGTTGACGTAGTATGCAAAAACCGTTGCGCCTTCGTCGTAACTTGCCGCGTGCTGTACCAACTTTGCAAAATCCGCGCCGTAAAAAATATTATCGCCCAACACCAACGCGCAACTTTCGCCGTTAATAAATTCTTCGCCAATCAAAAAAGCCTGCGCGAGTCCTTCAGGTTTAGGTTGCACCGCGTAGGAAATTTTTAGCCCCAACTGCGAGCCGTCCCCCAACAACGCTTGAAATAAATGACTGTCTTGCGGCGTGTTGATTATCAAAATTTCACGAATCCCCGCCAACATCAAAGTTGACAGCGGGTAATAAATCATTGGCTTGTCATAAACGGGCATTAGTTGTTTCGAGACAACTTCGGTTAGCGGATAAAGCCGCGTGCCAGAGCCGCCCGCCAAAATTATTCCCTTTTTTATCATAAAAAATTCTCCTTTCCAAAAAATTTTCAACATATTATACAACAGCGGCGCAATTTAGCAAACTAAAAAAGCCTCCGCTTTTTGAGCGAAGGCAAAAATTTTCAAAAATATTTTATGCAAGCAAATTAATTTTGTTGGAAGATTTAATTTTAGCGGCGGATTTTTTGGCGTTGAGTTCGTCAAGCAAATTTTGCCACCAAGATTTTTTATCGTTCTTGTCAAGTGTAACTTTGACGCGCTTAATTTCGCCGTTATCCTGTTGAGAAATTCCCCAACCCCTCAAGCCGCCGTTATCGTCGATAATAAAGCCGTGCGCCTTCAAATTCGGGCTTGAAATGTTTGTGTTTGAAATGTCATAAATCAACGCTTCGTATTCAACGCGCTTTTCGGGATTGTTTTGCATTTCGCGCAGGATTTTCGGCGAAATTGAAACATTATTCAAGCCGCTGCCTGAAAAGGGCGCAGTTCCTACTTGAAATTTTAAGTTGGGAAATTTTTCTTTCAAATCCTTCAAAACTTCGCCGCCCGAATTTTCCTGCGCCTTTGCAAAACTCAACGCCGCCTCCGAAACGTAGCTGTTGCCAACCTTGACCGCCATAATAATTACCTCCTTGTAAATTTTTTCAGATATTCGGCGCGGCAGGATTTTTTCCCTTTCGCCTTGAATTTTTCCAAAAAAATTAATTGGAGTTTTAACTATGAAAAAATACCTGAAATATTTTTTAATTGCGGTACCTGTATCAATGCTGATAATTTTTGCAATGTTGGAAATTATGAGCAGGGGCGCGGCTGAAATTTTTAATAAAGCTATGCAGGAACAGGAAATGTTGATTGGCGAAATTACCGCCGAAAAACTTTCTGCAACGCCTTTTGGCGAAGTGTCTTTTGAAAATTTACTTTGGAAGGACGAGCGCGGCGGAATTATTTTGGAAATTCCCGAAGGCAGCTTTAAAGTCAGCATTTTCGACGCCCTTACAAAAAATTTTAGGGCTGATTCAGTGCAGGAACTGATTTTGAAAAATGCGAACGTTTCAATAAACTTTGACGAAAATATGAACGTCGATTTTATTCGTCATTCGCCCGATTTTAAAAAAGTCAATGACGATATGAAAAAAGGCGGCGGCGATTGGGAAAAAAAGGTCAGCCGCGTCAATAAATCTGAAGAAGAACTTAAAGAAATTGGCGAAAAACGACGGCAACTGCAACGCTCCAAAATCGAAAAGGGCTGGCAAAATTTTAACCTCGAAGGACGCAAAATTGATTTGAATATGAAACTGGAAAATTGCCAATTTGAAATTTTTTACCGCGAACGCCATTATCTTTTGCGCAATGTTAATTTTGAAACGAAAGTTGACACTTCAAAGGAAATGGTTTTAAATGTGAGCACGGGAAAATTTGGAGGTACGATGATTGGCAACGGATTAAGTATTCGCGGCAACATTAATTTTAAGCCCGAAATACCGCAGTGCGATTTGACAATCTCGCTGTACGAAGTTGACCCGTCGTCTTTGGGATTCGGATTGAACATTCACGAACCAATGACACTTTCAGTGCGCTTTACGGGCGATATTTCTCACCCCGTCGGCAAAGGAAATGTTTCAATGGAAAATTTAAATTTGCCGGGAATTAGTTTTGAAAACGTCGAAGGCAAAATTTTATACAAGGATGCAATGCTGAATTTTGAAAACGTAACGGCAGATGTGTACAAGGGCAAATTGACGGCGCACGGCGATTACAACATTGACACGCGCTACTATAATATTTACGGGCGCGGCGAAAAATTAAAAGCGTCTGAAGCATTTCCCGGTCAACATTTGCATTGCGAAATTGATTTGGATTTGGAAATAAATTCCAAAGGCAACGCCAAAGAAACTGTTTCAAAGGGCGTTTTCACTTCAGGCAAAGGGCGTTATTCTTTGATAGCGTTTGACAGCATTTCGGGCAAAGTTGAAAATAAATATCGCGACCTTGAATTTTATGACGTGGTAATAGATATTGCAGGCTACAAAATTTCTACCGACGCCTTAAGCATTGTTGATAAAAAATTAAAGTTGAGTCCGATAAAAATTACAAATCCAAAAGGCGAATTGCGCCGCACTTATACAACGAATTAATTTTTGTCTTGAAAAAATTTTAATGCTATGATATATTTTGCAAATAAAAAAACTCCAACGTAGCGGTTGGAGTCAAAAAATTTTAGGGTGTTTTGTAATTACTTTGTGAGGACTGAAATTACAAAACCAACAACAGATACTGTAATTGCGCCGATTCCGACAACAGCGGCAACTGTCAAATTGCGGACGTGTTTACTGATTCCGTCAATGCTTGAGCGAATTTCTTTCATATCGCTTTCTTGTTTTTGGCGAATTTCGATAATTTCGGCGGCGCGGCGGTTATCTCTGTCGCGCATTTCGTCAATAAACATATCAATTTTTGTTTCAATGTTGCTGACCTTTGTTTCAAGATGATTGACGCGATTTTCTAAATTATTTTCAGTCATTTTAAAAACCTCCTTTGCTGAATTATAGCACGGGAGATTTTTTTTATTTACAAAAAAAGCCCCGCCGTTTAAAGCGGAGTCGAAATTTTTTTATACAAGCGTTGCAAAATAATCGTCCAAAGTTTCTGCGCGGCGAATCAATTCAATTTCGCCGTTTTCGCGCAGGAGAAGTTCAGCACTGCGCAACTTGCCGTTATAATTAAATCCCATTGCGTGCCCGTGCGCGCCCGTATCGTGAATTATCAAAATATCGCCAATATCGATTTTCGGCAACTTACGATTTATAGCAAATTTATCATTGTTTTCGCAGAGCGAGCCCGTAACGTCATAAACATTTTCGGCGGGAAAATTTTCTTTGCCTGAAATTGTAATATGATGATACGCGCCGTAAAGCGCGGGGCGCATTAAATTCGCCATACAAGAATCCAGTCCGATATAATTTTTGTAAGTGTTTTTTTCGTGAATGACGGTTGAAACGAGCCAGCCCGCATTGCCTGTCATAGCGCGCCCGCTTTCAGTTGCAATACGAATTTTTTCAAGCCCGCACGGTACGAGAATTTTTTTGTAAAGTTCAAAAATACCCGCGCCGACAGCTTTAAAATCGACGGGATTTTCTTCGGGGCGATAGGGAATGCCGAAGCCGCCGCCCAAATTTACAAACTCCAAATTAATTCCAAGTTGCTTTTTAATTTCGGCGGCAAGTTCAAACATAATTTGCGCAGTATACAAAAAAGTTTCAGTTGCGCGTTCATTTGAAGCAATCATAGTATGCAAGCCGAAACGTTTAACGCCCTTGTTTAGCGAAATTTTGTAAGCGTCAAAAATTTGTTGGCGCGTCAAGCCGTATTTAGCCTCCGAAGGCTTGCCGATAATATCGTTGCCGCTGTTCATAATGTCTGCGGGATTGTAGCGAAACGATAAAATTTTTGGGAAGCCCGCGCACTTTTCCAAAAAATCAATGTGCGTTATATCGTCAAGGTTGATAATTGCGCCGAGCGAAATTGCCTTTTGAAATTCGTCGGCGGGCGTATCGTTTGAAGTCAACATAATTTTTTCGCCCGTGACGCCTGCCCTTTCGCTGATAATCAATTCAGCAAGAGAACTGCAATCAGTGCCTGCGCCGTCTTTTGCCAAAATTTTTACTATGTGCGGATTGGGCAAAGCTTTAACTGCGAAATATTCCCTAAACTCTGCCGCCCAAGAAAAAGTTTCACGCAAGCGGCGGAAATTTTCACGAATAGTTTTTTCGTCGTACAAGTGGAAAGGGGTAGGATATTTTTTAATAACTTCGCGCAGAGTTTTTTCATCGAGCGGAAAAGTTTTTTCAGTCATTTAAAAACCACCTTAAAAATTTTTTATAACGCAATTATTATACTTACAAAAAATTTTTCCTGCAAAAAATTTTTAGGTGTTATGGAATAGGGAATAGAAACTGTAACTAAAAAAAGCCAGCAGGAAAAGGAAAAACTAGAAGGCGCACAGGACGTGCGCCACGCGGGCGCACCAAGTCGCAGGATGCGACTTCTGCGCCCCAAAAAGCACTTTTTCTTTGGTTCTTTCTTTTTTTGCTTCGGAAAAAAGAAAGAACATTTAAGATAAATAAAAGCTTAAAAAATTTTTTAGTAGAAACAACCCTGCGCGAATTTATTTCCCTTCGACGAACAGCGGAAATTTTTCAACAAAGACCGTAAGCACGCGGATAATTTCAGGCGAAAGTTTATGATTTTTGGGCGTTTCCATTTCTTCAACAAGTTTCAACATATGTTGCGTATCAATTTTTTTCCCGCTTTGCCAATCTGTCAACATTCGCTGTACAAATTGCGCAATTAAATTTTCTTCGACGGCGGACAATCTAACGCCGTCCTGTTTCAGCGCGTCATAAATCGCCCGCGCCGTCCACATTGCCAATTCTGCTATTTCTTGCGGATTCAAATTTATCACTCCTTCAAAAATATTTTACCACAAAATTTTGAAAGTATACATTACGCGTCAACTTCACAAAATTTTTATAGTTTGGTATAATTCGCAAGTAATTATTTTTTTGGAGAGGAAGATTTTTTTAATGTCAAATGTAAATGAAGAGGCTTTAGCCCTGCATAAAAAATTTCAAGGCAAATTGGAAGTTGTAAGCAAAGTGCCGCTGAAAACCGCGTACGATTTAACTTTGGCGTACACGCCGGGCGTTGCCGCTCCTTGTCTTGAAATTAACAAAGACCCCGAAAAAATTTACGATTATACAAATCGCGGCAATTTGGTTGCAGTTGTTACCAACGGCACCGCAGTTTTAGGACTCGGCGACATTGGCGCGGGCGCAGGCTTGCCCGTTATGGAAGGTAAATCCATTTTGTTTAAAGGTTTTGCGGGCGTCGATGCTATTCCGATTTGCCTCAACACAAAAAAAGTTGACGAAATTATTAAAACTATCCAGCTTATGGCTCCTAGTTTCGGCGGGATTAATTTGGAAGATATTAAAGCTCCCGAATGTTTCGACATTGAACACGCGCTGAAGGATTCAGTTGATATTCCCGTTTTCCACGATGACCAACACGGCACGGCTATTGTTGTAAGCGCGGCGTTGATTAACGCTTTAAAACTTGTCGGCAAAAAGTTTTCTGATATTAAAATTGTAGTCAACGGCGCGGGCGCGGCAGGTATGGCTATTACTTATTTAATTCAGAAAATGGGCGCGGAAAATATTATGCTCTGCGACTCGACGGGCGCAATTTACGAAGGGCGCGGCAAGGGTATGAATCCATACAAAGACCAAATCGCCGCCGTTACAAATTCGCAACACGAAGCGGGACAACTTATTGACGTAATTCACGGCGCGGACGTTTTCATTGGCGTTTCAAAGGCAAATCTTTTAACTGAAGAAATGGTTAAAATGATGAACAAAGACGCAATTATTTTTGCTATGGCGAATCCCAATCCCGAAATTTTGCCCGATAAAGCAAAGGCGGCAGGTGCGCGCGTTGTTGCAACGGGGCGCAGTGATTTTCCGAACCAAGTTAATAACCTTTTGGCATTCCCGGGAATTTTCAGGGGCGCACTTGATGTAAGAGCAACCGACATTAACGAACAAATGAAAATTGCGGCGGCTTACGCTATTGCGTCATTAATCAGCGACGAAGAACTCAATGAAGAGTACGTTATCACAAATCCATTTGACGAAAGAGTTGCGCCGACTGTTGCGGCGGCGGTTGCGAAGGCGGCTATTGAAAGCGGCGTTGCTCAAAATAAAAATATTACGCCCGAACAAGTTGCTCAACATACACGCGAACTTTTGAAAAAATAATTTCGGCTAAAAATTTTTTCCAGCCAAAAAACCGTCTGTAAAATACAGGCGGCTTTTTATTTTTATAAATGCAAAAAAAGAGGGCGCACAGGATGTGCGCCCCTTGCCGCGCCCTGCAATGCGATGAATAAGAGCATTGCTCACGCAGGGATGCGTTTCCGGCGCGGCGATTCTTTTTTCTAAAGAAAGAATATTTATATTAAATAACAATCTTAAAAAATTTATAAAAATTCTTCGACAAGCGGCAGTAACTCCCGAACTTTGCGCCCTTAGTGACGCAATCCCCCAAGACCTTCGCCAGAGGTTACTTGGGGGATTTTTGCGTTTCGTGATAACTATGGAAAGCTTACTTGACTTGTGAATTTCTATATTTATATTTCACGCCAAAATATTATCACGTCAAAAAATTTTTGCAAGCATAAAATTTATTTCAACAAAATTTCAAAACGCGGCGCGGCGTCAATAAAAATTTTCGTACCTGCGGGAAATTTTTCAAAGAGTTTAAATTCCTGCCCGTTCAAAGTTACGGTTAAATTTGTGCCGACGCCTGTCCGCAGTTGCAAATTTTTTAGCGGGCGGTTCATTTCGTCCATTATAAACCATTCGCCCTCTTCCCTGAAAACGCCGTCACTTTCCATAAAAGGCAAGCCGACGCCTTGAGATTTATATTTTGTGCGCAGTAAAACAAAATTATCGCCGTCAAATTCCAATTCCTCAATCACGGGCGTTTTTTGCACCGAATGAATAAAATTTATAACAAGCGGCACATTTTTTTTTGCGTCAACGCTTGAAATAATTTTCGTGGAATTGCCAATTTCAACGGCGATAAAAATTTTTTCTTCAGTCAATTTAAAAATTATTAAAATAAAAATAATTGCAACTAAAAATTTTTTCATCAGTCAGCAAAATCTTTCGGGTTGTAATACCTGTCAGTATGTAAAAATTCTTCTTTAACGGCTTGCCCGTCCTTGTAATAAACGCGGTAAACTGTAGGATTCATAGCGGAGCCGCCCGTTTCAATAGCAACCGTGTTGCCTTGCAAATCTGCGCGAGTACCCAAAATGCAAACGGTTAAATCATAGCCGTTGGCGAAAGTTTTTATATAAACAGGGTGGTTAAAATCGTTGCGAAATTTAAAATCAATTTGTTCATCTGCAACGGTTGCATCCCTGCCGGCAGAAATGTAGCTCGACGGGAAAAAGTGCGGCGTTCTTTCTGTAGGAGTAAGCCCCGATAAAAGTACCGCGTTATAAAGCGTGGAACTTACTTGACAAACTCCGCCGCCTGCGTCGTCAACAGATTTTCCATTCAAAATTACGGGTGCGCTTTTATAGCCGTTGGCATAGCTGCGAAGTCCGACAGTATCATTGAAAGAAAATTCCCAACCTGTTTTCACGATTTTATCCGAAATGGAATTTGCGGCAAGCCAAATATTATCGCCGCGATTGCCGGGATAATAATAGGTGGTGTATTCACCCAAAACTGTATCGATTTGCGAAATATCTTCGGTTGTAATGAAAGGCTGAATTTCTTCGGGCTCCAGCGGAATTGCGCCGTTGGCAAGATTCAAAGTTTGCAAAGGTTCTTTCAAAGATTCTGCAAGCTTGGCTTGGTCAAGTTTTTTGCCGATGACGCCGGGAACTTTTTCTATATTTTCGCCGTTCAAATTAACAACGGCGTTTACGGGTTGAGTATCGACTTTGGAGGCAATTTCGGAAATTTTTTGGTTGAGGAGTTCTTCGTTGTAAGTTGCAGTTAAAGCAATTTGCGGCTTCATCGAAATAGCATTAACTTGACTGCCCAAATTTTCCAAAAGAGTACCGCCGCGCCCGTAACTTTGCGCCTCTGAAACTGCTTTATCAATTTGCGGCGTCAAGCCAATTTCTTCAGGCGTTATTGAAAAAGATTCGTTGCCGTATTGAAAAGTCAGCGGCTGCATTTTTTTTGCTGCTTCACTTTGCAAAAAAGATTTTGCGGCAGGTGCATTCATACCTGCAAGCGGATGCCCTTCAAAGTTTACGCCCGTAACAATATTATCTCCTTCAGCAACGGAATTTGAAACAGCCGCCGCCGTTATGCCCGTAACAACAAGCAAAGTTGAAGCGATTATAGGAATTTTGTTCGCTAAAAATAATTCCTTCCAATCCCGATTTTCGGCGTTTAGAATTTGCATTTTAAAACGCTCCTTTTAAAAATTACAGATAAAATTCATAAAGGCTTTTTTTTACATTACGCCAAATGTAAAAAAATTCCTTCAAATTTTAGCAGAATAGTTGTTAATAGTCAAAAAAAGGCTAAAATATTTGGGGTGATAAAATGAAAACGGCGATAATAACGGGCGGTACTTCGGGGATTGGATTGGCAACGGCGAAAATTTTTTTGGCGGAAAAATATAATTGTGTGGTTGTCGGGCGAAGTGCGGAAAAGTTTAAAAATGTACAAGCTGAACTTTTTGGCAACTTTGAATTTGTGCAAGCTGACGTTTCAAAAGTTGCTGATTGCGAAAAAATAATTTCTCAAGCGGTAAAAATTTTTGGCGGTGTCGATACTTTGATAAATTGCGCGGGGATTTACAGCGAAGGCGCAATTTCTGATATTACGGAAAAAACTTTTGACGAAATTTTTAATATCAATGTGAAGGGCACATTTTTTTTAAGTCGCGCGGCAGTCGAAGAACTTGCAAGGCGGCGCGGCAGTATCGTAAATGTTGCAAGCGATGCGGGGATTAAGGGAAATTATTTTTGCGCGGCGTACGCGGCAAGCAAGGGCGCGGTTGTAGCTTTTACAAAATCATTGGCGTTGGAACTTGCAAGCTTAAATGTGCGCGTGAATTGCGTTGCACCCGCTGATATTTTAACGCCGCTTACTTTAAACCAATTAAAAATTTCGGGTGAGACTTTGGAAGATTTGGCGAGAATTTATCCGCTCGGCAGAATCGGCGCGGCTGAAGAAGTTGCAGCGGCAATTTATTTTTTGGCAAGCGAAAAGGCAAGTTTTATAACGGGCGCAATTTTGAGTGTTGACGGCGGCTTGACTGCTTAAAATACAAAAAAATTATTGAAAATTCCATAACGGCACTTGCCGCTAAATTTTTTTGTTAAATATATAAAATTACGTTGACGACACGCGCGGACTAAAAAAAATGTAAATTTTGTTTTGGTTGATTAATTTATTTTAAAGCGAACTAATTGGTAAAATTATTTGCATATTTCCTTTAATTTGATATAATTTTTATATAATTTTCATAAAAGGTTATTTTATAAATGAAAGGAGAGAAATGCGGTGCGCCTTATATATGAGTTGTGCCGCGCTTGTATGAAAATTTTTCCGGCTATAATTTGTATGTTGGCGTTGCTTGTCAGCGGTTGTGGCGATGACGCCGAAGAACAAGCTCCAGAAAATTACCCGACAAGAGTCAAAGCAATTAAAGTTTTGACAACCAACGCGCCTTTAACTTTGTCATACAGCGGGCAAGTTGTTGACCGTGACCAAATGGTTGTTCAATCCAAAGTCAGCGGCTCCGTTGTAGAAAAATATGTTAAAGGCGGGCAAGATGTTGTTGAAGGGCAAGCGTTATTTAAAATAGATGACAGGCAATATCAAGCGGCACTTCTTCAAGCTGAAGCCAATCTTGCGAAATCTCAAACATCATTGGCTAAAGAACGTGTTGATTTGCAACGCGATGAGGAACTTTGGAGAG
Organism: uncultured Selenomonadaceae bacterium; assembly: GCA_905233135.1. Lineage (GTDB taxonomy): Bacteria > Bacillota > Negativicutes > Selenomonadales > Selenomonadaceae > Quinella. The sequence continues at coordinate 7,030 of CAJOCQ010000018.1, read as the reverse complement.
CAAATGCAATATCTGAACAGACGCTCGCCAATCAACGCGCGGCAGTAAGATCGCAAGAATCAGAAGTTTCAGCGAACAGAGCAATTTTACAAAAGGCGAAAGCCGACCTTGCAGATACGATTGTTTATGCGCCAATGAGCGGCAGGCTCGGTATTGACGATGTACCTGTTGGAACTTTTTCAACGGGCGGAGCTACTTCACTTGCTACAATCGGTTTGGTTGACCCTGTCTTTGTACAATTCGCCGTTTCCGAACAAGAATATTTGCGGCTTGCCTCAGGCGGAAGAAGAGGCGGAAATGACGCAACCATAGATGACAGCACTTCTGGGAATTTTAGAATTTCTTTGACTTTGGCTGACGGTTCAAAATACCCGTATTCGGGCGAATTTGCCGAATATGACAGAACTTTGGGAAATGAAACGGGAACTTTGACAATTCGTACAATTTTTAGAAATCCTGAAAGTTTGCTTGTACCGGGAATGTACGCGCGCGTTGAAATTGACGGGCTTAAAATCCCCAACGCAATGCTTGTACCTGAACGCGCTCTTCAACAACTTTTGGGCGAAACGATGGTTCTTGTTGCTCAACCTGACAATACTTCTGCTGTAAGAAAAATTACGATTGGCGAAAAAATCGGCTCTTATTACGTTGTAAAAAGCGGCTTGAAACCCGACGATTTGGTTATTGTAGAAGGATTGACAATGTTGCGCGACGGTATGCCTTTGGAAGTTACACAAGTTACTGACAAAGAAATGGATTTTTCATTTACACCGAGTGAAAAAATTTTTGACGTTGAAAAGAACGCAAATGCTAATTGAGGTGGATAAAATATGGCTAAATTTTTTATTCATCGACCTGTTTTCGCTATCGTCATTGCAATTATAATTAGTCTTATCGGTATAATTGCGGGAATGAATACCCCAATAGCGCAGTACCCGAATATTTCCCCGCCTACAATTAATGTAAGTGCTTTTTACACCGGCGCAAATGCAAGCGTCGTCAATCAAGCTGTCGCGCAGATAGTAGAAAATCGCGTTAACGGTACTCAAGGTATGGATTATATGAGCTCCAATTCCAATGACGACGGCAGCTACTCTTTGGACGTTTTTTTTGAAGTTGGTTCTGACGGCGATATGGACTCTGTTAAAGTTCAAAATAATGTTGCCTCCGCCAATTCAAGTTTGCCTGAATCAGTTATTGCTGCGGGCATAACAACTTCAAAATCTTCGCAGGATATGTCAATGATTTTTGCTTTTTACTGCGATAACGGCTTATATGATACAGGATTTATAAAAAATTACGCAGATATTTACATTGCGGACGATTTAAAGCGCGTTAAAGGCGTCGGCAAAGTTCAAATTTTAAGCGCGGATTATGCTTTACGTGTTTGGATTAATCCTGAAAAACTTGCTAATTTCGGCTTGACTGTAGCTGACGTTCAAAGAGCAATAAAAACTCAAAATGCGCAAGCGGCAGCAGGCTCTATTGGTAAATTGCCTGTTGCACAAGGGCAGGAAAAAGAATATACAGGGCAAATTCAAGGCAGATTGGAAACGCCCGAACAATTTGAAAATATCATTTTGAAAACAGGCGACGCGGGCGCATTCGTTTATTTAAAAGATGTTGCACGTATCGAAATTGGGCAAAAATCAAATACCTATATCGGCAAGTTTAACGGTCATACTTCGGTGCCGTTTATAATTAACTTGACGAGTGACGCAAATGCTCTTGAAACAATCAGCGAAGTTAAACGAATACTTCAAGCGGCAGAAAAAAATTTGCCCGAAGGTATCAAATACGGGCAAGTTTTGGATAACACCGAATTTATTAAAGCGTCAATAAACGAAGTTGCACATACATTTTTTGAAGCGTTGGTACTTGTCGTACTTGTAATTTTTATTTTCCTGCAAAGTTTTCGTGCAACGCTTATACCGCTGTTGGCGGTACCTGTTTCACTTTTGGGAACTTTTGCGGCGTTTACGGTGCTTGACTTCACAATAAACACGCTGACACTTTTTGCAATGGTTTTGGCAATAGGCTTGGTTGTTGACGACGCAATAGTTGTTATTGAAAACGTTGAACAGCATATGGAGCGCGGCTTAAGTCCCGTTGAAGCAACAGAAGTAGCAATGGAAGAAGTTCAAGGACCTGTTGTAGCTATTGCGTTTGTACTTTCAGCGGTTTTTATCCCAATAGCATTTTTGGGCGGTATGACCGGTATTTTGTATCGACAATTTGCGCTGACAATCGCAGTATCAATGGGCTTATCGGCGTTCGTTGCCTTAACGTTGACGCCCGCACTTTGTGCAATGATTTTAAAACCGCACGAACACGGCAAGAAAAATTTCTTCAGCAGATTTTTTGACGCCTTTAATAATTGGTTCGAGCGCACAAAAAATTCTTACGTTGGAATTGTCGCCAAAGTTATTTCCGGTACAAAACTTGCAGTAATTTTTATGTTAATTGTTTGCGTGTTGACGGGTTGGCTTTTCAAAGTTTTGCCGTCAACTTTTGTACCTGACGAAGACCAAGGTTACTTTGTAGCGGCGGTAATGATGCCCGAAGGCACTTCATTAAACAGAACTTCAACTACAACTGACAAGGTAGCAACCGCAATTCGTGAAAATGTTCCCGGTATTAAAGACGTTATTTCGATTGCGGGATTTAATATTCTTTCAAACGGCACAAAATCTTCAGTGGCAACATTTTTTATAAGTATGCACCCTTGGGCGGAAAGAAAAGACTTTGAACAATCTGTAACCTCCGCCATTAACAATGTTTTTATGGTAGGTAACGGCGTAGCTCCCGAAGCATTTGTAATGGGCGCGAATCCGCCTGCATTACCGGGACTTGGACAAGTCGGCGGCTTGACAATGCAACTTATTGACTTGGAAAGCCATTCAGACGGAGACCTTTCTGACATTACAGACAAAATTGTTAATGCTGCCAATACGCGCCCCGAACTTCAAGGCGTAAGTACAAGTTTCAGCGTAACTTCGCCAAGTTATAAATACGAACTTGACCAAAAGAAAATTGAAATGCTCGGCGTAAATCTTGCTGACGTTTACAGCGCGTTGCAAGTTAATTTCGGCGGTATGGAAGTCGATGACTATAACAGATTCGGGCGCACTTACAAAGTTGTTATGCAATCTGACGTTTATTTTCGCGGCGAAGTCGATATGCTTAAATTTATGTTTGTAAGAGGCTCGAACGGACAATTTGTGCCGCTCGATACTTTAATTAGTTACAGACTCAACACCGGTACAACGCAAGTTACGCGCTTTAACGGCAAACGTTCCGTACTGATTAACGCGCAACCGGGCGAAGGTTTTTCATCGGGGCAAGCAATGGACGCTTTAGAAAGTGTTGTTTATGAAGTCGCGCCTACAGGTTTTGGCGTTGAATGGTCAGGACAATCCCGCGAAGAGAAAAAAGCTTCGGGTTCAACAGGGCAAGTTATGGCGTTAGCATTGGTTTTCGTTTTCTTGTGCCTTGCCGCGCTGTATGAAAGTTGGTCAGTACCATTTTCAGTTTTAATGACTGTACCAACAGGAGTTTTTGGCGCGTTAATTTCTGAATTTGTTTTGAATATCTATACGAATACTTGGGGCGTAGGCAATCCGGGTTTTCAAAACAGTATTTATATGCAAATTGGCGTTATAATGATTATGGGGCTTGCGGCGAAAAATGCAATTCTGATTGTCGAATTTGCGAAAGTTCGTACTGACAAGGGAATGGAAGCAGTTAAAGCGTCTTTGGAATCTGCGGGATTGCGCTTGCGTCCGATATTGATGACGTCATTTGCATTTATAATCGGCTGCTTGCCTTTGGCGACGGCGACGGGCGCAGGTTCGGCGGCTAGAAATTCAATGGGCGTTGCAGTTGTCGGCGGTATGACTATTGCGACTTTCTTGGGAATATTTTTAATTCCTGTATTCTTCGTGGTTGTTCAAAATATCGTACACAAACTTTTCTCCAAAAATAAAGTTGTTGAAGAAGAAAAAAAATCTTCGCCGGCGAATTAAATCATAAGCTTTATTCGAATGTTGCAAGATTAAATTTTTAAATTTATCATATGTTGCATTGTTGTTAAATTCAAATAAATTGATGTAAAAAATTTTCTTTACAATTTCGCCAAAATTACTTACAATACAAGCAACATTAATGTAACAATTCGTAAAAACAGTTGGGAGGCAAGATTTATGATAACCGGTGCAATAGCAGTAATGACTTCAGGAGGAGACAGTCCCGGCATGAACGCGGCGTCGCGCGCTGTTGTCAGAACGGCACTTTCTGAAGGTATTAAAGTTTTTGGAATTTACAACGGCTATAAAGGTATGCTTGAGGACGATATTCAAGAACTCAATTCGCGCAGCGTCAGCGATTTAATTCAACGCGGCGGAACATTTTTGGGAACTGCGCGTTGTATGGAATTTAAAACTCCTGAAGGACGTCGTAAAGGTCTTGATAATCTTGAAAAACACGGCATTGAAGGGCTTGTAATTATTGGCGGCGACGGCTCTTTGACGGGCGGCTCAATGCTTTCAAAAGAAGGCGGTATTCCGATAGTAGGATTGCCAGGCACGATTGATAACGACGTTTGGGGCACGGATTATACTATTGGTTGCGACACTGCGGCTAATACGGCGGTTGACGCAATTAACAAACTGCGCGATACTGCTTCGGCGCACCGCAGAATTATGATTGTTGAAGTTATGGGGCATACTTCAGGTTGGCTTGCTATGACTTCAGGAATTGCAAGCGGCGCAGAATATATCATCGTTCCCGAAGTCAAATACAATATTGACGAAATGTGCGAAGAAATTGTTGACTCCTACAGCAAAGGACGCCGTTACACGATTATTGTTGTTGCAGAAGGGGCTTGCTCGGGCGTAGGCTTGAAAAATGTTGTTCAAGAAAAAACTAAAATTGATACGCGCGTTTCAATTCTTGGGCACATCCAACGCGGCGGCTCTCCTACCCTCGAAGACAGAATTAAAGCTTCAATGCTCGGCGAACGCGCGGCTCTTGCTTTAATTTCGGGCGTCAATGACGTTGTATTTGGATTCGACGAAGGCAAAGTTGTAAGCATTAATCTTTTTGATTCAGTCAACAATAAAAAGCCGCTTGATCCCGAATTGGTTCGTTTGGCAAGCGTTCTTGTATAATTAAAAATTTTAAATAAAAAAAATTAAGCGTCAGAGATTTTTCCCTGACGCTTTTTTGCGTTTAAAATCGACGTAGCGGCGTTTAGTTCTTTTCTTGAGTAAATATTCATAAAAAGTATTAACCCCTGCGTAGCGTTGAAATTTGACGCTTTTAAAGGTATTTTAAAATTAGAAAACATAATTTGACAACGCCGCAAAAACTTTATAAAATTTTTTCAAAAATTAAGGGGGCAAATTATGGAAGAAGTACGAATTGATTTAAGAATTGAAAGTTCCGAACGCAAAGCAGAAAGTAAACGCAGTACGCAACTTTGTTTCAAAATAAATCATACAATGCCAATGACTGAAGAATGTACCGCGCTGATAAAAGAACTTTTTCCGAATATGGGAGAAAATGTAATGATTCAGCCGCCGTTGCAAGTCAATCTCGGCAATATGGTTAAAATCGGCAGTAACGTTTCAATAATGTATAATTTGCTTTGTATGTCGGGCGGCGGAATTACGATTGAGGACGGCGCACAAATTGCGGCGAATTGTTCGCTGATTTCCAACAACCACGATTTTAAGGACAGAAAAATTTTGACTTGCAAGCCGATTGTTATCAAGAAAAATGTTTGGATAGGCGCGGGCTCAATTATTTTGCCGGGCGTCACGATTGGTGAAAATGCTATTGTCGGCGCAGGCTCCGTTGTTACAAAGGACGTTGCTGCAAATACCGTTGTTGCGGGCGTCCCCGCCAAATTTATTAAAAATATTGATTAAAAATTTTTCAAAGATAAAAAAACGCTGTCGGAAAATTCGGCAGCTGTTTTTTTTAAGAAAGGCGATTGCTATGAAAAAAATAACCGTGCAACATATTGCAGAAATTATGAACAGAATTGCGCCGCGTCAACTTGCCGAAGAGTGGGATAATCCAGGCTTGCTTGTCGGCAGTTTCAACGCTGAAGTCGAAAAAATTTTTGTTTGCCTCGACGTGACGGAAGAAAATATAAACGCGGCGGTTGCATTCGGTGCAAATTTAATTATTGCGCACCACCCGCTGATTTTTCGCGCAGTTAAAAATTTCCGAACAGATTTACCGCTCGGCAAAAAATTGGAAACTTTGATTAAAAATAACATTGCCGTTTTCGCCGCGCATACGAATTTGGACAGCGTGCAAGGCGGCGTTAATGACGTACTAGCGCAGAAATTAAATCTTGTTGACGTGAAAACTTTTGACGAAGAAAATTTTACATTGGGCAGAATCGGCAAACTTCCCGAAAAAATGACGGCGAAAAATTTTGCGATGCACGTCAAAAAAAGTTTAAATGCCGAAAGTGTACGCCTTGTTGACGCGGGCGAATTTTTGATTGAAAAAGTTGGAATTTGCGGCGGCGCGGGCAGTGACATTATTTCAAAGGCGAAATTTCACGGCGCGCAGGCGTTCGTTACGGGCGATTTAAAATACCACGAGGCGCAAAACGCCGCCGAAATAAAAATTCACGTTATCGACGCGGGGCACTTTGCAACCGAATTTCCAATAGTTCACGTACTAAAAGAAATGTTGCAAAATGAATGTGAAAAACTTTCCTACAAAATACAAATCGCCGAAGATACAATTTCACAAGATATTTTTAAAACAATTTGAAATTTAGGTGTCAGGTGTTAGGGAATTGAAATAAAAAAATTAGAAATAGTGCAACTCGCCCGTTCACGCCTTTTTTTGTCGCCTACTTACCTTATTGCAACTAAAATAAAACGCGGCGAAGAAGTAAACTTATTATAAACTAGGGGCTGTTGGCAAACTATAAAAAGTAAAAACACAAGCAATTCTTTGATAAAATAAGTTTGAAAGAAAGGATTGCTTATGTCTAACTTATTTT
>CAJOCQ010000017.1 GCA_905233135.1 uncultured Selenomonadaceae bacterium | reverse complement strand
ATAGCTCAATTGGTAGAGCAACGGTCTCCAAAACCGTAGGTTGTGCGTTCAAGTCGTACTGCCCCTGCCACTTTTTTGAACTTTCTGCCGTGTCCTGTGCGACGCGGCTTTTTTAGTTTATATATTACGGAGGTTGAATAATGAATTATTTCCTTGTCGATTACGAAAACGTTAATGTTGGCGGCTTAAACGGCGTTTCAAATCTTACTGAAAATGACACCGTTATTATTTTCTACAGCGTTAACGCCGATACCTTAACTTTCGGAATGCACAGAAGAATTAACGAATCTAAGGCAACTTTCAAGTTCCAAAAAATTTTGCTCAAAGAAAAAAACGCCCTCGATTTTCAACTCTGCTCTTATCTCGGCTTTTTGATCAGAGACACTATGATTGACGAAAACGCCGCCAATAATTTCTTCATCGTGTCGAACGATAAAGGCTATTCCATTCTGCCCGATTATTGGAAAAAATTCGGCGTCAACTTAAATATCGTCAGCAACTTGTCCAAAAATGAAATTAATGAACCAAAGATTGTTCCGCCTCAAATTTCTCAACCAAAAATTATTCAACCTGTTAATAATCCTAGCGAACTTGAAACCGCGTTAAATAATTTTTTTAACAATAAAAATGAACTTTCCACCGTTGCCAAGATGATTAATAATGCAAAAACTAAAACCGAGATTAATAATTTTTTATGTAAAAAATTTGACTCTAAAAAAGGCGGCGAAATTTACCGCGCAATTAAACCTTTCCTTTCAGATAAAAAATAAGCCGCGTCAATCTTCGACACGGCTTTAAAAATTTTTTCCAGAAATTGATAAAAAAGGGGGAAGGTAGGAGCCTTCGCCCCCTTTTTTAGTTTAATTCGGCAACCGCAGAATCGCCGAAAATTTTTCTAAGTTGTTCTTTCGCTCGCTGTTTAACTTCGTCAGTAATGAACATATGCGCAATGGCAATAGCTCCCGCAATAACAGCCGCGTCGTCAGAAAATCCAATGACAGGCGTTATATCGGGAATTAAATCAATCGGCGAAATAAAATACCCCAAAGGCGCAACAACTGCCGCGCGAATTTTCATAGGGACTTTCGGATTTTTTGCAACGTAAAAAAGTTGCAACGCCTTATAAATTAAATTAAGCCCAGCCTTTTTAACGCAGCCCTTAATTTTGCCGAAAAGCCCTTCTTCAGAATAATCATCTGCGTATTTGCCGACGTTATATTTTTTATATTTTTCGCCGTCAAATTCCATATCGATTGTAGTATTGTCATTGCTTGCCATTTTTTACGCCTCCTTAAAACAAAAAAGAACCGTCAAAAAATATTTCGACAGTCCCAAAAATTTTTTAAATATTTTCTTTCGCAATATCAACAAGTTTTGCAAAGGCGGCGGCGTCAGAAACAGCCAATTCCGCCATCATTTTGCGGTCTATGGTAACGCCGGCTTTGGTAAGCCCGCAAATTAATTTGCTGTAAGAAATACCGTTAAGGCGCGCGGCGGCGTTAATGCGCGTGATCCAAAGGCGGCGAAATTCGCGCTTTTTGACTCTGCGGTCGCGGTAGGCGTATTGCCCCGCCTTCATAACGGTTTCATTAGCTTTTTTAAATTGTTTACTTCTTGCGCCGCGATAACCTTTCGCAAGCTTAAGAATTTTTTTATGGCGTGCATGAGCAGTTACGCCTGTTTTAACTCTTGGCAAAGTAAAAATCTCCTTTCAATTAAGCGTAGGGAAGCATAACTTTTACGTTTTTACGGTCAGCCGCTGAAGCAAGCGTAGCTTTACGGAGATTTCTCTTGCGTTTACGGGATTTTTTTTCTAAGATATGGCTTTTATAAGCTTTATTGCGTTTAAATTCGCCGCTGCCGGTAGCAGTGAAGCGTTTAGCTGTCGCTCTGTGAGTCTTGATTTTGGGCATCTGCAACCCCTCCTTTTTTATTCTTCGTAGCCTTCTGCGCCTTAGGAGAGAGAATCATAGTCATATTCTTTCCTTCGAGCTTAGCATTACGTTCAACGGTTACACTTTCGGCAAGTGCTTTTGAAATTTTATCAAGGACGGCGTTGCCGATTTCGGGGTGAGAAAGTTCGCGCCCGCGAAACATAACGGTAACTTTAACTTTGTTGCCTTCTTCAATAAAACGTTGAGCATTTTTAAGTTTAACTTCAAAATCGTGTTGCTCGATATTTGGTCTGAGTTTGACTTCTTTAATCGTGATAACTTTTTGTTTCTTGCGCGCCTCTTTGTCGCGTTTTTGCTGTTCGTAGCGGTATTTTCCAAAATCCATAATGCGGCAAACTGGCGGGCGAGCTTTGGGGGCAATTTCTACCAAATCTAAATGTTGTTCTTCGGCAAGGCGCAAGGCGTCGCGCGTCAACATTATCCCCAACTGTTCGCCGTTTGCATCGGTTACACGGACTTCACGAATACGAATTTCTTCATTGATTCTCAAACTGTCCCTGCTAATTGTAAGTACACCTCCTGCGGCACTATAAAAAAAATTTAAGGCGGCAATAAGCCACCTTCTCTTGTACAAAGACAATACAACCTTTTCGGCTGCAACCGTACCAACTTAATTTGTCGGCAGGTGAGAAGTAATGACTTCTGCTTTCAACGCCGCAAAGTCTAACATAATGCAAAATTTCTGTCAAGTTTTTATTATAAGTTTATTTATAAAAGCTGTTGTGATTTTCCGCAGATTTTTCAAATTTTTTAATCTTGCTCTAATGAAAAATGAAAAATATACTGTACAATAGCATTAAGAAATTTGAAAGAAAGGCGGTTAAAAAAATGAAAACGCTCGTAAAAGGATTAATCGCGCTGTTGATTTGCGGAGCAATAATAGGATTAAATATTGAAAATGCAGAAGCCGCAGATTTAACAACAAATTCAGTTGAAATACAAGAATTGGCGCGTCATCATCATAAACCCGTGCCGCCGCCGCCTCCGCGTAATCGTCATCACGACATACACCGCCACCCGCACCACCACGATTATTTTTGGGTTGACCCGCCACCGCCACCGCCGCCTCATCGTCACGGCAGACATCGCCCGCATTATCGTTGGTAATTTTATTTTAAAGGATTGAAAGAACGTGAAAATTCCGGCTAAGAAAATAATTGTTGTAATAATTTTTGGAGGTGTACTCCTTGACGCCGGTTTTTCCTTTGCAAAAAATACCGAATTTATTTTTAATCACGAAAAAATATATTTTCATGACAAAGAAAGTTCCGAACGCAAAAGAGAATTTTGGGAAAAATTTCGAGAATCTGTAACGCCGCGCGAAAAAAATCCTGACGAAGCAGATAAACCAAAGGAAGTACACCCAAGAGAAATTCACCCGCACGAAATAAAATAAAAAAAACTCCACCGGCTAAAATTAATCAGCTTGAGTGGAGTTTTTTATGCTTAAATTTAATCGAATTTTAATTTTGAAAGTTCGGGGAATAAATCTCCGAGTGATTGCGAAAGTTCCTTTGGTTTCAACATATCTATAACAGGTTGCATAGTCTTGAAAAAAGCCGCGTCGTCTTGCATAAGTGCAAGAATTGCCGCCGCGTTCGCCGCGTCTGCAAGCGCAGTATGTGCAGTGCCTTCAAAATCTCTGTTCATTGCGCCGACTGCGTATTTTAAACTCAAACTGTTATGCAAGCCAATTCTGTCATCAAATTCTTTTTGAATGTCAATCCATTGGCGTTCCAATCTTTCAACGTCGAAATTCGGCAACTTGTAGGCACATTCATTTTTCAGTTGTTTAATATCTGACGCGCTCCAGGAATAAATTTTCATATCCCAGCCGCCAATCCATTCAAAAAATTTTTCAAACTCAATTTCAAAAGTATTTTTATCTGCAACAGTTTCGTTTGTAATGCCGGTTAGTTTTGTAATGTGCTTTGTAATTTCGCTGAATTGCGGCTTGACGTAGCATTGAAATTCGGAAATTTGTTTATAATTTTCGTCAAGTTTAACCGCGCCGAATTCAATCACTTCATCCAGCAAAAATCGCCGAATGTCTTTTAAATTGCGTTGCACGGGATTCATTTCAAGGTCAATTACTATATGAACCATTTTTTCCTCCTAAAAACATTTTCGGAAATTATAACATATTCTGTCAACAAAATCCCCCTGCGCGGCTTACAATTTACGCCTCGTCAATTTAAAATTGCGTTGGAATTATTTTTAGTTTTAATAATATTTTTTAAATGTACTTTCTTTCTTTTTGAAAAAAGAAAAAAAGTACCAAAGAAAGAAAAACTCCCCGCCCGTCAGGGCCGCTCGGTTTCTGTACGCACGTAGTAACAGGCGGCCCCCTTTGGGGCCTCTATTTTTTCTGACGCATCTAAGTTACCGTGCGCTGCGGCTTTAGTGACGGGCGGCTTTTACAACCATTAACGTTTAGCAAAGGGTTTTCTTATGAGAAATTATATTTTTCAAAGATTAATTCAACTAGTGCCGATTTTGTTCGGAATAACTTTTTTAACTTTTGCAATGATACATTTTGCGGCAGTTGACGCGGTAGATTTTATGTACCAACAGGGCGGCAGCGTTGCCGAAGAAATTAAAGCCGCCAAGCGCACAGAATTGGGATTGGATAAACCTTTTTTAATTCAGTACGGGAATTGGCTCGCAGGCTTTTTAACGGGCGATATGGGCAGAAGTTTTATCAGCGGCAAATTGGTTTTTGAAACTTTTGCCGAAAAATTGCCTGCAACTTTTGAGCTTATGACGGTTTCAATTTTGCTTACGATTTTTATTGCAACGCCTCTCGGAATTATTGCCGCCGTCAACCAAAATAAATTTGTTGATATTGTTATTAGATTTTTAAGTTTTGTAGGAAATTCTTTGCCGAATTTTTTTGTAGCGTTACTGCTGATATATTTTTTTGCGTTGAAATTAAATCTGTTGCCGATAATCGGCGACAATATCATAATGCCCGCGCTAACCTTAACAATAGCAATGGGCGCAAAATATACGCGACAAATTCGCGCAGTTGTCCTCGAAGAATTGGAAAAACCGTACGTCACAGGAGCGCGGGCGCGCGGCGTCAGCGAATTTACAATTTTAACAAAATCTGTTTTGCGTTGTGCGCTAATTATGATAATAACTTTGCTTGCGTTGTCGATAGGAAATCTTTTGGGCGGTACTGCAATAGTTGAGACAATTTTTATGTGGGACGGCGTAGGCAAAATGGCGGTTGACGCAATTTTAATGCGGGATTATCCGCTGATTCAAGCTTATGTAGTTTGGATGGCTATAATTTATGTTGCAGTAAATTTGGCGGCAGATTTACTTTATCATTACCTTGACCCGAGAGTGAAATATGAATAAAAAATTATTACCGAATTTAATATTGGCGGGCGGCTTAATATTCGTGGCAGTATTCGCAGAATTTTTAACGCCGCTTGACCCGTACGCGCAAGATTTGGAAGGAGCATTGACGCCGCCCAATTCTGTAAATTTGTTGGGAACTGACAGATACGGGCGCGACGTTTTATCACGTGTTATAATTGGAAGTCAAACAACTTTATGCGCGGCGTTGTTACTTTTGCTGACAATTTCAATTTTTGGAAGTTTAATAGGCGCAATTTGCGGCTACAAGGGCGGCAAGCTCGATACATTTTTAATGCGCGTTTCAGATATATTTTTAGCATTTCCGCAAATGGTTTTTGCAGTTGCAGTAGCAGGAATTTTAGGCGGCGGACTTTTTAACGCGGCGGCGGCTCTTGCAATAATCGGCTGGACGAAGTACGCAAGAATTTCGCGCAGTTTGGCTTTAACAATTCGCACATTGCCCTATATTGACGCGGCGAAAATGGCGGGGACGAGTTCGGCGGGAATATTATTTTTTCACGTGTTGCCGAACATTGCGGGACCTGTTTTAGTAACGGCGGCGTTAGATATTGGTACAATAATAATGGAATTGGCGGGCTTGTCATTTTTGGGATTGGGGGCAATGCCGCCGACGGCAGAATGGGGCGCAATGATGAATAACGGGCGTTCAATGTTGCAAACTGCGCCTTGGGTGATACTTGCGCCGGGATTTGCAATTTTTATTACGGTTGCAATTTTTAATTTATTGGGCGATAAACTGCGCGACGTTTTTGATTCAAGAAATAAGGATTAAGGACTACGGACTACGGACTACGGACTACGGATTAAAGATTAGAAATGAGTAACTGAAAAACCGCCCGTCATTAAAGCCGCAGCTTGACCTTTTTTAGGAGCGTGGGAAAAAGTAGAGACCCCAAAGGGGGTCACCCGTTACTAAGAGCGTATCGGATCCGAGCGGCCCTGACGGGCGGGAAAAAAAGCACTTTTCTTTGGTACTTTCTTTTTTGCTTCGGAAAAAGAAAGTACATTTAAATATAAAAAATCTTTTACTGAAGGAGAGTTTACAAAAATGCAAAAGAAACTATTGGCGGCGATGTTATCAGCGGGAATTTTATTTAGCGGTTGCGGCGGCGGTGAAAATCAAACTGCCGAAGACAAAACAACTTTTACATACGGAACTGTTGCATACGGCGTGGCAATGGAAAACGCCGGCACCAATCCGCACGAAAGTTACAGCGGCTGGAGCTGCATTCGTTACGGCATTGGCGAAACGCTATTTAAATTCAATGAGCATATGCAACTTGAACCGTGGCTTGCAGAAAGTTTTGAGCAAATGGACGAAGATACTCTCCAAATTAAAATCAAAAAAAATGCAACCTTCAGCAACGGTAAAAAAGTTGACGGCGAGGCGGTTAAAAAGTGCCTTGAACATTTGATAAAAAATCACGACCGCGCACCGCGTGATTTGAAGATTGAATCAATCGCCGCCGCAGGGCAATTCGTAACAATTAAATCTACCGAAAAACTTCCCGCGTTGCTGAATTATCTTTCTGATCCTTACGGCTGCATTATCGACGTTGACGCGGGATTTGATAACGGAATTGTTATCGGCACGGGACCTTATAAAGCCGTTGCAGTTTCTGATACTGAAATTGAACTTGCAAAAAATGAAAATTATTGGGGCGAAGTCAAACCCAAGCTTGAAAAAATTATCGTCAAAAGTATAACTGACGGAGATACTTTAACAATGGCTATGCAAAACGGCGAACTTGACGCAGTGCAAGGGCTCCCCTATTCCGGCTTGAAACTTTTCCAAAATGACAAATACAAAATCAGCCAAGTCGATACTTCGAGAGTTTATCAAGCCGCGTTTAATTTCAATACGCCCGCCCTGCAAGATTTAAACGTTAGAAAAGCAATTTCAATGGCGATTGACAAAGAAAATTTTACAAAAGTTTTGCTTAGCGGTAACGGTACGCCCGCAGTCGGAGCATTTCCCGCAAATTTAACTTTCGGCGGCGACGCGGTTAAATCTGTTCCATACGATTTGGAAGGCGCAAAAAAACTTTTGACTGAAAGCGGCTGGACTGACAGTGACGGCGACGGCTACGTTGACAAGGGCGGCAAAAATTTGGAACTGCGCTATTTAACTTACACTTCGCGCCAAGAATTGCCTTTGCTTGCCGAAGCCGCGCAGGCGAATTTAAAAAAAATCGGCATTGATTTAAAAGTTAATGCAACCGACAACTACAAAACTTTCCTCAAAAACGGCGAATACGATATTTTTGCAAAGGCTATTGTAACTGCACCGACGGGCGACCCCGAATATTATTTCACAAGCCACATTATCGACGGCGCGGTTGACAACGCGGGCAATTATAATAATTGGTACGTCAATCAGTTTGAAAACCAACTGCACAATACTTTTGGCGCGGAGGCGCGTTCAAATCTTGCAATAAAAATGATGCAATACGTGCTTGACGATTGCGCCCTATTCTACGCCGCGCATTTAAAAATGTCCTTCGTTATGAAACCGAATGTTGAAGGCTTTACCGCGCACCCTTCGGATTATTACGAAATTACGCCCGCGCTTGAGAAAAAATGAAAAATTTTATAGCTGCCTTGTATTATTTCTGCGCAGGGATTGTAACAATTTTCTTTGCAATATTTTTATCGCAGTCGAATTATATTTTATTTCCTAACGCGGAATGGATTTTGGAAATTTGGGAATTGGCGTCGATATGGCTTGCGTGGAGTTTTCCGCCAATGCTGATAGTGTCGATTTTATTTTTTCGACAAACGCGCAGGAAAATATTTTTCATACCGGCGGCAATATCATTTTTCTTTTTTGCGTTTTGGTTTACGCTGTTAATTTTGGGCGTGGTAGTGATTATATGAGCGAAAATATTTTGGCTGTTAAAAATCTTTGCATTGCATACGGCGAAAAGGAAATTTTGCACGATATAAATTTTACCGTCGCGCAGGGAAAAATTTTTGTCATTTTAGGAAAAAGCGGCGCGGGTAAATCGACAATTTTAAAAGCTGTTGCAGGAATTTTGGGCACTGGGAAAATTACGGGCGGGCAAATTTTTTTCAACGGCAAAGAAATTACAAATTTGCAGGGCGAAGAACGGCGCAAAATTTCAGGCGCGGGAATCGGTTATATTTTTCAAAATGCAACGGCGTCATTTTGTCCCGTGCGTACGATTGGTGCGCAGATTTACGAAAGTGTTCAGGCTCATAAAAATTGGAGCCGCGCAGAATTTTTGACACGCGCCAAAAACATTATACAAAACATTAATCTTGAAGAATCAGTACTTGAAAAATATCCTTTCCAATTAAGCGGCGGAATGGGACAACGTGCGGGGATTTTGGCGGCAATGATTTTGGAGCCGCAAATTTTGCTTGCAGACGAGCCGACAAGTGCGCTTGACCCTGAAACTCAAGCAAGCGTTATCGAAGAATTTTTAAAACTGCGCGAGCGTTACGGCGTGTCAATCGTAATGGTAACGCACAATTTGAAAGTTGCAAATTACATTGCGGACGAAATTTTTAAACTGCAAAATTTTTAGTTATAAAAAAAGCGGCGAGCGTGATGCGAGCCGCTACTCGCGCAGGATGCGCCGCTATCGTATTTCCGCCCGTCACTAAAGCCGCAGCTTGTCCTTTTTTACGAGCGTAGGAAAAAGTTGGAGCCCCAAAAGGGGGCACCTGTTATTAAGAGCGTACTTGAATTGAGCGGCCCTGACGGGCGATAAGTTTTTCTTTCTTTGCTAAGCGTTTCTTTCTTTTTCCAAAAAGAAAGAAATGCTGTATCTTTAAAAAAGAATATTTAAACTAATTTGAAAAAACACTTTAGGAGCGGCTATGAAAATTTTGGAAGTCAAGCATTTGAAAAAAAGTTTCGGCGAAAAAATAATTTTTGACGATATAAATTTAGAAATTTCGGCGGGCGAATGTTTGGGCGTAGTCGGGCGCAGCGGTTGCGGCAAAAGTACAATGGCTCGAATTATTGCGCGTTTTATTCCGGCTGACAACGGGCAAATTTTTTTGTGCGGGCAAGATATTACCAACGCCAAAAATTTAAAAGCAGTTTATAAAAATATGCAGATGATTTTTCAGTTGCCGGAAGAATCATTTGACCCGCGCAGAACTTTAGGCTGGAGCATTGGCGAGCCCTTGAGAAATTATAATTTTGAAAATATCGACGCGCGAATAAAAAATTTATTGGCTGAAGTAGGATTAACGGCGGACTTTGTAGAAAGATACCCGCACGAAGTAAGCGGCGGTCAATGTCAACGCGCCGCAATAGCGCGTGCAATTTCTCTATCGCCAAAATTATTAATCTGCGACGAGGCAACAAGTGCGCTGGACGTTACAACCCAAGCGCAGATTGTAAAACTTTTGCGCCGCCTTTGCACTGAAAAAAATCTTGCAATACTTTTCATAACGCACGATTCAGAAATTTTAAAAGAAATTGCCGACAAAGTTTTGAAACTTTAAAAAGGAGGTGCAAATTTGAATAAAACGTATTCCGAAGAAGGCAGAAAAAATTACGAAAAAGCGAAGGATTTCTCCGATAAAGACGACAAAGTTAAAGCGTTGAAATATTACCTGAAGGCGGCGGAAACGGGGATAGTCCCTGCAATGGTGGCTTGCGGCAATTTGTACCTTGACGGCGAAAACGGCATTAAGCAAAACATTTCAAAGGCTATGGAATGGTTTCAAAAGGCGGCGGCGGCAGAAAATATTACAGCTATGAACAATATCGGCTACATTTACGAAACGCAGGAAAATTACGAAGAGGCTTTGAATTGGTACAAAAAAGCCGCCGATTTAAAAAATATTACGGCGATGATGAATCTTGCAAGCGTTTATGAAAATAATTTCAACGATAAAAAATCTGCGCACCAATGGATTAGAAAAGCCGAAAGTTGCAAGGATTTAAATTCCATTAAAGAACTTGCGCACTACTATTCCGAAGCGGACGCAATTAAAAATAACGTCCAAAAAGCTGTTAAGTTTTACGAAAAAGCCGCCGAAATGGGCGACGTTGATTCTTTGAGTGAATTGGGCGATTTGTATTTTAATATTGAAGAATTTGACGCGGCGGAACATTATTATTTTGAAGCGGCAAAGATGGGCAACGCTTACGCAATGACAAATTTGGGAATAATTTTAACGCACGATTACGAAGATTTTGAAAAGGCGCATTTTTGGCTAAAAAAGGCGATTGAAGGCGGCAATATCTACGCTGTCAGAATGATGGGCGATTTGTATGCTAAATTTAAACAATATCCAAAGGCGTTGCGTTGGTACAGAAAATCAGTTGCGCTCGGCGAAGACGCGCAGGAAGATATTCAAAAAGTTAAAAAGCTCCTCAAAACTTCAAAGGTTAATTACAAATTAAGATTGAGAACGCTAAATTAAATAAATTTTATAAAAAATTTTTTCAAGCTTGATTGATTTGGCTGAACTTATCTCCGTAAGCAAGTGCAAGATTTTCTCTCAACGCCGCAAAATAATTTAAATCTTTTTCTGAAGTTAGAAAATTTTCTGCGGCGTTCCTAGCCTCAAGCAAAGTTTCAACGTCACGAAAAACATTTGCAACTTTTAAATCGGGCAATCCGTGTTGAGCCTCGCCGAAAAATTGTCCAGGTCCGCGAAGTTTTAAATCTTCTTCGGCAAGTTTAAAGCCGTCGCTTGTTGACTCCATTAAATCAAGCCGCGCGCCCGCCGCGCCTTCTTTGCTGTTTGAAACCAAAATGCAAAAAGATTTTTCGGAGCCGCGCCCGACTCTGCCGCGCAGTTGATGAAGTTGAGAAAGCCCGAAACGCTCGGCATTTTCAATAACCATAACCGTTGCGTTGGGTACGTCAACGCCGACTTCAATAACTGTCGTTGACACCAACAATTTAATTTCCCCGCCGTGAAAGCGCGTCATAATTTCGTCCTTTTCGGCGGGTTTAATTTTGCCGTGAATCAGCGCACAGGAAATATCTTTAAAAATTCCTTCGCTAAGCATTTTATAAATTTCGGTTGCAGGGTCAACGTAATGCAAACTTTCATATTCGCTGCGCTCAATCAGCGGGCAAACTACGTAAGCTTGACGCCCCTTTAAAATTTCTTCGCGCACAAATTCATAAACTTTTTTGCGGTTGCGAACAGTTTTAACTGAAGTTTTAATCGGCTTGCGTCCCGGCGGCATTTCTTTTATTAAAGAAACTTCCAAATCGCCGTAAACAGTCAAAGTCATTGTGCGCGGAATAGGCGTGGCAGTCATAACAATCATATCGGGAACAACTTCAGATTTTTTGCCCAAATTTGCGCGTTGAGTTACGCCGAAGCGGTGTTGTTCGTCCGTTATGACGAGCCCCAATTTGTCAAATTTAACTTCGTCCTGAATAAGCGCGTGCGTACCAATTACAATATCGAATTCGTGATTGGCGATTTTTTCATAAACTTCTGCGCGAGTTTTTTTTGAGCGCGTAACTTTTGCACTAAGCAAGCCAATTTTAATACCGAAGTTGCCGAGCATTTTTACAAAATTGTTATAATGCTGCACTGCCAAAATTTCTGTAGGAGCCATTAACGCGCCCTGATAGCCGCTTTCAACCGCTTTAACAAGTGCAAGCATAGCAACAACAGTTTTGCCGCTGCCGACGTCCCCTTGAATTAATCTGCGCATCGGCAATTTATTTTCCATATCCTGCGCGACGGCGTTAAAAGTTTTGAGTTGGTCGCCCGTCAACTTGAACGGCAAACTTTCAAAAACTTTTTGTAAAAGTGCGCCGTTTTTCTTGAAAGAAATTCCGAGTCTTTCGACTGTACTTTGACGCTTGATTAACATTAAGCCGCATTGAATTAAAAATAGTTCGTCAAATGCTAAACGGCGACGCGCTTCCTTTAAATTTTCTTCGGTTGTCGGAAAATGAATTTGCCTCATTGCTGTATCAAGCGGCATTAATTTTAATTTCTTAATAATTTTGGCGGGCAAAATTTCTTTGACTGGCGGCATTTTTTCCAACAAATTTTGAATAGCCGTGCGGAAAAAACTTTGATTGAGCGCGGCGGTTGAAGAATAAACCGGCTTTATTCCGAGCGTAACTTTTTCGCCCGGTTCCAAAATTGCAAAAGAATTAACTTGATTAATCGACAACGCGCCGCTCCAACCGTCGAATTTAACTTTGCCGATTATCATAACCCTTGATCCGTCAGAAAGTTTTTTCATAAGATATTCTTGATTAAACCACGTAACTTGAATGCTGCCGCTTGAATCAGTCAAAATTGCCGTGATAATTTTTAGGCGCGGCGTTTCGCGCAGATTGATATTTGACAGCCTGCCGATAAAAATTCCCGCCTTGTCGGCTTCAGCATTTTTTATAGGCGTGATATATCTTTGGTCTTCGTAAGTGCGCGGGTAGTGCGTCAGCAAATCATACTTTGTAAAAATGTTCAGCTTTTCGAGAGCCTTTGCGCGATTGGGTCCGACGCCCTTAACATATGTCACGCTGTCAGTAAATTCAAATTCAGTTTTGCTCATATCGTCACCTTAGCATCAGCGCGGAAAATTTTTCTGCACTGCAATTTTTTGCAAAATTAATAATTTCTTTCATACCGCCGTAACTATGATCAAGCATATCATTCACGGAATAAATAACCGTTGTAATTTCTTCGACGCTCAATTTTTTCCTTGAAATGGCGGTAAGCGTCAGCGAAAATTCCAGAACCCTAAACGCCGTCACGAAAATTTTAAAATTGTGAAAATCGCCGCCGCTGTACGCGCAAGGATAACACCGCATAAAAAATTCATTGACTAAATAATTTTCCAAAACGTTGCCGAAATTTTGGTAAATCTGCGCTAGGATATTTTCGCTGTAGGAAAAATAATTTTGGCAAAGCTCCGACTTTTTTTCTGCGGTTAAATCTGCGCCGTAAGTTTGAATAAAAATTTCTGTCAAAATTTCGCAATGTTGTTGAAAGTCAAATTCGACGTTGCCGAAATTTTTTTCGCAAAACATTTCGCGCAGATTTTTTAAGCGTTGATTGATTGAAAAATTTCTGTCCTGCAAAATTTTTATTGCCTGCATTTGAATTTTTAAAAAATCTTCGACGGGGCGTGAAATTTTATTTTTGAATCCGATAACCGCGCGCGCAGAAAAATTTTCAACTTCAGTAAAAGTAAGCGGCTCCGTTGCAAGCAGAATTAAATTTGCGGCAAGCGGACAAGTCAGCGTCATTGACTGTTCAAAAAAATTTTCGTCAAGCTTGTAAGTTACGCGCGGAAAACTTTGGCAAATTGCCGTTAAAAAATCTTCGCCGTATTTTTTCTGCAAGCCGCAAAGGCAGTCTTTTTCGTCAAGCCACGAGCAAACGCCGTCATTTCGCAATTTTAAAACCATTATGTCAACATTTTCGTTTTCGTCCTCAACCCAATCTGTATGATTGAAAATTTCTTCCTGCGCCGAATTTTTTTGCGCAGAATATTTTTCAAAAGTATCTTCATCAACTATAATTCGCCAATCCCTGCAACAACGCGCGCCGCAAATTTTGCCGTCGCACTGAAAATTTTTTATGTAATTAGGCTGTATGCATTTCATAAAATTCTTCCTTTGAAATAAAAAAAGTCTAAGCTTTAACGCCTAGACAATATAACCATTTTAAATTTCTATGTCAAATATTTATACTACATAAAATGGAAAACCAATTGCAAATTTTCAGCAATAAAGAATTTGGAACAATTCGCACGATTTTTATTAACGGCGAAATTTATTTTGTCGGTAAGGACGTTGCAGTTGCGCTCGGCTATTCAAATACAAAAGACGCGCTTGCAAGACACGTTGACGCTGAAGATAAAAGGGGGTCGCAAATCACGACCCCCTCTGGAGTACAAACAATGACGGTTATTAATGAAAGCGGGCTTTACTCTCTGATTTTTAATTCTAATCTTCCGAAAGCTAAAGAATTTAAACATTGGGTAACATCTGAAGTTTTGCCGTCAATTTGCAAATGTGGTTATTATGTTGTTCCAACGCTTGAAAATTATTTAATTGCTTGCTAAAACTTTTATGTAAAACTATTTTAAAGGAGAAAAGAAAATGGAAAATCAACTGCAAATTTTTAACAATGAAGAATTTGGAACAATTCGCACGCTCTTTATTGACGGCGAAATTTGGTTTGTGGCAGCTGATGTTTGCCGCGCTCTTGATATTCAAAATCCACGTGATGCTGTTAGTCGTTTAAGTGAAGATGAGAAAAAATTCATTGACTTAAATGGCATAACTAGTACCGTAGATAATGCCGACGGTATTGCTGACGCGGTTTCCGGCGGCTGGATTAAAAATGAAGTTAATATTATTAATGAACCTGGACTTTACCGCTTAATTTTTCAAAGCCGTAAACCTAATGCAGTAAAATTTCAAAATTGGGTAACATCTGAGGTTTTGCCGTCAATTAGCAAATACGGTTATTATGTTGCGCCGACGCTTGAAAATTATTTGATTGCCTGCTAAAATTTTTATGTAAAACTGTTTTAAAGGAGGAAAGAAAAATGGAAAATCAACTGCAAATTTTCAGCAATGAAGAATTTGGAACAATTCGCACGCTCTTTATTGACGGCGAAATTTATTTTGTTGCCGTTGACATTTGCCGCGCTTTAGCATACACAAATAACCGCAAAGCTGTTGCTGACCACGTTGACGACGAAGACAAAATGGTTATTACTCGTAAGCAATTTGAAGAAATGGCATCAAATCAAGAAAGTAACGAAATGTTACGGTCATTCTTTCCACAAGGGGAAAAAGGCGGTGCTCAATTTTTAACTTTGATAAATGAGAGCGGGCTTTATTCCCTGATTTTCAATTCTACTTTACCGAAAGCTAAAGAATTTCGGCGTTGGGTAACTTCAAAAGTTTTGCCGTCAATTCGCAAATATGGTTATTATGCAGTGCCGAATATTGACGCTTACATTAAGCGCAGATTGAAAAATTTCCTTGAAACAGACAAAGACGGAGAAAAATTGGAAGGGGCTCTTCCTGCGTTGTCTTCGCAATGTGTCCAAGCTATTGAAAAATTTTTGAAGGATTTTGAGAAAAACAAATTTGCAGCAGTTCTTGCAGTTGAAGATTTGCCGGGCGAAATTTGGAAAGACATTAAGGGCTATAAGGGAATGTATCAAGTCAGCAATCGTGGCAGAGCTAAAAGTTTTTATTTTGGAAAAGCAACAATTCTTACGCAGTATTCAGATAAACACGGTTATAAATACGTTACTTTGTCTAAAAACGGTAAGCATCATCAAAAACGCCTTAACCGCTTGGTTGCAGAAGCTTTTATTCCCAATCCCCAAAAATTGCCGGTAGTGCACCACAAAGATAATAACCCCGCCAATAACGACGCAAGTAACCTTGAATGGACAACAAGCGAAGGAAATAAAAATTACGCTATGAAAGACCGCCGCTATAAATCCGGTAATAATCATCCGCGTGCAAAATTGACTGAAGACCAAGTGCTTTATATTTGCAAAGTTTATATTCCGCGTCATCCCGAATTTGGACAAGCCGCCTTATCAAGAAAATTCGGCGTTTCAAAGTCAACAATTCGTTTTGTTATTACCGGCGAAAATTGGAAATATGTCGGCACTGACGAAGAAAGAAACTGCACGCCGAATACCGCCAAAAAACCTAAAAAACTTACTGAAGAGCAAGTGCGTTTCATTCGTGAAAATTATATCCCGCGTGATCCTGAATTTGGACAAGGTGCACTTTCAAGAAAATTTGAAGTTTCACGCGCAGCTGTTGAATTGGTTGTTCAAGGCAGAAATTGGAAACACGTTCAATAATTGAAAAAAGCTCTCCGAAGAGAGCCTCAAAATTGCTTTCATATTTAATTTCTAAAGTTTAGCCGCTGTAACGGTTAAGCTTTTTTTGTTTGCAAAGTATAACAGAAAAAATTTTACATTGCAAGCTGTCCCGCAAATAAAATTGCCATTAAAATTAAAAGCGGATGAACTTCAGCAAATTTGCCCGTGCACATTTTCAAAACGCAGTAAAAAATTATTCCAATGCCAATTCCCGTTGTAATTGAGTACGTGAAGGGAATTAAAACAAGCGTAAAAAAGGCAGGAAAGGCTTCGCTGTAGTCATTCCAATCAATCGTTGCAACGTTGGCGCACATAAAACAACCCGTCAAAATTAACGCAGGCGCAGTTACTGAAGGCAAAGAAGAAATTGCCTCCGCAAAAGGTTGAAAGAAAATCAGCGCAATAAATAAAACCGCAGTAACTACCGAAGCAAAACCAGTGCGCCCGCCCGCTGAAACACCTGTACCGCTTTCAACATATGCTGAAGTAGGACTCGTGCCGCAAAACGCGCCTATAAAACTTGCTACAGAATCAGCCAACAATGCGCTTTTTAAATTCGGGAAATGTCCTTCTTTTATCAAGCCCGCTTGCCGCCCGACGCCCAACATTGTCCCCGTTGTATCAAAAAGCGTTACAAGCAACAATGTAAAAATTATCGGTGCAAGTTGTACAATGTCGCCAATTTGCACTTGCATAAATGTTTCATTGAAACCGCTCGGCATTGAAAAAATTTCGTCAGGCAATTCCCACCAACCTAAAAATCTTGCAAGTACTGCCGTTAAAATCATTCCCAAAAATACCGCGCCTGTCACATTTAAAACCATAAGCAACATTGTTATTATTAATCCTGCAACAGTCAAAATAAAAACGTGGTCGGAAAAACTGCCGAAACTTACCATTGTTGCCTCCGACGGCATTACTATATGACCGTTGCGAAATCCTATCAACGCTATAAATAAGCCAATCCCCGCCGCTATTGCTTTTTTCTGCGATTCGGGAATTGAATTTATAAACATTTCACGAAATGAAGTCAACGACAAAATTATAAAAATTCCCGACGCAATAGCCGCCGCGCCAAATGCTTGTTGCCACGGCAAGCCCATTCCAAGTATAACCGTATAAGCCACGTAGGCAATTATTCCCAGACCCGGCGCAATCGCTATAGGATAATTTGCCCAAATGCCCATTATTAAAGTGCCTGTCACTGTAGCAATTATCGTGGCAATATAAACGCCGCCGAAATTCACGCCGCAAGTATAGAATACTGACGGCGTTACAATAACAATATACGCCATTGCCAAAAATGTTGTCACGCCCGCCAAAATTTCAGTGCGTAAATTTGTCCCGCGTTCCTCGAATTTAAAATATTTGCTCAAGCTTTCCAATAAAAAAACTCCCTTCGGTTTTTAAATTTAAACCGTAGGGATTTTACGACGTATCAGCTTTATTTGCAAATAATTTTTTTAGTGATTGTTGCAAAAAAATATTTGACTTAACAGCCGCTCCAGTCTACAATTTAATTGTTAAAAATAAAGTAAGACGAACGAACATTAAGCCAATTCTTTTTAGGATTTTAATAAATTCGCTCGTCTTTGTCAATGAAGGAGCGATTTAAATGGTTATCACTGCAGAGGAAAGAACCGTTTTGCAGCGTGAATTATTAAAATTGTCAGGCAAAGCTCGTAAAATCGTCAATAAATTGTTGTTTGAATACGACAAGCAAAATTTTCGTGAAAATTTGTCGATTGAAGATTTGGCGGGCGAAATTTGGCGTTGGGTAAAAGGTTACGAAAATCTTTACCAAGTCAGCAACAAAGCCCGCGTCAAAAGTTTTCATAAGGGCAAAATAAAAATTCTTAAACAAGGTTTTGCTAAGAATGGCTATCCTACCGTCAACTTATATAAAGAAGATAAAGACAACAAGGAAAGCAAAGGAACAACTTATTTGGTTCATCGTTTGGTTGCAGAAGCTTTTATTCCCAATCCTGAAAATAAACCTATAGTTGACCACATCGACGGCGACCGCAGTAATGCTTGCGTTGAAAATTTGCGTTGGCTTACTCAAAAGGAAAATATACAAGCTGCTATTCAAAAGGGAACTCATAAAATCGGTACAGAAAGTCCACTTGCAAAATTGACTGAAGAAGACGTTAAATATATTCGTGAAAATTATGAAGCGTACGACAGAGTTTACGGTATACGCGCATTGGCAAGAAAATTTAATGTATCTATTTCAACTGTTGCAGATATTATTCATTATCGCAATTATAAAGACGTTGATTAAATTGTAAAATTTTTTAAATTCGGCGCGTTGACTTTGAAAATAAATTGCGCTAATATTCTTTTTATATTTAAAAACTTCTCAACTACAGAAAGGAAGAAAAAAGTATGGGCAAAGCAAAAAATTCTGCGGAACTTGATTTGCAGGCAATAATTAAAAAAGCCGAAGCGCAAACCAATTTTCCCGACGTACCGCTGGATGAGTTTGAAATTCCTACTTATGACGAATGGCGCGAGGCGTGCATTGAACTTTTGAAGGGTGCGCCCTTTGAAAAGAAAATGTTTTTTAAAACTTTTGAAAATATCACTTTCGAGCCGATGTATTTCCGCAATACCACTGAAGAAATTTTGCCGAAAAATTCTTTTCCGGGTATGGGCGATTATCTGCGCGGCGCAAATGTCAACGGCTATGTTAAAGCTCCTTGGGGAATTGCGCAGGCTTGCGACGAAACTTTTCCTGCAGAAAATAATGAACTTCTTAAACACGAAATTGATAAAGGCTCCACAATCTACAATATTAAACTTGACTGCGCAACCAAAAAAGCAAAAGACGCCCGCGAATGCAAGCGTCCCGGTTGCGGCGGCGTAAGTCTTACCACGCTTGAAGACGTTGAAACTTTGCTTAACGGCTTGAAATTGGATAAATATCCGCTGTACGTTTACGCGGGCGAAAGTGCCGCGCCTGTTGCCGCTTTAATAATTGCGGCTGTCAAGAAAAACGGCGGCGACCTTTCAAAATTGCGCGGCTTCATTGGCGCAAATCCTATCGGCGAACTTGCCGCAAAAGGCGAATTGACACAATCGCTTGATAAACTTTACGATGAAGCGGCGGCTGTTGCAAAATGGGCAGTAAAGAACGCGCCCGAATTGAAAACTTTTATGGTAAACAGTGACGCCTTCAGCAACGGCGGTGCAAATGACGTACAAGAAATTGCCTACACTCTTTCGGCGGCGGTTGCCTACATAAGAGCGTTGCTTGAACGCGGCTTGACGATTGACGAAGCGGCGGCGCAAATTATGTTCGGAGTGTCGGCAGGGGCGAATTTCTTTATGCAAATTGCGAAACTTCGCGCAATTCGTCCTATTTGGGCGGAAATTATTAAAGCATTCGGCGGCAGTGAAAACGCCCAAAAAATTCACGTACACGCACGCCCCGCGCTTTTCTTCAAAACTGTTTATGATCCTTATGTTAATATGTTGCGTAACACTTCAGAAATTTTTAGCGCGGTAGTCGGCGGGCTTGATTCATTTGAAAACGCGCCCTTTGATGAGCCGATTAGAAAGGGCGACGAGTTCAGCCGCCGTATTGCGCGTAATATGCAAATTATTTTGCAAGAAGAATTTGGAATGTTGCAACCGATTGACCCTGCAGGCGGCAGTTGGGCTGTAGAAACTCTTACTAAACAAATTAAAGAAAAAATTTGGGCAGAGTTCCAACTTATCGAAGGCAAGGGCGGAATTGTTGCCGCGCTCAAGGAAGGTTATCCGCAAGCCGAAATTCAAAAAGTTCTTGACGCAAGATTTAAAGCCGTTGAATCCCGCAAAGACAGAATCGTTGGAAATAATATGTATGCGAATATGACTGAAGAACGCCTTGAAACTCGCGCAGAAAATTTCGACGAAAATAAAAAAGTGCGTACTGCCGCCATTGAAAAATATTTGGCGAATGTTGACGCAAAAGGCGCGCTTGCAAAAGTTGACGCGGCGAATTTTGATACAGTCATTGACGCGGCGGCGGCAGGTGCAACTATTGCCGAAATTCGCTCTGCACTCGGTACGGGCGAAAGTGATAAAGTGCAAAAAATTGCGGCACATCGTTTAAGCGAAAAATTTGAAGCCCTGCGCGAAGCTACAGAAAAATTTAAAACCGAAAAGAACGATAACGTTAAAATTTTCCTTGCGAATATGGGACCAATTCCCCAACATAAAGCTCGCGCAGATTTCACTACAGGATTTTTACAAGTCGGCGCGTTTGAAGTTTTGGGCAATAACGGTTTTGCAACGGTTGACGAAGCGGCGGCGGCGGCTAAAGAATCGGGCGCGGACGCAGTTGTAATTTGTTCAACTGACGCAACTTATCCTGAAATTGTTCCCGCGCTTGCGCCTAAACTTCATGAAGTTTTGCCGAATGCTACAGTTTACCTTGCAGGCACTGCACCGGCTGAACTTGTTGAAACTTACAAAAACGCGGGCATTGATGATTATATTAACATTCGCTCGAATTGCTACCAAACTTTAATTTCAATGCAGAAGAAGAAAGGTATTTAGTGGGATAGTTGGATAGTGGAATAGTGGTATAGTAAAAAAACTATCACACTATTCCACTAACACACTACCACACTAAATTTCGACCGAAGGGAGAAATTTTAATGGCTGAATATAAAAATCCTGACTTCACGCAGATAAAGCTCGGCGACGCTCCGCAGGTTGACGAAGCAGCGTGGAAGGCTGAATTTGAAAAAGCGGCTGCCGCAAATTTCGACAGCTTGTCATATAAAACTATGGAACACGTACCGGTTAAACCGCTGTACAATCACGACGAATACGCGCATATGAATCATTTGGACTTTGTAAGCGGAATCCCGCCGTTTTTGCGCGGTCCTTATGCTACAATGTACGTTTTCCGCCCTTGGACTGTTCGCCAATACGCGGGCTTTTCCACCGCAGAAGAATCAAATGCTTTTTATCGCAGAAATTTAGCGGCAGGGCAAAAAGGACTTTCAATAGCATTTGACTTGCCTACTCATCGCGGCTACGACGCAGATAACCCGCGCGTTTTCGGTGACGTCGGCAAGGCGGGCGTTTCTGTTTGTTCAATGCTGGATATGAATATACTTTTTTCCGGAATTCCGCTCGACCAAATGTCAGTTTCAATGACAATGAACGGCGCAGTTTTGCCTATCCTTGCATTTTTCATTCAGAGCGGTATCGAACAGGGCGTTGACAAATCCATTTTAAACGGCACTATCCAAAATGATATACTTAAAGAATTTATGGTACGCAATACGTATATTTACCCGCCAGAAATGTCAATGCGCATCGTCGGGGATATATTCGAGTATACAACAAAATATATGCCGAAGTTTAATTCAATTTCAATTTCAGGTTACCATATGCAAGAGGCGGGCGCACCTGCTGATATTGAATTGGGCTACACTTTGGCGGACGGCTTGGAATATATTCGCACGGGTATTAACGCGGGCTTAGCGGTTGACGCCTTCGCAAAACGTTTAAGTTTCTTCTGGGCTATCGGCAAAAATTATTTTATGGAAGTTGCTAAAATGCGCGCGGCGCGTGTACTTTGGGCTAAAATCGTAAAACAAATGGGCGGCACTCAAGCAAAATCTATGGCTCTTCGTACGCACTGTCAAACTTCGGGCTGGTCGCTTACTGCGCAGGATCCTTTCAATAATGTTTCTCGTACGCTTATGGAAGCTATGGGCGCGGCTCTCGGTCATACTCAATCTCTGCATACAAATGCGTTGGACGAGGCCATCGCACTGCCGACGGATTTTTCAGCACGCATTGCACGTAACACGCAACTTTATATTCAAGATGAAACTTCAGTTTGCAAGATCATTGATCCTTGGGGCGGCTCTTACTACGTTGAAGCTTTGACTAATGAAATTATTCGCCGCGCTTGGGCGCACATTCAAGAAATTGAACAACTCGGCGGTATGTCAAAAGCTATTGCTACAGGTTTACCGAAAATGCGTATTGAAGAGGCGGCGGCGCGTCGTCAAGCGCGTATTGATTCCAATAATGAAACTATCGTCGGCTTGAA
The DNA here is from genome assembly GCA_905233135.1 of uncultured Selenomonadaceae bacterium. Lineage (GTDB taxonomy): Bacteria > Bacillota > Negativicutes > Selenomonadales > Selenomonadaceae > Quinella. The sequence continues at coordinate 11,228 of CAJOCQ010000017.1, read as the reverse complement.
TAAATATCGCCTTGACCATGAAGACCCGCTCGAAATTTTGGCTGTCGATAATACCGCTGTTCGCAACGCGCAGGTTGAACGCCTTAATAAACTTCGCGCAGAACGCAATGAAGATGACGTGCGCGCCGCGCTTGAAGCTATTACAAAAGCGGCTGAATCAAGAGACAACGGCAATTTGCTTGAATGTGCAGTTGAAGCCGCGCGCGTTCGTGCGTCATTGGGCGAAATTTCTGACGCCGTCGAAAAAGTTTCAGGGCGTTATCAAGCTGTTATGCATACAATCAGCGGCGTTTACTCTTCCGAATTTACCAATAAAACCGCGCTTGAAAAAGCTATCGCCAAAGCTGATGAATTTGAAAAACTTATAGGACACCGCCCGCGTATTTTCGTCGCAAAAATGGGACAAGACGGGCATGACAGAGGGCAAAAAGTTATTGCAACTTCGTTTGCTGATATGGGCTGGACTGTTGACGTTGGTCCGCTTTTCCAAACGCCCGCTGAAACTGCGAAGGACGCGGCAGAAAATGACGTTGACATTGTAGGCTTCAGCTCACTTGCGGCGGGGCATAATACACTCTTGCCTGAACTCGTCGAAGAACTCAAAAAGCTCGGGCGTGAAGATATTCTTGTTTGTATCGGTGGCGTAATTCCCGTGCAAGATTATGACTTCTTGTACAAGAGCGGCGCGGTTGCAATTTTCGCACCGGGCACAAATATTCCTGAAGCAGGCATTAAACTTTTGGATATTCTCATTGAAAAAGAAAAACAAGAAGACGTTGGCTGATAATTAAATTTTCGACAAAAAAATTAACCGTCAAGCTTTTAAAGCTCGGCGGTTTTTTGTTGTTTAAAACGCCCAAATTTTAAAAATTTGCAAGGGGTATACATTTATACTAAAAAACAGTTGGAGGCGGCGTAGCGTTAAAATTTGACGCTTTTAAATCGATATTTGAAACTTTGCAAGAATTTTTGTTCGCTAAAAAATCAGCTGTCAAAATTTAAATTTCAGATTTTTTTCCTGCAAAAAATTTGATAAATGTTCGGAAAATTTTAAAAAAACAACTTGCATTTTGTCGACAAGATGTTTATAATAACAACATAGAAATTAACTTGTACTTGATTTGATAAGGGGGACTTTTTAAATGGCAAAAATCGAGAAAGTTATCGGTCGTGAAATTGTTGATTCTCGTGGTAATCCTACAGTTGAAGTTGATGTAATCCTTGAAAATGGTGTATGCGGTCGCGCAGCTGTTCCTTCCGGCGCGTCAACCGGCGAAAATGAAGCTCTTGAACTTCGTGACGGCGACAAAGGACGTTATCTTGGCAAAGGCGTTTTAAAGGCTGTTGACAATGTAAATAAAATTATTGCCCCCGCAATTATCGGGGATTGTGTATTGGATCAACGCGCGCTTGACTACAAGATGATTGAACTTGACGGCACGCCCACAAAGAGCAAACTCGGCGCAAATGCTATTCTTGGCGTATCTTTGGCAGCGGCAAAAGCCGGCGCACAATTTGTCGGACTTCCGCTTTATCGCTACATTGGCGGCTGCAACACCTACAAAATGCCCGTTCCTATGATGAACATTATTAACGGCGGCGCACATTCTGACGCTCCCATTGCTTTCCAAGAATTTATGATTCGCCCGACTGGCGCACCTACAATTCGTGAAGCAATTCGTATGGGCGCGGAAGTTTTCCATAACCTTGCAAAACTCCTCAAAGCACGCGGACTCTCAACGGCTGTTGGCGACGAAGGCGGCTTTGCTCCGAAACTCAACGGCATTGAAGATGCTCTTCAAATTATCGTTGACGCTATCGAAAAAGCAGGGTATAAACCCGGCGACGACGTAAAAATTGCTATGGACTGCGCAGCGTCTGAATTCGCTTACAAAGAGGCTGATGGTTGGTATTACGATTATCGTAAACTCAAAGACGGCAAAGAAAAAGATCCTAACGGTAAGAAACTCAGCGCGGCAGAACAAATTAAGTTCCTTGAAAAATTGATTACCGACTTCCCGATTGACTCTATCGAAGATGGCTTGGACGAAAATGACTGGGATAATTGGGTTGAACTTACAAAGACTATTGGCGACCGTTGCCAGCTCGTAGGCGACGACCTTTTCGTTACAAATACCAAATTCCTTGAAAAAGGTATTAAGATGGGCGCGGCAAACTCCATTCTTATTAAAGTCAACCAAATCGGCTCCCTTACTGAAACTCTTGAAGCTATCGAAATGGCACACCGCCATAACTACACGACCGTTACTTCTCACCGTTCCGGCGAGACCGAAGACGCTACTATTGCTGATATTGCTGTTGCTACCAACAGCGGACAAATTAAGACAGGTTCATTGAGTCGTACAGACCGTATGGCAAAATATAACCAACTCATTCGTATTGAAGAAGAACTCGGCAAAAACGCTGTTTATCAGCGTCAACCGCTCCTTAACCGCACTGTTGGCGGAATTTGGAAAAAATAATTTAAAAGAAAATTTTAAAACGAAATTTAAATAAAGAAAAAAACTTTAAAAGCACTGCGTTAAATTTTTGGCGCGGTGCTTTTTCAGTTAGGAAAGGAGTTTTTGAAAATGACAGGAATTTTTAACAACCTTATTAACGAAATTGCAAAATCTGAAAACATCAGCGACACTAAATTAAACGTACTGAAATTTGCACTGGAAATCGCCGCAAAGATTGAAGAAAAAGAAGGCGTATATCATAACTTTAAAATTGATGAATCCGACAATGAATTCACACTTACTCTTGCAGTTTATTATCATATTGAAATTGAAGATTATTGTTACGAAAGTTTTTACGTGCAAATTTCAACCGGCAATTCTAATTATCCCAAAAAAATGAGATTTTTTAAAGCAAAGTCTGCTGAAGATATTTGGACTCCATTTTATTGTTACAAAGATGAAGAAACGGAAGTAGAAATTTCTTGGGATACATATGCTGCCATTACTAAAGCGGTAAATTATTTGAATAAATGCCCGTCAAATTCTTCATACGAAGCTTTGACTGATGAAGAAATTATTGCGGAACTCAAAAAATTTAAATACGGCGAAAACGAATTGACTCCTTTGCAATTTGCTTACTTGTACCTTTTGCCAAATATAGTAAGTGAAACTTTACAACATAGTAAATCGGTAAAAAATTTTGTTTATAAGGACGGTTACGACGAAGAAAGTTACCTTAAAATTTTGGGGGAATTTTTGAATTATTTAAATAGTCTTCTGGAATACGGCACGAGTTATTCTTTTAACAAAACAAACTACGACTATTTTTCACCTTATATAGGAATTGATGAAATAAGTACCGCGTCAATCGCCAAATTTTTAGAATTGTTTATTCCATATTATGAAAGGATTAGTAGAGCCGTTATATCAGCCGGAGAGAAATATGTAAATGAAATAGACAGTATGAGTATGTACGACGATGACGACGATTATTCAAAGCCGGATTGGCTGGGCGGAATGGAAACTGAAGATGAATTTTGGGAACACGAATAAAAATATTCTTAAATTTAAAGGAGGATTATTTTGCACTCAATCAAAAAAATTTTTGCAGCACTTTTAATTTTTTTTGCGCCGAATGTAACTTTTGCCGAATCTGAAGAAATTCCCGCCGAAACTGAAAAGCAGGAAGTTTCAACCGAAAATAAAGTAAACGAATTTTCCGCAGAGGGCGAATACCGCTTAGGGGATAACGACACCCGCGCAAGTGCCAAAATTAAAGCCCTTAACGACGCAAAAAGAAAAATTGCCGAACAAATCGGCGTCTATGTGCAAAGTTTTTATAGTTGCTGACACTGACACTGACAATAAAAATATTGCTGAAGTGCAGGAAAAAATTAAACACGAACAGGAAAAATCACCCGATAAAGAAGTTTTGAAAATTGCGGGGATTTGGGAATATAACAAGCATTATTACAAAGTTTTGACGATCCTATGACTTGGTATCAGGCAAAAGATTTTTGCGAAGAAAAGGGCGGGCATTTGGTAACGATAACTTCGCAGGAAGAACAAGCCGCAATTCAAAGTATTTTGCTTTATTCGGGCAAGAAAAAATTTTTTACCGAACGGGCGGTTTCAGCGTTGAAAAAGATAATTGGCGTTGGGTAACGGGCGAAGAATTTTGTCAATTTTTAATTCGGGCTAATGGAATAATTTCGGCGATATAAAAACTTAACGAGGGAAAATTATGACGAAAGAAATTTTAACTGCAATGCTTTTAGGGCACGCCGTCGGCGACGCTGTCGGCGTCCCCGTGGAATTTACAAAACGCTACAGGTTGAAAGAAAATCCCGTTGTCGATATTTGAGAATACGGCACTTACAGTCAACCCGCAGGCACTTGGTCTGATGATACAAGCTTGACTATTGCCGCTATGGAAAGTATGACGCGCCTAAAAAAAATTGACTTTGAAGATATTTTTAGAAATTTCGTCGATTGGTACAGCGGCGATAAATTCACTGCCAACGATTTTACTTTTGACTTTGACCCTATAACTGAAGCGGCGATAAAAAATTTTTTGAAAGGCTATTACCCGAAGGACTGCGGAATTTCTGACGAATACTCCAACGAAAACGGTGCGCTTATAAGAATGTTGCCTGTTGCCGCGTACATTTCTTTGACGCGCGGAAATAATTTTGACAATGACGCAATGAAAATTATTCACGAAGTAGCCTCTTTGACGCACGCGCACCCGCGCACTTTAATTGCTTGCGGGATTTATTGTCTTATTGCGGTTGAAATTTTCGACGGGCAAAATTTGCAAGTTGCATTTTCCAACGGCGTAAACAAGGCGAAAAATTTTTATTCAGCGCACGAAAAATTTTGGGGCGAATGGTTTCACTATGAATTTTTGCTCGATAAAAATTTTGCGGCAACACCCGAAAAAAATATTACAATCAGCGTTTATGTTGTGTACACTCTCAAGGCGGCGTTATGGTGTTTGCTGAATACCGACAATTATAAAGATTTAATTTTAAAGGCGGTAAATTTGGGCGGCGATACTGATATCGTTGCGGCTATTGCGGGCGGACTCGGCGGCGCGTTTTACGGCGTTGAACAAATTCCCCAAAATAGCTTGACGTCCTCAAGAAAAAAGATTATCTGCAAAAAATTTCTGCAGATTTTTATACAGCATTTGAAAGGAAGTAAATTAAAATGGAATTGAAAACGGTACTTACGATTGGCGGCAGCGATTCAAGCGGCGGCACGGGAATTCAAGGCGATATTAAAACTTTGATTGCAAATGACGTTTACGCAATGACGGTTATTACAACTTTGACGGCGCAAAATACGACGGGGCACCGTTCGTATATGGACGTGACGGCGGATTTTTTGGCTAATCAAATTGATATGATTTTTGAAGATATTCCGCCTGCCGCCGTGAAAATTGGCGCGGTACCAACGCAGGATTTAATTTTGACTGTTGCAGGAAGGTTGGCGCATTACGGCGCAAAAAATATTGTTACGGATATTGCAATGGTTGCGAATGACGGCACAAAATTAATTGAGACGACGGACGCCCAAATTTATGCAGAAAAAATTTTCCCGCTGTCAACTTTGGTAACATTGGGCAAAATTGAATTGGAATTTTTCAGCGGCGATAAAGTTACTGCACGTCAAGAAATTTCTGACGCCGCAAAAAAAGTTTCAGAAAAATATTCCTGCGCGATATTGGCAAAGGGCGGCGGAGATGAAAACGACGCAAGCGAACTTTTGTTTGACGGCAAAGAGGCACGTTGGTTCAGGGGCAAAAAAGTTGACACGAAAAACACGCACGGCGCAGGCACTGCTTTAAGCGCGGCTGTTGCGGCGAATCTTGCCAAAGGTTTAAATTTAATTCAGGCAATCGACGAGGCAAAAAAATATTTAACAGGCGCGTTAAGTTCGGGCTTGACGCTCGGCAAGGGCATTGGTCTTATTGATCACGCTTGGAAATTGCGCTGAAAATTTTTGTTGACATTGTAAAAAAGTTTTAGTATAATCTGCAACGGTTAATGGCGCTATCGTCAAGTGGTTAAGACACCGCCCTTTCACGGCGGGTTCGTGGGTTCAAATCCCGCTAGCGTCACCATTTTTTTTTGCAATAAATTCACGCGCGTAAATATTTTAGAAAATATTTTGTAGATATAAATAAAAAAATGCTGTAACATTTGTGTTGCAGCATTAATTTTTTTGGAGGGAATAAAAATGTTTCTGGAAGAAAGACAAGCAAAAATTTTAGAACTTTTAAATTCCAACGGCAAAGTTTTAGTAAAAGAACTCGCCGAAATGTTCAACGTAACCGAAGACAGTATAAGAAAGGATTTAACCGCGCTTGAAATTGAAGGACAACTCAAAAGAACTTACGGCGGCGCAGTTCCAATCAAAGAAAAATTACAAATTACCGAAGCGCAAAAACGCCGAATAAGCGACGTGGACGCAAAAAGAAAAATCGCCGCCGCCGCCTTGAAAATAATTTCGCCGAATGATTTAATTTTTCTTGACGCCTCGACAATCAGCATTGCCATTGCCGAAATTTTGGAAAAAAGGGATTCGCCCTGCAAAATTATTACAAATATGGTTGATGTGCTAGTGATGTTGGCGCGCAATCCCAAAATAAATATAATTTTTGCGGGCGGGCAACTTAACAAGAGCCGCGACGGTTTTTGCGACGGGCTTAACCTTGAATTTATGGAAAAGTTCAGCCCCGATATTGCATTTATAGGAGTTGTAGGCGTTGATGTGAAAAAAAATTCGCTGTCTTCGCACGACATCGACAGCGGGCTTCACAAGGCGAAAATTTTAAGCGTCAGCAAAAATTCTTACATAATGGCGGAGTCAAGAAAATTCGGCGTCGAGGCAAATTATAAATTCGCAACGCTTGAAAATGTGCGCGGTTTAATCACTGAAAGCGCGCCCGCCGAAGGAATTTTAAAAGCCGCGCAAGATTTAAATTTAGAAATAATTCTGCCGAATTTTTAAAACTTGACCGTTGCAAAAGAAACTGTTAGACTTTCAATATAAAAATATAAGGGGCGTTTATTATGCATAACTTTGAATATTACACTCCGACAAGAATAATTTTCGGGCGCGGCGCAGAAAAAAGCGTCGGGATTTTAATAAAAAAATACGGCGGTACGCGCGTTTTGATACATTACGGGATGGGCAGCGCGATTAAATCCGGTTTAATCGGGCGCGTCAAACAACTTTTGAACGAGGCGGGAATTTTCCACGTTGAATTGGGCGGCGTTGTACCGAATCCGCACCTTGATAAAGTTCGTACCGGCTTCGCTCAGGGCGCGTTAAATCAAGTCGATTTTATTTTGGCGGTAGGCGGCGGCAGTGTCATTGACTCCGCAAAAGCTATAGCGTTTGCACTTGCCGAGCCGAAAGAAGATGTTTGGGATTTATTCGAGCGCAAAAGAACGCCTAAGGCGTCATTGCCCGTAGGTTCCATTTTGACAATAGCGGCGGCAGGCAGTGAAATGAGCCGCAGTGTTGTTATCTTGAATGAACAAACGCACAAAAAACGCAGTTTCGGCGACGCGCTTGCACGCCCGAAATTTGCTATTATGAATCCTGAACTTACAATGACTTTGCCCGATTATCAGACGGCAGCGGGCTGCGTTGATATTATGATGCATACAATGGAAAGATATTTTACCAACGGCGGCAATATGGAACTTACTGACTCAATCGCCGAAGGACTTTTGAAAACCGTTATGAAGAACGCTAACATTCTGCGTTTCAATCCCCGCAATTATGACGCACGCGCCGAAGTTATGTGGGCGTCGAGTTTGGCGCATAACGGCTTGACGGGTTGCGGCAATGACGGCGGCGACTTCGCTACTCATAATCTTGAATCCGAAATTAACGGAATGTTCAACACCACGCATGGCGCGGGGCTTGCCGCACTTTGGGGAAGTTGGGCGCGTTACGTTTATAAAAATTGTCTGCCGCGCTTTGTAAAATTCGCCGTAAATGTTATGGGCGTTGACGCTAACGGCTTAAGCGAAGAAGAAGTTGCACTGCGCGGAATTGAGGAAATGGAACATTTTTACAAAAAAATTGGTATGCCTACAAATCTTACAGAATTGGGCGTCAATCCAACGTACGAACAAATTCAAGAAATGGCTACTTCCTGCGAAAATACAAGCAACGGAAAAGGTATAGGTTCTGCGAAAAGACTTTATCTTGACGATATGGCTAAAATTTACGAAATGGCTTTATGAAACTTAAACGAGAATTTTATTTGCGCGGCGGCTTGGAAGTTGCAAAAGATTTAATCGGCAAAAAGTTAGTGCACAATTCGGCGGAAGGTTTAACGGCGGGTATAATCGTGGAAGTTGAGGCGTATTTGGGCAAAATTGACGCGGCGGCGCACTCCTTCAAAGGGCGAACAGCACGCACTGAAGTTACTTTCGGCGCGGGCGGCTTTGCTTATATCTATTTGATTTACGGCAAAAATATTTGTATGAATGTGGTTGCGAACGTTGCAGAAATTCCTGACGCAATTTTGATACGCGCCCTGCAACCTGTCGAAGGGCTTGAATTAATGCAGGCGCGGCGGCAAAAAAATAATCTGCGCGAACTTTGCAACGGTCCCGGCAAATTAACTCAAGCTATGGCAATTACAAAAAATCATTACGGCGCGGATTTGTGCGGCAACGAATTATTTATTGAGACTGCCGAAAATTTTCAGCCTGAAATTGTTGCAACGAAAAGAATAAATGTTGACTACGCGGGCGACGCGGCTAATTTTTTGTGGCGTTTCATTCAGAAAAATAATCCTTGCGTCTCAAAATAAAAAATTCCCTCGTCATTTTGCTTGGAATGACTTGGGGATTTTTTTTATTAAAAATCTTGCAAAAAGTTAATCGACGTGGCAATATTTCAGTAAAAAAATTATGGAGAAAAAATTATGGATTCTGAATATTCCCGCCTTGTGTACGTTTTCACGGATTTAATTGCGCCGCTGATAGTAGGATATTTCCTGCACCGAAAAAAATTTTTGCCCGACAAATTTACAAATTGGCTGATAAAATTCAACGTCATTGTAATTTATACATTATTGACGCTGTTGAGTTTTTGGGTATTGCCGCTGACGCGGGAATTACTTTTTTTACTTCCATTCGGCGCGCTGTATGTGATTGTACCGGGATTAATCGGCGCGTTGACATTTGCGCGGCGTCATAAAAGTTTGTTGAATCGCGGCGCGTACGTTATAAGTGCAATGCTCTCGAATCTTGGAACTTTGGGCGGCGTCTGCGCGTTTATTTTGTACAACGAAGAAGGCTTTGCATATACTCAAATTGTCGGTGCCTGCCAAAATATTTTATTGGTGCTTGTTTGTTTTCCGCTCGCGCAGTATTACCACGAAAAGCATTTTGCAGGCAATCAAGTTGAACATTCCCAAAAATGGTGGCAAAGTCTTTTCAGCGTCAATCAAATTAGTATTTTGGGAATAATAGCGGGATTGTTTTTAAATGCAAACGGAATTGCGCGCCCCGAATTTTTGTCAGAAATATTTCAAAGGCTTGTACATTTCGGCGCGTGGATAGCACTTTTGCCGGTAGGATTTTTGATAAATTTTTCACATACAAAATATTATTATACGCGCGTTTGGGACTTGGTATTTTTAAGATTTTTGATAATGCCGGCGTTTATATATTTCGCAAGCAGAATTTTTTTCGGCGACAGAATTTTATTGAATACGCTGTTAATCTGCGCGATGGCTCCGACGGCAATTAACGCGGTGTTGACTTCGCGCCTTTACAAATTGAACGTCAACCTTGCAATAACTTCCTTCATAATGACGACAGCAATTTTTTTGTTGGTACTTTTCCCCGCGCTCTTCTTTATTTTAAAATAACTTTTCACTACTGCCTAAATCTTATGCATTGCGTCAAAAATATCTTGGTGTTGAGTTTTAATTTCGACGCCGATTTCTTCGCCCTGCGCCTTTAAAGCCGCCTGTAAATCTACGAGCCGAATTTTACTTTCATTCGCTTCAGCAAACAAAATCATATTAAAAAAGCCGTTCAAAATATTTTGGTTGATTGACAAAATATTAACTTCATTGTCGGCAAGAATTTTCGTAACGGCGGCAATAATGCCAACTCTGTCCTTGCCTACAACCGTAATAACCAATTTCATAAAAATCACCTCGCCGCGTAATATAGCACAATCGAAAATTTTTGTACAGTTGACAGCGCGGCTTATTTGTTGCAGAATAAATTGCAAAATTTTTTGGGAGATGATTATTTTGAAAAAAATTTTTATGCTTACGGCAATGATTATGGCTTTAATTTCCTGTACGGCTTTTGCGGCGTCAAAGTCAAGCGATAATTTCCGCAGTACCAAAGTTGTAATAATCGGCGGCGCAGAATTTAAAACCAAAGATTATTACAGCCTTATTAAAAAAGTTCTCGGCTCTAAGACTAAGACGCTTTACGATTGCGGCGACGATATTCAACGCCAATACCAACTTTTTATGATGAACAGATATGACATTGGTGAAAATACGCCGAAAAAGCAGGATATGATTGACTTCACTGCGCGCAGCGGCTACAGCAAAACTTTATATTTAATGCTGGACGAAAACATTGACAAGCAAAACAGCGACAATCATTCGCAGAAAAACCGCAGTACGATTCAGCTTGACGCCTATTTGGTTAACAATTCAAGTATCGTTGACTTCGCAACTACGAGCCAAGATTCTCTTTCAAAGGCGAGCAATTTGAGGGCGCGGCGCGGTGCATTTGAAAAATGCTTGAAAGAAATTGCAAACGTTATGAATTTGTACTGACAAATTAAAAAATACTTAATTCCGAAGACTGGGGATTTTCCCTAGTCTTTTTTAGTTTGAAATAAAAAAGCGGCGAGCGTGATGCGAGCCGCCCGCCCCTGCGCAGGACGCGCGCTAACTTCCGGTTACTAAAATAAAAACCTAAATAAAAAAACTGTCGCCCGTCCTCTCAGCGCAGCTGCCTCCCGCCTTAGTGCGTACAGAAACTATAATGCAGAATCGACAGTTCTAAGAGCGTTACCAACGCAAGGCGCACTGGACGGGCGACGAGTCTTTCTTTGGTTCTTTCTTTCTACGGCTAGAAAGAAAGAACATTTAATTTATTAGGGGTTGTTGGTAAATTAAAAGTGGATAACAGAAGCGGCAAGATACACAAAATTCAAAAAGCAATCCGCCAATTTGTCGTAACGCGTTGCTATATG
>CAJOCQ010000016.1 GCA_905233135.1 uncultured Selenomonadaceae bacterium | reverse complement strand
AAAATAAGTTAGACATAAGCAATCCTTTCTTTCAAACTTATTTTATCAAAGAATTGCTTGTGTTTTTACTTTTTATAGTTTGCCAACAGCCCCTAGTCAACAGGTGTACCGCAATCACCGCAAAATTTTTTTCCCGCTTCAATGACTGCGCCGCAATTTCTGCAACGTAAAGTTTTTTTGAAAGAAACAGACGCGCCGCAATACGGGCAATATTTTTTATCAGAAGGAATTGATGCGCCGCAATTTTGGCAACGCGCCGCCGAAGTACTGCGCTTTACATTTTGGCTGTTGTAAACTATAAATTTTTCTATGCAGTCAAAAATTTCCGAAGGCAATTTATTTTGCCCGTACGCGCCAATAGCCGCCGTAATTGCAAGCGGCGTAAAAAATATCATACCGACTGCCGCCGCGCCGACTTTGTCCGCCCATTCGCCCATACCGATATTGACGATAATTTCACTGCCGCTGCTTTGAATAATTTGCACTTGCAACGCCTTGCCGAGCCCTGTAAATTTTTTCCACGTTGAAGACTCCTTCGCCTGTATAAAATATCCTTCCGAACTTGAAAAGCCTTCAACCGTCAATTCTTTTTCTTCGCGCAGAAAATCTTCTACTTCTTGCCCGATTATTTCTGCCGTTATTCCGGGACTTACTCTGAAAATTCTTGAATCAGCCATTATTACACCTCCAAAATTTTTCAAATTGTAACTGCAAAATTTTTCGCTTGTCAACAGAATTTTTCAACAAAAAAAGAGCTAAGAAAAAATCCTTAGCCCTTAATCACTAGTTTTAGTTTTTAATCCTTAGTCTTTAGACAAATCGCTACCGTCTTTAAGCCAACTCATCATACCGCGAAGTTTTGCGCCGACTTGTTCAATTTGATGTTCGGCGTGAATCCTGCGTTGTGCAAGGAAGTTTGCACGCCCTGCCGCGCGGTTTTCAACTAACCAATTACGCGCAAAAGAGCCGTCTTGAATTTCGGCGAGTGCTTTTTCCATAGCCTTGCGAACTTCGGGCGTAATGATTTTCGGACCCGTTGTATAATCGCCGTATTCTGCGGTATCACTTATGGATTTGCGCATTTTCGCCATACCGCCTTCGTACATAAGGTCAACGATTAATTTCATTTCGTGGAAAGTTTCAAAGTACGCAATTTCGGGTTGATAACCTGCAGCAACCAAAACTTCAAAGCCGTTTTGAATCAAATGAGTAACGCCGCCGCAAAGTACGCACTGTTCGCCGAATAAATCAGTTTCAGTTTCTTCTTTGAAAGTAGTTTGAATGACGCCTGCGCGAGTGCCGCCGATTCCGCGTGCATAAGCTAATGCAATGTCAAAGCATTTTCCCGTTGCATCTTGTTCGACTGCGAAAACGTCAGGGACGCCGCCGCCTTCAACAAATGTACGGCGTACCAAATGTCCCGGACCTTTCGGCGCAACCATAAATACGTCAACATTTTTCGGTGGAATAATTTGTTTAAAATGAATGTTAAAGCCGTGCGCAAATGCAAGAGCCGCGCCGTCTTTCAAATTGGGTGCAATTTCATTTTTGTAAACGTCAGCCTGTTTTTCGTCAGGGATAAGAATCATAATAATATCAGCGGCTTTTGTAGCGTCAGCAACGCTCATAACTTTCAAGCCTTGACTTTCGGCAACAGCCTTTGATTTTGAGCCTTCATACAAGCCTACGATAACATTAACGCCGCTTTCTTTAAGGTTAAGCGCGTGCGCGTGTCCTTGAGAACCGTAGCCGATAATTGAAACGGTTTTGCCGTTCATAATTTCCCAATTAACATCTTGGTCATAATAAGTTTTTGCCACAATATTACCTCCAGTTTAGTATCAGAATACCAAAAAAGTATAGCACTAAGCGTCAATATTTTCAAGATTTTTTTATAATTCAACTGTCGAAACAAAAATAAATTGCAAGCGTCCCAACTTCGACGCTTATTTTAATTTTGGAATTTTCGGCGCGGTTGCTTACGGCGTAAAAAAAAATTTACCGAACAAAAAATTTCAAAGTTGCAACGTATCCTTGACGAAATGTCAAAAAGCCCCGCCGCCGTTGCCTCCGAAAAATTTTCTCAAATTCAAAAAGAAATTCAAGCGTTGAAGCAAAAATAAATTGCAAGCGTCCCAACTTCGACGCTTATTTTTATTTTGGAATTTTCGGCGCGATTGCTTACGGCGTTGGGAAAATTTTGCTTGAGCGTAGCTTTATCAAGTTCCCAATGCAAATTTTTTGTAGTTACGCCCGCGCAAATTTCAGTTAGCGGCAACAACGATACTGCAAAAGGTTTTTCAAAAAATTTAACTTCGGCACTTTCGCCGCCCTTGACAAAAAAAATAATTTCGCGTTCATCTGCAAGAAAAATTTTATTTGCCGCATTTGCGCAGGTAAAAACATTGCTGAATAAATGGTCAAGCCTGCCGCCAAAAATCCCCGTGATAAGCGCAGAATTATTTTTCTGCAAAAGTTCCAACGCCAACTGCGTATCGGTAAAATCTTTTTCGACGGGATGACGTTCGACGGGAATTTTATTTTCAATCGCCCAATCGACGGCGGCTTTTTCCGCGCTGTCAAAATCGCCAATCAAAATTTCAGGCAAAATGTTACAATCCCTGCAAATTTCAATTCCTTTATCGACGGCAAAAATTTTTCTGCCCTGCGCGACTGCTTTAAAAAATTTTTCTGAAGGACGCCTGCCGCCCGCCGCCAATAAAATTTCATTGCCGAAAATTGCGGGCGCGTAATTAATTTCACATTGCGGCAAGTTCAAAATTTCCACCTCGTTTACAATTTTTGTTACATTGACTATAATAACGCAGAAAAAATTTTGGAAAGCGGAGGATTACGTGGACGATTATACTTGGAAAAGAAAAGTTACGGCGCGTCGTCGGCGCGTCAGGTATGAAAGAATTTTCGTTTTACTTTTGCTGATAGTCGGTATAAGTTACGCAATTTGGGATTTTACCAGCCGCACTAAAACTCCGACTTACGCAATTAATAAAATTATTGAATCGATAACAATCGGCGATCTCGACACTTTCAATAAATACGTTGACTTGACGCCGATAACAACCCGCGCCTATGACGATTTAACGGGCGATATGTTCAAAAATGACGAACAAATTTCTATGAATGACAGAATACTCTTTGAAAATTTTTACGTACTGATTCGCCCGCAAATGTGTCAAGGCGCAATGAAAGTTATCAATACAAAAATCAGAACAGGCACTTGGACTTTGCCCGAAGAAATTTTAAAAGGGCGTCAACTCGGAATTGATTTTGAATTATTGCTTGAAAGAAGTTTAATTCGCAACACCGCAATTACAGGCGTGGAAAATGTGGAACATCACGGCGGAATTGCAACCGCCGATATAAAAATTATCGAAGAAAATTCGCAAACGCCCTTTACGCTGAAAGTTACGCTTGAAAACGGCAGTAAAACCGGCTTGCAAATGGCGGGCAGTGATTTTGAAATTTTGGGCGAAACGTGGAAATTTCCCGGCTTGACTTTTTCGCTCGAAGAAAATTCTTGGCGGCTTATCAGCGTTGACAACTACAAAGAATATCTTGAAACCGTCACGCCGATTTTGCAAAAAGATATTAACGCTTATATCGACGCCACCGCCGAAATTGTCAACTACTACAACGACGTTTTTTACGATGAACAAACAAATTTTATTGTACTGCAAAGAACTTCAAGCGGCGTAATGAGCGATTCTCAACGCGACAGCATTTACAATTATATTTACAATACCATAATTCCTACGCTGGAAAACAGGCAAACCGAACTTAATCAAATTGAAGTTCCCAACGGCGCAAAATATCTTGCAAGCCTTCGCGCAGAATCCACTGCAACAACTATTCAAGCGTGGAAATATTACGCGAAGGGAATTTCCGAAAATGACGCCGTTGCATTTGAAACGGCTGAAACTGTTCACAAGCAAGAATTGATTATCGACCAGCGCATTGAAGAAATTATTAAAAATTCTGCCGTTGCAAGAAATTTACCAAATTTGCCTTGATTAGATGTATAGATGGTCAGATGGTTAGTTGATAGTGTTATATTAAAAACTATCACACTATCCAACTATAACACTACCACACTACTACTCAACCTGCGTACCAATTCCTGATGCCGTGAACAATTCCAAAATGATTGAGTGCGCTAACCTGCCGTCGATAATGTGCGCCTTGCCTGCGCCGCCCTGCAACGCTCTTAAACACGCCTCAACTTTTGGAATCATACCGCCCGCTATAATTCCGTCCTTGATATATTGGCGCGCGTCAGCCGCCGTCAAATCTGAAATAAAAGTGCTTTTATCGTTGAAATTTTTGTAAACGCCTTCGGTATCTGTAAGCAGCAAAAGTTTTTCAGCTTTCAACGCGCCCGCAATATCCGCCGCCACGTAATCAGCATTAATGTTATAACTTTCGCCGTCTTCGCCGACGCCTATTGGCGCAATGACGGGAACATAGCCGCTCGAAATTAAATCTTCGACAACGCGAATATCAATTTTTTTCGTTTTGCCGACGTAGCCTATATCGACTTTAGTTTTTTCGCCCTGTTCGTAAACAGTGGCTAATTTTTTTTCTGCGTGAATCAAATCCGCGTCCTTGCCGCTGATACCGACTGCGCGAACGCCGCGCCTGTTCAACAGCATAACAATTTCAGAATTAATTTTGCCTGCCAAAACCATTTCGGCAATTTCAACTGTTTCTTCATCAGTAACGCGGAGCCCGCTTACAAAAGAAGTTTCCTTGCCGACTTTTTTAAGAAATTGAGTAATTTCGGGACCGCCGCCGTGCACAATTACAACGTTAATGCCCGTGTACTTCATTAAAGCAACGTCCTGCATAACTTTTTCTTTGAGTTCGTCATTAACCATAGCGTTGCCGCCGTATTTAACAACGACCGTTTTACCGTAAAATTTTTGAATGTAAGGCAATGCCTCAATCAAAATTTCTGCTTTATCGGTAAAATTTTTTGGCGCGGAATTTTCGGCGGGCGCGGTTTTTTCTTCAGGCGCGGGATTTTTTTTAGTTTCAGCTTTATTAATTTCCTGCGCGAAATTTTCTACAAGTTCGGAAGTAAGATTTTTTAAAAATTCTTCGTCAATTTGAGCGGCTTTTAAATTTTCCTCAAAAGATTTTTCGGCGGAAAAAAAGCGGTTGAGTACGCGCGCCGCCAATTCCTTTTTTAAATGTTCTTCATTAAACATAAAAATTTCTCCTTACTAAAAAATAAAATATTTGTTAAAAATATTGTTCTTGTAAAGATTACAAAAAAGAGGGCGCACAGCGCGCCCGAAACGCAGGATGCGTTTCCAGCGCGGCTGTTTTCTTTCTTTGCTAGGCGTTTCTTTCTTTTGCGCCAAAAGAAAGAAATGCCGACTTGTTAAAGAAATTCCTGCAAAAAAAGACTTTGCTAATAGTTTCTATGAAAAATTCCTAAAACCTAAAAATCAGGTATGATATTCGCCGTTAATTTTAACGTATTCGTAGGAAAAATCGCAGCTCCAAACAGTAGCGTCAACTTCGCCGAGCCCCAATTCGATATCAACAACAATATCTTTTGCCGCCATAACTTTTTTAACGGCGTCCGCGTCAAATTTCAAAACCAAGCCGTCAGCATAAACGGGAATACCGCCGAATTTGATAACGGTTTTTTCGGGATTAATTTTAACTTGAGAATAACCAACTGCACAAATTGCCCTGCCGACGTTGGGGTCTTCGCCGAAAAACGCGCACTTCATTAAAGGCGAATTTGCAATAGCCATACCAACTTTTTTTGCGTCAGTGAAAGTTTTTGCGCCGTGAATATTGTAGGTTAAAAATTTCGTTGCGCCTTCGCCGTCTGCGGCAATTTTCTTTGTAAGTTCAACGCACATTTCTTTTAACACGGTATGGAATTTAACGAAGTCAGCATTTTTCTCGGTAATTTTTTTATTGCCCGCCGCGCCGTTCGCCATAACAATTACCATATCATTTGTTGAAGTGTCGCCGTCAACAGTCAACATATTAAAGCTAACTTCAGTAATATCGCTTAACGCTTCCTGCAAAAGTTTTTGTTCAATATCAATATCGGTTGTGATAAAGCAGAGCATAGTTGCCATATTCGGCATAATCATTCCCGAACCTTTGGCTATTGCGCCAATATGAATTTCCTTGCCGTCAATCTGAAATTCCGTCGCGCAGGATTTTGAATAAGTATCTGTAGTGATAATAGCGTTGCCTGCGTTTACGCTGCCTTCAGTGGAAAGTTCTTTTGCGGCGGCTTTAATTCCCGCTTCCATTTTATCCATTGGAAGGTTGACGCCGATTACGCCCGTTGACGCAACAATAACATCGTCTTGGCGGCAATTTAATTCTTTGGCGGCAATGTCAGCCATTTTTTCGGCGTCTCTAATTCCCTGTTCGCCCGTGCAAGCGTTGGCGCAACCTGCATTTGCAACTATTGCATGAGCAGAGCCTGTACCGACAACAATTTTGCTGACGCGGACGGGCGCGGCTGCAACTTGATTTTGAGTAAAGACGCCTGCAACTGCCGCCTCTTTTTCGGTGTAAATCAGAGCAACATCAAGGTTGCCGCTTTTTTTGATACCTGCGCGAACGCCTGCCGCCTTAAATCCTTGAGCGTAAGTAACGCCCGCATTTTTGTGTTTTTCACTAAACATTTTTAGAAAACTTCCTTTCAGTCAGTTTTTAGGTTTCAGGTTCCAGGTTTTAGTTTTTTACTGCCACCTAACACCTAAATTACCAAGGTGTAAATTGCCAACGCGCCTCAAATTCTTTGCGCTTTGCACGCCAACGAAGAATAGCCGTTGAGCAATGCAAATCGCGGAACCAATAATAATCGACATCTTCAAGCGAGCCGCTTGCAGTATTGAATTTCAAGCCCGCAACGATTCTGTCTTTGTCAGTAATTCTATAACTTATACCTGTTAAAAATTTATGTGAAAAGCTGTCGTTGTCAAATGCATAAAGCGAATTTTGGGAAGTGTTTTTAGTGTATTCGTAGGCAACGAAAGCGGCAAAAGTATCGTCAAATTCTTTAACAAGTCTTGCCTTGTAATTCATACCGCGTACGCTTGTTTTTTGGCGCGTAGGAGATTTTTCGTCGTCGCGGGTAATTTTGTAACTTGTTCCCAAAAAAAGCGTAAAGTTTTTATTAAATCTGATAGGGTCTCTATCCAATCCAACTTCAAATTCTTCGTGCGTACTGGAAATATTTCTGAAACTCCACCTGCCTATTTCGTATTCAACGTGATATGAAATTGGCAAAATTTTTAAATGCCTGTAGTAATAAAAATCAATTCCCGGCTCTTTTTTTATCCAGCGTCCTTCGCCGTCATAATAGTAACCGTAAAAAGCGCGAACTTTAAAATCTCTGTTATCGTAATGAAATTCGGTATTGCTGCGGACGCCGTTTTTATGGTCGATAGTTGGATTGATTACGTATTTGAAATGCTCATTGAAAACGGGGAATTCAAAATGGTCTTCAATGTACGCGCCCCTTTCAGAATTATAACCTACAGTCGGGAAATAGGGCTCGCCGTTACTTTCCAATTTGCGCTCGTCATATTTTTTTGTACCAACAATCATATCGCCAATCCATAGCTGAATATCGTACATTCTGATAATTTGTTCAGGCCAAATTTCCATACGTTTTGCGCTAACTCGATAATCGGGGTGTTTTGCGCCGCACTTTGTCTGATAGGCGTCATAAGCTACAAGGTGGTCGGGATAAAATTCAAAACGCTTGCCGTAAATATAATAATCGGCGGCTTTGCCCTTGACGTTTTCCATTGTGCCTTCTTTTGTGCCGTAATTGTAAACGGTGTTGTAGCCGTCAAGCGTGACGCGCGGCGCGTCTTCTTTAAGTTGCAGAACGTGCGCCTTGTTCTTAATGCGAATTTCTTGAGTATTAATATTGCCTTTAGCTTCGAGCGTTTGAAAACGATAACCTTCAAGTTGAATAATATCGACGTGCCCTTTTGCGGTAAATTCGCCCGTTAAAGTGTTGTAGGTTAAATTATCGCCTTCAAAGGCGGCGGGAATCGGTTCGCCCTCTTCGATAGGTTTTGGCAGACGCTGTTTAGCCTCATCAATATCTGCAAGCAAAGTTTTTTGTTCATCGGTAAGAGCGCGAGCGCGGCGTTCGCGGCGTTGATTTTCTATGTAGTCGAAAGTATCTGCATTTGTATCAGTTTTTGCTTCGAAAAGTGCCTGCGCCTTTGGCAGTTCAACGGCGGCGTAATTTATTCCGCAAGTAAAAAGCGTCGCCAAAATAATTTTTTTTGTTTTGCTGATTTTAAACATTTTCAACCCGCCATATCAAAAATTTAAATTCTCTGAATCAACCTGCAAGCCGTACAAGTTAAAAGTTTTTTTTGTTTGTACGAAAAATTCTGTACCGGCGGGAATTTCAACGTTTTTGCCGTGTACCATAATTTTATTCCAATCGCTGTTTAAATTCATACCGACCAACGCCGCGCCGCCAACCATTTGCTTGATTTTCATTTCAATTTTGGATTCTTCGCCAACAAAAATATCAATGTTCGTACCGTCGATACATTTTAAAGTATAAAAATTGATATTAATTTTGCCGTTCCTGCCAATCCAGCCCTTCGCCTTGCGAACGTTTTCAACTACGCCCCTGCCGCGCAGCCCTTTAGGGAAAACCAATTTGCCGTCAACATAAGTATTCTCTACAACTTTAAAATTGACAAGATCTCCTTCCTGCAAAGTTCTTGAGCCTATACTTTCAACGAGTGCAACTTTAATTAAAAGATTTTCGGGAATTTGCATTTGAGAAAGCGGAATTGTTTCGTTGCCGAATGACGCCTGCGCGAGGGCGGCAATTCTTTTTATAAAAGGTTCGTTAGAATTTTTGCCCGAAATTTCGTTTTCAAGTTTTGTAAGGCGGTTGGTTATACTGTCGCCTGAAACTTCGTGGTAGGCGTTCCATTCGATAGCGTTAATTTTCGCCAAAATGCTCGGCTCGCCCGCGTTGCCGTACAAAATTTCGTATACCGAATCAATGCGCGTGTTCATATTGCCCTGCATATTTGCGCCGGAAAAATCTTTTTCGAGGCGGTTAATTCTGTCCAAAATTGCGCCCGTCTGTTCGCTGCCGTAAGTATCAATTTCCATTTGTACGAGTTTTGAATTTGCCGAAATTTCCGCCGCTAAAACTGTCAGCGGTACAAAAAAAATTATCAGAGCCGCCGCTAAGAATTTTTTCAAGTTATTCGCCTCCGTAAATTACAATGTTGACAATATCGCCCATCAAAGATTTTTCGGAATAAGATTTTGCGCCGCGCCGCGTGTTGTCGGCTTTAATTTCTGTTCGTTCGTCATATGAAACGGTGCGCGTTGAAAGTATTTCGTAATTTTTGGCGGCGTGATTTATCCTAAGGTCAACAATTTCCATTTGATTGACGTTCAGCCGAATAATCGCCATATTCACGCGGAAGGCGGAATTATTTTCGATTTTTATCGAATCTGTATCGATAAAATAGCCGTCATCGTCATTTGAATCTATAAATTTTAAATTTTCCGCCGCGCAAATATTACAATTCAAAAAAATTATCGCCCCAATTATCGCCATAAATTTTTTTATCAAATTAAAAACTCCCAAATTAAAATTTTTTGCGGCTATTAGTATAATCCTTTATTAATTTACACGCAAGAAATTTAGAAAATTTTATCCATACGTTTTTCATTTTTTATTTTAAATATCTTTAAATGTACTTTCTTTTTTCCAAAGCAAAAAAAGAAAGAACCAAAGAAAAAGTGCTTTTTTCCCGCCCGTCAGGGCCGCTCGGTTTCGGTACGCTCTTAGTAACAGGATGCCCCCTTTGGGGCGCAAACTTTTTCCCACGCATCTAAAAAAGTTCAAGCTGCGGCTTTAATGACGGGCGGTTCTTTCTATCCACTAAAACCTGAAATTATTTAATGGCGAATAAATTTTTTCTAAACAATTTCTAATGATATTTTTAAAATTGCGTTGTATACTTACCGCAAAAAATGAATACGGCTTTTTTAAAATAAAATTTTTTGGAGTGATGACAATGAAAAAATTTCTGTTGACAGTGATATTAATTTTAATGTTGGCAACTTCAGCCTTCGCGCAGGAAGTTACAGCCGACGGTTACGGCAAAAACCGTGAAGAGGCAATTCACCGCGCCGAGCAAACGGCAGTTGAACAAGTTGTCGGCGCGTACATTGACGCAAATACTCTTGTTGAAAATGCTGTCGTCCAACTTGACGAACTTTACGCCGCTTCTCAAGGTTTTGTAAACAACGTACGAATTATCGACGAAGGCAGGCAATCTGACGGCAGTTACTTCGTCCGCGCAATTATGAATGTTGAATCAGAGGCTAATACTAATTTAATGAGCCGCCTTGAAACGATTATGAGACTCAATGACCCGCGCATTACAGTTATAATGTTGCAGGATAACGCGCCCGCCGGTACGCACGATGAACTTTCTGAAAGTGCAATCAATGACAGATTGTTAGAATTGGGATTTTCGCACATTGTTGACGCGGATATTGTTGCAAATTTAGAAAATGCAGTTTTGCTTGAAAGAATTTACAACGGCGAAAAAGGACTCGTTGGCATTGGTTCAAGTTACGGCGCAGATTATCTTGTTTTAGGGAAAACGCACGCCGCCGCGCAAAATTTAGTTTTGCCGAATTACAGGACAGGCGGTTATACAAATCACCCGATGAACATTGGCAACGCAGATATTACAGCGAAAATTATCAAACTTACCAACGGCGAAATTGTCGGCACTTTCACTGTCAGCGGCAAGGGTAACGGTATGAGCGAAGATTTAGCCGCGCGTAACGCAATTAAAAATGCGGCGAATTTTGCGGCGTCAGAAATTGAAAAAAAGTTTAAAAAAGTTGCAATGAAAGTTTCTAACCGCACAAGTTATAAATATGACGGGAGGACTGCAAGATGATTTTAAAAAAATTTTTTATTGCACTTGTAGCAGTGATAATTGCGGCACTTCCCGAAATTTGCGCGGCGAGCATTTATGATTATCCGCGTGCGGCGGTTATACCTTTCACAAAAAAAGCCGCAATTTCGCCCGATTTAAATTTTGACGACCAAATTAATTTAACGGGCGTAATTTATGACGAACTTTTCAACACTGGCAAATTTGATTTACTTGACAGGGAATATTTGCAGGAAATTGTTGACGAGCAAATGATTCAAATGCAAATGGCAAATCCCGCGTCAATGGTACAAACTTTTAACCTTGAAGGTGCGCAATATCTTTTGGTCGGCAGTATCGACGGCTTGAGCAGTAAAAAGCGCGTCGGCGAAGTTTTAGGCTTCGGCAGTAACAGTTATACAGTTGTTGCGCGGCTTTCTTGCCGAATGATTGACGTTGAAACAAGCCGCGTTGTTTTAACTGCGCGTTCGGTTGCTGAATCTAAAGTGCGTTTGACAAAGGCTCCCTTGCGTATTATCAGAATCGGCGAAAACGAAATTAACGGCGATTTGGTTGCTGACGCGCTCGATAAAGCCGCCGTTAAACTTGTTGACAATCTTATGATTAATATGAATCGTCGCAGAGGCTAGGAGAATGAAAAATTTTTTACTATTGATTTTCGCAATAACAATTTTAATGATAAATTCGGCGGAAGCGGCGTTTGAAAGAAATTCCAACGCGCCGAAAATTTTATTGGCGGAAGTTGCAGGCTACGGGCAATTTGAACTCAAACCCGAATTTATGGCGAATTTTTATGACGTTATCAGGGAAAAGTTGCAGGAAAATTTTAATGTTGAATCAAGAATGACTTTGCTTGACGAGCCTTCGGAAGAGGACGAAATTTTTTCAACAATTCATATGGACGCAATAGCGCACAGTCATTTATACCGGCGCGAATTTGCCAACGTCAAAATGACGCGCTACGGTGATTCAATCAAAGGCAAGGAATATTATCAAAATCCTGCAAAAACTGCGGCGCGTTTGAAATTGGAAGGCAAGCCCTACCGCTTGACGCCCGAAATTTCCGAAAAAATTTTTGAACTCGGCGAAAAATACGGCGTTGAATATATGCTTTTCTGCAATGTTCGTGATGCTGACGTTTGGCGCAAGACGGGCGGAATTTTCGGCGCGAGCCCTTCAACTTACGACCTGCGCGGCAAGCGCGTTCAAATTGAAATGGAATATTTTTTGATTAATGTTAAAACAGGAAAAGTTTTTGAAGGGCAGAATACCCAAAAACGTACAAGTTTAACCACCAATGTTTTAATTGGCAAGTACGGCAACAATTACACTGTCGGCGATATGGTTAATTATGTTTTGCAAGACCAGGCAGGCAAACTCGTTAAAAATATTTTGAAACGCGGTTTAAAGGCGGTTGAGTAAAATGAAACTTCGCGCAGTTTTAATCATTGCACTTTTAATTTTTACTGTTCGCGCAGAGGCTAAATCTTTGCCCGTAATAGGCGTGGCAGATTTTACAAGCCGCGTTACAATTACAAATTTGAGCGACGAACAAATTTTAACATTCCATACGGCGGCGGGCGTCATTATGGACGAAATAATTTCAGTTGCAGACCTGCGCGACTTGACGGGCGAAACTACAAAGGCAATTCTTGACGAAATAATGGTAATGTCCCAACTCGGCAAAATGACGCCCGAAGTTAAGGCAATGGCGGCGGCTGAAGACTGCGAATATTTGTTAATAGGCTATTTAATGAATTTGAGCCGCACGACTGATGAAAAAATTATTGGCAAGGGCGACGGTATACGCGCAAGTTTGAGCGTACAAATTTTTGACACTTCGACGGGCAAACTTGTAGCAGTTTTCACGGGCAACGGCGTTTCAAAGGCGCACTATAACAGAATCGGGAAAATTTTTCGCTCGGGACAAATGGAATTTTCTGAAGACAGCTTGAACATTGCCCTTGAAAAAGCCGCGCTGCAAATTGCTGAAAAAATAAAAAAGAATATTTAGGTGTTAGGTGTTAGGTAAAGTTTATAAAAAAATTACACGCGGAAATAAAATTAAGGAGAAATTTTTATGAAAATCGTTGCAAAAAATTTTTTTAATATTTTTCCTGATAAGTGCAAGTGTACAAGTTGCAAAAATCGACATCAATATTTTGAACGCCGGGCAAGCGGTGCATTAATATATTCTCAAACGACTCTTTGGGAGTAAAAAAATGGAAATGGAGGTGTAACTGTTTGTACTGTCAAAGCGCACGTTATCTAAAAATTCAAGCGGCGTTTCAAACTGTTGATATTTTAATTGGCAGACTTTACGGAATTTCTAAAAAATAAATTTTTAAGGAGTGTAACAAAATGACTAGCAAACTTTTAAAAAGTTGTATGGCATTTGCAACGGCGGTAATGATGCTTACTGCAACCGTTTTGGCAGACCCCGCCAATAATACTGTTGATTGGGAAAAAGGAGTTGTCCGCGCGACAGGTTTGGCGGCGGGCAATGCAAACACGAAAAATAAAGGCTTGCAAAGAGCGCAGGCTAAACGCGCGGCAAGAATGGACGCAGAACGAAATTTAGCTGAAGCTGTCGAAGGCGTGCAAGTCGATTCAGAAAGCACTATGAAAGATTTAATGCTGGAATCTGATATTGTAAGAACGCGCGTCAGTGCAACTATTAAAGGTATGAGTGAAGTTGGCAATCCGAAATATTTTGAAGACGGCACTTGCGAAATTACTTTAGAAATGCCAATTTTCGGCGCGAAAAATTCTGTTGCAAAAGCAACATTTGCGCCTTATGAAAATGAGCCGAAAGTTCCTTTTCCGCAACCTGCAAACACTTCAATTAAAATCGACGTCAATACTTCAGTTGGCGGCGTTGTCGGCGGCAAATACACCGGATTAGTTGTTGACTGTTCAGGAATGGGGCTTGAATCCGTTATGTCGCCCGTTATCAAAAATGACAACAATCAACCAATTTATGGCTACAAAAATCTTGACATTGACAAAGTTATTGAATATGGTATGGCAAGCTACGCCGAAAGTGCAAATGACGCTACAAGCCGCGCCCGTGCAGGCAATAACCCTCTCATTGTAAAAGCTGTCAATGTTGACGGCATTATTAAAGGCAACCCCGTTGTTTCGGTTGCTGATTCCGATAAAATTTTAATTGCAAATCAATCTGACCAATTCCTTGATGACTGCAAAGTAGTTTTCGTCAAGTAAAATTTTTATATTCCATAAAAAATTGAATCAGCCCGCGTAATTGTTTATAATTTAAGCAAAAGCGCGGGCTTTTTTTGTAGAAGGTTTTAACTATGAAATGGAAAAAATTTTTTATAAACGCACTTGCGATTTTTACATTGTCCGCGCCTGTTGCCAACGCTGAAGTTGTTGCAGTCGAAAGCACGGGAATTTCTGAAACTGCCGCAATTCAAGACGTAATTTGGAATTAATTTCTGACGTCGTCAACACGGGCACGCAAGGTTACGTTAAATCTTGCAAAGTTATCATTAAAAAAATAGTTGTAACCGAACCAAGTACCGTTTTAGAAATTTTCGTTAATCGAAGTGCGCACTATGAAAAAATATTCCTGCTGACAACTTTAAAATTGGCAAATATTTAAAATTTAAGGTGGTCTTTTATCTTTTTGGTATTTTTATACTAAAAAAACACTGAAGGCGGATTCTTGTTAAAATTAGCCGCCTTTAAATCGATTTTTACATTGAAGGAGGCGAAAAATTTCATTGAAAAAAATTTTTACGCTGATAATTTTTTTTCTGATAATCTGCGCGACGCCGAAAAGTTTTGCGTACGAAATGTTTTGGCACGACAGAAATTGCGGCTTCGACAGATTTGCAAAAATAGTTTTATATCCGTTGAGCAACGCTTGGGAAAATTCCAACGATTACCTTTTGGGCGGCGAAGGCACAAAAAATTTTCGCCTGAATTCTTACATTGACGACAGGCTGGACAAGAAACTCAAAAATATAAATTTCATTCGGCTTGCAAACGAAATTCAGGAAAAAAGCGACATTATAAATAATTTGTACGGTGAACTTTTGCAACCTTTCGCCAATGAACAAGCCCGCGCCGCCGCCGTTGAAAATTCTACTATGGCGGATATGTACATTGTGCCGCGCTTCAGAGAAAACCGCGTGCAAGAAGATATTTCGCCGCGCCGTGAATTTAACGTTGTTCTTAAATCGTGGACTGAAGAAATTGGCGGCCCCGCAAAATATGAAATTTATGACGAGCGCGAATATTCGGTTCATCACGTTATCCCCGAAGCAAAAATTTATTTGCACATTATGCAAATTGATTTTACAGGTTACAACAACCGCGCAGAAAAAATTTTAACTTCCCTGCAACAATCCCGCCGTTACAATATCGATGAAGAAAGCCAATTTAAATCTTTGGTCAACGATTTTCAAGAAAGTTTTATTGAGGCGCGCGAAGAAAAAAATTCTACAAGCGGCAATGTGCGCGTTGGTTTTACGCCCGTTACAGTTGAAGGAAAATTCGGCGGCGACGTTTACTACAGCAACGCAATGACTAACGCCCTGCAAATTTCCGCGCTGAAAAAAGTTAAAAAAGCCCATATTGTTCCCAATGCAAATTCTTCTCTGCCGCCTGATTATTATCTTCGCAGTGTTGTTACGCAGTGCGAATTGGTTCCCGTTTGGCACGAGCCGCGTTATTCGGTTATAAACAATTTGACTCATTCCGAAAAGAAAAAATGGCGTGACAGGGACGGCAATGAGCACGAATTGACGCGCAATTATTATGAGCAAAAAATTATGAATCATTATGCTTACTGGAGTTTTTATTGGAAAGTTGCCGCGCATTTTTGGCTTGTTAATCCTCAAAATTCTGTTATAATGGCGCAGTCATATTCGGAGACGGACGATAAACCTGTTGACGCTTACCGGCACGCCGCCGAAGATTTTTGCAAGGAAGTTAATTCATATTTTAAAAAGTAGGAAGGAAATTTTATGTTGAACTACCGAAAAGATTTAGAAAAAATGCCGTCATATGACGGCACGGAAAAAGATTATAGAATTAAAGTCAACGCCAATGAAAGTACTTTGAACTTGCCGCCTTTGGTTGAGGAGCGCGTTTTGAATCGTTTGAGCTACGTTGCTTTTAATCGTTATCCCAATGAAGAATACGATTTGCTTGTTGAGCAAATTGCAAAAAATTTTTCAGTTACTAAAAATCAAATTTTGTTGGGCGGCGGTTCCAGCGAAATTATAGAAAAAGTTTTTCTGGCATTCGGCGGCGAAGGCAGAAAAGTTGTTTACCCGCAGCCGAGTTTTTCAATGTATAAAATTTACGCGCGGGCGGCGGAGTCTCAAGCTTTTCCTTTCGACTTGGACGAAAATTTTGATTTGAACGTTGATGCATTTATTAAAAAAGTTAAAGACCTTCGCGCAGATTTGGCGGTTGTCTGCAACCCGAATAATCCTACAGGCAACGCTTTAACAGTCGCGCAGGTTGAAGAAATTGCAAAAAATATTGACTGCGCTTTTTTGCTTGACGAGGCGTACGTTGAATTTTACGGATATTCGGCAGTTAATCTTATAAAAAATTATCCGAACTTGATTGTTGCAAGAACTTTTTCAAAGGCGTACGGAATGGCGGCGGTGCGCGTCGGTTATATGATTGCCGCCGAAGACGTTACCAAAATGATTAACAAAACTTTTATGCCGTACCATATGAACACATTGACTTTGGCGACGGCTGACATTGTTTACCAAATGCGAGACGAATTTGTTTCAAGGATTCAAATGACGGTTGCCGAGCGTGAAAGAATGTTTGAACGTTATCAGAATCTGCGCGAAATTGAAGTATTTCCTTCGCAGACAAATTTTTTGCTGATACGTTACGAAAAGGCGGCGGCGTTGCAGGAATATCTTGACAATTTAGATATTGGCGTAAGATATTTTTCGGCGAGCGCGGCGGGCTTAAAAAATTGTTTAAGAATTTCAATAGGTACCGCGCTTGAAAACGACGAAGTTTTTTCTGCAATAAAAAATTTTGTGGAGGGAAAATAATGCGCGTTGGAAAAGTTTTACGTGAAACAAATGAAACTAAAATTAATCTGCAGATAAATCTTGACGGCAGCGGCAAAAATTCAATCGATACGGGGATTGGATTTTTTAACCATATGTTGAATTTATTTGCGGCGCACGGGCGTTTTGATTTAGAAATTGCTTGCAATGGCGATTTGGAAGTTGACGGACATCACAGCGTTGAAGACATTGGAATTGCATTAGGCACGGCAATAAAAAACGCGCTCGGCGATAAGCGCGGAATTAATCGTTACGGTACATTTTTTTTGCCGATGGACGAAAGTTTGGCGTTGGTAAGTTTGGATATAAGCGGCAGACCTTTTTTGGTTTTCGACGCGGGCGAACTTGCGCCAATGGTCGGCAACTTTGATACTGAATTGACTGAAGAATTTTTGCGCGCACTTGCATTTAACGCGGGGATAACTTTGCACGTGAAAATTTTGTACGGCAAAAACACGCACCATAAAATTGAAGCTATTTTTAAAGCGTTGGGACACGCGCTGCGAATTGCAGTTTCTTATGACGAAAAAAATTCGGGTATTCCTTCGACGAAAGGAATTTTATAAATGCCTTCGTACGCGCGCACGGTTAAAGATGAACTTGCAAGGATTTTCGACGACGAAGAAATTTGCCTTCGCGCAGAATTGGCGGCAATGTTGAAAGTCGGCACAATATTTAACGAAGGGCGAATTGAATTTTCAACTGTAAGCGGCGCGGTTGCAAGGAAACTTATCAAGCTTTTAAATAAATTTTTCCCCAACGCAAAAAGGGAAGTCGCAACCGTTCGCAACAAAGGCACTGCTAAAAGTATACGCTATTTTATAAAAATTTTTTTGGCGGGCGATGTTGAAAAATTTTTTGACGCGGCGGCTGATTTTGAAATTTTGCCCGACGATTTTTCAAAGGTTGCATATCTGCGCGGCGCGTTTATTGCGGGCGGTACCGTCAACAAACCCGAAGCGCAATACTACTATTTAGAAATTGCGTCAATGTCTGCCAACGCGGCTATTTTCGTAAATCAGATTTGGGCAGATTTGGAATTTAATCCCGTAATGCGCGTACGAAAAGAATTTTTTGTAAATTACATTTGCGAAGGCGACGCCGTCGAAGAATTTTTGGGAATGATCGGCGCAGAGGAAGCCGTTGAACGTTTTCAAATTGCGCGGAATTTAAAGGAAGTACGCGCGAACGTCAACCGCCTTGTTAATGTTGAAACGGCCAATTTAAATAAAGCGATTGAATCTTCGCGCCAACAAATTGCAGATATTAATATTTTGCTTGAAAATAATATCGAAGTCAGTGCAGATTATAAAATTGCAATGGACGCGCGTTTGGAATTTCCTGAAGACAGCCTTCACGAATTGGCGGCGAAACTTTTCATTACGCGGCAAGGGCTCTGCTATCGTTTCAAAAAAATTCACGAATTGGCGCAGGAAATTTCAGGCAAGGAAAAAATTTCTTAATTATATTTTTTGTCGCGCAGGAGGAAAAATCCAATTACGCCGTCAATAGCTACAAGCAACATTATATTGACGTCGAAAAAAACATTTGCCGCAAAAGTCCCAACGATTATTAAAATCGGCAGGATTAATTTTTTTTGAAATTGTTTCTGCAACAAATCTATTGCAACGTTTAAAAGTAGCGCGGTTGCACCGCATTGCATCCCCTTCAAAACGAGTTGCACTTTTTCATTTTGCGCAATTAAATCATAGAAACTTGCAACGGCGGTAATAATTATCAGCGGCGGCAAAATTGTTGCAAACATTCCCGTAAGTGCGCCGCGAACGCCCGCCATTCTGTAGCCGAGCATTATTGCCGTATTGACCGCCATAATTCCCGGCGTCGATTGCGCTATTGCAACCATATTTAAAGTTTCTTCATCGCTTATCCAGTGGTATTCGTCAACGTATTTTGCCTTGAGTAGCGGAATGATTATATAACCGCCGCCGACTGTAAACGCACTGACAATGAATGTTGATTTAAAAAGCTTCCAATAAAAATTTTTTTCTTGTACAGGTTCCATTTGAACACCTTTCTTTTTGGAGTTGGTAGAATGAAAATTTTAGTTTGTGATGTTGGCGGAACTTTTATAAAATTCGCCGCAATGAATGAACGCGCAGAAATTTTTCAACGCGGAAAAATTCCGACGCCCTTAACTTCTCGCGCAGATTTTCTTGACGCAATTTATAAAATTTTTCAAGCTGATAAATTTGACGGCGTGGCAATTTCAATGCCGGGAATAATTGACGCGGAGCGCGGAATTTGTTTGAAAAGCAGTGCGCTCCCCTACAATGACGGTGCAAATATTGTTGCAGAACTTGAAAAAATTTGCGGCGTCAAAGTTACGATTGAAAACGATGCAAACTGCGCGGCGACAGCTGAAGCGAAAATTGGAAGTCTCGCCGATGTTGCAAGCGGCTTTGTTATGGTTTTCGGTACTATGATTGGCGGCGCGGTCATTCAAAATCACGCCGTTTACAAGGGTAAAAATTTTCTTGCAGGAGAAATTTCCTTTTCGTTTTTGAGCGGCGAAATGTTTTACAAAAATTGCAGTGTACCTGCGTTGCTTAAATCCTACGCGCAGATTAAAAATTTGTCAATCGAAGTTACGGGCGAAGATTTTTTTGGCGCGGTGGACGCAAAAGAAAATGACGCGCTTGCTTGCCTCGACAAGTTCACGCGCCAAATTGCGCTGCAAATTTTTAATATTCAAATGTTATTGGACGTGGAAAAAATTGCTATTGGCGGCGGTATCAGTGCGCAAGAAAGTTTTATTAATTCGATTTGTGAAAACTTGGAAAAAGTTTACAATTCCTGCGAAGTAAATTTTCCGCGCGTCGAAATTGTTCCCTGCAAATTTCGCAACGACGCAAATTTAATAGGAGCGTTAGCTTGTTGGCTGTAAAAAAAATTAACCGTCAAGCTTTAAGCTCGGCGGTTTTTTCATTAATGTTTGTTGAAAAATTTATTCAAGCTGTAATTTATCCTTCCAACAAGTTTTGGCGTACTCAACCAAAAAATCAACATAATTTGCACGGAAATTTCTAAAATCATTCGGCAAATATATATTTCCATAATAAAGGCTCAAAGATTCTTTCAAGCCCAAAATTTCTTTGACTTTAGGATAAATCGGAATATCCGTACCAATAAGAGATTGCCCTTCGCTCATTAACCAATCTGTATTTTGAAAACTTGTATCGCTGATATCCATAAATTTTAAAACCCTGTGCGTAAGTTCCATTATTACATTTTGCGAAGGATGATCATATGCATAAAAAATTTGTTGCCGCTTGTAATTGTCAATCACAAAATCTGACATATGAATATCGCAAGACCATTCGCGCTTTTTCAATTCTTGAAAAGATTTTTCAACGCCCGCTAAAACTTCGTCCTTTGAAATAAAATTTTGCGCCTTTATATATTCGACAAGTTCCGAAATTCGGCGTCCTGACGCCCCCCCCCCGTTCAGGAAGGCGTCAACATATTTATCGCCATAAGAAAAACGACCGCGCGGATGTTTGTCAGTATCTAAATTACGCAAATTTTTTACGTATTGCGGAAAATAACCGTCAAAATAAATATTCGGAATCCAAATAATTTTTGCGTCTTCGGGAAGGAGTGAAGCAATTCTGCGGCTGGCAATTAACGGAGTATAAGCATTTTCAGTTTTAATTTTTTGACTGATAAATAAATCGCATAATCTCCAAAAATTTTCTTTAAAGCTGTTCTGAAGTATTTCAGTTGTATACTTCCAAACCGGCAAAACATTTACAATAAAGTAATTTTCAGAAAATGTTTTGTTATTCAGCAAAAAATCTTTTAACCTAAAAGTTTGACAATTGCCGAAAATAATTGCAATTTTTTTACCGGATTGTTTTTTTATATATTCTATCAAATTTAAGCAAATATTTTCAGGAAAAAAATTTCTGCAAGCAACATAATCAAAAATAACATCATTAAAATTAATTTTATAATCGCCAATCGAAAAAGAATACTCGCGCATTTATGTAAAATTACTCCGTGATAATAAAAGTGTAGCCTGCGTCGAAGGATTCGCCGACGGGGATTTTGTTAATACCTTCCTTTTCGGAAAAATCGCCTTTGAAGTCGTCGTAGTCAGCGTGCCCTAACCAAGGCTCAATGCAAACGAAAGGCGCGCCGCCCTTTGCAGGCGACCAAATTCCCATATAGGGGAAATGCATTGCGCGGATTGTAATTGACTTGGAACTCTTGCGGGAACAGATTGAAATTTTTTCAGATTTTAAATCGTCGAAAACCAATGCATCGTCTTTGAAAAGTTCGTAGCTTAAATTTAATTCTTTGCCGTCAAGCGCAGGTTTTCTTTCGTGCGAAAGTGTACCGTTGGCAGTCAACAAAATTCTTGAAGATTTTTCTGCAACGTCGAATTTTAAATAGCAATCGTCAAAATTTTCGCCGTCAACAAGCGGGCATTTCAGCGCGGGATGTGCGCCAATCGAAAAATAAATTTCTTTATCGTCAAGATTTTCAACCGTCCACATAACCTCAACTTCATTATCGCGCAGAATGTAGGCAATTTCCAACATAAATTTATACGGGTAAACTTTTAAAGTTTCTTCGCTCCATTCAAGGCGAAAAGCAAGCTCATCTTCAGTTTCACGCACGCATTGAAATTCGCTGGTTCTTGCGAAGCCGTGTTGCGGGAGTTCGTATTCTTTGCCGTTGACGCGGTATTTGTTATTTACAACTTTACCTACAAACGGGAAAAGTACGGGCGAAGTATATTTCCAAAATTGCGGGTCGCCGTTATGAAGATATTCCGCACCGTCAGAAATTCCGGTGATTGATTTTAATTCCGCGCCGAAATCTGAAACTTTAATTTTTAAAATGTCATTTTGCAAAGTATGTAACATTTTTTCAGCTCCTTTAAAATTGCTGTTTCAAATATTCTGCAGTTCGTCAAAAATTTCCTGCAAAAAAAAACGGCAAGCTTGCCGCCTGCCAAAGGTGTAAAATTTATTTTTTAAGTTATAAAATTTTTACCTTCTTGAAAATACGGCATTTCTTTCTTTTTGGAAAACGAAAGAAACGCCTAGCAAAGAAAGAAAAACTTCCGACCCGCTAGAACCGCCATCACGGCGGTTGACGCGGGCGGCGCACGTCGTGTGCGCCGTGCCCGAGCATGCGCTTGCTTTTTAAAGTTGCAATTTCAAGCTTATTAATTAGCAAGTGCCGCGCGTCCTGTGCGCCTCTTTTTATTTTTTAAATTGCCGCAAAACCTTTTTCAAGGTCTGCAATAATATCGTCAATGTGTTCAGTGCCGATTGAAAGTCGAATCGTTGCAGGCGTAATGCCGCTTGCAAGCAATTCACTTTCTGTCATTTGAGAATGAGTTGTCGAGGCGGGATGAATTACCAATGATTTAACGTCTGCAACATTGGCAAGCAACGAGAAAATTTTTAAGTTGTCAATGAATTTTTTCGCCGCGTCCGCGCCGCCTTTTATCTCAAATGTAAAAATCGAAATGCCGCCGTTCGGGAAATATTTTTTATACAGTTTATGGTCGGGGTGATTTTTCAACGCGGGGTGATTAACCTTGTCAACTTTAGGATTTTTTGAAAGGAAGTCAACAACTTTCAAGGCGTTTTCAATGTGCCTTTCAACGCGCAATGACAAAGTTTCCGTACCTTGCAAAAGTAAAAATGCACTGATTGGCGAAATTGCCGCACCCATATCGCGCAGGATTATTGCGCGAATGTAAGTAACAAACGCCGTTGCGCCCAATGCCTTATAAAAGCTGACGCCGTGATAGCTCGGATTCGGTTCAACAAGCCAAGAAAATTTGCCTGATTTTTCCCAATCGAAATTGCCGCCTTCGACAATGACGCCGCCCAAAGTTGTACCGTGCCCGCCGATAAATTTTGTTGCCGAATGAATAACAATATCTGCGCCGTATTCAAACGGGCGAATTTGAAAGGGCGTTGCAAAAGTGTTGTCGATAACGAGCGGAATTTTATGCTTGTGCGCAATGTCTGCAACGGCTTGAATGTCAATCAACGTAGCGTTGGGGTTGCCGACTGATTCAATAAAAATTAATTGCGTGTTATCTTGAATTGCCTTTTCAAAAACTTCAACGCCTTCGGCGGGATTTACAAAAGTTGTATCAATTCCAAAATCTTTGAAAGTATGTTCAAAAAGATTGAAAGTGCCGCCGTAAATTGTAGTTGCTGCAACGATATGGTGTCCTTTGTGCGCCAATGCTTGCACGGCGTAAGTAACAGCCGCCGCGCCGCTTGCGAGTGCAAGAGCCGCGCTGCCGCCTTCCAATGCCGCAATTCTGCGTTCAAAAATATCTTGCGTTGGATTCGTTAAACGCCCGTAAATATTGCCCGCCGCCTTGAGTGCGAAACGGTCAGAGGCGTCTTGGCAATCGTGGAAAACGTAGGAAGTTGTTTGATAAATCGGAACTGCGCGCGCGTCAGTCACGGGGTCGGGATTTTCCTGCCCTGCGTGCAACTGCAATGTTTCAAATTTGTACTTGCGATTTTCAGTCATTTTAAAAACCTCTTTCATTGAAAAATTACAATCGACTTTGCAAAAAATTCCCTCGCCTTGTTACGTCAAAAAATTTTCGCACTATGTCAAATGTAGAAAAAATTATACTACCGCCGCTTTTAGTTGTCAAAAGTATATTTTTCTATTATTAAAATTTTTTAATTTTAAATGTACTTTCTTTTTTTCCAAAGCAAAAAAAAGAAAGTACCAAAGAAAAAAGTGCTTTTAACCGCAAGCTTAGTAGGAGACCCGCTGAAATCGCGTCACGCGATTTGCGCGGGAAGGGCGCGCATCCTTGCGTGCCGTCTTTTTATTTTTTTGTAAAAAAATTATTTCGCCGAAAAAATATTTGAAACGTCAATTTCTTTTTTGAAGGCGTAGTAGTAGCCGACTTTAAAACATTCCGCCAAAAATTTTTTATCTTCGTCATTGGGCGCGGCTGAAATTTCGTCTTTTTTACTTAACGAATTATAAAAAGTTTCATTCTGCAAAGAAAAATTTTGTTGCGTAGCGGCTGAATTTTGTGGCGAAATTCCTTTGCCAATGGGGAAAATGTGCTGTTTCCAACTTTTAATTTCGGCGGTATTTTTTTTGATTTTTATCGAATATCTGTCCAAAAAATAAGCCTTGCCGTTGTAAAACGCCACAAAAACTAAATTTTTATCCCTGTTAATTCTTTCTTTGGAGGATGCGGGCAAATTTTCATTTTCGGCAAGCAGCAATTTTATTTTCTGCTCAAAAAGCTCCGCGCCCGTCCAATCGCTTGCCGCCATTGAATTGGATTTTGTTTCAGTTTTAGCTTCGGTTTTAGTTTCAACTTTTTTTTTGTCGGGCAAAAATTTTGGTAAATCGTAAGCAAACGCGGTTGTTGAGGCAAAAAAAATAGAGCCGGTTAGGGCTACTGTTAAGAGAGTTTTTGCTGAAAACATAGGATTTATTCACTCCTTTTATAAGCCACCGGCTCATACATATGAATTGTCTGAGGGTCGTCTATTTTCTTTTGGGAAACAGTCCGGCCAACAAGCAATTCGGGATTTTCAAAACGATTACCCAAGATTTTCACGTTGCTCCATTTATGAATCTCATAGAGCGAGCGCGTTACATTATCTTTGCCACATTTAACCACAAAGCAACCGCGGGTAAATTCAACTATTCCAATATTTCCATCGTCGAACGAAATAATATCGTCTTCGTAAATCTCTCGTCCGTCCTTGTCTAATAAACCTGTAAACTGTCCTATTGTTTCGGCTTCAACGCGATAACCTTCATAGCCGTTCTCGTATACAAAAATATGTGCTTGAGGTCCGGGATCGCCATATGTTCCGCGTTTCAGATAAAAGCCGTAAATCCAAACACTATTGGTCTCACCATTAAATATTTGAAAAGTTTTTAAGCCGCGGTACTTAATTTCACGTTCAGCCACAATAAACACCCCCCTTCTAATTCATTGAAATAAATTCTACACTATAAAAAAAATATTTTCAAGATTAGCCTTTGAGTTAAATATTGTTATTGTTGGATTTTTGTATTTTACGAAAAATTATTTGCGCGTTAAAATCGTCGAAAGATAATTTAATTTTTCATCTTTATGAGCGTTAATATCAGTAATAATTTTTTCGCCTTCAAGCCCGCAACGGCTGACAAGTGCGGCATTTTCCAAAAGTTTTTCGTTGTCGAGGAGTTCAACAATTTCGCCGAAATTTTTATAAACTTTCATTAAAACAGCGGCGTCAGAAACTTTCAACGCGGCAGAAATTTTTTCGGCGTCGGCGGTTGCAGGAATGATTGAAAGAATATCGTTGCCGTAAGCGGGCGGATAACCGATTTTCGCCGCTATTGCCAAAAACGCAGGTACGCCCGCTATTGTTTCAATTTGCACGCCCGAATTTTTCAACAGCTTAAAAATATAAATGTACGTGCTGAAAAAAAGAGGATCCCCCAATGTCAGAAATCCTACGTTTTTTCCTGCGCGAATGTATGTTAAAATTTCTGCAACGTTATCTTCAAAAAAATTTGGCGATTCTTCAAAATCTTTAACCATTAAAAAAGTTTGGTAAACAATTTGAACATCTGCACGAAGATACGGCGCGGCGATACTTAAAGCCAAGCTGTCAGATTTTTTTTCGGTTTTCGGCGCAATGATAATTTCAGAATTTTTAATTGCGTTAATTGCTTTAACCGTCAAAAGTTCGGGGTCGCCGGGGCCGACTCCTATACCGTAAAAAATCCCCTGCATTGAGCATCAACCGCCTTTGTGCTAAAATAAATCTGATTAATTTTTCTGAAAATAATATCATAATTTTTTCAAAATGTGAATATATGAAGGTGAAATAATGCAATATATTTTAATTATGGTACTGATAACCGCCGTAATAATTTTTGTTTTCGGAACTTGGCGTGCAATGAAAATTTCCAAAATAGCAGTTGCACTCATTGAAAAATACGAAAACGATAAAAAAAATCCCGCGCTGATTCAAGAAATTTTTGACGCCCTGCGCGAAGATTTTCGATTGAATAAAATTCTGCAACAACATAACGCAACGGTTGACGATATAAAAGTTTTGCACCGCAAATTAATGAAGTGGGGCGACTTCAGGAAATATAATCGTTACGTGCCGATAACTTCGTTTTTCAACGTGACAACTTTAAAATATTTGCTCGAACATAAATCTGACGATGCAAAATCTTTAACGGAAAAAATGATGAACCATTTCCATATTTAGGCAAGAGGCACTAGTTTTTTTCTAATGCTTTTTGCCTTAATTTTTTTGATTCGGAAAAATAAAGTTTTAAAATAAAAAAATTTTATTATTTTTAGTAATATAGAAAAAATGTTTGCTTGTCAATTCCCCGTTTCTATTGTAAAATTTCTACAGTTACGATTCGGTTAGCACAAAAATTTTATCAAGCGGAGGGATTACCATGAAAAAATTTCACTTATTGGCAAGCCTGATACTAATTGCACTTGGTACAGTTTTTTTATCGGGGTGTGGGGGTTCTGATTCGGATGTTGTTGTTGTAAATGAGCAAAAACAAAAAGACACTTTAGAGCACAGCGACGAATACGACTACAAAATTTATTTAATCACAATGGATTTGGCAGATATTTTTTGGACGCAAATTGACGAAGGTTGCAGGCAAGCTGTCAGCGAAATTGGCGGGATAAATTACAAGTGGCTCGGTCCCGATGTCAATACCGATGAATTGCAAATGGTTTGTATAGATCAAGCCGTTGAAGAAGGCGTTGACGCGCTTGTTATTGCCTCAAGTTCCAAAAAGGGAATTAATGCAAGTTTAGAAAAAGCCGCCGCAAAAGGCGTCAAATTGGTTTTCGTGGATAATCCCGCCGAATTTGAACACGTTGCATTTTTGGCGACTGATAACGAGGCAGCCGGCAAAGTTGCAGGCGAAACTTTAAGAAAAGGACTTGAAGAAGCGGGAATTACTTCAGGCACCATTGCTTTAACCGCCAACAAAGATAATGTTACAAGTACCGAACTTAGAATTAAAGGTTTCCGAACTGCCTTTGAAGGCACTAACTTTACGCTTACAGATATTTTCTACATGGAAGATAATGACCAATCTTTGAAAGACTACGCCGCCGCACATCCCGAATATATTGCATTCTTCGGCTCAAATGAAAGAACTGCCCGCAATATCGGCGAACAAATGAAAGAATCAAACTCTAAGCAAATGGTTATGGGCTTTGATACTTCGGATTCAGTTTTGACTTTGCTTTATGACGGTTACCTCTACGCAACCATTCAACAAAATCCTCAACGTATGGGGCATGACGGCTTAGATATTGCCGTTAAAGCTCTCAAGGGCGAATACAAAGAAAATAATGCAAGAATTGATACAGGCGTTAAAGTTCTCTACAGAAAAGAAATTTAAGGTGAATACAGCATGAAGTACAGTACAAAGATGTTGATTGCGAACAGTATACCAATTATTGTATTCGCAGTCATTTCTTTAATATTTGGTTTTATGCAATTTCAATCGAGTTTGTACACCGAGAGAGAAGGAAATTTAAAATCTACCGCGCTTGCGGCGTTGGCTCTGTATTCTAGTCACGGTTACGGCGATTACGGCAGGAAGGACGACGGCAAAGTTTGGCGCGGTATGAATTTTAATGTTTCGGAAGAAACTTCGGTTGTTGATGATTTGAAAAAGCAAACTAACGTTGACATAACTTTTTTCTTTAAAGACGTGCCGGAAATGACTTCGATTTTTGATAATGACGGGCTGCGTAGAGTCGATACCGAAGCTCTTGAACTTATCAAGGAAAATACTTTAAAAAGTGGGACGCAACTTTGGTGCAAAAGTACAAAAATTAACGGTGTGCGCTGTCAAGCTT
This sequence comes from uncultured Selenomonadaceae bacterium, assembly GCA_905233135.1. GTDB lineage: Bacteria > Bacillota > Negativicutes > Selenomonadales > Selenomonadaceae > Quinella. The sequence continues at coordinate 86,390 of CAJOCQ010000016.1, read as the reverse complement.
TTATAATTCCGATTCGGCAAAGCAGTAATAACAGCGTTACGGGCGCAATTATGGCGTCGCAGTCTTTGGAAGGTTTTGAAAATACAATCGAAGATTATATTTTAACTACAATGGCTGTAATGTTTGTTGTATTGGCGGCGGCGGGCGTATTTATTCGTTGGTGCGTCAATCGTTTTTCGCAGGAATTTTACGCCGTTACAGATAAAAGCAAACGGGATTTATTAACGGGCTTGTTAAATAAAAAATCCTTTGAAGAGGAAACCGTCAACGCCATTGCAACTAAAGACACGAATGACGTTTCAGTGTTGCTGATTTTCGATTTTGACAATTTTAAACACGTCAACGACCATTACGGACATCAAATCGGCGACGAAGTTTTAAAGGCGTTTGCAAATATTTTGGTTCGTACATTCCGCGCCAAAGATATTATCGGCAGAATCGGCGGCGATGAGTTTATGGTATTTATGCCGGGTATGACTAAAGAAACTCTCAGGCGCAGTGAAGAAATTTCGCAGGAAATTTTGAAAGATCTTGACGATTTGGAAGTTGGCCCCGCGTCTCATTTTTCCTGCAGTATAGGAATTGGTACTGATGCAAGCGGTTACCAATTCGCGCAGCTTTATATGTTGGCTGACGAGGCTTTATATGAATCGAAGGAACGCGGCAAAGCTTGTTATGTTCGTTTTGCGGCTGAAGATTTCAAAGATTTGTTGGCAACTAAAACCGAGCGGCACGGTTAATTTTTGAACAATAAAAAAGCGGCAGTTGGCAAAGCGTCAATCTTGCCGCTTTTTTTTATTTAAAAATTTAATTAACCCAAATCAAAATTTTCAATTCCCTTGCAAATGCGATGAGTAAGAGCATTTGCTCCTTTCTCCTGTTTCCTATTTCCTAAAATTGCGCAGCAATTTTTTCAAGGCAGGATAAAAATTATTGGCGGCGAATTTTTCAACAATACCCTGGAATTTGCGAAAAATTTTTGAGGAGGGGCGGAAATTGGAAAAACGGGAGAGTTTATGGGAAGCATATCTCAAAAGAGGTTTAAGCCGCCGCAGTTTTTTAAAAGGTTGCGTGGCTTTAACGTCCTTAATGGGCTTGAGTACGGATATGTTTTCAAAAGTAGTTGAGGCGGCAGAAAATAAACCGCTGCCGGTAGTAGTTTGGATACACGGGCACGAATGCACGGGCTGCGATGAGTCCTTCATTCGCTCGGCGTCGCCTTTGGCGTCAGATTTAGTTTTGAATAATATTGCGCTGGAATATGACCATTTATTGAGCGCGGCTTGCGGCGCACCTTTTGAAGCGCATCTTGACGAAACAATTACAAAGTACAACGGGCAATATATTTTGGCGGTTGAAGGCGCGGTTGCCACGAAGGCAAGCGGCGTACATTGTATGTCGGGCGGACATACTTTTTTGCATTTGTTGGAAAAGGCGGCGAAGGGCGCGGCGGCAATTATTGCCTATGGAAGTTGCGCGGCTTACGGCGGCATTCAGGCGGCGGCTCCGAATCCTACAGGCAGCGCGGGAATTTCGCATTTTGTTGGCGGTAAACCTGTTGTTAATGTGCCGGGCTGTCCGCCAATTCCCGAAGTTATGACAGGCGTTGTTATGCACGTTGCACTTTTCGGCACGATTCCCCCGCTTGACGGCGACGGGCGTCCTAAACAATTTTACGGCAACAGGATTCACGATACTTGCTACAGGCGTCCTTTCTTTGACGCGGGAATGTTTGCTGAAACTTATGACGACGCGGGCTCAAAAGCGGGTTGGTGCTTGTACAAATTAGGTTGCAGGGGTCCTGAAACTTACAATTCTTGCGGCAATTTGCGTTGGTGGCAAGGTATGAGTTATCCTATTCAAAGCGGCGCGGCTTGCATTGGTTGTTCAAATGCGCATTTCTGGGACGAAGCTCCATTTTCTGCGCGCTTGCCGCAATACGGAAAAATTGGTGACGCTGATAAAATTGGCGTAGGCTTAGGAGTTTTGACGGCGGCGGGCGTTGGGGCTCACGCGGTGGCCAGCATTATTCAGCGTAACAGCAGGGATAACTTGTTAGAAAGCGAAGACGAACATAAGAATTAGGAAACAGGAATAAGGAATAAGGAATAAGGAATAAGAAGAAAGGAGAAAGAAAATTGCAGAATCATAAAGAATTAATTGTTTGGCAAAAAGCAATGGATTTGGTTGCTGAAATTTATAAATTGGTAAAAATGTTGCCTAAAGAAGAAACTTATGCACTTTCTGACCAAATGCGCCGCTCGGTTATTTCAATCCCTTCAAATATTGCTGAAGGTTTTGGTAGAAATTCTACACGTGAATATGTTCATTTTTTAAGGATTGCTCGTGGCTCTTGTTTTGAATTGGATACTCAAATTATTGCTTGTGTCAAAATCGCTTATTTATCTGAAAATGAGACAAAACTTTCTTCTGAATTATTAAATGAAATAATAAAAATGCTTAGCTCGATGATAAAAAAATTGAGTTCCAATTTATAATCACTTTGTACTTTGTACTTTTTCCTAAATCCTAAAATTCCGACAAAGGAGGAATTAAAAAAATGGCACACGTAGTTGTAGACCCTATCACAAGAATTGAGGGGCACCTGCGCGTAGAAATTGAAGTAAATCCCGATGGCAAAGTTACAGACGCAATATCAAGCGGTACTGCGTGGCGCGGACTTGAACTTATTATGAAGGACAGAGACCCACGCGACGCTTGGGCGTACATTCAGCGAATTTGCGGCGTATGTACGACGGCGCACGCTTTGGCGTCAGTGCGCGCGGTTGAAGACGCGCTCGGTATTTCAATTTCCAAAAACGCGAATTACATCAGAAACATTATGGCGGCAACTTTGACGGTGCAAGATCATATTGTTCATTTTTACCACTTGCACGCGCTGGATTGGGTTAGCCCCGTTGAGGCGTTGGCGGCTGACCCCGCCAAAACTGCCGAATTGCAAACTTCGCTTTTGAATGCTTACAGGTTGCCTTTCAGAGTTCCTACAGAAATTTCAACTGAAGCATATCCGCACGATTTCCCGGCGGCAACTGCGCAATATTTTTCAGCTATTCAAGCGAAAGTTAAAGCGGTTGTTGACAGCGGGCAACTTGGAATTTTCGCCGCGCAATGGTGGGACCACCCCGATTATAAAATTTTGCCGCCTGAAGTTCATTTGTTGGCGGTTGCACATTATCTTGAAATGCTTGACAAGCAGCGCGAAATTGTAACGCCGCACGTAATTTTTGGCGGCAAGAATCCGCACCCCCATTACGTTGTCGGCGGCGTACCCTGCGCAATTTCTCTCAATGACGGCAACGCGCCTGTTAATACTGCGCGCCTTGCGATTGTTGACAGGGCGATTAATTTTGCGCGTTCACTCGTCAATAATTATTATCTGCCTGATTTAATTGCTATTGGAAATTTGTATGTTAAGGCGGGCAGAGTTGACGGCGGCGGACTTTCAAAAGAGCGCGTTATGGCGTTCGGCGATTATCCGCTGGAAAATTATAAGGGTACTTCAAACGGCGGCGGCTACTTTAACAACTTGCTGATTCGTTCAAACGGCGTTGTTGAAAACTTCGCGCAGGGCGTCGATAAAGCGGAATTTTTCCCGCTTACGCCTGACGATTTGAAAGACGGTACAACGGTTACTGAAGGCGTCGAGCACGCTTGGTATAAATATCCGCAAGAAGGCGATTTGCACCCTTGGGAAGGTATCACTGACCAAAATTACACGGGACCGAAAACAGGTACGCCTACAATTTGGGAAACGCTTAACGAGGCGGGCAAATATTCTTGGCTTAAGACGCCGAAATGGCGCGGTAAACTCTGCGAAGTCGGACCTTTGGCAACTTACATTATCATTTACACAAAATCTAAAAAAGGCTTGCTCAATGACGCAACTTGGGCAGAAAAAATGATGTTGGATCAAATTGACGCGGTTACAAAAGTTTTGGGCGTTGCGCCTGAAGTTTGGATGCCGACAATGGTCGGGCGTACTGCTTGCCGTTGCCTTGCCGCGCAGGTTGCCGCCGAAGTCAACAGATTTTTCTACGATAAACTTATTGAAAATTTGAAGAGTGGCGATACTTCCACAATGAACAATGAAAAATGGTTCCCTGAAACTTGGCCCGCAGAATGTCACGGCGTAGGCTTGTATGAAGCTCCGCGCGGCGGCTTAAGTCATTGGGTTGTTATCAAGGACGGCAAAATTGATAATTATCAATGCCTTGTTCCTACAACGTGGAATGCTTGCCCGCGCGACGATAAAGCAGGACACGGCGCGTACGAAAGAGCTATGATTGATACGCAAGTCAGGGACTCGAATAAACCTATTGAAATTGCGCGCGTCATTCGTTCGTTTGACCCGTGTATGGCTTGTGCAACTCATATGTACAACGCGCAGGGCGAAGAAATTAATGTAATTTCAACCGACCCCTACAGGAGGTGAGCTGCTATGGCGTTGAAAGCCGTTAAGGAAGTTAAGCGGAAAGAATATTATATTTTCAGCCCGTTTTTGCGAATTTTCCATTGGATAATGGTTGGCTCGATTTTAATTCTGTTCGTTACGGGATTGTTGATAACTAAGCCAATGAATGTTTCGACAACGGAGCCGTTCTTTACAATAACTTCAATGGATTTGGTTAGGGATATTCACTTTGTGACGGCGTTTATATTTACGGCGTCGTTAATCTTGCGAATTTACGGCTTTATTATCAACAAAGGCGACAGACTTTTTCCGCGCGTTTGGGAAGGGCATTTTTACGAAGAAACGGTTGACGTTGCACTCCACTATATGTTAATAAGACCGCACCACGCCTCTTTTTTGAGAAATCCTTTAGCGCGTATGTCGTACGCGGCACTTTACGCAATGGTTGCGATTGAAATTTTAACCGGCTTTGCAATGTACTTTATGACGAATCCTTCAGGCACGGGCGGAATACTTTTCGGTTGGGTAAATTTGGTACTTGGCGGCGAAATGATGACGCACTATGTACACCATTACGTGGCGTGGTTTATAATTCTTTTTGCTATCGGGCATATGTATATGGTTGTTCGCGCAGAATTTATGGAAGGTGAAAGCGAAGTTTCCAGTATGTTCAGCGGCAAAAAAATTCTTGCTCATACGCCCAAAGACGCCAACGAACTTGATTAATTTTTGATTTAAAAATTTTTGGCTTCATCTTTTTTGGGGTGGAGCTTTTTTCTTTTTTAATTTTAAAAATTTAGTTTTAATAAATTCACTAATCCATAACACCTGGCACCTAAAACCTAAATTGGAGTGATTTAAATGCTTACTGATGTTGAAATTGCTCAACAGGCAAAAATTAAACCTGTTACAGAAATTGCGCAAAAATTAAATCTTACAGTTGACGATTTGGAACTTTATGGCAAGTACAAGGCGAAAATTTCAAGCGAAGTTTGGCAGCGCGTCAAAGATAATCCCGACGGCAAATTAATTTTAATGACGGCTATAACTCCAACGCCCGCAGGCGAAGGCAAAACTACAACTTCAATCGGGCTTGCTGACGCTTTTTCTAAAATTGGCAAAAAAGTTTGTGTAGCATTGCGCGAACCTTCGCTCGGACCTTGTTTCGGGATTAAGGGCGGCGCGGCGGGCGGCGGCTACGCTCAAGTTGTACCTATGGAAGATATAAATTTACATTTCACGGGCGATTTTCACGCAATTACCACCGCGCATAATCTTTTGGCGGCAGTTTTGGATAATCATATTCATCACGGCAACGAATTAAAAATTGACGTGCGCTGCGTTGTTTGGAAAAGAGTTTTGGATTTAAATGACCGCGCGTTGAGAAATATTGTTGTAGGATTGGGCGGCAAGGCTAACGGCGTACCGCGTGAAAGCGGCTTCGATATTACCGTTGCTTCTGAAATTATGGCTATTCTTTGCCTTGCGAATGATTTTTCGGATTTAAAGGAGCGGCTTGGAAAAATTATTGTTGCTTACAATTTCGACGGTGCGCCCGTTACTGCCAATGATTTAAAAGTTACGGGCTCGCTTGCACTTTTATTAAAGGACGCAATTAAACCTAACCTTGTACAAACTTTGGAAGGGACGCCCGCGCTTATTCACGGCGGACCATTTGCGAACATTGCGCACGGCTGTAACTCTGTACAAGCTACAAAGTACGCACTGAAACTTGCTGATATTGTTGTTACTGAAGCAGGATTCGGCGCAGATTTGGGCGCAGAAAAATTTTTGGATATTAAGTGCAGAAAAAGCGGCTTGAGACCTTCGGCAGTTGTAATTGTTGCGACTGTTCGCGCGTTGAAAATGCACGGCGGTATTTCCAAAAATAATCTTGCTGAGCCGAATGTTGACGCTTTAAAAATTGGACTTGCAAATTTAGAAAAGCATATTGAAAACATTCAAAATTTCGGCTTGCCGCCGATTGTTGCATTAAATGCTTTTCCGACTGATACGCCCGAAGAAATTTCTGCAGTTGCCGAACTCTGCGCGAACAAAAATGTAAAATTTGCGCAGTCAAAAGTTTTTGCGGAAGGCGGCGCGGGCGGCGTAGAACTTGCAAGGGCAGTTGAATCTGTTCTTGACCAACAAAATAATTTCAAATTTACATACGAAGATAATTTAAGTATCAAAGAAAAAATTTCTGCCGTTGCAACAAAAATTTACGGCGCGGACGGCGTAATTTATACAACTGCCGCCAATAAACAAATTGCCGAAATTGAAAAGTTGGGATTTGGAAATTTGCCCGTTTGCATTGCGAAGACTCAATATTCTTTGTCCGATGACGCGGCTAAATTGGGACGCCCGAAAAATTTTGAAGTTACTGTACGCGAAGTAAAAATTTCAGCGGGTGCAGGTTTTATTGTAGTTTTGTTGGGAACAATTTTAACGATGCCTGGCTTGCCGAAAATTCCCGCCGCCGAAAAAATTGATATTACGGCTGAAGGAATTATCAGCGGGCTTTTCTGAAATTATTTTTTTACAAACTAAAAACGCCTCCGAATTTTATCGAAGGCGTTTTTTATTGCGCAAAAACCGCAAGCGGTAAGAACAAACGCGCGGGTACGCAGACTTTCAAGCTACTTACTTTGAACCGGCTGGTTTCAAAACCGCAAGCGGTAAGAACAAACGCGCGGGACTTTCGAAGGAAAGATGGGAGTGTATGAGTTTGGCGCCACGTTTCAAAACCGCAAGCGGTAAGAACAAACGCGCGGGTTAAAATGAATATCACGCCGAACCTCATAAAAACAAAATGAAGTTTCAAAACCGCAAGCGGTAAGAACAAACGCGCGGGTAAAGAAGAAAAGGCTGGAACTGTAGCAGAAGAACAGACTGGTTTCAAAACCGCAAGCGGTAAGAACAAACGCGCGGGTTCAGTATTAAAACAGCTGCTATTAAAGAAGCGATGGAAGTTTCAAAACCGCAAGCGGTAAGAACAAACGCGCGGGCTCACCCAAGAAGAAAAGGGTGGTTTGATTGTATATACTATAGTTTCAAAACCGCAAGCGGTAAGAACAAACGCGCGGGTTGACATATATTTCGAATTATAATATGCAAAAAATTTTGGTGTTTCAAAACCGCAAGCGGTAAGAACAAACGCGCGGGACGGTGATGCCTTCTCAGTACCAGCAGCGGTCGCAGAAGTGTTTCAAAACCGCAAGCGGTAAGAACAAACGCGCGGGTGTGCAGCAAGTAGGTGAAGTTGTGGTTGGAGTGGATACTATAAGTTTCAAAACCGCAAGCGGTAAGAACAAACGCGCGGGTTTAGAAGAAAGCGATTATGAAACTGTTTCATGTCAGTTCAAGTTTCAAAACCGCAAGCGGTAAGAACAAACGCGCGGGAAATGGCATATAACGCTCAAAACGATGCAGAATTGTTAGGTTTCAAAACCGCAAGCGGTAAGAACAAACGCGCGGGTGGTGATAACATTTTGCCGGCCAATGTAATAGTTAATGAGGGTTTCAAAACCGCAAGCGGTAAGAACAAACGCGCGGGTTAAAATTATTCGTAAATTATCTTTTCTAATTTCTGATATGTTTCAAAACCGCAAGCGGTAAGAACAAACGCGCGGGTGGCCGAAATCATTGATGGCATCGAGGTTTTTAAGACAACCGTTTCAAAACCGCAAGCGGTAAGAACAAACGCGCGGGCAGTGAATTAACACAAGAACAGTATGGGGCTTTATTTAGCAGTTTCAAAACCGCAAGCGGTAAGAACAAACGCGCGGGCGTCGATTAAGAGAACGTCTCATCAACCGTACACTCGTTTAGTTTCAAAACCGCAAGCGGTAAGAACAAACGCGCGGGCAAATAGAAACTGGTAATTATAATGAAAACACTTCAAAAAGTTTCAAAACCGCAAGCGGTAAGAACAAACGCGCGGGATCGCTGATCTCAAGGATAGAGTAGAGGACTTCACATGCGAGTTTCAAAACCGCAAGCGGTAAGAACAAACGCGCGGGTTGGTAATAATAATAATTATGCCAAGAAACCAATTAGATGTTTCAAAACCGCAAGCGGTAAGAACAAACGCGCGGGTCGGGGCGTTTAAATTCACAAAAAGAACATTTTCATTTTTCAAAGAGTTTCAAAACCGCAAGCGGTAAGAACAAACGCGCGGGAGCAGACCTGTTTTAGCAGAGGCTTTTGGAAAAAGTATCCAAAACTGCTCCAAGTTCAAAGATTTTTGTTAAAATTTTATCAGCTAACTTTCAGAAAACTATCACTCCTTCCCGTCGTTACGCCATTTTTAAATTTTGGAAAAGGTTTTAGAAAAATGGCTTTGTGCCGTACCCTAAAATCACTTTCCAATTTTCAAAGAGCTAAAATTTTCTACGCGCAAATATTACACCATATCTAAAAATTTTGCAACAAAAAACTCACAGAAATTTTATCTGTGAGCTGATTTTTCATTTTGGGTCCAGCGAAATATTGGTAATGATTCTGCCGAGCCGCGTACCGGAAAAGAAATTCCACGTCCATTTTAAGGCAACAGTAAAGTTTGTATGCGCACCTGCCAATCTCAATAAATGCACGAACATCCACGCAAACCACGCCAATAAGCCTGTCATTTTGGGACTGTTGACAACGGCTTTACCGCGCCCGATAGTTGCCATTGCGCCCAAATCTTTGTAGACGAATTTTTCTAAATTGCCTTCGCCCTTAATCAGTTTCATAATATTTTTATGCGCAATGACGGCTTGTTGAGTTGCAACAGGCGCAACAGTCGGCAAAGGTCTTTGCATATCGCCGTGCATAAACGCCGCGCAGTCTCCAATAGCAAAAACATTTTGATGAACCGCGCCGCGCACCATTAAATTTTCTTCAATCCAAATTCGCCCGTCGCGTGCACATTCGCCGCCGCAATTTGCAATAAAATCTACTGCGCGAACTCCCGCCGCCCAAATTACCGTCGTTGTAGGAATTTCCGCGCCGCTTTTCAATTTCAAAATATCGCCGTCATAACCTACAACTTGCGTATTGAGCATCACTTCAACGCCTTTTTTGCGCAAAACTTTAACGGTTTCTTCTTGTAAATCTTCACTCATCATAGGCAGGACGTGTCCCGTTGCCTCAATCAGATAAACTTTAACGTCATTCCAATCGAGTTCGTGAATTTCTTTTTTCTGAATTTCAATTAATTCTGTAAGTGCGCCCGCCTCTTCAACGCCCGTCGGTCCGCCGCCAACAACTACAAAAGTCATTCGCTTTTTTCTGTCTTCGGGCGTACGATACGGCTTGCAAGCGCGTTCAAATTCGTGCAAAACGTGGTTGCGAATGTGCAACGCCTCCTGCAAGGTTTTCATTCCGAAAGAATGTTCTTCAACTTCTTTCATACCGAAAAAATTTGTTGTTGCTCCCGCCGCCAATATTAAATAATCGTATTCAATTTCGCCGTGATTTGTCAGCAAAACATTTCTTTCTTGGTCAACGCCCTGCGCCTTCGCCATAAATAAACTTACATTTTTATTATTGCGGAAAAATGAGCGAATAGGGTAGGCAATTTCGTCGCTTGAAAGTACCGAAGTCGAAACTTGATATAAAAGCGGCTGGAACAAATGAAAATTATGTCTGTCAACAATCGTAATATCAACATTTTCTTTGGCGAAAAGTTTGGCAAGTTTAATACCGCCGAATCCGCCGCCGACTATAACAATTTTGGGCTTTCCATTAGGCATTTTTTCAGACCTCCCAAAAAAATTTTAACCCTAAAAAATCGCCGTTATAATACCACAGTTTTTTTTAATTGCAAATATTTCAAACGTTATAAAATTTTTGCAGACACAATCGAAAAAATATCGTAAAATATTTGTACTATGGACAAAAAAATAATTTTCAGTTTGCTAGGCAATGTTTTAATTGCGTTCAGTGCAACTTTTGCCGTGCCGATATTTTACGCGGCAGTTTTTATGAAAGATTTTGAAGTTGCAATAGTTTTTGCGGTTGTCGGTGTAATTGTAATTTGCGTGGAGAGAATTTTTAAAAATTTAAGCAAAAGACATCGCCGCCGCTTGCCGTTACTTTCAGCCGCTGCAACAATGCTTGCAGTTTTTCCGATGGTTGCCGCGTTCGGAATGTTGCCGTTTTTGTATTTTGAAATATTGCCGCCGCTCGACTGCGCACTGGAAACAATTTCAGATTTAACTTCGGCGGGAATTGGAATTTTGCCCGAAAATGCGCCGTATGTTTTGCGCCTTTGGCAAAGTTTGTTAATGTGGTTCGGCTCGCTGATTTTTTTGGTAATGCTTGTAACTTTAATGCCGGAAGTCAGCGGCAATTTCGGAATGACATTGAGCCTGCACGGCGGACAAAATTTCAGTCCGATATTCGGGCAAATGTTACAAATGGCGCAACGAATGATTAAAGTTTATACGGCGTTGACAATTTTTAGCGTAGGATTTTTCAAGTTGGCGGGCTTAGATTTTTGGGATTCGCTTTTAATGGCAATGCGTTGCATATCGACGGGCGGCGGAAATTATTTCCCTGCGCACGGAAATATTTTTGTCGAATACGCGGCAATTTTTACAATGGTTTTAGCTTGCGGAAATTTTTTATTTTATCACAGATTAATAATCACGTTGCCGCCGCCGATTATCTTAACAAAGGAAAATATTTTTCGTCGTGGAATAAATTATTTAAAAAAGTTTAACCAAAATATTTTGCACAATGTCAAGCGTTTCTTTTCCAATTCCGAAGTAAAATTTATTGTGCTGATAATTGTTTTAAGTACGGGTTGGCTAACTTTCACGACGTACAAGCAAGGAATTTTTACTGACGGCAACGCGGCGTTACGCTATGCATTTTTCAACGCAGTATCTTTTTTGAGTACAACGGGAATACATTTAGATTCGCCGGAGCCGCTTGACGAATTCGACACATTTTTAATATTTTTCTTGGCAATGTTCGGCGGCTGTATGGGTTCTGTTACGGGCGGCGTAAAAATTATGCGCGTAATTGTTTTAATGAAATTGGCGGCGGCAGAACTTGAAAAAACAATGCACCCGCGAATGATGACAGTTTTAAAAGTCAGCAAAGTAATTGTGCCTGCTGAAATTATCGGGCGAATTTTAGGATTTTTCTTTTTGGCGTGCATAACTTTATTTATCTGCGCGGCGGGCTTAAGTTTTACGGGACTGAATTTTTCTGAAGCGGTAGCAATGTCCTTTGCTTGTTTAACGAATGTTGGAACATTGCCGGGAATTTGCGACGCGGAAAATTTTTTGGGCTTGCCGGCGGCGGGCAAAATTTTTTGTATGCTGATTTTGATAATTGGGCGGCTTGAAATTTTTGTGTTGTTAATTTTTATTGCGGGCTTAATATCTTTAAGAAAATTTAAGGAATGGTAATTTAAAGACTAAGGGATAAAGCCTAAGGGATAAAGCCTAAGGGTTAGGGATTTTTTATAAAAATTAAGGTGATAAAAATGACGAAAAAATTTTTTGCAATATTAATTGCAGTGATTATTTTGATACAATGCGCGGCGTTCGCCAAAAAAAAATCAGTTGAACTTCCGAGAAGTCAGCGCATAAACATTGCGGTTGAAGTTACGGACGCCACCAATTTTACTGAACTTCAAACAAGAAAAATTTTGGCTGATATACTGATTGAGCAACTTGCAGAAAAAAAACTTTTTAACATTGTAGGAGTTGGCGACGGGCAACTTGCAAAAATTAAAACGCTCGAAAATAAAGGCGCGTCGGACGTTGGCGATATTGTCGTTTTCAATACAAAAGAGTTGGCGTTTGACAAAATGTTATATAAAGATATGGGCGCAAAATATGTCATTCGTTGCGAAATTTTGGGGCTCGGTTTAGCTGAAGAAAAGGACGACGATTTTGGATTTGGTAACGGAATTGGAATAGGAGTTAAGGGCGGCGGCGAGTTTGGCGTTGGAGTTTTCGGCGGAGTAAGTCCCGCGCTGCGAACTTTTTATTGCACGGCGGTAAATATGCAACTTGTTGAAGTTGAAAGCGGCGTTGTCATTGCCAGAAAAAATTTTGTAGGTAAAGCAGTCAAGCGCAAAAAGCCGAGAAAAGGTTATGATGACGCAAGCGACGAGGCTTATTTAAAATCTTTGAATGACGCGGCGAAAATTATTACAAATCGCGTCAGCAATTACACCGAAAAAAATATTTTGCACGTGGATAATTAGAAATGAAAAACTTTTTAAAAATATTTTTGTTGACGCTGATAATTTTTAATGCAAGCGCAGAAAAAATTTTCGCGCAGGGCGAAGAAAACGAAGAACCATTTTATTTGAAAGAGGCACTCGCGCAGCTTAAGAAAAAAGAACCGTCATTAAGTTTGGAAGCGCGGCTCAATGAGAACGAAATTATTTTTCGCTACAAAAGATTTTTTATTGACTACAACCGCGTTGACAGTACAAAAAATCTTGACTACATAAAATTAAACATCAACAACGAAATAATTTCAATGTTGGGGACGGGGCTTGAGTGGAGCTACGGCGTCACGGGGATTAATTGGAAGGACGCGGACAAAAATAATTTTGTTCCTGTACCAACGCTCGGAATAAATTTTTATATTAAAATTATGCCGAAAACAAAATTTTATACGCAATTTTCGGGAATGCCCGTCGGCGGCTTCGGCAGAATTTATGACGCTGAAACGGGCTTGCGCTATTCGCCGAGCAAACATTTTACGATAACGGGCGGCTATCGTCATTTAAGCGCAAAAGTTCACCGCAATAACAGTTACAACAATTTTAAAAACAGCGGCTTTTTTATAGGCGTGCGTTCTGACTTTTGAAAAAATAAAAAAAGGCGGCAAGCGTGACGCGCAGCCGCCATACCCTCGCGAAGAGAGCACGCTTTTGCTACGCAAAACCGCGCAGGACGCGCGGCAATTTCCTGTTACTAAAGATATAATTGCAACCTGTCAGTGCCGGTAATTTCCGCCCGTCTCTCAGCCGCAGCACGCGGTAATGTTGAGGCGTTGGAAAAAGTTGAGGCCCCAAAGGGGGCCACCTGTTACTAAGGGCGTATTTGACCCGAGCGGCACTGACGGGCGAAAAAAGCACTTTCTTTTGGTTCTTTTCTTTTTGCTTTGGAAAAGAAAAGAACATTTAAACTAAAAACTTAAAAAATTAACCTTGCCAGAATAAAATAAATAAAAATTTTTCTGAAAACTACAAGGGAAAATTTGACTTCGTAGCGAATTTAACCGCAAACAAAATTTTTTGAAGGAGAACAAAAATGCTGACATTTAATTATTACGGGCATGCTTGCTTTCAACTTGACGACGGCAACTATAAATTGGTGTTTGACCCGTTTTTGACGGGCAACCCCGCAGCTACGATTAAAGCTGACGAAGTAGAAGCAGATTATGTTTTGATAACGCACGCACATTCGGACCACATTGGCGACGGCTACGATATTATTGAAAAAAATAACGCAACCGTTATCGGTATTCCCGAAATTACGGATTTTGGCGGCGCAAATGTTAAAACTATCAATATGAATTTGGGCGGCACTTTAAATTTGCCGTTCGGATTTGTGCGAATGGTTCCCGCTTTGCACAGCGCGGGGATTCCCGGCGGCACTCCTTGCGGCTACGTTGTAGGAATTGGCGGCAAAGTTATTTATTACGCGGGAGATACTGCGCTCTTTTCTGATATGAAATTAATCGGGCAACGTGATAAAATCGACTATGCAATTTTGCCAATAGGCGACCATTACACTATGGGACCCGAAGACGCCGCAAAAGCCGTTGAAATGCTGGACGCCTCGAACGTTATCCCCGTTCACTACAACACTTGGGATATTATCAAACAGAATCCCGAACATTTTAAATCGTTGGTTAAAACTGCTACTGTACTTATTGTTAATCCCGGCGAATCTTTAAGATTAGATGAAGAACAATATAAAAGAGTTTGACGCCGCGCCTTTCGACTTGACAAAAATTTTAAATTCGGTACAATCATTCAGTTTGCAAAATTCGCCGCAGGAAAAAGTTTTGGTAATTTTGGGCGCAACCGCAACGGGAAAATCTTCGCTTGCCGTAAAATTGGCAGAAACTTTGGGCACGGAAATTATTTCTGCCGACTCAATGGCGGTATACAAAAATTTTAATATCGGTACAGCTAAGCCTTTGCCGCAAGAACTTCAAAAGGTGCGTCATTATCTGATTGACATTTTGGAACCCGAAGAAAAATTCAGCGTTGCAGAATTTGTAAGCCGCGCAGAAAAAATTATTTCAGAAATTAATTCGCGCGGAAAAATTCCTATCGTGGCGGGCGGCACGGGGCTTTATATTCAAGCTCTCCTCGAAGGCTACAAATTCAAAGACAATTCCAAAAGTCAAGAAAAAATTTTTTCTGATACGGGCAAACTCAAATATAACGCGCTTGTTATCGGCTTGACTTCCACGCGCCAAAAACTTTACGAACGAATTAACAAACGCGCTAAAGAAATGTTTGACGCGGGCTTGGTTGAGGAAGTGCGCCAATTTTTAAATTCAGGTGTAAGTCCCAACGCGCAAGCAATGCTCGGCATCGGCTACAAGGAAACGGTTGAATTTCTGCGCGGCGCGGCGACTCTTGACGAAACTATTTCTAAAGTCAGTCAAGCTACAAGAAATTTTGCAAAGCGTCAATTAACTTGGTATCGGCGTATGAGTTACATTAATTTTTTCAATGTCGATTAAAATTATTGCAAAGTAAAAAAATTGCGCGGCGCGGCGACTCTCGACGAAACAATTTCTAAAGTCAGTCAAACTGCAAAAAAATTTGCAAAGTATCAACTATTTTTCAACGTATAAAATTTTTACAAAGGAGTTTTTTTTATGTCTACAAAACCTATCAACATTCAGGATAATTTCCTAAATCAGGCGCGCAAAGAAAATATCGTCGTCGTGATTCATTTGGTAAACGGTTTCCAGCTAAAGGGCTTGGTACGCGGCTTCGATAATTTTACCGTCGTTCTTGAATCAATGGGCAAACAGCAAATGATTTACAAGCACGCAATTTCCACCATTACCCCTACTAAGGCATTCAGCAACACCAACGAAAAAGCCGCGCCCAAAGAAGAAACTGAAACCGAAGAGTAAAAAATTTTGAACAGCAAAATTAACAGAGGCTTTGAGATTCTGCAAGGTTACGAAAACAGCGGGATTATTTTACCTACGCGCAAAACTGCGTTCAGCGCGGGCTACGATTTGCAAGCCGCCGAAAATGTTTTTGTGTCGAAGGATAAAATTTCGCTCGTACCTACAGGGCTCAAAGCCTTTATGCTTTCTGACGAAGTTTTAATGATTTACATTCGCTCAAGTTTGGCGGTAAAGCACGGCGTAACTTTGGCGAACGGCGTCGGAGTGATTGACGCGGATTATAACGGGCATATTATTTTGCCGCTTGTAAGTTTTTTTGGCGAATTTGAAATTAAAAAGGGTATGAGAATTGCGCAGGGAATTTTTCAAAAATATTTGCCTGTTGACGGCGATAAAATCGGCGTCGGCGCAATTCGCTCAGGGCGTTTCGGTTCAACTGGAGAGTTTTAAAATGAATTTATTTGAAAGTGTTGACGATAAAAATTTTTTGCCGCTGGCCGAAAAATTGCGCCCGCAAACTTTAAAGGACTTCTCAGGGCAGGAAAAAATTTTAAACACGCTCGGCAAAATGATTAATGACGGCAAAATTTTTTCAATGATATTTTACGGCGCGCCCGGCACAGGCAAAACTACCCTTGCAAAAATTATCGCCAATTCCACGAAAAGCAATTTCGTAAAAGTCAACGCGGCACTTGCAGGAATTAAAGATCTGCGCGAAATTGTAAAATCTGCCGAAGACCAAAAAACTTTTTACGGCAAGCGCACGATTTTATTTATTGATGAAATTCACCGTTTTAATAAAGCGCAGCAGGATTTTTTGCTACCCTACGTCGAAGACGGCAGGATTATTTTGATTGGGGCAACGACTGAAAATCCTTTCTTTGAAGTCAATCCTGCACTTTTAAGCCGCGTCAAAATTATTCAGCTGAAAAAACTTTCTGCCGCCAATATTAAAAAAATTTTGCAACGCGCAATTACTCTTGAAAAAATTTCTGCGGTTGAAGAAAAAGCAGTTGAAATAATTTCGGATTTTGCGGACGGCGATGCACGAATTGCGCTAAACATTTTGGAACAGCTGATTTTTGAAGGCGGCGTGACGGTTGAAAATCTGCGCGAAATTTTGGGCGAAAAAATTCGGCGTTACGATAAAGGCGGCGATAATCACTACGACACGGCAAGCGCGTTTATAAAAAGTATGCGCGGCAGTGACGCGGACGCCGCAATTTTTTATTTGGCGAAAATGTTGGACGGCGGCGAAGATATAAAATTTATTGCGCGGCGAATTGTAATTTGCGCGGCTGAAGATGTTGGCAACGCCGACCCGCAAGCTTTAATTTTGGCGAACGCGGCGGCGCAGGCAGTTCAATTTGTAGGTATGCCCGAATCAAGAATAATTTTGGCGCAGGCTGTAACCTACATTGCGGGCGCGCCGAAAAGTAACGCGGCTTATTTGGCGATTGATGCGGCGTTGAATGACGTTAAAAATAATCCCAACGCCGACGAAATTCCCGCACATTTGCGCGACACAAGCTACAAGGGCGCAAAATTTTTCGGCAACGGCAAAGGTTACAAGTACCCGCACGATTTCGACGGACATTTTGTAAGCCAACAATATTTGCCCGATTCTTTCAAAGATAAAAAATATTATTCCCCTACCGAAAACGGCAAAGAATCTGACATTAAAAAATATTTGCAAAGTTGTTGGAAAAAATTTTAATTTTATTTTAATGAAATTTTTGAAACGTTGTTTTATAATTCGGCAGTTTTAAGGAGGTTTTAATTATGAATGTTAAAAAGATTTTAAGCGGCGCGTTAATCGGCGCGTTTGTATTCGGCATTTCTGCAAGCAATATTCAACCTGTCAACGCGGCGTCAATCAGCGACGCTAAAACCACGCTTGATAAATATGACAAGGCTAAAGATAAATTCGACAGTGCACGGGATAAATTTAACAGAAATTCTTCTGACAGACCCGAGCCGCCCAAAGACGAAAACGGCAACCCTTTGCCGCCGCCCGATGAAAATTCTGACGGCAAAACTACGCTTGACAAAGCTAAAGATAAAGCCCGCGAAAGATTCGACAGAAATTCTGACAGCAAGACTACTTTAGATAAAGCTAAAGACAGATTCGGCAGAAATAATTCTGACGGCAACAACCCGCCCGAGCCGCCCAAAGATGAAAACGGCAACCCTTTGCCGCCGCCTGACAGAAATTCTGACGGCAAAACTACTCTTGACAAAGCTAAAGATAAATATGACAGCGCAAAAGATAATTATGACAAATTTAAAGACGCAAAAAAAATTGCTGACAAAGTGAAATAAAATGCGCGTGGTAATTGTAGGCGCGGGCAAACTCGGTTATACAATCGCCGAACTTTTGAGCAGTGAACAGGTTGAGGTTATCGTTGTCGATAAGGACGAAAACCAACTAGTAGCAGTCAAAGAAAATCTTGACGTTATGACGATTAACAAAAACGGCTCCAACCCTATCACGCTAAATGACCCGGATATTAACGGCGCAGATATTTTTATTGCCGTAACTGACGTTGACGAAGTTAATATGGTTGCCTGCGTTTTGGCGAAAAAGCACGGCATTAAACATACAATAGCACGTATTCGTGATATGCAATTTATGGGCGAGGCGCGGGATTATCTCAAAAAAAATTTCGATATTGATTTAATGGTTAATCCCGAATTAATTGCCGCAAATGAAATTTATCGAATTTTAATGACGCCCGCTGCGTTGAATGTTGACGACTTCGCAGGCGGCAAAGTACGACTTTTTGAGGCGAAAATTGACAAGTACAGCCAATGGTTAAATATCCCGCTAAAAAATTTGAAATTGCCTGAAGGAGTTTTGGCGGGCTTGATTCACCGCGACCACCAAATGATTATTCCGCACGGCAACGATTTTTTTAAAGTGCATGACAGCGCGTATTTTATCGGCTTTCCCGAATCAATCGAAAAGCTAAGTGCAACTTTTGTACAGCAAAACACGCGCCCGCTTGAAAAAGTTATGATAATCGGCGCGGGGCGAATTGCGCGGGCGTTGGTTACGCAACTTAACGCGGCGAATGTTTCAGTAAAAGTTATTGAACACGATAAAAAGCGTTGCGAAGAAATGGCGGCAATTTTAAAAAGCGGCAGTATTGCAATTTTCGGCGACGGTACGAACGTTGATTTATTGGCGGAAGAGGGAATTGCTTCAGCTGACGTTGTAGTTTGCTTGACTGAAGATGACAGGCTAAATTTAATGATGGCGTTAATTGCAAAACATATGGGCGCGAAAAAAACAGTTGTGCGCGTTTATCGTACGGAATATGTTGACTTGATAGAAAAAGTTGGCGTTGACGTGGTAATTTCGGCGCGTCTACTTTCTGCAAGCGAAGTATTGGCGTTTGTACGGCGCGGCGGTGTTACGCGCGTTTCAATTTTGGAAGGTGCGAAGGCTGAAGCTGTTGAGGTTATCGTACAAAAAGGCACGCGCGCAGAAGGCAAAAAATTAATGGAAGTTGACTTGCCGAAGTCCTGTTTAGTTTGCGCGTACGTGCGCAAAAACAAGGCGGTAATTCCCAACGGACATACAGTTTTATTGCACGGCGATAAAATTATTTTGTTTTGCCTGCGCGGCGCGGCTCAAGAAGTTGTAAGTTGGTTTACCAACGAGCAAAGATTTGTTGTATAAAGTTTTTTTTATTTTTTATTAGTTTATCAATTACTTTCTTTTTTCCAAAGCAAAAAAAGAAAGTACCAAAGAAAAAGTGCTTTTTTTCGCCCGTCAGGCCGCTCGGTTTTAAGTACGCTCGTAGTAAGTGAGCCCCTTTTGGGGGCGCAAACTTTTTCCTACGCTTCTAAAAAATAGCAAGCTGCGGCTGGGAGACGGGCGTATTACCAGCATTAACGAGTTGCACTTTCAAGCTTGGAAAATAGGAATAGCCGCGCGTCCTGCGCGACTTTTTACGAGGCGCACATCCGGTGCGCCTCTTTTTGTTTTCAGTAAAACATTGAAAAATTTTTAAGTTGTTGTTATACTGAATTGTTTTTTAGAAAGGGGCGATTGTTATGAATATTTATGAAGGAAAATTAATAGGCAAGGGTTTAAAAATTGGTATAGTTGTTGCGCGTTTCAATGAATTTATTACAAGCAAACTTTTAAGCGGCGCACTTGACGTTTTGAAGCGTCATGAAGTTGCTGACGATGATATTTCTGTTGCTTGGGTACCGGGCAGTTTTGAAATTCCGCTCGTTGCAAAGAAACTTGCCGAAAGTAAAAATTTTGACGCGGTAATTTGTTTAGGCGCGGTTATTCGCGGAGCTACCACGCACTATGATTACGTTTGCAACGAAGTTTCAAAGGGCGTCGCGCAGGTTTCACTTCAAACGGGAGTACCGACAATTTTCGGCGTTGTTACTACCGAAAATATTCAGCAAGCCGTTGAACGCGCAGGCACTAAGGCGGGCAATAAAGGCTCGGACGCCGCCGTTTCCGCAATAGAAATGGCTAATCTTTTAAAAGGGTTAAGGACTAAGAATTAAGGATTAAGGGAAAATTTCCCTTCTTCCAAAATCGACCGAAGGGAGATTTAAAAATTGAGTTCACAATTACGAATTGAAAAATTGCAGGAATTGATAAAGCAAGAAGTTGGCAAAATGTTACTTTATGACATAAAAGACCCGCGCATTGGTTTTGTTACGGTTACTGAAGTTGAAATGACGGGCGACCTGCGCGAAGCCAAAATTTATGTCAGCATAATGGGCAATGACGAACAAATTAAAAATTCAATGGAAGGCTTGCAAAGTGCGTTGGGATTCATTCGCCGCGAAATTGGCAAGCGCATTCGCTTAAGATTTACGCCGGAAATTTCTTTTGCGCCGGATAAATCTTTGGATTACAGCGAACACATTCAAAAACTTTTGTTGAAAATCGAAAGGGAGAGAGACACTCTTGAAAATAACGTTACAGTTGGCGGCGGCGAAACTTCGGGCAGCTGACAACATTTTAGTTACGGCGCACATAAACCCCGACGGCGACGCTATCGGCTCAACTTTGGCAATGTTGCAAATTCTGCGCACAATGGGCAAAAATGTTGTCGCGTACATTGACGATAAAATACCAAAAAATTTTACGGTTATGCCCTTCGCTGAAGAAATTAGGCAGCCGCGCGAAGATGAAAAATTTTCTGCAGATTTGCTTGTTGTTTTAGATACTTCGCCTGACAGAATCGGCAACGTTAAAAATTTGACTGACGCGCCAATTTTGAATATCGACCACCACATTACAAACAGCGGCGACGAGGGCGATTTGTACGTTGACGCCAACGCGGCGGCGACTTGCGAAATTATTTTCCAACTTTGCAAGGAGCTTGACGCCGAAATTTCAAAGAATGTTGCAGTTTGCCTTTATACGGGGCTTGCGACTGACACGGGATTTTTTAACTATTCAAATACGCGTCCTTCGACTTTACGCGCGGCGGCAGATTTGGTTGAGGCGGGCGTCGAACCGAATTTAATTTCCGAACAGGTTGAAATTCGCTCTTTTCGCGATATTCAAATTTTAAGTGCCGCGTTGCAAACGACAAAACTTTTTTACGGCGGCAAGGTTGCGGGAATGTTCATTGACAGGGAATTATACAAGCAGGTTGAAACTACCGAAGGGCTGATTGATTTAATTCGCGTGATTGACGGCGTGGAAGTTGCTTTTCTGCTTACCGAAAAAGAAAGGGATGTTTGCCGCGTTTCTATGCGTTCAAAGGGCGTTGAAGTTTCAAGCATTGCAAAAAGACTCGGCGGCGGCGGACACGTTCGCGCGGCAGGCTGTACCATTAACAAAAATCTTGATACGTCGAAAAGGCTTTTAATTCGTACGATTGGCGAATTTATGATTGAGAACGGATACCTGCGCCCGCTTGATTTTGAAAACCGCGAAGAAATTAATTTGGCTGATATGACTTTTGCAGATGAATGACGGCTTTTTGAATTTGAACAAGGCGGCGGGAATGACGAGCCACGACGCGGTTAATATTGTGCGGAAAATTTTTTCTGTAAAAAAAGTCGGGCACGCGGGCACGCTTGACCCTGCCGCAGTTGGAGTTTTGCCAATAGCCGTCGGGCAAGCTACAAAATTTATTGAATATATTTCTGATTGTGACAAAACGTACCGCGCAGAAATTTTTTTCGGCGTGAAAACGTCTACGGGCGATTTTGAGGGCGAAATTATTTCACGCAGGGAAAATATCACATTGCCGCCCGAACCTGCCTTAAAATCGATTTTAGCGCGTTTCACGGGCAAAATTTTTCAAACGCCGCCAAAACATTCCGCTATAAAAATTAACGGGCAAAAAGCTTACAACCTTGCAAGAAAAAATGTTGAATTTGAAATGCCGCGCCGCCTTGTTACGATAAAAAAAATTGAAATTCTGCGCGTCGAGGAAAATATTTTGACGCTGGAAATTGATTGTTCAAAAGGAACCTACATTCGCACTTTGGCTGAAGACATCGGCGAAAATTTGAATTTGCCTGCAACGTTGAAATTTTTGCAGCGCGTCCGCGTCGGCAATTTTAATTTGGAAAATTCTGCTACTGTTGACGATTTAAAAATTGGCGGCGAAAAATTTTTATTGCCTGTTGATAATTTTTTGAACTTCAGAAATTTTGAATTGCCTTCGCGCAGGATTAAAGCTTTTTGCAACGGCTTACCTACAAATATTTCTGCCGCCGATGAAACGGTTAAAGTTTACGCGGCGGGGAAATTTTTGGGCGTTGGCAAAATTCAAAGCGGCGAATTACGCGCCGCCAAATTATTTCTTGACGCAAATTTTTAAAATAAAAAAGACGCCTCGAATTTTTTGAGACGTCTTTTTTTGTGCCGTTTGAAAATTTAGATTTAATTTCGGTTGGCAATAATTTCAATTTCGCAAAGAGCATTGAGCGGCAAATCTTTAACCGCTACGCAACTTCGCGCAGGCTTGCTTACAAAATATTTTTCGTATACCGCGTTAAATTTTTTAAAATCCGCAATGTACGCCAAAAAGCAAGTTGTTTTAACAACGTTTGAAAAATCCATTCCCGCCGCCGCCAAAATAGCCGCAATATTTTTACAGCACTGCTCGGCTTGCCCTTCAATATCGACAGAAATAATTTTGCCTTCTTCAGGCACAATCGCAATTTGCCCCGAAGCATAAAGGAAACCGTTAATTTCTACAGCTTGACTGTAGGGACCAACCGCCGCAGGAGCTTTTTCGGTTGCAATGATTTTCATTTTGCATTCCACCTCAAATTTTTTCATTTTACTTGCAATTTATTTTTTTAGGTGTATAATAACGCCTGTTGTAATTTTAGCTGAAATGTTTATGAATTTCAATTTTGCCAAAAAATTTTTTTAATAAAATTTTCGGCGTAATGACGCGGAATTTTTGAGAGAAAATTTAAAAGTTTTTTCTTTTTCAGGACAATTTCACTAATAAGCATTATAATGGGCAATGTTAAAAAGTTAGTGTTTTTTTTAGAGAGGGGGAAGGCTGCTCCGAGACAGCCCGGTTAAAATTTGTTTGCCGGTGTTGATAGATACGTTTTTGGCGTATCAAGCAGCGGAATAATGAAGCGTAATATTTTAAAGAAATTGGGATTAAGCAAAAAGAAGTGGGGATTAGGCTTAATGCTCGCAGGAATTACGGCTCTTAGCGTAGGTTTCACAAGCCAAGAAAATGCTATTGAAACTGCAAAAGTCGCCGCAGTCGAGGAGGTGGACGTCGCGCCCACAACCCCTGCAAGTGTTGCAGATTTTTCCTCATTGAATGATACTAAAATTGAAATTACCGAAGAAAATAAAAATGTTGAAATAGTAAACTATGTCGAAGATACGGCGATTGAAAAAGAAATCGTTGAAACTTCCTATGGCGACAGCGGCGATTATGTTGCAGTAATGTCAATGGAAGCAACAGCATATTTGCCCGGCGACGGCGACGGTTACGGAATTACCGCAACAGGTATTCCTGCAACTTACGGCGTTGCAGCGGTTGACCCTTCAGTTATACCGCTTGGCAGCCGCCTTTACATTCCCGGTTACGGCGAAGCTATTGCAGCTGACACGGGCGGTGCAATTTACGGCTACAGAATCGACCTTTGCATGGAAAGTTATTCCGAAGCTATGAATTTCGGTCGCCGCAATGTTACCGTTTACCTTTTAAGATAATTTTTCAACGTTATATATAGATAAAAAAACTGTCGAACGTCTTGCTTGACGCGCGGCAGTTTTTTTGTTGCAAAAATTTTTATGTAAACACTGGAATTTTCAGCTTATTTTTTTGCAAAATGTTCTGTCAATATGCTACAATGTACGAAAATTTTTTGTCAAGGAGTGTATTTTATGCAATGCCAAAGATGCGGCAAAGAATTAGGCAATTCCACGCAATGTAATTTTTGCGGCTACGATAACAAAGAAGGCAACGTCCGCGAAATGTCAAGCCTCGAAAAAAATTTTTATGACGGCGTAACTATCGACACCGGCGAAAGTTCCGAAGAAAAAAATTCTTCCAATTTCTACAACCAAAGTAACAGTTACAGATTTTCTCAAAGAAAAATTTATATTTCTAACGATACAGGAATTTTTTCAAGACTCTTGGGGAAATTATTGGGCGGTTTGTTGAATAACAGTCTCATTTCAAAAATCGCAGTAACTTTAATTGCGCTTGCATTTGCTGCGCTGATGTTCTTCGTTGCATTGCCGGTATTATTCGTACTTTTGGCAACGGGAATTGCACTCTTTGCATTTTCAAAATTAGGAAGGTGATTAATTTGAAGGCGGTTATACTTTCCAGCGGCGGGCTTGATTCTACAACTTGCCTTGCGGTTGCCGTTGATAAACTCGGCAAGGAAAATGTTTCTACAGTTTCAATTTTTTACGGACAAAGGCACGCGCGCGAATTGTCCTGCGCGAGGGCGGTTGCCGAATTTTACGACGTCAATCATTATGAATTTGACGCGGCGGAAATTATGAAAAATTCTTCTTCCGCGCTTTTAAATTCTTCGACAAAAACGCTTGAACATTCCAGCTACGCAGAACAAATTAAAAATAATCCGCGCGTTGAAACTTACGTACCATTCAGAAACGGTTTAATGCTGTCAATGGCGGCGAGTTTTGCGGACGGGCTTTATAACGGTGCCGAAGTTGAAATTTATATCGGCGTACATCAAGATGACACAGCGGTTAATGCTTATCCCGACTGCAGCGAAAATTTTATTAAAGCTATGAGAGAAGCTATAGAAATTGGCACTTACGGCAAAATAAAAATTGTTGCGCCGTTTTTGGGCAAAACAAAGGCGGACGTTGTTAAAATCGGTACAAGCTTAGAAGTTCCCTATGAATTAACTTGGAGCTGCTACGAACGCGGCGAAAAACCTTGCGGAAAATGTGCAACTTGCATTGACAGGGCGAAGGCGTTCGCCGCCAACGGTTTAATTGACCCCGCGCTGAAATCTTTCGGTAAATAATTTTTTCTGATAAACAGGAAATGTTTTACTGTTATAGAAAAATTATTTGCTGCTTATTTTTTATTTTGCAAATTGTTTAGAAATAAAAAAAGGCGGCAAGCGTGACGCGCAGCCGCCAATACCCCTCGCGCAGGACGCGCGGCACTTGTTACTTCGTAAAATTAAAATGCAACCCGTCAATGCTGGTAATACGCCCGTCACTAAAGCCGCAGCGCACGGTAACTCAGATGCGTAGGAAAAAGTAGAGGCCCCAAAGGGGGCCGCCTGTTATTAAGAGCGTACAGAAACCGAGCGGCCCTGACGGGCGAAGAGTTTCTTTCTTTTAGGTGGCTTTTCTTTCTTCCTAAAGAAAGAAAAACCACATTTAAAATATTAAAACTTAAAAATAATTAACTTTTCGGCAAAAAGGAGCGGGAATTTTTCCCAATCCAAAAAATAAATTTTTACGGTTGTTTAAAATATTGGAAGTGATTTAATGTTATAGGCAATAATTTTAGCTCAAATTTTTATTATGCAATTTGTAAAGGAAGGTGCTTTTAATGGAATTGAATCTGAAACAGAAATTTACATTCTTGGCGGTTATTGCGGGCGTTTTGGTTACGGTTGTAGCGATAATAGGCTACTACATTTCGGAAAAAGCGTTGTCTGAAACCATTGAACAAGAAATGAACGCAGTTGTTGGCAGCAAGGGCAGAGAGTTAAACGGTTGGCTTGTACAAAAAGCGTATTCTTCCGAATACTTGGCTAATTTGCTTAGCAATATTGGCGATATGGAAAGAATTAAAGACCCTACTTTATTGTCTCTTACAACTTCCGATAAGGAAATTTTAGATGTTACTATCGGGCTTCAAGACAAACATTTTCGCGGCTATCACGCGGGCGATTTTACCGGCAAGATTGACCCTACTACAGAGGTAGTTTGGTACAAGCAAGCACGCGACGAAGAAACTGGTTTATTTTTTTCTGATGCTTATGTTGACGAATTTACAGGCAAATTAATTGTTTCAGTAGTTACGCCAATTAAATTTAACAGCCAATTTGTCGGCGCAACTTGCGTTGATATTACGCTGGACGTACTTGCAGACAAAGTTAAAAATATGACGTATCGCGGACAAGGTGAAGCTCTTATCCTTGAAAAAAATGGCAATGTTTTGGCTGATTCTTTTGCAAACGCTGACATTAAAACAATTCAAGATTTGCCGGGACTTTCAAGTCACTTTAACGAAATGTTAGAAAAAGGCGAAGGTTACTTCATTGTTAATAACAGCTCCAACGGCAAGCCGCGCGTTTTCGCCTATACAACTTTGCCGACCAGCAACTGGATTTTGGGTATTGCTGTTGACGAATCTTTTGTATTTTCCGCTATTGGAAGTATGCGTTTAACCTACGCGGTAATTGCAATTATTGCGTTTATCGTTATGGTTTTACTTAACTTGAAAATGTCAAGCTCCCTTACAGGACCTATTGCGAAACTTCAAGATCACGCAATTCAACTTTCCAAAGGCAATTTGAGTGTCCCCGACCTTGCTGTTAATTCTCAAGATGAAATTGGTACATTGTCGCAGGCTTTTAACACAATGAGCGCTGGCTTGCGTACGCTGATTAGTAAAATGGCTACTACCGCGCACCAAGTCGCCGCCGCCTCCGAACAATTAACGGCAAGTGCGCAACAATCCGCTGATACTTCGGTTCACGTTGCAGAAAAAGTCGGCGAAGTCAATATGAATATGAGTGCACAACTTGAAGATATTGATGCCGCAAAAGCAAGCGTTGACATTGTTTTTGAAGATATTGAAAAAATGTCAGACAAAACAAAAGTTGTTACAAAGGCGTCAAATGAAACAGCCGAATCTGCACAACGCGGCGAAAAGCTTATGGAATCCGCAGTCGGTAAGATGACCAACATTGAAAAGAGCGTTATGGCGTCAGCAGAAGTTGTCAAAAAGCTTGGCGAAAGTTCTCAACAAATCGGACAAATCGTCGAGGCAATTTCGGCTATTTCCGAACAAACAAATTTGCTTGCACTCAACGCGGCTATTGAAGCGGCGCGCGCGGGCGAACACGGGCGCGGCTTCGCCGTTGTTTCCGAAGAAGTAAGAAAACTTGCTTCAGAATCTGCAACTTCAGCCGAACAAATTCGCGACAGAATTACTCAAATTCAACACGATACCGCACAAGCCGTCGAGGCTATGGAATCAGGTACAAAAGACGTTCAAGAAGGTACTGAAGCTATTAGGGAAGTCGGCGAACAATTCAAGCAAATTATGCAACGTGTTGACGGTATTCAACAACATATGTCGGGCATAGGTACTTCAATGAAAACTGTTTCTGAAGGCGCACAAAGAATAGTTGAAGCAGTTGAATCAATAAATGAAGTAAGCCGCCAAACTTCAGAACATACCAATTCAATTTCCAGCGACACTGAAACTCAATCTGCCTCCAATGAAGAAATTGCAGCCGCCTCTCAATCACTTGCTAAACTTGCTGAAGAAATGCAGGAAGCTATCGGCAAATTTAAAATGTAAGTATTAATTAAAAATTGAAACTAAAAAAGCCGCCGGTTTTTGCCGACGGCTGATTTTTTTTGCAAAAAATTTTGCGCAGATTATTTTTTTGTACGTTCGCAAACTTGGTTACCGACAGTGCAACTTGTTTTGCAAGCGGATTGGCAAGAAGCTTGGCATTCGCCGCAACCGCCGTTTTTCAAAGTTTCTTGCAGTACGGGTTTTGTTACTGTTTTAATGTGTTTCATAATAGCACCTCCAAATTTTTCTGTAGCAATTTTAACATAGTCAAATACAAGTTACAACTTGATTAAAGCGAGTTTTTAAATTTTATTAAATGTTCTTTCTTTCTTTAGTAGAAAGAAAGAACCAAAGAAAGAAGCGTCGCCCGTCCTGTGCGCCTTGCGTTGGTAACGCTCTTAGAACTGTCGAGTCTGCATTATAGTTTCTGTACGCACTAAGGCGGCGGGCAGCTGCGCTGAGAGGACGGGCGACATTTTTTTATTTCAGATTAGTAAAGGGAAAATGCCGCGCGTCCTGCGCGAAGGGCGGCTCACATCACGTTCGCCGCTTTTTCAGCTCATTGTCAAAGCCATAATTGCCTTTTGAGTATGCAGGCGATTTTCAGCCTCTTCAAAAATTACGTGCGCGTTGTTTTCAAAAACTTCGTCAGTAATTTCTTCGCCGCGATACGCCGGCAAGCAATGAAGTACAATCGCGTTTTTGCTTGCGTGTTTCAAAAGTTCTTTGTTGACTTGATACGGTGCAAAAATTTTCTTGCGTTCGTCGTGTTCGGCTTCCTGCCCCATACTTGCCCAAGTGTCGGTTGCAATAATGTCGGCGTCCTTCACGGCGTCAACGGGATTTTCTGTCCAGCTCAATTCGGCTTTAGTTTCTTCGGCGTCAGTCAATGCATTTTCAAAAACTTCAGCGTTCGGCTTGTAATTTGCGGGCGTTGCAACTGTTAAATGCATTCCGACTTTCGCCGCGCCGTACAAATAGGAATTTGTCATATTATTGCCGTCGCCGACGTACGCCATTTTTAAACTTCTGAAATTTTTGCCCTTGTGTTCGCGAATCGTCAATAAATCCGTCAAAACTTGGCAAGGATGCAGTAAATCACTCAAGCCGTTGATAACAGGCACATTTGCAAATTTCGCAAGTTCCAAAATTCTGTCGTGCCCAAAAGTGCGAATCATAATCCCGTCAAGGTAACGAGACAAAACGCGCGCGGTATCTTTGATAGGTTCGCCGCGCCCGAGCTGTAAATCTTTGTTCGATAAAAATAAACCCGTGCCGCCGAGTTGGAAAATTCCAACTTCAAATGAAACGCGCGTGCGCGTCGAAGATTTTTCAAAAATCATCCCTAAAGTTTTGCCCTTCAAATATTGGTGCGGGATATTATTTTTTTGCATAACTTTTAAATTCGCCGCGCAGTCCAAAATTTCAAAAACTTCGTCCGCGCTTAAATCGTGTATTGAGATTAAATCTTTTCCTTTTAACAAGAAAATTTCTCCTTTCAGTCGAAATTTAGGGTTCCAAGGTTCCAGTGGAAAGGGAAGAGGGATTTTCACTAATCCTTATATCCTTGGAAACCTGGAACCTTACAACAAAGGCTCAACGTCATTTTTGGCAAAGACGCCGATAATTTCAGAAAGTTTAGTTTTGCCGGGATTATAATCAATGGTAGTTTCGCCGTCGTGCGCGTGAATATGAACATACATAACGCCCGCCAAGCCGAGCAGATTTTTTTCAACGGTTTTTGCGCTGTTGTCGGTGTAGCCGTTCGCCGTGAATTGCAGGCGCGTAATTCCCGCGCCGCCTTCGCCGCAACCGCATTCTTTGCACATAATAATTTCTCCTTTTGCAATTTTTTTACTACAACACTACCGCACTATAACACTACCGCACTAATTTTACAAGCCCTTACTGCGGTTGGTAAATTTCTGGACAATTTTTACGATATACTATAAAATTTATAAAAAATTTCGTCGAAGGAAGGTTAGGCGTATGTTTAAATTTTTATTGGGCGCGTTGGCAACTTTAATAATTTTTTGCGGCGTAAGTTTTGAAAGTCCTGCATATTCGCGCAGCGTTAAACCTAAGCCGCCCGTTGAAACTGTCAAAGAAAATATTTTGCCCGTGCATAAACATTCGGCGGATTGTGAAAAAACTTCCGCCGAGCCCGTACAAATAATTTGCATTCTTGACCGCTCCGGCTCAATGTCAAATTTGGCTGAAGATACTATCGGCGGCTACAATTCTTTTTTACAAAAGCAAAAGGAAACGCCCGGCAAAGTCGAAGTTACTACCGTGCTTTTTGACAACGAATACATTAAAATTGCCGATAAAGTTGACCTTAACGAAATTCCCGAATTGACTTCAGCCGAATATTACGCGCGCGGTACAACTGCTTTGCTTGACGCAGTAGGAATGACTTTAACAGACGTTGCAGGCAAAATGCAAAAAGAAAAAATTTGCCCCGAAAAAAGGCGCGTGCTCGTTTTGATTATGACTGACGGGCTCGAAAACGCAAGCCAAGAATACAACAAGGCAACCGTTAAAGCTATGATTGAAAAAACTACCAAAGATTATAATTGGAACTATATTTTTATGGGTGCGAATATCGATTCTGTTTCTGAAGCTGAATCAATGGGGATTAGCGGCAAACACGCAATGAATTATTCTGCAGACAAAAAAGGCGTAAGAAAAACTTTTGAGAAAATGGACGAAGCCGCAGCTGCAGTAAGAGAAAGCGGCTCTGTCAGCGAAAATTGGGGCGACAAATAATTTTTGGGAGGCTAAAAAAATGAAGGCGGCAGTTTATCACGGTAAACAAGATATGAAAATTGAAAATGTACCTGTACGGGAAATTGGCGCGGACGAAGTTTTGATAAAAGTTGCGTATTGCGGCGTTTGCGGGACGGACGTACACATTTTCAACGCGGAAGGCGGCGCGTTTGCAGTAAAGCCGCCGCTTATTCCCGGACACGAATTTTCGGGCGTTGTTGAAAAAATCGGCGGCGCGGTTAAAAATGTGCAAGTCGGCGACCACGTGAGCGGCGACCCCAACATTATGTGCGGGAAATGTTATTTTTGCCGAAACGGAATGGAACATTTTTGCACAGATAATATCGGCGTTGGTACGACGGTTGACGGCGGATTTGCAGAATTTGTTGCAATGAAGGCAAGCCACGTTTTCAAAGTTCCCAAAAATTTAAATCTGCTGTACGCGGCGATGAGCGAGCCTGTTTCGTGTTGCGTACACGGTATGGATTTATGCAAGATTAAACACGGCGATACGGTTTTAGTTATGGGCGGCGGACCAATCGGAATGATTTCCTTGCAGCTTGCGAAGTTGGCGGGCGCGGGGCTTGTGATTCTTTCTGAACCTGTCGAAGAAAAAAGAAATTTGGCGTTAAAACTCGGCGCAGATTTGGTTGTTAATCCGCTTGCAGAAAATCTTGACGAATTTTTGGCGGGCGTTACGCAGAATGTAAATTGCGTTATCGAATGTGTAGGAAGTGTACGCACGCAAGCTGACGCTCTGCGCGTTGCAGGCAAAAAGGCAACTGTTATGTTTTTCGGGCTTGTTTCGCCTGATGCCGAATTGAAAATTAAGCCTGATATGATTTTCAAAAAAGAATTAACCGTTACTTCATCGTTTATCAATCCGTACACATTCCCGCGCGCAGTCGAATTAATTTCACGCGGCAAGATTAGTTTTGACGGGATAATTACAAGCGTTGTACCGCTTGAAAAGTTGCCTGAAGTTTTGGCGAATGACGAAACGCGCCGCGCAGGCAAAGTTGTTGTAAAGTTGTAAGGGGAAATTTTTTTGGCTAAATATATAATGATTCAAGGCACGGCGTCGCACGTCGGCAAAAGTATTTTAACAACGGCGTTATGCCGTATTTTTTTTAGGGAAGGTTTCAAAGTTGCGCCGTTTAAATCGCAAAATATGGCACTCAATTCATTTGTAACGGCGGACGGATTGGAAATGGGGCGCGCACAAGTTGCACAAGCAGAGGCGGCGAATATTGCGCCAAATGTTTTAATGAATCCCGTACTGTTGAAACCGACGGGCAATGCAACTTCTCAAGTCATAATTAACGGTAAAGCTGTTGGAATTATGAGCGCGGCTGAATATCACGGCGGCTACTCTTTGGAGGCGTGGAAAGCCGCTAAAATCGCCGTAGCGCGTCTTGCTGAAGAGTTCGATATAATTGTTATAGAAGGCGCGGGGAGCCCCGCTGAAGTCAATTTAAAAGCAAATGACATAGTAAATATGCGCGTGGCGAAACATTTAAACGCGCCAGTAATTTTGGTGGCTGATATTGACAGAGGCGGCTGTTTGGCGTCAATCGTCGGCACGCTTGCACTTCTTGACGATGACGAACGAAATTTAGTTAAAGGTATCGTGATAAATAAATTTCGCGGCGATGTGAAATTATTTTTGCCCGCCGTTGATTTTCTGGAAAATAAAACAGGCAAGCCCGTTTTGGGAATTTTGCCCTACATTGAAAAAATTGGCGTTGACGATGAAGATTCTGTTTCGCTTGACGATAAAATTTCAAGCGGCGGCGAAATTAATATTGCGGTAATTCGCCTTAATAAACTTTCAAACTTTACGGATTTTGATTCATTGGCGGGCGAAGTTGACGTTAATTTATTTTACGCAAGAACGCCCGCCGAACTTGAAACGGCTGATTTAATAATTTTGCCCGGCAGTAAAAATACTTCAGAAGATTTAATTTGGCTGAAAGAAAATAATTTCGTCGCGCAGATTTTGAAAAAGCCCGTAATTGGAATTTGCGGCGGCTTTCAAATGCTCGGCAGAAAAATTTTTGACCCGTTGCAAACCGAATCAAGATACATTGAACTTGACGGCTTAAACCTTTTGCCGCTTGAAACAACTTTTGCCGAAAATAAATTTACAAGGCAGGTTACGGTTGACGCGGATTTTGAATTTTTGGGAAGTAAAATCTGCGCGAAAAATTTGCAAGGGTACGAAATTCATTCGGGCGTTACCAATCTTGGCGGCGAAAAATTTATTGCGGCTGGAAATGTTTTCGGTACGTACGTTCACGGAATTTTTGACAACGATAATTTTCGGCGTCAAATTCTAAATGCAATTCGGCGCAAAAAAAATTTGCCGCCTTTGGAAGTTACAAAAAACTTTCGCGCAGACAAGCAAAAAAATTACGAACGACTTGCTAAAATCGTCCGTGAAAATTTAAATATGGAACTGTTGAAAAAAATTATGGGGTGGTAAAAAATGAACGCAACGCCGAATTTGGATATTATCTGCCAAAAAGTTGTTGACTGCTACAAAAAAATTTACGGCGATAAAATTCGCGGAATTTTTTTATACGGCAGTTACGCGCGCGGCGATTTCGACGAAGAATCTGACATAGATTTTGCGGCGATTGTCGAAGGCGAAAAACCGCAATGGAACGAAAAACGCTCCAATCTTATCAGCAGAACCGGCGAAATTGATTTAGAGTACGATGTGTTTATTTCGCCAAAAGTAATTTCCGCCGAATACTTCGATAAATATTTTATTGAAATGCCCTACTACAAAAATATTTTGAAAGAAGGTAAACGCCTTGCGTGAATTGACACAATATCGACTTGACAGAGCAACGGAGTTTCTTTTGGCGGCGAAAATTATGCTTGAAAATAATTTTTTTAAAGATTCAATCAATCGTTCATACTACGCAATTTTTACAACAATTCGCGCTCTTTTGGTAGAAAATGAAATTGACTTTAAAAAGCATTCGGCGGTAATAAGTTATTTTCGTCAACATTATATCAAGACGGAAATTTTTGACACGAAATTTTCAAATATGTCGGGGCTGCTTTTGAAATTAGAAATAATTGCGATTATGAAGATTTTTATATTGTTTCTCGTGAAGATGCCGAAACTCAATACAACAACGCCGTTGAATTTTACAACGCGGTAAAAAATTTTCTTGAAAATAATTTATCAGCGCGGCACTAAATCAGAAGATTTTAATTCGCCTTTAGCGGCGCGGTTTGAAAATTCTGCAGTTGCCGTGAAAAGTACGTCGCTTGAAGAATTTAAAGCAGTTTCGCAAGAATCCTGCAACACGCCGATTATAAATCCTACGCCAACAACTTGCATTGAAATATCTGATGAAATTCCGAAGCTCGAACACGCAACGGGAATTAATAAAAGTGAACCTCCTGCAACGCCTGACGCGCCGCAAGCTCCAACCGTCGAAATTAAACAAAGCAATAACGCCGTCGGCATATCTACCGAAATTCCCAATGTATGAGCCGTCGCCAAACTTAAAACTGCTATTGTTATTGCCGCGCCCGCCATATTTATTGTTGCGCCGAGCGGGATTGACACCGAATATAAATTTTCGTCAAGCCCCAATCTTTTGCACAAACTCATATTGACGGGAATATTTGCTGCTGAACTGCGCGTGAAAAATGCATAAATTCCACTTTCGCGCAGCGTCGCAAAAACCAAAGGGTACGGATTCATTTTTATTTTAAACCAAACAATCAGCGGATTCATTATCAACGCTACGCTGAAGAACGCGCCCAAAAGTACCGCCAATAATTTTGCATAGCCCAAAAGTGCGTCAATGCCTGAAGTTCCTATTGCGTCAGCTACAAGCCCCATAATTCCGAACGGCGCAAAACGAATTACCCATTGTACAACTTGCGTTACTGCCTTTGCCAAATCCGAAATAACTTTGTGCGTTTCTTCGCCAGCCTGTCTCAAAGCTAATCCTACAATGACGCCCCAAGCCAAAATCCCTATGTAATTTGCTGTTGTCAGCGCGTGAATCGGGTTGTCAACAACATTCATTATTACATTTTGCAAAACTTCAACAATTCCTGAAGGCGGCGTAATTTCCGCGCCCGCCGTTTGCAAATTTAAAGTTGTCGGGAATAAAAATGACGCCGTTACAGCTACCAATGACGCGCAGAAAGTTCCTATCACGTACAGTTGAATTATCGGTTTCATTGAAGTATTTGATTCTGCTTTTTGCGAAAGGGCGTTTATTACCAACACGAAAACTAAAATTGGTGCAACACCTTTCAGCGCGTTTACAAAAAGTTTGCCGAATACCGCAATTACCGGAATGACGCGCGGTATAAATAAAGCTAAAATAATTCCTGTTACAAGCCCGACGGCGATTAATTTTATTAAAGCCGTTTCGCCGTAAATCTTGCCTACTTTTCCTAACATTAAATAACCTCCAAAAATTTTTTAGAAATTTATTATAACACTGATAACCGTTGCTTGCCAAATTGTTGACAAAACAAAAACGGGGGGGGGTATTATTACATAAGTTTATATTAAATTGGAGGTAATTTTTATGAGGTTTATTAAGAAGGCTTTAAAGTATTTTTTGTATTTTTGTTTGGCAGTTGGAATATTAAGCGCGGTATTCGGCAAGGACGACAACAATAATGTTTCAACCTCAAAAAATATTGAAACTCCAAAAACTCAAGTACAAGAAACTCGACCGGCTAAAGAAAAAGAAGAGCGGCAATATCAATATGTAGATGTGTATACAATGATGAACGATTTACAAAACAACGCGGCGGCGGCGCAGCGAAAGTATAAAGACCAGTATTTGGCAGTTACAGGGCAAGTTGAAGTTATCGACAGCGACGGCGATTATATTGCACTTATGGCGGATGAATATTCAATAGTTGGCGTGCGTTGCGACGTTAAAAGCCGTGATAAAGAGCAAAAAGATTTTGTATTGAACACTTACAAAGGACAAAATGTAACGGCTTACGGGAAAATTACAGACGTTGGAGAAGTTTTAGGCTATTCATTGAAAGTTGACAAATTTGAATAAATTAAATTCAGTCCTGCGCGAGCGGGATTTTTTTATTTGCAGGAAAAATTTTTCGGCGGGCGAATTGACAAGCAGATTAAATTAAAGGAGACTTTTGATTGATACAGATAAAAAATTTAGGCTTGGAACTTGCGCAAAAAGAAATTTTTTCAGATTTAAACATTGAAATAAAACGCGGCGAAAAACTCGGGATAACGGGCGGCGAAGGCGCGGGTAAATCTTCACTGCTTGACATTTTGGCGGGCAGATTGATTCAAACTGCGGGCGACGTAAATATTAACGGCGAAATTTTGACATTGACGGGAAATATTTCGGCGGATTTTTCAGAACTGCGAATGGCGGAAATGTCAGCAATAGAAAAACTTAAACGCACTTTGAAAAATTTAACCAACACCGAAATAATTTTGTTGCTCGATGAACCGACAAAAAACCTTGACGCGGAAGGAATTGAATGGCTGATAAATTTTCTGCTGGAACGCCGCAATTTAACCGCCGTCATTGTCAGCAACAACAGATATTTTCTCAAGCGCACTTGCCCAAAAATTATTCGGCTCGGCAACATTCAATCTCCAAAAATTAATTTAAACTGTCAGCCGCTTGAAAAAAATTCCGCCGTTATCGAAGTCAACAGCTTGCTGAAAATTCGCGCAGGTGAAACTTTATTTAAGCACGTCGGTTTTACAATTCGGCAAGGGCAAAAAGTTGCATTCGTCGGCAAAAATAAATTGGGACGCTCCAAACTTTTAAAAACTTTGTTCACGGCGTGGAAGGAAAATTCAAACGGCGGTGCGGAACGCGGCACAATAAAATTTGCCGAAGGCTTGAAAGTTGCGTATATGCCGCAAGTTTTTTCAAGCGCAACGGCAAAAGTTGAACTGGAAAATATTCAAAAAGGCGGCGCGAATCTTTTACTGCTGGACGAGCCGACAAATTTTTTGGACTTGCCCAATATTGAAGAATTTGAACGCGCCCTTCAAAATTTTCAAGGCACAATTATTTTTTCTGAAGACGACCGCGCCTTTTTGGAAAATGTTGCAAACAGAATCATTGACATTGCGCCGAGCGGCACCGTTGACAGAATTTCTACTTACGAAGATTTTTTGGCGAATGAAACCGTTCAGCAACAAATCAGGGAAAAATATAATTTCTAGGTGTCAGGAAAATTTACTAACACCTAACGCCTGACACCTGCCGCCTAAATAGTGCCGTAAATTAAAGATTTAATCATTAATTCCGAATCTTGTTCTTGAATAATTTCTTCTTCGGGGAGCCATTCTTCGGAGAAGAGCGGCAAATTTTCAACCATTTCCTTGATAACCATTTCTACAGCTTTTATCGACTTTGAATTTTGCGGAGACTTTAAAAATTCGCCCAATGTCAAGCCGACTGTAAGCAAATCATTTTCATAAAGCCCGCGCGTTGTCGGGTCAAGGCTTGAGAGTCTTAAAACGGGATAAGAAATTTTATCGTCCGAAGTCATAAATTTTTCCGCGTCAACCAATAGATTTGCTTGCATTAAATTTTGTACCGTCGATTTAACGTCAACATTTTTTGGAAATTTTGCAATTACCAAATGGTTTTCTGTCGGTGTGCAAATTAATTCAATGCCCGATTTTTGCAAGCCCTTTTCTAAGGCGCGGGCGTTATCCAAAACTTGTTGGGCGTAATTTTGATATTCTTCGCAAGCTATTTCGTGAAAAGTTATTGCCAACGCCGCCAAAACATTTTTCTTTAATGAGGCGTGCCCCGTGTCAATAACTTTTTGTTCAAGTAAATCTGCATACTTCTTTTTCGTCAAAATAACGCCTGTTTGCGGTCCGTGCAATGCGTCACTTGCAGAAAATGTTGCAATGTCGGCGTACGGTACAGGCGATTTTATTTTTTTGGCGGCGATTAAGCCCGAATTTTGCCCCAAGTCAATCCAAAGTTTCGCGCCGACTGCGTCCGCAATTTCGCGCAGTTTTTTACAGTCGATATTATGCGGATAATTGACGGGCGAATAAATTATTAACACCGGCTTATTTTTCAACGCCAAATATTTTATCTTGTCGAAATTTAATTTAAAATTGTTCGGCTCCAGCGCAAATTTTATAAAATCATACTGCATTTGTTCGCCGGTGCAATGTTCACTTTTGCGCAGGTTGAAGGATAAAATTTTATCGCCATTCTTTGCAAAAGTTTGAAGTACAACGCGCGCCGCCGCTACAAGGTTACCAATTCTGACTATTGCGTGTTCCGCGCCGAAAATTTCGCAGGCGCGTTTAACCGCCAACTTTTCAACGCGGCTGTAATGTTCAAGCGCGTTGTAGCCGATGTTGTCATTTCCCAACGCACTGCCCTTAATATATTGCGACAACGGCGAGGCGGCGTTATCTGTCGGAATTAACGATAAGCTGGAAATTTGCCTGTCGAATGACACTTTCAAAAGTTCGCACAAATCAGGGTCAAATTTTTTTAGTTGCTTGAATAAATTTTTGCCCAACATAGGAAGGTCTCCTTTCATGCGGTTCTTTTATTTTTTTAGAAATAATTTTTTTAACACGGCTTTTCTTTTTTTGTAAAAAAAGAAAACCCGCCCAAAAGAAAAAAACTTCCCGCCCGTCAGGGCCGCTCGGTTTCTGTACGCACGTAGTAACAGGATGCCCCCTTTGGGACCTCTACTTTTTCTTACGCCTCAGCATTACCACGCGCTGCGGCTGAGAGACGGGCGGCTTTTTCAATTCACTAGTGTGCCTCTTACCTTATCAAACAATTCCCGTTGTCATAAAGAATAATATGCAAAGGAACGGGATAAAAAATTTCATTACCATTAAAACAATAATGTCAAAGTAGGAATCTTTGTGCGTCAAGCCGCAAATTGCAAGCAACGTTACAAGCGCGCCCGCGTGCGGTACAGGGTCAATTCCAATGGAAGAAATTGCAATGATTCTGTGCAACGCCTCAAGCGGTATACCTTGCGCGGTTGCCATTGCCGCCCATTGTTCGCCGAGCATTGAAAGGGCAATCGTCAAGCCGCCCGACGCCGAGCCCGTAATTCCGCCCATTATGTTGGTTGTAACAACGGCGGCTACCAAAGGTCCGAAATTTTCTGCAATGAGCGTTAAAATTGCTTTAATTGGCAAAAATCCCGGCATCATTACCATAACGCTGCCGAATGCAAATCCCGACGCAACATTTAAAACCGCCGCGCAACTTGACGCCGCGCCGTAATTTATCGTTTCCAAAAATTGCGCTCTGCTTTTATGAAATTTTCTGCGCCCGATGTACGCCGCCGCAATGCTGCTTAAAACCAATGCAACGCTGATTGACCAAATTGAATTTACCTTGCTGACGCTCGGTGCAAGTAAACTTAAATTAAAAACTTCAAAATCTGTTAAGCTCGATTCGTCCCAATGAAAGCCGCCTTCCAAGTTGAACGGGTTGCTTAAAATAATATTTATCACAATGACCATTAACAGCGGGATTGTTGACATTTGCCACGACGGTAAAAGCCTGTCCTTTTTTTGTTTAGGCGCAACTTCGCCGCCGTAACCTTCGCCCTTCGCCTGTAAAGATTTTGCGCGGAATGTAAGCCAGCCCATACTTGCCGCCAAAAATAAAACCGTTGCAAATAATCCTATTCCTACTCCCGCCCAAGTCGAAGTGCCGAAAAATGCCGAAGGAATAATATTTTGAATTTGCGGCGTTCCCGGCAACGCTACCATTGCAAAGGAAAATATTCCCATCCATAAAGTTGCAGGCAAAAGTTTTTTCGGAATGTCAGCCTTGCGAAAAATTTCCGCGCCGAAAGGGTACATTACGAACGCTACAACAAAGACACTCAAGCCGCCGTAAGTCAACGCCGCGCAAGCTAAAATTACTGCAAGTATTGCCTGCTTTTCGCCCAAAATGTCCATAATTTTGCCCGCTATCGCAGACGCAAGCCCGCCCTTTTCCATTAGCCGCGCAAATACCGCGCCGAATAAAAACACGGGGTAATATGTTTTTGTGTACTCCGCGAAGCGCGTCATATAAATTTCTGTATAAATCGGCATTATACCAAAATGACTGAACAACGCCGCTACCATTGCAAAAAACGGCGCAATTAAAATTATCGACCAGCCGCGATACGCAAAAAGCATTAAGCCGAGAATTGCCACGCCTATACAAAATGTTTCCAATTATAAAGCCACCTTATTTACTGAATCTAATTTTTTTTTAGATTTTAAAATTTTAAATGTGGTTTTTCTTTTTTTGTAAAAAAAGAAAAGCCACCTAAAAGAAAAAAACTCTTCGCCCGTCAGGGCCGCTCGGTTCAAATACGCTCGTATTCCGTACGCCCCCTTTGGGGCGCAAACTTTTTCCCACGCTCTTAAAAAAGGTCAAGCTGCGGCTTTAGTGACGGGCGTATTACCACCATTGACGGGTTGCACTTTCAAGCTTGTAAAGTAGCAAGTGCCGCGCGTCCTGCGCGAGGGTACGAGGCGCACGTCCGTGTGCGCCTCTTTTAAATTTTATTCAATGCCAAATCCAGCGCGTTCAAAACGTCGTCAACATTTTCTTTGGTAATGACGAGCGGCGGCTGAAACGCCATAACATTTCGCCCAACGCCGCCCTTGCCGATTATAAAGCCGTTGTCTTTCAAAATTTCTAAAACTGCGTCAAGTTCTTTAGGCGCGGGCGATTTATCAGCGTGAACAAATTCCGCGCCAATCATTAAGCCGAGCCCGCGTACGTCGCCGATTATCGGATATTTTTTTTGAAGATTTTCAAGCCCGCGTTTAAGTTGTTCGCCGCGCGCCTTTGCATTTGCCATTAAATTATTTTCAGAAATATATTCAAGCACTGCAAGCCCCGCCGTCGAAGAAACGGGATTGCCGCCCAAAGTTGACGCGCCGGGACGTGTATAAGTGTCTGCAATTTCGGCAGTCGAAATAAACGCGCTGATAGGCTGCCCGTTGCCCAACGCCTTTGCAACGCTCATTATATCGGGCTCAACGTCAAAATTTTCTATTGCAAACATTTTGCCCGTCCGCGCAAAGCCAGTTTGCACTTCGTCATCAATCAAAAGGACGTTATATTTTTTCAAAATTTCTTTTACGCGCTTAAAATAATTTTTCGGCGGTACGACAATTCCCGCGTTGCCTTGAATAGGTTCTGCGATAAGCGCGGCAGGTTTTCCGCTCGTTGCAGTTTGAATAATTGTTTCAATTTTATTCGCGCATTCCAAATCACATTCGGGAAATTTTTTCCCTAAAGGACAGCGATAACAATAAGGATTCGGCGCAAAATTTATCCCGCCGACAGGGTTGTGGTCAGTGCGCCACATTCCAATCCCCGTTAAACTCATTGTAAGTTTTGTGCGCCCGTGCAAACCGTTTTGCAGTGCAATAAATTCTGAATTGCGCTGATAAATTGACGCCAATAAAAGTGCGCCCTCATTTGCTTCAGTACCCGTTGAACAGAAAAAAGATTTCTGCAATTTGCCCGGCGTAACTTCAGCCAATTTTTCGGCAAGGTTTACAAAGTTTTCTGTAAGATAAATGTTGCAGACGTGTTGCAACTTTTTAATCTGCGCGATAATTTTTTCAGTGATAAAGGGGTTGCAATGCCCGCAATTTATGACGGAAACGCCCGCGTACATATCCAAATATTTTTTGCCTTCGCTGTCAAAAAGGTATTGCATTTGCCCGCGCACAAATTCGGGCGGATTGAAATAAAAATGTCCCAAACAGGGCATAATAAATTTTTTCTTTTTTTCAATGACGCCCTGTGCGCCAATGTAATTTTCCATTTAATTTGCCTCGTTTTCTACAGATTCTTTATCGTCGTCGGGGTCGGGAATTTCGATATTGGGCGCGTCGGCGTCTTCTTCGAGTTGCAGGATTTTATTTTCAATGACATTGTATTTGACGTGCGAATAAATTTTTTTCTCAACCTTTAAGCCGTCTTCGAGTTTTAAATTTTTTTCGGCTTTAACTTTAATGTTGCCGTAAAAGTCAACAATTTTTTCGCTCCAATTAAAAACAGCGGTTTCAGAAGTTACGCTCATAACTTTTTTGCTTTTAAATTTAACGTTGCCGATAACTTCTGCGGTTTTGGTTTTCCATTGCAAATAGGCGCGGTCGCAGCTGAAAGTTTCTTTATCGTGCGTCAAATTGACGTTGCCTTCAGCCCAACATTTTTGCGTTAAAACATTAACCTTTGCCTCGTTGGCGGTAATTGTTGCCGTGACGCCGTGATTTTTTATGACTACGTGAACATTATCCTTTAAAACGTAGTAGCCCTTCAAAACGTCAAAGTAAGTTTCGCCCGCGCTTATGTCGGGCATATCTGCGAAACTTCGCGCAGGAGTCAAAACTATCAGCAAAATTATCAGCGGCAATATTTTTAAGATTTTCAAGTTAATCACCTTAGCCCTTAAAAATTTGCGGCAAAAATTCTGCAATGTCAATCGTTATCGGCATAAAGTACAATCCGCCGTTTGTTGATGAAATAAAATTCATAACTTTGTGCGCAAATTCAACATTCCAATTCATAGTCGGCTGAAAATCTTTAGGGAAAACCGCTTTATCTTTACGCTCCCAATAACCTTTGGAACGCGCACTCAAAACGGGCGAAACTCCCCAGTAAACGTCGATACCTTCCAACAAATCCGCGTACATTTCCAAATAGCGCATATCAAAAAAAGGTTGCGTAAAAAGTCCCGTCGCGCCTGCTTGAATTTTTCTTTCAACTTTATAAAGTTCGTCACGAATACCGCTGCGATATTGGTCAATCCCCGCGTAAACTTTCACGTTAGGAAGTTCTTCACGAAACTTTCTTATAACGTCGATTGATTCTGTAGGGTAAACCGTGCGGCTGAAATCTTGCGGCGGGTCGCCCGCAATTACCAACGCTTCAGTAATTCCCGCTTGCTCAAAAATTTCTTTGAAGGGCAGCGGCTTAGATAAATCAATATCCATTGCGCGGACGTGCGGAATTGTCGGCAAGTGCGGCTGTACGATTTTTGCGCCTTCCCACGCTCTTATTTCGCAACGCATTATGTCGGGGAGGTTTACGCAGTCAACCTGCGGATATTTTTTCAAAATTTCGACGTCGCGCAGAATTTCTTCTTCTTTGCGCGGCACAATTTCAACGGCTATTTTTCCCATAAAAAATTCTCCTTTCGATTTTGCGCCGCTATTATAGCAGATAAAATTTAAAATTACATTAAACGCGCAGGATTTTTTGCTATTGAAAATTCAATTATCTTTGCAGTTACAATAAA
The DNA here is from genome assembly GCA_905233135.1 of uncultured Selenomonadaceae bacterium. Taxonomy (GTDB): domain Bacteria; phylum Bacillota; class Negativicutes; order Selenomonadales; family Selenomonadaceae; genus Quinella. The sequence goes on along the minus strand of CAJOCQ010000016.1, from coordinate 43,739 downwards.
AAATCGCCGACAATTCGGCGATTAAAAATTTTATCTGCGATTATTTTTTCAGAAATTTAAGTTTGAAAACAGGCATATCTTCCTGTTTAATTTTGGCGTCTTTTTTGCTTAATTTGCCTTCGGAACGCCGAATAACCCATTCGTTATTTTCCTTTACCCACTTCAAAATTTCGCTGTAAGTTTTATAGGAAATGTCGCGCTTGTCAAGTTCGGCAAGTTTGATAGGGTCGCCTACAGTATAACTGTCCAGCGTTGAAAAAGTATGGTCTAAATCGTCGCGCTTTACAATAGTAACCGTTTCTCTTATAAGATTAAATTCAAGATAATCTGCTCGCCCGATTAAATTATTGTAGCCGCGCGTAGATTGTCCGCGCCAACGCCTTTTTTGTATCACGTCTTCAATTTGAATGTTATCGTAAGTTACAAAGAGCGGTACTTCCAAAATATTCAAATCCAGCGTATCATCGTCATTAATTTTGTAGCCGCAAACTTGGAAATTAAACCAATAGTTGCCGCGCGGCGTAGATTGTATCCATTTATAAATTTCTTCGGGAACTTCGCCTTCAAATTCCGCAAAAGTTATTGACGATTGAAACATTATTGTTGCCGCTGTCAATATTCCTATAAAAAATTTTTTCATTTTCAGCACCTCAACCTATAGAATCAATTTCGTAAGGAGTTTCTTGGTAAACATAATAATTCAGCCAATTAGCAAAAAGTAAGTGAGCAACGCTGCGCCATTTTACAACAGGTTCCAAATTCGGATTGTCATTCGGAAAATAATTTTGCGGTATATTGGGATTTAAGCCGGCGCGTAAATCCCGTTCATATTCATTTTTCAAAGTGTAAGGGTCGTATTCAGCGTGTCCTGTAATAAAGAATTGCCGCTTTTCCAAATTTGCAACTATATAAACGCCGACTTCATCGGAAGTTGCCAAAATTTTCAGCGCGGGAATTTTTTTAATATCTTCAGCAAGATTATCAGTATTTCTTGAATGCGGCACAAAAAATTCATCGTCGAAGCCGCGAAAAAGTTTTTCATACTGGACGCACAATTTGTGCAGGTACACGCCCGAAATTTTTTTGTCGAGAATATGTTTAGGGACGCCGTAATGATAATACAAGCCCGCCTGCGCTCCCCAACAAATATGAAAAGTTGAGTACACGTGCGTTTTGCTCCATTCCATAATTTCCGAAATTTCCGCCCAATATGCAACGTCTTCAAAATCCATAAATTCAACAGGCGCGCCCGTGATAATTAAGCCGTCGTATTTTTTGTGCTTAACGTCTTTAAATGTACCGTAAAATTCGCTCAAATAATCTTTTGGCGTATGAGAAGGCGTGTAGGTTGCAGTGTAAATAAAATCAACTTCGACTTGCAGCGGCGTATTGCCCAAAAGTCTCAAAAGTTGCGTTTCAGTTACAGATTTTATCGGCATAAGATTTAAAATCAAAATTCTAAGCGGGCGAATATCTTGGGAATAGGCGCGCGCCGCGTTCATAAAGAAAATATTTTCGTGTTCAAGGACATTTGCTGCGGGAAGGTTATTCGGTATTTTTATGGGCAAAATTATCATTCCTTCGGGATTTTTTTTTAATATTCTGCGCTTTGTAAAGATAATCCTTTTTTGAGCGGCGCGGCTAATAAGCAGGAAGTTTTTTTATAATCGGTGTTTATAAATGTTTAATCTTTTTGAAAATACAGCATTTCTTTCTTTTTGTAAAAAGAAAGAAACGCTTAGCAAAGAAAGAAAAACTTCCACCCCGCAGAAGTCGCATCCTGCGACTTATTGCGGGCGGCGCACGTCCGTGTGCGCCGTGCCCGAGAAAGCGCGTGCTTTTTTATTTTTCAAAAATAATTTAACAAGTTACAGAATCCTGCAGGATTTTAATAATTGTTGCCGCTGCGTCAACTTTGCCGAGTTTTTGCGCGTTAAGTTTCATTTGAGAAATCAGCGCGGGATTTTTCAAAAGTTCGTTGAGTACAGCAGAAACTTTTTTTTCGCCGACAGAAAGAGCCGCGCCGTTAGAAATTGCGTATTCGGCGTTTTTGGCTTCGGGTCCCGGTATTGGCGCGTGTAAAAGCATTGGCAAGCCTACTGCAAATGCTTCTGTCATTGTAAGCGCACCCGGTTTTGTAATTAATAAATCTGCTGCGCTCATAAGTTCGCAGACGTTTTCGACGTAGCCGAAAATTTTTGTTGAATGTTTTAATTTCGGCTGAAGGATTTTCAGGCGCGTCAAAAGATTTTCATTTTGCCCTGCGACGGCGATTATTTCAAGCGGCGTTTCAACGTTATTTAAATCCTGCAAAGTTTCTTCAATCGAACCTAATCCCAAGCCGCCGCCCATTATTAAAACAGTTTTTAAACCTGCGCGAGGGATTTTTTTGACGTTGGAAAATTCCGCGCCGATAGGAATACCCGTTGCAAAAATTTCTTGATTGGTGCGGGAATGCGCGGCAAGTTCGCTTTTCATTTTTTCTGTTGCAACAAAGTAAATATCGACTTCGCTAAAAATCCAAATTTCGTGGAGTGAATAATCAGTTAAAACTGCCGCCAATGAAAAATTTTTTTGAGACTTGGCGTGCAAAAATTTCCAAAGAGCCGCCGCCGATTCGGGAAAAGGATGAGTACAAATTACGACGTTGGGGCGAAATTTTTTCAGCAAGCGTACAAATGGAAAGTACATCAGCGCGGAAATTAAAAAGCGCGTTGAAGTTCCTGTTTTTCGCGCGTCAGTCAATTTGTAAAGTTTGTCGTAAAGGTCGGGGATAAATTTCAACGCCGCCAAATAAATTTTTTTCATAAGCCAATTTAACGTTGAAAAATCCCGCGCCATAAAATCTACAACTTCGACTTCCGCCGGCAAAAAATTTTTTAACGCTTCAGCCGCCTTTGTATGTCCTGCGCCTATTGACGCCGATAATATTAAAACTTTCAAAATTTATCCCAACCAAAAAAATTTTTAGTGCAACCGCAAATATAGCTTTAAAAGCGTCAAATTTCAACGACAAGCCGCCTTTAACTTTCTTTGGTACAAATATACTCAAAAAAATTAAAAACGCTGTACGCGGCTTTTAACGCCGAAATTTCGCAATTTCTTTTTCGGCTTCTTCGAGTGAAATTATTTCAGTGTTGACGTTGAAACCTGCGCGAAGAAAATTTTGCATTATTTGAGTAATTGGCGGCGGCAACAATCCCGCGCGTTCCAAAATTTCAGCTTGTCCGAAAAGTTTACGCGGCGTGCCTTCAAATAAAATTTTCCCTTGCGCCAAAACTATCACGCGGCTTGCAAGCACGGCTATATCTTCCATTGCGTGCGAAACAAAAATTATTGTGACGCCTGCGCGGTGGAGTTTTTTTATTTCCGCCAAAAGATTTTTTTTCGCCTGCGGGTCAAGCCCTGCCGTCGGCTCGTCAAGTATTAAATATTTCGGCTTGAGTGCCAAAATCCCCGCTATTGCAACGCGCCGCTTTTGCCCGCCCGAAAGTTCAAACGGCGATACATTTTTCAAACTTTCGTCAAGGTCAACAAATTTCATTGCGTCATTGACGCGCGCCGCAATCTCAACTTCGCTTAAACCGAAATTGCGCGGTCCAAAGGCAATATCCTTTTCAACGGTTTCTTCAAACAGTTGGTATTCGGGATATTGGAAAACAATTCCGATTTTACTTCGCGCAGATTTATTTTTTACGCCTTCGCCGTCAATTTCAACCGCGCCAATTTCCAAATCAATCAGCCCGGCAATAATTTGAATCAGCGTAGATTTACCCGAGCCGGTATGCCCCGCTATTGCCAAAAAATCTCCTTCGTTGACACTGAAAGAAATTTCTTGCAACGCGGTTTTTTCAAACGGCGTTTTCTTCATATAAGTATAGCTGACATTTTTAACTTCAATCATTTCAAGCCCCGCAAAATTTCTGATTCCGCAAAAAGTTTTTCTACGGATTTTTTCATTGTGCAATTTTTTATAACGGCGTTGTAACCTGCAAGCGCAATTTTTTCCCGCAATTCGTCATTCGCCAAATAATATTCAATCTTTTCCAGTAAATCTTCTATGCCGTCAAAAGTTGCAAGGTCTGTTTCAAGATTCATTAAGCCGTGCGAAATTTGCCCGCTGTTCATTAGCTGAAAACTTTTCGTCGCGCAGATTTCAAAAGTGCGCGGGCTCAAGCTGCGATGAACTTTTGTATTGATATTCAAACAAATTTTACTGCGGCAATATAATTCGGCAACTTCTTCGGCTGAAAAAATTCTGTTGTCAATGAACTTTGCAAGATATTCTTGACGATACCGAAAAATATATTTCTTCCAAAAATGTTTCTTGTCGTAAAAAATCCCGCCAATTTTAACATTCCAATTTTTTTGCAGGGCGCGTTCACAAATTTTATTTAACAATTCAAGCCGCTCCTTCGAGGCAAGCCCTACAAATGAAATGTCAATATCGCGTTCAACTGCGCGCGGAAAATAAATTTTATCGTCTGCGCCGAGCGGCAAATAGTGTGCCAATTTTCCCTTTTCCGCCAAAAATTTTAAATCTTCGTACTCAAAGCAAAAAATTTCGTCCGCCAAATTTACGGTAGATATTAAACAGGGACCGCGCCGAAATGAATCCCAAAGCCACGCAATTATTTTATAGCGCGTCAAAAATTTTTGCACTGCCGTTGGTACGTGCGTACCGTTCAAAATCAAAACGCAGTCAGGCTGAAATTCTGCGCATTTTTTTTCCAATTCGTCAATAATTTTTTTATCGTAGGCAATTTCGTCCGCCCTGTAGCCGAGTTTGTAAAGCCGCCGTTGAAAGTAGCTGCAGTTTAAATAAAAAATATTCATTGCAACCATTTCAATTTCCGCGCCGCCGAAATTTTTCATTTCGTCAAAAATACTTTTTGAAAACGGGCGAAGTTGTTCAGTGTCGGGAGCTATTACCAAAATTCGCATTTAAATCCCTCCGAAAATATTTTAGCATTTTTATTGAAAAAAATCTGCCTGCAATGTACAATTTTTCAAAAATGATTGGAGAAATTTTTATGTATAAGCTTTTGGCGTTGGATATGGACGGCACAATGTTAAATTCTCAAAAAAAAATCAGCCCGAAAACTGCGGCGGCAATTTCCGAACTTTCAAAGCGCGGCGTTGCAGTTGTAGTTTCTACGGGGCGCGGCATTGCCGAACTTGCAGACTACAAGGAAGAATTAAAATTTATGCATTACGGCATAACTACAAGCGGCGGCGTTGTCTACGATTTTTTCAACAAAAAGCCCGTGACTGTTCACCCCGTCCCCGAAGAAATTGCGCTGGAAATTATCGACGCGGGGATTTTGGAAAATGCAATGATTCACCTTTTGGGCGTGCATAGTTCGATTATGAAAGAAGAAGATATTCAAAACGCGGCAGATTTTCAAATGAGCGTTTATAAGGATATGTACAACCGAATTTGCAAGCGTTGCAACGATTTTAAAAAGTACATTCAAGAAAATCCCGGCGAAGTTATCAAAGTTAATCTGTACCATCGTACGCCCGAATCACGCGACAGAAATTTTGAGCGACTTAAACATTTGGACGTTACGTTCAACAACGCCGAAACTACCGCGCTTGAAGGTGCGCCCAAAGGAATTACAAAAGCTTCAGGATTGAAAGAACTTTGCAACTTTTTAAAAATTGATATTGCAGAAACTGTTGCAGTCGGGGACGCGCCAAACGATATTGACATTTTAAAAACGGCAGGCGCGGCGGCGGTTATGGGCAATGCTTCCGCCGAAATAAAAAAACTCGCCGATTTTATAACTGACGATAATGACCACGACGGAATTGTTAAAGTTATCGAAAAATATTTTTAAACCGTCAACCATAGCTTTTGCGTAAAAATTTTTATAAATTTATTTTTCATAAACATTACCTCCGCTGCAAACATTTGACCAATAAAATTTACTCTGTACAAGGCAGGCAAAATTTTTAATCTTCGCGCAGGTTATTTTGCGGCGTTAATCGAAATTTAAACTGTACGAAGGGGGAATTTTTTATGTCGAATTTTGCACTTTTAAGAAAAAATCAACAAATCGAATTGACTTCAGGCAGAACTGCGACAGTTGTCGGCAAATTGGGCGAAGGCGGGCAGGGAATTGTTTACCGCGTGATTTTTGACGATACGGGCGAAGAAAAAGCGTTGAAGTGGTACTTCAGAGACAATTTAAACAACGCCCGCAAATTTTATAACAACTTGGAAGAAAATATAAAAGTCGGCGCACCTTCTGCGGCGTTCGTTTGGCCTGAAGAGCTGACAAATTGGGATGACAATGAATCTTTCGGCTACACAATGAAAATTTTTCCACAAGGCTACGAAAATTTTTCTTAATTTTCAAAGTGCGCAGGCAATGGTTGACGCGGGATTGAATATGGTTTCTGCGTTTAAAGCGTTGCATAACAAAGGCTACAATTACCAAGATTTAAATGACGGCAATTTTTCAATTAATCCTTCAAGCGGCGAAGTTTTAATTTGCGATAACGATAACGTTGTCGGACACGGCGAAAATTCAGGCGTTTTGGGCAAGGCGCGTTATATGGCTCCCGAAGTTGTACGCGGCGACAAGCAGCCCGATAAAATCACTGACAGATATTCTTTGGCGGTAATTTTGTTTATGCTTTTTATCGGCGACCACCCGCTCGAAGGGCAAAAAACAAATGTGCCCGCGCTTACAAATAAATATGACAAAAGATTTTTCGGCACGGAGCCGCTTTTCATTTATGATAAAAACGATAATTCAAACGCACCTGTTCCGGGTCTTCATCAAAATGCAATTAATATGTGGAAATATTTTCCAAGTTTTGTAAAGGCGGCGTTTCAAGAATCTTTCAGCCAAGAATCTTTGCTTAACGGGCGCGGGCGACTTTTGGAGCAAGATTGGTTTAATATTTTAATGCGGCTTAAAAGTTCAATCGTAAAATGTCCGCAATGCGGCGAAGAAATTTTTTTGGAAAGTGACAGAGAAACAATTTGCGGCAACCACAAAATTAAAGCTGTCGGTTACTTGAATTTTGCAAAGCGTTCAAATCAAGCGGTAACTGTACCGATTTTCAAAGACGCCGTGCTTTATGATTATCACGTTGACGGCGCGTCCGAAGATTTTAAAAATATTGCCGCCGTAATTAAAGAAAAACCCGGCAAATTCGGCTTGGAAAATAAAACAAACAAACGTTGGCAGATAACCGCGCCTGACGGTAAAACCGCCGTAAAAAATCCCGGTGAAACTTTGGTATTGGGCGCAGATTTTAAAATTGATTTCGGCAACGGTACTGTTGCAAAAGTTGTAGTCAATTAAGGCGTTGAATAATTTTTGATTAGAAAAAATTTAATTTGCAAAGGAGAAATTTAAAATGGGAATGTTGGACAAAATTCAAATTTCGCGGAGAATGTGCCCTGTAATTTTTTTGCTTGATACTTCGGGCAGTATGTCAGGCGCACCAATCGGCGCGGTAAACGCGGCTATTGAAGGCGTGTTGCCTGAATTAATTTCAATGAACGAAAGTAACGCCGACAACGAAATTAAAGTTGCAATAATGACTTTTGATTTTGAGGCGCAATGGGTAACGGGCGAAAATGATTTGGTTGCGCCCGAAGTTTTAAAAGCAAATTGGATTGACTTAAACGCGGACGGACTTACGGCAATGGGCGCGGCGTTCAGCGAACTCAACAAAAAACTTTCGGTAAGTCACGGCTTTATGAAACGTGCTACGGGTTCAGTTGCGCCCGTGCTTTTCCTTTTGTCTGACGGCGATCCTACAGACGATTTTCAAGCGGGATTGCAGGAACTCAAAAAAAATAATTGGTACAAAGTTGCAGTGCGCGTTGCGATTGGTTACGGCGATTCCAATGACGATGTTCTCCGCGAATTTACGGGCAACAATGAAACTGTTTTGCATACCAACGACCCAAAAGATTTGAAGAAAATGATTCACTTCGTAGCGATAACTTCTTCAAAAGTTGCAAGCACGGGCAGTAATGCAGTTTCGCCCGACGATAATTCGATTGACCCCGACGACAACACGCAGAAAACAGCAAACGCCCTTCAAACGCAAGGAAACGTTTTAAACGCAAGCCCCGATGAAGATTGGTAAATTTTTTGGAGGTGAAATTTTGCGATGAAATTTCGTAAATTTGCCGCCACTTCTCAAGGTCAAAAATATTTTGCAAAAAATTGGAATTGCCAAGACAGCTCTGCAACTTTGGAATTTGGGAACGTGCAAGTTGCAGCGGTTGCAGACGGGCACGGCGGCGGGAATTATTTTCGCAGTGAATTTGGTTCAAAGCTTGCCGTTGAAGTTTTATTTGAGCAGGTGAAAATTTTTTGCAACGATTTAAAATCTTTTGAGCGTTTGACTGATACGGGGATAAAAAAATTTAAATTCGATTTGGTAAGCGAATGGCGCAACGCCGTAAAAAAAGATTGGCTGCAACGTTTAAGCGGCGGCGAACTCGGCGCGGGCGAAATTCGCTTTGAATCTGTCAGCGAAAAGTACAAGGCGCGTTACACTTCCGAAAATCCGCAAATTGTAGAAAAATATTTGTATACCGCTTACGGCACAACTTTAATTTGCGCAATTTCGACGGGCGCGCAGATTTTGATTTTGCAAATTGGCGACGGCTCTTGCGTTGTACTTCAAAAAAACGGCGAATTTAAATCGCCCGTACCGCCCGACGAAGAAAATTTTTTGAATGTTACAGCGTCCATTTGCGACGATAAAGCGGAGCTGAAAATTCGTCACGCAATTTTGGATTGTGATAATTTTTCGCAAAATTCGCCCGTTGCAATTTTTTTGAGTACGGACGGGTTTGACGATTGTTTCCCCTACTTTCAAAACGCCGAACATTTATATAAATTTTATGGCGGCGTGCTGATTGAAAATATTTTGGAGGCGGGATTCGACGCCACCGAAAACGAAATTAAATCCGAACTTTTGGCGGGGCTTTCAAAAAAATCAAGCCAAGATGATATTTCGCTGGCGTACTTTTTGCCGTTGAATATTGAGAACCTGCGCGAAGTTTACAAAAAAATTGACGCAAATTATAAATCCGAAAATCCCGTTGCAGAAAGTAAACACGCCGAAAAAATTGAACCTGTCAAAGAAATTAAACCCGTAAAAAAATTTGAGCCTGAAACAATTTCTTCGCAGGAAAAAATTTTGGATTTAATCCCGCCGTTCAAAGAATCAAAAAGTTATCTGCCGCCGTCGAAAAATATTTTTAAAGCCAATGAAATTTCAATAACCGCGCCCGTAACTTTGCCCGCCGCCAAAAAAAATAACGAAGGGAAGGCGATTTAATGAAGGACAGCTTAGAATTTTACAACGCGGCTCTTCAGCTCCAAAAAATAAATCTGCAAAGTTTTAATCAATATCAAGAAAATGTCAAGGACGCTTACCTGCAAATTATCACGGCGATTTTTTACGAATTGGTTACAAAAAAAACTTCGCCGCTCCTTTCCGAAATGTGCTTAATTAATAAAATTAATTTTGCGGGGAAAAATTTTCGCGTCGAAAAAATCAGCATTCGCCGCTTGCCTCCCGTCGAAACTTCGGGCGATATGCTTTACATTTTACACGGGCTAAACACGGCTTTTTCTGAAAACCTCGACACCTGCGCACATTTTTACGAAACTTACAAGGATTCGGTATTTATTGGTGCGCCGTTGAATGAAAATTCTTTTGCGGAATTGAAAAATTTTTTAAAGGCTCTCGACGAACAGTTGGAAAAATTTTCGCCGCAAGAAAAAATTGTCGGGCGCATTATAGAAAAAATCGAAAAAGAAGTTGCGCCGCAAAATGACGCCGAAGAAAAAATTTTGTTCCAAGAATTAAATTCCGTTGCCAAAAATCGTACAAGCGATGACGAAAAAATTATTGCCGAAATAAAAAAAGTTCAAGCCGCAATGCAAAACGAAGTTGCAACAATTCAAAATTCCTTAAAGCAAATTTCGGAAATTCGGGACGGCGTAGATTTTCGCACTTTGAAAGAGCCGATTTATCAGCTGATTCAACTTTATAATAAACTTGACGATAATTTGAAACGCCACCCGCAGGAAGACGCAAGCAAAGGTTACGCCGCGCTAATAAAGCGTTGCCAAAGTTTTTTAAAATATATTACTCAATCATTGGAAATGCTCGGCGTCGAAATTATAAACAACGCGGGCGAAAAGTTTGACCCCGATAAAAATAAAGTTGCTGACGATATAAAAATTTCCTTCGATTCAACCGTTGCAACAGTTAATAAAATTGGTTTTATGTACAAGGGACAAGTTCTGGAAAAGGCGGAAGTTACTTTAAGTAACAAAATTTAAAAGCGGTTTAAAAATAAAAACAGGGCGCAGAAATTGCGATAACTCGCCCGTTCACGTCTTTTTTTGTCGCCTACTAAACTTGGTGCAACTAAAATTAAACGCGGCGAAGAATTAAACTTACTGCAATGCTCGACGCGAAAAAAGTTGAACGGGCGCAATTTCGGTAAAGCACTTTTTCTTTGGTTCTTTCTTTTTTTGCTTTGGAAAAAAGAAAGAACATTTAAATTAAAAAATTATAAATTTTATAATCACATTCCAAGAAACAGGAGGCACTTAATGAAAATCGGAATTGACTTTGGTACAACTTTTTCACTGCCTGCGGGATTGATAAACGGCGCACCTGCAACTTTATTGCCGGGCGGCGCGTACGGTATGGAGTCAGTTTTTTACTACGACGAAAAATCGGGAATTTTGGTAGGCAAGCCCGCCGAAAATCGCGGCGAAAAAAAGCCGTCAAACGTTGTGCGAAATGTTAAAATGTTTATCAGCGACACCTCAACCAAAGATTTTAAATTGGGCGGCAGAAATTTTAACAAGCGGGAAATTGTCGGGCAAATTATCAGCGAAGTTACAAAAATTGCGCGCGAAGAAATTGAGAACAAGCAACTTGTTTCACAAAAAATTGACGGCGCGGTTATTTCTGTACCTGCGGCTTTTAACATTCGGGAATTGGAATTTATAAAACAGGCGGCTGAAAATTTCGCAGGCTTGAAAATTTTGGGATTTATAAGGGAACCCGTTGCAGCGGCAATTTCATATTTCAACGCGCCGAGTGCCGAAGACAAAAAAACTATTTTGGTATACGATTTGGGCGGCGGCACTTGCGACGTTGCCATTGTTCGCGCAGATAAAAATTCTAAAGAATGGTACACCGTCCAAGCGTCAGATATGCGCAGAATCGGCGGCAGGGATTGGGATAACGTTTTGATTGAACTGATTAAAAGAAAGTGCCGCGCCGAAAATGAAGATATTGAATTTGGCAAGCGCGATGAAGAAAGAATCAGAGTCGAGGCGTTGAATGCCAAGCACAATTTATCACGGCTTGAAAAAGTTCTTTCCGAAGTCGAAGTTGACGGCGAAGTTTATGATTTTGAAATTACGCGCCGAGAATTTGAAAAAAATTCCGCTGAACTTTTACAGGCTACAATGAAAATGGTTGAGAAACTCAAAAACAGTTACGGCGGAAAAATTGATTATATAGTTTGCGTCGGCGGAAGTTCCAATATGCCGCAAGTCAAAGCCGCCTTTCAAAAAGAATATCCTGATATTGAATTGAAACTTTTTGAGCCGGAAAAAGCTATTGCATTTGGCGCGGCAATTTACGCCGAAAATTTGACGCAAGAAAATTACCTGCGCGATATTTGCAAATTTTCTTACGGAGCAAGGTACGTTCAAAATTTTTCAAAGTATAAGGATTGGAACAGGCTGCGCATTTACAACATTATTTACAAAAATGAAAATCTGCCCGCGTCTGGCGAATCGACTTCCAGCAAGATTGAGGACGGGCAAAATTCAACTTACATTGCAATTTATGAATCCGAATGCACGGACAATATTTATTTGCCCGAAAAGGGAAAATATATCGGCGAAATTGAAATTACCGGCTTGAATGGCGCACAAAAGGACGACGAAACTTTATTGACAATGACGATTGATAAAAGCGGCTTAATGCAGTTGAAAGCGGTTGACAAGCGCACGGGCAAAACTGTTCGCGCAGAAATTCATTTGGACGATTATTAAATTTTTTAGCGAGATAAAACTATGAGCAAGATTTTAATTACGGGCGAAAGATTGAAATTGCGTTGCGCCGAAATTTCGGATTTGCAATATATTATGGAACTTCAACACAAGCCGGAAAATGTAAAATTTATTGTGCCGTTCGACGAAAAATACCACACAGCGATTATTAATTCTGACAACTACAGCAAAATGGACGTTATCGCAGAAGAAATTGCAACGGGAAAATCTGTAGGGTATTTTATGCTCTGCGAACTTGACAGATTTAAAATCGAATGGCGGCACGTTATCATTGACAAAAAGGGCGTTGGTTACGGGCGCGAGGCTTTTAAACTTTTGCTGAAGTGGAGTTTTGAAATAAAAAAATTTCATCGCGGCTGGCTTGATTGCAAGCCCTACAATGAAATTGCGTTGCATCTGTATGAAAGTTGCGGCTTAAAGCGCGAAGGAATTTTCAGGGATTGTATTTTTGTAAACGGCGTGTACGAAGATTTAATTGTTTTGAGCATTCTTGACAGGGAATATTTTTCTATGACTGCAGGAAAAGTTTAATTTTTTCTGCAACTTCGTGCGGCTTTTCCATTAAAATTAAATGCGTTGTATCGGGGAAATCTTTTTCAAGATAAAATTTATTTTTGACGTGTTCGCGGTAAAAATTAACGGCTTCCATTGAGTAGAGCGGAAATTCGGGCATTATGTACAAAAACGGCACGGTAATTTTATCAATCGCCGCGCGTTGGTCGGTGCGGAAAAGCGAATACCAAAGGCTTGCATTTGTCAAAGTGTCACAACCTGCGCGACAAACTTCAACCATTGCGCCTTCAAATTCGGCGGACGTGTTCGCCAATTTCGGATTCATCATATTTTTTGTAATGTACCAATTTGAAAATCCCGTGTCATCAAAAATTCTGTCCAAGTCCTCAAGAAAATTTTCGTCAGTCCATTTGCCCTGCGCAATTCCGCCGCCCCAACCGTCATTTCTCATATAGGGCGACATATCGACTACAACAATTTTTTTAAGTTTAGTGCAGCCGAATTGATTGACATAACTAAAAATTGTAGCCGCGCCCATAGAATGCCCTATCGCCGTAACGTTTTCAAGGTTGAGGTATTCAATCAGCTCGTTTAAATCCTGCGCCAAATTTTTTATATTCAAATGAATATTGGCGCGTTCGGACGATTCGTGCCCGCGCTGGTCGTAGTAAATGCAACGATAATCTTTTTTAAATTCGTCGATAAAATTTTTAATTTTCAAGTGCGAAGAGTTTAAGCCGTGACAGAAAATAATTGTATCGCCCTTGCCGCAATCTTCGTAATAAATTTTAATTCCGTCGCGCAGCACCAAATACGGCATAATATTTCCCCCTTAAACCAAAAAACTCCGTCCAGCATCTGAACGGAGCATTTTTTATTGTAACGAAAAATTTTAAATTTCTTTAGCTAAAGCCGCGCCTTTTTTTTCACAATCAGCAATAGCGTCATCATCGGGCGCATTTTCGGCAATGACTGTACCGATAACTTTTGCGCCGGCGTCTTTGGTGCGTTCAGCCCAAGCTTCCATCCACGCGCCGCCGCCCCAGCCGTAGGAGCCGAAAAGTAAAACGGGTACGCCGTCGAGTTTTTCTACAGCGTCAGAGAAGAAAGGCTCAAAAGAATCTTCTTCCAAAACTTCGTCGCCCATTGCGGGGCAACCGAATGCAAAGCCGCTATAATTTGCCATATCGTCCGCTTTAAAATCGTCAACTTGGAAAAGTTCGACTTCAACGCCCGCAGATTTTACACCGTCAACAACCGCGTTCGCCATTGCTTCAGTATTTCCTGTGCCGCTCCAATATACGACTGCAATTTTACTCATTAAAATCCCTCCAATTTAATTTGCGCAAATATTAGCACAGGGATTTAGCCGCGTCAAGTTATCTTGCATTTTGGCGGAATTTATTTAGAAAATTTTTTGTTTAAATTTAAAATTTTTTTAATAATTTAACACGGCTTTTCTTTCTTTGTAAAGAAAGAAAACCCGCCCAAAAGAAAGAAACTTCCCGCCCGTCAGGGCCGCTCGGGTCCGGAACGCTCTTAATAACAGGTGGCCCCCTTTGGGGCCTCTACTTTTTCCTACGCTCCAACAAAACGTCAAGCTGCGGCTTTAGAGACGGGCGGGTTTTTCACTTGCTCCTAGTCTTTAGGCTTTATCCCCTTAAATTGGTTTTAAAGAAATTTTCAATTTTGTCAAAAGGAATTGCATTTTTGCCGCCGCCGTCATACAAATCACAATGAGTCGCGCCGGGAATTATCAAAAGTTCTTTGTTGCCTGCGGTTGTATCAAAGCCCGAACGTTTAACGCCCGTCATATTTTCAAAGGCAGTTTCAGAAAAATATCTTGAGTGCGCGTTTTCGCCGTGAATTATCAATACGGGGTTTTCTATTTCGTTAATGTATGAAAGTTGCGGCATATTCATAAAACTTAAACCGCTTGTAACATTCCAGCCGCCGTTGGAATTAAGAGAGCGTTTATGGTAGCCGCGTTCAGTTTTGTAATAGTCATAATAATCTTTGACGAATTGCGGAAATTCGGAAGGGTCTTCGACAACGCCGCCTGCGCGCGCGTATTTTTTGGCTTTATAATCTGCTGTGCGTTGGTTGTTCAAATTAATTCTGTTTTGCATACGTTCACGCTTTAAAGTTTCTGCGTCCTTGTCGTAGTCAAAATAGCCGTTGGCAATAACGCGGCTCATATCGTACATTGTCGTTGTAACGGTTGCTTTTATTCTGGTGTCAATAGCCGCTGCGTTCAGTGCAAGTCCCGCCCAGCCGCAAATTCCGATAATACCAATTTTATCAGCGTCAACGTTAGGCTGCGTTGAAAGAAAATCTACAGCCGCCTGAAAATCTTCGGTGTTAATGTCGGGCGAGGCAACAAATCGCGGATAGCCGCCGCTTTCGCCCGTGAATGACGGGTCAAAGGCAATGGTTAAAAAGCCGCGCTCCGCCATTTCCTGCGCGTACAAGCCGGAAATTTGCTCCTTGACTACGCCGAATGCTCCACAAACTGCAAGTGCGGGCAATTTACCGCTGTAATTTTTTGGCGTGTACATATCAGCCGCCAAAGTTATTCCGTAACGATTGACGAAAGTTATTTTTTGGTGATTGACTTTGTTACTTTGCGGGAAAACTTTGTCCCAATTTTTTTCGAGTTTCAAATTTTCAAGCTGAATGGTGCTTGCCGATTCCAATTTTGCGTCTGCGGGAATTTTTGCCGCCGCGTCAACTGAATTTGTCATTGTTCCAATCACTCCTATTGAAAGTATTCCTATTAATAATTTTTTCAAAGATTTTTTCATTTTCAACCGCTCCTTAATCTTGATAAATTTATTTTAGCGGATTGAAAATTTTTTTACCAATACTTAAATTTTATTTTGGAAAATTATTTTTGGCAATAAAAAAATCCCGCCGTTTGACGGGATAAAAATTTTAATTAAAGGTTCAAAGACTGCAACCAATCAAAAACAGTTTCTTTATCGACGTAGCCTCTAAAAACTTTGCCTTCGATAATTTCGGCGTCGGGGTTGCTGTATTTTAAATCGCCCGAAGTTTCGCCGAAGCCGCTGCCGCCCGAAGTCGAAAATGTTACAACTTTTTTGCCGGCGAAATTGTAACTTTCAAGGAAAGTATTTATAACGCGCGGAGCCTTATACCACCAAATTGGAAATCCCAAATAAATGACGTTGTAATTTTCAATGTTGGCGTCATTGTCGGCAAGCGAAGGGTGAATATCTTCCTTTGCCTCAAAAGTACTGCGCGAATTTGAATCTTCCCAATCCATATCTTCTTTAGTGTAGGGAACGGCGGGCTTAATTTCATAAACATCTGCGCCTGTAATTTCGGCAATAAGATTAGCAATTTTGCGAGTTTTGCCTGTTGGTGAAAAGTAAGCTACCAAAGTTTTTGCCAATTTCAATTCCTCCAAAAATTTAAATTAATTAAAGGCGTCGGGAATCCAGCCGCCGCTGATACCTTTAACGGCGTCAGCCGCTGTAATTTCGGCGTCGTTGTTGTCGATGTCGATAAGTTTATATTTGTCATTGCCCATACCCAATTCTTTCATATAGGTAAGTTGGCGCAAGCCGTGACGGCTTTCAATACGTTCAATTAAATCGTGGTGACTTTCTTCGGGCAAGGCGTAAACTAAATCAACGCAAGCTTGGTCAACCGCCAAAATATCCAATGAAGCCAAAATCCCAACGTCAGGCGTAACGACGGGTTGCGCGGCTGTTCCTTCGCAATCGCAGGAAACGCTCATATTGCGCATAACGTTAATATAAGCGATTTTATTTTTGAAGTGCGAAATTGTAGCCTGCGTTGATTCAGTCATTCTTTCCATAAATTCTTCTTTGGCGATATCCCACATATTCGGCTGACCCGGCGTGGTATGAATCCACTTTTTGCCAATTTGCCCGTCCGCGCAACCGATACCGATATTTTTGTTACTGCCGCCGAAGCCGCCTTGAGTATGTCCTTTAAAGTGCGTCAACGCCAAAAATGAATCGTAGTTGAGCATATCTTTGCCGACGGACATTTCTTTAAACCACTTGCCGTTTGGTACGGGCAAAAGAGCCGTGCCGTTCGCGTCCGTAATATCGACGGGGCAAAAAGTCCAGCCGTTTACTTCCAAAGTTTTTTTGTGGTTTTCGGTAGTGTACCTGTCGCCGTCATAATAAGTATTAGTTTCGATAATTTTTGCGCCTGAAATTTTTTCGTCAATAAGTTGTTTAACCCAAGGGCGCGGAATGATATTCGGTCCGTGTTGTTCGCCCGTATGAAGTTTAACTGCGATTTTGCCGCTCAAAACTTCCTTAACTTTGTCGAAGATTTTAACAAGCCCCGCCGCCGACAAATCCCGCGTAAAATATACGACAGATTCTGCGCCGCTGCGTTCGCTGTAGGGGATATATTTTTCTCCGCCCGTGCCCGCTGTAATTTTTGACATTTTTTTAAACTCCTTTCAGGATTTAAAAAATTTTTTAAGTTGCAATTCCCTTTTGCCTAATGCCTATTTAAGCTGATAAATAAAAAAGTCTGCAACTCTCTTTGCAACCAATTTTTCATTTTGAGTAAAGCCGTGATCATAGCCTTTCAAAAGTTCAAGTTGACTGCCGGGATAAATTTCCTGATAGCGTAAAGAATAAGTGTAGGGGACGACAATATCCGCCAAGCCGTGAATTATGAAAACCGCGCCTTGAAAATTTGCGGCTGTTTCATAAATCGGCAAATTTTGCGCCGTCAAAATGTAATTGCGTCCCAACTTTAAACCGTTAAAAATTTCTACGTATTCGGGAACATTGATTGAATCATAATGCTTATCAAAAATATTTCCCCTTATTGCGTCGTCGCGCAGGACTGCCGCAGGTGCCATTAGCGCAACAGCTTTAAAATTTTCAACGCCGAGCTGCCCTGCAACCATACTTGTAACAACGCCGCCCTGCGAATGACCCGCAATAGCAACGCTTGTAACGCCGCGCATATCCCGTACATATTCATAAACTTTTTTTGCGTCTTCAATTTCGTTTAAAACCGTCATATCTTGAAAATTGCCTTCGCTCTTGCCGTGCCCGTTGAAGTCAAAGCGAATTGAGGCAATTCCCGCCGCCTCCAAATCGTCCGCCAAATATTTTAAGAGCGGCTGTTCTTTCTGCGCCGTGAAACCGTGACAGATTATAACTATTGGAAAATTTGCCTTGCCGTCGGGCGTTTGAATTACCGCCGCCAATTTGCCGTGATCTCCGTCAATCGTTACGTTTCGACTTTGCGCAGATACCGTTACAGGCAAAAACATTATCAGCAACACTGCCGCCATTAGCAATTTCAGCATTTTTACACCTCCCTTAATTTTTCTTGGAAGAAATATTATCACTTAAAAAATTTTCTAGCAAGTTAAAAATTATAAATGTACTTTCTTTTTCCGAAGCAAGAAAAGGGTTCCAGGGTAAAGGGATTAGGGATTTGTGATTTTTCTTTAATCCCTATTCCTTGGGACCCTGGAACCCTAAATTAGCGCGTGAATTTAACAGAAACATTACCGCCGCCTGCCGCGTCAGCCAAGCCCGCAGGATTTAAAATTTTTCCTAAGCGCGTATAACTGTAACTGCTGGAAAAATTTTTGTAAAAAATTACAACGGTATTTGAGCTCCAAAGCATTAAATCGCCCGCGCTGATATTGCCCGCGCGTTTGTCATTCGACGGCAAATTTTTATTCAGGCGAAAATATTTTTCGTTGCCGTTCAACTCATTCATTTTAATTTCAAGCGGCAACATTTTATAAAATTCCTGCGCCGCCGCGTTATCTTCCAACGCCGCCTCAAAAACTTTTCCGCCAACTGAAATTTTTATGTTCATTGCCAACGCCTCCTGCGCGACGCCCAAAAATATTATCAACGTCAATATCGACAAAAATTTTTTCATTGTTTACGCCTCCCTGAAAGGATTTATTTTGGCGTGCGTCATTTGCGTCCAGAAAACTGCCGCCGCGCAAAGTGCAAATACCACGCCGCCGAAAATTACATAATCCATACCGAAACTGTTTATAAAAATTCCGCTGAAAGGCGTTGCAATTACTACGCCCAAATTTGCCGAAGTCAAAAATAATCCGTTCGCAAAATCGGGAGCTTGCGGCGCAGTGCGACTCATCCAAAATTGCGTAATGTTTGCATTGACGCCGCCCAACAATCCCCAAATTACTATCAGCACCGCGTAGAAAATCTGATTGCTTGCAACGAATAACAAGCCGTAAATTGCAACTACCAAAAACGGGAAAATTTTTATTGTTGACTTCGGGACGTTCGTTAATAAATTGCCCGCCCAAATGCTGCCGAAAATATTGCAAATTCCGTACACGAAAAGCAAGCCGCTTACAAACATTGGCGCAAATTGTGCAACGCTCGCCAAATAATCCGCCATATAATTAAACACGCCGAATATTGAGCCGTTCACAAAAATTATTGCCAAAATTGATACCCAAGTTATTTTTTCTGTCAAAACTTTCAACTGCGAACCGTAACTCAGCACTTCTCTAACGGGCATTGACGGTACAAAAATTATTGTTGCAATTAACGCCGCCGCTGTTACTGCCGCAAAAAATACCATTGCCGCGCTTAATGAAATATTTTCCGCCAAAAAGTTTGAAATTGGCACGCCGACAACCATTCCCGCCGATACACCTATATTTATTTTCGCTACGCCCTTTGGCGCGTTTTTTGGACCTGCCAACATTGCAGCTACCGTAAAAGCCATTGAGCAATAAACGGGGTGCAGAAACGCCGGCAACACGCGCGCCGCCAAAAGTACATTAAAATTCGTCGTGAAAATTGCAATGGTGTTGCAGATTGTGAAAACGCCCAACACCAACAGCATTACATATTTTCTGTTGAACCTTGAGAAAAACAGCGGCATTGTCGGTCCCGCTATTGCTACGCCGAGTGCAAAGCCGCTTATTAACAAGCCCGCCTCAACTATCGTTACGTTGAAATTTTCGGCGATGTGCGGCAATATTCCGATAAAGCCCATTTCGGTATTTAATATTCCGAAAACGCCGAGCATTAAAATCCCTGTCAGCAAATTCTTGTTCTCCATTAAAAAATCCCCTCCTGCGTCTTTTGAGGGGATTTTATTTTATAAAGTTTTTTCTGTAAAGTAGTTTGTAGCAATTTTCGGCTATTCCAATTTTTAATTATAGTGTCCTTTGCACTGGTAAATTTCCAAAAAGCCGTTTTCGATTCGGTAAACTAATCTGTTGCTGTCGTCGATTCGGCGGCTGTACCAACCTCTTAAATCGTACTTCAAAGCTTCAGGCTTGCCAATTCCCTTAAGGCAGCCGTTTCGCTCAATATCTTTTAAAAGCGCGTTGATTCGTTTGACAATTTTTGAATCTTCTTCCTGCCATTCAACGTATTCTTCCCACGTCCTGTCATTCCACGCCTTAAGCATCTTCTATCAATTCGTGGACTTGAAATTTGCCTTCTTCAAATTCTTTTATGGATTCGCGCAGGTGTTTTTGATTGGCGTTGCAATAAAAAGGGTCATTCGTGGTTGCAAAAAATTTCAACGCCTCTACCGCGCCGAAAAGATAATTTTCAGGTATCTGTTCAACTAAATCCCGCGCCTCCGCTCTTAAATTTTCCATAAGTATCACCTCTACAAAATACTATTCTTTCTTGTTGCCGTTGTCAATTATTCCATTGCAGTAACTTTTTCTTCGATGAAATTTATTTCGTCCTGCGCGAGGTTGTATTTGGCGTAGAGTTGTTTATCAATTTCGGCAACGCTGCGCGACCAATCTATATCACTTGCCGAAGTGAAATCTTGCAGCGGCACGCAAGCCCAAGTTGCAGGCGTGTTACCTTGAGTAACTTTTAAAACGCCTAACATAGTCCTTGCAAATTTTGTCTTAATATATTTCAAGCAATTATTAGTTTCTGCCTCGTTGTTGAACGCTCCAACATTTATAAAAGTCTCTGTATTACCGACAAGCGGCAAGCCGACAATAGGATTACTCAATTTTTCGCCAAATATACCTGCACCGCTGGACTTTGGAACAAAAACCTTGTACTTGTATAAATTGCCGGGATTAGTTACATAATCCTTGCGAAACCATTTAAAAATCCTGTCATTGTCTGCAAATCCTATAATTTGAATATATTCGTTGCCGTCATTCGGTTTTTCATCAAAAAATAAATTTTTAAAACGTTTTAATATTATCGTCGAAAAATCGTTTGCGTGTCCTTTAGAAATAATATTAACAGCGTCGGGGTTATCTTCGTGAAATTTTTTTGTTAATCTGTATATTGACTGCGAATAAACAATATCACTAAGCGGCGAAAAATTTTCATTGTCAACAACAACTTTTTGATGAATGGATTTTAATTCTGCGAAGGGGAAAAACATTTTAATAGGTTCAAAATTTTCTTCGGGGTCGTAATAAGAAATTGCAACGCCGCCTTTAATATCTGTATTCGGAAAAAATTTAGTGCTGTCAACTTCGTAACGAACAATTTTAAAATATTTGCTATCTAAAACTTTTTGGTTAAAATCTTTTTGAGTAGCACCTGCATTAAAAAGAAATCGCGCAGGGTGTATCAATGAAACTTTGGTTTTAAGTTGAAAAGTTACTTTTAAAAATTCGGGATAAAGTGGAGAGTTAAAACTTCCTGTACCGTCAGAAATTTCTTGATAGGGCGGGTTGCCGACAACGGCATCAAATTTCATATAAGCAACTCCTTTGTTCCAGTAAGCTTGGCGTTGAATTTTATCGACGAATTGAGCGGGCTTGTTTTTGAGCGTGTTAATTAAATCGTCGAAGTAATGAGCGTTAATATTTTTGTGTCGAAAACCTGCAAGGGTGCGGCGGGTGATAGTTTTAGCCATAGGGGTTTTGCAAATGACAAAAACATTTTCCGCCAAAGTAGCGTCCCAAATATTTTGGAGGTAAGAAAGACTGTAGCCGCTTTCAGAATCATTGAGGCGGGCGCGGTACAAGTCATAGGCAACAAGCAGGGGATATAAGCCCGTCTTGGAATTAATTTCCAAAATGTGGGCGTTGGGATTGGCAAGGGTAGCGTTGGTAGTTTTGCCGAGACTGACAAAGCGCGGCTCCGCTAAAATATTTTTATGTTCAGCGTCGAAGAAGTCAAAGCCGCCGAGTGCGCAGGTTAAATGCAAATTGACAACTCTAAACGGCGTTAAAACAGTTTCCTTGTCGGGATTTTTGAACGTGGAAAATAATTCGGCGATTTTTTTAACGCGCTCTGTAGGCGGGAGGTTGTCGGCACTTTTTGCAATATCACGAATTTTTCTGCCCGCCGCAATAAAAATATCTTGGTCGTAGTACTGAATAAAATCCCTGAAAAATTCTTTGGTAACGCCCTTCGGCATAAATTCTTTCCAAGATTCGGCGTCAACAATTTTATCGTCGAAAAACATTTCAATAGTAAAATCTTCAGTGAAGGGAATATCCGCGCCGTAAATTAAAAGCGGCATTCTGATAGAAATTCCGCGCAAAATAGAAATAGCGGTGCGGCGTAATTTTTTAGCTTTTTCAATTTCGGGGTTTTTATAGCCGCCGTCAGTTGTTGAAGTTTTGCCGCCGCCTTTCAAGCCGTTATCGCTAATATCAAAATCACCTGTTTTTTTCTGCGCCTTTGAAGTGCCGATAATCCCTTTAAGTTTGTCGAATTTTTTTAAAGCGTCAGCGTCGAGTTTCAAAAGTAATTCTCTGTTGTACAAATTGGAATCTTCAAAACCACTGCGAACGACGCGGGCGGCTTGCACGCGCTTAATTTGTTGGAAAAGGTTATTGACGTTATACTGAATCATTTTAGAACCTTGCAGAGAAATTACGGGGCAAAAGTTCAAATACTGTTCAACCTTTTGGCGGTTGCCGCCTGTACGTTCGATAGATTCGGCAATAAATTTCAGCGAACGGTCGGGGGCGAAGTCAAACACGTAACAAATTTCTTTGAACATACCGTTTTTTCTGCAGGGCGATTGAACACGAAAAATAGTTTGCATATATGATGCGGCAGAAGTCGAATAGCCGCCCGCCAACATAAAAACCGCTGTCCATTCAGGCACGGTTACGCCCGTTGTAAGTTTGCCGCAAGAAAGAGTTATGGTACTTTTGCCGCTTGCAATGGCTTTTTGAACTTTTTCGAGCGCGTCTTTGGATTCTTCGTCTTCGTCGCCGTCGCCTGCAACGTTTACAATTTCAAAGTTTCTGAAAATCCAATGTTGCTTTAAAAGTTTTGAAAGTGCGCGCCCTTCCTTAACACCGGGTATCATCCAAAGGGAATGTTGAAAAATTTTTCTGAAGTCGTCGTTGCTGTAGGGGTAATTGTTGTTTGAAGTGTCAGTCAACAGATTTAAAAATTGCGCAATGTATTTTTCGTGTACGAACTTTTCATTTTCCACGCGGAAAAATTCTTTGAAGTTGAAAGATTTTTCGTCGTCAAAAAAATCAGGCTGATTTAAAATTTCGCCGAGATTGTAGGTAAAAATTTCCATACGCGGCAATTCTTCATAGGGGTTTGAATCAAGATTATTTTTGTACCAATCGTCTTTGGCTTTTTGTTCGTCGATATAATCCCAAGTAAAAACGTTGTCTTCGTAGTCTTCGATAATGTTAAAAGGCGTGCCGCTTAGTGCAAGGAACTTTGAATTTTCCTTGACAAGATTTTTAATGACGGAATCGCCGAGCGCGGTTGTAGTGCCTTCGTGCGCCTCGTCAACAATTACAAAATCCCAATCAGTAGAAAAAATTTCTTCGTTCTTTTCAAATTTGCCGTTGACAATTTCGGAGCCGCGCAAGTCTTGCATTGAGGCGAAGTACACAAAATTTTTATTGCCGCGCAAAAGATTTTCTATAGGTTCGCCGTGATTTTTTGAGCCGTAAGCAAAATTATTTTCGCCGTGAAAGATAGTTTCAAAATCTTTAAACCACTGCACATTTACAACGGGGCGATGAGTAACAATAATTGTTTTTGGAAATTGCATACGCTTGACAACTTCCAACGCACAAAAAGTTTTGCCGAAACGCATTTTGGCATTCCAAAGAAATTTATTTTCCTTTTTGAAAGTTTTGACGGTTAATTTAATAGCCGCTTCCTGTTCGGGGCGAAAAGTTACGGGCAAAAAAATTTCTGAAGTTGCCGCGCCGTCCAAAGTTTTTTTGTTTTGCTTGACGGCGGCGACAGCTTTTTTGGCGGTTTCAAGATTAACTTTGAACCATTCCTGCGCGGTAGTGCCCTTAATCTTTTTTTTGTTGTAGCCGGAACGCTCCAAAACTTTGTGAACGTCATAATCACGGAAGGCGGCAGAATTATTTTTGACGGCTAATTCAGTATGCAACAGGTTAAAATTTATTCCCGCCGTGTTGGTATATTTTTTGATACGGGCGCGGGCGGCGTTGTTGAGTTCGGCGCAATTCGGCTGCAAAAATTTTGTGGTTTTAATTGTGGCGTCGCCGATTTTCAATAAGCCCTTATGCGCGGCGTCTTCAATGCTGAAAATGTAAATTACTTTGTAGTGAAAATTTTTTTGAAATTTGTACATTTAAAAGCCTCCTCTCAAAATTTTTATCAAAAAAAAATCAAACCCCTACTGCCTACTGCCTTAATTTCCTCCCTTCAATAAATGCCTGTACTGAAAAGTTTCGCCCGTCTGCCAATCTTTTACCACGCAATAAATTTTCTGATTGTCTGACGAAAAATCAAATAAACTGTCCTGCGCCTCTTTAGCAAATGGAAATTTAAAAGTTAAGCCGTCCATTTGCCAAATATTCCACGAAATAATTTCCGCAACGTCATTCAAAATTTTTAATTCGGCTTGTTTATTAAACCTGTTGAAAAAATAATCCTTGAAAGTATCTAAAATATTTCGCCGCGCCAAAAATAAATTATCGCCTTGAAATTCATAGCCGTAACAACTTTGCACGGCTTTTTTTGCCCAATTTATCCAATCTGATTCAGAAGTTGTATTTTCGTTGACAACACGAAATTTTCTGTCAAGCAAGCCGATTCTTTTTTCAAGGGGAATATCTGCGCCTGTAACGGCGTCATAGCGGCTGACGAGGTAGGGAGCTTCGCCGCAAGTTATTTCTAATCTTTTCAGCAAAATATATTCTTGCCACTTTTCGCCGTCGAAGGGAATTTTTTCAGTTGTAGGTGTCCAATTTTTTCCTTCGGCAACATTGAAAATATTTGTGCGCCCAAAATATTTTTCGTCGATAAAATTATTTTGCAGGTTGCAAATCCACGCGGGCGTGAAAATTTCGGCGCGTTTTTTGGTACGGCTTTTTTGTTGTTCTTTAACTTTCGTCCAACGCGGCTGAATTAAATTTATATCGTCAAACTCAATCTTGTCCGTCGGTTTAAAGCCTTTGTAGTCGTCCGCCGCCCAAATAATATTTTGCCTTGTTGTCCTGTCTTTCAAAAGTAAATCTTTCAATTTGAAAACCCCTTTGTTTTTTGTGGTATTATAATCTAAAAAAATTTGGAGTGTCAGCAATGGAGCTTAGAGTTTTAAAATATTTTTTGGAAATAGCGAAAAACGGCAATATGACACGCGCGGCAGAAATTTTGCACGTGGTACAGCCAACGCTTTCAAAACAAATTCAAGACCTGGAAGAAGAACTCGGCAAGCAATTATTTATTCGCAGTCGAAAAGGTTTAACGCTTACCGAAGAAGGCGCAATTTTGCAGGAACGCGCCGCCGAAATTGTCGCACTTGCAAACAAAACGCTTGACGAATTTAAATCCTTCGATGAGATAATTGGCGGCGATATTCACATTGGTTGCGCGGAGGCGGACGGCTTTAAATATTTTGTGCGAATTTTAAGCGCGTTGCAAAAAAAATATCCGCGCGTTCGCTTTCACCTTTACAGCAGTGACAGCGAATCGACAACGGATAAACTTGACAGAGGAATTTTAGATTTTGCGATAATTGCGCACGGCAATATTAATTTGAAAAAATACAACTATGCAACTTTGCCCGTCAAAAATCGTTGGGGCTTGATTATGCGTAAAGATTCTCCTTTGGCGCAAAAAAAATCAATCCTGCGCGAAGATTTATTAAACATACCGTTAATTTGTTCTCGGCAAGGATTGGAAGAGGAACTGCTGGATTTTTTTGGCGAATTGAAAAATGAATTGAACATTGTTGCAACGTGCGATTTAATTTTCAACCCTTCAATAATGGTACAAGAAAATTTCGGCTACTTGCTCGGCTACGACAAAATTATTTCCAACAATGAACTTTGTTTCAGACCGTTGGAGCCGGAGCAAATTTCGCCAATGCACATTATCTGGAAAAAGTACGCCGCCTTCACGCCAATTTCCAAAAAACTTATGGAAGAAATTTTAAACTTTACGCAGTAGAAAAAATTATTTGTACAGCGAAAAATTATCCAAAATTTCGCCGTCAACAGTTTGACAAATTAAATTTATAGAATCTGCGCGAACGTCCAGCAAAATAAAACTTTCAGGCTCGGCGCGCAAATTCGCAAAAGTTATTTCGTCAATATCTGAATGTGGCTCGACGTATTTTTGGTCGCCCGAACGCCCGCACAAAATATAACAAGTGCCGCGCTCGGATTTTTTTTTCGCAAAAATTTTTCCCCTGTTCCTGTACGTGTGCAAATGCCCCGTCAAAACCAAATCTATTTCCAATTCGTCAAACAGCGGCAAAAAAATTTCTCCAATATCGCAAAATTTATCCTGCGCATAGTCATAAATATCTTTGTGCATTAAAACAATTTTCCAACGACGATTAGCCGCCGCCGCGTCATTTTTGAAAAAATATTCCTGCGCGTCCTTCATTCCCGCGTTAATTTTGTCAAGTTCCAAAAATTGTGTGTTCAAAATAAAAAAGTGCGCCGCGCCGTAATCGAACGAATAAAAGTAACCGCCGAAATTTTTTATACCGTTCGGCGGCGTTTTGAAATGGTGTAAATATCCCGTCGGCAAACAGTTCAACCAATCAAGCCCGTAACATTCGTGATTGCCCATAACAGGCGCAAAAATTCTTTCGTACAAAACATTCGCCGCTGCATTGTGCCACGCCCGCCATTGATAAGCCGCCTGCCCGTTGTCCACCAAATCCCCAATGACTGTTACAATTTCGGCGTCGGGGAAATTTTGCGCGGCAGTGTCAGCCGTCCTTTGCCAAACATTATAGTTGACGCATTGCGAATCGCTGAAAACCAACATTTGAAAATTGCCGTTGCCCGCCGTCCGCAAATTTTGCCAACTTGTTGCCTTGTCATTTGAAATGATTCGGAATTGGTAAAGACTTTCCGGCTTAAGATTTTTTAGCGCGCAACTGTAAATGAAAGTTGCCTCGCCGCCCTGTTCAAAATAATCTGCAGTAACCGCGCCGAAATTTGCCGCGTCTTCGCCAATCATTTTATATTCAACTTTGACGTTGGAAATTTCGGCGTCAGCTTGAAACATTATGACGCGGGAATTTCTTGAATCCGCAGTAACAATTTGACGCAAAAATTTAACCGCGCGGAGCGGCTTGTAACCGTCTTGCGGTTGATGAAGTTTTTCACTGCGCGCCGCTTCTGCCAACTGCGGAAAATACGCGCCGAGCCCCAAACTCAATAATATTTTTATAAAAAATCTGCGGTTCAAAATTTTTTCCTCTCAAAAATTTTTATTAGTGCAAATGTTTCCTTTCGTACCATAGCGCACCGACAATCAAAACTACAGCGAAAATTATAACTACAATCATTCGCGTCGGGTCTTCTTGTTGAGTAATTGCGTCGTGCCCGATTATTGCTTCAATCCCCGTTGAGGGAAATTTTCCGATGAACGCCGATATAACATAATCGCGCAGGCTTAGCGAACTGAGCGCACCGACTGCATTTAAAACGCCGCTCGGAATGTAGGGAACCATTCGCGCTATTAACATTACAAGAAAACCTTTTTTGGAGCTGTACTTGTCAACAGAACTTAAAAATTTGCTCTTGCTGATTAATTTTTTTGCAGTGTCTCTGAAAAAAAATCTTAACAACAAAAAGCTGATTGTAACGCCGACAGTTTCAGCTGCAACTGAAATTACTATTCCCCAAAAAATTCCGAATATCAACGTGTTCGCCGTCGAAAAAATAATTGCGGGCGGGAACCCCAACGCATTTACAAAAAGCGTTAATAGAAAACTGAAAACTACAGCCAATTCGCCGTAACTTTTAATGTACTCCGCCGTTTCTTGAATATCGCCGTTTTTCAGCAATTCAAATATTTCCGGCAAAAATTCCGGCGCAATTATATGCACTGCAACGAACAGCAACACTATTAAAAGCGCGGCTGCAATTTTGACTTGTTTCAATTAAAATCCTCCAAATTTCTTACCAATTTTCAAAGCGACGATTTTTATTCAGCGCGGCAATTTTATTCATATCGTCTGCCGAAATTTCAAAATCGAATACGTTAAAATTCTCCGTAATATGCGCGGGATTTTTCGAGCCGGGAATAACGATATAGCCCGCCTGCAAGTGCCAACGAATTACAATCTGCGCAGGCGTTTTTTGATATTTTTTTGAAAGTTCAAGGATAGTTGCATTGCCCAAAATTTTTTGAGTATTGCCGCGCCCGCCGAGCGGGTACCACGATTCAACCGCCGTATTGTATTTTTGCAGATAATCTTGCAGTTTAGAATTTTGATACAGCGGATGATTTTCATTTTGCACGACGGCGGGAACAATTTCGGCAATTTTATTAATCCTTTCAAAATCTGCGGGCGTGTAGTAATTTGAAATACCGATGGAGCGAATTTTGCCCGCTTTAACGCCGCGCTCAAGTGCTTTATAAACGCCTTCGTCATTTGCGCCGGGCTGATGAATCAGCATTAAATCAACGTAGCCGATATTCAGCGCGTCAAGCGAATTGTTAATTGCGGCGTCAGGTTGGTTATAGTTGCCGGGCATAATTTTGCTTGTAACAAAAATTTCTTCGCGCTTGATAAAGCCTTCATTAATAGCGGCGTTGACGCCCGCGCCGACGCCCTTTTCATTGCCGTAATAGCGCGCGGTGTCAATCAATCTGTACCCTGTTTTCAGCGCGTGCAGTACGCAACTTTCAGCCTGTGAATCGTCAAGCGTCCAAGTTCCTAAACCCAAGCGCGGCATTTTGTAGCCGCTGTTCAATTTAAAATCTTCCATAAAAAAATTTTTCTCCCCTGCAACGGTATTTTCAACTGCAACCTTTGAAGTTTCGCCGCAACCGCTAAAAAATGTTACGAAAAAACCCGCGCCAATCAGCGTTAAAAATTTTCTGCGATTAATCATTTTTATCTAATTCCTGAAATATGCTTACAAAAATAATTTTATTATAAATGTGGTTTTTCTTTCTTTAGAAGAAAGAAAAGCCACCTAAAAGAAAGAATCGCCGCCCGCTAGCGCACAGGGCTTTATAGAAATTGCAAACGCCCAAGCGATTCAGCAAAGTAAGACAAGCGCAAATGTGTTAGCAGAGTGCATAAGCGGGCGGCTTTTTAAGTACGCTTAGCGGCGCATCCTGCGCACCGTCTTTTTTTCTTTGTAAAATATTTTAAAAACTACCGCCTGCGCCTCCACCGCCGCCGCTGCTACCGCCGCGCGAAGCTGTTCCGCCGCCGCTCGGCTTCGGTCTGCGTTCCACATTCGTAAATAAATATGTATCACGATTTTTTAAAAATTTGACAGTTTCGCGCTTGAGATAATCTTTCGCCGTTGCCGCGTGGTGTACATTTGACATTGTACCGATAAGCCACGAGCGAACGCTAATTCCAAATAAAATTCCCAACAAAACAGCCGCCATTGCCGCCATTATATTAAATTCGTCGGAAGAATCATAAGCCGCGCCGTTTTGTTCGTAATAGCTCAAAGATTTATCTACCGCGTCAATATAGCTGTTGCACGCGCCGAAATAATCGCCGTCGCGCAGATTCGCCAACAAAGAATTTCCTATATCGTTTGCGTTGACAAAATTATTTATCGTTGAATCTGTTGCAACGTACCATTGGCGGCTGTCCATTACCACCAAAAAAATTATCCCGCCGTTCTTTGCGCCGCTGTAATGTTTGTTCAGCAATTCCCGCGCGGCAGTTTCAACATTGCGCCCGCCGATTGTCTTCAAAAATTCTACGCCGATTTTTACGCCGTGTTTTTGTTCGACTGTTTTAATTTTGTTGGTAAGAGTTTGAATTTCGTTTTTAGCCAAAGTTCTTGAATTGTCGAAAACTACCGCGTCAATCGTTCGTTCTTCGGTTGATAAAGTTTTTTCGTCAAGCTGTTCTAAAGCCGGCGTAGCAAAAGTTATACTGCAATTTATTGCAAAGGCAACCATAAAAATTGCGCAAATATTTTTTAACATAACCGCACCGCCTTACAGAAAAAGTTTCGCCGCAAAATAAAACAGCGGCATTGAAACAAGCGCGGCTATTGCGGGATATTTAAACGCCTTGCCGCTGTCGAAGGGCAAAGAGCCTACAACTTTTCCCGTTTGCCCGTTCATCATAAAAGTATACGGCTTGTCTTGATAGCGCGTCGTCAAAATCCAAACAGGTACCAGCGTGTAAATAACTTTTCCAACATCCTTAACAACGGCGGCGTTTACCAAATCGACAGAATTAAAATCTTTAACAGAACTGCGCAAAACGTCAACTGCAGAATTTTCAACGCGCTTATCTGCGCGCGGCGCACAATTTTCGGCGTCAACGTCGTATTTGTCGGCAAGGTAGCCTGTCAAATAAGCCGTGCTGAAAGGTACAAGCTCCGCGTAGTTAAACGGCTCGATACTTTCCATATAGGCGTCGTCCATTTTTTTTGAGCCGTCAACGGGAATTTTTTCAAAGCCCATTTTTGCAACACGTTGGCAGTTGTAAACTTTGGTTTCAGTAACAATCATATTGCCTGAATCATAGCGGCGAACTTTTTTTGCGCGAAATTCCGCCTGCGCGTTAATTTGAGAATCGAAAAGCCAAAAAGGTACGTACATTGGCTGAATAGCTTCAACGCGATTATTAGCCGTGAAATTGTCGGGCAAAAGGTAATGACCTTTATAAAAATTTTTCAGAGCCTCAACCGCGTCCGCCTTAGTTTTTTTGAAAGGTATGACGTAATCAGGTTTCAATTTGCCGTCAAAACGTTTTGGAATCATCGTAGGGTTGCCGCAATAAACGCACTCTGTAGCCATAGTGTTTTCGTCGCAGACCAATTCCGCGCCGCAACTTGAGCAAGTCAAAGCTTTCAACGCGGCGGCTTCGTCTGAAGTCCATTCGTCGCCCGCGTTTTCGGTTTCCCATTTTGTTTGTTGAGCTTCTTCGGCGGCGGCGGCCATTTCGTTTTGCGTTTGAAACATTTCCTCAATAGCGGCAACTTCAAATTCTGTACCGCAATATTCGCAGGTTACAGTTTTTTTGCCTGGCTGAAAACTCAACGGCGCGCCGCAATTCGGGCATTTGTAGCTGACTGAAGTATTAGCCATTTAATCACCTTCAAAATTAGGTTTTACGCACTTGCGCAGATTTTAAATTTTGTTGCAAAATAAAAATACAGCTGATAATTTTAATTATCGTCAACCGACAAATGGGGGGGGGTAGAATGTGCATAGTTATTGCGCAAAAATTCCAAAGTTGTTATGGGAACGAGTTTAGCAATTTTTTCAAAGTCTCTAATTTTTAACGCGGCGCGAACAGATTTTGCGCTGATAACTTCGCCGTCAATTTCGCGGCGCGGAATTTCGCAAAAATCAATATCGTAACGCGGCAAAATATTTTTCATATTTTCGTTGTACTGACGAGTTACAGTATCTTCAGGTTCTGCGCCTGCAAAGCGAATGTTAATTCCCAAAGTCGGCGCAATTTCACGGGCGAAAATTTCTACATCTTCGCTTGAATCAACTGCAACGTCTTGAAGATTTTCTTTATTGAAATAACCGCTGAAAGTTTTTTGAGAAATAATAAATTTGCCGCTTGGAATAACTTCGACGTTTGGAATTTCCTCAACGCCGCTTTCAACGAGCCTTAATCTGTCAGCAAATTTAAATTCGCTTTTATCTTCTTCGACGACAAAAATATAAAGTTTTGTAACTTTTGCCGCCGCGTATTCAATTAAAAATTTGTGTCCGAGAGTAAAGGGGTTGCAGTTCATAACTATTGCGCCGATTTTTAAACGTTTTTTGCGCAGATTTTCTTTGTAATTTTGTAAATCTTTGTTGTCGATAAAATTTGAATTGCCGTAAAAATTTTCTTGCGGTATGCCGTAACGACGAGGCGGCGGGGGTGGTGCAAGATAATTAAACTCTCTGTCTTTGAAAAAATTATTTTTAACTAAAAATCGGAAGAAAAATTTTGCCAACGCCGAATGCCCAAGTTCATTTATATGATATTGGTCAGCAAAAACTTCTCCGTAATTATGCGGTCTGCGGAAAAAATCGCTTAAATCCAAATGTGGAACCCCATACGTTCGCAAAGTATGTACACAAACAAAAATAATATCGCCGTCTTGTACCGGCAAATTATTTAAATTGTAAAATAAATCTTGGTACCTGTCGTTAAAAAATTGTGATTCATTTTCGACTCTGTAAGGAAAATTATTTTCTACCAATAATTTTTGCAAACAACTTTCAACCGTTTTATCAAATGGAACGCCGAAGCCGTAATATATGCAATTACCCAAAAAATAAATTTTGTTCTTGTAATTTTTTGGTTGGTAAGCAGTAGCGCGTTTACCGTTGCGAATGTTAATAAGCTCGTCAAAGTTATCGGGCAATATTGTTGTTCCGTTCGGCAAAGTTTTTGCGCCAACTATTTCCAAAAGTTTATAAACTGTTTTATTATCGTAGCCTAAAAAATCGTAGGGGGTTTTAATTTTTTTATTTGGAGATTCTGCAATTTTTTTCCGTATATCGTGAATAAGTTTAAATCCGCCGAAAATTTCGCCGTTTAAAAGTTGTTTTTCCATTTCTGTATTTTCCGGGTTTTGACTGAGAACCGGATAATTCATAACGAACATTTTTATTTTTGGATGAGCTTGAATAAAGTGCAGAAGCGGAATTTCAACATAAGTTCGTATAAAAAACGTACATGCAAATTCATCTAAATAAGCAATATCTGCGTTAATGGAAATATCTTGTTTTTTCAGCGTTAATAAAAAAATTTTATCGTAATCTTTCAAGTTTAATGAAGAGAATGGCGAAAAAATCAGCGGACCAATACTGCAATTTACAGACAAATCAATGGCAAGCACATTTTTAGTCAAGCTGAAACAAGGTTTAATTTTTGTAAATTTATCAAAGCAAAATTGAGAATAAATTTCCCAAAAAATTTGACCTTTAATAATGCTGTCAATGTTATCCGTAACAAATAAAGGTTTTTTTATGCCTAAATCTTTGCAAAATTGCGGAACTGTATAACCTGCCGTAAAGCAAGTGTTCAACTTAATAAAAAGTTCTTCGTCGTCCATAAATCAACCGCGCGGTTTGCCGCATTCGGCGCAAAATCTTCTGCCCTTGTTTACAGTGCCGCAACTCGGGCAAGTCCATTCATTGGAATTGGAATTTGCGGCAGGTTTAGGCGCACCGCAATCTGCGCAGAATTTTCCTTTGTTGACAGTGCCGCATTTTAAGCAAGTCCATTCGTCGGCGGCTGAAGGTTTCGGCTTGCCGCAATTTCCGCAGAATTTGCCGGTATTGCCTTCGTGCCCGCAACTTTCGCATTTCCAGCCGTTATCTTCGTGCGTATGTTGAGGCTTGCCGCAATTCGCGCAGAATTTACCGCTGTTGCCTGTTTGCCCGCAATGTTCACATTTCCAGCCGGCAGGTTGAGGCGGTGCTTGGTGTTGAACTTGCGGCTGTTGCATTTGTTGTTGTTGAGAAAGTGCAAAAAGATTATTGGCGTTGAGTCCGCCCGCGTTTTGCGCCATATTCATTCCCATAAAACCAATAGCCGCGCCTGCAGTATTACCCGCTGCAGTTTGCATAGCTGTCGCTTGCGCGTTGGTTAAATGTGCCGCCGCCATTGCGGGATTTCTGAGCGCGCCCGTGCGTTGCATTTCCTTAATCATTGCAACGTCTTCTTCATTTGCGCTGACATTCGACACGCCGAAAGAAACAATTTGCAAGCCGCGCAATTCGCCCCATTTTTTGCTCAAAACTTGGTTAAGGGCGTCCGCAATTTCCGTTGTATGTGCGGGGAGTGAACTATAGCGAATACCCATTTCAGAAATTTTTGCAAAGGCGGGCTGAAGTGCCGTCATTAATTCAGATTTCAGTTGCCTGTCAATTTCTTCGCGGTTGAAAGTATCTGCAACGTTGCCGCAAACATTTGTATAAAACAGAATAGGATTAACGATTTTGTAGCTGTAGGAGCCGAAACATTTTATGGAAATGTCAACGTCCAAGCCAATATTATTATCGACGACGCGGAACGGAATGGGCGTAGGCGTGCCGTATTTGTTGCCGGTAATTTCTTTGGTGTTGAAATAATAAATGCGCTGGTCTTTGCCGGTATCGCCGCCGAATGTGAAACGATGTCCAATTTGATAAAAAATTTCTTGAATGTTGACGGCTAAATTTCCGCCGCTGAAAAGTGAAGGCTCGGTGCCTCTGTCGTATTTGTATTCGCCCGGCTCTGCAATGAAGTCCACAACTTTGCCGTTTTCAACAATCATCATACATTGCCCGTTGTTTACTGCAACGAGTGAACCTTGAGTAATAATGTTGTCGTCGCCCGCGTTTGAACTGCCGCGCTTTGTGCGTTTATGTCCCTTCGCAACCAAAATATCCGCGCTTAAACTGTCGCAATAAAAATACTCTTTCCACTGATCGCCGAGTACGCCGCTCGCCGCGCCTATTGCCGCTTGAATAAATCCCATAGTGCATTGCTCCTTCAAAAAATTTTACAGTTTAATTCTTGAAAAGCTGTAACTATTCCTGCAATTTGAAGGTTTTTAAATTTTAACAGGGAATTTACAAATTAAAAATTTTTATTGGAAGTGATTGGCTTGGAAATTACGGCTGAAGAAAAAAATATCCTTGAGCAAATTTACGGCAAGTTTGTTTTAGATTCTGGATACAGTCAAAATCAAATTACGGAAATTCAAGAATTGACGCCCGAAGAAAGCCGCTTTTTTGACAGAAAAAATTTTATATCGCCACACTTTTGCGTGCAAACTTTGTACAAGGTTAAGGGCGAAATTTCGCCGCTGAAATTTAACCGCGCCGTTAGAAATTTGGTTGACGAAGATAAAAATTTTCGTGCAAATTTCTGTAACGTCGGGGCGCGCACTTTGAAAGTTATTTTCACCAATCGTGAAATTATTTCTGAAATTGTTTTTCGTGTTTTGAAACTCGAAGGTGAAGAGCTTGACGAAACTTTGATAAAAATTTTGGAAGCTGACAGGCGTTTAGATTTTGACATTGTGCGCGGCAATTTGATTAGGTTTTCAATTTTTCGTACGGACGAAAATGAAGCCGCCGTTTTAATAACAGTTTCGCAGTTAATTTCGCAACGTTTCAATGCCGAAAGTTTTTTCAAGGATGTTTTTAATGACGAGAAGTACAAAAAAATTTTGCCGCCAAAAAATATTAAAATCCCACAAATTGAAAACCGCGTCAAAGAATATTGGGCGGACATTTTGAAGAATTTACCCGCGCCGCCGCAAATTCCATTTTCCAAAAAAATTTCCGGCGCGTACAATGCCGAGATTTTCCGTACAAAAATTCCTGCAGATATTCTTTCTGATTTGCGCGTTAATTCGCAATCAAGCCGCGTGATGTTATTGGTAACTTTGCAAACTGCTTGGGGATTTTTGTTGCAGGCGATAAATAAAAATTCGGACGTTGCATTTTGCCAACTTACCGCCAATAAAAAATCTGCGCAGGATTTTTCGCTAAATTTAATGCCCGTGCGCTTGAAAAGTTCTCAAAGTATGACGCTTGCAAATATCGTGAATCAGCAATTCAAGCAGTTGGTAGTTTCGCAACCGTACAGCTTTTTTGATTGGACGGCTATTGAAAATTTGACTTCGCGCAGGGGAAATTTATTTGACCATTTTTTGAGCTTTTTAGATTTTACGGCCGACGAAAGAACTTTTTCGCAAGTTGAGGCAACGCCCGAAGGCAAAATTGTAGAAAGAAATTCTTGGGATGCGCAGGGGATGAAACTCGGCGTTTATTTTCAGTACAACGTGCAGGAATTGTCAATTTCTTTTCAGTACGATAAAAATCAATTTTTCCCCAACGCGGGCGAACGTTTGGCGAATTTGTACAATTTGATTTTGCGTCAAATGTTAGTTTATTGGAACGCACCTTTTTTAGATTTTCTTTCAAATATCCAAAAACTTGCCGCCGAAATTTCCGCTGTTAAAGAAAGTGCGCAGGAAGACGAACGCAAAATTATTATCGACTTTATCAGCAAAAATAAAATGTTGCAAAGTGAATCAACGGGCGCGACGGCTATTCTTGTTGAAAATTCAAAACTTGTTACGCGTTTTGAAGGCGACAGGATTTTTGGCGATATTTTGGATAAAAATTTAATTTTCGTGGTGGAAGGGAAATTGGCGCGCAATTTGGATACGGGCGACGGTTGGTTTAATGCTCTTGATATTATTAAAGCGGGCGGCTTGCTTAACGAAAATATTTTCTTGGACAAACGTCGCGCCACAATTTCTGCTGAAGTTTTGACTGAAAAAGCTGTACTGCTTTTAATTCCGCTTGAAACTTTTGAAAGTGCGACGCGCCAAAATCCCGCGCTTTATAAATCGATTCTGCAACACGTTGCAAGGCAAATGGAAAAATATCAAATGCTCTGGTTGCAAAGTTAAATTTTTTTATTAAAATAATTTTTTTAAGTACTTTCTTTCTTTTTGAAAAAAGCAAGAAAGTACCAAAGAAAGAAAAACTTTACCGCCCGTCAGTGCCGCTCGGTTTCTGTACGCTCTTAATAACTGGTGGCCCCCTTTGGGGCCTCTACTTTTTCCTACGCATCAGCATTACCGCAAGCTGCGGCTTTAGTGACGGGCGGATATTACAGACGCTATTTTCAATTTCCTAATACTTGGAATCCCAACATTGTGCGAGGTTTTTACAAAAACAAATGCGCCAACATTTTATAGCAGCGGTTATCTTTGTAGGGATTGGTTAAGCTGAAAGTTGCAACGGCTTTTTTTGAAACAAAAAAATTGCCGCGCGGCTTGTCGGCAAATTTTTCTCTCAAAAAAATATCTCCTACGCCGAAACGCTCATAATTTGCGCCGCCGTAACTGAAATTGGCGTAAAATTTAATTTCTTCGTTGCGAAATTCTGTACTTACCGACAAATTTTCAATCGGCAGAATCAGCAACGATTTATTTTTTTCTGTAAGCGTCGAAAGTTCCAACCTGCGCGAAGTGTCATAAAAAATAAAATCTGCGTTATCGTAGCCGCAAAATTTTTCAAAGTCATTTAAATTCCAGTGCGCCAATTTTTTCCACGTGCCTTTGAAGAAAAAATTTTCGGGCTGAACAGGATTTTCAGCGGGCGTATCTTCAAAATCAATTTCTGCAACGTCGAGAATTTGCGCTTCAGTGTTATCTGCGTAAGTTAATTCGGCGGCGGTTACGGCGTCCTCAATTTCTTTATCGTAAGAAATTGGGCGAATCCATTTATTGGTTGAAAGTTCAATCCCCGCCACGCAATAATTTCCGTACTTTAAACTTTTGGCGAGAATCACAAGAATTTTTTTCAAAGGTGTACAATCTCCATTCCGAAAACTTCGGCGAATTTTTCTGCAACCAACCGCCGATGACAATTCGCCGCGCTGACTTCCGTACAAAGCAAACAATATCTGACTTCGGGCGAATCAGAATAATTTGTCAAAATGTGCGGGACAATTCGCCGCGCCTGCATTATCTTTTCAAATTCTGCAACGTAATCTTCCCAAGTTATCAATTTGTCTTGATAATTTTTAAAAAGCTCCTTCGTCGGCGTGAATTGTAAATCGTGGCGATATTCTATTCTTGCAATTCTGTTTAGAAAAAATTTTAAATCGTTAGCTTTAGCGAAGCCTGCAAGTTGCGTGTTGTTGTATAGGCGCACGTCGATTAATTCTGTTATTTTGTACAGTGCCAAAATTTCAAAAAAATTTTCCGCGCTCTTTTTCGTAAAGCCGATTGTAAAAATTTTGGCGGGCGTGGAATTTTTTTTAGTCATAAAATCACCTCGCGCAGATTTTTTTCAATTCTACAAAATACTTTTTGCAAAGTCAAAATTCATTCAAAATTCATTAAAATTTTCTGCAAATTTAACAGGAAATTTCTTTGCAACGCAGAATAAAATTTAAAAACTATAGGAGCGTGTAAGATATGGCAATTAACACAATAGGATTTGGCGCGTACGATATTCGCGGGATTTACCCCGAAAGTGTCAATCAAGAATTGGCGTACAGGGTAGGCAGGGTTTTTCCAAAACTTTTCGACGCCAAAAAAGTTGCCATAGGGCATGATATACGCTTGACAGGTCCGACGCTTGCCGACGCTTTAACGCGCGGTTTAACGGAGGCGGGTTGCGATGTTTACGATATTGGGCAATGCGGCACTGAAATGATTTACTTTGCAACGGGCGCAAAAGATTTTGACGGCGGAATTATGATAACCGCCTCTCATAATCCCAAAGAGTACAACGGCTTAAAATTTGTCAAGAAAGGCGTTTTACCCGTTGCGCCGCAAACAGGCTTGCTTGACATTAAAAACGCCGTCGAAGATGAAAATTTTAATTGGGCGTTTCGCAAGGCTACAGGCTCCGTTTACAAAATTGACATTTTCCACGATTACATAAAAAAATTGTTAAGCTACGTTGACGTTAAAAAGTTTAAGCCCTTCAAAGTTGTAATTAATACAGGCAACGGCGCGGCGGGTCCCGTTATCAATGAACTTGAAAAATTTTTGCCGTTCGACATTGTAAAAATTTTCAACAATACAAACGGCTTTTTCCCCAACGGCGTCCCCAATCCGCTTTTAAAGGATTCTCGCGCAGCTACTGCAAACGCGGTTATTGAACACGGTGCAGATTGCGGAATTGCATTTGACGGCGATTTTGACAGGTGCTTTTTGTTCGACGAACAGGGAAATTTCATTGAAGGCTGTTATATGGTAAGCTTGTTAGCTGAAGCTTTTTTGAAAAAAAATCCCGGCGCAAAAATTGTTTGTGAACCGCGCGCACTTTTGGCAACTGTTGATATTGTGGAAAAATTAGGCGGCAAATACATTATCAGCCGTTCGGGGCATACCTATATGAAGGCAGTCCTGCGCGAACAAAATGCAATTTACGGCGGCGAAATGGCGTCTCATCATTACTTCAGAGATTTTTATTATTGTGACAGCGGTATGATAACTTGGCTTTTAATTTTGGAACTTTTGAGCCAATCGGGCAAAAAACTTTCTGAAATTATGGCTGACAGAATTAAAGATTTTCCCGTTTCAGGCGAAATTAATACCAAAGTTTCAGGCGTCGATAAAGTCAAAGAAATTATGGCGAAAGTTGAAAAAATTTACGTGCCCAAAGGCAAGGTTAATAAAATTGACGGCTTAAGCGTAGATTTTGAAAATTGGCGTTTCAGCTTGCGCGGCTCTGAAACTGAACCTTATATCAGGTTGAATGTTGAATCACGCGGCGACAAAGTTTTAATGGAAACTAAGCGCGATGAACTTTTGGCAGTTATTAGGTCTTAGGTGCTAGGTGCTAGGTTCTAGGGATTTTTCCTAACACCTAACGCCTAATACCTAACGCCTATTTTGTGAAACAAAATTTTAAGGAGGATTTTTTAATGGAGAAGAAAAACGTAGTGAACCTTCCGTCATTAATCAGCGATTATTACACCCTTGCACCCGACCCCGAAAATAAAACTCAAGGCGTTGCCTTCGGTACTTCCGGGCACAGAGGCAGCTCCAGACTTCACAGCTTTAACGAAACTCATATTTTGGCAATAGCGCAGGCAATAGCCGAACACCGCAAAGCAGAAGGCGTAACAGGACCGCTTTATATCGGCGCAGATACGCACGCCCTTTCTGAACCCGCGCTCCGTTCCTGCGTCGAAGTTTTGGCGGCAAATGACGTTGATATTATCTTACAGGAAGATTTTAAACCTGTTCCTACGCCCGTTGTTTCAAGAATTATTCTTGCTCACAATTACGAACGTAAAGAAGCCAAAAAGGCTGACGGTATCGTTATCACGCCTTCGCACAATCCCCCTACTGACGGCGGTATTAAATACGATCCTACAACAGGCGGACCTGCAAGTGCAGAAGCTACCACAAAACTTCAGAAACGCGCCAACGAATTAATTAAAGAAGGCGTTGACAAAATTAAACGCATTCCCTTTGAACGTGCAATTAAACTCGACAATGTACATTTTATGGACTATATGAAACCGTACGTTGACGCTTTAAGCCGCGTTATCGATATGGACGCAGTTATTAACAGCGGCTTGAATGTCGGCGCGGACCCGCTCGGCGGCAGCGGTATTTTCTATTGGGATTTAATCAACGAAGTTTACAAAATTAAAAATCCTATCAGCGTAGTAAATCCCAACATTGACTACACATTTTCATTTATGCCGCCCGACCATGACGGCAAAATCAGAATGGACTGCTCTTCGCCCTTTGCAATGGCGAATTTAATTGCACTGAAAGATAAATATGACATTGCATTTGGCAACGACACTGACTACGACAGACACGGTATCGTTACGCCGCAAGGCTTAATGAATCCTAATCACTATTTGGCGGTTGCAATTCGCTATTTGTTTACTCATCGTGACGGCTGGAGCAAAGACGCTATGGTCGGCAAAACTTTGGTATCAAGTTCATTGATTGATAAAGTTGCAGCTGACATCGGGCGTAAACTTTGTGAAGTTCCCGTCGGTTTCAAATGGTTTGTTGACGGCTTGTTTGACGGCTCAATGGGATTTGGCGGCGAAGAATCTGCGGGCGCGTCATTCCTCTGCAAAGATGCAAGCGTTTGGACTACTGACAAAGACGGTATTATTATGGACTTGTTGGCTGTCGAAATTACGGCGAAGACGGGCAAGAATCCCTCTGAACACCATAAAGAACTTACTGACAAATTCGGCACTTTCTACTATGCGCGTAAAGATACTCCTGCAACTCCCGAACAAAAAGCCGCGCTCGGCAAACTTGCGCCCGAAAATCTTAAAGCTGATACACTTGCAGGTGCGCCTATTACTGGCAAATTTACAAAGGCTCCCGGCAACAATGCCTCAATCGGCGGCTTGAAAGTTGTTACAGAAAAAGGCTGGTTCGCCGCGCGTCCTTCAGGTACTGAAGATATGTGCAAAGTTTATGCTGAAAGTTTCGTAAGCGCAGATCACCTCAAACAAATTCAAAAAGAAGCTCAAGATATTGTAGCGTCTGTTGTGTAAAATTTTTCGCAACAGGATTTTGAAATTGCAAAGTCTCTCGTTAAGGCGGGGGGCTTTTTTAAAATAAAACCTGCGCGACAGGTTAAAAATTTTGGGAGAGCAAAAAATGAAAGTTCTATTAATCAACGGTTCGCCGCACGCCAAAGGCAATACTGCTATTGCGCTTAACGAAATGGTAAAAGTTTTTGCGGCGGAAGGCGTCGAAAGTAAAATTGTACAAGTTGGAAATAAAGTTGTGCGCGGCTGTATTGCTTGCGGCAAGTGCAGAGAAAAAGGCGCGTGCGTTTTTGATGATATTGTTAATGAAACTGCGCCGCTTTTTGAAGAGGCTGACGGCTTGGTTATCGGCTCGCCCGTTTATTACGCTTCTGCTAACGGCACGCTTATTTCATTCCTTGACAGATTATTTTTCAGCACGCCTTTTGATAAGACAATGAAAGTTGGTGCAAGCGTCGCTGTTGCACGGCGCGCAGGTTCAGTTGCAACTTTTGACGAACTCAACAAATATTTTACTATTTCAAATATGCCTATTGCGTCAAGTCAATATTGGAATTTAGCATTTGGACTCGCGCCCGGCGAAGTTGAAAAAGATGCTGAAGGCTTGCAGACTATGCGCACGCTTGCTAAAAATATGACTTTCTTAATGAAAAGCATTCAACTCGGCAAAGAAAAATTCGGCTTGCCTGAAAAGGAAGTCTGGACTGCTACTCATTTTATTAGATAGGTTCTAGGTGCTAGGTTTTAGGTTCTAGGGGATTTTCCTAACACCTAACACCTAACGCCTAACACCTAAAATCGACCGAAGGGAGATTTTCAACAATGGCTTTAACTTTAAAAAGCGGATTCACTTTCGATTATGACAATCTTTTTGGCGAAGGCAAAGTTACTCAAGCTGACCTCGACAGCTACAAAGACGATTTGGCAAAGGCTCACGAAGCAATGAAAGTTATGCGCGAAAGCGGCTTCATTAAAGCGCACCTTTCCAAAGACGGCACGCCCGAAAAAGTTTAT
Organism: uncultured Selenomonadaceae bacterium; assembly: GCA_905233135.1. GTDB lineage: Bacteria > Bacillota > Negativicutes > Selenomonadales > Selenomonadaceae > Quinella. Next base: position 1,713 of record CAJOCQ010000016.1, on the reverse strand, counting down.
TTTTCCAAACTTCCCTACATTACCGAAGAAAACGGCAAACTTAACCTCAATTCGCCCGCAAGTATCAAACGCCTCCACGAATTTACCGAACACCTCCGCAATAATTGCGACGCTGTAATTTCGTTGGGTATCGGCGGCTCCTTCTTGGGCAATAAAGTTTTGTTTGACATTTTCGCAGGCGAATTTTGGAACGCAAAAACTAAAGAAGAACGCAACGGCTTACCGCGTGTTTATTTCAGCGGACAAAACATTGACTCGCGCAGGACTGCCGATATTATCAACCACATTAAATTTATTGACAAAATGACGCAGACTCACGAAAACCGTAAAACTAAAATTTGCTTAATCTGCATTTCAAAAAGCGGCGGAACTCTCGACACAATGAGTAACTTTATGGTTATCTATGACGCCCTCAAAAAGTGCGAAAATATCGAAATTGAAATTGTTGCAGTTACTGACCCCAATATGGAAAAGAAAACCATTCTTAAGCAGCTTGCAGTTGACAACGGCTGGCAACAATTCGCAGTTCCCGACGGCGTTGGCGGGCGTTTCAGCGTATTTTGCGAAGTCGGCTTGGTTACTGCCGCCGTTATCGGTATGGATATTGAAAAATTCCTCGAAGGCGCGCGCGATATGGACGAAGCTTGCAAGAATGAAAATCTTTTTGAAAATCCCGCAATGCTTAACGCCGCGTTGAAATTCGCCGCCTATCAAAAATACGGGCGCAATATTGAAGTTATGATGCCTTACGGCGATTATTTAAAATCTTTGTCTGAATGGTACATTCAACTTTTGGCTGAATCACTCGGCAAGCAATTCGACAAAGACGGCAAGGAAGTTTGCTACGGACGCACGCCGCTTGTTGCAGTCGGCACAACGGATATGCATTCGCAAACTCAACAACACCAAGAAGGCGCGCTTGATAAAGTCGTTCAATTTATCAAAGTTCAAAATTGGGCGAATGATTTAACAATCCCCAACGTTTTCCCCGAAGTTAAAAAGCTTGCCGATATTTCGGGCGTCACAATGAGTGAAGCGTTGGAAGTCGCCCGCCAATCCAACGCGGACGCTTTAAGCTCCAACAAACGCTTTAACGCTTGCTTTACACTTCCCGAACTCAATGAATATCATCTCGGCGAATTAATGTATATGCTTGCAATGTCGGTAGCTTATGAAGGCGAACTTTCTAACGTTGACGCCTTTAACCAACCCGGCGTTGAAGCTTATAAAAAAATTATGGGTCCGAAACTTCAAGAACTCAGAAACTCAAAATAAAATCTGCGCGATAAAAAAATTTTCAGCCGTCGAAACTCGGCGGCTTTTTTTGTTGCCTAAATTTTTGACTTATGCTAAATTATCATAAAAAATTTTTTGAGAGGAAGTTTTAAATTGGCTGAAAAAAATATTCCCGCAATTTCTGTAATTATTCCAATGTACAATGCAGAAAAGTATATCGGGCAACTTTTGGACAGCATTTTGGCGCAGACTTTTACAGATTACGAAGTTATTGTTGTTGACGATTGCTCCAAAGATGACAGCGCAAAAATAGTTGAATCTTACGCCGAAAAATTCACAAGGGGGGGGGTAGAACGGCTTAAATTTATACGCTTGAAAGTTAGAGGTTGTATTCACAAAGGAAAAAAGTTAAACTATGGCTATGAAAAAAGATACCTTAAACAGAAAAGCATATCCGACTGATTTAACCGATGAGCA
>CAJOCQ010000015.1 GCA_905233135.1 uncultured Selenomonadaceae bacterium | reverse complement strand
CTGCTCATCGGTTAAATCAGTCGGATATGCTTTTCTGTTTAAGGTATCTTTTTTCATAGCCATAGTTTAACTTTTTTCCTTTGTGAATACAACCTCTTATATTCTTGCATAGCCGCCGCAGTATTCGCAGAAAGAATTGTTGAGCTGCCGATTACCGCCGCCAATAGTTTTGCTTTTTTCTTTGCTGACAAAAATTTCTTCAATTTTAACATGTCCTTTAAAAATTTTATTTCAAGCGAACGGCAAGCATTGTAATATCGTCAGATTGCTCGGCGTCTTGCACGTGTTCCGCCAAAGATTTTTTCACGCCCTCAAGCAGCTTTTGTAACTTGCATTGATGGTCAATGTTATTCAAGCAATTTTCCAGCCGCGCCTCGCCGTACTGTTCGTTATCTTTATTCATTGCCTCTGTTACGCCGTCAGTATACAAATAAATCATATCGTCTTGATTTAAATTAATTTCCTGTTGCACAAAGTCTAAATCTTCCATCATTCCCAAAACGCAATTTTCTTCAACCTGCAAATATTCAAATTTATTTTCAGCTTGACGATAAATCATTGGCGGATTATGCCCGCCGTTGACAAAAATAAATTTGCCGCTCTTAAAATCTAACATTCCCATAAAAACAGTAACAAACATCATTTCGTCGTTGCCCTGACAAAGTTGATTATTCGCCAAAGTCATAACCGCTGCCAAATCGTCGGGCGCGGTCATTGTCATTGCCAAATTTTTTAAAATAGTCTTACTTCTCATCATAAACAAAGCCGCAGGCACGCCTTTTCCGCTAACGTCAGCAATGGTTATCATTAAATGATTTTCGTCCAATAAATAAAAATCGTAGAAATCGCCGCCAACAGCTTTTGCCGCGTGCATTGTTGCATAAATTTCAATCGCCGTGCAATCTTTCAAAAAATCGTGCGGCAACGCGCCGAGTTGAATATTTGTTGCAACGTTTAATTCGGTAGAAATTTTTTGTTTTTCGGCGGTAACTTGAGTCAAATTTTTCATATAGTCTTTCAATTCGTCAGTCATTTTATTGAAAGAATTTGCAAGCTCTTCGAGTTCGTCGCCCGTTTGTACGTTAATTTTTTTATCTAAATTGCCGCTAGAAATTTCGTGTACACCCGCCGTTAATTCATTGATTGGCTCAACAAATCTTTTTGCAATTTTGGAACTGTTTCTAAACATCCACGCCAACAGCAACGCAAATAAAATTGCCAAGCCTATAAATATAGTTATAAAAATTTGAGACATTTCGTTTCTAAAATCGCTTATTTGCTTGCGCATTTCTTCACGCGCCACAATGGCGGGAGCCAAAACATCTGCGCGGCTTGTAAGCGTTGCAAAACTCCAGCTGCTTGCAGGTATTGGCGCAAACGCCAAATAATATTCTTCGCCGTCAAGTGTAATGGAAGTAACGCCCGTTTCGCCCGCCGTCATACGTTTTGCCGCGCCGGAAATTGCTGCGTCATCTATCGTTCGCAAATCCAAATACTTTGTATCAGCCGCAAATATTCCTTCGCTTTTGCCCGAAATTATTACATCGCCCTTTGAATCCAAAATAAAGCTGAATCCGTCAGAGTCAACCGCCGTCTCAATAACAGCTTTATAAATATAAACCATACTGTAGCCAACGCTGACAACTCCCGCAAATTCACCGTTGCCGTCATAATAGGAAGTAACACAAGATACACCAATGGCTCCGTTCATATCTGCGTAAATTTCAGTAAAAGTTGGCTCTTTTACTTCTTTACCTTTCATATACCAAGGGCGTTTCTGAAAATCATAATTTAAAAAATAATCGTCCGTAAAAGGTATGTCGCTGCCGTCGGCTGTAGTTTCAAGCGCAATGTAATAACCGTTTTTTGAACCTACAAAAAAGCCTGATTCATAACCTTTGAAACTTTCGCCGAAAGGTATAAATACATCAGTTATGCTGCTTACGCGGTCAATTTCCGCTTGAATGGCGGCACTTACGCCTCGCATCCTAAGTTCGGGCGTATAATTCATATACGGCTCACCCGATTTTATTATTTTGTACATTGGATTTGATATACTTCGCCTTGATATATCTGACGCAGGCAAGCTTAAGTAGAGGTGCATTAATTCTGAGAAAAATTTTGTGTTCCACTTTACGTCCAGTAATTGTTGTTCTATGTATTCTGCCTTAGCTTTTGCCAATGTTTCAAGAGAAACTTTGCTGCGCTCTTTCATAGCGTCTTGAATGTATCTTGTAGAATGATCGCTTAGAGTAGTGCTTTTTTCGTTGAAATTATAGCGTATCGTTGACATTCCGATAATCAACACGCCTACCAAAATAATAAACGTCATTATGCTTGAAAATAATACCAAACGAAATACACGTTGGCGAATATTTGGTTTCATTTACTTTACCACCGACTTTATTTTATTGCGTTTTATTATCATAATAATACAAAAAATTTGGCATAATGTAAATTTTTTTTTAACGAAATTTTTCCGCCCGCTGATTTTTAAATAATCATTCGGCACAAAAAATTTTTCATATGTCGTAAAAAAAATTTTAAAATTAAATTTAAACGGCAAAAAGGATTTTTCCTTTTTGTGAATAAATTTTATACTGAACAAATTGCAAATGAGGTGAACCAATGCAAGTAACGGTTAAACAGAATGACGCAATAAAAATATTGGAGTTTGAAGGGCAGCTTGACGTTGCAAGCTCCGATTCAGCACGCGAAGAAACTTTAAAGTTGCTCGAAAAAAAGCCAACAATAATTTCTCTTTCAAAGTGTACTTATGTTTCAAGCGCGGGATTGCGTACACTTTTACTTATTGCCAAAAATGCTAAATCCAAAAATATCAAAGTCATATACGCGGAACCACTTCCTGAAGTAATGGACGTTTTGCAAATGACGGGCTTTTTAAAGCTTTTGCGTTGTGTACCGACGATTGAAGAAGCAATGAAGGAGTTGGAAGGCGCATGAGAATTGATTTACATCCAACGGGCGTTTGCGGCAATTTTAAAATTCGTCCCGGCTTAATGTTGGCAAACGGCGCGCACATGGTACCGGGCGGCGTCAACTTTACAATTTATTCAAGCGGCGCGAAAAGTTGCGAACTTGTTTTGTATCATTCGCACGAAGAAAAACCTTTTGCAACAATCCCTTTTCCCGAAGATTATAAAATTGGCAACGTTTTTTCAATGATTGTTTTTGATTTGGATATTGAAAATATTGAATACGGTTTTAAAGTTGACGGCGAATATAATTTTCAGCGCGGCGACGTTTTTGACAAAAATAAAATTTTGCTTGACCCGTACGCCAAAATAATTTCGGGGCGCGATGTTTGGGGCGAAGAACCGAATTGGAACAACGAATTTCAATACCGCTCAAAAGTTGCGCTTGAAGATTTTGATTGGGAAGGCGACACGCCTTTAAAAACTCCGCACCACGAAATTATAATTTATGAAGCGCACGTGCGCGGCTTTACCAAAGACGAATCAAGCGGCGTTAAATTTAAAGGCACGTACGCTGGGATTGTTGAAAAAATTCCCTACCTGAAAGAATTGGGAATTAACGCGATAGAACTTTTGCCGATTTTTGAATTTGATGAATTTGAGGGCGCGCGTAAAGACGCCGAAGGCAAGCCGCTTTTAAATTATTGGGGCTATTCAACCGTAGGATTTTTTGCGCCAAAGGCAGGTTACGCGGCGAGCGGTAAATTTTCAATGCAGAATGACGAATTAAAAAACCTCGTCAAGGAATTGCACAAAAACGGCATAAGAATTATTTTGGACGTTGTTTTCAACCATACGGCGGAAGGCAATGAACACGGTCCCTACATTTCTTTTAAGGGAATTGACAACAAAGTTTATTACATTTTGACGCCCGACGGCTACTACTACAACTTCAGCGGCTGCGGCAATACTTTAAATTGCAACAATCCGATTGTGCGCAATTTTATTTTAATTTGCCTGCGCTATTGGGTGGCAAGTTATCACGTTGACGGCTTCAGATTTGATTTGGCGGCAATTTTGGGCAGAAATCAGGACGGCTCGCCGATGCACAATCCGCCGTTGTTGGAGTCTTTGGCTTACGATCCTGTTTTAAGCGATTCGATTTTAATTGCGGAGGCTTGGGACGCGGGCGGCTTGTACCAAGTCGGCAGTTTTCCGAATTACGGGCGTTGGGCGGAATGGAACGGCAAATACCGCGATGATTTAAGAAAATTTTTGAAGGGCGAAAGCGGCAAGGCTGAATGTTTGGCTTACAGAATTTCGGGCTCTGAAGATATTTACAACAGATTTTGGCGCGGCGATTGTGCAAGCGTCAACTTTATCACCTGTCACGACGGTTTCACTTTGTACGATTTATTTGCTTATAATGACAAGCATAACGAGGCGAACGGTTGGAATAACAGCGACGGCGGCAACGATAACGACAGCTGGAATTGCGGCTGGGAAGGCGATATTAATTTACCCGCCGATATAAAATATTTGCGCCATAAAATGATTAAAAACGCGGCGGCAATTCTTTTGACAAGTTGGGGAATACCGATGATTTTGGCGGGCGACGAGTTCGGCAATTCGCAATTCGGCAATAATAACCCTTATTGTCAAGATAATAAAATTTCGTGGCTTGATTGGAATGACTTGGACAAAAATCAAGACTTGTACAAATTTTTCAAAAAAATGATTGCCTTCAGGAAGGCGCACCCCGTTTTAATGAGAATGAGTCAAGGTTGCCCCGCAGGTTATCCGATGTTCAGCGTACACGGCACCAATGCTTGGCAATTTGATTATTCGCCGGAAAACAGAATTTTGGGCGTAATGTTCGCGGGCAAAACTGCGGACGGCGCGGACGATTTTATTTATATCGGAATAAATTCGCATTGGGAAAGTCACGGCGTTTGGTTGCCGCAATTGCCGCAAAATATGACGTGGCAAGTTGAAATAAATACAGATTTGGGCGACGCGGCTGTTTATGATTCGCCGGATGAAATTAATTCGGCCGAACAATTTATAATTGGCGCGCGCTCGGTTATCGTTTGTTCTTCAAAGTTCAAGCGTTAAAAATATCGACAAAAAAATTAAAGCGCGTAGATTTTTCATACGCGCTTTTTTTCATAAAAAATTATTTTTGTTCAATCCAAAATTTATAGCCTTCGTTCGGAATAGTATCAAGGTGAATCGTACTTTCTTCCGAAATTTTTAATTTGCGGCGAATGTTGCTGATATGCATCCTCAAAGTGTTGCTTGTCAGTTGCAGCTCGTCATTGTCCCAAATCATTCCGTAAATTTTATTGAGCGTCAGCGGTTTATTTATGTTATCAATAAAATTCAACAAAATTTCAAATTCAGTCGGCGTAAAGTCAATTAATTCGCCGTCAATCAACGCCTGCCGCTTTGATTGGTACAAGATTAAATTTTTGCCGATACGAATACCGAAATTATTAAACAAGTCATTGATATAAGGCGGCGGGATGAAGTTGCCTTCTTCTTTTTTGTTGTACAAATCGTAAAAAATTGAAATATCCTGCAGCGGCAAAACCAGAGCCATTATCAGCGCAGAATAATTCAGCGTGAATAAATTTCCCAATTCCAAAACATAAAAATTTTCTCTGTTGAAAATCCTGTAAATTATGTAGTACGAATCGAGCCACTGCCAAAATTTACCGGGACGAACTTTTTTTAAAGATTGTTGCACGTGATTTTTAACAAAGTCGCTGTAGCGTTTTTGGTCGGCGGGGAAAATGTGTTCAATGGAATTTTTATTTTCTGCAACAAAATCTTTCAGGCAGGGAACATTCAACAAATTTAAATACTTTAAATTAACGTAATGGTAAGGCAAATTTTCTTCATACCGTACAACTTTTATTGAAGTAGCGTTGCTGTTTATCAAATGAGACAGCATTTCATAATGATATTGCTGATCCAGTTGTAATTCAAAAGGCGTTTTGTTCAACGGAAAAAAAAAAGAATTCTTCGCCGCCGAATCTTTGAACGGAATTTGAACTTGATAATACGACACCAATAATTTTTCTTTAACCAATTTAAATTGGAACAGAATTTTGATATTCGCCGAGTATGGAATGTGATATTTAACGGCTTGAGTTTCAATGTCAGCCGTTATCAGGCAACTGTCGATTGATGAGCCGCAAAACTGATAATTTTCCTTGACGATTTTATAGCCGTCGATATTGTTCATAGATTGGTACAAAAATTCTCTCATATTGTGCGCACCTGTAATAGTTTTGTCAGTGTTAGTGCAGGTATAAATAAAATCGTTCGGGTTTAGGTAGGAAATTATTGTTTCAATATCTTTATCAACGTAAAAGGCGTAAATCATACGCCGCGCTATTACCAAAACTTTTTCTTCGTAGCTTTTGTACATTTTACTTCGCCTCCTGCGATTTTTAATCAGTTGCAAAAAATTATAACATTATTTCTAAAATGTACTATGTAAATTAATCTTTATATGGTTGAATAACGGTGCGTCGCCGAATTTACAATTTTTACAGTCGATTTGGTAAATAAAAATTTAAAACGCGGCGGAAAATTTTTTGTTAAAATTTAAAAGATTTTTGGAAAAGGAGCGTAGCAAATGAAATTTGAGTTTTCGGACACGATAGGCGGATTTTGTCAAAGTTATGACAGTGCAACGCGCAGCGGAATTATAAAAAGTTTTGCAGGCGACGAAGTTAAATTCAAGCTTTCCGATAATTTTTACGCCCGCATTTTGAGAAATTTGGATGAACCTTACCGCGATTGCACGGGGCAAGTTGACAAGCTTTTAAAAGAAGGGCAAATGATTTTTGTTTACGGGATTTATTATCCCGATGAAAGCGGCACACATTTTGAGGCGTCGTATATGGATTTTCCGGGACGCAAGCCGACTGAAATGCGTTTTGAAGAGGCTGATTGGTGGGTTAATCAAGCGCGCAGCATTGCTGATTTTTACATTAAGGCAGAATTTCCCAACGGCGAAATTGACTACCGCCAATACCGCACGCGCTTAACTTTGGACGGCGTACGCAAGCCCGATTTTCGCCAAGAAACTGACACAATTTCTCGTATGATTTACGGAATGGCGAGCGCGTATATGCTTACGGGCGAAGACAGATTTTTGGAAGTTGCCGAAAAAGGTACTAAATACCTGCGCGACCATATGAGATTTTATGACATTGACGAAAATATTGTTTATTGGTATCACGGAATAGACGTACAGGGCGATAAAGAGCACAAACTTTTTACTTCGGAATTTGACGATGATATTGAAGCAATTCCGATGTACGAGCAAATTTACGCGCTTGCAGGTCCAACTCAAACTTACAGACTCAACGGCGACCCCGCAATTATGAAAGATATTCGTATGACAATTTCGCTGTTCGATAAATTTTTCATTGACAGGGAAAAGGGCGGCTACTATTCGCACATTGACCCCGTAACTTTTGACCCGAAGAGCAATTCACTCGGACGCAACGTTGGCAGAAAAAATTGGAACAGCGTCGGCGACCACGCGCCCGCTTACTTAATCAATTTGTACCTTGCAACAATGGACGACAAGTACAAAGATTTCTTGGAATATACGGCAGATTGTATTGAAGAACATTTCAAAGATTATGACAACAGCCCGTTTGTTCAAGAAAAATTCTTTGACGATTGGAGCCACGACGAACATTGGGGTTGGCAACAAAATCGCGGCGTAGTAGGACACAATTTAAAAATTGCGTGGAACTTAATGAGAATCAACAGCGCGGTTGCCAAAGAAAAATATGTCAAATTCGCAGAAAAAATCGCCGAAATTATGCCGAAAGTCGGTATGGATACGCGGCGCGGCGGCTGGTATGACGTTATGGAAAGAAAACTGCGCGAAGGCGAAAGTTGTTACAGATTCGCTTGGCACGACAGAAAAGCTTGGTGGCAACAGGAGCAGGGAATTTTAGCCTACCAAATTTTGTACGGTTGCTTGAAAAAGCCCGAGTATTTGAATTTGGCGCGCAGTTCGGCGGCGTTTTATAATACATATTTCCTTGATCACGACGACGGCGCGGTTTATTTCAATGTTTTAAATAACGGTATACCTTTCTTGACGGGCAATGAACGTTTGAAAGGTTCGCACTCAATGGCTTGCTACCATTCGATTGAACTTGCATTTTTGAGCGCGGTTTATATCAATCTTTTGCATACGAAAAAGCCGCTTGATTTGTATTTTAAACCGTTCCCGAATGCCTTTGAAGGTTCAAATACTTTGCATGTGCAGCCCGATATTTTGCCCAAAGGCAGTTGCAAAATTGAGGCGGTCTGGATTGACGGCAAAGAATGGAGTTATTTCGACGCGGAAAATTTCACGGTAAAACTTCCTGAACTTGATTACCGCCCGCAAATTAAAGTTAGAATAGTTCCAACTGAAAATTGAGGTGTAGAAATGGCAAATTATGTAATGGAAATTGGCGAAGTCACAAAAGTAAAACTTCACGGGCACATTGACGCTTCTATTGCTCCCGAACTTATGAACGAACTTAAGCCGCTGATTGAGAGTAAAGACGAAATTAAAAAATTGGTTTTTTACGCGGATGAACTTGAATACATTGCAAGCGCGGGTATTCGCTCTGTAGTTTTCGCAAAACAAAAACTCGGCGCGGGCGTCGAAGTATTTTTAATCGGCGCGTCGCCGGTTATCCTTGACGTTTTCAAAATGACAGGCATTGACAAATTTTTAAATATTCAAGATAAATTTGAGGGATAATTTATGCTCCAAAATTTAACATTTCAGGCAAAAAGAGAGAATTTGCCGCAGATGTTGGCGCAAATTGCTGCCGAAATTTCCAAATATGTAAAAAACGAAATTTGGTTTAACAGATTGAAACTTTGCGCGGAAGAAATTTTAGTGAACATAATTGATTATTCCGGCAGCGAAAAATTATACATTTCCTGCGAATTTGTCGAAAGTGAAAATGCATTGCGCTTTGAATTTGCAGACGAAGGCACGCCTTATAATCCGTTGGAAAATGATACTGACATTGACATTGACGCAGAAATGGACGCGCGCAATATCGGCGGCTTGGGGATTTTCCTTTATACAACGATTATGGATAAACTTGACTACAACTACAAAGACGGCAAAAATATTTTGACGGCGATAAAATTTTTGTCCGAAGGGGATGAGGACGGTTGCGCAATAAAATAGGCGTTTTGATTGAAAGTGACTTTTACGAGCCCGAAATTGAATATTATTCAAAGTGTTTCAATTCGGCGGGTTTGGAAGTGCATTTTTTGACGCGGCTTTGGGGCAATGACGAATTAACTTTTGAAGGGCACGAAGAACGCAAAGAATTTAAGTGCAATGAAAGCTTTGAAACTGCCAATTTGCAAGAATACGCGGCGGTTATTGTTCCTGCAGGTTATGTAGCAGACAGGTTGCGCTATACCGAAGACATTAACAAGTTGCCGCCCGCCTGCGAATTTTTGAAAAAATGTTTTGCCGACAAAAAAATTATCAAGGGTATAATTTGTCACGGCGCATGGCTTATGGCTCCAATTTCCGAACTCGTCAAAGGGCGGCGTATGGTCGTTCATAACAATTTGCTCGGCGACGCAAAATTAATGGGTATAAATTACGTTGACGAAGATGTTGTAGTTGACGGCGATTTGGTAAGCGCACGCACGGGCGGCGAACACGTTGCATTTGCTCAAAGAATTATCAGCTTGCTTAATTGCGGCGAAGTTTTAAATTTCCTCAACAATCGTATTGATATTTTGGAACAGAGAATAAAAACTCTCGAGCAAAAAGAATGTACCGCTGAAAAGCGTTTACAGAATAAAAATTTTGGAGGTAATAAAATGGCAAAAGTTTTAATCATTGCTACAAATTACGGCTCTTGGGCAGAAGAACTTCAAGCACCTTGGGACGCTTGCAAGAAAGCAGGTTTTGAAGTAACTTTGGCAACTCCGCAAGGCAAAAAACCTCTTCCATTTAAAATCAGCGTTGACCCTGATTTTGTTGACCCCGTACAAAATGTTAAAACAAATCCGCCCGAAGTTTGCGCACGTTGTAAAGAACTCGTTGACGGCGAAGAATGGGCGCATCCCAAAAAATTCACTGAAGTAAATATGGACGATTATGACGCTATCGTTTTGACGGGCGGTCCCGGTGCAAATCTTGATATGGCGAATTGCTGGGAACTTCATCAGTTGATTATGCGCGCTTACAAAACAGGCAAAATTGTTGCCGCTCTTTGCTACGCTGTTTCAACTTTGGTATTCTTGCGCGACCCCGAAAACGATTATAAATCTATCATTTACGGAAAGAAAATCACTGCGCACCCGCGCGCTTGGGATTTCTACGGACCGGGAATGGCTATGGTTTATGAAGTTTACGGCGGCGACAAAGATTTTGCAACTGACGTTGTAACACCGGGTTTCCAATGGCCGATTGAAGATTTGGTACGTGACGCAGTCGGACCTAACGGCGCGTGCATTGCGCGTATTAATGCAAGCCGCGAAGACCCGCAAGTTTATTATGATCATCCTTTCATTACAGGTACTTCAGTTGAATCTTCCATTGCTTACGGCAACAAGATTGTTGAAGTGCTCAAAAAACTCGGTAAATAATTCAAAAATTTTTAAGTAAATTTTTAAGTGGTTAGTGGTTAGCCGAAAAACTTTCCACTAACCATTTTTTAAATTTGCGGGAGGCGGTAAAGTGGACGTAAATCAAACGATTGTAAAAGTTTTGGAAGAAATTGGCGTCGATTATGTATTTGGCGGCTCGGGGCAAGTCAACGCCTCAATGCTTTTGGCTCTCAACAAATCCGAAAAAATTAAAACAGTCATAATTCAAAACGAGCAGGCGGCGTCATTTATGGCGGCGGGCTATGCAATGTTCAGCAAAAAATTGGGCGTATGTTTTGCAACGGGCGGACCCGGTGCATTTAATTTATTTTCGGGTTTGGCGGTTGCGTATTCGGACTCAATCCCGATGCTTGCAATAACGGGCTACACTTCACAAAGAATGCGCGGCAAGGGTGCGTTAAATGAATCTACGGGACTTTCACGCACGCCTGATTCTCAAGCAATGTTTGCAGCTACCACAAAAAAATCTGTCATTCTTGAGGACGCAAAATACGCCGTTTCGACTTTGGAAGAATTAATTTACACGGCGTTTGAAGGAAGACCGGGACCCGTTCATTTGCACATACCGAAAGACGTTACTATTGCCGAAATTCCTTTTTATCGTTCGGTAAATATCGAAGTGCCGAAAATTTTTGCGCCCGCCGCACAGGTTGACGAATTTAATAAAAAGTTTGCAGAAAATTTCACGGCTGATAAAAAACCGCTTTTAATGGTAGGTTACGGCTGCGTTCGCAGTGATTCAAAAAATATTTTGGAAAAATTGATTAATACGTGGAAAATTCCTTTTGTCAGCACAATGGACGCAAAAGGTTATATTCCCGAAGATAATCCCTATTCAATGGGAATTGTCGGAACTTCAGGCGATGTCGGAGCAAATGAATATTTTAAAAATGCGCAGACAATTTTAGCTGTTGGAAATTCTTTCGCAGAAAATGCAACCTTCGGCTTTAACGCAAAACTTTTTGACGGCAAAAAACTTTTCCACATTAACATTGACCGTCACGAAATCGACAAAGTTTACGCAACTGAAGCGCGCCTCGTAAGCGACGCAACCCCCGCGCTTGAAAATCTCGTTGCATATCTTGAAAAAAATAATGTTGCCGCGTTGCCTGAAAATTTGGCGATTGTCAACAAACACCACGCAGAAATTTTGCCCGAATTTTCCAACGGCAAACTTCATCCTGGCTATTTGGTACAACTCATTTCAAAGAATCTTCCCGCAAACTCAATCATAATGGGCGACGCGGGCGCACATATGCTTTGGCTTAGCGCGTACTTGAATTTGAACAAAAATCAGATTTATCAAAATCCCGGCAGTTTCGGACCAATGGCAAGTCACGTCAACGGCTCAATTGGCGTAAAATGTGCGAATACAGATAAAACGGTTGTTTGCGCTTGCGGCGACGGCGATTATTTAATGGCGGGCTTTGAGCTTTTAACTTGCGTCAAGGAAAATGTTCCCGTCATTTACGTAATTTTCAACAACGCAGAATTTAACGTTATCAAAAAATTTTTGCTTGCGAATTTCGGCGAACATGCTTTTATGGGGATTAAAAATCCTGATTACGTCAAGTACGCGGAGGCTTGCGGCGCAAAAGGCTGGCAAGTTAAAAACGCGGCAGAATTTGAGGCGGCGTTTGCTGAAGCGTTGAAACTTCAAAAACCTTGCATTATCGACGCAATTATTGACGGTGATATTTATCCGCCAATGAGTATTTCCAAAGTTTAAGGAGTGGTTAAAATGCCCGCAATTTCAATTAAATCAATAGCTCTTGCTGAAAGCCAAAAAAAAGTTCTTGCCAAAAAGTACGTGGAAATTTTTTCAGAAATTACAAACGTGCCTAAAGACCGCGTGTACATTTTCTTTGACGGACACGAACTCGAAGACGTCGGCGCGGCGGGAATTCGTTTCAGCGAACACCCTTCAAAAGCTTGGAGCAAATTCAATGAAGACGAATGGAGCAAAAATCCTGAAATTGTCGAAAAAATTAAAAAGGCGGCGGAATAATGAACGCACTTGAAGCAATTATGACGCGGCGCAGTACGCGCAGTTATAAACCTGCGGCGGTTGAACCCGAAAAACTGCAACAAATTATTGACGCGGGCAGACACGCGCCCAGCGGCGGCAATAATCAAACTTGCCATTTTCTTGTTGTACAAAATCCTGAAGTTTTAAAGAAACTCGCCGCACTTGCCGAAAACGCCTTCGCAAAAATGGAAGTTACGCCCGAAACTTATTCAAGCTTGAAAATGTCAATTAATCTTTCAAAAAAGGGCGGCTACGTTTTTCACTACAACGCGCCTGTTTTGATTATCGTTGCCAATCAAAAAAATTACGGCAACAATATGGCTGATTCAGCCGTTGCAGTCGAAAATATGTTTATTGCGGCAAACACGCTGGACTTGGGAAGTTGTTGGATAAATCAGCTGCATTGGCTGACAGAAGACGCCGAAATTTTATCGTACCTGCGCGAACTCGGCTTGAAAGAAAATGAGCGCGTTTATGCGTCATTGGTTGTAGGTTACGCAAAATCTGAAGACGGCTTGCCTAATCGTAAACCTTTACCGCGCAAAGGCAATGAAGTTACTTTTATTTAGAAAATCTGCGCGAAGGCGCGACTAAAAAAATTTTAGGAGAGTGATTTTTATGATGATTTACCATGACAAAATCGAAAAGAAGGAAATTAATCCCGGCGTAATTTTTCAATATCTCGGCAAGGGTACGCGAATGAACGTTTTCCACTGGAATATGGCGGACGGCTCGTCAGTTCCAATGCATACGCACGAGAGCGAACAGTTCGGCTACTGCATTAAGGGCGGCTTTAAAATTATCGAAGACGGCAAAGAATACGAAATTGGCGCGGGCGACGCTTACTTTATCCCTCCGAATGTGCCGCATTCTTTCGTTGCTGTCGGCGACACTGAAGCTATTGACGTTTTTAACCCGATTAAAGATCCAATCCCCGACGGGCGCAAGGCTTGAGGTAATTTTATGGATTATATTTTTGACGCAAAAAATAATTTGTATTGGGAAGTTAAAAGTTTCGACGCAAACGACGCAAGATTTTTCAAGCGCAAAATGACTTGGGACGAATTTAACGGCGAATACATTAAAGCTCTCAATGAAAAAAATTACGGTGGCTTTAACGATTGGCGCGCGCCTTCAAAGGCTGAAATTCGCACGCTCATTAACTACGAAAAAATTGCGCCCGCCTTCAACGCAGAAATTTTTCAAAGTCTCATTGCGGGCGAATATTGGTGCGGCGTAACTTACGCTCTGCGCGAAGATTGCGGCTGGGTAATGAATTTAAATTTAGGCGCGGCAACCGCCAAAAACAAAACTTTAAAAAGTTACGGCGTGGCAGTGCGCGGCGAAAAATTTTCTGCAACACGTTTCATTGACAACGGCGACGGCACAATTACCGACACCGTTGCAAAATTAATGTGGCAGAAAGAACAGCCCGAACGCAAAAGTTACAACGATATTCAAGAAATGTTGAAAACTTTTGAACTTGCAGGCTATAAAGATTGGCGGCTCCCAACAATGCAAGAATTGGGTTCAATCTTCGACGAAACGCACGAAAACAATAATTGGTATTACGATAAATTTTTTGAGTGCGCAAAGTTGCAGCCACCGATTCTTCAACATATCACGGCGAATATTTTTGAAAATACCTATGTTTGGGTAATGAATTTTAATTTTGGCTACGACGGTTATTACGGTGAAAAATTTGTGCCGCTTTGTTATCGTCTTGTCAGAAATTTGACGCCTGAAAAATTTTCAATCCCTGCGAGCGGGCAAACTGAAATTTTTGACGCGGCGGGCAATGTTTGCGGCGTCAATGAAGATTTCGGCGCAAAAAATTTTGTTGTTGCAGAAGATTTTATTTTTGACAAAAAAACCGGTTTAACCTATGAAAAAAATTCCGCAGAAACTTTTACATTTGACGCGGCGCAGGAACACGTTAAAAATTTGAACGCGGCAAATTTCGGCGGCAAAAATAATTGGCATCTGCCGACAGTTAAAGAATTGCGCTTTATTGTAAATTACGGCAAACAAAATCCCGCCGTCTTTGAAGAATTTAAAAACGTTGCACCGATTTTTTATTGGACGAGCGAAGAACACGCAATTACAAAAAATCAACGCGCTTGGGCAATTTATTTTGGTTACGGCTGCGCGGTTCCAATCGATAAAAATCAGCAGGGCGGCGTTATTGCTGTAAGCGGCGAAATTGAAAAACCTGTCGAACGTTACAAAATTGACGGCGGCGTTGTCATTGACACTTTAACAAATTTAATGTGGCTTCGCGCAGAATTGCCGCCAATGACTGTTGCAGAGGCTGAAAAATATTTCGCCGAAAATGAAATTGCGGGCTATAAAAATTGGCGCATTCCAGAATTGAAGGAACTTTCAACACTGGTAAATTATTCGGCGGCAGGCGGGCGTTGGTACGAAGAAAATTTATTCCCCGAAATTTACGCCGCGCAGGGTATGTTTTTCTTGGCGCGTGAAACTTTTAACGGTATGTTTAATTGGGGAATAAATTCAAAATTTGCGTATGACGGCTACTACGCCGACAGGTTGCGCGGCAAGTACAGAGTTAAAGCTGTTAGGAGTGTCGATTAATGAAAAATGTTTTAATCATTTCAGGGCATCCCGATTTAAAAACTTCAAACGCCAACAAAGCAATTTTGGAAGAACTTGAAAAAGTTTTGCCGCAGGCGGAAATTCGCAAGCTTGACGAACTTTACCCCGATTATCAGATTGACATTAAGGCGGAGCAAGCCGCGCTTGTCAAGGCTGATATTATCGTTTTCCAATATCCCGTTCATTGGTACAGCGTCCCCGCGCTTTTGAAAGTTTACATTGACAAAGTTATGGAGCACAGCTGGGCTTACGGCTCCAAAGGTAACGCGCTCAAAGGTAAATTTTTTATTGCGTCAATGACTGTCGGCGGTCCCGAAAAAGAATACCAACACGACGGAATTGTAACTTACACGATGGACGAATTTATGGCGTTTATCAAACGTTACACCGTAACTTGCAAAATGGAGTTTAAAAAACTTTTCTGCACTTACGGGGCGAATTATATTCAGGGCGTTTATCCCGAAGAAAAATATACTCAAGTTGTCACGGCTTGTAAAAAACACGCTGACGAAATGGCAGAATTTATAAAAACTCTTTAAGAGGTAAAAGTTATGAAAATTTTAGGGTTTAACGGAAGTGCACGCAAAAACGGCAACAGTATGAAACTTTTAAATGAGGCTGTACGCGGTGCGCAGGACGCGGGCGCGGAAGTCGAAATTATTCAACTGTACGAAAAAAATTTTAAGGGCTGCAGAAGTTGTTTTGCCTGCAAAAGAAAAACTCCTTTTTACGGCAAAGGTTGCGCAATGAAGGACGATTTTTCGGCAATTATGGCGCAAATGTTGGAAGTTGACGGCTGGATTTTTGCTTCGCCGATTTATATGGGGCATACGTCAAGCAGTATGTCTGCATTGTTGGAGCGATTTCATTTTTCGCATTTGAATTACGACGAACATAAAAAAATGGTTGAGCGCGATTATCCCAGTATTTTTTTGTACAGTATGAACGGTAACCAAAATTTTATGCACCAAAACGGGATTGAAAACGCTTGCAAGTACGACACCTTTTTAATGCAAGAGGCTTTTGGTCCCTGCCAATATATGATTGCTAATTCAACTTTGCAATTCGACGATTACAGCAAATATCATACTGCGGGTGTGCCTGTTGAGAAAAAAACTGCATTCAACGCGGAACATTTTCCGCAATATTTGCAAACTGCCTACAATATGGGCAAAAATCTTGTCGAAGGCTTGAAAAATGGCTGACTCAAAAAAATATATGGACAAACTTTTTAAAGGATTTATGCTGCCGGATCGTTTCCCGTTAATTGCAGTCAACACATTTTTTGCGGGATATTTTTTCAGTGAAAATGGTCTGGCGGCGTTTTCTTTTATTTTGCCGATTTATTTTTTATTTATAGTTGCGGGGTTCGCAATAAATTTCGGCGCGTTTTCGCTTACAGTAAAATCAGTAAGTCAATCTGAAGCGGAGGCGGCGCGCAAATTTTCAAGTTCTGCGTTAATTTTGTCCTGCGCGACGGGGATAATTTTGGCGGCGGCGGTAAACATATTTTTTGAACCGTTGCTGAAACTTTTCGGCGTGCCGCAGGAACTTTACCCGCTTGTTGAAATTTATGGGCGATTGATGGGCGCGGCGGGATTTTTTTTGGTAATTTCGCTGTACATTTTGCAATTTTTAAAATTGTTCGGTATGCAACAACAGCTGAAAAAAGTTTATAAAATTATGTTGGTACTCAACGCGGCGGTCGGGTATTCGCTGATAAAATTTTTTAACTTCGGACTTGAGGCGTTGGCAATTTCAATGATAATTGCGTTGATATTCTGCATAATTTTTGAAGGGTTGCAACTCCATAAGCGGGTCGGAAAAAATCTTTTTGCGCCGCTGAAATTTTCAGAAATTCAAATTGCGGAAATTTTGACGGCCGGCAGTTCCATAACATTGAGCAAAATTTTTTCACTGTCGCAAATTTTAATGTACAATTATTTTCTGTTTCAAATATTCGGCGTGACGGGCGTTGCAGCTTTCGCAAGTTTACAAATAGCAATTAGAATTTGTCGCACGGCAAGCGGAATGACTTTACAAGGAATCACGCCAATTTTAACGGTTGAATACGGGGACAAAAATTTAGCGGCAATGCTTTTACTTTTTAAAACGGCAATTCGGCGCGGCTTGATAATGTCAATTTTGCCGATGGCGGTACTTTTAATTTTCACGGAAAAATTTGCACATACGCCGCTTGCAGTCGACGCCTTCAGAATGTACGCGCTGTCATTAATCCCGGCGGCAATTAACGCAATTATGATAACAATTTTTTTGACGCTCGGGCACGTGAAATTTTCAAACTTTTTGGCGTTTATGCGGTCATTTGCGCTGTTAATTTTAGTTTTGAAATTTGCGCCCGAGTACGTTTGGTGGAGCTTTTTATTTGCGGAAATTGTAACGCTGATAATTTTAATTTGTGGCGGCGTCATTTTATCCAAGAAAGAAAATTTGAAGACGCCGCTGTTGATTGACGCAAAAAAATTTCAGCCGACAACTTATTTTGTGGTAAATCGTGAAAAGGGCTTGACTGCCGACCAACGCCAAAAAATTTCTGCTTTCCAAAGTAATTGCGTTGAAGTTGTTGAGAAAATTTTAAGCTTAAGCAACGCGCACAGCAACGAAAAGAAAAATAATTTTACCGCAGTTCAAATCACTCGCGCAGGAGAAACTTTGGAATTGGTGGCGCGCAGTAACGGCAAACTTTTTGACTACAAAAATTTAATTCCCGCCGATTGGAATTTTAAATTTGTTTTGGGATTAAATAATTTCTATGTCAAGCTTTAAAATCGATTTAAAGGTGTCAAATTTCAACGTTACGCAGGTTTTAAAATTCTTTATGATAATTTACTCAAGGAAAAATTAAAAACGCGCTGCGGGCTTTTTAGCGCAAATTTTAACACGGAGGTTTTTCAAAATGAAAAAAATTAAATCTCATAAACTTAACAAAAAAATTATTGCGGCAATTACAATGTCGATTTTGGCGGGCGTGCAATTCCCCGCCTTCGCTGAAAATGAAGTTACAGTTGCAAGCGGCACTGATTCAGATAACCTTGCAACGGCTGAAAACAACGGCACCATTGAGGCTGAAGCAGAATTTGATTACGTCAAGTACAGCAAGGCAGTCCCGCTCGGTCAAAATTTAAATCGTTCGTTTTACGCAATGGCGGCACTCGTTCAAGACACGGGAGCATACGCGCAGGACGGCTACAAGGCGGCGGGCAATTACGCATTTTTGACGAACAACGGCACAATTAATTTGCACTACAAAGATATTGTTGCCGCATATGCTGACCAACTCGATATTTACGGCGACACTTCAAAAAAATATGACAATATTATGGGCTGGGGAATGTTGGCTGGCGAATATTCCACGCTGATTAACAACGGCACAATTAATTTTTATTACGACGAAGAAGACAGCGCGGCAACTTACGGGCTTTTTTCGCATCCGATGTACGTTTACGAAAAGGGCTCAATGATTAACAACGGCACTGTAAATGTTACGGGTACGGGCAGCGCGGGTGCGCAGGTTCGCGGCTTGACTACCGAGCACAGCTACGTTCAAAATATCAACAACGGCAAAATTTATATCGACGTTGACAAATCTTTTATGTCGCGTGCGCTTGCAACAACGGGCAATTCCGGCAGTTTGATTAACAACGGCGAAATTTTTAACCATTCAAGCGGCGTTGTTTACGGTATGTCCGCGCCGAGTGTCAACACTTTTATCAATAAAGGCAAAATTACTGTAATTTCGGGCGGCGTGGCTCCTTCGCAGATTGCGGGCGTGCAAGTCGCTCAAAATCCCGGCGCGTACGGTATGGTCAGTACGCCTGTCGGTGCGGCAACTATCACAAATACGGGCGTTCTTAATGTCAGCGTTAAAAGCGAAGACGGCGCAAGCGCGGGCGCAATAGCGGGCGGTATGATAATTTTCAATACCAATAAAGCTGATGCTATCACGCTTGAAAATACTGGCGTTATCAATGCAACTTCGGATATTGCGGCGAGCGCAGAAAATAATTATTTGCCGCGCGTTTCTGAAATTGCGGTACATTCGCTGTTGCAACGCGCGGGCGTCAAAGCTCGCGCCGTAAACAATCTTGTTATCGGCAACTATGCAACAACCTTGCGCGACTTCGGCACTACACAAGATTTAATTCAAGCGCGTTGGACGAACATTGATTTTTCAAATACAAATTTAATTTTGCGCCCTGCCGAAAATTATACCGCAGGTACTGCTTATACAATTTCGGGCGATACGCTTGTTACAAAACTTACTGACGATACTTTTACTGACGCTGAAGTTAATATCAGCGGTATTGATTCAATGCAATATTCAACCGAAATGTCGGACTTCCTTACAACGAGCGTTGAAAAAGTTTCTGACGGCGTTTATAATGTTTCAATCGTACCGAACAACAACGGCGACAATGCTAAAAAATTAATTTCGGCGGCGGCAATGACGGGCGTTGATTTTACCCGCGCTAATCTTGACCAAATTTCGCACGAATTGGAAACCAATGAAAAGCTTAAGCAAAAATGGTTTATCACGCCCTACTATTCAAAATTCAAACGTAGCGAAGGAATGAAAGGGCGTGCGCACGGCTTTATTGCAGGTTCGGATTGGAAGATTGGCTCAAAATCTTTCTTGGGGATTCACGCGGCTTACGCATTGGGCGGCGCGGATAACGGCATTTATTCTGCTGACGCAAAATTAAAAAGTTTTCTCGGCGGCGTACATTGGACGATTTATCCGCAGGAAAATAAAAATTGGGTGCGCACGCAGGCAACATTTTTCCATAACAGCGGCGACACTTCCTACACAATGAATACCGGTACAAGCACTTTGAACGGCAAAAGCTCCAACAAATCCAACGGTTTTTACCTTGCCGCAAATTACGGCTTCAAAAATGAACTTTCAGAGCAAAATCAATTACGCACCGAGTTAGGATTGTCATATTTGACTATGAATGACGCGCCGACGATTCATTGGGATTTTATGGGCGAAAATATTTCAGGCTACGATATGAAATTTGACAAGTACAACGCGCTTTTTGCAACGGCGAAAACTACGCTTGTTCACAATTTCAACGATAACGGCAGCTTGTTATTTTCTCTCGGCGTGCGCGGCAGACTTTCGGGCAAAAAAGTTAAACTTAATATGATGAATACTGATTTTAACAATTCTGTTAAAGAAGATTCCGCGCAGGGCTTGGTTGAACTTGCCTACCGTCACAACATTAAAAATCTCGGATTTGATATTGGTTATCGCGGCGCGTTCGGTAAAAATGTTAAAAATCATACCTTGCACGCAGGTTTCAAAATGTCTTTTTAAATGGTAATTACAATGAAGTTTAAAATTTTGTTTTTGGCGGTGATTTTTTTACTGACGTTCGGAAAAATTGCACTTGCGCAGGACTTAAACTTGAATGACAAAGAAAGTTGCAAAAAGTACATTGCCGAAATTTGCGCAGAAACTTTAAATTTGTTGAGCCAAAAAGATTTGCCGCCCGCGCCGAATTATGAAAATCTTCGCGCAGCGGTTGAAAAAATTTCTGACGGCAAAAGTTACAACCAACATTGAATACGCGGGCATTTCGTACCTTTGCGCCATTCAAAATTTTTATCCGCACGGCAACGCAAATGTTGATATTGACGAAAATTTTTACCCCAATGAAAGCGGCAGAATAACTTTTGAAAAAAGAAATGACGCAGGGCGAATTTTAATCCGCCGAATGGCAACGGGCAGCGGTCCCGCAAATTGGGCGCACGACGGCACGGAAAACGGCATTTACGATTTAAACGGCAATGTTTGGGAAACGGCTGAAGGCGTCCGACTTGTCAACGGCGAAATTCAAATTATCCCCGACAATAACGCCGCGCTCTTTGAAAATTGGAACGATTGGCACGCCGTAACTTCGCGCGGCAAACTTACAAAAAAATTTTCTGCCAATACTTGGAAATTTGAAAGTACAAAATTTGATTCGGAAAAAGTTTTTAAAAGGATTGAAGGCGCAATTCCTTTTCTGTCGTTGATGCGCGAAAATTCTATGCACGCGCCCGAAGATATAAACAGAAATTTCGGCTTCGGCACTTGCAAATTTTCTGAAATGACTGCAACAAAAAAAGTCCCCGAAGTTTTAAAAGCGCAAATGCTTTTTCCTTCGGAGCTGAAAGATTTTACCGATTCAATAATTTGGGTAAGGAATTACGGCACGCGGCGAATTTTGCGCGGCGGAATGTGGGGGCACAGTACAGGAATTTTCGGCTACAGTTTCGCGGCGACGTGGGACGACGCTTCGCCGGGTATGGGTTTCAGAATTTCTTACATTGATTTTGAAGGGAAGATTTAATTTGAGTTTCAAAAAATCTGCACTGATAGGCGCGGCGTTGCTGATTTTAAATTCTTCCGCAGACGCTGCGGCAGTTGCAGGACAAGACGATTGGCAAGATTTGCAGGAAACAAATTTATCAGAAGAAAATCCTGTCGAAGTTCACGGGAAAATTAAATTTGCCCGAAATATTTTGCACGCTCCGCAAAATTACCCCGCGCCCTTCGGCGAAACAAAAAATTCTGCGGAAATTTATTTAAATGCAAATTTTTTCTTGGCAAGAGATTTTTACTTGAAAAGCCGCCTGCAGGGCGAAAGAATTTGGGCGAAGTCTTCAACTGACAGCAAATTAAAATTCAAGCAACTTTACCTTGAAAAAAATTTCGGCGTTGTGCAAGTGCGCGGCGGCAAAATTCCTGTTTTCGACGCTTTAAATTTGACAAGCGGCGGCGTGGTTATCGACAGCGAAATTATCGGCGGGCAAATTAAAATTCCCGTAGGCACCTGGAAAATTTTGGCAACGGGCGGCGTGATTGACAACGACGATTACAGCTTGACGCGCACTACAACAATTTTTGACACTGACAGCAAATTTTTTGCGCTGCAGGCGAACGGCGATTTTAATAAAAACATTTCGGCGGCGGTGGGAGTTTTCAACATTCACAACAACGCTAACGGCTTGACTTTGCCGAGCGGCGCGGCTTACAGTCCCGGCGGCAAAGGCTTTTTTGAAAGCGGTACCGAAAAAAATAATACAGTTTTCAGCGCGGGGCTTGATTATAAATTTAGCGAAAAATTTGCACTCGGCGGAATTTATTCTGTAGGATCGGCGAAAATTACTCAACAAGCACAAAATAACGCACGCGAAAATCCTTCTGAAGATAACGGCTTCAGCATTCAATTTACGTATGGGCAACCGCAAATTAAAAAGAAAAATAATTTTTCGGCGTGGCTTGCTTACAGAAAATTGGGGCGCACCGGCACATATAACCCCGCTTTTAAAGGTGTAGGTTTTGGCGAACAGGGCTTGGAAATTGGCGCACGGTATAATGTTTTTGAAAATGTTTCGTTGGAAACAATTTATTTTAACGGGAAAAAAATCAGCAAACTTGCACCGCCCGCACCTGACGCCGATAAGCCAAAAATTCACAAATTTTATTTCAGCGTGAATTATGAATTTTAAAATTTTAGGGATGCAATTAAATTTGCGTTCTTTTTTATCAGCTACTTAAATATGTATCGGCGGCGTAACTCCAATTGGAAACATCGGAAACAACACTGTAATAAAAATTGGTTGATCGCAAAAAATAAGCACAAGGATTGAACTTGATTTTCAAGTGCAGTTCTTGTGCTTTTTTATCTGATTTAAGAAAAAAACTCCGAAGCGGAAATTTTTTTATTCGGGTTTATCGTTATTTTTTTAGAATGTGATTGACACCAGCCGCTGCTGCATAGTCCAATTCCATTTTATTTCGTGTTTTTTCAATAGCGTTTGGTAAAATCTTTCCTTGACTTTGCTAAACTTTGAAGATTCCGCCAATATTTGTTTTCGCGTCGTCTGTAACATCCCAAAATTAAATCGCTGTAAGCGCGGCACCATAAATTTTCGCCTGCATAACGGATTTATTCAACATAAAATTTTCTCAACGTGAAATAGTTTTATTATCTGGAGTAGGTTTAAGTTGTTCTTTAACGCGGGCGCGGTCTTCCCTGCCGTGTTCGATATTAATTGAATCGGAGCGGTTTTTAGGCGAGCCGCCTTCAAATTTACTAAGTGAACCTGTACCGCCGCCGGGCATAGGAATATAGCCGACTTGCATTAACGCGCGAGTTTTAACATTTAAATTGCTCCCCTTCATTTCAATGGAGCTGTCTTTAACTTGAATCAGCGCGGATTTTTTGGCGTCGAGTTTCAAAGTGCCGCCGCTTCCGCCGCCGCCGTCTGATTTATTTTCATCTTTATTTTTGCGTCCTGTAATTTTATCAAGTTCTTTAGCAAGGTCAGAAAGTTCAACGTCTTCTTTTTTTGCGCCGGCGTTTTGAATTTCTGCAGGCAGTTTGCCGACGGTTGAACCTTCGGGATTGAATTGCACTGTTGCAGGTTGCCCAAGTCCCGCCATATATTGCGCGTAGCCCGCCATATGCGGAGCCGCCATTGTAAGTTGATTATCGGGCATCATTGCGCCCGCAGATTGAATCAGAATATCTCCCTTGCTTGAAATAATTATATCTTTGGGCGTATTGAGTTTAACACCGTCTTCGTGCGTCAATTCGGTTTTTTCTTCAGCAGTAAATGAAGTTTTTTTCGGGTCAAAAATCAGCGCGGAATTTTTTGCAACTTTAAACGAGCGATTTTCGGCGGCATCAGAAACTTCTTTGGCACGAAGACTACCCATTGCGGCTTGTCGAATTTTATCGACGTATACAAAAACTTTATCCTTTTCGTCGGGCATTGTGTAAAGATAATTGCTCGCGCAGGATTCGTAGGGAATATCCAACGCCTCGTCCTTGTTTTGTTTTTCGTCGCAGTCAAACTGAATTTTAACGTTTGTATCTTTCGATTCAAGAACCTTGCCTGTTATGTAGTAAAATTTGTCGAAATGTTTCAAAACGTCAAAGGCGTCCGCGCGGCAACCTTCGGCGTGGCGCAATGTTATTTCATTCAGCAAAACATTTTCAAAAGTATACACGTGCGAAGAAATGACTGCTTGCACTGCGTTTTCAAAGTTGACGCCGTACCCTGCGCCAATTTTTGTATCGTATGTCAATAAAGTTGTTTCTGTAAAGTAGGCACTGCGTGCGCCTTCGTACGTATTTGCTTCAAGCCGCTTGTAAAAATCCATTGGTACTGCACGCCGCAAAATTTTTGTTGAATCGTCAACTTTAAATTCTTTGAACGCCTTAAATCCCAAAAATATTTGCAACTTGTCTGTTTTTGAATTTGTAAATAAAATTTGCCCGTGACGCTCGGCGAGTTCTTTCAAAAATTCCCAATCCGTCAAATTTTCGCGGTAGATTAATTCTGAAATTGCGCCGTCCTTCACGCAGGTTAAATCTGACGCGCTGTAATTTTTTTTGACAACTTCAAGAATATCTGAAAATTTTTTCTTCGCGTTTTGAAATGACATTGTACTTCGCGCAGATTCAAGTTGAATCGACAAACTAAACGCCGTTACAAAAAGAAAAGTCCCTTCAATGCGCGTTTCGAGCGTGCAACTTTGAATAATCCCGCAAAAAATAATATCTTTGTCTGCTTTAACTTTTATTTGTGTCTTGTTCCAATGCAAAATTTTTTTTGTGTCAGTTTTTACGTCAGCAATAAAAGTAAGTTTGCAAGTGCCGTGACAGTGCGCTGTCTCAATAATTTCAATGTTCAAAAGTTGCTGATATTCGACGCCTTCAATTTTTAACTCGCCAATCGTCATTGAAATTTTATTGTGCCTCCGAATGTGCAAGTTAAAAAGCTGTCTTTAGTAAGCGCGGGCGCACCACCAATGAAATAATGCATATCGCAACTTTTCCACGCCATAATAATTGCAGGAACGCACGGCACAGGTCCTGCAGGCGTTGGCGGAATCATTTTACAAGTACCGAATGTCATAATATTTACAAAAGGCATTCTGTCATTTGCGTTCAGAAGTGGTAAATGTGTCTTGCACGAAATCACGCCGTGACTTACCGGACAAAGTATCGGAATCGGAACCGGTACTGTCGCCCCGCTGCATTTTATCATTGACATTGCCGTCATATATTCTTTGCTCATTTTTGTACCGCCTAACTTCATTTTGAATTCTCAAAACATCTTCATCAAAAAACATTAAACATACCCCCAAAGGGAGGGGCGTTTTGACCCAATCCCCCATTGGGGAATACGTTTTTTTTTTTGAAATTCCTGCTAATGCTTGCTAAAAAATTTTTTATTTACTTTTGTTGAATAAAATAACCTAAAAAAAAATTGGGGCTTTTCTTTTGCCCCGCGCACTCTAAAATTTTTTAATTCGGCTTTAAACTCTCAAAAGTCAAAATCAATTCCGCCTCGTCCGCAGAAATATTTACCGAATCATTGTAAAAAAGTTCAATATTTCGCTCGCGCTCAATCAATTCATTTCGTTTAGTAATTGTGCAGGCAGAATTATTTTCAATCAAAATTCCCTGCGCAGTAGGTTTTATCACAATTCCTTCAGCATCAGAAAAATTTTCAATGCTGCAAGATTCAAGAATTTTTGACAGGGAAATTTGCTCGTCATTGACGCGGAACAAATTAAATTCTCGCGGAGCAGAATCTTCAGCATTGGGCGCGCAGATTATCAATTTGCCGTGATACGAAAAATTTTTTAAAATACTTGGAGTATTAATGGGCGGCAAAATTTTTTTCATATAAAAATCTGCGCAGCTTTTATTTTTTTGCAGACGCCGCGCCAAAATTAAAATCGTCAAAATCGCAGCGAGAGCAATTATCCAAACAAGAATATTTGCGGGATTTTTTAATTGCGCGGTATCGTTGCCGCTGAAGACTACGCCCAAATTTTCAAAATGAATGTTTTGCAAATTGATAATTTCGCCTGCGCCGTCGAGCGGCACTTTTATAACTCCGTCCTCAACTGCGCCGACAAAATTTTTATCGTTAATCTGCAAATTTACGCGCTTGCCTTCAAAAAATTTATCGCCAAAAATTTTAATTTCGGGATTCTTTGCATATAGCGGCGTAATTTCCAAAATGTTTGCAGAAAAAATTTGCGCTGAAATATCTGTTTGCAAAATTCCCGAAACTTGCGGGATAACGTCCAACGTTAAGCCGTTGCCTTGCGGGAAATCTGCGCGAAGTTCAAATTGATTTGTTTTTGGCGCGTTGAGGTCAAAGATTTTTACAAAATTTTTTTTGACGCTCGAAACGTTTTCAATATTTAAAAGTTCTGCGTTGCCCGCACTCGACGACAGCAATAAAATTTTTAAATTGTCGGGCGCGGTTATCGGTATTTCAAAAGTTAAATTTTTTTCTGCGGTATTTTCCGCCAAAATATTTAAATGCGGTGTTTGGAAATTGTTGTGAATAATCGTGCGAACCGCCGTCATTAAATCCAAATAGTTCAGCGGAATTTCTTTCGCCCAATCGTACGAATGATAATTTTTTGGATTTATATCCGCGCGCAAACTCAAAATATAAACGGGAATACCGAGCCATTTTGCTTGGCGCAATCCCGCCTTGACATTTTCAACAAACATTGCAGTTTGCGAAGTTTCGTCCAACAAATTTTCGCCGTCAGTAAAAAAAATTATTGCGCGTTCGGTGTCAAATTTTTTTGAAAGAATATCAACCGCTTGCAACAACGCCGCACTTGCGTTGCTTTTCCCGCTGTATTCAATCTGCAAATTGTCAATCGGATTATCTTTAATGTTGGAAAGCGGGCGCAAAACTTTAGGTATTTCGTCAAAAGTTATCACGCCAATTTCATCAGCCACCGAAAAATTTTGCGCACTCCAAATTATACTTTCCGGCACAACGTGGAAAGGGTCTGAAACTTTCATATTTTGCCCCGCGTTTACCACAAAAAAAATTTCTCGGCATTCGCCAACGCAAAAATTAAAAATACTCGCACAAAATATTATAACCGTCATAAAAATTTTGGATAACATAAACGCACCTTAATTTTTAATTTTTTGATATATTATCAAGAAAAATTTTAATAGTCAACAAAAATCATTATTGATTGTCGTTGCTTTTTTTATGCTGAAGTTTCAATTCTTCAATGTTATATTGCACTACAGACGCGCGAATTTTCCACTGCGCCGCCTTTAATTCGTTTGATTCAGCCGCGCTGAGCCTTTTTGCTTCCGCGTACATTTTTTGATAAAATGTCAACTTTTCTTGGTAAATCCATTCTTCTGCTTCGCTTTGCGGGTCTTCAATTTTTTCAGGTACGCCCTTTATTTGTCGCACTGTATTTTTTTCAGCCATTGAGACAAAATTTTCTTCCGCAGAAATTTTTTGTATCGGTTTCTTCAAATTTTGAATTTCTTGAACAGTGCCTTTGACTGCGCCCGCCAAGATTTTTTCAAGCCAAATTTCTTGCTCTTGCGGCGAAAATGTTGCAATTTCCAATGCTGCAGTTTCACTGATTTTGCCGCTGTCAATCGCTTGCTTTAATTTCGGCGTCAATTTTTCTAACGCATTTATTCTCAAAAGTTGCGACTTTGATATATTTAAAATTTCTTCCGCAAAAAAATTTACAAAGCGTCCGCGCCGTCTTTTTTCTTTTTGGTTGTAAAGGGCGCGCGCAAATTTTTCCAAGTATTTGACTTCCTGCAACTTTTCTTCAATCGTGCGTTCTTCGCGTTGCCCTCTGTTCGACGCTATCAAATTTAGCATTTCCACTGCGCCCTCGTCAAATTCTATAATGTCGCCGTTTTCCTGTTCAATTCGGATTTTTTCAGGCGTTTTTACTATGCAGGGCAATTTTCTTTCTGTATAAATACCGTCTTCCAATAGCTTTTGAACTGCCGCGCGGCGGCGATGTCCCGAAATTAATTTATATTTACCGTCACTTTTTTTTATGACAGTCAACGGCTCGATTAATTTTGAGACTGATATTAACCCTGCCAATTCTTCGATATTTCTTAAGCCGTAAAAATTCTGCGGATTGGTTTCTATCTCGTCTATATCAACATAAATTATTTTTTCTTCGGCTACTTCATTTTTTTCCGCCGTTTGCGTCACTGCGTTTAGAAAATTCCCCAAGCCGCCGCTATGTTTCTTCACTTTTGCGCCTCCACCAATTTTTCTATGAACTTCATTAAATCTTTCGCAAAACCCGAAGTCGGCGAAAGTTCATAAATACTTTTGCGTTCGTTTATCACGCGGTCTAACCAATTTTGCGCGGGCTTACCGCCGCGTATGTACGGAAATATTTCATAGCCTTTGCCGCGCAATGCGCGCAGGATTTCATAACAACCTTCTGTTGACGTGAACTGATTTACCAATATGCCGCGTATTGCAATTTTTAATTTTAATATTGCGTTGTAATTTTTTATTTCTTGTTCAAGCTGCGCGACGCCTTTTAAGCTGAATTGATTCGGCAAAGTCAACGCTATTACATCGTCAATTATTTCCAAACCGTTCAATACCGCAATATTTGAATCGGGCGGGTTGTCAATTATGCAAACGTCATAATTTTCTTGCACCGGCTTTAAGGCTTCCTTCAAAATATTATCTTGACGCCCGATCTTGTTTTTTAATATCGCCAAATTAACGTCAAGCAAATTCGGCGCGCCCGCTATTAAATCTATATTTGCGTAGCGCGTCTTTTGAATAACTTCCTGCGCCGTCATTGGAGGAATATTTGAGACTTCCGCCGCGTCCGTGCCGCGTACCAAAATATTGCTGAGAGTGCCTTTGTCTTCCGCCGCGCCAAACCAATATGAAGCATTTGCTTGCTTGTCCATATCTATGAACAAAACCCGTGCGCCCCAACTTTCCGCCAAAGCGTACGCCGTATTTATTGCTATGCTTGTTTTGCCGACGCCGCCTTTCCAATTTATAAAACCTATTGTTCTAAAATTATTTTATGATAATTCATCAATAAAAATTTTTTAAAATCTTCCTGTAAAAGAAACGTGCAAGCGGGATTTTGATTGCTTTTCTTCGTTAATTTCGCGCTTGAGTGGAAAACCTATTGCAATTGAAGCAGATATTTTATCGTCAATGTACGCCTGCAAGCCGACGCCCGCGCCCGCTAATTTTTTGTCTTTAAGTTCCAAAAAAGTATTGTTGACAAATCCTGCGTCAGCAAAACAAAACGCCTTGAAATTTTTTCCGAAAGGAATACCGTACTCAATATTCAACGTTGCACCGTCCGTGCCTTCAATCAAATTATTTTTGTAGCCGCGTACACTGCCGCGCCCGCCAATAGAAAATTGCGCGTTTGACGGCAAATCTTTTGTCGAGCTCCATTGCGTGTTCAAATCAACATCTAAAGTTTGCCCGCGTTCCCAAGCGTGCTGATAAAAAGTATTGAAATGAAATACGCCGTAATTTTGCCTGTTGGCTGCAACTTCATTTTTCCACCTGCCGACAGTATAACTGTAACGCCTGTAAAAAACACTGCGCGGTAAATAATTTGTTCTTGAAAAATACAACGCGGCAGTTTTTGTTTCGTTATCGACGATTGAAATTGTATTCGCAATATCGTTGACAGAATGATTTATGCCGAGACTTAAGCCGATTTCACTGCGTTCTTTAAAGGTAAGTTTCAGCGGCTTTGAAAAAGTTAAATCTGCGTAGTAAGCGTGTCCGCGCAAATTTAAGATTCTGTTTGCAACATTTTCAGTGCCGCTCGTGCCGTAACTCAAGCGCAATTTTTCGCCGCGCAAGCCCGCAGGTATGGAATAACTGACGCTGAAAGAATCAGTGCCCTTTGAATGCATATAGCCCAAAACAAGCGAATCACGATGTTTAAATAAACTGCGGTTGTTGTAGTAAAGACCAACGCGCCCTTCGCCTGTAGATTTTGAGCCGTCGTTATCCGCGTACAAAGTAAAAACGTGATTTTTCGGCTCAATCGCTTTTAATTCATAATCAGTGGTACCGGGAGCTTTGCCCGCCTTGAGGCTGATTGCCAATTTTACGTCATTTGTCAAATTAAATTCGTTTAATTGGCGATTAAGCGCAGAAATATTTTGCACTTCGCCGACGGGAATTTTCACGCGCCGCGAAAAATAACTTTTGGCGGTATTTTTATTGCCGATTAAATTTACTTCGCCTGTTTTCCCTTCAATCAAAGTTATATGAACGACGCCGCCTGTTATCGTTTGACTTTTAAGAAAGGCGCGGCAAGTCAAATAGCCTTCTTTCTGATAATAATCATTAATTTTTTGAACAATTTCGTAAAGGTCATTAACGCCAATTTCTATATTAAGATAAGGTGCGGAAATTTCTTTTAAAATTTCTGCGGTAATAATTTTTGATTCGTCAGCAGTTATTTCATTCAGGACAAATTTTAAATCGCTGTCTTCGCCCTTTGAAGTTTTATCTTTTTCAACTTCAACAGAATTATCTTCGCGGTTTCTGTCTTCGTCAATCTGTTCTTTAATGCGTTGACGTTCCATATCTTGACGCAATCTGTCAAGTTGTCTGCCTGCATCGTCCAGAGTTTCAGCTGATACATTCGGGGAATTTATCAGCAAAATCATTGACACTGCAGTTAAAAATTTTTTCAATTAAATCAACTCCCGATAAATCATTATAAATGCAAGGCGGTATAAGTGCAAGATTTGTGGTTGAAAGTTAATTTGTAATTTTATATAATGAAAATAATTAAAGAAAGTGAGGAAATTTTTTATGAATAACAAAGCACAAAAATTTAAAGATTACCTTGACGAAAAAGAAATTAAAGTTTTTGAAATTGAAGAACTCGATGACGAGCAAGCGACGGTTGCATTTCGTTCGCGCCTTGCAATTAACGGGCAAAATTTGCCGACAGTTGTTTTTGTTGACAATTCGGATTATTCAATGGTGCGCGTGCAAATTGCGCCCAACGCTCTAACAAAAGACAATTGATGAAACGGCAAAGTACAAGCCTTTCAAACTTTTTTTCAATGATAACGGTGATTTGATTTTGGATTTTTGCATTGACGCCAACGACGAAATTTTCAGTGGCGAAAAAGTCTATTCGGTTTTCGATATTATCATTAATTACCTTGAAAACAACTATCGTAACATTATGAAAGTCATTTGGAAGTAAGGAGTTTTTGAAATGAGTATTTTTCGTAAGACGCAGCATAAATTGTTAAAAAAATTAACTGCTGCCGCGACGGTTATCGGCTCATTAATTGGCGGATTTTCATATTCGCCGACGGCTTCCGCAGAAATTGTTAAAGTTGACGGCGGGAAAATTGATGATACTTCGGGGCGTTATGATATTTACGCGGACGCTTTAATTAACGGCAATAAAACCGCAATTAACCATTTCAAGCAATTCAACCTTGACGCAAATAAAATTGCAAATTTGTATTACAAAACGTCAGGCGGAAATCTCGAGGCTAATTCGCTGTTAAATTTTATCAATGAAAAATCTACAATTAACGGCGTTGTAAATTCAATTAAAGGCGGAACTATCGACGGCAATTTATATTTCATTGCGCCGCAAGGTATGGTAATTGGTTCGGGCGGCGTGATTAACGGCGGATCTATCGGGATTATGACGCCTGCGCAAGATTTTTATGATTCAATTATGAACGGCGGCAAAATTGACCAATCAAAATTAACCGCCGATATGATTAAAAATATTGAAGCCGCAGATATTCCGCTGAATCTTAACGGCTCCATTTCAATAAGCGGCAAGTTGAATGCAGTTGACGGGATAAAAGTTGCCGCCGCCGCCATTGAACTTAAAGACGAGGCGCAACTTGTTTCTACTTCAAAAATTGATTTTGCGTCGCTCGTTAATGTTGAAGGCGTTAGCAGCGGGCTTGATTCTTCAAAACTTAAAATTACACGTTCAAACGATGCAGACGGCGCAATTCAATTAACCGCCGTTGCTGACGCCGCGCAAATTCAAAATTTTGAAAATATCTCTTTACAGCAATTCCAAGAAAAAGTTGCTTCAGTAAATTCTGTTGACGACGTAAAAGATATTTTTTCAGATTTAACTGACGTTGACGCTCAAGCCTCAATCAAAGTTGGACAAAAAGCAAAAATTAACAGCGACGCCAATGTTACCTTAAGTGCAACGGCGAAGGGCGACCGCCATACCGACTACTACGGCAACGCGGTTGATGAATCTGTTCCTTTCCTTAATTTAAATTCCAAAGTTGAAGTAGACGGCACAATTACAGGCGATACCGTTGCAATTAACGCCAAAACTTCTGACACTTTCAAGCAAACTGTTCAAGTTGAAGATGAAGACTATTTTGGAAGCACTTACCAAGATGCCACCGCCGAATCAAAACTCGGCGACGTTATGAGCGACTACCTTAAACTTTCGGCCGCGTACGCTGTCCATAATGACGAGGCAAGCGTTACTGTCGGCAAAAATGCAAACATTACGGCAAGCGGCGCAGATGTTACTGACAAAGATACAAATGAGACAACTCCTGCGCTAAAAATAAATGCAGAATCTAACCCCGAAATTGAATTAATTGCAAATGGAGAAACTGAAGACAAAAACCAATTGCTTGCCGTAACTGCCGCTTACATAAATAATTCTGCAAAGGTTGAAATTAACGGCGCGCTCAATTCCGAAGGTTCAGCCGAAATTAAAGCCGACGCCACTTCAAATATAACTCAAACTGCAACCAACAATGCAACAGATGAAGATACTTCAAAATTAAATTTTGCGGGCAATGTTCTTATCGGCAACAATAAAGCGTTTTTAAATCTTGGCGAAAATTCAAACATCAATGCGGGCGCAGATATTTCAGCTGTTGCCAATGCAAAAGAAGAAACAAATATTAACGCTGAAGTTACAATAAAAGAAACGGGCTTGGGCGGCTCTTCAATTAATTTTGTCAACTTCGATTCAACCGCCGATACAACCGCCGCAGGCAAAATTTCAAAGGCAACCAATTCAGAAATATCCGCGCTAAATGAAGTCAATCGTACAGTTACTTCAAATAACGGAAAAGAAGAATCTTTAATAGATACAATTAAAGATGATATTTCAAAAAATTTAAAGGAAATTGATAACTTTGACTTGGATGCCCTTTTTTCAAATACTTTTGAAGTAGCTCAAAATATTATAAATGAATATTCAGACGCCATTTCAGATCCGGATGCTGAGGCTGAAAATCAAGCCGCCGCCGATAAGCAGGAAGACGCGCAAACTAAAACTTCTGCGCTTGAAAATGCTTCTAAATATTTTACAGTCGGCGCAAGTGCAAATATCGCACTTGCCAACGATAAAGCAACTGTTACAATTAACAATACCGCAAATCTTAAGTCAAGCGAAAAATTAAATATTTCTTCCAAAAATAATATCGCAGACCAAAATATTGGCGCGATTGGGCAAACTTCCGCAGGTTCAAGCGGCGAAAATAAAAATGCTCTTGTCAACGCGGCTGTAAACGTTACCAATTTTAATTCGGACGCCGCAACTGTCATAAATGGCGGCACTATCAACGGCGGCACTGTAGAAATTAACGCAGATAATACTATTGGCGATAAACGCAAAGACGATATTATTGAAACTGTCAAAAGAACGTACAATGAAATTGATGCTCTTACAAAATCAAGCACTTGGAGTGCTTACAAAGAGGATCTTAATGCCTTCAAAAATTCGCTTGCAGTTGCCGCAAAATATCTTTTCTCCACTGAAACTGTAAACCCCGAAAACATTAAAGTAACTGCAAAAGAAGTTGCTAATGCCGGCGTTAATAAAACTGTTAAAGATAAACTTCAGCAAAAAGTTTTTACAGACCTTATAGAAAAAGGGAAAAAAGTTGAGGAAGACAGTTTGGTGATTAAAGATTCTGCAACAGTTTTGAGCTATACTAAAGCTTTGTTGGATCCTTCAATATATGCAAATTTCTATGCAGATTCTTCAACAACTTCAACCGCCGTTAAAAATCGTTCTAACGGTTCAAGCGCGGCAAAAGTTGCAATAGCAGGCGCGGTTAATGTTAATCTTTCTGACGATTCAACGCGCCTTATTGTTGGTAACGGCACGAATATTTCTTCAAGCGGCGACATTAAATTTAATTCTCTTTCAAATCGTGATAACATTGTTTCAGACGGGCATTTGAAACCGACTGGCGCGGCGGCTACTTCCATTGGTGCCATTGTCAATGTTAATAATCTCAATTCAACCAACGTGCTTGCAGTTACACAAGGCGCGACGTTGAATGGCAAATCACTTGAACTTAATGCAAACAATAATGTTTCAAATGTTATCATTAACGCAGGAGCTGGCGCGGCGGCTGATAAATCGTCAAGCGGCAATTCAAGTACGGTTGCAGTTGAAGGAAGTATCAGCTATGTCGGCGGTAAATCAGACGCGCTTTTGAGTGTTGACGACGGCGCAAAACTTACTGCAACCAATGACCTGAAACTCAACGCAATTAACAAAAACGATTTATATAACATTGCCGGCGGGCTTGCTTACGGACACGGCGCAGGCTCGGTAGGTATAGGACTTGCAATAAATAATTTTGATGTCAATACTTTGGCGGCAATTCAAAACAATGACGCAAATTCTTCTGCAGATATGATTGACTTGGTTAAAGCCGCCGCAAATGCCGATAATCTTTTTGGCAGCGGCAACAGCGGTACATTTACCGCAGGCAATTTTATAAATTCTGCAGAAACTTCAGGCAATATGATTGCATTGAGTGTTGCAGGTGCCGCCATTGAAAATCAAGATAAGGGTTCTAAATCCGCCGGCACGCTTGAAAAGTTCGGCAGCAGCATTTCAAGCAAATATAAAAATATTGGCAATAATAAATTTATAAACTTTTTCAAAGATGAAAAATCAGATGATGAAGATAATACAAATTCTGACAGCTCCAAAGATAAAGAATCACAAATTCAAAATTCTGCCAATAAAACCTTTAAAAATTCAAACAGTAACAGTTCCGAAAAACCAAAAGACGATAACGCCTCGAAACTTCCGAACAGTATAGCAGGGCAAGATACGCCGTCAATTTCTGTTACGGGCGCGGGCTCTGCGTCAGTCAATCTTTCAACATTAAAAACAAAATCTGTTGTTGACGGCGTAACAATCACTGCAAGCAAAGATTTTAAAGTGAATGCGGCTGATTCAATAAATAACGTTGCCGCTTCAGGTTCAGCCGCGCTTAATTTCCAAAAAGTCGGGCTCAGCAAAAATATAACTAATTCTTCAACAAGTGTCGGAATTGCGGGCGCAGTTGCGTGGAATAAAGTTACGGACGACCTTAAAGCTATTGTAAAAAATTCTACAATCAACGCAAGTAGCGGCGCGGCAGATATTTCTGTTAATAAAGGCGGCGCGTTGGTAGCGGCGGGTCTCGGCTTTGATATGACTTCAAATTCTCGTGCAAATTCTACCAATGCAAATGTTGCAGCAAATCTTTCTGTCAATCACGCGGACGAATCTTCATACGCCAATATTTCAAACTCCACAATAAATTCAAAATCGCTTACAAATTCTGCGGTTAATTCAGATGTTCAAGTTACGGGCGGAATAAATCTTTCAATCGCAAAAGGCGGCGGAAATGCAAACGCAATAGGCGCAACTGTAGGATATTCCGATGTAAGCAATGAAACTTTGGCACGCATTGAAAACAATTCAACCATTAACATTACAAACGACATTACAAATTCAGCAAATACAAATATCAAACAAATTACAGGCGTTGTCGGCGCGAGCGTTGAAACAGGTTCCCAAAAATATTCAAAAGCTTTTAACGGCGTGCTTGCATATTCAAAACTTAAAAATAGAGCCAATGCAACAGTTGACGGCTCAACAATTACCGCAACAAATTTAATCAACCGCGCATTTGACGGCGAAATTTCAAACAGCAATGTTAATTATCTTGAAAGCGCGGGAATTGATACAAAGGGCGCAGATTTTCTCAAAAATATTTCTGACGAT
Source organism: uncultured Selenomonadaceae bacterium (assembly GCA_905233135.1). Classification (GTDB taxonomy): domain Bacteria; phylum Bacillota; class Negativicutes; order Selenomonadales; family Selenomonadaceae; genus Quinella. The sequence continues at coordinate 53,843 of CAJOCQ010000015.1, read as the reverse complement.
TCAAGCGGAGCTGATTCAAACGTTGGAACAATTTCTACAAATTCAACAGGCAATTTGCAAGTTGTCGGCGCGTTTGATTTGACGGTTGCAACAGGCTCAAAAGGCGGCGCGGGGCTTGTAGCTGTAACTATCGGCGATATTGACAACGATTTTAATGCTATCGTCAATAATTCAAAAGTTACGGGCAATATTGACGCGGACGCGCTCAGCAATTCCCTTGCAGTCAACGCGGCGGGCGGCGTTGCCGTTTCAAATAACAATTTCGGCGGCGCGGGCTCTTTAAGTTGGCAGACAACCGACAACCAAGTTAAAGCGGCTGTTACCGCTGACAGTTCAAAGACTGTTGCAGGAAATGTTGATATTAATGCAAATTCAAAGGCGCGCGAAGTCAGCGTTGCAGGTGAAATTGGTATAAGCAAAGGCGCAGCTGTCGGTTTGGCTATGGCGTACAATAACTTGAATTTGACAACGGCTACCGAACTTAAAAATATAAGTATCAACGGCGCAAATGTTAAAAGTACTGCAAAGAATGACGGCGCAATTTATGCTGTCGGCGCGGGAATTAACGCCTCAAAAGGTGTTGCAATTAACGGCTCGGCGGCTGTCAACTACGGCACAAATTCTGCAACAAATAACGTTGAGGGCGTAACTGCCGCAAATGCTACAACGCTTGAAAGTACTGCAACTGATGAAACGTATCGCCTTGCTATCGGCGGAGGCGCAAATATCGGCAAAAATGTTGCGGCGGGCGGCGCGGTTGTCTATAACGATATAGGCACGAGTGATAACAATCAGCAAACTAAAGTTACTTTCAACAATGCACATTTTGATAAATTGTCAGCCGCAAATATAAAAGCTACAGATAATTCAACGCTTAAATCTATTGCGGCGCAGTTAAGCGGCAGCGGAAAAGTTGCAGCTACCGGCTCGGTTGCCGTTACAACAATTTATAAAGATGTTGGCGCAGATATTAAAAATTCCACGCTTACAGGCAGTGTAACGGCGGATTCAAATTCTACGCAGGATATTTTCACTACTGCGGACGCACTTGCAATCAGCGGCAAAGTAGGAATTGGCGCAGGCGTTGCAGTTACCAATGACCATACAAAGACAACAACAGCATTTGACGGCGGGAGTATTAACGGCAGTACAGCAAAAATTAATTCCGCAAATAAATCAGATTTAACAAATATTGCTGTAGGCGCGGCAGGCAGCGGCAATGTTTCTGTTTCAGGTTCTGTCAGCATTAATAATCTCAGCGGCAACACTTCAACAACGCTCAATGATACAAATGTTACTGCAAATGCTCTTGCAGTTACGGCAAGCGGCGACGAAACAATTAACAATTACGCGGGCGCACTTTCAATCGCGGGAACATCAGCGTCAACGATATTCAAAATACCACGAACGCCTCTGTTACAGGCGGCACAATCAATGTTACAGGCAACGATTCTGTTTCTGCAAAAGATACCGTTGATGACAGTAACATTATTAATACTTCGATTAGCAAAGACCTTTTCCAAACTGATAACAGCCTTTCAAATCTCAAAACAAATACAACTTACAGCGGCTTATTAGTTGACGCGGTAAGCACGAATACTTTGAAGAGTTTCCAAATTTGCGGCGGCGGGGCAGGTACGGGCGTAAGTGCCGGAGGTACTGTCAATGTACAAAATATCGGCGGTGCAACAACTTCAAAACTTAATAATTCTACTCTTAAAGGTAACGGTAATGTAAACGTTGTTGCGCACGATTACACCAATTCTGAAGCAATGGTCGGCAATATCGAAATTGGGGGAACAGGCGTGGCAGTCGGCGCGGCTATCGATATTCAAACTGTTACGCGCAATGTAAATGCTGATTTTGTTGCAAACTCCAACGATTCAATTAACGCAAATAACATCAACGTTGACGCAAATTCAAAACAAGGTATATCCTCTTTGGCAGTAAGCGGCAGCATTACTGCAACGGGCGCGGCTGTCAGTAATTCAACGGGCGTTTATAATTTGAAGGGTACTACTTCCGCGAATGCCTCTTCACTTAAAGGAAATGTAGACAATAATTTTGACGTCAATGCAAATCATTTGACGAATATTAACACCGTCGGCGCAATGGTAGGAGTAGCAGGCGAAGGCGCGGGCGTAGGTGCAACTGTCGTTATTCTCAATGAAACTGATACAACTTCGGCAAATGTAGACGGTCTCAACTTGACGGCGAATAATTCAAATATTACGGCGAAAAATAAACTTAATCTCACTGACCAAGCTTACGCAGTTGCAGTTGCGGGCGTCGGCGCGGGCGTCGAAGGTTTAGTTGAAATCGGAAATATTGAAAATACCGTTAAAACTACTGTCAACAACTCAACGCTCGGTAAAGCCGAAAATTCAAGCATTACAGTTACTGCAGATAATACTACAAATATTGATAATACCGCAGGCAACGGAAGCGGTGCAGGAATCGGCGGCGCAGTCGGCGCGGGCGTTGAAATTAATACTTTAGATACTAAAGTTTCAACAAATCTTTCATCATCTACTTTGAATGCAAAAGATATTTCAGTTGACGCAAAAGACGCAAGAACTATAAATCAACTCGGCGTCGGTGCAAGTATTGCGGGAATTGGCGCGGGCGTTCAAGTCGGTGTAATGATTACCAATGTTGGCGAAAAAATTGCTGACAAATATCAATCTTCAGCCAACAACGGCAATGACGGTACTAAAGTTAATCCCAATGATTCAATTAATAAAGCTAATGACGCCGTAACAGGAAATTTGACAATAGTTAAAGGCAAGGATTCAAAGGATTCAGACGACGAAAAATTAAACAAGTCAACCGTTAAAAAACTTGGCTTAAAAGTGAATACAGATGCGGCAACTGCAGGCAACGGTTCTGCAAACGGCGGAGTTACAAACACTGTTAAAAATTCCACGCTTAACGCGGCTAATACTCTTAAAGTAACTGCGAACGGTGTAAGCAACTTTAAACAAGACGGCGTAGCGGCGTCAGGTACAGGTATTGGTGCAAGTGCTGCCGGCAGCATCGGCATTATGAATTTCAAATATAACACTGACACCAATATTAACAATTCAACTTTGACCGCTACAAAAAATATTGACATTAACACTATAACAAGCGGGCAAAATAAACTCGGTTTGGCAACTGCGTGCATTACGGGACTTGGCGGCGCAATAGGCGTAGGTTACGGCGATTTGACAACCAAAGGAAATAATTCCGTTACTTTGAACAAAGCTACAATCGAAAGTAAAAACGGCGACGTTACAATTAATACAAAAGATACAACGCAGACCGAACTTAAAGCAAAGAGTTTTGAATTTTCGTCAGGATTCAGCGGCGGCGCGGTTATCGGCGAAGTTACTTCAAATGCAACAAATAGTATTGACATAAAAGGCGGCAGTATCAAAGGCAATAATGTAAATATAAATGCAGTGCGCGGCGAATCAGGCAAAGATACTCTTAAACTTGATTCAACGGCATTATCGGCGGCATTAGGTTTCAGCGGTGCCGCACTCGTTGCTGATATTGACGCCAACGACAACGTTAATTTAAATATTGACAGCACTGCAACATTAAATGCAAATACCATAAACCTTAACGCTACAAATAATCAGCAAACTTCAACCGATGTTGACGCCTCTTCAGTCGCACTTGTAAGCGGGAATTTTACAACAGTTGCAAACAAACAATCAGGTACTTCAGTAATTAACGTTTCAAAGGGCGCAACATTTGCGGCGACAAATAATAATGTTACTGCAAATATGAACGGCGTACAAAATTTGAAAGTCTTTGCATTGAGCGTTGGCGCGGCGGCTGTCGGCGTCAATACAAGCACTGTTACAGACAATGCAACGGCGGGCGCAAAGTTGAACGGTATAAAATTCACGACTGCAAATTCAAATATCAATGTTACTTCCAACAACAACATTAACCAAAATGCAGAAGTTACGGGAGATTCAGGCGGTGTTCTTGCAAGCGGTACGAGCAAACTTGAAAGCGTGCGCACTGCTACAAACGACGTTATATTAGTCAACAGCGGCGACAATAAAAACTTTAACACGGTAAATGCAACTGCTAACACTAACACCAATACAAGTATTGACGTAATAAGCGGCACGGGCGGCGTATTGGATATCAGCCCCGAAGCGGCTTACCTTGAAGATAGAGGCGGAAATACTACAACTGTTTCAGTAAACGGCGACTTCACTGCAACAAATATTAACCTTACGGCAACAACTAACGAAAACGAAAGGCGCAAAGTTGACGCAACCTCCGCAAGCGCGGTCGGCTATTCGGGCGCAACTTTAAAACATAACGATACAACTTCAACAAAACTTGAGATTGCTGACAGTTCAGATATTTCCACGCCCAATAATTTGAATTTCAACTCGGTAAATAATATTAATTCCAAAAGCGAACTTATTGGCGTAGGCGCGGGCGCACTTCGCGGCAACGCGGCTGACGTTACAGACGGCGGCAATTATACCGCGAGCCTCAATCTCGGCAACAATACAACTTACAAGACGGATAAAGATTTTAATGCTCAATCTGCCTCCGTATTAAATGTTAAAAGTTCCAACTTGCTTAAAGCTTATGATTTTGGCTCTTTAACTGTTGCAAACAGTGTAAACGGTTTTGGCTTTAATAATTCTGTTACAAGCGGCAAGACTACAATAAATGCTGACAATATTTATTTGAAGGCGGGCGAAAGCGGCGAAGCAGATCTTTCTACAATAGCTGACCATAAAGGCGCGGTTGGCGCAGTTGAAACGCACGCCTATAACACAATTAATCGCGCGGATAATGTTACAGTCGGCGACAGTTCCAACCTTAGAGCAAAAACAATTAATTTGACAAGCAAAACTGCAGATAATCTTGAATTAAATTTACAAAGCGACGTATTTAATTATTCTGTAATACCGTTGGAAAATGCGGCGAATATGTCACTTACTTTAAATCAAAATAACGCAATAAATGTCGGCTCAAAAGCAAACTTTGTTGCAGATGAAGAAATTGTTCTTGACGGCGCGGGCACTGTTACAGAGTTAGTTAAATCCGTAAGATATTTTTCAACGTACGACGGAGACGGAGAAAATTCAGTCACCACTAATGACGGCACCGAAAAAATTTCCGCAATGACTACAAACAATGTTATAAATGTCAACGGTAATATTGAGGCGGGCACGCATAATAAAATTGGTATTACGATAACCGGCAACAATTACAAGATAACCGACGGCTCGGATTGGTTCGACGGCAAAGTTACTTTCAACAATACTTCTACCAAAAATCCTTACTACACAAGATGGCAGGAAGTAACAAACGCAATGAATGATTATCCGAGCGACAGCGAACAATATAAAGCACTTGACAACGAACGCTCAAGCTTAATCAGCAAAATGAGCGGCGAAGGCTTTTTGAAGAATAATAAGCCTGTAGAATACAGAACCGAAAACAACGTTGCAGTTTTGCCGGAAATGAGAGTAAGCGGCGCAGATATTAAATTATACGGCGACAAAATGACAGGCAGCGGCTCCATTACAGCGCATCGCGGCAGTAATATAAATATCGTAAGAAATACAGGCGGCGCAATAGAAGTCAGCAACCCCATTACTTTTGGAAATCTCGGCGGCGTTGTAAGTTTCAATGGCGCACTGGCAAAATCTGATAACAATTTGAAAGTTACAAGCGAACTTAGCGACGTTATCCCCGTCATTAACATTGAAAACAAAAGTGCGCGCGCAAATAATAATTCGGGCGATATTAAAATTGGCGGCGTAATCGACAACCCCGCAGGCAACGTTAAAATTTCAACAAACACCGGCTCTATTAATTCGTACGGTACGATAAATGCGCAGTCCGTAAGTATGAGCGCACCGAACGGCTCTTTCACTATGATTAATGAACAGGCGTTGGTGAATTTGAGCGACCCCATAACCTATTTCACTTTTGGCGATAAAGATATTGCCGCTTACGTTCAAAAGAGAGTTTCTTTGGAGGCAGGGCGCGGTAATACCAATTTAACTTTCAACAATTCCAGAGATTTCGGAAATTGGCTTTTCAATACTTTGTCATTATATGGACAAAGTGCGCTTATGAAGAAATACATTGGCGCAACCGATCAATCCAGTTGGGTAGATGCATACGTTGATCAAGTAAACAGTAAAATGGAAGGCGGAAAGATAATTGCAGGCGGAGATATTTTAATCAGCGCAAAAGATATTAACGTTAATGGCTTGATTCAAAGCGGCTTTACCAATTACACCGCCGAAGTTGACGCAAACAAAGTAAATAAATTAACCTACATTCTTTTAACCGACGAAGATGTTTTGGGGAATTCAGATTATCTTGTTACGGCAAATTATAATAAAGCAAATGTCAATGACATAAATGCAATTAACGGCGTTGTAAAAAATTCAGACGGCTACTACGATAAACAAATTGAATTGTACTATAACCCCCGTACGGGAAATATTTTGGCAAATGACATTTACAGCAACGGCGGCAACGTCACGCTGAAAGGCAATATTATTTCTACCGGAGGCGGCAAAATTATTGTTTCAAACGGCGCGGCAAACGTAAATGTAACGAATACAACCAACCATAATTTGAAAATAAACAATATTGAAAGTCTATATAACAAAGGGCTTGTTACAATCATTGACAAAAATCAAAATAATAAAACCTCAACTTTCAGCTCTAACGGCACATATACGCCGCTGAAAAATCTTAATTACAGATGGACTGGCGGCGGAAAATACAAATTGGATACATTTCATTCATTAAGGATCGGTTCATCAGAAATTATAAAAGCGATAGGCGGTACTATTTGGGATCTGGTTAATTTAGATTTCGATAATTTAGCTGACAGCTTTATAAAATCGTTCTACGGCAAGAGCTCCAGTATATTCATACCTACCAGCTATAGTGCCTATAGCACAGGAGACGCAATCAAGAAAAACGGAATTTTTATAGCAAATGGAAGTAGTACACCCTATCTTACTATAAACAGTTCAAGAAAAGTTGACAATACATCGCGCTCAGACCCAGATACTGACGTACTTTTTGAAAGCACATCGTCATTTCCTTATTTTGATGTCGGCGTAAAAATTACTTGGAATGAAGAAGAAAACGGCACTGTTAATTCAACATATTCAATGAAAGCTGACAACCCCATTGATATTAAATTTGTCCAAGGCAGCAGCATTGTAGATTTGAATAGTAGCGGCGGTATAAACGATACAACAGTTACTTCAAAGGGTTTAACTTTGGCGAACTTGGATTCTTCAAACGGCGGCGATATAAATGTTAATTATAATCCTATAGGTACCGGTTCATTAAGCACCTATTCAAAAAATAAAAACACGACAATAAATGCAAGCGGTGCAGTTGATTTTACTATTGAACAAGTCGATGGCGGGAATATAACGTTAAATACAACAGGCGATATAACAGGTACGGATTACGGCAATTATGAAACCTTGAATTTGAACAGCACAAAAGGCAAAGTTGATTTTTATTTGGATAACTTCAACATAAGCAAAGCCTTGAATATAAAGGCGGCTAATGATATAGATATATACTATCTTTACGAGTCATACGATTCCAGCGTTTTGCCGATTGGTACGATTGAAAGTAAAACGGGTAATGTAGCAATAAAAGTACCAGGTAGCATTGTCAGCGCGGTAACAGAGCGCAATAATACAATCACTGAAAAGCAGATTGCAAACTGGAAAAACACGGGTATTTTAAATACTTGGAATCAGACAGATTTGGTAAATGCGTTGAACGGAAATGTTTTCTCCAAATCCCCCAACACCATTGATTTTGCGCCTACAGCAAATATCATAGCAAAACAAGCTATACTTGATATCGGCGGCAATATCGGCAGTACAGGCACGGCAATAACAATAAGTAAAAACGACTTGAAGAAAACAGAGAATTTGAAATTGTTGGCAAATGCGCGCGTTGGTGATTTAGTTTGGGGAAGTAATTCTGTTACATACACGCCACATTATCCTATCGGTCTTACGCTCAAAGACAATACAAGCGATTGGAATTTGTATTTGACAGGCTCCCCTTACAACTATATTAATTTGGCGGCGGCTGACAACAAAACAGCTTTTAACATTAAATCCGACAATGGTATAGGCAATTCAATATTGATTGCGGCGGCAGGAATAAACATCACAAATTCGATAGGTGCCAAAAACTTAATATTGCGCGGAGGTAACGGTGATATCAGTTTAACTGCTGATATTACTAATAACGGCTATCTTGACGCAATGAGCGGCGGAAATTTGTCTTTGAATATAGAATGTGATGTACAGCTTTTTCCAAAGAAGGATAAAAAGATTTATATAAGAAATGCTATAGCCGGCGGCAATTTGACATTAAATGGATCGTACATAAACTTTTATAGAGCTGATGACAACAGTTACATAAGCGCAGGTCAAGATAATGAAATTAATGTTACTGCTTATTCATTCGGTGACAGCAACAACAATACTCCAAGTATATTGGCTAACGGTGCATACCTTACATATCAATCCGGAAATAGTGCTTCCTTATCTAACGTATATTTTAATGCAATAACCGCTGAAGAACTGAAAAACAAAATATACATCAGGGACATCTCAAATCTCTCGTTCTTAAGAAAAGTACATTCCTTTTTCTCACCGAACAACGTTTTTGAACATTTTAACGCAAAAACTTCAACTCCAACTCCAACTTCTACTTCTACTTCTACTTCTACATCTGAACTAAAATCGATACTAGACGAAATACTCAAACCATCAACAAAATTCGAAGACGAATTAAGAGACCTATTTGGAAGACCCAAAAAAACAAAAAATTTATAATAAGGGGGGATTATTGAAATGAACATAAGTAACGGCACAAACTCCACGTTGTTAGTTGGTTCGCCGTATGCAGACAAGATTGTAAACAAGGGCGAAAAAGTCACTGTAAAAGCAGAATTCGGCAACGATAACGTAGAAAATTACGGCGCAAACAGCAAGATTTATCTTTCTTACGGCGACGATTATGTCCGCAATAACTTCGCAAAAGTTCTGATAGACGGCGGCGCAGGCAACGATAAATTTTTAAACTACGGCAAAGAGTCATCCATTATTACGGGCACAGGCTATGATGAAGTGGAAAATTACGGCGACTACAGCGCGATAAATACCAACATTGGCGATAACTACGTTTATAATGAAGGAGCCGGCGTAAAAATAAACGGCGGTAAAGGCAACGATTCTGTAAACAACGGCGGCGATAAAACAATTATCAAATCAGGCGGCGGCAATGATTCAATAAATTCGCACGCCGAATACGTTTCAATAGACGGCGGCGCGGGCGACAATATCATTAACAATAACGGCAACTATGCAAGTATCAAAAGCGACAAAGGCAACGATAGTATTTTAAATCACGGCGACAAAGTAACAATTCAAAGCGGCGCAGGCACTGACATTATTTATAATTACGGCGAAGCAACAATTATTTTTATGACTATCAAGACCGTACAACGTTAAACGGCGGTACGAGCAATGATTTGGTATTTTCAAACGGACACAGCGGGCTTTATAAAACAGGCGGCGGCGATGACAGCATAATTGCAACGGGCAACTTTTTTACAATCGACGGCGGCGCGGGCAACGACAATATTTCTGTAACAAGCGATTATACAAGCCTTACAGGCGGCGCGGGCAACGATATTATTACTGTCGTTGGAGACCGAAATTATATTAACGGCGGCGCAGGCACTAATATTATCAGCAGCAATGGCAACAAAGTTACGATTGAAGGCAGCGGCGGTAATGATATTATTGTGGTTAACGGCGATAATTTAAATGTTCTGTTAAGCAACGGCAATAACGATTTGTTCTTTCGTAATGAGTCAAAAAATTCAACAATAATCACGGGCGCAGGCAATGATTATATTGACATAGGAGACGGCACGGGATTTTTTATAGAAGTAGGAACGGGCGGCTCTGACAAAATCGGCGGCTTTAATGCAAACGATACAATTAAAATGGCGTCGGCTGTCAAAAACAGTTATATTGACGGCAATAACTTTATTATTGAATTTGATAAAGGCACATTGAAAATTGACGATTTCGGATACAGTTCCATTCAAGCAATTTCTGCTGACGGAAAAATGGTTACATTGAATGCACAACCTGAAGGGCTGACTATTAATAACAATGACGCCGCAATTTCTGTTACAGGCAGCGATGGCGCGGACACTATTTCAAACAGCGGCAAGAATGTTACAATTTCGGGCGGCAAAGGCAACGACAGCATAACAAACAGCGGCGCAAATTTTCAACTGAATGTAGGATTGGGAAGAAGTATAATAACAAACAGCGGCGCAAATGCTGTAATTGACGGCGGCGAAGGCGGCTTTACTTTAACCAACAGCGGCAAGGGCGCAACGATAAATTGCGGCGCAGACACCAACAGAATTACAAATACTGCTGATTCTGTTTTGATAAATTGCGCCGACGCCTACGACAGCATAGTTACAAGCGGTAAAAATGTAACGATTAAAACAGGCGAAGGCACTAACTACATAGAAATTTCCAAAGAAAATACAGGCACTCTTATTGAATATTCCGAAGGCGACGACAATATTTTGATGGTTATCGGAATGGGCAGCAAGGATACTCTTGACTTGAACGGCGCAAATTATTTAAAAATTAACAACGGCAGTTTTTGGGAAGTTATAGTTGGCGATAAACGTTTGAATTTCTTAAATTCGGCGGAAGATTTTAAAATAAACGGCGTCCTTGATGATTCTGAAAGTTACACGATAAAAGAAAATTTAAGCCTTACAATTTATAACGTAGCGTACACTGCAGTTGACGGCGACGCGGTAATAAATCTTGATTCAGACGGCAAAGTGACAGGGCTTGCAAGCGGCAAAGTAACTTTGAATGTCAATGGTTCAATCAATGTCGGTGTTGATATTGACGCAACGAAGGGCGCGCAAAATTTCACGGCTGAAACTGATGACAGCTCTTTGGTTATAACTAAAAATTTCCCGATTAAATTTTCAAGAGGAGAGTTCGATTATACAGGCGAAACTGTCAAGGCAGCGGAATATTCAACATTCTCAACAAGCATTGAAGGCGCAGAATATAATATTGAACGCTCAATTTACGGCGCGGCTCAATCAACTTACAAAATTACCGATACTGAAATTGTTATCGAGAGTGAAAACGTTACGCTAACAGATATTTTGAATGACGGCGATAACAGCCAATCAATCATTTATGAATTTGACGGAAAAGTTAAAAATAATTTAAGCGATAACAGCATTACTCTTACCAAAAATACAACGGGCGTATTCCATTTCAATGACTATGATTTGAAAGTAACCGCGCTTGACAGTGCAGGCAATAAATTAATTTCAAATATGGACGGCATAAATTTTACGCCCGACAGCGGCAAAACAAATGTTTTATTCAACTACTACAACCAAAGAGAATTTATCGGCGGCGATTTGAAATGTACCGCAGGCAAAATTACTTTCGGTTATGACAACAAAATTAATTTTGCCGATGATACAAGTTTTGAATTTAAGAAAGACGGCTACACTTTGACGGCAAGCACTGTCAACGATTCAAAAGTTACAATTCAGCTGATTGACAACGAAATGACTTTTAAACCTGTTGAAACTGAAGGCGCGTTAAATGTAACGTTAAAGAAAGGCAGCAGAACAATTCTTGATAACACTTTTAGCATAGCGGGCGGCTCTGTTGCTTTGAGTCCAACCGATAAATCGAATGTCAAAAAATTTTCGTTGACGCAGGACACGGAAATTAAAATTACCAAAGACAATCAAATTATCACGGCAACTGCACAAGCTGACATCGCCGCTTATATTCGGCGCGATGCGGCGGGAATTTTATATTTCCAAATTGACGGCGAAAACGCAGCCTTTGATTTGAAAGTTGCAGAAAGTGACGGTACAGAAAATTTCAACGGCGAAATTGTGCTCGGCGGTTGCGTTGCATACAACGATAAAACCAATGAAATTATATTTGTCAGCGACCCGAGCAACAATAACGGAAACGAAACCTTTATACAGATAAAGGACGGCAAGCGCACTATATACGCGCAAACCGAAGAGCAAAATTTTTCTGCCAATGTCAATTTAAGCGACAGTAAAATTACTGCAACTTTTTCAAATAAAAATAACAACTCCTTGCTCTTTAAGATAACCAAAGACGAAGGCGAAGAGGAAATTTTCAACAATGTTATTGCAGTTAACGGCTCATTTGTTATAGATTTGTTGAAAATGGATTTCTCCTTGAACAAAGGCACGATAATTACAACTTCCAATGGTCTTTCAATCAAAAATTCAACCGTAACTGCAAGCACGTTATTTTCAGGCAGCGCGTTAAATTTGTCAAATTACGAAAATACTGCAACAAACGCGGACGCCTCCAAACTTTCAACGTCAATAGAAATTATCGGAAGTTCTGTCGCAAATTCGATTAAAAGCGGCAAGGGCGCAGATTCTGTCAACGGCGCAGAAGGTAACGATACAATTTACGGCGGCGCGGGCGCGGATACAATTTTTGGCGGCGCAGATAATGATAAACTTTTTGGCGACGCAGGAAACGACAGCCTTAACGGCGGCGCGGGCAATGACACCTTGACGGGCGGCAAAGGTAATGACGTTTTCATTTATGAAAGCGGCGACGATTTAATTACTGATTATAAAGCCGGCGAAGATACAATCAGATTGAATCCGAGCGCAATAACAAGTAGTACCGTTAAAGGTTCCAACGTCATTTTGACAACTGACAGCGGCACTTTGACTTTAAAAGCAACGAAAGATAAAACAATTACTTTTATTGACGAAGAAGGCAACGCTACCGATAAAATTTTCTTTTCAGATACTTCCTACGCGCCGCTTGAAACAGGTTTAACTTATGACGCCAAAAAAACTGCAATAACCGCGTCAAGTAAATTTGGCGGTTATATGATTGATTTAAACGAATGCCTTTCAACAACAACGAAAGTTAATGCAAGTGCCGTTAAAAAAGCATTGCTTATTTCAGGCAACGATTTAAACAACAGCATAAAAGGCGGCAAGGGCGCAGATATTATTACGGGCGGCGCAGGCAACGATACATTGACGGGCGGCGCAGGCGCAGATACTTTTGTTTATGGCGGCGGCAATGATGTTATCACGGATTATAAATCGGGCGAAGATACAATAATGATAAATGAAGAAATTTCCGAAGTAGGATACAGCGGCAAAAATGTTATCTTCACTATTGGCGACGGCTCTTTGACTGTCAAAAACGCCAAAGGCAAAAAAATAAGTGTAATGAACGCCGATAACCAAACGCAAGTTTATTCAAGGACGCTGGATATTTTATACGACAACAATTTTATGACGGATGAGATTAATATTTCTGACGTTGCTGAAATTACAGAAAATAATTATTCGGTCGGGAAAATTGAAGATTCGACAGATAACGAAAAATTTTACGGCGCAGATATTGTTGTTTCTGCCAATTCTTCCGATAAGTTAATTTAAAAATTTTTAATATATTTTTTTAATATTTATGCGGCTTATATTTCCTGCAAGAGGGGGTATAAGCCGCAAATTTTTTTTATTGGTTTTAATATAACTAAATTAATCTGCGTAATTTTAAATTCAAATGCAGTTTCGGTCGGAGCTAATCACATTACCAAAAATAACGATAAACCCTAATAAAAAAAATTTCCGCTTCGGCGGATTTTTTTTAGCTTTCTAAAGTCAAAAACTTTTTTAAAATGCCGCCGTGCGGGTACTTCAAATGCAAAGATTTTCGTTCGTTTCTTTTATGTCAAACATATAATATTTTCTTTGAATTTTTGATATTAAAGAATCCGCGTCAAAAGGATTTTCCGCAATGTTTGAAAAATCTTTCACGCGCAAAATTTCATTTTTTACAAGAGATTTTACATTGTTTATAATTTTATCGTCATACATTTCAATTTCATCTAAAGAAATCGGCAGCGTCACAAAATCAAAAATTACAGCAGCATTTTTGCCGGGAAATTTTCTCAAAAGTCTGCCGCGCCGTTGAACATATTCCCTGTAATTGCTACTGCTTGACAAAATAAACGCCGTGCGGACGCTTGGAATATCTATTCCTTCGTCAAGGCAACGAATCGCCGCCAATGCCTGCAAATGTTTTCCTTCAGCAAAATTCGCCTTAATAATTTCGCGTTCCTGCGCGTCCTCTTCGCAAGTAAACTTTTTGACGCGCATATTAAATTCATTGCCGAGAATCTTTGTTACAACGTCAATTTGCCGCATATCGTTTACTTTCGACGCGCCGCAATAAATCAAAATCTGATTGTCATTTTTATAATTGGCGATAAGCTTACGTAACGTAACAATTTTATTTTGGGCAGCGGCAACAATTCCTGCGCGTTTTGTCAACAGAATTTTTACATATTCACTGATATTTTCTGCGCCCGCGTGAAAATTTTTATTAATTTTTGCCGTCAAATCGAGATAATTTTCCAGTTCCTCATCATTCAACGAAACTAAAACAGGGTGGTAATAATAGGGAGTCAACATATTATTTTTTATGGCATCTTTGAGCGTGTACTCAATGCACTTTTTGCCGAAATAATTATAAATTCTTTGAGTGCCTTCCGCGTCGCCGTAACGTTCGATTGTTGCAGAAAGTGCCAAGCGGTACGGTACATTTTGCAACAAGCACTTGCTTAATTTTTCCGCACCGAAATTGTGCGCTTCGTCAACTACCAAAACGGCGTTGCCCTTTAAAGTTTTCAGTAAATCTTGTACGTTTTTGGCGGAAAATGTTGCACTCGTCATAACCGCGCAAAAATTTTCTTGTTCCCCGAAGTTGAAACTTTTTACGGCAATTTTCAAACGCTCGCGCCAATGTTTTTGTTCGGAATCCGAATGACAAATAATCGGCGTCATTCCAAACTTTAAAATATTCTGCGCCCATTGTTCGACCAAATTTTTGTACGGGCAAACTATTATTACTGCAATTTTTTCTACTGTGCGCGAAAGTTTTGTAACTGCCGCAAGTGCCGTGTATGTTTTGCCCGTGCCCGTTGCCATATCGAAAATTCCTACGTAGAAATTTTTCTCCCAATTTTCCACCGCTCTTTTTTGATATTCGCGCAGGACTATATTTGCTGGAATTTTTATTCCCAAGTTATAAAAATTTTTTTTATTTGCAACGCCGAATTTTTGGCGATTGGAAAATAATTCAAAATCCACTGCCGAAAAATCCAAAACTTTAACGCCCGAATCTAAATTTTTCCACATTGCATTAAAAGCCGCCTGCTTGCAACGAACGCGCGCGGCGTCATCCGTCCACGAAGTAAAAATGTCAATCGCTTCATAATTCGCCGTAAAAGCGTTCGCACTTTCGTTCATTGAGCCGGAAAAAGCTATTACGTTGCCGCTGCAGTCATAAAGCAACCCTAATTTTTCGTGAAACATTCCAATTTCGTTATCGTCGTCAAGCAGCGCAATTTTTATTTCAAGTTGATTGTTTGCAATTAAATCGCTCAAAAGATTTAAATTTTTTTCTGCAAAAGTATTTATTGGCGCGTACGAAAAATTTTCGCGCCGCTTCAAACCTTCGTTAATTGCGGCAATATCTTCTTCTGAAAGGCGCGGCGAAGTTATTAACTGAATTGCGCCGCCGTTCGCCAGCAAATTGTTAATTCCATTTTCCAAAGACAGCAGCGCGGATGAAGAAAAAAAACCTGCCGCTCTTTGGTAAAGGATAGATTGACTCAAAGCGGGCGTAAAAAATTTTTCAATTACATTGTCAAGCCGCGTCCTGTATTCGGGTTTTAGTGAAATTTTTTGGAAACTCATTTATCAGCCTTCATAAATTTTTTAGATATTTCATTATTTTATGATGTGTCGATAAAAACATATTTTCGCAAAAGTGTCAATAGTTTTTGGCATTTTTTTATAATAGCTTGGCGTGAGAACGCGGCAACCTGCGCGAAAGTTTAATTTCAATATTTTCATCGGGCGCGGCGAAACTCGGATTGAACTTTGAAGAAACAAGACACGCGCAAAAAGTTTCAAACAAATCTGCGCGAGTGCAGGAATCAAAATTAAAATCTGCGCGCGCCGCCGCAATATAAGATTTAATCGTTGGCAGAGAAAGAACGCCGCCGCTTTGAATCTGCGTCAAAATCGCAAAGTCAAAAGGCGTTTTATATTCCTTGCAGTCAAGAAAATCTTTAACCAATCCGAAAAGCAACGGTACAAAAGTCGCTCCGCCTGCCGCCGCAAATTCTACGTCCGCCAAATTTAAAACAGCCCGCTTGAAAATATCTTCAAATGGATTTTTAGAATTTTTACCAAACGTCAACTCAGGCAAAGTGAAATTATCCGCGCCCATAAAGAAAAATTTTCCAAGCGCAGGCAATTTATTTTCTTTTGAAAAAATTATAGCAAGATTGTGTTCAGTCAAGCACGGCTCTTTCTGCCGCGAACTTTTTTCAACGCAAATGTAGTAAGTATTGTCAAGTGCAAGATTATTTTTCGCTGCCAGTGCGCTGATATTTAAATTTTCTTCCAAAAAATAAAAATCGCCGTCAAGCCGAATCACGCCCGCACTTAAAAACAAATTTCCGCCGTCAGTAAAATAATTCAATCCGCAAATAATCCCGTCGCTGAAATTTTGGTAAAGCAGCCGAAAAAATTCACGCGGATATTTATAAATTTCGCGCAGCATTGCACTCGTTAAAATCGACTTGTGCGCAAAATCTAATTCCTTGAAGGCAAACATAAATTAACGCCTCCCGTCAAAGAAAGTTTCAAGAGCAGTATTTTCAAAACTGTAATATTTCGGCGGCTGCGTCCAGCAGTAAGGATTGTCTTGAATATTTTTGACTTTCAGGCAGTAAATATAAAAACCATAACCCGCTTTCGAGGGCACGGCGAACATTGCAAAAACACTTTCGGAATTGTCCTTCGACAAATCAATATTGGTCAACTGATTTATCACGTGTTGCCCAATTAAGCCGTAACGGTCGCCCGAACGTTTCGCAATGACTTTTTTAATTTCTTCGCGCGTTGTCGGCATTTCGTTATTTTTATCAATTTCAAAAATTACGGTGTTTTGAGTCTTGCCGTTTTGAGAAACAACGCGGAATTTAACAAGGTTAGCGTTGGAAGAAATCATTTCAACCGCAGGCTCAATTTTCTCTGCGCCGCGCTGCAACATATAAGTTTCAGAAACGCCGTCAACATTTACCTTGCAAACGTCATAAATTAAATTGGGAGCTTCCATTGTAATATGAGGCTTAATTTCGCCAAATTCATTATCGCGCATATAACGAATACTGCCGTTAATGCAGGCAAGTTTCAACTCAATGCTTGCGGGCGATTCTTTTTTCCTGTCGCCGTAACGCAAATATTTGCCGGGAATAAATTCCTTCAGCAATTCATTAAACAAAGTAATTTTGCAGGACTGCCCGCTGAGTTTGTAATAATCGTACTTTAAAAATTCCTGTTCGTTGTCGTCAATGTCATAAGGTTCAAGCACGGTTTTTAAAAGCGCGTAAATATCCGCGTACAAAAGGCGGTGAATATCGTTGTTGGTAATTTCAATGCCGCTCATCGGGTTCATAACTTTTTCAAGTTCGCCGCCAATATTTTTTCTGATGTAAAGATAATATTTATTATCGTCGGGAATGCCAATTTTTCTGTCTTCTGCGTTTGAAAAATTCACTGAAACAAAATCCATATTGGCGCGGTAAAATTGAATTTTGTACGCTTCCGCAATTCGCCAAAGATAATAAAAATTTCTTTTAAGCTGCCCTTTGCGCTTGCTCAAATTTTCTTCAGCAAATTTCGTAGGCACGTACATTTCAGCGGCTTCATATTGTTCTTCAAAATCGCTGTAGGCAATTTCCCTGTCGTCTTTGGGAGATTCTTCGGCGTGATTGTCATCAATTTTGTATAACAATTTATTTTCGTCTTCAATCAAAGTTTGCACGGAAAAAGAATTATCGCCCTGCAACTTTTTCGCCAATTTAATTTTCAGCAACTGCAGAATCCTGAAAGTAATATTATTGCCGCCAAAATTAGAATCGCCGTTTTCAAAGCGCGTAACGATATTTAATTTTTTGCTGTAGCCTTCAATGTCAAAAGAATATTCGCAGCTTGCCAAATCGGTTGTGCCGCCGCCGCAGTCGATAATAAAAATTTTTTGCGTTTTATTGCCGCCGCTTTTTTTATTTTTGCCGCCGCGTTCAACCAAAACTTTTTCCTTTTGCTCCGAAATAACGTCATAAATAATTGCAACGCCTTCATCGATTGAGAGCCCCGCGTCAACTACTTCGCGCCCGTTTTGCCCGAACATTTTCGCCATTTCTTGAATAAAACTGTCCTTGAGTTTAACAGGCGCGGTAAAGTGCAACTTTGTAAATTTGCGGTTAAAATATTGTTCCGCCCAATTCAAAACGTGGTCAATATAAGCTTGAATAATTTCACGGTGCGAAACTTCGGCAATTTGCCCGTTCTCGTCAACAACTTTTTCTACTGCGTCAATATTATTTATCCAACGTTTAATTTCGTAGAAAACCGACGCGGCGGGATTATAATCCTTTTCAATGACGCGCTTTAATGCCGCGTAGCCGAAAAGATATTTTATTTTATTTTGGTTGACGGCTTCAACATAAACAACAGTCGGGAAAATTTTTTTCTTTTGCGGCGTTCCGTCCGTTTCGTCAATAAATTCAACAATTTCCGGCTCCATAGAATCAGGATTTTTTATACTGTAACTGCCGACAGCTGTATTGCTTGTACCAAAATCTATGCAAAGCGCAGTTTTAGCGCGTTCAAGTTCTTTCAAGCCTATTTGACATTCAACCAAAAAAGTTTCGCCGTTGTAATATTCGCCGCGTTCAAAAATTTCTTTCGCCGCCTGCGGAAAAAGTACGATGTAAAATCTGTTCTGAGTTCTGAACAAATTATATTCGATATTTTGGCTGTCTAAAATAATGTGCGTTCTGTTGGCGGCGTTTTGCAAATAACCGACTGCCACCGCTTCATACGGTTTATTTTTGGTAATAATCGCCGCCGCGCCGTAATATATCTGCAAAGTTTTCGGCACTTCTATATAAAAATTGTCAATCGCGCTAACGGACATTTTTTCAGTAATTTCAAAATCTGTAGCGTCAATATCGTCGCGCGGCGTAAACTTGCAGCCCTTTAAAATTGTTTGCATTGAAAATAAATCCAAATTCAATTTTGCAACGGGCGAATCTTTTTGCTCGGGCGTCGAAGTTTCAGGCGGCGCGGAGTCCTGCGCGAGGTCATTTTGTGAAATTTGCGCGGAAGAATCGGGCGGCGCGGCGTCAACTTCTGCGCCGAAATTAAAAGCGTTCAAAAATATAACACCCGTAAGATTTTTGTTGCAAGAATTTAAAATTCTTTTGTTGTAAGAAACATCATTAATTTGCAGGCAAACAGCCAAAAGTTCCTTGACGCCTTTATTTTGAGTTTTGGGATTGAGGATAAATTTTTCTAAATCCTGCGCAGTCTCAACCTCCTGAAGGTTTTCCAAATCTTCATCATCTAAAATATTTTCGTCGGCAAGAGCTTTCAAATCTTCGACAGTCATATTAATTTTTTCGGTGAAAGTTTCGCCGAAAAATGTTGAAAGAAACTCTTCAACAGAAATTTCTTTGCCCTTGAAATTTATTTTATCCATTACGCCAACTCCTATTCAGATTCCAAAATTGCCAAAATCGCAGTTTCAAAAGTTTTCTGCAACTTCGACATATCATCAATTTTATAAGCGTCATTCGGGCTTGAAAGTTGCTTGATAAAATCTTCACCAATACCCGAACCTGCGCCAATAGTTACAATGCGAACGCCATCATTTTTCATTTTGCGGGCGTAATTCAAAGACGAATCTTCATCGAATGGAAAACCGTCCGTAACAATGATTATAACTTTTTTGTTGGGAGAATTAATCAATTCTTCTTCAGCCGCATTGAGCGCGGGCGTTAAGTTTGTGCCGCCGCCGGTGTTTACATTGCGCAAAGAGTTTTTTAATTTTTCGGCGTCTTGCGTCAAAGGTACAAGCCGCTTTACATAAGAATCAAAAGTCATAAAGCCTAAACGGTGCGCGCTGAAGTCAATTATTTCAGAAAAAAGAAAATCGCAGGCGCGTTTTGCCTCTTTTATTGGTTGCCCGTCCATACTGCCTGAAGTGTCCAGTAATAACATAAAATCTATTGACGCCTGAATTTTCTTTCGCGCAGGTTTTTCGCTCTTTTTAATTTCGATTTTTCTTTCAACGTGCGAATCTTCATCCTGCGCCGTAACAGACAAAATGCCGCTTGCGTCATAGCTGAAGGTAACTTTTATTTTCGGCACTCCCGCAGGAGCTTTTGTAATATTTTCCAAAGAAACATCACCGTAAAATTCGTGCGCGGCAATATCGTCAATATTTTCGGCGTCGCTGCCCGCCTCGTAAACGTAAATTGGCACGCTTGTTTGATTGTTTTGCACGGTAGTATAAATTTTTGAAAATGTGCAGGGGTAAACTTCGCCCTTGTTGAGAATCTTTGAAAGTACCATTTTCTTTTTGTCGGACGAAAGAACTTCAACGCCCAAAGAGTGCGAAAGTATATCCTGCATTTTCGATACAACGCCGCTGTTAATTGAATCCGCAAAAAAGCACGCGCCGTATACAACGAGCGTATCCAATTCCATTTGCGAATCCGCTTTCTTGCCGAAAATTTTTTCAACGTCTTCACGCACTTTCGGAATATAACAACTGCCGCCCGCAAGTATGATAGTCGAAATTTCATCTGTCGAAAATTTATCGCTGTTGGCAATAAATTTTTTAATGCGTGAAACAATTTTATCAAAAAGCGGCTGACAAATATCATTAAAATCTTCGCGCGTCATTTCAATTTTGAAATCGTAATTTTTGCCGTTGATATTGAAAAGATTGGGCAGATTGACGTTATAAATTGTTTCTTCACTCAAAGCAATTTTAGCCCTTTCGGCTTCTTCGAGTACGCGCCCAGTCATTGAATGATATTCATTGTAGGCAATGCCCGACTTTTCGACGCTTGAAAGTTCAATGCCCAAATCGTCCTGAATAATATCAATAAAATAATTATAAATCAGCGTGTCGAAATCGTCGCCGCCCAATTTTCTGTCGCCGTCAACGTCAAGCGCGCGGTAAGTATGAGAACTTTGCTCCGCCTGCAAAACGCTTATATCGAAAGTGCCGCCGCCCAAATCTACTACAAAAATTTTTTCGTTCAATTCAAGCTCGCGTACAGCGGCAACCGCCGCCGCCATAGGTTCAGTTATAATTTGCAAAACGTTGAAACCTGCCGCCGCGCCCGCTTTTTTAGTTTCGTCCTTTTGGTTGCCGGAAAAGTACGCGGGCACCGTGATAACCGCGTTGACGACAGTTTCAGGCTCGCACTTAAATTTTTTTATAATTTGCTTTTTGACTTCCTTTAAAATTTCGGTTGCAACTTCGGTAGGCGTAAAAGTTTTCCCGCCGACTGTCCAAGTTTTGCCCGCGTCAGCCATATAAGTTTTTGAAGAGCGAATGACATTCAAAGGATCGTAAATGCCGCGCTTTTTAGCGTCACCGCCTATCATTACGCCCTTTTCTGAGTCAACGTAAAGCACAGAAGGCAGCATTGTTTTTCCGCCGAATCGAATTAAATTCGGCTTGCCTTTCTTCATATAACAAGCAAGCGTATTGGTTGTGCCCAAGTCAATTCCGACAAAAATTTCTTCCATTTTATCAAGCACCTTTCGTTTAAAATTGCCCCGCGCCGTTGTTTTGTTCGTAATTTTTAAAATCGTTTTCGCTATCGGGAATGTTGATAACTTCGGGCGCAGGCGGCGTGTCTTCCTTTGTATTATCTTCAATGACTTTTTTCAAATCCGCAATTTCTTTATTAAGATTTAAAATTTTCTGTTCATACTCTTCTTTTTGCGTCTGCAAGTCATTTTTAAGTTGGTCAATTTCTTTATTAAAACTGTTGCGTTCTTCGTCGAAATTCGGCGCAGGCTCGGCGGGAGTTTCTTGCAATTTGTGCATTTCTTTTTCTGCTTCAAATTTTTCTTGCTTTTCAGTTAATTTTGCGCTGGCGTCTTCCAATTCCCTTTCTTTTTCTTTCAATTCGTTGGCGCGGTTATCGAGGCTTGCTTTTTCACTCCGCAAAGTTTCTTGAAAATTTTTAAGTTGAAAAGTTACTTCGTCATTTGAAGTTTTATATTCCTGCAACTGCGCCAAAAAATTTTTCTCCTGCGCGAAAACTTTTTCACGTTCCGCCGACAAATCTTTTTCAAGCGCGTAAATTTTTTCTTGGTAAGAATTTTTCAGCGCGTCAATATTTTTTTCGTGCGCGGCGATTAAATTCGCAATTTCGGAATCTTTAGCGGCGTTTAACTGTTGCGCCTTTTGCATTTCGGCGAAGTAGTGATTGGCAAAATTATTCATATTATTCAACACGCCGCGCAAATCTTCAAAAGCCTGTCTTTCGTCAAAATTCGTGTTCAAAATTTTTCCTCCTCAACGTTACGATTCAACAACGCCTGCAAATCTTCACGCAGGTTTTTATAGCGGTCTTTGGAACTTTCCAACGCGGCAGATTTTTCGGCGGCGGCGTCCTGCATTTTATCCAAAATCTTATTGCCGTAATTAAAAAGCTCGTCAAAAGTTTTTTTATCATAATCCATAAAAATCAACCTGCCTTTACAATTTTTTCTTCAATAATTTTAGGCGCGTCAGCATTCGGCGGAAATTCAAAAAATTTTATAATAATTTGCCCCGCGTCATCAGTGCGCAAATTAAAAAGTACCGCGTCATTGACGCTGTAAAGATTTTTATTCAATTCAACGTCGCCGATAAAAATAACGTCCTCGCTGTCAAGCGGCAATTCAAAAGCATTTGCAAAACTTTGATAAACTGCAACGCGCCAATTATTTTTTTCAAGTTCAGAAATTAAAAGCGGCTTCAGCGGCGTAACAAAGCCGCTTAACTCATTGCGCTTGATACTGCGCGAAAAAATATTTTCTTTGGCAAGCCCGATGTTGTAGGGAATGACATTTTGAATTGAAACGTTGGAGTTTTCGGCGTCAACAAAATAGCGGTACTTCGCCGCGCCGAGCGCAATATTCATATAAATATCGTCTTTCTCAAAATCTTCGCAGTCAAAAATTTCCGCGCCAAAATAATCCGTCAACATTTGAGTAAAATAATCTATTGACGAAGTGCCGCCGAAAGGTTTAACCGCCGTAACTTCGCCCTTGTCAATTTCCGCGTCCTCAAAAAGTTCATCAAGCAGCGCAATAATTTTTTCCTTGACATTAATTTTTTCAAGCACGGCGTTAATTTCTTCGGGCGTCAAAGTAAATTCGTGAAGCCCGCCGTTTTCGTCGGTAATAAAACCTGAAACTTCTTCGCCTTCAATAATCGCCTGTTCCTTGACTTTTTCAATTTCGTTCATAATTTCATATTGCGGCGTGCCGCTGTCAAGAATTTTGGTAACTTCATCGCCGTATTTGTCAAGAAAAATGTTATTGAAAATCGCCTTGTCAATGTCAATGCCGCCGAATTTCAAGCCCGCCGCCGCAAGTTCGGTAATGTTCAATTCGTCGTCAAAATTTTCCACGCGGAATAAACTTAAATCAAGCGTCGAGCCGCCAATATCAAAAATTAAAACGGTCTGCTCTTCGTCCTCTTCAAAAAAATCTTCCAGCGAAAACATTGCGGCGAACGGCTCCGTAACAACGGCGGCAACAGGTACGCCCGCCGAAATTGCCGCTTGCTTCATAAGATTTTTTTGCACTTCGGAAAATGAAACCGGCACTGTAATTACCGCTTCAAATTCTTCCGCATTTGAAAATTTTTCTGTAATAGTGCGCCATAACCATTCAAAAATATCTTTTACGGCTTCATTTGCGGCAACTTCGCGCCCTAAACTTTTAATAAATTTGCGCCAAATTTTTTGTGAAAGTTTCGGCTTAATCTGCCAAATTTTATTTTCAAAATCCTTGCTGTTTTTCGCGCCGCCGCCGACTTTTATTTCAATGTTGCCTTTAACGTCATCGTACAAAATGACATTCGGAATAAAATTCCCTGCCGCCTGCGCCTTGTTGAGTTTAATTTTTTGCGCCTTGCCGCTTGCAGAAACTTTTGCCGCTTTAATATTGCACGCGCCAAAATCTATGCCGATATAACTTTTCATTTTTTGCCCCCGTCAAATTTAAAAACTACCATTTTGCCGTCAAGCCGAAAATGTTCCGTGTCGTCGTCGCTCGTCAAGTAATCCAAAAAATAGGGCAGCCGCTCAACTTCATCAATAATTTTATCTTGATTTTTGGCGGCGGTATCTTTTTTCACGATGTCCATTTTTTCAATATCGTCGTGTTTCATTAAATTTTTAGGTTCAATAAGCTCGGTGTACACGCGGCAGGCGGCGAGATATTTATTGACTTTTTCAAGCAAGCCCGAATAGAATTTAAAATTTTCCTTGTTGCCGCGATAAATTGAAACGGGCAAAGTTGACAGAAAATAATTTGAAAGCGTGTCAAAAAAAGCACCCGATGCCTCTTCAGAAAAAGCGTCTTCGTCGAACTTTTGACTGTTGACTTTATCAACGAACTTTTTCAAATTGCGGCGGTAATTGTTTACCAATTTGATAAAATCTTCTTTTTTGTCGAAGGCGGAACTTTCCAGAAAATCTGTTATTTCGGTAAGATTTTCTATAACGGCGAGAGTTTTTGGCGCGTCGTCGGGATTATTTGAGAAAAGCGGCGCGTTCGGTTTTTTAATTTGGAAATTGTAAATTGTTAAATTTTTCAGCGGCGCGGGCGTTTCAACGGGCGGAATTATTGGTGCGGGTTTCGCCGAATCCTTAAGGCGCAATTCATACTGCGCAATAATTTTTTGTTGTTCGGCAACTTGTTTTTGAAGTGCGTTTAAAGTGTTTTGAACCTGCGCGAAAGAATTTTGCCATTGCAAGAGAATTGCATTTTGCTCTGAAAATTTTTGAATTAAAGCTTTATTTTCATTTTCGAGGGCAGAAATTTTTTGTTCCAAGAAACTATTTGAAGGCGCAGGCGCGTAAATTTTTTTATTTTCTAACGCGGCAAAACGCGCGTCAATTCCTGCATAATTTTTTTCAATCGCAGAAATTTTTTGTTCCAAGAAACTATTTGAAGGCGCAGGCGCGTAAATTTTTTTATTTTCTAACGCGGCAAAACGCGCGTCAAATTCTGCGCAAAATTTTTCAAGCGTTATGATCCTGTTTTGAAAATTGGTAAAATCTGTTTGCGGCGAGGCAGAGTGCGCAATTTCTCTTTGCAATTCCTGTACCAATTCGCTTTTAATCTGCCGCGCAAAATTATTAAGTCCTTCGCTCGTTACGCAACTTTGAAGCAAATAATTTAACTTGTCAATTTCCTGTTGCAAATTTGCAAAGTCCGCAGCTGAAGAATTGCGGCGAACTTCTTCCCGCAAAATTTCAATTCTGCCGTTAATTCGCCTGCCGTAAAAAAAGCCCGATAATCCCAACAAGCCGAGTAAGCCTATAAAATCCATTTTAAGCCCTCCTTACCTTTTGAAAACCGCGCATTTGCCCTCAATCCAAGATTTTTCAATTTCGCCCTCGTCGTTGTAATATTCAAAATAGCGCGGCTGAATAAAAATTTCTGCAATGGTGTTGTGGCGGTCTGTAAAAGTTCTCGGCGGCGTTTCAATAGCCGTCATTTTCTCAAGCCATTCGCTGAAATTTGAGCGAGGTTGCACATTCGCCGCTTTAAGCCCTATACGCGCAAAATATTTTTCAACGCGCGAATTAATTTCTTCGTAATATTTGACAGATTCACTGCCCTTGCCTTGAAGACCGGGACGCACCGCCTCCAAAATGTTATAAAACCATTTTTTTATAGTGTCAGAAAGTTTTGCAACAAAATCAGTTGCAGATTCAGCTTCAATTTCTTCAGGCGTCGAAAGATTTTTTGAAATGAATTTTTGATATTGCTCAATCATATTCAAAAATTGCGGGCTCTGCGAATCACTCCGCCCCGCAAAAAAAGTTTTTAAATCGTACAAATCGGCGGCGTTGGCTCTCAACTTTATCCAATCTTCGCAAGTTTCAATATTCACGGGCGAAAATTTATTCTGTTCAACTTTTTTAAAATCTTTGCCAAAATTTAAATCTTCGCCAAAATTTTTTTGACGGCTCAAAATTCCGTAGGCAGAAATATCGCCGTACCTTTCGCGCAGGGCTTGTAAAAATTCTTGCATTGAAATCACTACTCCAAATCGCTTTTTTTGTTGACGCTTAATTTTTCGCTCTTAATCTTATTACCCGCGCTGTCCACAAGTTCAACGCCAATATCCAAACTGCCGTCTTTTTGCGCAATGAAAGCAACTTCAATCTGCGCGTCGGACGCCTTCAAATTCGGCGGCAGATTGTCAATAATTACAGTATCAATTTCTTCAATGCCGTCATCGCGGGAAAAAAGCGCGCGCGGATAATTTTTTATATCGCGTTCGTAATATTTAATTTCAAACTTTTTAAGGTTATCGCTTGAAAGGTAAAAAGTCCTTTTCTTGGTGCAGGGGAGCGGCGTATCTTCGGGAATGATAACTTGAAACTTGCCGAAATGTACGCCTTCAGTTGCAACAATGCCCATTTGCATTGCGGTTACAGCTTTTGACATACTTTCAAATTCGGCGTGACGCTGCGCGAGAATCGCCGCGCCGCGTGAAATTAAAGTTGAAACGTCATCGCAGAAAACAATATCCTGATTTTTCAGCCGCCGCTCCAAAGTTTCCTTAACAAGCGGAATATTGGAACTGCCGCCCGCCAAAACTATCTGATTAATTTGCTCAATGCCGTACTCATTTTTGGCGCGTTGAATCGTCTGAAAAGTTATATCAGCGGTTCTTTCAATGTACTTGCCAATATAATTTTCCAATTCGGCGCGGTCAAATTCTACTTCCATAAGTTCGGCTTTATCGCCCGGCAAAAAAATATTAAAATTCATTGAAATATTTTCGGTGTCGGAAAGATTTTCCTTGATAAGGTTGGCGGTGTCCCAAATGCTGTTCATATTCAATTTGTAATTTGTCAAAGAAATTCCGTGTTCGTCCTCATCAAAATCTTCTTCGTCGAAAGGAAATTCAACGCCGTAATCGTCATTAATTTTATTTAAAATTTCCTGCGCAATAATGTTTGTTAAGGTGTTGCCGCCCAAATGTTTGTCGCCGCCGGTAGTAATTTCTTCAAACGCGCCGCCCCTTCTGCGAATAATCGAAACGTCAAAAGTACCGCCGCCGAAATCGTACACCAAAATAACGGCGTCAGAATTTTCTTCACCCTGCGAATCTTCATAGGCAACGGCGGCAGCAGTCGGCTCGGCAGTCAATTTAACGTCGCTGAATCCTACATCTCTTGCGGCGTTGCGCGTGTTGCTTTTTTCGGTGGAGCTGAAATTTGCGGGCACGGTTATAACCGCCCTGTCAATGACGCCTTCCGCCGCGCCAAATTCCTTGATTAATTTGTTTTCAATACCGTTTGAAATTTTGCCCAAAAATAATTTTGCAATATCCTTTGAACGCAAGCGAAAAGGCTTGCCGTCTTCGGGCGTAATTTCGTGACGCTCTGTACTGCCTATCGTACTTTTGAAATTTGCAACGCCCGCCTGCGGATTTTCTTTCAAAAATTTTCTTGCCTTATCGCCGATAAAATATTCGGATTTACTTTGAAAATAAATCACGGACGGAATAATTTCCTTGCCGTCATAGCGCAGTTGGCGCAATTTGCCCTTCTTATTGACGTAAGAAACAACGGTGTTTGTCGTGCCCAAATCTATTCCAATTTCCTTGCCCATAAAATCACCTCAATAAATCACGAAATCATCAAGTTGCATAGTTTCTTTGTCGTCGATTATCCCGAAATGACTGTTCCAAAAAATTTCATAAGCCGCGCCCATATCAAAAAGAAAAAAAATTAAAAGCTCCATAAGCTTTTCGTTGTGCAAATTTTTTCGCGCAGGAACGCAGAATAAAAATTTTTGTTCGCATTCGTAGAAATAAAATTTAGTTTGCGGGAAAAATTGCAGGGCGGCTTCAAAGAAAAAAATTTTTAAACCTTGCGCCGCCTCGTGCCTTTGCAGGTAAATTAAAATTATTCGCCGCTCATTTTCAGGAAGTGATAAATAAAGTTCCCGCGCCTTCGCGCCAAAAATTCCTTCGCAAATTTCCCTGTCCAATTTCCGCTCCAAAAGTGAAGTCAAATGTACGCCGCTGTTCAAATCAATCTGTGCGCGGTAGTGCAACAAACAATTTTCAAGCGGTTCATTTTTTGGCATTGAATTTTCAAAAAGCGGCGCAAAAATTTCATACAGACGCGGCACGGGATTTACACCAATTTTATTTCCGCCAACATTGCCAATTTCAAGATACGGCGAGAGCGGCTTTTCTTCAATGTAAAAATTTTTTTGCGCATCGTAATTTTGCCAAATGTATTTCAAGATTCAACACCCGCCCAATTAAATTCAGGATAATTTTGCTCAAGGTAATGAATTACAAAATTGGCGTAATCGATTTTGAAAACGCCCGCGCCGCCGAAATTTATAACGCAGATTGGCTTGTTGCGAACTTTACCGAGCAAGCGCGTTTCAGGCGCAATAAAATATTTGTCTTCGCGGCGATAAATCGGCAACGGCTTAAAATTTTTGGCGTTGAAACTTTCAAAATTCGCAGGAAAAATTTTTCCTGCGCGCGTGGCATTGAAGCAGGCAAGAACTTTTTCAACGTCGCCTTCGGTGCGCAGGCGCAATTTGTCATTTGGGCGCGGAAAATCATTTGTGAAAAATTCGGCGTCATTTTTTTCAAAGTCAAGCAAAGTAATTTTTTTGTAAGCGCACTCCTGCAAAACGCTGCTGTAACCAATTTTAAATTTTCTTTCGCCGCCGCTAATTTCAACGTTTAAATTTTCGCAGGGTTGCGCGGGCAATACAAAAATATTTTCGTCATTGTTAAACGTATGAAAATATTCGTAACGAATCAAATTGCCGTCCGCGCCGAAATATTCTTCAACCGCGCCGCCGCTTTTCAGTTCGTCTTCTTCAATTTGAACATTCCAATAAAGCCCGCCGATTTGCAATTTTTCCTGCAAATTATTTTCAGTCAGTAACAAGTCAAAAATTTTTCTGTTTGCAAAATCGCTTGTCGTGACGCCGCTAATTTTTATATCAACGGCTTTTCTTGCATACGGCGAAAAAATAATTGGGCGGCGAATTTTATAAAGCGCGGCAAGTTCAAACAAAATTTTTTCGTGGTAAATAAATCTTTCGTGGCGTTGGAGCGTATATGCAAAATTTTTTTTGGTGCCGTCCTTCGATACAAAAAGACCGTGATATTCTTTGGGCGCACAGAAATTTTCAATTTCGCTGTAACTTGCATTGACGAAAAAAGAAATTTCAGGCGGCGCAAAATTTTTGGTGCGGGTGTTCAAAGATTCTTCCAAAGGCGCGGCAGTATCTTCCGCAAAAATAAAGCCCGTGCCGACTTCGACGGGCAAAAGTCCGCGCACAGATTCTGTATCGCCGCGCTTGACGAATTTAACTGCAACTTCAAAATTTTTATTCCAATCTTCCGTGCAGTTTTCGGCGTCAATTCTTTTTTCCAAATCGCGCAAAAAATTTTCTTGGTGTTTGGCAAGAGCCGCAAAAACTTTTTCGAGCATTTGGCGTTCGACGGTTTCAGTTGGAAATGAACGCGCCACGATTTTTTTTATTTCGGATTCAACATTCGGCGTCAAAAAAATTCCCCCTCAAAAAGTTTAACAAAGTTCAATTTTACTGCCGGCGAGTTTCAAAGTTGTACCGGCTTTAACGTTAGCCGTGCCGCCGCTTTCTGCAGAAATTTCTTTGGCGGCGAGTTTCAATTTGCCGTCAGATTTCAATTCGGCGTCCTTTGCATTGAGTTCAAATTTCCCGTCAGTATGCGCCGCAATATCTTTTGCAAGTGAAATTTTACTGTCCTTCGTTTTCAGCAAAATCCCCTGTTCGGTGAGAGCTATTGAATTTTCGCCAACTGTAATTTCAATGCCCTTTTCGTTCATCAGGATTTTATATTTGTCGGAAAAAAGTTCGAGCGATTTTTCCTTAAAAAAAATTCGCTGCTTAAAGTTATTGCCGATATATTTTTCAGTAACGTTTTGACATTCGGCGGCTAGGGGATTTTCGCGCAGGGCAGCGGCGCAATAAATTTCTTCGTTGGTAAAAAAAACTTCAACGGCGTCGCCTTCGTCGGGGATAAAAACAACGCCGCCGTTTTTGCCGCTGTAGGGCGTGCGGTAGGGAATCCACAAAGAATTTTTTTCGTCCATATCCTCAACAAATTTATCGTCAAAAGTAACTTGGATTCTGCCTAAATTTTTTGGGTCTTTGGTACTTTTGACTTTGCCGTGAAGTTTCAAAGTTTTTTCCAAAAAAGGCGCGGCGGGAATTTGCAACGCTGCCGATTTATTTTCTTCGAGTTCGTAATAGAAAAAGTACGCTTCATTTTCGAGCGAAATTTTTAAGCCGACAATTACAAATTCGCCGACTGTATTTTCAAGCGTCACTATTTGCCCGATGTCAAAAAAATGTTGAGACTTCACAAAAAATTTAAATTGGTTGCCGACTTTCTTTTTGCGGATTGAAACAATTTTCGCGGCGGAAATTTTTCGCGCAGATTTATTAACGCTTGAATCAATAAAAAAATTCGCCTGTTCGAGCGTGTCAAGAATCCAAAAACGCTGCCCAAAATTTTTTGCGAGCCGCGCCATAAATTCAAAATTGGTTTCTTGATTCTGCAAGATAACAGGCGAATATTTTAAATTTGAAAAATCTGTTGCAACCTTCAGATTAGATTTTAAAGACAATCGCGCAGGGTTCAACACGTCCGAAAATTTTTTATCGGGGTTATGAAAAATGCGCGTTTTAATTTCTTCGTCTTCCAAAATGGAAAGTGAAACGCACGCGGCGAAAACCCGCGCCGCACCGACGCAATTTTCAACTTCAACGGACTCGACGCGCCCAAAAAAAATAGGGGCGTTATCCTCTGTCGTAACAGAAATATTTTTCCCCGTAAAAGCTAAAAATTTATCAGCCGCGCCGTCAGAAATTGAGGCGACAAAATTTAAGCGGCTATGTTCGCCCGCGTGTTTCGTGAGTTCAAATTCAGTAACATATTCTATTGCGGCGAAATTTTTTATTTGCATTATTTTCTCCTGTAGAAAAATTAATACGCTTCAATACTTTCAAAATTATTTTCCTTTTGCGTAAGGTACAATTCAAAATGGTCTTTATCGGCGTTGGTTGCGGACTCATCGCCCTGCGCACTTTCAACCTTGTAATGTTCAATATAATCCACCACGAAAACATTTTCAAAACTGTAAGTGCGGTAAGGGGTTGACTCATCGGTTTTAATTTTAATTTCAAGGGTGCGGTACCATTTTTCTTTATGAGATTCTTTTGACCACTCGAACAATTTTAAAATTTCGGAATTAATGGCTTCATCGATTGAACCAAAGATTGTAATTTTGGCGAGCATAGCGTTGGATTTATTGCTGACGTTGTTATTAACTGTATCCATATGAATATCAATATTTGTAATTAAATTTTTTTCGGCGGGTGTATCAGCCTTGCCAATTTCGATAATTTCGCCGTCGCTTGAAGTAATTTTAATTGAAAAAAGCATTTATTTTCACCCTCAATCGCTTTCAACTTCAACATCAACATAACCGTCGCCGCCGCTGAAGTGAATTTTAATTTTAATTTTGCTGTCTTCGGAATTAATTTCAATTTCTTCGCCTTCACGCAGGAGGAAATTTACAATATCTTTGAATTTATTTTGCTTGTTTTTATCGGACCATTCGGAATTGATTTTATTGATTTTTTTCTGAACGTCATCCTTTTTTTTGCTTGGCAAGCTCATAAGTTCCTGCGCTATGAAATCTTCAATAAGCGTTTGATAAATCGGCTTATAGTTGCCGGTTCTTTCGTTTTTGGCGAGAGTGCGGGCGCAGTGAATGTAAGAATTTTGCCAAACGCCGCTGTCGTCTTTAACTTCGTCGCCGCTGAAGGCGAATCCGAACATATTTTCATTGATAACTTTAATTAAATCTTCGCTGCGGCGCAGTACGGATTCACGGTTAAATTTTGTCGGCATAGCTTTTTTGACGGTTAAACTTTCCAAGTCAACGCCGACGCAAGCGGTATCTTTATCAAGTTTCAATTTGCGGCTGTCAAGAATTTTCTGCTGTTGACTTGCAACCAACAAGCCCGCTGCAGGGTACGCGGCGTCAATAAAAATTCCCGGCAAAGTAATTTTTGCCTCATTTTGCCCTTCAAACGGTTTAAAAATTCTTTCGCCAATCAAAGTAAAATTCGGGTAGGCGTAAACCGAATGCCCGTAACGGCAATTTTCAAATTCTTTAATTTTAGATTCAACTTCAACCTTTGAAAGGTCAGCGAAGGTATTTCCTTTATCTGCGCGAATGTTAAAAACTGTAGTAATTTTGGCGTCTTCCATAACCTTCAAAAATTCTTTAAGGGCGTTAATGCTGACATATTCCGCAGAATTTTTTTCGGCGGCGTTTTCTTCGTAGTCATTCAAACTGCCGCCCATCGGGTCGTCATCAGAAATATTTTCAGCCGAATTTTTAACGGGCGAACTTTCAAAAACGGCGGGAACAACTGCGAACCAAACGCGCGCTTCAGTTTGAGCCTTGCCGAGATATTTCATATAATGCGAAAATGCGTCCTTGTTGTTCAAAAGTCTTGACGCCTTGCAATTAGCGATAATGACGCCGCCGGGAATGGTTGAAGTTTCGCTGCCGTCAATCGTTGCGTGGTCAAAAAAAGCTTTGACGCCGAGCAAACTTTCAATAATTTGGGACATTTCTTTAATAAAAGATTCGCGGGCGTTGGTGTAAGCGTCCTCGAACATTTGGCGGCGTGCAAGCAAAGTTTCTTTGTCAACAACTGTCTTTGGATTTTCGGAATTTGAAGAAACTGCAAGCGGTGCAAATGCCGAAACAATCATTGCTTTAACTTGCTTGTTGGGGATTTTTGCGTTTTCGTCGTAATCCCTTTCAATTGTAGCTGCAATGGTATTGCTGAGCGTTTTTTTATCGGGTATAGGATTAGATTTTGGAGTGGGAATAGGTTTAACTTCGGCGGGAAGATTTTTCTTGACTGCAACCAATGCGCCGTCTTTTTGAGAATCAGGCGCGGTAATTTGTTTAGCTTCTGACGCCTTCCAATTTTCGTCAATATCCAATTTGCCTGCGGGGTTAAGGTAAAGCACGCCGAAATTAGCGGCGGACAAACTTTTTGTACCGTCGCCGCTTGCACCGCCCGCTGCAATTTTGAGCACTTCCAATTTTTTGTTTGTATCCTCAATGAGAATTGGCAAAAGCTTATTCAACGGGGATTTGGCATAGTTGGCAATTTTTTTGCGGCAGTCACGAATTTTTTTATTTGCGTCATTCATTGCGCTTTTATCGCCACGCGCCTTCGCTTCATAGAAATTTTGAAGATTGTATTCAATTTTTTGCCGCGTATCGCGCACTTCATTAAGTTCTCTTTTCGGCGTCAACATTTCAAGAAATTCTTCATCCTTGAATTGCAAATTTGTCTTGCCGCTGGTTCCCTTCGACGCATACAAATTCGACAACATTTTATAATAAATGTGTTCGCCAATATCAATTTCGTTATACGGCAGTTCGGAAAATTTTTGCGGGTCGGTAGTGTAGAAAAATTCAATGTGTCCGGTTTCAGGATTTTTTCTGCAAACTTCATAAACTTTCGGAGCAAATTTTTTCATAAATTCGCCAAAGTTTGAAACAGTCAACTTTGCAATTCCGCGCGAAAGTTCATCGGGCGAAGGTTCATTATTTAAAATTGTGTAAAGGTTGTTGGAATTAGAGCCGTCAAACTCTTCAAAAATAATCGTCTTATGCGTCTGATTAGCCAAATTTACCCCTCCAGTTCGTAAAAAAATAAATTCTCAAAATTTCCTGCGGCGAGTGCGTTTTTCAATTTTTCGGTTACGATAATTTCTTGGTTGACGACGCCCGCCAATTTAAAAATATCGTACCGCCCGATAAGATTTTCGGCGATACAAATTTTTTTTGCTTCTCTAATCAATTCGCTTGGCAAAATGAAAGGATTGTCTTCGACTTCGATAACGCTTTTGCTTGTGTCGAGACAATTAATGCGCGGCGGCAGTGCAAGCCAATAATTTTCACTGCGCCCGAGTTGCGCGTACGTCAAACGAATCAGTTTATAAAATATGTAGTCAATTTTTAATTTCTCGAAAATGCGTTTAATTCCTTCAGAAATCAGCGGAATTGTCCCTTCAACAATGAAGTCGGGAAAATCAACGCCGCCTTCGTCCGAAATTTCCACGTCAAGCGGCGACTGGTCAAGAAATTGAAATTCAGAATTTAAACAGCCGCGCTCCAGTTCAAAAATATCTGCGCCGGGCGCGGCGTATTCTTCAACGCAAGTTTCAGCGTACATTACAAAAAATTTCATTGCGCCGCCTCCAATGCTTTAATTCGTTCGTCAATTCTGCGCTTAATTGCGGTGTACTGATATTCGCCCTGCATATCGCGCAGCCAAATTAAAATTTCTGTATCGTGCGCTTGCAGGAATTTTGCGGCGGTATCAACCGCGCCGTCAATTTTTTTGGTAAAGTTTTCGCCGCGCGGCAAAAATTCAATGTCAGCAAAATTGACGCCTTCCGCCAAAATAAAATATTCCACGTTATCGCAAAATTCAATGCAGGCAATTTTATTTTCCCGCGTGTCTAGTGGAAAATTTTTTTCTTCTTTAGAATTAAAAATTAAAGTTTTGCCTTCGCCCGAAGTCAAAACTTCGCCGAATCTTTCAGCGCGGAATTTCTCAAATAAAAAAATTTGTCCTGCGCGACGGATTAAAATAATTTTGGCGGTGCGCGGCAAATTGAAGGCGAACAAATACGCCTCTTTTGAAACGTAGTATGGAAAACTTTTTTGCGGTTTTTCTTTGAACGCGCCGAGTTGCAATTTAATTTTTTTTGAAAGATTATTAAGGCGCGTTATCAAGCCCTGTTTAGCTTGAGTGGTATTGCGGCAAATCGGCGCACTTGCCAACGCCGTTTCAATTTTATCAAGTTCAGCTGAAACAAGTTGCACGTAATTTTGCGGCGGCGCGGCAGAAATTTTTTTAGTGTAGAAATTAATTTGCGTTTTGATATTCTGCAACTCTTCCGCCGAAAATTTATAGCTGTGCCCGCCAACGTGCCATTGAATTTTTGAAAGGCTCATCGTGTCGTACGCGCTGACAGATTTATTAATAATTTTGTCAGTGTTGCTGCTGTTCGCAACAAGCATTATGCAATTTTGCGCGTTGTTAATATCGTAGCCGCAAAAATTAGCAAGGCGTACAAGTTTAGCGCGGCGATTGATTTTCACGCCGTCCGAACGTTTTTTCATTGGCGCAAAAATTTGGTTGCCGCTAATCAAGTGGTGCGCCTGATAATTGAATTTATCTTGCACTGTCAAAAAATAATTATCGACTGAATCGCGGTTATTTGCGTCGGCAATGTACGCAAGATAGTTTTTGCGCAGAATCGCCGAATTGTTGTCAATGGTTGCAGGGGTGCGCGGGTAGGTACAATTTTTGCATTTTTCGTTGTTTTCGTCGTAGGGGCAAAAAAGATTTTTTGAAGGCTTGCTCAAAAGTTTAGGCGCGTCAGTTTTTTTGGGATTTTCTATTTTAGCATTGGAGGCGGGGTTATTTTGTTTACTGTCGGCAGAATTTTCAATTTTTGGCGAAATATTTTTATTGGCGGCAGAAATATTTTCAGGAACTTTTTCAACGTTGACTAGGGACGCCGCGCCCATTGTCATTGCGGCGGGAGTAAATCCCGTTGCAACTTTACCGAGTACGCCCGACATTTGCGCAGAAATTATGCCGCCATAAATGCAAGTATTTTTTGTTGAATCAGTCAGCAAGGGCGCACCGCCGGAATTTTTCATAATTTCAGCAGGAGCCCACGCGGTTAATTGGCACTTGCAAATTTGCGGCGTACCCTGCGCCATTGCCGTCAACGTCGCGCAGATTCCCGCTTTAGTTTTAACAGTTGCGCCCGCTGTCAGCAAAGTTGCGCCGTTGTACTTTACAGAACTGTTGCCGCTGTCCTTGCAGGTTATGAAGCCGCCTTGAGTGCAGGTGAACTGCGCATTTTCTGTTAAAAAATCTGCCATAATTTTTTCCTAACTTAAAGTAACGGGAATTGGTTCGCCGACTTTTGCGGCATCCGCCAAATCCTCAACATTTTTTGCAACGGCGTATTCAATTACATTTGATTTAACTGCGCGAATAAAAACGCTTGCCGAAGGGTCAATTTTATCAAGCGTGATATTGATTCTGTGCGCCTTTTCGACTTCCATTTGGTTTGAAACTGCTTCGGGTAAATCGCTGTACAAAATATCGAAATCGTTGCTTGCGTCAATAAATTTGTACCATTCGCCGAATTTTGTATTTTTGTTGATGACGGTTTTAAATTTGCGCTTTTTGTTTCTGCCAATGTAAAACTGAAAAGGCGTGTACTCGGCAGTTGGTGTAATGTGAGTGATTTTAACGTTGCCGCTGTCTCTGCACTTAAGCAAGCCGAATGCAACGCCCGTTTTGCCTGTAGGCGCGGCAATATCATTTGGATTGACTTCGACGCCGCGAGCCTTTTGTATTTCCAACGCTTCAGCAGTGCCGAGCGCGGGGTAAATTTTAAATTGCGGCATTTCCGCGTTATCAATATCTAAAAGTTTTGCCGCCTTGCTTTCAACGGGAATAAATTCGGCGGGAACATTTTTAAGCGCGGCGGTATCGCTTGCAAGGTCAATTTTAACTTCGCCGCCTTCAACAGTAGTATCTGAAATATTTTCCAAAACAAGAGTATCTGAATTTGCGTCCGCCGTTGGTTCTTCGGCGGGGGAAACTTCGCCCAAATATTCGGCGAAAATTTCTTTGACAAGTTTTGACTTTGAAGAATTGCCCGCAAGGAAAATTGAAACTTCGTCAATTTCGTTGAGAACTTTAATATTGTAGCCTTCGTAATTTGCGCCCTCGAAAAATGCTTCACTCATTGCAATAAAAAAATTTTCTATGCCCTGCGAAATTCTGTCGCGCAGGATTTTTTTCAAGTCAAGTTTATCCGTATGCAAAATAAAATTAGGCAATGGTTTTTCATTGTCAGTGAAAAGATTAACTTCAATGCCCTTATCGCCTGCAAGAATTTTTTTAGCTTCTTCGCCGTCGGGGTCTTCCCAAACGGGGCGCAACTTTTCGGCGAGGTTATGCATATTCAAATGCGCTTCTTGAGAATCTTTAATCAGCGCGGCACTTCCGACAAAATCCTTTTTATCGGCGGCGAATGTAAATGGAATTTTGCCAACGCTTTTATCGTCCTTGTTGGGGTTTAACAAAGTTTCCTGATTAGCTTTAAAAACTTCAAACGCCAAAAGTTGCAAAAGATTTTCGCCGCCCAAAGTTCTGTCGCCGCTTTCGCCGAAATGTATCAGCGAATAGTCATAGCGGTCAAGTTCGGATTCTCTGAAAACGCCAAAATCAAAATCAGTTGTGCCGCCGCCAAAATCGAATACAGCATAATAATATTCTTGGTCGTCTTCGGGGTCAAAATTATATTCCTGCAACGCGGTTATTGCGTAAGCGGCGGGTTCACTTGCGCCCGTCTGCACTGTAAATTTTTTCATTGCGGATTCATTCGACAAAAGAGCCGTAGGAAAAGATTTTTTCAAGCCGCGTTGAAAACTGCGCCGCATTTTTTCCCTAATCCCGTTTTCGTACGTCACGGGGAATGACATTATATATTTCAGAAAAATTCTTTTTTCCTGCAACATATTGTTAATATACAAGCCGAGATAATAGGCGTAATATTCGAGCGGGTTAATTTCGTCTTCGCGCAGTTCCATAAAAGGCGACAAATTTTCGG
The DNA here is from genome assembly GCA_905233135.1 of uncultured Selenomonadaceae bacterium. GTDB lineage: Bacteria > Bacillota > Negativicutes > Selenomonadales > Selenomonadaceae > Quinella. The sequence goes on along the minus strand of CAJOCQ010000015.1, from coordinate 15,747 downwards.
TAACTTTGTTATTGTCCTGAATTTTCATAGGGTTATTGGAGCCGCACCAATGCTTTAAGCCGGTTAAAAAGCTGTAATAAACTTTGCTGTTGCTGATGCCGAGATTTTCAAAAGCATTGTGCGAAACTGTAACGTCATTCCATTTAGTTTTTGGACGCCCTGCGCGCGCCTTGTACGCCGCGACGAAATTTTTTAAATTTCTGAATTGTATAACGGTAGGGTTTTCATAATTTTCGGCTTTAACGCCCTTGCTGTAATTGCCGCTGCCGACTTGCAACGGGATAATTTGCAGGCGATCATTTTCGTAAACAACAACAGTTGACTTTGTGCCGAAATCTATTGCAACAATGCCGTTGTTAATATCGTCTGCTGGGTCACGCGCCGTTAATTTTTCTTCGAGGACAATTTCGCCTGCTTTTTCTTCGCCCGCGCCGTAGTCCCATAAATCCCAATGCCCGCGATTCGGGTCTATTAAAATATTTGCGTCGTACGGGTCAATATCTGCGCGGATTTTATCGCCGTTCAAAAGTTCATCGCGCAGGGCGTTTACAAATTCGTTACTTGAAGGGACGGTATTTGCGGCAAGAATTTTTTTTGCGTCAGGCAGAAAATCAAATTCTTTGCCCGCCAAAACTTCCTCAAAAATTTTATCTTGCTTGAAAGTAATTGCGCCGTTTTTCGCGTGCAAAAAATCTGCGTACTTTGCATAAAGAACTTTCAGCTCATTAAAAAGTTTTTTAGTTTCTTCAGTTTTAAAATTTTGCGGCATTAAATCAAATTCAAGCCATTTTAAAATTGCACGGGGCGCGTTGCCTTTTGTATCTTTTGCACCAAAGCGGAAAAAAGGAATTGTCCACATATTTCCCCAACGGTAGTTGTCGTTATGATAATGAGCACCGCTATTATAAGTGCTGTAATAAGCGTATCTGCCGTCATTATCCCTGTAAGTCAAGCCGCTGTTGCCGCTTCCGCGAACTCTGATATAACCGCCGTTGCGAAAATATTTAGCTTTGTCAACAAAAGATATTTTGGCTTCATAATAAGTCGGTAAATCGCCTTTAAATCCCGAAAACTCCAAACGATTTAAAAAGCTCTCATTATAGCTGTAGTAACTGTCGCAAGCATCACAAGCTCTGTTATCAAGATTAGGGATAAGTCCGAAAATATCGTTGTTGTAATAAACGTCCTTGTTGTCCATATAAATCCACTCGTCAGCGTTGAAGCGGGCGGTAAATTCCGTACACAATGCAGAAAAATTTTCTTCAAGTTGTGAAACAGTTTTAGCGATATATTTTTTCAGTGCGTTATGTTTAAAATCTTGGAGTGCGTCCGCCGATACCGGCAACTTTTCAATAATTTTCGTCATAACTTTCTCCTATATTTGACATATAAACAACTCAATGATAATTAGCATTTTATAAACAAATTACCAAATGTCAAGAAAAATTTATCCTTCCGCGCCGATTAACACCAAACTTTTTTTAATAATTTTGTCAGTACGAGAAAATTTGTAGCCGACCAGCAGAACATTTTTGACTGCGCCGGATTGCGCACTGTTTGAAGTTTTTCTCATTTCGTCATTGTCAAAATCAATTCCTGCGCGAGTGTCAAGGCGCGTGTAAATTTTTTCACGGCGTCCGCTGTTGGCGGCGGCAAATGCAAAGTCAAACAAGTCGCACAAAATTTCTGTTTCGTCTTGCGGCGCACCGTTGTTGATTGAAGTTGCAACGTAGTCAAACAAAGATTCTAAATGCCCTTCCTGCAACGCGCCCGCCAAAAAACTTGTCGGCGTACTCTCCGCGCCAAAAATCCCTTCCAACGCAAATTTGATATTCGCTGAAAGTTTCTTGTAGGAAGTGTACGCGCTTTCAAGTTCAGAATAATTTTTTGCGTACTCCTGCAAGCGCGTTTCTTTTTCTTGCAAAGAATTTTCAAGCGCGGAAATTTGATTTTTCGCCTGCGCCAAATCTTCTGTATAAAGTTTTAATTCTTTTTGCGCGGCGTCAAATTTTTGTTGAAGCGCGTTAAAATCATTTTGCAAGCTGTCAAAAGATTGTTGGCGGCGGTTAATATCTTCGCGCAGGTTTTTATTTTCGGTTTCAAAATTTTTAATGACGCTCTGTGCCTCGTTAAAATTTTGTTGGAGCGCGTCAAAATCTTTTTTTGCAACGCAGTCATCAAGATTGAAGAGCAACTTTTTAAATTCAAAAAGATTATCTTTGAATGCGGCTAAAACACGCGCCGCAAAATCTTTATCGTTATCCAAATTATTCCCTCCAAAATTCTGCCGTTTATTTTATCACGGCGAAATATATTTTTGTTATTCTGTTAGAACACTTTTTAAAAATATTTTTTGAAGCGTTCAAGTTGCGAAAGTTTAGCGGCAATTTGCGGGAAATCGTACGCGATGCGCCCCGCGCAGTCTCTGCAAAACTTTTCAGCCTCAAAAGGATTTTCGCGCAAAATTTGTTTATGCCCCCAAATGTGCGTATAAAAATTTTGCCCGCCGTCAAAAAGTTCCTGCAACGTCGCCAAATTATGAATTTTGACGCCGCAAATTTCCGCGCACATTGCAAGCCAACGCTGCTCAATGAAAACCATATACGGCAATAAATCCCAGCCCTTTTGGTCGGCGGACGGCGCGGCGGCTCTCATAAATTCAAATGCAAATGCAACATATTCCGCTACAAATTTTGCATTGCCGAAATATACAAATGCCGCGTTGCACGGCTCCAAATCCCAATTCAAATTTTGCGGCAGGGCAAAATTATTTTTGAAGTTGAAAAAATTTTTGTCGGGATAACACGGAATATTTTTATTTTCACGGTGAATCACGGCAATCTCATTTTTAAACCTGTCAAAGTTCAGCGGCTGCCAAACTATAAAATCTAAATCAATCATAACGCACGGGAAATTTTGCCGCGTCAATGCAAAAATTTTCGCACCTGCCCAAAAAATATTTTCGTCAATCTGCGCGTCGTCAAGGTCATTCAGCGAAGTATTCACGCCGTCCCAAATTTCCAAAATCCCCGCGTCATAAATAAATTTTGCGCCAATTTTGTCCGTGTACAAAAAAATTTCGCCGTTGTACTTTTTCCATTCCAGCGCAGATAAAATCATTGTAAAAATTTCAAAATCCGCAATTTGAAAATCCGCGCGGTTCTTCGTGCGCAAAGTATGAAAAGCTCTCATTTTTAAACCTCAATATCTGTGTTTGTGATAGTAAGCCGCGATAATGTGCAAGCCGTAACCAAGCCCGCCGCCGCTCGAAATTTTATTTTGCAATTCGCGCAGGACACTTTCAATTTTAATCCTGCCGAGCGTTACGGTTTCAAAGTACAAATTTAAAATCGTCAGCTTGCCGTCAATGTAAGTAAAATCTGCGAAAATCTGAAGTTTGCGTTCATTGTTGTAAAGTTGTTCGGCGTGTACAGGCGCAATCGTCAAGAAAAAATTTTTGTCCCGCGCGAAGTCCTTTACAATCGAAACAAAATCAAAATTCCATTGCGGGCTTAATGAAAAATTGTTGGCGGCGAAAGTGTAATTTTTATCCTCAAGCAAAGTTTCACCGACTGCAACGCCGCGCAAATCTTCCGCGCGGTTTTTAAATTTTTCAGCAGATTCAAAGGCATTTCGCCCGCGCATAATTTCAAAAATTTCTTTAAGCGTAGGGCGAAGACTGAGAGTTTTTTTAGTGCCGTTGAGAATTTTGACATTTTGCGACTTTTCCATTTTCAAAGTTATCGGGTGGTGCAGATAAATTTGCACGTCCTCAAAAATAATGTTGCGTGCGTCCAAATCAATATCGCTCTCGTGCGTGAAATCGATAACGGCGTTGTTGCAGCCAATGTAAATTTTGTCGTGCAGTTCGACGGGGATTCTAAACTCCGCGCCGTAAAGATATAAAATATTTGCGCCGCCCTGCAACGCCTTTACAAGTTCGCTTTGCGTTTCGACGTACGCGGAATTTTCGGCGGCGTTATCGTACTTCAAAAACAATTCGTTGCGCTGATTCTTGCCGATAAGCGCGGAAATTTTTTCAAGTTCATCAGCCGTTAAATCGTCAAAATTCAAGCTGAAAATTTTGCAGATTAACAATTTCAATTCGGCGTCATCAATTTCATTTGTAACAGCGTCATAAATTTTTTTTGCGTCATTGAAATAAAAATTCATTTCGAGCCATTCGCCCAAAATTTTTTTCTTGGCAAGGTCAAACAATTCCGCCAATGAAAAGTTTTCGCGCAGTTCCTGTAACGAATGATATTCCTGCAGATTTTTTTCCTCAATCATAAAAAAGCCTCCTTGTTGTAGTCGCTTTATATTAACATAAAAAATGCCTGTTGTGTAAAGAATCTACACAACAGGCACTGCGATAAAAATTTATTTTTCAAAAACGCGCGTCAAATATTTTCTCAAAGTTCCCATTGCGCGGTGTAAAATTATTCCGACGTTGCCGGGCGTAAGGTTTAACATTTCGGCAATTTCCACGTTTGACATTTCCCCAAAATATTTCAGCCGGATAATTTCCTGTTCGCGTTCGCTTAATTTGCCGAGCGCAATGAGCAATTCTTTTTTGTTTTCGGCTTTTAAAATTTGCGCTTCGGGCTGTTCGTGTTCGGGGATTGGCGGCGAAAAATAATCGTCCCATTCTACAAATTCGCGATGACTTTGCCAACGCATATAATCTATAAAAGTTCGATTCATAATGGTACCAATCCACGTCGAAAAAGATGCCTTCTCGCTGTTGAACTTTTGGAGATTTTCGCAGACCTTAACAAAAACATCGCTTGTAATATCGTCAGCGACTTCAACATTTTTAACTTTGTAGTAAATCAAGTTGTAGATTATCGGGAAATAATGTTCGTAAAGTTCGCTGAAGGCGTCGTTGTCCTTGACTGCTTTTTCAGCAAGCGCGTTATAGTACTCTTTGCCCTTTGGCATAATATCACCTCAAATCAATAATTTTATCGCAATCCCGAATAGTAGAAAGGCGGTGCGCAAATTAAGATTGACGGGTTATTGGCAAGTACTCGGGCAATTAAAATTCTTTGCCTGCTGCAAATCATTGCAAGGGACGCCGCTCCGCATTCGGTTATTTCCATTTGTAAAATAGTAGGAACCTTGACGTGCGCCTTCGTGCCGAAATAATTTTTTCATCTTTGCCGCCCTTGACGCTTAGGATAATTTTTTCTGTGCTGATACGCATTGACGCGCCGAGATAAAAAACAAGCGCGTTAAAGCCGCCTAAAATTAAATAAAAAAATATTGCAAGTACTGAATACATTGTAATTTCTGCGCCGAATTATTCTGCTTTTTTAGTTTAAGGAATTTTTGATAGTTCTTGACGGCGTGAAGTGTAAATCTTTGTGCGCGGCAATAATAATTTTTTCGCCTGTACGCGGGGCGCGTCCTTCCTTTTCGCCACGTTCAACAACTTTAAAATTGCCGAATCCGATAAATTCAATAATTTCTGATTTTGCCAAAGGCGATAACGTTGAAGAAGTCGGCTTCGTCTTTGGCAAAACATATCTTGTTCAATCTACGCGCTCCTTAAATCTGCCAAAACATTTTGCGGAGCTGTAATCTCGCGCATTTTATAAAGTAATTGCACATATTCGGCTCAGTCAATTCAACGCGGCGCGGCACAATTTCTTTTGCAAAATTGTTAAGCGGTACAACCAAAAAGCTTGAAAAATCAGTTTTATAACGGCAGGCAATGACGGGAATTTTTGCGCTGTTGCCGAGTTTGATAAGTGCTTGATATTGCGCCTTTGAATCAACTTGCGGCTCCGCGTATTCGTTTTTATATTCAATGAGAGCTTTTGGCTCTTTTTGCTTTGATTTTAAAGCTTAAAAAAAATGCTGTAGTCAGTATGGCGTCAATTTTTCGTCGACGGCGAATTTTTAAACAGTCGTCTTGCCAAATTAAGCGCAGGTATTCAAGAATTTCAGACGATTCGATAAAAAGTTTTTGAAGTTGCCGCGCTTGCAAAACGTAACGATTTTTTTTATAATTTCAATAATGGTTTTTATAATAATTTACAAATTTTATAAAATTACAAACAGATTAAACGGCAAAATATATGTCGGTCAGATTAATCAGCCACTTGAAAATGTTTTTATCGCAAGGTGCAGAAATTTTAATATATTTTTGAAATATATTTTGAAAATTGGTATTACCGGCGAAAAACTTATCATATTATTGTCATTGAGGATTTTTTTGATTGACAATTTAAAACGTTGGAAAATGCAAAAATCAGAAGCTGAAAGAACTTTTCAGCGATTTATATATTTATATTTACAAAAATACCGAAGGAAAATATTGCAGTATTAAAAGGTTTACTCACAAAATATTATAATTGAATTTTATTTAAAGGAGCCTTTATGTTCAATATAAACGTTTTGCCCGAATTGGCGCGGCACGAATTTTCTATTGATTATGCTACGGGGAATTTTGCGTTGAAAATTATTGACTACGCGCAGCAAGATATTTTGCAAAATTTCACTGTCAGCCGCGAATATAATTCCCGCACCGCAATTTGGAATTTTAATTTGAAAGACAATTCGCCAAAGTTGACGCTTAAGACTTTGCGCGAAATTTTTTTTATCTACGAAGGCCAAAATTTAATCGCCGTCAAAGATGAAATTGGGCGCGTCACGCGCTACGAATACGAAAAAAATTTGTTAAGCCGCGTGATTTATCCCGACGGCAGTTATATAAAATATTTTTATGACCGAAATAAAAATTTGACGGGTTGCATTGAACGCGGCGGCAAAATTCTTTTTCAAAATGAATATGACGAATACGGCAGAATTACGCAAATTGTAACTTCGGACGGCGTCAGGAAATTTTTTTACGCAGATAAAAACCGCCAAACTTTTGAGAGCGGGCACAATAAAATAATTTATAAATGGAACCGCCAAAAGTTGGTTGAAAAAATTATTTACCATGACGGTACTTTTGAAATTTTTCGGTACGACGAAAATAACAGGCTGAATTACAAAGTTTCACGCGACGGCAAAGAATATTTTTGGCGTTATCACAACGAATTTTTGACGCGCGAAATTTTTCCCGACGGCACAATTACAAAATTTGACTATGACGAAAGCGGCAACCTTATTAAAAAAACTTGCAGCAGCGGGCTTGAGGAAATTTATTTTTATTCTTCAAAAAATTTACTGATTGAAAAAAGAACGCGCCTTAATATCAAAGATTGGCGGCGTGAAACTTTTGAGCGCGACATTGCGGGGCGAGTTTTGCGGCACGATATTAACGGGCAAATTACAACTTACGCCTATGACGGCGACGCGCCCGCGCCCGCGCTTATTCAGACGCCTTGCGGCTACAAATTTTCTTGCTTTTTCGATAAAGTTTACAGACTTTTGACGGTGCGCACGCAAGCCGGCGAATTTTTTTTCGCACATACGCCAATGAATAAAATTGTTGCCGCGCAGGAAAATATTTTTGAGCCGCTGATTCCCGTTGAAAAAAATTCCGAGCATTTCGATATTGAAATTTTTGACAGCGGCGGGCGATTGGTTGAGGCGCGGCAAAAATTTGGCGAAGAATTTAAATTGACGCGCTGGAAATATGATTTAAATGATAATTGCATTGAGCGGCGGGATTGGCAGGATTTGCAAACGCGGCAAAGTGCAACGGGGCGCGTTAAAGTCATTCGCTACGAATACGACGCGCAAAACAGATTGATTCAGCAAAATGACGGTGAAACTTTGACAAAATATTATTACGATTGCTTGAACCGTTTGACGCGGAAAAAAATTGCAAAGGTTGATTAATTTGGCGGACAAAAATATTACTATTGCGATTAAGGATATAAAAATTGACGGCGTGGAATTTTTGAAACTTTTGAACGTTGAAATTCATCACGCGGCGAACGAATACGCGTGCGCCAAAATTGTTTGTATCGTTGACGCGAAGAAGGGCAAAAAATTTATCGAACAGGCAAACGCCGACAAAATTAAAATTTCTGCGAAGGTCAACAAAAAGGACACGGTTTTATTTCAAGGTTACATTTCAAATTTGACGCTGGAAACGCGCATTGAAGCGAATTTTTTGACGATTGATTTACTTGACGCGGCGTGGCTTTTGGATTGGAAAAAGGAAACTTGTTCCTTTCAAAAACTTACCGCAAAATTTGAGGAAGTTTTAAAGACGGCGGTTAAGGACAGCGGCGGCAAAATTAATTTGAAGGTTACTGACAAGGCGATTGAACAAGTTATTCTGCGCCTGAATGAAACTTCGTGGCAATTTATCAAGCGACTTGCTTCGCAATTCAACGCGGCGATTTTCACTGACATTACGGCTGAAAAACCACTGCTGACTATCGGATTACCCGAGCCGAAAACTTCTACAGAAATTATTTCTGCGCAAATTTCCTACACTTTTGAAGACGCGCCATTTCAATTTTTTAATGCAAATCCCGCGCTGCTTGCCAAAGGTACAAAAATTGTTGCCGAAGATTTTTTTTCTGTAAATGTCAGCGGGCAAATTCAATATCTCAACCTTGCTGATTCTGTCAAAATCGACAAGAAAGAATATTTCGTCAAGGAAAAGCACGCGCAGATTTTTAACGGGATTTTGGTAATGAATTATAAACTTGTCGGCAAGACTGCATTTTTTGTGCCGATTGAACTTCAGAAAAATATTTACGGGCGAATTTTCCGCGCACAGGTTAAGAAAGTTGAGAAGGATAAAATTCAGGCGCATTTGATTGACGTTGACGAAAAGTACGATTCAAGCGGGACGGCGTGGTTTCCATTTGCAACGGTTTATTCAAGCGCGGACGGTTCGGGCTGGTACGTTATGCCGGAAGTCGATGACTACGTTAGAATTTTGTTCCCTTCAATCGACACCAAAGACGCCTTTGCTGCAAGTTCCATTAACACCGCGCCGCTTAAGGAGCCGAAAAATAAATCTTTGAAAGCTCCCGGCGGGCGTGAAATTCTTTTGACTGACAAGGGCGTTGAAATTATTGCCGAGCACCAAAAAACTTTCATACAGCTTGACAAGGATAAGGGAATTAACATTGTTTCTGCGAAGGATATTAACATTTCGGCGGACGGCAACATTTCATTTGACGCGAAGGGCAAAATTCAAATGGTCTCTCAAAAAGAAATTACCGCGCAGAGCGGGCAGTCTCATATGAAAATTTTGGCGAATCAAATTGATATGGGCGGCAGCAATATTATTGTTGGTGAATGAAATGCAAGCACAAACTTTTGACGAATATTTGAGCGCGCGCTATACGCCGCTGGAATTGGATTTTTTAAAAACCGTCGCGCAGGACTTGAACAAAAATATTTCAGATATAAGAAAATTTTGTTTGGAAGAATGCCGCAAGGCAATGGCGCAGGCTTGCGAAATTCAGCGGCAAGAAAATAAAATTTGCGCGTACATAAGCATTTCGCTTTTGAATACTTCGCTGATAGAGGACGCGCCAATTTTGCAAGTTGACTTTTACAACGAGGAATGGGTATACGGCGAAAGTTGGGCACGGTACAGATTTGGCGCGGATTTTCTTTTCAAGCATTGGGCAAAGTTTAAAGCGGACGCGCTGGACGAAAATTTTTATGTGCGCAGTACGGTTAGTCGCGTTGAAATTAAAGCGTTATTTTGGGGGACGATTGACAAAATAACTTTCCTGTTTGCCTGCTACGCGAAATATTTTGCGCTGCGCCTTACTTATTACAATGAATTTGACAAACTCATTAAAGCCGAAAATTTTTACGTAACTTGCGGCACTTATTTAGATTGGCAGAACAGGATTTTTGCCGAATTGCCTGAAATTGATTTGTTCAACCTTGACGCAAACGAAGAGACAAATTTTCGCTCGTTCGAGCAAAAAACTTTTCGCAATAACAAATTTGGCGGATTAGATTTACGGCACTGTTATTTTATCGAATGCGTTTTCAGAAATTTTGGCTTTGAAGATTTAAATTTGGCGGACTCAAATTTTTTGAACTGCAGATTTGTTAATTGTACGTTTGACGGCGTAAAAATTGCAGGCGGGGATTTTTTTGAATGTTACTTCAGAGACTGTACTTTCAAAAATTGCACGTCAGACCCCGCCGAAAGTTCTGCCAACAGCAACGAATATTTTGCGCCGCTCAGAATGTACCATTGCTTTTTGTTGAATATTAATTTTGAAGAAAATTGCAACTTTGAAAATTTGGTGCAACTTGACTGTTACAGCAAATAGGAAAATTTTTTATCCCTTAAAAATATCAAAACCTTAAAAATATCAAAAGGAGAAATTTTTATGCAATATGAATTTCGCGTTTGGAAAGACCAAACTAAATTGCCGGCAGATATTAAAGCAGCCAGTGCCCAAAATAAAATTGCGGCTATGGCAGCTAGGGCTGCCGCCGCGCTCAACGGCGCAAAACGCGGCAACCCCGATATTTTGATAGATACAAACGCCTTAGGCGAAGACGCAATAACAAATGCAAACGTTACTTTTTCTATGGCAACTATAAAGGGTAACAACCAAGAGACGAAAATCCGTACCGTAAAAATGAAAATTTCAGGCAATTTATATTTACCGCTGGATGAAGAGTTGGCAGGCGCGGCAAAAAAAGTTGCAGGTTTAGATGCCGGCAATGAAAACAAAAAAAGAAATACGTTGCATTTATCGAAATGGGCGGCGGCAAAGCCTGAAGATGTTAACGTTAATGCTGAACCGTATTACCGCGCAGTAGTTTTATCGATAATGACTAAGGCGGGAGATTTTCGCCTTATAGCTGCAACAAATATGTATGTCGAAAGTTACAACGAAACTTACGATAAGGGCGAATTTGGCAGTTTTGAATTGACACTTGCCCAATCAACAGACGTTAATGCTGGAGCGAACACATTAACAAAGTTAAAAGTTGACGGGGTAAAAACCGAGAAAGTATCTATATTGCAGCAAGTCGCCAATGGAATTGAAAAGGCGGCGGCGGTAGCAGCAGCAGTTCCGGCGGTTGTAGTCGCTACTACAGAAACAGTTGAAAAATTCACGGGCGAAACTGATTTAAGTCGCAAAATTAAAGGCGGCGCAACGGCTGCAGGCTCTGCTCTTCAAACTTCAAAGGATGTCTATGCACTTGGCAAAAATATTAAAAGTAAAGACTTTGATAAATCTTTGGAAAGTGCAAAGAAAGTTACCGAATCAACCAACGACCTTATACGAAAGAGTAAAAGCGCGAACAGCAATGCCGCTATTTCGCTTTCAGCTATGGAAGAAATGTACGGCGACAAAATTAAAGCTGACCCCGAAACTTACAAAAAATATTTGGCATCAAGCGATTCAGAAAAGCGCAAAATGTTGGAAGAAGCCGCGCAACAAAAATTGGATAGACTTAAAGTTTCCAAGTACTATGAAGAATCTTCAATAGATCTGAAAAAAGCTAAAAAAGTTGAAGAAGATATGGCGAAGTATGATAAGCTTGACGATTATCCTGAAGAAGATCCTGAAGAAGAGTCGAAAGATAACCCTAAAGATAATCCTAAAGACGATCCTAAAGATGATCCTAAAGATGATCCTAAAGACGATCCTAAAGACGATCCTAAAGACGATCCTAAAGACGATCCTAAAGATGATCCTAAAGACGATCCTAAAGATGATCCTAAAGACGATCCTAAAGACGATCCTAAAAACGATCCTGACCCTGATAAAGATAAATCCCCAGACGATAAACCGATACAACATAATAAGAAGAAAAATAACATCGCTGACAGCCAAAATAATATTTCATTGAGAAGCGCAAATTTAAACAATATGTTGGACACCGCCGTCAACAAGAAAAACGGTAATTCGCAATGATTCAAACAGAATGGTTTTGGATAAAAAAAGACCCTGACGCGCCTTCGATTGTTGACGCGGCAGGGTTTAACAGAAAAAAATATCCCTACTTTACGGACGCAGAATCTTTTGCAAAAGTCGATGACAGCGTTGCTTATTATGAATACAGCGGGAATTTGTTGGCTTGTGATTTTTTATTTGAGCCGACCTTTTTAATTAATGACGATTTACAACCGCTTTTCAAATTCATTGAGCCGGAATTGGAATTTAAGGGCGTGCAACTTTATTCTGCGAGAGATGCTGAAAAATCTGCAACGCCGCTGTATTGGTTGCCTTACTTGGAATTTACTGACGCAATAAGTGAAACTTCAAAAATTGTACAGGGTAAACCGGAAAAATTAATTTTTAAAGCTGATGCGCTCGGCGAAAAAAGGTTGGTGCATTGCAAAACGGCGGCGGCTGATATTTGGGCGTTATCGCTGGAGGCAGCAGAATGTTTATTGCGGCGGCAACCTGTAGGCATAATTCTTAAAAAAATTCCTATTCAACAATAATTTCACGACGGCGGCGGCGTGCGGAAAAAGTTTCACGGCGACCGCCGCTTTTTATTTCTTGCAAAATCAAGCACAAATGTTCATAAAGTGTTTGATTGGTAAGCGGCTCGGGCAATTCTATTTTCAATCTGCGTTCAATGTAAAATGAAACCTGCGCGACGCTCATAACATTACCGCCGAGCGCAGCGAGGCAAAAATTATAGTCATCACTTTCCAGCGCAAAATTTTTAGCCTCGTTGGCAAAAGTGCGCAAAATTTCGGGCGCAAGGGTACTGCCGCCAATTGCCGCGTACGGCGTATTGATAATATTAACCGTGTCAAATTCGGTAGCCATATCAAAAAAATCTGTATACTGCGTGCGCAGAACCGCGCCCTTTTTCAATTTGAAACGGCAAATTTCAATTTCGTATTCGGATAAATTTAAATCCGACGTTAATGTTAAATGTACACCGCGTCGCACAAAATTTTCTGTCGTTAATTCCGGTTCAAAAACAATTTTCAGCAACATATATTCTTCAGTCGGTGCGTATTCAACGTGCATTGGCTCTTTAATCAGGTACAAAAAATTATTGTGCAGAATGACGCCCGCGCCCAACGTTATTAAATTCTCCGTAGTTATCGGGCGGCAACCGTTGATAATGCCGTTGCCGTAATTTTCAAAGATTAGCGGCAAAGTATCAAAGGCGCGGTCTCGAATGCTGCAAAGTGCCTCCGTCCGCAAAATATGCAAGCGTTCAAATTGCGGGTAATTTTGTTCGTTCAAAATATCCCTCCTTAATTTAAGCCTGTAATTAAAAATTTAAAGCCTTTTTACAGGGGGTATAATTTATACTGAAAAGAAATTAGAGACGGCGTGTCATCAAAATTAGCCGCCTTAAAATCGATTTTAAAGTTAGTCAACTAAAAAATCGCAATGGCGTCAATTTTCATAGTTTCATTAATATCCAATATTCCGAAATGTTCCGCCCAAAATTCTCTAACTTCCATATCAAGCGGCAAAAAAGTTTCACGTAACATTTGCCATTGTTTTTGGAGTTGTTCGTCGCGTTCCTTGCCAATGTACACGTACAATTTTTGCGGGTGCGCGCGGCTTTGGTAAACGATACAGCCTTCAAAAATTTGTTTCATAATGTGGCAAAATGAATGTACGCTGGAGCCGACTTCAATGACTTTCAAAAATTCGTCTGCAACAGAAATTTGACGCTCGCGCTTAAGTTGTTCCATTCCCGCCTTGACAGTTTCGCCAAAAATTCCGCTTAACATTTCTTGCCGAATTTTTCTTATATAAAATTCTCGCCGCGTCATTCCGTGACACAAATCTATTTCCGCCAAAATGTGCGTTATCAAATCAAAGTAAAACATTATGAATTGCCGCTGATTCTCAAAAACTAAATTTGTAACGTCGGGATGCAACAAATATTCAAAAATCGGCGAAAATCTGTACAGCGGATTAATTTCAATTTCGGCGGCGTCAACGTGCCGTTGGTTTATGCAGCTGAAAGATTGTTCATAGTACGGGCTGAAATTTTCCGCAGGCTTGAAAAATAATTTGTGCGATTCAAAATCATCCCGCGCCGCTTGTAAAACTATATCCCAAATAAAATTCACGCGCTTACACCAACTTTCCGACGCATTGATATTCGGGGAAAAAATGTTGCACTGCCGTTACCAAAAAGCTCATCAAGTCTCGATTCAAATAAAAATCTTCGTTCTTCGGGCGGAATGCAAGTTCCAAAAATTGCGCCCTGTCGCCCGTGCGATATTCGTAATCAATAAATTCTTCCGTCGAATAAGTTTCAATCGTGCGAGGTTTGATAGTAACCTTTGCCTCAACAAAACTTAAATATTCACTGCACTTAAACGAATTTAAAAAGCGCGTCATTTCCGTTCGCGTCTTAATTCTTTGCCCAAAATATTCAATCATATCCCGAGAAAAACTTTTATTTTGTTCGTTACTGAGGAGCGGGTTTTCATAATTTTTTGCATTTGGCGCGGGCGCAAATTCATAAAATTCCCAATCGCCCGGCGCGTCGCTGTCGCAGATTATGTACCAATCGCCCGCCTGCCGCCGAATATTTCTAATAATAAAATCCGTGCGTCGCAATAAATATTCCCGCGTCTCGTCAAATTGTTTTGCGTACAAATAGTGCTCAAAATATTTTCTGTCAACTGCGGGCTGCGGGTAGGCGTTCGCTTTAATCATAACGGGGCGGATATTCCACAGCGGCAACGGCTCATACAAAATTTTTTCGCTAAATTCGTCAAATTCGATTGTAACTTTTTTAACTTCCAGCTGCTCGTCCCAATCCTCAATCGCAACAACGTAAACATCAAAAAGCTTAAAAAGGTACGCGGTATTTTGACTGCGCCACGGCATATAATTCAACTTCGCAATGTGGTAAAGTTCCTCAATTTTTTTTATGTAGCGTTCATTTGGCTTGACGATAAATTCTGCGGGAGTCTCGCCGTATTCGTTTTCAATGACGCCCTTAAATCTGCGCGAAGTTTGCAGTAACTTTTTCAATTCCAAAAAATCTGCCTGAATCATACACGTATACAAAAAAAATTCTTTGTTCTTTTGCACGTTGTAAATCATTTCCTGCGCATCAATTTTAACTTTTTTTAAATCTTCGGGAAAAAACGGAAATAAATTTTCGTCAGTAACATCATATTTTTCAGCGGGGATAACGCAAGTAATTAAATCCGGCAGACGCGCGGCGCGCGGCGTTTCGTCAAAAACTCTTTTTTCAAGCGCGGCGTATTCTTCCTTAACGTGGTTGTAAAGTTCAAGCGTGGAATTACCGACAATCACTTTAAAAAGTTCGCGGTTTTCCAAATTGTCAAGCTCGGGGATTCTTTGCTGAATATATTTTTCAATGTCAAAATCGCTGTCGAAAATGCCCATTTATTTCGCCTGCCTGTCCTTTCGTTTTTGTTTTTTTTCAAGTTTTTTGGCGTTCTTTTCAAATTTTTTATCAATTTTCGGCTGCGTGACCAATTTCAAATAGTTTGAATAAAATTGACTTTGCTTTTGATTTTTATCGACGCCGTTACCTTTTGCGTAAGCGTCCGCCAAAATCGAAAGTGCAACGGGTTCCGCACCCGCCAATTTTAAATACTCAATCGCCTGTTTGTAATCTTGGCGCACGCCGCGTCCCGTGTAGTACGCCGAGCCGAGCACTGCCAAAGACAAAGTATCATTTTCTGACGCGCCGAGCTCTGCCCATTTCACGGCGTCATCAAAATTTATTAAAATGTACTGTCCTATTTGAGAACGGCAAGCTGCTATTCCGTACAAGCGCGGAAGCTTAACTTCTTGCCCGTAATATTCAAGCGGGATAAAATTTTTTTCCAAAGTTGCGTTGATAGTTCTTGCTTGTTTAAATAAT
>CAJOCQ010000014.1 GCA_905233135.1 uncultured Selenomonadaceae bacterium | reverse complement strand
CACTGCTCATCGGTTAAATCAGTCGGATATGCTTTTCTGTTTAAGGTATCTTTTTTCATAGCCACAGTTTAACTTTTTTTCTTTGTGAATACAACCTCTCAAAATTATAACAGTGATACTTTTGCGCAGGACGAAAACATTTTAACTTTTGCAAAAGAAAAATAAATCTGCGCGAAGACTTTTTAGGACTGCGGAAAAATCTGCAGTCTTTTTTTATTTAATAATGGCTAATTCTTGACATAAAACATTGCAACTTGTAAAATTGACGCCGAACTGGAGGCGGTTTTATTGTTGAAATATAAACGTGTCGTTTTGAAATTGAGCGGCGAATCTTTGGCAGGCGAAAATGACTTTGGAATTAATCCGCCGGTTGTTGAAGATATTGCAAAACAGGTTAAAAAAGTGCACGACGCAGGCTTGGAAGTGGCAATAGTTGTTGGCGGCGGAAATATTTGGCGCGGCTTGAGCGGCTCCGCAAAAGGTATGGACAGGGCGCAAGCTGATTATATGGGAATGCTTGCAACGATTATGAACGCGCTTGCACTTCAAGACGCGCTGGAAAAAATGAACGTGTTTACGCGCGTACAAACTGCGATTGAAATGCGCGAAGTTGCAGAACCTTACATAAGGCGGCGCGCAGTTCGTCATTTGGAAAAAGGGCGCGTTATAATTTTTGGCGGCGGCACGGGCAACCCTTATTTTTCGACTGATACAACGGCGGCTCTTCGCGCGGCTGAAGTTGAAGCCGACGTTATTTTAATGGCGAAAAAAGGCACTGACGGTATTTACGACAGCGACCCGAATAAAAATCCTGACGCCAAAAAATTTGACACGTTAACATATATGGAAATTTTAAACCGCGAATTGCACGTTATGGACGCAACCGCTACAAGTCTTTGTATGGATAATAATATCCCGCTTGTAGTTTTCAACATTGACAATCACGAAAATATTTTGGCGGCGGCACTCGGCGAACCAATCGGTACAACTGTTACAAGGTAAATTATGAACGCTGAAAATTTTATTGCAGTGAATGTTTCTGCCGAAAATTTTAATTTTGACGGTGAAAAAGTTTTGCGCGTTGTTAAAACTGAAAAACTTTTTGACTTTGATACAAACAGCATTGCGAAGTTAAAAAATTCGGCTTTTCACAACGGCATTATTGAAGTTGAAATGTTAAGCCGCCTTTTGCCTGACGCTCCCGATTTTGCACGCGGCTTTATTGGCGTTGCATTTCGCATTGACGAAAATAATTCTGCGTTTGAATCTTTCTACATTCGTCCGACAAATTCTAATACTTCGGACGCCGTAAGGCGCGCGCACGGTTGCCAATATTTTTCTTATCCCAAATACACTTTTGCATATTTCCGCGAAAATAAAATTTCTGATTATGAGGCTCCAATTTCGCAGAGCTTGAACGAATGGGTAAAATTAAAAGCCGTGATAAATGACGCGCACGCAGAATTTTATTTGAATGACGTTTTAACATTGACAGTCGAAGATTTAAAGCGCGGAGCAAATGCAAGCGGCGCAGTCGGCTTTTTCGTTGACATTGGCACTGAAGCATTTTACAAGAATTTAAAAATTACCAACATAAATTAATTTAGGTATTAGTGAAATAAAAAAACCGCCCGTCACTAAAGCCGCAGCTTGTCCTTTTTTACGAGCGTAGGAAAAAGTAGAGGCCCCAAAGGGGGCGTACGGAATACGAGCGTATTTGAACCGAGCGGCCCTGACGGGCGGAAAAAAAAGCACTTTTTCTTTTGTACTTTCTTTTTTTGCTTTGGAAAAAAGAAAGTACATTTAAGATATAAAAAAATTTTAAAATTATTTCAAAACAACTTAAGGGGGAAATTTTAAAATGACAAGCGAAGTTATCAACTCTTCCGAAGACAAACTGAAAAAAAGTTTGGACGCTCTCAAAAAAGATTATGGAACCCTTCGCGCAGGACGCGCCACGCCGAGTTTACTTGATAAAGTTATGGTTGATTATTACGGCACGCCGACGCCCGTTAATCAAATGGCAAATGTTACAATTCCCGAGCCGCGCATTATCATGATTAAACCCTATGACAAAGGCTCTCTCAAGGAAATTGAAAAGGCTATTCAAAAATCAGATTTGGGCTTGAATCCCAATTCGGACGGCGTTGCAATTCGTTTGACAATCCCGCAACCTACGCAGGAACGCCGCAAAGAATTAGTTAAAGTTGTCGGCAAAAAAGCTGAAGAAGCTAAAGTTGCAATGCGCAACATTCGCCGCGACGCCAACGAAGCTATTAAAAAACTCGAAAAAGATAAAAAAATTACCGAAGACGACAGAAAAGACGCGCAAGATAAAATTCAAAAACTTTTGGACAAATATATTAAACTCATTGACTCAACGAAGGCTACCAAAGAAAAAGAAGTTATGGAAGTTTAAAAAATGACTGCCGATAATTTACTAAACAAAGTCGATAAAACAAAAATGCCGCGTCACGTGGCAATTATTATGGACGGCAACGGGCGTTGGGCTTCTTTGCAAGGGCTATTGCGAAGTGCGGGACATACTGCAGGAGTTAAAACATTGAAAAAAATTTTAACAACCGCCGTAAATTTGAAACTCGAAGCTTTAACCGTTTACGCTTTTTCTACAGAAAATTGGAAACGACCTCTTACGGAGGTCGAATTTTTAATGCATTTATTTTCCGAATATCTGGAAAATGAAAAAATGGAAATGCACCAAAATAACGTGCGCTTAAAATTTTTTGGGCGCACTGAAGATTTTTCGCCGCTTATTCAAAGTCAAATTAAAAGTGCTACAGAATTAATGAAAAACAACACGGGCGTAAAATTCAACATTGCGGCAGATTACGGCGGACAAGATGAAATTGTTCGCGCGGCGCAGAAATTGGCGCGTAAAGTTGCAGCGGGCGAAATTTCCGCCGAACAAATTAGCGCGTCAGTTTTTGAAGACGAACTCGACACCGTAGGACAGCCGCCGGTTGATTTATTGATTAGGACGGGCGGCGATTTGCGGATTAGCAATTTTTTACTTTGGCAAGCGGCGTATGCCGAACTTTATTTTACGAAAACAAATTTTCCTGAATTTACGCCCGAAGAATTTGTTGACGCGCTGATAAATTTCGGCAAGCGTGACAGGCGTTTTGGCGGCGTGAATTTAGTGTGATAGTGTTATGGTGTTATAGTGTGATAGTTTTTACTATACCACTATTCCACTATTCCACTATTCCACTATCCCACTATTCCACTACAAAGGGAGTGACTTTTTGGCTTTAAGAATTATAACGGGGATAATCGGAATAGCAATTTCAGCCGTCGTAATACAAATGGGCGGCGCGGTTTTTGCGGGTGCCGTGATACTTTTGGCGTTAATCGGCTGGTACGAATTTTCAAGCGCGTTCAGCCGCGCGGGTATGGACACTTCAATTTTTCTTGGCGCGTTCACGCTGATATTAATTTTGTGTTGTGCGTGGCTCGGCAACATTGAAGAATTGGTTGCAGTTTTAACTTTGGGTTCGCTTGCAATATTTTTGTTGACGGTTTTATTTTCAATGCGCCCGAATGAAGCGGGCGTATCAGTCGCAGGATTATTTTATTTGGGCTTGCCGCTTGCACATTTGATAATGTTAAGATTTTTGGCGGACGAACCGCATAAAGTAGAATCGTTGGTAAACTTCCATAACTTTGTCAGCGAAAATGTAGGCAACATTAATTTTGTTGAAACTTTATCGAATTTGCATTTTGACGGCGGCTGCGAATTGGTCTGGATACTTTTTGCGTGTACTTGGGCAAGTGATACTTTTGCATATTTTATCGGCTCGGCGGTAGGCTCGCACAGGTTAGCCCCTTCAATCAGCCCCAACAAAACTATCGAAGGCTTTTTGGGCTCGATTGTCGGCACAGCTTTAACGGCGGTTGTTGTCGGTACATTTCTTTTCGGCTACCCGATTACGCAAATGGCGGAAATTGGCGTAATTTTGGCGATTGTTGCAACGCTCGGCGATTTGGTTGAATCGTCAATCAAACGTTATACCGGCGTCAAAGATTCGGGCTTTATAATTCCCGGTCACGGCGGCGTTTTGGACAGATTCGACAGCATTTTATATACCGCGCCTGTTTTTTATTATTTTATTGTTGTATCAAAAATTTTGGCGCAGTAAATCATTGAGGTAAAAAATGATAACTCAACCAATGGAAATTGAAACGCGCAGTTTTGAAATAATTGCGCCGTACCTTGAGAAATTAAATCTGCGCGAAGACGAAAAGAAAATTTATTCACGGATAATACACGCGGCGGGCGATGTCGAATACGCGCCGATAATAAAAATTTCTGCAACGGCGATTGACGCGGCGAAGGCGGCAATTCTGCGCGGCGCAAATATTTTTACTGACGTTGAAATGGTGCGCACGGGAATTAACAAGCGCGCGCTGAAAAAATTCGGCGGCGAAGTTTTTTGCAAGGTTGCTGATGACGAAGTTAAAAATTTTGCCGCGCAGAAAAAAATTACCCGCTCAATGGCGGCAATGCGAATTTTCGGCGAAAATCTTAACGGCGCGGTTGTTGCAATAGGCAACGCGCCAACTGCGCTTTTTGAAGTTTTGCGCCTTGTCAAGGAAGAAAATATTTCGCCCGCCGTAATTATAGGTGTACCTGTAGGATTTGTCGGCGCGGCTGATTCAAAAGCTGAACTCTTCGCGCAGGACAAAATTCCTTTCATAACTGTTGAGGGAACGAAGGGCGGCAGTCCCATTGCGGTTGCCGCCGTCAATGCGATTTTATATTTGTTGGACAATTCGAGAGAATAAATTTCAAGCGGCGAAATTGCCGCTATTTTTTTTGGAGTGATTAAGTTGCAAAAAAATTTTCCGCGAATAATCATAGCGGCAACGCAAAGCGGCGCGGGCAAAACTACAATTACAAGCGGGATTTTGGCGGCGTTGAAAAAGCGCGGATTAAATGTTCAAGCTTACAAAGTTGGACCTGATTATATTGATACGGGTTTTCACGAAATTGCAAGCGGTAAACCTTCGCTCAATCTTGACAGTTGGTTAGTCGGAGAAAAAACGCTCGTGCAAAATTTTTTTATGCCCGCCACAGTGTCAGAAATTGCCGTAATTGAGGGAGTAATGGGGCTTTATGATGGTGGAGTTGGGGGAGTGAGTTCAACCGCCGAAATTTCGCAAATTTTACAATCTCCCGTAATTTTGGTTATCGACGCAAAAAGTATGGGAACTTCAGCGGCGGCGGTTGCGTTGGGTTTTCGTGAATTTAACAAAAGCGTAAATCTTGCAGGCGTAATTTTAAATCGTGTCGGCTCGGATTCGCACAAAAAAATTATTGTTGACGCGCTGGAAAAAATTAACATAAAATGTTTCGGCGCAATTCGGCGCAATGCTGAATTTGTTTTGCCTGAAAGACATTTGGGGCTTGTACCGACGGCGGAAAATAATTTTTCCGAAGTTATAGAAAAAATCTGCGCGACGGTTGAAAGCGAAGTTGACATTGACGCCTTGCTAAAAATCGCAAATTCTGCGCCCGCCGTTAATGTTGAAATTCCAACAGCAGATAAAATTTCTTCAACGTGCAAAATTGCTGTAGCGAAGGACGCGGCTTTCAATTTCTACTATGAAGAAAGTTTGAACGAATTAAAAAAGCGCGGCGCGGAAATTGTGTACTTCAGCCCGCTTGAGAGTGAAATTCTTCCTGAAAATATAAGCGGCTTGATAATCGGCGGCGGCTTCCCTGAAATGTTTGCCGAAAAACTTCAAGCAAATAAAAAAATCCGCGCGGCAATTCGGGCGGCGGCTGAAAACAATTTGCCTGTTTACGCAGAATGCGGCGGATTTATGTATTTAATGAACAGCATAACAGATTTTGGCGGAAATAATTTTGAAATGTGCGGCGTAATTCCCGCGCACGCCGTGATGACTGACAAGTTGCAAACGGTAGGTTACATTGACGCGGAAATTTTGCAAGATTGTATAATTGGTAAGGCGGGCGAAAAGTTGCACGCGCACGAGTTCCATTTTTCGACGGCTGAAATTTCGGCGGACAAAAATATTTTCAGTTGTAAGCGTATGAGAACGGGGAAAATTTATCGCGCAGGTTTTTTTGATAAAAATATTGTGGCGTCGTATCTGCACATACATTTTGCAGGTTGCCCCAACGCCGCCGATAATTTTATTGCCGCCTGTAAAAATTATTCAAATAAAATTGCAAAAAAATTTTTACCTGTTTAAAATTTCCAAAAAATTAATCAGCGCAGAATTTGCATCGCCGCAATTACAAGCGCAATCTGCAAGATTTAACATCGGAATATCAATCACGCTGTCGCCGGCGGCAAAAGTTTTTTTCGGCGCAAAAATTTTTTTCAGCTTTAAAAGAGTTTCGCCTTTGTTAAGTTTTGGCGGGAACAGATAAATTTTCAAGCCCGAACTTTGAACAGTCAAATTTGTAACGGCTTGAATTTCGGCAACAATTTTTTCTGTATCTTCGCCGTTGCAACATTTCAAAAACAAAAAGCTTTTATCAACAACGCGGCAGATACTGAAATTTTCATTCTGCGAAAAAATTTTCTCCTGCGCGAAAAGTTCTTCTTCATACGGCTGAATATTTTTGTAAAAATCTTTCTGCCAAGCAGAATCAATTTCGCCGTTGCAAAGAAAATTTGCGCCGTTGGAGACAACCGCAAATTTCGGCGCGGTGCCTTCAAGCCAATTAATCCTTCGATATTGTTCAATCGAGCGCGTAGTTACGGGGATAAATAAAATTTTCTTCGTAATTTCTTTAAGCAATTCTGCAACGCGGCAAGAAATAAAACTTTGTTCCCTGCCGTTGTAAATTTCAACGCAAATATCGCCTTCCGCGCGGTGCTTATAAGAATGTATCAGCGTGTTGTCCAAATCGCAGGCAAATAAATTTTTCGTCATACGTCTTTCAAGGCGCGAATGAGCCCGCACGCTTTGTAATTTTTCAGCGGGTATTCCATTACCTCAACGCCCTTTTCCTTTGCAAGTTGGTAAATGTGTCCCAAATTTTTTTCGTCATTCAAACTGTAAACAAGAATTTTGAACGGCACGCGCCGAAGCAAAACGCGCGTAGCTTCACCAATGCTCGGCTTAATCAAATTTATATCGTTAATTTTAAATTCGGCGGCAATGTTTGCAACTTCTGCAAGCCCGCCGTTATTTTTTTCGCCGTCAAGATTTTCTTTGAAAGTTTTTGAAAAATTAAAATTGCGCTCGATACTTTCAATAAATTGGTATGTCAAATCTTTGTCAAGCAAATTTTTGTAAAACGCCGCGCCGTGAAAATCATTTGCGCCGATAATGTCATTGCGTAAAAATGTTCGGCTTAAAAGTCCAGAAACCGTCGAATTTAAACAGGAACTCGCAATTAAAAAATCTTCGTGCGTGCCGAATTTTGCGGCAATTCGCGCAGGGTCTGAAAGTACAGCCAAGCCCGCGTCAACTTGCGGATAATCTTTCATAGCGTCAATAAGTTGGCGTTGAATTGCGCCCTTGCCCGTCCAGCCGTCAACAAATTGCAAAGACTTTGGCGCGTGACGTTGCAAAATAAAATTCATTGCGTTTTTGTCAATGCCGACGCCGCGAATTATCGAAATTGTGTAATGTTGCACGTGGCAATTATATTTTTTTTCGATATAATGTTTTATCAAAATTCCTATGGAAGTGCCCGCACGCGCCAACGAAATTAAAACTACAGCCGCGCCCTTGTCCGCAAAAATTTTTTCTGCAACATTGGCTACGGCGTCCGCAGTTATTGCCGAAAATCTTTCCAGCGCGCCATAATAAGTTTTCAAATACGCCGCCGAAGGTTCATATTCCAGCGGCAACATTTCCGAATAGTGCCGCCCCGCTTGAATTAATTTTTCCCGTTCTTCGGTTGATTGCGGCTTGACGAGCCCGCTTATATCTTTCAATAAAATTGTTACGTCTTCGCTTTTATAAGTGCTGAACATTGCCGCCTCCAAGAAAAATTATTTTGCCGTAACCGTGAACATTAAGCGCAGAAATTAGACTTTTCACTGCGTCAACTTGCCAACTGTCAACGTCCGAAATTAC
This sequence comes from uncultured Selenomonadaceae bacterium, assembly GCA_905233135.1. GTDB lineage: Bacteria > Bacillota > Negativicutes > Selenomonadales > Selenomonadaceae > Quinella. The sequence continues at coordinate 64,845 of CAJOCQ010000014.1, read as the reverse complement.
CAAAATTAAATCGTAAAATTTCAAGTTGTAAATGTAAGTTGTCCTGCGCGAGTCATAAAAACTTTTGAGTTGATAACCTTCAACGATTGGATAATTTTTTTGGGAACTTACGCCGATAGGACTGCGCGTCGTCGAATGTGTAAAAACTTTTGCACCGCCTGCCTCCAAAATTTTTCCGCAAATCAGCGCAGGCAGCATACTTTCTTCAGTACCCAAAATTAAAATTTCGCCGCCGCTTTTTATCGTGCTTGAAATATTTTCGCCAAGTTGATTTAAATTTTTTATGTAGGCGTGAATGCTGACGCCGAAGCGCGGATTTAATAAAAAATTTATTTTTTGGAAAGAAATTTTGTCAGGCGCAATTTCGACGGGCTTTAAAATTTTCGGCGCGGCAGTTTCAAAATTCGACACGTCAAAATTTTCTTCGCCGAGCTTAACAAGGTATTCGCAGGAAATTTTTTCAAGCGCAAATAAATTTTCGTTATCGGCGTTCAAACGATTTATGATTGACGCGGCAACCAAAATTTTTTCGTTCAGAAGTGGAAATTTATTTTTCAGTTGACGAATCATATTGCGGAGCGTTTTGCCGGTTGAAATTTCGTCGTCAACAAAAATAACGGCGGGCGTATTTTCAAGCCAAGCGTTAAGATTTTCGGCAAATAATTTTTGTTGGGGCGCGTGGCTGTGTTCCTCAAGAAATTCAATGAAATTACCGCCTAAATTTTCGCGCGTTGTTTGAATATAAATGCAGTCTTCAGGCAGAGAGGCGGCGACCATTGCGCCAATAGCGGTTGCAGTTTCGGCGAATCCTATAACCAATTTTGCGGCGGAGTATTTCGCAGAAATTTTTTCGCCCAAAGTTTTCATCATTTCAAGCGCGGCGGCAGGACTTGTAGGAATATGTTTGCCTTGCAACGGATTAACCAAAAGATACGCGCGCTTGTTGTTATTGTGGCGTTTTGCAATTTTCAAAACGTCATTGGCAGTATAATTTTTCATTGGCTGACCTCAAGCAAGACAGGCGTTTCAATGTTTGCAACTTTGCAGGAACTGTACTCGGGGTAATTCCAATTTTGATTTTTTCCCAACAACTGATTAATCGCAAGCGCGGGGATATTAATTTTTGCGCCGAGACAAGAAAGTTGCAAGCCGCCCGACATTCGCGGATTTATTTCCAGCAAAAAAAATTTATCGTTGTGCATTTTGAATTGAATATTCAGCGGCACGTCAAGATTTAAAAGATTAATCAGCGCGTCAGAAATTTTCATAACCGCCGCGTCAAATTTAATTTCGGCGTACCTGCCGCTAATTTTGTAACGCGGAATAATGATATTGCCGCGCGGCGTCTTCAAACAATCGACGCTGATTTCTTGCCCGTTCAAATAAATCATTTCGATAAGCGGAATTTTAAAATTATACTGCGACAAAATTTTTTCGGCGGCGGCGAAAGTAACTTTTGCGTTGGGCGTGACATACAAGCCGCCGGCACTTTCCAAAGTGTCATCAATCACGCGAAAAGTAACTGCGCCTTCGTCCTTAACGAGCTTGTAGCAAATTCGATTTTCCGTCGTCTTTAAATTTTTGTAAACCTGCGCGAAGTCTTCAATAGAATTTACAATTTGATATGGCGGGACAATTTCGGCGAGTCCGTTTTTGGAAATGTATTCGTAGGTTTTAATTTTATCGTCAAGAATTTGCATAAGCGCGGGATTTTTTCCCGCCAAAACTTTTACGCCGATGTTATTAAATTTTTCAAGCGCGGCAGAAATTGCGGTTAAATTTCGGCGCGGTACAAAAATATTTATTTCGTGTTGCCTGCAAAAATTCAGGCAGTAGTCAATATAATTTTCGGCGTCAAGCTCCGCCGGCTCAATGTACCACTCGTCGCAAACTTGCTTGTAAATTGCCTGCGCGTTTTTGTTGGTGCCGACGAAAATAAATTCATTCGGCGCGGCGTCTTTAATTAAATTTATCAAGTGGTACGCTGTGCTGAACCAATGATTAAACCAAATTTTTGTCATTGTTTTACCCCGTAAATTTCGCTCAAGATTTTAATTTTTTGCGCCCAATGCAAATGGCACTTCAACTCATTCATTCTGCCTGAACCTTTGACAACGCCCAAAGAATCCGAATCCCAATTTAAAATTTGTTCGGCGTCATTTAAATCATCCTGCGACACTTTCAAACTTTCAAAAATATATGGCAGTTGCGAAGGATGAATTGCACTTTTGCCTATAAAGCCGTTAATTTTGTCCAGCGTCAACTCCCGCGTTAAACCGTCAGACCACGCGCCTTTTTCCTTGCCGAAATAATTCCAAACAGAACCTGCAACCACATAATCTTTGGCAAAAACGTTGAGAATATCAATCAGAATGTCGCGCACAACTCCAATATCGTAAATAGTGCAGTTGACATTGCGGCGCAAATTGTAAAGGTTGCTTAAGTCGTTGACGCCGACGCGAATATTTAAAACGTGTTCTTTGACGCCGTCCAAAATTTTTTTCAGCGCAATTAAATTTGCCGTGCGCGTCGAAAGGTCTGCAACCTGTTCGCTTTCAAAAGTCGGCATAACGTAACAATTTATTTCACGAATGACAGCGCAATATTTTTCGGCGTTGCTTAAATCGAATTTCGGCAAAATGTAGCCCGTAATTATTTCGGCAGAATCAGAAAATTTTTCGTGAATCCGCTGCAAATGTTCAGGCGTGCGCGGGCGAATGAATATCAGCGGCAAATTTTTATTTGGCGATTCTTGATAAAAAATTTTTAATTCGCGCAGGATATTTTTCAAAGTTTCTTCTGCCGCTTCCAAAGCGTTATCTTGAACAGAATCTTCAAGGCAAAAGCAAACTGAATTTAAACAGCTGATAGAATTATTTTTAATTTTTTCGACAATGTTTTTTTGAAAAGCGGGCATATACAGCAAGCCGCCAATTTTATATTTAAAAAAATTTTTGTCTTTGAGTTCCATAAATTCCCTCACGTTTCATTAAAATTTATTCGTCAACTTTTATATATTCATACTGCCGCTGCGGTAACCTTGCAAGTCCAGCGAAACATAATCGAAGCCGTAACTTTTGAACACCGAAATAATTTCTTCGCGCAGTTTTAAAATTTTTTCAAAATCAGCGGGCAAAATTTCAATTCTTGCAAGTTTATTATGAAGACGAACGCGAAATTGTTTAAAGCCTTTATTGCGTAAAAGATTTTCGGCGCGTTCAACCATTTGTAATTTTTCGGCGGTAATATTTTCGCCGTAAACGAAACGCGACGCAAGGCAAGCGAAGGAAGGTTTATCCCAAGTCGGCAAATTTAATTTTTGGGAAAGTTCCCTAATTTCGGCTTTATAAAGTTCGGCGGCGCGTAACGGGCTTTTTATATCCAATTCGTCAATCGCTTTTAAGCCGGGACGATAATCCGAATTATCATCCATATTTGAACCTTCGGCGACGCACGCCAAATTATTTTCGGCAGCGATTTTTTTTATTTTGGCGAAAAGATTGTTTTTGCAAATGTAACAACGATTTTTAGGATTTTGGCTGATATTTTTGACGCTTAAAATATTTTCGTGCAGAAAAATTTGTTTGATATTTTCGGCGCGGCAAAAATCTTTAGCCTCTTGAGTTTCACGCGCGGGGAAAAATTCTGAAGTTGCAGTAATTGCAACCGCGTTATCTTTCAAAACTTCGTGCGCAACTTTCAGCAAAAAAGTTGAATCGACACCGCCCGAAAATGCAACTGCTACACTTCCCGCCTCGCGCAGATTTTTTTTCAACTTCTCAAGTTTTTCTTCAGGCGTTGACATAAAATCACTCCCATATTTTCGGCGAATTTAAGAATGGCAGCCGAATTTTCAACTGTCTTTAAAATGTAATTCCATTTTATCCGAAGAAATCCTTTAAATTGGAAGCGCGGTAACTTTATTAAATTTTGTCGGCAGGCAGAATTTTTCTCATAAAAAAAACGGCTGTTAAAGCCGTTTTTTTATTATTCAAAAACCGCAAGCGGTAAGAACAAACGCGCGGGGATGGAGTATATCCATCATGGAACAAGTAAATTTGGAGGCTGCAGGTTTCAAAACCGCAAGCGGTAAGAACAAACGCGCGGGCGTAAAAATCGTCGAAGAACCTGCCGTCCAAACTAAAGATAGGTTTCAAAACCGCAAGCGGTAAGAACAAACGCGCGGGTTCAATTGAAATTTGACGAGCTGAATAATGCACTTAACGTAGTTTCAAAACCGCAAGCGGTAAGAACAAACGCGCGGGCGCGTATCTTTCATACGTGGATTTCGAACACGTCGATGCGTTTCAAAACCGCAAGCGGTAAGAACAAACGCGCGGGCAGTGTGAAGGAGGTGAAGACTGCTGCGGACATTCCCATTTCTTGTTTCAAAACCGCAAGCGGTAAGAACAAACGCGCGGGGTGATTAAATATGATTACAATATTTAAAACAATAATAAAATGTTTCAAAACCGCAAGCGGTAAGAACAAACGCGCGGGCGCAGGTTTTTTCTGAAGTTTACGCAGACTTTCAAGCTACGTTTCAAAACCGCAAGCGGTAAGAACAAACGTGCGGGTTGACGATTATAAAAAATATGGTGTTTGCCCTGAATGTCTTAAGTTTCAAAACCGCAAGCGGTAAGAACAAACGCGCGGGCGTCTGGTGGAAGTGGCGCAAGAGGAGGGATTTTTGCGAGGTTTCAAAACCGCAAGCGGTAAGAACAAACGCGCGGGGGCAAAACATCAAGATTTTGTCCTACAACTATCTGCGCGGGTTTCAAAACCGCAAGCGGTAAGAACAAACGCGCGGGAAGAAAAATTGGATGATCTCAAGCGTGATGGAAACCAAATTAGTTTCAAAACCGCAAGCGGTAAGAACAAACGTGCGGGAACACTGCAGTATATTCCCGTACCCAATTTGTGGCGGTGATGTTTCAAAACCGCAAGCGGTAAGAACAAACGCGCGGGGCAATAAAAAATTGCAAATACGCATCAGAAATATTATTAAGAGTTTCAAAACCGCAAGCGGTAAGAACAAACGCGCGGGTTCACTCTAACAAAGTAGTACTCCACTCTAACAAAGTTTCAAAACCGCAAGCGGTAAGAACAAACGCGCGGGTTGAAGAAATTAAACCTATAGAACCACAACCTAATCGTAAAGTTTCAAAACCGCAAGCGGTAAGAACAAACGCGCGGGTGAAGGTACTTTTGTAGCAAGAATAGATAACAAAAAGGTTTACGGTTTCAAAACCGCAAGCGGTAAGAACAAACGCGCGGGAAATGCTAATATTGTTATCAAATGTTGGATTCGTAGTGGCGCGTTTCAAAACCGCAAGCGGTAAGAACAAACGCGCGGGTTGCATAATAAATACTTTTATCCCACATTAATACCATACGCGTTTCAAAACCGCAAGCGGTAAGAACAAACGCGCGGGTTTCTTTTTTAATTCATCCAATAATCCACTTTCCTCAAGTTTCAAAACCGCAAGCGGTAAGAACAAACGCGCGGGAGGGAATTTATTGCACATTATACCTATTAAAGCTCTACCGATGTTTCAAAACCGCAACCTGTTTTAGCGCGCCCCAATGCGGCTCAAAAGAGGCTTTTGGAAAAAGTATCCAAAACTGCTCCAAGTTCAAAGATTTTTGTTAAAATTTTATCAGCTGAATTTCAGAAGACTATCACTCCTTCCCGTCGTTACGCCATTTTTAAATTTTGGAAAAGGTTTTAGAAAAATGGCTTTGTGCCGTACCCCAAAAACACTTTCCAATTTTCAAAGAGCTAAAAATTTCTACGCGCAAATATTACACCATACATAAAAATTTTGCAAGAAAAATTTTCAACGCTTCAAACATTCTGCAAAAGTTTTGACGCGCTCCAAAATCATATCACGCGAATTTTTATCGCCGTATTCACGATATTTTTTCGCCATATATTCTTCGTAGCGCGTACACCAAACTTTTTGCGCCTCAAATTTCAAGCGGCAACCTTCAGCCGTCTTCTCAAAATCTTCGGGCGAAATCATTTTTCGATTTAGCAAACTTAAAACAAATCTGTCAATGACAGGCTGTCGAAAAAATTCCATTAAGTCAAAAACAAGCGCGTCTTTCCTGCCGTCGTTCGAGTGAAAAAATCCAATCCGCGCGTCCAATTTTACAATCGCCGTGACAATTCGGACTTCCCTTTCAAGAAAAGCATAACCGTAATTTAAAAGCGCGTTAATCGGATCCGTTGCAGGGTGTTGACTGCGCCCCTTCCAATTCCAGCGCGTCAGGTCAATAAGTTCAGGGAACGCACTGAAATAAATTTTTGACGCCATACCTTCCGCGCCGCGTATTTCTTCCAAGTCATTCAACGAATTAATTTTTTCGGCTTGAACTTTCAGCCGCTTAATTTTGCCCAAAAGTTTTTCGGCGTCTTTGGTCTTCGTGTACTGTTTCAAAATATTTTGCTGATTTAAAATTTTTTCGGTAATAATTTCTTGCGTCAACAAAATTTGTTTATCTGCATTATTAAAAATTTCAAGTTGCCGAAAAAGCCGCGCGGCAGTTTGTTTATCGTTGCAAAGGTTGCCGACAATTTTGCCGTAATCGTCAATGTAAATAACGGGGATACTCAACTCAATCAGTTCAAAAATTGCCTGCGTCGAAATTTGCGCGTTGCGCCCCAAAATTACGCCGTCAATCGAACGAATTGGAAGCCGCCCGATAATTTCGCCGTCCTTTTCTACTGCGATACGCGGTCCCGCCTTTCGCGCAGAACTTCCCGCCGATATTAAATAGAGCATCCCCATTTTTTACACCGCCTAAACTACCAAAAAGCCCTTTTCTTCTTCCAAAGGTTTCCCCGATAATTTTAGATTTTTTTCGCAAGTTTTACAAAGCGGCGACATTAAAACCGCGCCTTTTTCGGATTCGGCGACAATGTTTAATAAATCTTGCCAAATTGCCGCCGCCGTTTTTGCGTCAACATCGCAAGTGAAAACGCTGTACTGCAGCCTGAATGCAAATTCTTCCAAGTAGCGAACAATTTTATTTCGCACGTCGTCTTCAGTTATATCGTAGCAAATTAAATATCTCATTGAAAAATTACTCGCGTTTGCCCGAAGCCCTGCGCACACAATCTGCCGACGCCCGCATATTCGCCGAATTTCGCCAACAGCATAAAAACTTTTTGCGCGTCAGATTTTAATTCTTTCAAGCTGAATTTAAAATTCCCCCAAAATCCTAAAGTGCCTCTGTCCTGCGCGAGGTAAAATTTTTTACTGCGCCCTTGCCATTCAGTCAGCCGAATTTGCGCCGCCAATTCTTTTATAAATTTTTTGTCAACAGCGGCGGGCATTTGTACCTGCGTCCACTTGTCGGCAAGCGAAGCAAATATTAAATCTGCGCGAGGGTACGGCGCGTCGAAATTATCAATTCTGAAAGTTACCGGCGTTAAAAATTCAAAAGTAATTTCATTGGCGGGCGAAAGTTTTTTCACGCTTGAAATAAAATTTTCTTCCGCCAAAATTTCCGAATCAATATCTGTAACTGATAAAATTAATTCGCCCGCTTGAATTGCAAAGCCGAAAGGAACTGCAAGCGCGGCATTTAAAATTTCTTCGTTTAAGCCCGTAACGCGCCAAAAAAATTTATCGCCGCGCCGAACTTGCCAACGATTTTCAACTATAGGAATTTTTTTCAGCGGATCCAAAAATGAAACCGTAAACGGCTTGATATTTAATTTTTCGTGTACGAAACTTTCAAGCGCGGGCGAAACTTCGTGCAGAATTTTAAAAAACGCCGCGTGCATTAATCGCCCGTTTATGAAAGGCAACCGCGCCGAATTTTCCGCGCACAATTCATAACTAACCGCGCCTATCATTTCACAACCTCAAAAATACTTTGCAACGGTGCACGCTGTTTAAATCTTTCGTCAACGCTGTCCTTTTTGGAAACGTCGCCGCTCATCGATTTAATTTTTTGCGGCGCGGGTTTATGTTCCCAATCCAAAATTTTCTGCAATTCGTCAATGACTTTTTGCCACGTTGCCGACATTTTCTGACTTTCGATATAATTTTTAAAGGCGTCAAGATATTTTGCGGCGTCAACTTTTTTGTAGGGATTTTTAAATTTATCGCCGTCAAAAATTTCTGTGTAGGAGTTTTCATTTTCAATAAAAAGTTTTGGCGTAATGCTGATACTGCCGAAGCCGAAAGGTTTACCCATTCCGATTTTGTAAGCCGCGTTTTCAAAATTGAAAATCTGCATAAGCGCGCCGAGTTCAACTTCGCTCAAATTTTGGAAACGAATTTTAGATTTAAAACGGTTGCCTTTTTTCAGCGGCGTTAATTTTTTCGCCAAATCATCGCGTGCATTTGAATTATCTTTCCAATCCCAAATTTGATTATGCCAATAAAGTTTGTAGCCGCGCAGTTGTACTTTATCTTTGTCCCAATGATTTAAAATTTTTTCGCCCTGCTTTAAATAAAGTTGGTAAGAAGTAGGATTCGGCTGCATTAAAGGATGCGCGGCGGCGGTTTCCAAAGTTTCAATTTCGGAACTTGGCGCGGCGTCCTCAAATGCAACGCGGCTTGCCCAATTTTCTTTACGCCCAAAAACTGCGTCCGCAAAATCTATAATTTTTTCGTCTTTTAAATTTTGCGGTACAACGTCGCCGATTGAATTTTTGTAAGGGATTCTGAAACATTGCCCGTGCCCAAACGCCGTTACTCTGTCGCCTTCGTACAGAAAATGACACGGTATCAAAGATTTAACGTCGGCGGGCAAATTTTTGCAAAGATCTTTAAGTTGTTCGCGTTTCAAAATTCCTTTATCCTTGAAAAGATTTACGCCGCGCCTGTTTCTGTCGTGTTCATAGGATTCGCGCACGTCGTCAGGCAATTCAATTCGCTTGCTCCAATCGACGTAATCAATTTTTACAAAACGAATAATTTGCTTGCCGTAATTAAATTTCTGAACTTCCGCTGTATGCTGCTCGTCTGTCAAAAATCCGTCTTTCCATTTTTTATGAATCGCCGCCAATTTTTCCTTGTACTCTTTGTACTGCGCGTCATTAAGCAATTTTTCAGGCTTGTTAGCCCATTGGTTGCCCGTCAAAATGTATGCAATGTTTCCCCGCCACTCAACGCAAGAATCTTTGAATCTTACAGGGCGGAAAAAATTTTTTATCAAAACAAAATCGTTTTTGCGTTCGATTTTCGGAAGCAGCGGCGCAATAAAATATTTGTTGTCTTTGGTTTGAATCAGAAAACCGGGACGCGCATTTTTGCCCTTTTCGCCTTCCATTCTTGACTTGTAAAGGTTGCATAAATCTTCCATCCAAGCAGGCGAACCTTTAGGAGCCATAAGGCAACGAAAATAAATATGTTCGTCGTTGAAATCTTCGCCTTTGCGTTGGGAATCGGTACGCCCGCGAAACGCGCCGCAAGTTACGATTTTAAAAATATTTTTGAACATACCGCGAAGCGAACTGCCGGGAATTATATATTTGCCTGCGGGCGCAAAACTTTTTTCAGCATTGCCGCCGATAAAAAGCGGCGTCAAAGTTTCAATTTCCAATTCAATTTCGCCGCTTAAGTTGCCGTTTTCTTTGATATAGTTTTTAAAATCTTCAACGCTGTCAATTTGCGAAGGCAAAACTTTTTCAGGCAACAATACAAAATTATAAGGCGCGGTTGCCGTTGAGAAATTTTGCGGTGCAGAATTTTTTTTCGGCGGAAAATTTTTAACGGGAGCATTTTTTTTCAGAGCAGAATTTTTATTGTTTGAAAAATTTTTATTTTTGTTGTAAAAAGAATTTTTTTGCGGCTTTTCTTCTTCAATTTTTATACCGCCTAATTTTGCTAATTGAGCTTGCCAATCTTCAGCCATTTAAATTCCCTCCTTCGCAGGTTCAATAGCAACAAAACGATAATCGGTATAACCGCTGAGCCCCGTTTTTTCGTCGCTTGAAATATAATTGCGCGTCAAAAGTCCGTACCATTGAGCGTTAATATTTTCGCAGGGAATTTCCATAAAAAGTTTTCTTTGTCTGTCGAGGAGTTTAACAAAGCCGTTCGCCGCGCCTTTATTTTCGCCCCAAAATCTTGAAAAACTGTCAGCATAAAAGTCGCTCGAGCCTTCAATTTCTGTTACGTAACGCCCGCGCAATTTATTTTCAACGCGCTTTAAATGAAGTTCTTCGGAGTCGTTAAAAATTCTGCACTCAAGCCAAAATTGCGGCGTAACTTCTGCAGTTGAAAAAAGTTTTTCGCCGTCGAATTTTCCCCAAAAAATATTTTGAATTTGCCACGCCACGAAATCTGCGCGAGGGTTTTTAAAATTTTCTTTGACAAGATTTTCAACGCCGCTTGAAGAAATTTCGCAAGTTACAGGCGCGAAAATTTTTTTACACTTGCAAATTTCCAAGCCGACTTTTTTTGCAATGTTTAAGCCGTTCATTTCGATTCACCCCAATTCCTGACTGACACGGCAAATTTTGAAAGCTCGTCCTTGTTGCCTTGAATAACTTTGCCGCCTTCGCCGAGCTTGTAAGTTTCGCCCTTAAAATTTATTTCGGCTGAAATTCCTTGAACCGTGCCGCGCCCAATGCATTTTTCGCCGCCGAGAGCAACTTTGCCAAGCCATAAATCGCGCAGTAAAAAAAGTGCGAGCCCCGCTTCAAAATCTTTTGCGTTGAAAATTTCAAAATGAATGTGCAAAGTCGGCGCAGAATTTTTTTGATAAAGCGGCTTAGTTTTGAAAAGCGCACCCTGCAACGTGCCGCCCGTGAACCTGTCAATTTTATTGCGCGTATGTTCAACTTCGACGACATTTTTATTTTCAATGTAACTTTCTTCAACGACGAAACGGCTTTTAATTTTTGTGTCGCCTTCGGCAACGCCCATAAGATTATTTAAAAATTTTTTGTCAAGATTCAAGTTTTTAAAAATGTACTCGGCGCGGTGGCGAAAAATTCCCTTCAAACTTGTACCCGGCAGCACAAAACTTTCAAGACTTTTCAAACTTACGGCAGAAATTTTATTTGCCTTGTCCGCTTTGCTAACGTCATAATCACGCACGATGAAGGACGAATTGAAAGAAAAATCCGCGTCAACAATAAAGTTTTCGGCATCTGCAGAAATGTTTTTGGCGGACGAAATTGATTCAGCCGCGCTGTTGCCTGTAAACCACGCCGCAACGTCAGATTTTTTTCTGAAGTCATAAAATTGTGCGTCAATATTTTCTGCCTTCGCCAAGCCAAAACCTTTGGAAGTCAACGCGCCAAGCCGAATACCGCGTTTAAATTTGCTCAAAATTTCGGCAACGGTATTTTTAAATTTTTCCAGTTTAGAAAAATGACGTCCGCGCAAATTTACCAACATATTTATTTTGCCGTGCGCACCGCGTTCAACGGCTTCATAATCGTATTTTGCGCCGTCAATTCCCGTACCGGTCCAAAAATCTATCGCCACTCCGTCGCGTGAAATTATTTCGCCGCCCTCAAGATTTATATCTTCAATTTGAATGGCACTTTGAAAATTATCAGGGTCGCCGAAAAGTTCATCGGCAACTTCATAGCCCCTAAAAATTTCGTGCAAGACTCCGCAAAGTGAAGTACCGGGAATAAAGGGCGCGTCATTTTGATTTTTCAAAACGTGAATATCTTTAAAATTGTCGGAAGTTTCGCCCGCGCCGTCGCCAATAAGCAGCGGGGATTCTAAAACCAGTTCGCCGCTGATTTTAATTTTTCCAATAATTTGTGCGTCAGTCATTTTTATCGCCGTCCTTCGCAATAACCGCATATTTACGCGCAGACCTTAAGAAATTTTTCAGATATTCCACGCAAATTTCATCCTGAAAATTATTTTCGTCAAATTTAATTTCTCTCAAAAGTTCATTAAGGTTACCGCCTAAATCTTTTTTCAAGTCGCGTTTTTTGTATGGCAAGGGCGCACTTTCTGTCAACATATCAAAAAGATTTTGATCGCCCAAATAAGTATTTTTCAAATTATCTTGAAATAAACTGCCGTCCTTGCTTTCGGCGAAAATTTTTTCTGTAAGTTGTTGGCGAACATTTTTTTTGCCGACGGCTGAAAGAATGTTATCAAGACGTGAAAAAAAGTGCGCAAAGTTGCCGCTGCCAATTTTTAATTCAGCGGCATCTTCGTGCGCGTAAATTCGGATTTGCTCCAAATATTTTGCCAACAAAATTTTTTGCGCAATTTTAATCGTTTCAGCCGAAAAAATTTTCGGCTTGTCAAAATTATCTTTGGCAATTACGCCGATTGTGAATTTTGAAGGTTGCCAAAAACGGATTTGCCCAAAACCTTCTTCAGTACGAATGCCCAAACCGCTGTAAATTTTTTCGCAAATAATTTTTTTATCGGCAGGCGTCAAATTTTTAGATTCAATTTCAAAAACAGAACCTGCGGCAAGAGCCATAACGCGCGGGCGTTTCATCGTCATATAAAAATTTTCAATTTCCACGCTGCTTGCAAAAATTTTACCGAGTGAAAAAATTTCTTTGCCGAGCGCGTTATTCAGCGCGTCGATAACTTCAGCCTGTAAAATTTTTTCCGCGCCAATAAAATTATCTTCAAAAGGAATCAACGGACTTTCAAGCCGCAAGCAAAATTTTTCGCCGAAATTTGCAGTTTTAATTTCTTCTATATCGCCGAAAGAAAATTTGCATTTGCCGTATTGGGTAAAGCGCGAGCGTCCGATGTTCGCCGCGAAAGAATTATTTTTCAGGTTCAAGGCGGCGGAAATTTTTTCAAGCGCAGCTTTTTCGCCAATAATCAGCCCGCAAAAAGTTTGCCCTTCTTCCAACGCCTCATAGTTATAAATGTGCCCTTCTTCACTCTTGCCGCTGATTCTTTCATTGGCGGCACTGCGCGACATATGCATTGAAATATTTTTATCGACGGATGCAGTGAAAATTTTATCGCCGTCAACTGTGCCGTAACCGCGCAGAGATTTATAACCGGCGGGCGGCGTTTTTTCTGTCAATAAATCTGCAATATTTTTTGCATCATTCGTGCCTTTCTTGCCGCGCTGAAGTGATAACGGCAAAATAAAGCTGCGCGAATTTTTAACGGCGGGATTAGCTGAAAGAAATTTCAAGCCTCCGTAAAATAATTCGGTAAAATTTTTATCGGCGTGCGCCCTGTCACCCAAATTTTTTTCTGCAACATACTTTGATGCCAAAACGCCGCGAATTATCGAGCCGCCAATTTCGGAATGACTGCCCGTCATAAGCGTTGAATTACTCATTGCGGAAATTACAACGGGCGACAGCGTTTCTATCTTAAAATTAAGCTGGTACATTTTCACGCCCCCTTTAAAATTTTTTCTGCAGAAAATTTTTCGCCCAAATTCATTTTGCAAGAAATTTTGCCGAAGCCGCGATTTCTTTTAGTACCTGCGGCAGTTAAATTTTTCGCTGCCAACGCCATTAAATTTAAAACTTTGTCGTTGCAATTCAAAATTTCAATCGTCCCAAAAAATTCTGTACCTGCGTTTAAAACATTCAAATTTCTTAAAGAACTTTTGGCGGCAATTCCATTTTCCAATTTCGTTTGGTAGCGAATCGACGTAAAATTTTTCAGCACATCTGAAGGAGTGAAAATTCCTTTGTACTTATCTTGCAAATATTTCCATTCCGCGCAAATTTTTTTGTACTCGTCGAAAGGATAAAGATAAAAATTCGGCACTATAATTTGAACGTCAGAAATTTTGCCGCTGTCGTCCGAATTTCTGTTAAAAATTTTTTCGGGCGACGCCAAATTTTCCGTACTCATTTCCGCAAGTTCAAACATTTCAAAAACTTCAACCGCACTTTCATAAAGCAAGCCCTTAAATCTTTTGGCGGGGAAGTACGGGAAGCCGAAAGCGTCGTGAACAATTTCGGCGTCGATATTAACGTTGGCTTGCCCCGAGCCCAAATGTATCGGTGATTCAACTTTAATTTCTACGTCAAACTTTGCCATTTTTCAGCCACCTCCGCAGGATAAAAATCCATTAATTCTATTGCGTCAATATACGGCGTGCGCGGTTTTGTTTCTTCGCTCCACAATGCATTTGTTATACAATGTTGCCAATCTGCAACAAACGGCAAATTTTGCCCTTGATTTTTCAACTGTTGCAAAAACTTTGCAGTTTCATCTTTGCCGCGTTGTAAAACAAAGCGCAGCTCCTTAATTTTTCCGTGCGAAATTGTTTCGGGCGAAGGATTTTCGCTTTTAGATTTTAAAAATTGTTCGGTACAGGAAATTAAATTTTCGATATTGTAACGGGAATTATTTTTATTGCAAACTTGATAAGGTCCGAAATGCAAATTGCCGCGTGCGCCGCTGTATTCTCTTTTGCGAATTTGTTCAAGCGTCGGAGCTTGTTCGCCGTGCAAAATTGCAAAGTCCAGCCAACTTGAACCTTCGGAATTTTTTTCAGCGCGCATAACTTTTTTAGCTTCATCGCAAAGTTGCTCCGCCAATTCGTAACCTCTGAAGAAGGGGTAAGCCGTTGGCAAAATTGCAACGCCCGCGCAGCAGTCCATTTTTTGAGAAAATTTTTGCGTGGAATGTTCAGGCGAATCTTTATCAGTTTCGTTATTCAAAAATTCCATCAAAGTTTTTGTGAAAAGAATCGCCATATTTGCGGGACAAATGAAAGTTACGTCGTCGCCGCCAAGAATCAGCGGGCGTATCGGCAAAAGTTTTTTATTGACGAATTTTAAATCGTCTGCAAAAAGATTTTCTTTTTTTGCGGCAATTATTTTTAAAAGTAAATCTGCAAACGCACCTTCAGTTTTTCTGCGAATTTCGCGGGAAAGTTGGCGGCGCGCCAAAAGAGTTTCACAAGTGCGAAATTTTACGCCCATGTTATTGCCGTCAACGTGCACTATTGCAAAATAATTTTCGCCGTCTTTTTGCCCGAGTTCATCAACTTTCATTGGAAATTCAAAATTATCCATAAGCTCCGAAGAGTTCTTCAACTCAAAAATTTTGTTGAAACGGCTTCTCAAGCTGTCATTTGCGGCGTCAGACATTTCAGCTTTAACGGCGGTTTCTTGTGAATAAAATCTAATTTCGCCAACAGGTTTAACCTTTCCGCGAGTATCGCAGAAATTAGCCGCTTCGCCGTTAATTTCGCAGCTCAAAGTTAAGCCGCTGTAAGGAACATTCACGGCGGGGAAAACGGTATTTTGATTTTTTTTCAATTCGCTGTAAAGCGCGTCAATGTCAGATTGGTTAAGTTTATCGCCGTCAATATTGAGTTCTCCGAATGCCACGCCAATTTTTAAACCGGGACGAGTTGCCAAAAGTTTCATTGAAAAATTTTTAACAACTTCGCGGCGTTTATCTTCCTTTGCCGCATCAAACAAAATTAAAGCATTTCCGCCGCCAATGTACGCCACGCAACAATCTTCCATATTTTCCCAAGCGGCTTCAGAATCTTTTTTATTATCCCATGTAGTGTCTTTAGCCAAAGAAAAATTAACGTGCGGTAAAATTTCCTTCAGCGTCTTTTTAACCAAAACATCAAAAAAAAGCCTGTCCACAATGTACGACGCGCCAATATTCGTCCGCAACAAATTCCCCGAATAAATGTAACGTTGAATGGAGCGCGTATCGAACAATAATGCATTAAATTTTTTTGTTTCTGCCACAAAAATCCCCTCCTTTAAATTTTGATTTCAACAATATAAAAATTTTTCCTGCAAAAAAAGCCGCTGCGCTTTATCACGCAACGGCTCGCCGAGTTCTATTGTCATATTCCATTTTTTTATCAGCTCCTAAAATTTTTCCTCAAACAACCATAACTAAAATTAAAAACTTGGGAACGGGAACGGGAACGGCAACGGCAACGGGAACGGTAACATCATTAAAATCACTTCCTTTCAGCTGTCAACAAATATTAAAGGCGAAGTATTATGCGAAGTATTGAGCCTATCATTTTTTCACCCCCTTTCAAATGTCAACAAAGATTAGCGGCGAAGTATTATCTCAAGCAAACGTTCTATCATTTTTTCACCCCCTTTCGACTGTCAAGAAAAATTAGCGGCGAAGTATTATCTCAAGCAAACGTTCTATCATTTTTTCACCCCCTTTCGACTGTCAACAAAATTAATCAAACAATTCATCTAAAGCTGCGTCTATAACTTCATCTATCACTAAATCCACAACAACATCCCACAAACTGCCCATTGCTTTTTGCCTCCTTTAAGGTGCGGGGTTAATTAACTTTATGTGCGAATTATAGCGGCGCAGAAAATTTATTTCATTTCAAAAATCCTGCAAATCAAAATTTTTCATTGCGTCAAATTTTTAAATATGATAATCTGTCAAAAAAATTGCGGGGGGATTTTATGTCAGCGAAGATTTTTAACAAGTTTAACCGTTCGTACAAGGATTTGAGAAAATTTTTGCGCTTGGTGTCGTATGGTTGCTACCACCGCACGCAATTTTCAAAGTACGGAATTACGCCGCGCACTTACGACGATTTTTTAAGGCAACTTCGCTTTTTTATATCGTTTGAAAATATTCAAGTGCACCGCCACGAAAAATTTTCCTACACAACCTTCAGCGGCTATTCTTCGGAAAATTATTTATACCGCTCCTTTTTGCTGAAAACTGTTTTGCCCGAATATTTTTTGTATAACATAACGATTTTACAAATTTTGGAAAGGGCGCAAAAGCCGCTGTCACTTTCGGAAATTGTTGAACTTGTAAGCGAAAAAATTTTTGAAATGAATCCCGAAAAACTTGAAAAGGATTTGCCGCAAATTTTGCGCCGCCGCGTCAAGGCGTTGGAAAATTCGGGCGTCTTAACAAGTTATTTGGAAAACGGGAAATTTTTTTATAGGCGTTTCAAAAATCCGCTTGGCGAACTTTCGCCCAATGAAATTAAAATTTTAAGCGCGGCTGTAAATTTTTATAAAAATTTTTCGCTGATTTCGGCGGCTGGATATTTTTTCGTCGATTCGCTCCAAGAAATTTTTCAAACGTCGACGCCGAATTTTTTTCAATTCAAAAACAATAATTTTGTACAGATACTTGACGAAGATATTTTATTTTTGACGCTGGAGGCGATTAACAACAAGCGGCAAATTTCGTACAAGCGCGAAAATCATCCGCCGCTTGCCGTTACGCCTTTGGCGATTGAAACGGATTTTCTTTGTTGCAGGCAATATATTTGGGCAGTACGCGGCAAGGACACTTTCAAATTTCGCGCAGATAAAATTGTTGACGCCGAAATTTTAAATTTGCCCGCGCAAAATTTTTCTCCGCCAAAGAAAAAATTGCGTGAAATAAAATTGCGCGTCGCCTTTCAAGACGCCGCCGAGCGCAATAAACGTATCGAATTTTTGAACGCGGAAATTGATTTTAAAATTATCGACGAAGGGCAAAATTTTTTTATTTGCGCAATAGCAGTTGAAGACCCGCTGCAATTTTACCCGCGCCTTTGGAAATTTCAGCCTTGGGCGAAAATTTTACCCGGAGTTGACGGCTTGCGTGAAAGAATGTTAAACGATGCAAAGGAAGTTTTGAAAAATTATGCAGAGCCTGTTTGACGAAATTAAAAATCCCCTGTTTAGTTTGATGTGCCGCCTCGTCAATGAAATTCATTCAGGCAAAAAATTGACGCGCGCAGAAATTAAAAAGCGCATTCAAACTTTGCCCAATTTTTTTTACAATGAAGCCCCCGATTTTGAACGCGAAGAAAAAATTATCGACGCGATTTTTTCTTTTGACGAAAAAAACGGCTTTGCCAAAAATTGTATCGACGCGCCAATTTCCGCGCCCGTTACAGATACTGAAATTAGTTGGCTGAAAACTTTTTTGCTTGACGACGAAACTGCTTTTTTGTTGCCGCAAAATCTGCGCGAAAAACTTTTGGAACGCTTGCAAAATGTTAAGCCGCTTTACGAAAAAAATATTTGGCGCAAATTTACTTCAAAGTCTTCAAAGCCTCGCGCAGGTTTCATTTTTTCCGAAAATCTGTCAGCGATAATTCAAGCACTTACAGAACAAAAAATAATTTCGACAGGCGCAGAAAATTTAATTCCCTACCGCCTCGAATATGATAATTTCGCCGATAAATTTTTTTTGGTAACGTGGTCGGACAAAAAATCTTGCGTTGAAAAAATTTCGCTCGAAAATCTTCCAAAAGTAATTTTGACAAATGAAAAAGTTCCTGCGGGCGTTAAAGAAAAAGTTGAAAAATTTTACGCCGAAAACTCGGTTGAAATTTCTTTGTTGGTGCGCAATACAAGAAACGCCGTAGAAAGGTGTTTTGCAATTTTCGGCGCGTACGATAAAAAGGCGCGGCTCAATTCGGACGGCAATTATTTTTTGACGGTAAAATTTTTAAAATTCGATGAAGACGAAATTTTGGCGCGGATATTATTTTTGGGCGTTGCAGTAACAGTCATATCTCCAAAAATTTACCGCCGAAAAGTTATCGATATTTTTTCAACAATAGAACAGGAGGCGATTTAGTGGCAAAAAATATAATGCTTGCGTTTGTCAGCGTGGTAAGTGCATTTCGCGTCAAAAATCCCGTAGCTTACGAAAAAATTCAGGGCGCACCGTATGATTCGATTCAAACAAATGAATCTGCGATTGTTTACGTTGAACGAATGCTGAAAAAAAATTCGCTGTCGAAAATTTTAATGATTTTGTTGAAGGCGAAACAGAATTTGGCGCGGTTACACATTTGGAATTTTTGAAGCGGCGAATTGTCAAAGAGTTCCCGCACCTTGCAGATAAATTTGTTGAGTTAAATTATTCGGATGACGCCGAATTGGAAATAAATATTTCGCAAATTGCCGAAATTGCAGACGCCGTTACGAATTACGCCAAAAATTTTCCCGCCGAAAAAATTAAAATTCACGCGGATATGACGGGCGGTTTTCGTCATACTTCAATGTTAATGCTGTCAGTTATTCAACTTTTAAAGTATCGCGGAATTGAAATTGGCGAAATTCTTTATTCAGACCCCGATAAAAAAATTGTTTACCGCGCAAACGAAATTCAAAAAGTTTTTACGCTGATAACCGGCGCAGATGAATTTGTTAAATTCGGCAGTGTCGAGGCTCTTCAAGAATATTTTGCCGAAAATCCCAACGCCGCCACCGCAAAACTTTTGGACGCTATGAAAAAGTTTTCTGAAACCATAAAAATTTGCCGCACCGCAGATATTGAATCAGATTTAAAAAATCTCGGCGCGCAAATTAAAATTTTTCGTGATACAAAAAACAAGGACGTTCAAAGCGAACTTTTCGCCAAAATTATTGAGACAGTCGAGGCGGAATACGGAATTTTGATTAAAGGTGACGCCACGCGCCCTGATATTATTCGTTGGTGTATGAAAAAAGGTTTTTGGCAACAGGCTATGACACTTTGCACTGAATGGCTTCCTGAAGAAATTATTAACAGAAAAATTTTTGAACCTACGAACGACATTATAAAAAAAGACGCCGAAAACGAAGGCTTGTCTTTCGGGCGTGAATGGCAACAGCAATTTATAATTTCTTACCAACGCCAAAATACAACGCAGGTTGAAAAAAATTTATTGGAGATTTTTTGTAAGGATTTACGGCGCATTTTAAAAAATTTACCGAATCCTATTGCCGAAGGTTTTATTTCCAAAGAACACGGCAATTTAAAAAATCTTGCCGCCGAACATTCCAAAGGGCGCGGCGCGTTTTCATATTGCGTAAATAATCGCTTGCCCGTCAATGCTTTTAAGGAAAAATATCCGCTGCTTTTCAACGCTTTTCAAATTTTGCACAAAGAAAATCCTGCCAATAAAAAATTTTTTGAGTTTCTGCGTTTATTTGACTATGATAAATTTTTTTCTGTCATAGGAAGTTTGAAGGCGGAACCGCTGCTGAAAATTTTAAATATAAACAAAACAGCCGCGCTTAATTCTGCAATGAAAAAAATTGAAGTTGCCGCCGAGCCGAAATGGGAAAATCGTGCGTCAATTTATATTGATATGTTGCAAAACGGCGTTGCAAAATCCAAGCTCAACAATCAGGAAAAAATGCTTAAACTTTTGAACGGCTATTACGAAATACGCAGGGAACGCAACCAATTAAATCACGCCAACAGCTCCGAGCGTAAAGAAATTCCAGAGCTTGAAGAAATGATTGTTAATTATCTTGACGAAATCGAAAAAATTTAAGGGGGGCGGTATTGTGGAAGAAAATATTTTGTTGACTTTTTTAAGCGATGTAAAAGTTTTCGGCGGCAAAGTTTCTGAAACTCCTTATACTAACGTTGAAGGCGAAAAAGTTCATACAACGAATGAATCTGCGGTGCGGTATCTTTTGCAGAACGGCGTTAAATTTTCAAAAATTTTTATTTTAGCTTCAAAAAAAATTCGTAGCGAAATTGGCAACGGCTTTTCTGAAACTCATTTGGATTATTTTAAAAACCGAATGCAAAAATTTCTTGACGCCGAAAATTGCATTACCGCAGAAACAATTTACCCTTACAACGAAGATAACAACGGCGAAGAAAATTTAAAAAGCGTCGCCGAAATTGCGGAACGTATCCAAAATTACGCGCGCGGCAAAAAAATTATTTTACACGTCGATTTAACGGGCGGTATGCGTCATATTAATATGATGATGCTTGACATTGTGCGCCTTTTGGAATACAGCGGCGTTGAAGTCGGGCGGCTGATTTATTCCAATTTCACAACAAAGCGCGTTGAAGAAGTCAAAAACATTTACGATTTGTTTCAGCTGATTTCGGGCGTAGAAGAATTTATAAATTTCGGCAGCGTCAACGCTTTAAAAAAATATTACGCGCAAATTGAACAGTCTGAAAAACTGAAAAATTTATTGGCGGCTATGAAAAATTTTGCTGACGCTATAAAACTTTGCCGTTACGGGAAATTTACTGACGCTATAAAACAACTTCACGATGCAATTAACGATTTTGAAACCACGCCCGAAAATGTTCAAGATATTTTAATGGCGCGCTTAATCGGCAAAATTCGTGAAAAGTACGAAAAGCTTATTGCAACGCGCGGCGAAGACGATTTAAAAATTTTAAGTTGGTGCATTGAGAACGGCTATTTGCAGCAAGCGTTGACGCTTTATACCGAACGCGTGCCCGAATATCTTTTTGAAAAATTTGTTGTACTGCGTGAAAATGACGTCCGAACAGTCGAAAAAATTTTGGAGCAGGATAACCGCAACCTCGGCTTTTACGTTTTGAATAATTATCTTGAAGACGACAAAGATTTTACAAATGCTCGCGCAGATTTTGAAAATACAGTTGACGCGCTGAACAAAAAATTTTTTTCGACTCTTAAAAAGTTTGTGCAAAGTAAAAATTTAAATTTTGGAGAGTTGCAAAAAAAATGTTTTGACGGGCAAAAATTGCCGCGCGGAGTTAAATTCCCTGACGCAGAAATTTTTAAAACTTTTGACGAAATTAATACCAATCCAAAAATTTTGTTGAATCTTGACGCGGCGGAACTTTCGCCGCTGAAAAAAATTATTGCCGCCGCAAATCTTGAAAATTTTAAATACGGCAAACAGCGTTTGCAAGAAATTTTTAAATTTTTAAACGGCGCGGAATTGTCGAAATATTTTCCCGAGTACGAATGCGACACAAGAATTTTTAGGCTTGAATATATGTTGAATAAAAAAATTTTCCGCTTGAAAATGGACAGCGAAATTTTTTTCGGCGTAATGGAAAAATATTTTCAGTTTAAGGACGAACGCAACCACAGTAACCACGCGCGTAAAGATGGAACAGGAAAATTTTCAACGGCAAAAAAATTACAAACCGAATTGCAACGCGGGCTTGAAGAAATTGAAGCCGTAAAAAAAATTGAACTTGCCGAAATTGAAGAACCCGCCGAAGTAAAACAGCTTGAAAAAATTTTCGTCAATCATACCAATCACGATTCGGCGAATTGGAGCGCGGAACAAAAATCAGCCGCCGAAAAATTCGGGCGAATTGTAAATTTACCTTTCCCCGATGTTCCGCCAAATTTAACCAACAAAGAAATTAAACAAATGGTTTCAAAAAATCTGCAGGAAATTTTAAAGCTCAAGCCTGCCGCCGTACTTTGTCAGGGCGAATTTAATTATACTTTTATAATGGTTGAGGAATTGAAAAATTTAAAAATTCCCGTATTTGCGGCAACGAGTGAGCGCGTCGTAGAAGAAATTCAAGAGAAAGACGGCTCCAACAAAAGAATTTCTATTTTTAAATTTGTAAACTTCAGACCGTACTAAAGTCAGCCTTGCACTTATACCGCCTTGCACTTATAATAATTTTTTAGTGGAAAAATTTTTAGGAGAGTTTAGCATTGGATACAGAAAAATTTACGGCATTGGAAATTGCCGAAAAAATTATTGACGGCGAAAATTTGACGCCTGCAGACGATTTAAAATTTTTGCTTGAAACGCCGCTTGAAGAATTGCAACGCGGCGCAGGTTTGATTCAGAAAAAATTTTTCGGCAACCATATTGACCTTTGCACGATTATTAACGGCAAGAGCGGGCGTTGCGGCGAAGACTGCAAATACTGCGCGCAATCCGCCAAAAATCATACAGGCGTTGACGAATATAATTTTTTGCCTGCGAAAGAAATTTTAGCCGTTGCCAAAATGAACGAAAGTGCGGGCGTCAATCGCTTTTCAATCGTTACGAGCGGCAGAGCTTTAAGCGGCGCAGATTTTGATAAAGCTGTTGAAACTTATAAACTCCTGCGCGAAAATCTTAAAATCGATTTGTGCGCGTCGCACGGAATTTTGAACGCAGAACAATTTAAAAAACTTCGTGAAGCGGGCGTTACAAGTTACCACCATAACATTGAAACTTCGCGCAGATTTTTCCCGCAAATTTGTACAAGTCATACTTACGACGACAGGATTAACACGATAAAAATTGCGCAGGCGGCGGGCTTTAATGTTTGTTCGGGCGGGATTATCGGAATGGGCGAAAATTGGCAAGATAGAATTGATATGGCGTTTGAACTTTTCAATTTGAAAATAAAATCAATTCCAATCAACGCGCTTATGGCGGTAAAGGGTACGCCGCTTGAAAATCGCCCGCCGCTTGCCGCTGAAGAAATTTTGCGCACAGTTGCAATTTTCCGTTATATAAATCCTGCCGCAAATATTCGGCTTGCAGCGGGCAGAAAACTTTTGAAAGATTTTGGAGCGTCAGCATTTTTGAGCGGCGCATCCGCCTCGATAACGGGCAATATGCTTACAACTTCCGGCACAACTATTAAAAGTGATATTGAAATTTTAAAGAAACTCGGCTTGGAAAATTAAGAAAATAGGAAATAGGAAGAAGTTTAAAGGAAAAAGGGTATTGAATCTTTCTCCTTTATCCTGTTTCCTAAAAAGCGACTGAAAGGAGCTTTTTTTTATGGCGGTTAAAGCTTTGATTTTTGGTACTGATGATTGGTATCAGATGTTAAAACCTTTCTATGATTTGGAAGTTAAGCGCGGCAATTTGGAAATTGTCGGCTATGCGGTTTTTGAAAATAACAAATTGCGTATTTACGCTAATCCCGGTGGGGGGGGGGCGGCAAAACTTGACTTTCAAATTGCAATAATTTAATCTGACGGCGATTTTTATAAGCGAATGAAATTTTTGGAATCACAGGGCGTGCCGCGCAAAAATATTATTGACGGCAGAATTTTTCGCATTCCGAATTTTAATTTTCCGCGCTTTATAAATGAAGGTGTTGCTTACGGAATGTTTGAACGCGAAAATTTCAGCGAATGG
Organism: uncultured Selenomonadaceae bacterium; assembly: GCA_905233135.1. Taxonomy (GTDB): domain Bacteria; phylum Bacillota; class Negativicutes; order Selenomonadales; family Selenomonadaceae; genus Quinella. The sequence goes on along the minus strand of CAJOCQ010000014.1, from coordinate 41,087 downwards.
ACGCAAACTGTTTACAAAAAAATTCTCAACATCAAAAGTCACAAAACAATTTTGCAAATGGATTCGGGAAGTTATATTAACGGCGCGGCAGTTATCGGCGAAGGAATAATTTCAGTAAAAAAATTTTGCGCAATTTCTTTGAGAGTGATATTTGAACTTGCACAAAATGTTGACCATGACTATAAAAGATTCGGGGTATTTCCTTTTTATCATTTGGGAATTGGAACTCGCGCAGATTTTATGCCGAAAACAACTGATTGTAAAATTGAAATCGGCAATGATGTTTGGATTGGAATCGGCTCTATTTTAAAATCAAATAATCCCGAAAAGCCTTTGGTAATTGGCGACGGCGCGGTTATTGCGGCTGATTCTGTCGTTGTAAAAAATGTGCCGCCGTATGCAATAGTTGGCGGCAACCCCGTGCAATTTATCAAATGGCGTTTTGACGAAAAAATTATTGAATCGCTGTTAAAAATTCAGTGGTGGAATTGGGATATTGATAAAATTTACGAGAACTTTAAATATTTAAATCGAGTTGAAAAATTTGTAGCGTTGCACGATAAATAGGTGTTAGGTGTTAGGTGTTAGGAAATTCTTCCTGACACCTAATCCCTGACACCTGAAAACTAAAATTTCGACTGAAAGGAGAAATTTCTATGGCGATGCTTGAAATAAATGATATAAATGTTTATTATGGCGCAATTCACGCAATAAAGGGAATAAGTTTGCGCGTTGACGAAGGCGAAATAGTAACGCTGATTGGAGCGAACGGCGCGGGCAAATCTACCACGCTCAGAACAATTTCGGGGCTTTTAAAGCCGAAAACAGGCAGTATAAAATTTTTAGATAAAGATATTGCAGGGATGCCTGCTCATAAAATTGTGCGCGAAGGAATTTCTCAAGTTCCGGAAGGGCGCAGAATTTTTGCAGAAATGACTGTTATGGAAAATTTGGAATTGGGCGCGTTTATACGCGACGACAAGGACGAAATTGAAAAAGATTTTAAAATGGTTTTTGGCAGATTCCCGCGCCTCGAAGAAAGAAAATTGCAAATGGCAGGTACATTAAGCGGCGGCGAACAACAAATGCTTGCAATGGGGCGCGCACTTATGAGCCGCCCGAAACTTTTATTGCTTGATGAGCCTTCAATGGGGCTTGCGCCGCTTTTAATCCGTGAAATTTTTAATATCATTGTTGACATTAACAAAGCCGGTACAACAGTTTTGCTCGTCGAACAAAATGCAAATATGGCGTTGTCAATCGCCAATCGCGCGTACGTTTTGGAAACAGGCAGAATTACACTTTCAGGCGACGCAAAAGAATTAGCCGCCAGTGAAGATATTCGCAAGGCGTATCTTGGCGGCTGAAGTTTTTATTTCTATCTTAAGTTTTAAAATTAATTTAAATGTACTTTCTTTCTTTTTGTAAAAAGAAAAAAAGTACCAAAGAAAGAAAAACTCCCCGCCCGTCAGGGCCGCTCGGTTCCGATACGCTCTTGGTAACAGGATGCCCCCTTTGGGGCGCAAACTTTTTCCGACGCTCCAACATTGGTACGCGCTGCGGCTTTAGTGACGGGCGGGTTTTTCTTTTCCATAACACCTAAAAACTATTTATATTTAGTTGTGCGTGAATCATTGATAACGCCGCGCCAATTCAATCCAAATGCAAAATCGTAAGTGTTGCCTTCGCTGTCAGTGTAGCAAATCATATCGCGCGGTACATCTTCTTTTTGTTCTTCAACGGTTATCATATCGCGCGGCTGTTGCATTGGAAGTAAACCTTGCGGCTCAAATTTGCCCGTTACAATTTCAAAATATGCTCTGTCGCTTACGCCGTAACCTACCAAAATTGCGTCAGAATTCGGCTCAATTTCTCCAAAAACTTGCGGCTTATCGGCGTGTACCAAAGTTACAACTGGAATATTTTTGCCGAGCTTATTCAAACATTCGCGGCTGTAATTGACGCTTTCAGGATCCATAGGATTTACAATTTGTGCAGTTTTGCCGAAGTATGAACGATTTTCTCCCTCGTCTCCTGCCAACGATTGACGGCGCACGGCGGGAGAATCTGCCACGTATTTTCCATACTGTAAAGAAATTGGAATGTAGCCCGCGTCCTTATCGTAGCCAATCCCTTCAAATTGGTTGCCGACGGGAATAGGATTATTTATAACTGCCAAAACCATATCGCAGGCGGCAATTTTTTCGGGCGAAAGTCTTTGAATATCTGCGGGCAAAGCCATCGGCTTGCCGTCTTTATCCTTGCCTGTCAAATTACCGACTGTATCTGTTACAACGTTAAAATATTCCTGCGCAATTTTTATATCAACTGGCAAAGTCCAACTTGCGGGCGTGTACGAATTGAAAACTTTAACTTCGATTGAATCACGATAAACCATCGGAATATAAACTGTCGGCTTAACATTTGGATTATAGGCGGCGTGAATGACGCTGTTTTTATTTTTGAGCATAACGATTGATTTTAATTGTGCCTCAAAGCCGTGCCATAAATCTTCGGCGTTGCCGACTTCGTGCGCAGTTTTTTCAACGTCAATGTAGGGATTTTCAAAAAGTCCCAACTGAAAAATATTTCTCAAAAGGCGCGTTGCAGATTGTTGAAAACGTTTATCCATAAATTTTTTGCCGTGTTCAGCAACGCCCATATTGTACGCCTCGATAACGGGATTTTTATCATTATTGCCGCCGAATTGGTCAACGCCTGCCATTAACGCCGCGTAGTGTCTTTCAGCTTCAGAAAGATTTTCGACGCCCCAAGCCATTGACAAGCCTTTTGATTTATCCCACGTCACGCACCAATCAGTACAAATTACACCGTCGTAGTGATATTTATTGCGCAGTAAATCAATTTTGTATTTGCTGTACGCGCTGCCGACTTTTTCGCCCAATTCGCCGTCGCTCCACGCAATGGAATATGACAGCATAACCGCAGAAGGCATTCCCGCCTTGCCGCCGTTTTTCATTGCGCCTTCAAAGGGAATTAGTTGAGTTTTGAAATTGCCGCCGGGATAAACTGCATATTTGCCGTAATTTGAATGAGCCTCGCGCCCGCCTTCGCCTATACCGTCGCCGGGAAAATGTTTCATCATTGCGTTAATACTGTATTCGCCCCAGCCGATATCTTTACCGTTTGAAAAGGTTTCCTGCGCGCCGAAAATTGACGCCGCCGCCATATCCCTTGCAAGGGCGGGGTCTTCGCCGAATGTTCCATAAATTCTAGTCCAGCGCGGGTCGGTTGCCAAATCTATTTGCGGTGAAAGTCCCGTACCAATTCCCATAAGCCTGTATTCTTTGGAATAAGTGCGAGCGAAGTCTTCAGCAATGGAAGTATCGAAAGTTGCTGCAATTCCCAAATGACTCGGCCAACGCGAAACATTATCTTCAACAGTTTTCAAATAAACGCCGTTGCCGCGTGCGTCATTGCGCGGGTCGGAGCTTGTATTTGCGGGAATTGCGAAAGGCAAAGATTCTGCGTAAGCTTGCAAGGCGTTATTCCATTGCGCGGTTAATTCTGCGCTTGCTGAAGTATCTGCATTTAAAACCGTGCGAATATTATCGACTTCAAGCATTTTTTTCTGTTCGTCAGTAAGTTCCGCTTTCAAATCGCGCTGATGAAAACTGTACAACATTAAACCTGCAATTTGTTCAATGCTTAAATTTTTTGCTAAATCTTCTGCGCGTTTTTGCGGCGTCAATCGCCAATCTTCAAATTTATCAAGCTTGCCGTTGCGGTTTAAATCTTTGAATTTTAAACCTTTGACAGTTAAAATTTTTACGCCTGAATCAGGCGAATAACCGAGCGTAGGACCGTTTGCATTTTGTACGACAGAAAAATTTTCAGCGGCTAAAACATTGCCGCCGCTTAACATTACGCCGCAAAGTCCTAACGCAATTTTTTTCTTTAAATTCATAACACCGCCTCCTAAATTTTTTTGAAATTGTAGCAAGATTTTTTTTCAGTGTAAATTAAAAAATTTTTCCAATCCCTAACAAAAGTCCAAAAAGTGCTTGCCTTTACAGGCAGGCTTTTTTTGTTTAAAATAAGCGGCAGGAAATTTTAATTTTGCTAAGGAGTGAAGATTTTTTTGTTTACGAACATAACGCAGTCTCCCTACGAGACTGTAAAATTGGCGTCGAAAGTAGCGCAAAGAATCCGCGAAGGTACGGTAGTTTGTTTGGAAGGAAGTTTAGGCGCGGGCAAAACTTTATTTGTACAAAGTATGGCGCGAACTTTGGGCGTACAGGGCGAAGTTACAAGCCCTACTTTCAATTTAATGAACATTTACGAGGGATTTTGCCCAATCGTGCATTTCGACTTGTACCGCCTCAACAATGAAGAAGAACTTGAGGACATCGGCTTTTATGAGTACACGGATTTTCCCGAAGGAATTGTTTTCATTGAATGGGGCGAAAAATTTCCCGAATCGTTGCCTGAAAATTATTTTAAAATCGAAATTGAAAGACTCAAGGAAACGCGCAATATGCGGCGAATAACTTTTTCTTGCGTCGGCGAAGAACACCAAGAATTTTTAAAAGAACTTGAAGAATTTGTAACGAGCGAAGAATAGGGGGCGGGAATTTGATAATTTTGGGAATTGAGGCGGCAACGCGCGTTGCAAGCGTCGCCGTCATATCTGAAGAAAAAATTTTAGCCGAAATTTCGCAGGAAGCTAAATTAACGCACTCTGAAACTTTGTTGCCGCAAATTGAACAAGCTTTAAAAATTGCCAACGTCGAAAAAGTTGACGCCGTTGCAGTCAGCATTGGTCCCGGCTCTTTTACGGGATTGAGAATCGGGCTTGCAACCGCTAAGGCTTTATGTTATGCGTGGAATACAAAAATTATCGGCGTGCCGACTTTGCAGGCAATTTCTTACCACTTCCCGACAAGCAACGCTATTGTTATTCCAATGCTTGACGCGCAGAAAAACCGCGCTTACTTTCAAAAATTTAAAAATTGCCGCGCACTCTCGAAACTCGAAATTAAAAGCATTGATGAAATTGTTGCAGGCGCGGGCAATATTGACGCCGAAATTTTTTTGTGCGGTGATGTTTTGCACAAAATTAAAATCGACTTGCCGCAAAATGTAAAAATTGCGCCGCTAAATTGCAGAATGCCGCGCGCAGTAAACGTTGCACTTTTCGGCAAAAATTTAATTGACGCGGGCGGAATTTCTAACGTTATGAACATTGAGCCGCTTTATATTCGCCGCTCGGAGGCTGAAGAACTTTGGGAACAACGCCAAAAATAATTTTGCGTAAAATGACGCCCAAAGATTTGCCCGCCGTTCATAAAATTGAAACTGATTCATATATAATCCCGCTGTCGATTAACCGTTATTTAAAGTGTCTGCAAAGCGAAGAAAATTTTGGGCTTATCGCGCAAGTTGATAAAAAAATTGCGGGCTATGTAATGCTGAAATTTTCGGGCGAAATTGCAACGGTTATGACTTTTACCATTGCGGCGGAATTTCGCGGGCGCGGGATTGGCAAAAAATTTTTTTGGATGATTTTAAGCGTCATTAAACACAACGGCGGCAAGATTGTAAAGTTGCACGTACGCGCAAATAATATTGCGGCTATTCACGTTTACAAAAGTTGCGGATTGAAATTGGCTGAACGCCTGAAAAATTTTTACGCGCTGATTCACGAAGACGCTTTTTTAATGGAAAGGCAAATTTAATGGCTAAAATTGATTTTTACCGAATGACGCAAAATGACCTTGCAACCGTTTCAGAAATTGAAAATAAATCGTTTTCGGCGGCGTGGACGCTGAAAGATTTTCAAGAAATTATCAATTACAATAACGTTTTGCCGCTCGTTGCGAAGGTTGAAGAAAATTTTATTGCGTACGTTTTGCTCGGCTTTTCGGAAAATATTGTGACGATATTAAAATTTGTCATTGCGCCTGAATTTCGGCGACGCGGGCTCGGTAAAATAATTTTGCCGGGCATATTAAATTTCATTAAGCAACAAAAAAATTTTACAACGGCAAGGTTGCACGTCAACACGAAAAATTTTGCAGCTGTTCACCTTTACGAAAATTGCGGCTTTAAAATTATCGAACGCTTGAAAAATTATTACAAAAAGGATAATGAGGACGCCTTTTTAATGGAGCGACAAATTTAAATGGCGGAAATAATTTTTAGGAAAATGACGCTTGCCGACGTTGACGCAGTAGCCGAACTTGATAAAGAAAATTTCGGCGTTGATGCCTGGAGCCGCCAATTTTTCGCTTACGCGGCAAAAAATCCGCACGCTAAATATATTGTTGCAGAATTTGAGAAAAAAATTATTGCCTGCGCGGGCTTGGAAATTTACGAAGGCGAAGCTGACATTTCAACGGTTGCAGTTACCGAAAAATTTCGCAGGCGCGGAATTGCGCAAAAAATGTTTGCTAAATTAATTCGTACCGCCAAAAAGCGCGGCGCAAAATTTATTTTTGCTGAAGTGCGTACAGATAATTTGCCGTCAATGCGCCTTTGTGAAAAATTTGGCTTTATGATAATCGGGCGCGAAAAAAATTATTACGCCAACGGCGAAGATGCTTTTGTTATGGGGCTGAAAATTTAAATGGAAATTATTTTTAGGAAAATGACGCCCGCCGACGCCGACACGGTTTCAGAAATTGAAATAAAATCTTTTGCGTTGCCTTGGAAACGTGATACTTTTTTTGAGGTTGTACAGCGCAAAAACACGGCTTACATTGTCGGCGAACTCGAAAAAAAAATTATTGCGTACGCGGGCGCGTGGCTTTCATTCAATGAGGCTGAAGTTATGAGCGTTGCAGTTTTGGCGGAATATCGCGGGCGCGGGATTGGCAAGAAACTTTTTGGCGAACTTTTGAAACTTTGCAAGGAGCGCGGCGCAAATGCCGTAACTTTGGAAGTACGCCCTTCAAATGTTGCTGCTATTAAAATTTATGAAAGTTTCGGCTTAAAAAGTGTCGGGCGGCGTCCGAAATATTACATTGACAACGGCGAAGACGCTTTAATTATGTGGAATACGGATTTAGGGGCTGTAAACTTTTTTTAAAAAAATTTTTTTAATTAAATGTACTTTCTTTTTCCGAAGCTAATTTTGAGTTTAAACTAAGGAGTAAAATTTATTGGAAGAAAAAATTTTAACATTGGGGATTGAAACAAGTTGCGACGAAACGGCGGCGGCAGTCCTGCGCGACGGGCGGGAAATTTTATCAAATGTCATTTCAACGCAAATACCGCTGCACCAAAAATTTGGCGGCGTAGTGCCCGAAATTGCGTCAAGAAAACATATTGTAAACATTATGCCCGTTATCGACGAGGCAATTAACAAAGCGGGCGTGCAACTTTCAGAAATAAATCAAATCGCCGTAACGTACGGACCGGGATTAGTCGGCGCGTTGCTTGTAGGAGTTTCTGCCGCAAAATCTTTGGCGTACGCTTTAAAAATTCCGCTGATTGCGGTTAATCATTTGGAAGGACACATTTTCGCCAACTTTTTAAGTGCGGCAGAATTGGAGCCGCCGTTTTTGGCGTTGGTAGTTTCGGGCGGACATACCGCGCTTATAAAAATGAATGACTACAACAATTTTGAACTTTTGGGGCAAACGCGCGACGACGCGGCGGGCGAAGCCTTTGATAAAATTGCGCGCGTTATGAATTTGCCGTATCCGGGCGGCCCCGAAATTGACAAACTTGCAAAGAGCGGCAACGCTGACGCTATAGATTTTCCGCGCCCGAAAGTTTCTGAATTTGATTTCAGTTTCAGCGGTTTAAAATCTTCGGTACTGAATTATTTAAATTCGGCGCAGATGAAGGGCGAAGTTGTCAACAACGCCGATGTTGCAGCGAGTTTTCAAAAAGCGGTTGTTGATTCTCTGATTGAAAAAACTGTTGACGCGGCGCAAAATTTCAACTTGAAAAAAATTGTACTTGCTGGCGGCGTGGCTGCCAATTCTTCGCTTGAAAATAATCTGCGCGCAGTTTGTACGGAAAATAATTTGCAATTTTTCTACCCGTCAAAAATTCTCTGCACCGATAACGCCGCAATGATTGCTTGTCGCGGCTATTATCAATCTTTGAAAAAAGATTTTGCCACGTTGAATTTAAATGCTGTACCGAATTTAGGATTTAAGGGCTAAGGATTAAGGATTAAGGATTAAGGAAGAAGGAAGAAGGAAAAACTTTCTCCTTTCTCCTTTATCCTGTTTCCTAAAAAACTGACTGAAAGGAAGTTTTTCCATTGAGCGAATTAAAAAGTTTAGGTAAACAAATTGATTATACTTTTGACTACAAGCCGGAATTTTTGGAGGCGATACCGAATCCCAACACCGGCAGAAATTATTTTGTCAAGCTGAACTGCGAAGAATTTACTTGCGTTTGTCCGATAACGCACCAACCTGATTTTGCAACGTTGAAAATTCGCTACATTCCCGCAGAAAAACTTGTTGAAAGTAAGAGCCTGAAACTTTATCTGACGAGTTTTCGCAACGCGGGGATTTTCCATGAAAGCGCGGTTAATCGAATTGCTGACGATTTAATAAAACTTTTGGAGCCGAAATATTTGGAGATTGAAGGACTTTTCAAAGTGCGCGGCGGAATTGCGATTGAACCTTTTGTAAATTACGGGCGCGGCGAATTTGAGCAAATGGCTAAAGAACGTTTGGCGCGGCACGAATAATTTGGAGTGGTTGAAATTTTGAGACAAAAAAAATTAGCATTGATTAACGATATAACGGGCTTCGGGCGTTGTTCTGTAACGGTTGAGTTACCGATAATTTCTGCGTTGAAAATTCAAGCTTGCCCGTTGCCGACTGCAATTCTTTCAGTGCATACGGGCTACCAAAATTATTTTTTAGACGATTATACAGATAAAATGCAAGCTTATATAAAAAGTTGGCGGCTGAATAATTTGGAATTTGACGGCGTAGCGACGGGATTTTTGGGCTCGGCGGCGCAAATTGAAATTGTCAGCGACTTTTTGAAAAATTCCAACGCGCAAATTTTCATTGACCCCGTTATGGGGGATCACGGCAAAATTTATAAAACTTATACGCGCGAAATGTGCGTTAAAATTCGTGACTTGTTGAAGTTCGCAGATTTGGCGACGCCGAATTTAACGGAAGCTTGCCAACTTTTAAATATTCCGTATCCTGTCGAAGGAATTATTTCAGATTCGGATTTGGCGACGATGGCGGCGAACATTGCGGCGAAAACGCGCGGCGGTAAAGTCATTATTACGGGCGTAAATCTTGACGTGGACGACGGCTCCAACATTGCAAATTTTATTTACGATAACGGCAAAATTGATTTTGTGACTTCAAAAAAATTGGGGAGCGACAGGTCGGGCACGGGCGATGTATTTTTTGCGATAGTTGCCGCGTCGATTATGAACGGCGAAACTTTAACTGCGGCGGTACGCAAGGCGGCAGATTTCGTTACAAAATGTATTTTGCACGCAGAAAAATTAAACCTTGCGTGGAATTACGGACTGCCCTTTGAAGAATTTTTGACTGAATTGAGGTAAATAATTTGCAATGGTTACAGAAATTTTCAACCCAATCTTGAAAGACAGATTAACTTTGATTAGGCGAAAAGACACGCCGCCGAAAATTTTTCGTCAAACAGTCGAAGAAATTGCAATTTTTTTAACGTACGAAGTTTCAAAAAATTTCAAGCTGAAAGAAGTTGAAATTAAAACGCCAATAGCGCGTTGCAAGGCGAAAGTTTTAGCTGAAGATTTTGTAATTGTGCCGATACTTCGCGCAGGTCTCGGAATGTTAAGCGGCGCGTTGAAAGTTTTACCTGACGCGGCGGTTGGACATATTGGGCTTGTTCGTGACGAAATTACCAAAAAGCCGATTGAATACTATAAAAAAATGCCGCCGAATTTTTCTTCAAAAAAAATAATCGTACTTGACCCGATGTTGGCAACGGGCGGCAGTGCGGCGGCGGCAATTCAAATGCTTAAAAATGACGGCGCAAAAGTTTTAATTTTTATCAGCATAATTTCCGCGCCCGAAGGTATTAAAAAACTTTCTGAAGCTCATCCCGAATTGCCAATTTATACTTCGGCGATTGACGAACGCTTGAACGAAAATGCATACATTGTGCCGGGACTCGGCGACGCGGGCGACAGAATTTTTGATACGTTATAAAAGGAAGTGGCGGCAATGTTTACACTTGCAGTGTTGCTGATAATTTTGCTGATAATCGGCGCGGGATTTTTTCGGCTGCTTGCAAAAATTCTCGGTTTAACTTTGTCCGCCTCAAAAATTTTTATAATAATTTTAGGCGTGTTGGCGGGAATATTTTTTCTGATTCTGCAAAAAGTCATTCCGTTCCTTGCCAAACATTTACCGACGGCGGCAACGTGGATAATTGCGGCGATTGTAACGGGCGGCTTGCTGATTTACGCGGCTGGCAGAAAAATTTTTTGCGGCGAAAGTATTTCTGACTTTATAAAAAAATTAATCCCGCACAAAGAATTTTCGCGCAGGACAGATTTTTCATTATTGCTGATTGAACTTGCAGATTCAATTCAAGCCGATATTTTCTCAAAATTAAAAACGCAGTACGAAAAAATTTTCAATTTCTTTAAGCCGCTTAACGGCGAACAAAAAAATTAATGGTGGCGAATGACTTCAAAACGCCACAAGGCAACTTTTTCATTGGCGGGAATACCCGCCTTTTTTTTGGCTATTGCAATTTGTTCTTGGGGAGTGTTGACGCCTTCCAAGTCAGGCAACAGCAAGCCGCGCCGCCCGCCGTTTTCGACAATGACGCCGTATTTTTTGGCGTCACAATCTTTAATGTCAAAAATTCTTTCGGGCTCGCTCAAAACGTCAACGCTAATTTCAATTTCTTCAAGTTCTGAAACTTCGACGGGCGAAAAGCGCGGGTCTCTCGAACAAGCCGAAATTGCATTTTGCAAAATTTCTTCAGCGATTGAATTTGTTGTAGGCAAAAAAGTTCCAATGCAACCGCGCAAATTTCCGCCCTTATGCAAGCTTACAAAAGTTCCTGCGCGACGGCTTGTCATTTCGGCGGGCAAATCTTTTGGCAATTCGGCGGGCTTATGAGTCTTTACAAAAGTTTCAAGACTGAGTCGCGCCAATTTAACAAAGGCGTCTTCATTTTTTTTGCGCTCGATATAATCTGCGTGTTGAAAATTTTCCAGTTGCACGTCAAAATTTCTGTTAAGATTTTCGCCGCCGACGTTAAACCAAACAACGCCGTAACCGACGCCGAAAGGTCCTTCGTACGAAAGTTTTTCGGCGGAAATATTTTTTCTGTCAAGTGCGCCCGCCATTATCCAAAAACTTCTCAAGCCGCATTCAGCCGCGCGGTTGCAAATTGTATTGTCCATCGTCAACAATTTCAGAAAATCTGCGCCGCCCAAATTTTCCATAACCGCCTTATCGAATTGCGGTCCTTCTTCAACAAAGCCGTAAGGACCGTCCGCCTTGAGTTTATGTGATAAATCACCGCTTGCCACAAAAACTACGCGGCGGTTTAAATCTTCTGCAACTTTTGAAATTGTTTGCCCGAATTTATAATGAACTGCCGCGCTTAAGCCTGAAAGTCCAATCCGCAAAAATTTTACCTTGTCAAAATCTAATCCCGCCTGCTCCAAAAATCTTAAAGGAATTAAAGTGCCGTGATCCAAAGTTTTATCACGTTCGCCCATTTTGCCCGCAGGAATATTTTCAGCCATTGCGGCGTTGCTCAGCGCGTCAACAAATTCCACGTCATAATTTATTTTTAAATCGACTTGCGGCGCGCGAAATCTGCCCATATCGCCTTCAGCTGATTCGCCCGGCGAAATGTGAAAATAATCCGCGTACATTATCGAATGCGGGCTCGTTATAATAATCGTATCGGGATTGAGTTCAACTATTCGGCGCGAAATTTCTTTGTAGGCGTTGGAAGTTGCAGAAATTTTTTCTTCTTCGCCGCGCCCGACTTCAGGTAAAATTATTGGCGGGTGCGGGACTGCCACTGCCGCTAAAATGTTCATTTTTAATTCCTCCTCAACTTTCGCTGATTGAAAAATTTCTAAAAAAAATTTCAACCAACATTAAAAATATCGTTGCAAAAATTTTTCGCTGTAACATTGCAATTCTCAAATAAATTTTTTGCAGATATTTTATCACAACAAAAAAAAATAACCAGCCCATTGCTGAACCGGTTTTTTTCGGAAAAAATATTTTATTAAAAAAAACTTTTTTCAAAGTTCCAGGTGTACGTTTTGCGCACTTCTTCGGAAGGCTCGGGAATTTCAAATTTAATAACTTTCTTTGTTTCCAATTCACGCCGCGCCTCGTAAGAAAGCCTCCCTATATCTACGCGCTGCTTTTTTGTTTCCAAAGTGTAAGTGGAATCGTCCCTTTTCTGAAAATAAAATTTGCAATAATGCGTATAAGTTTTTTCGTCGATGTACTCAACAAAAAATTCGCCGCCCAAAAATATTGACGCCTTGTAAAATTCTTCCTTCAAAATAGTATCGTTGATTGTATCTGCAAAAATTTCTGTAATTTCGTCAATGCTTTTAACAAAAATGCTTTTAGTTTCGGTAGTGCCAAAATTTTTTTCGTCGTTGCCTTTGTTGCTCAAACGTTCAAAAAATCCCATAGCGTTCGCCTCCTTTAAACTGTTAAACCTGTTTCCATTTCAATTTCATCAGTTATATCTTCTTCTTGCCCTTTTCTTCTGAGTTTACGCTTGATACGCGGCGGCAATTCACTTTCAGGCAAAATGCGCTTCGTTGTTTCTTCAATCCACTGCCCGTTTTGTTTGTAATATAAATAGTGCTTTATTGCGGTAGAAGCTTTATCGAGGAGTTCCCCAATCATTTCGGTTACGTATTCAGCCATTGGTCCGAGAGTCTTTCCGATAGTTCTGATAAAGTTTGCAACTCTCGGCAGAAAATCTGACAGCCATTCCAAAATATCGTCCCAACAAGAAACTATAGCCACAACGCCTAAACCTATTAACACCAATCCTAACGGTATCAATTTAATCACCTGTCCTTTTAATTTTGCGCCCGCTTTTCTGCATTCTTTGTTTAACGTAATCTTCAGAAACAACGCGCTTCATGCGGTCAGAAGAAACTTCTTCATAGGGAGTTAAATAATTTACAATATCACCTACAGTTATCGTTCTTTCGATTTTTTCGTCGGGAATTTCAATATCAAATTCTTCCTCGAACGCCATAATTAACTCAATGACATCAAGCGAATCCGCACCCAAATCTTCCATGAAAGCTGAAGACATATAAACTTCCTCAGGTTCAACGCCGAGTTGTTCAACAATAATTTTTTGAACTCTTTCAAAGGTAGTAGTTGCCAAAATTTCACCGCCTAAAATTTATTTTTCAGTTGCCGGTAAATTTTTACCGTGCTTTTCAAATTTTTCTTTGACGTATTCTTCAGAAACAACGCGCTTTTCAACCGTAACGCCTGCATTTGCATTTTTGCTTGCAATAGTTTCTTCAATCGCCTCAAATACAAAATTTTTTTCGACAATATCACAATTCAGCCGCGCCGCCTTAAAAGCCGCCATTAAAACTGCGTTTGAAATATCACTGCCTGAAATTTCGTCGTACTTTTCGGCGAGTTCGTCAATGTCAATGTTATTCGGCATTGTAGGCAAAATGTAATAACGCCAAAGTTTTTTCCTGCACTCGAGGTCGGGCAATGTAAATTCAATGTGCGTAGAAATTCGGCGCATAAAAGCGGGGTCGAAGTTTGAAATAAAATTCGTGGCGAAAATTACAAAGTCTTGATAATCATTCATCAGCATAAGCATAACAGAGCGCGTTTGATTCACGCTGACATCAGTTGCACTTGACATATTGGTAACGCGCTTGCTCAAAATTGCGTCTGCCTCGTCGAAAAATAAAATGCTGTTTGTAGCCTTCGCCGCCTCAAATGCTTTACGAATATTTTTGGGCGTTTCGCCAACGTACTTTGATTCAATATCTGCGTAGTTGACGGCAAGAATTTTTCTGCCCAAATGTTTTGCAATAGCGTGCGCCGCCATAGTTTTGCCGGTACCGGGCGCGCCGTATAAATTTATTCCGATTCGCTTTGACTGCTTGAAAACTTTTTGCAAGCCCCATTCTTCAAAAACTTTTTTGGAATTTTCGGCGTAGTTTGCCACGTCCAAAATTTTATCTTTGACTGCTTGCGGCAAAATTATTTCGTCAAAAGAATATTTCGGCTCTTCGGGAAAAAATTCTATTGGCGGCTCTTTAGGCTTTTTAGTTTCTTCAGCGGCGGCTTTTTCGTCTTCGGGCGTGATTCTTTTCCACAAAATTTAAACGCTCCTTTCTGAAATTTAAAATTTATTATACCCCCCCCCGTTTTGATTTTGTCAATAAAAAAAGCCGCTACAAATATTTTTGTAACGACTTTAAATTTAAATATATTTCAAATATTAATTTCAGCAACTGCAAACAGTACAGCTTGCCCCGAGATTTTAACACGTTGGTTGATAATTTCGCAATGCAAAATTCCGCCGCGCTTTGAGGCTTGCCGCGCAAAAATTTTTTTCTTGCCGAGCTTTTCTGCCCAATACGGCGCAATTAAACAATGCGTGGAACCTGTAACGGGGTCTTCATTAACTCCAACTTTCGGCGCAAAAACTCTTGACACGCAGTCAAAATTTTTTCCTGCGGCGGTTACGGCTTGCGTTGTACCTTCAAGCTTTAAAATTTTTTCAAAATTCGGCTGAAGTTTTTCGACTGTTTCAGCGTCCTTTACAACCATTAATAAATCTCTGCTCAAATACGCTTCCAAAATTTCTGCGCCAATCGCCGCTTGCATTTCGGCAGTTACGGAAATTTTTTTATATTCGTACGCGGGAAAATCCATTTCAAAAAATTTGTCAACTTTGGTAACAGTCAACTTGCCGTGCCTTGTTTCAAATTCTACAAAATTTAAATTAGGTTCAATCTGTGTTAAAATGACGAAGCCGCTTGCAAGCGTTGCGTGCCCGCAAAAATCAATTTCGGCGGCGGGCGTAAACCAACGCAATTTGTAAAAATTTTTTTCTTTGACAAGAAAAGCCGTTTCAGAAAAATTATTTTCCATTGCAATTTTCTGCATTAAATCTTCAGGCAAAAATTTTTCAAGTACACAAACTGCGGCGGGGTTGCCGCCAAAAATTTTATCGGTAAAAGCGTCAACTATAAATTGTTTCATAAAATTTCCTCCAACAAAAAAAGCCCGCGTCATCGCAGGCAAAAATTTTATTGATTATTTTTCGGTGGGCATCGGTTTACCGAAAATTAAATTGTCTAACAAGCTGATTAACTGATTAATTTCAGGCTTGGAAATTTGCCCGCTTGCGCCGAGTGATTCGCCCTTCAAGCGCATTTCTTCACTAATCAAAGAAGAGAACAAAACGAAAGGAACTTCGCGCAGACGGTCGTTGTCGCGTACGAGTTTTAAGAGGCGGTGCCCGTCCATTTTCGGCATTTCAACGTCAGAGACGATAACGCCGACGTGGTTATAAATAGGACCGTCTTTGGTCGAAAGGTCGCGCAGATATTCCCAAGCGTCCATACCGTTACCGAAATCACGAACAAATCTGTAGCCGGAATCGTGCAAAGTTGTAACAAGCAAATCGCGTAACATTCCCGAATCTTCAGCAACAACAACGTGAACATTTGCGCGGGAAGAGCGAATATCTTCGGTAGCGTCTTCAACGGTTGTAAGTTTTGCGTTAATTTCGGGATTAATTTCAGCAATGATTGTTTCAAAGTCAAGCAGTAAAACAATTCTGTCGCTCATTTTGATAATACCGACAACGCGGGATTGGTCGCCGACTTCGGGCGCAGGTTCCATATCTTTCCAAGAAATTCTGTGAATACGCGAAACATTTTCAACCAAAAAGCCGATACCGTAATTGTTAATTTCAGTAACGATAATATTTTTGGCTTCTTCGCCCGACGCAACATTCAAGCAGCGCGGAAGATTTACAAGCGGAATAGCTTTTCCGCGCAGAGTAAAAAGCCCGTCAATGTAAGGATGAGCTTGCGGCATTGCAGTAACGGGTGCGCGTTGAATAACTTCGCGCACTTTCGCAACGTTGATACCGTAATTAACTTTTCCAATGCTAAATTCGACTATTTCAAATTCGTTTGTACCTGTTTCAAGCAAAATACCCTTTTTATCGCCGGCGGTCTCGTCGCCCTTACGAACTTTATCATTTGCCATTAAATCGCCCCCAAAGTTTTCAACTTTTAAACTAAAGTACATTTCGCCGCCAAGAATTTTTATCCTGCAAATGGAAAATTTTTTAGTTTTATGGTAGACTTTTTGGGCGTTTAAGTTTTTTTTATTTTTTATGAAATTTTTTGTTTTTGAAAATACAGCATTTCTTTCTTTTTGGAAAAAGAAAGAAACGCTTAGGCAAAGAAAGAAAAACTTCCGACCCGCAGAAGTCGCATCACGCGACTTATTGCGGGCGGTGCGCGTCCGTGCGCACCGTGTCCTGGCAAGCGCGTACTTTTAAAAAATTTTTTTATTTTTAAGGGGAAATTAAATAATGGAAAAACCTATAGTCGGCGGGCAAGCCGTCATTGAAGGAGTAATGATGCGCGGTTTCGGCAAAGTTGCAACTGCAGTACGCGAGCCGAGCGGCAATATAAATGTTCAAGTTAAGCCCGTAAATTCAATAGCTGACAGATTCCCAATTTTAAAGTTGCCGTTTCTGCGCGGCTCTGTATCTTTAATAGAAAGTTTAATTTTGGGAATGCGTTCGCTGTCATTTTCGGCGCAAGCGGCGGGCGAAGAAGAAGAGCAACTTTCCGACAAAGAATTAATTTTTACAATGATATTTGCGTTTGGCTTGGCGGCGGTGTTGTTCATAGCAATTCCGACTTTCGCCGCAAAATTTTTACATTCGATAACCGAAGACCCGTTTTATTTCAATTTGGCTGAAGGAATAGTGCGGCTTGCGATTTTTATTTTGTACATAGCGGCAATTTCGAGAATGAAAGATATTCAGCGCGTCTTCCAATATCACGGCGCAGAGCACAAAACAATTTTTTGCTACGAAGCGGATTTGCCGTTGACAGTAGAAAATGTAAAAAAATTTCCGCGCCTGCACCCGCGTTGCGGCACGGCGTTTTTGTTAATCGTAATGATAGTCAGCATTTTTGTATTTGCGTTTTTGGGTTGGCCTGATTTATGGTTGAGAATTTTATCGAGAATAATTTTGTTGCCGGTAGTTGCTGGAATTTCCTACGAAATAATAAGATTCGCGGGGCGTTCCAAAAATTCATTTGTAAGATTGGCGATAATGCCGGGCTTATGGTTGCAATATTTGACTACGCGCGAACCCGACGATTCAATGATTGAAGTTGCAATAAAATCTTTGGAAGCCGTGCAAGAATGATTGGGATAATTGTGGAATACAATCCTTTTCACGCGGGGCACGCCTACCAAATTTCGGAAATTAAAAAAATTTTTCCTGCCGAAGAAATTGTGGCGGTAATGAGCGGCAGTTTTACTCAACGCGGCACGCCTGCAATTTTGGATAAATGGACGCGGGCGCGGCTTGCAATTTTAGGCGGCGTGGATTTAGTTTTGGAATTGCCTTTTTTGTACGCAGTAAGAAGTGCGCAGGATTTCGCACGCGGCGGCGTAAATCTTTTAGTAAAAATTGGAATTGACAAATTGGCATTCGGCGCGGAAGTTTTTGACGTGGAAAAATTAAAATTGGCGGCGGAAACTTTCGCAGATAAAAATTTTGCCGAAAAATTAAAATTGGAAATGTCGGACGGCAAATCGTACGCGGAGGCAGTTTCAAAAATTTTGTCGAACGTCGCGCAGATTGACGAAAAATTTTTAAAGTTGCCGAATACAATTTTGGCGATAGAGTATTTGCGGGCATTGCCAAAAAATATTTCGCCGCTGTTAATCCCGCGCGACAAAGTTATTTCAAGTGCAACTTCAATCAGGCACGCACTTTTTGAAAAGCCTGTGCGTTGGGAAAAAATTTCTGTACCTTCAAACGTTTTAGAAATTTTACAAGCCGCCGAATTGCCCGAAGAAAAATTTTTATTCCGCCCGCTTGTCACAAAAATTTTAACGTCAGACTTAAACAACTTAAAAAAAATTTACGGTATGAGCGAAGGCATAGAATTTAAGCTGATAGAATCTGCGCGAAGTGCAAAAAATTTTTCGGAACTTGTAAGCGGCGTTGTCAATCGGCGTTTTACAATAAGCCGCGTTAAAAGGTTGCTGTTACATTTTTTGTTGAACGTAACGGCGGAAAAAATTTCAAGCGTCGAAGACTACGCAAGAATTTTAGCTTGCAACGAACGCGGGCGAAAACTTTTAAAAAATTTAAAAAGCCGCCTGCCAATCGTTACAAAAGTTGCACAACATTTAACGTCGAAAGAGATTTTGACAGGAAAAATTTTGGAACCGTACAAAAAAACTCTTGCGTTTGATTTACTTGCAACGGATTTAAGAGCGACACTTTTTGAGACGCCGAAAAATTGGCGGCAGGATTTTAATTCGTTGCATAGTATTTTTGACTTGCAAATTAATTAATTTTGGAGGTAAATTTTATGAAGATAGGAATTTTAGGTTATGGCAATTTGGGGCGCGGCGTTGAATACGCTGTCAAAGAAAATTCTGACTGCGAATTGGCGGCGGTTTTTACGCGCAGAAATCCTGCAAGCGTGAAAATTAATACGCCGAATGTTCCCGTTGTAAATTTGAGCGAAGTTGCAAATTGGCAAGATAAAATTGACGTAATGATTTTATGCGGCGGCAGTGCGACCGATTTACCTGAGCAGACGCCGAAATTTGCCGAAATGTTTAATGTCATTGACAGTTTCGACACGCACGCAAAAATTCCCGAACACTTTGCCAAAGTTGACGCGGCGGCGACAAATTCAAATCACGTTGCAATAATTTCTGTCGGTTGGGATCCGGGATTATTTTCATTGGCGCGCGCTTACGGCAATGCAATTCTTCCCAACGGCAAGGATTATACATTTTGGGGCAAGGGCGTAAGTCAAGGGCACTCTGACGCAGTGCGCAGAATTAAGGGCGTTAAAAATGCAAAGCAATATACAATTCCGATTGACGCGGCGTTAAATGCAGTGCGCAGCGGCAAAAATCCTGAACTTACCACGCGCCAAAAACATCTGCGCGAATGTTTTGTAGTTTTGGAAGATGGCGCGGATGCCGCCGAAATTGAACGCCAAATTAAAACTATGCCGAATTATTTTGCAGATTATGATACAACGGTTAATTTTATCAGCGAAGACGAATTTTTAAAAAATCATAGCGGCTTGGCGCACGGCGGATTTGTCATTCGCAGCGGCAACACGGGCGAAAATTTTGCGCACAATCACATTATCGAATTTAATTTAAAACTTGATTCAAATCCCGAATTTACGTCGAACGTTTTAATTGCGTACGCGCGCGCGGCTTTTCGGCTGTACAATGAAAAAATTTTCGGCTGCAAGACTGTTTTAGATATTCCGCCCGCGTACCTTTCGGCGAAGACAGGCGCGGAACTTCGCGCCCAATTATTGTAATGGCTCTGAAACTTCCAACGCCGCCGACTCCGCCGACAATCGACAAGGGCGAAACGGCAGATTCTGCGCCGCGCATTGACGCGCACCAATTTTTTGAAGTGCCTTTCAAGCGTGAAGATTTTCAGCCAAAAATTGAAACCGAAGAAAAACCCGTCGCAGAAGTTCAAGAAAAGCCCGTCGAAAAAAAAGTTGAAAAGCCCGTCGAAAATTCGTCGCCGCAAATTTCAGAAAGAAAAATTACAACGCCCGAAGATATGGCGCGTGAATCCGTTGCAAACGGCGGCGGAGCTTTAACTAAAAAAACTATCACGCGCCCCGAAAATGAACCGCCCGCTACTCAAAATGTTCCCGTTGCAAGCGAAAAAAGCAACAAAGGCAAAGAAATTTTGCGCGAATTTCAAGAGGAAGACCGCCAACTCAATCAAATGCAAACTGTTACAGAAAAGCCGCGCCCGCTCAACCAAAATCAAGGCGAAAGTTACAGCGGAATTTATTGGATTGTAATGCTTGTGCTTGTCGGAATTTTAAGCGTTGTTTTTGTCAGAAAAGTTTTGCTTAAAAAAAATCCCGCGCTCAAAAAGTCAGATTTATTTGAGGACTCAAGCCAACGTTTAAAAGCCGTTTCTGAAAAAATTTCTGCGCCAACAAAAATATCGCCGCCCAAAAAGGACGACGACAAAGGCAAGCATTTTGAGGCTAGAATTTAGCATAGCGCAAAATTTTAAATTCAGGAAAAATTTTTGATTCAACAATTTTAAAATCGTCAAGCGGCGGAAAAAATTTATCGGCGGGCTTTTCGGCGTCAACTGCCGTTAAAAAAATTTCGCTCGTATATGGCAAAAGTTCCTCAAAAATTTCCGCGCCGCCAATTACAAAATTTTTATTTTCGCCGCGCAAAATTTCCCAAAGATTTTCAATGCTGCTTACAATTTCGGCGTTGGGAATTTTTTTTAGCGTTTTGCTCAAAATAATATTTCTGCGCGAAGGCAACGGCTGACAATTCGGCAAAGTTTCTAAAGTTTTGCGCCCGTAAATTACAACGTTATTCAGCGTCAACGCGCGGAAATTTTTCAAGTCATCGGGAATTTTAAACAGCAAATTATTTTTGTAGCCAATGCCAAAATTTTTATCGACGCAGGCAACCGCCTTTAAATTAAAATCGGCGGGACTGCCTGCAATTTTTTTTACTTCGTCGCCGTGCAATTTAAATTCAAGCGTCGGCAAAATTTCACTAAGCGGCACCAGTACAAAATCCCGCGCGTATAAAAATTTGTGCGGCACTGTTAAACGCTCGCAATTTATTTTTAAATCGTCAATCAGCAAAATATCAATGTCAATGGTGCGTGCGCCCCAATGTTCTTTTCGCACGCGCCCCAAATTTTTTTCGATTCGTTGCAATTCGTCAAGCAATGCAAGCGGCTCAATTTCAGAAAAAATTTTTACAGCGGCGTTAATAAAATTCGGCTGATTCGTGACGCCCCAAGCCGCTGTTTCGTAAAATGACGAGACGCGCAAAAGTTTGACGCCGCGAATTTTTTTTATTTGTTCAAGGGCGGCGTAAAGATTTTTTTTCTTGTCGCCCAAATTCGCCCCCAAGCCCAAATAGCAAATCATTTTCTGCGCCTTGAAATTTCTACCGCCGCTTCAGCATATCTGACGAGCAACGGCGCGTTGGGTTTGTGCAATACAACTTTCAAACTTTCGACGCACGGATAATTTTTTAATAAAGTTTCTGCAATTTCTTCAGCAACTGTTTCAATTAATTTGCGCGGAGTACCGCCGACAATTTTTTCAACGTCAAACAAAACTTGCGGATAGTCAACAGTTTCGTTAATATCGTCAGTTTTGCCCGCCTTCTCCAAATTCAAATCCAATTCAATGTCAACTTTGAAAATTTGCCCGCGCTGTTGTTCTTCAATGTGGCAGCCGTGCCGCCCGAAAATTTCTATGCCCTTTAAAATTAATTTATCCATTTTTTAACCTCCAATCAAAATATCAGTCATTCGCAACATTTTAGAAATCATTGCAACGTTATGCACGCGCAAAATATTAACGCCCGCCGCCGCCGCCAAAACGCAAATTGCGCCCGTTGCCTCGTCTCTGTTATCAACTTCAAAGCCCGTTGCATAGCCGATAACACTTTTTCTGCTGACGCCCAAAAGTAACGGAATTTCTCGCCCGTCAATAAATTTAAATTCGCGCAGATTTTTTAGCAGTGTCAAATTTTCTTCCTGCGTTTTGCCGAATCCTATTCCAACGTCGAAAATTATTTGTAAATCTTCGCGCAGATTTTTTTTGAAAAAATTTTTCACGTCAGAAATAATATCGCCGCTTGAAAATTTTTTATTGTGCATAAGAATCAGCGGCGCGTTAAATTTTTTTGCAACTTTAAACATATCGCCGCCGACCGCGTTAATAATCGCCGCGCCGTTTGCAAGCGCAAATTCTGCAACTTCGGGCTTGTACGTGTCAACAGAAATTGGAACTCCGAAATTTTTTACTGCGGGCAAAATTTTTTCAAGGCGTGAAATTTCTTCAGCGGCAGTAACGGGCGTAAAGTTAGGGCGCGTGGATTCTGCGCCAATGTCAAGAATATTCGCGCCGTCTGCAACAAGTTTTTTTGCGTGAAGAATTGCACTTTCAGCCGTTAAAAAAAAACCGCCGTCCGAAAAACTGTCCGGCGTAATATTCAAAATTCCCATTACCAAAGATTTTTTTCCAAATTCAATCACTTTAAAAAATCCCTATCCCTTAGGCTTTATCCCTGAGTCTTTATAACTTCAACGCCGCCCATATACGGAATTAAAGCTTTTGGAACAGTAACGCTGCCGTCTTCGTTTTGATAATTTTCCAAAATAGCGGCAACAGTGCGCCCGACAGCAATTCCCGAGCCGTTCAAAGTATGTACAAATTCAGGCTTAGATTTATTATCGCGGCGGAATTTAATATTGGCGCGGCGCGCTTGATAATCCGTGCAATTTGAGCAGGAAGAAATTTCGCGGTATTTATTTTGCGCAGGCATCCAAACTTCAATATCATAAGTTTTTGCGGAAGTGAAACTCATATCGCCCGTACAAAGCAAAACGACGCGGTAGGGAATTTCCAAAATTCTTAAAACATCTTCGGCGGCGTCAACCATACTTTCAAGTTCAGCCCAAGAAGTTTCAGGCGTTGTAAATTTAATCAATTCGACTTTGTTAAATTGGTGTTGACGAATTAAGCCGCGCGTATCACGTCCCGCCGCGCCCGCTTCTGCGCGAAAACACGCAGTATAGCAACTGAAATATTCGGGCAAATTTTCGGCTGATAAAATTTCGTCACGGTGATAATTTGTGGTAGGCACTTCCGCAGTTGGTACCAAATAATAATCAAGCCCTTCAAGTTTAAACATATCTTCAGCAAATTTCGGAAGTTGCCCCGTGCCAATCATACTGTCCTTGTTGACAATGTACGGCGCGAGCATTTCTGTATAGCCGTGTTTGTTGGCGTGCAAGTCCATCATAAAATTTATACAAGCGCGTTCAAGGCGTGCGCCGAGCCCTTTATAAAAAGTAAATCTTGCGCCCGTAACTTTAGCGGCGCGGTCAGCGTCGAGAATTTTTAAATTTTCGCCAATTTCCCAATGTGCCTTCGGCGTAAAATCAAAAGTGCGCGGCGTACCGTGTCTGCGAATTTCGGGATTTTCGCTGTCGTCCTTGCCAACGGGTACATCGTCTTTGGGAATGTTGGGAATATGGAGAAGAATATCGCGCAGATTTTCTTCAACGTTTTTCAATTCGTTATCGAGCGCAGAAATTTTATCGCCGACGGCGCGCATTTCGGCGGAAATTGCGGCGGTATCTTCGCCGGCTTTTTTCATTGCGCCAATTTTTTTTGAAGTGGAATTTCTTTGAGTTTTAAGCTGTTCGACTTCGTTTAACAAATCACGGCGTTTTTGTTCAAGTTCTGCGAAGTTATCAAGGTTTAAGGAATTGTTACGATTTTTTAACATTGTGCGGACAAAGTCTAAATTGTCACGAACAAATTTCATATCAAGCATTTAATTTGCTCCCTTTCAATAATTTTCCGAAAAAGTATAGCACTTGAAAAAACAAATGACAACTGCACCGTATTTATTAAAAAGTTTCACGAATTTGGAAAAATTATTTACAGTTTTTTTTTTAGGTGTTATAATGCATAAACTTCATAAAAAGCAAAATTTTTGGAGTGGGCGTTTTTTGTCCACTCTTTAATATTGTAGGGGAAAACGGGAGGCTTTTAATGGCGAACAAAATTGAAATGCGCGTTGAAGAAATTATGAATGAAGTTTTGCAAGGCACAAAATACGAACTTGTTGACGTTGAATATACTATGGAAAGGGATTGGTATTTGAGAATTTTTGTTGACAAGGCGGGCGGGATTGACTTGGACGATTGCCAATTTTTGAGCGAAAAAGTCGGCGCAATTCTTGACAAAGAACCGCTTATGAAGGAGCCGTATATTTTAGAAGTCTCTTCGCCCGGAATTGACAGGGTGCTGAAAAAGGACAGGGATTTTGTACGCGAGGCGGGCAAAGTTGTTGACGTGACTTTATACGCGCCGCTTAACGGCAAAAAAAATCTTACAGGTACGCTTGAAAGTCGAGACAAAAATTTTTTGAAGTTGCAAGAATTTGAACCTATACCGCGCGAAAAAATTGCACAAGTCAGATTGCACATAGATTTTTAAAATTTTGTAACATAGAATGAAGGTGCAACAGGGCACGTACTTAAAAGCCGCCCGCTTATGCACTCTTCTAACACTTTTGCGCCCGTCTTACTTTGTTAAATTGCTTGGGCGTTTGCAATTTCTATAAAGCCCTGTGCGCTAGCGGGCGGCAAGTTTTTCTTTCTTTGCCTGCAAATGCGATGAATAAGAGCATTTGCTGTGCACTTTCTTTTTTCAAAAAGAAAGAAATGCCGACTTGTAAATTTAAAAATAAAACATAACTTATAAAATATTACAGCGGAAAAATTTTTCGAGAGGATGGATAACTTGGCTGTACGAAGAAAAAAAGGCGGCGGCGAACTTTCAATGATAACCGCGTTGAAAGAATTGTGCGCCGAAAAGGAAATTGACCAAAATACCCTATTTGACGCGATTGAGTCGGCGTTAATTTTCGCCTGCAAAAAAACTGCAACCGCCGATAAAAAAGTTGTGGTAGATTTGGACAGAGACAGCGGAATTTTTCACGTTTACGAACTGCGCGACGTTGTCGAAGAAGTTACCAACAGGAACAGAGAAATTTCGCTTGAGGATGCTAAACTCCTTGATTCAAAATACGAAGTTGGCAGCGTTGTTCGCTATGAAGTTTCGCCCAACAATTTCGGCAGAATTGCGGCGCAGGCGGCAAAACAATTTGTTATGCAAAAAATTCGTGAAGCCGAGCGCGGCGTTGTTTATGACGAATTTACAAACAAAGATAACGATATTGTAACGGGCACTGTTACGCGAATTGAAGACGGCAACGTTATTGTTGACATCGGTAAAACTGAAGCGGTTCTTGTTCCAATAGAACAAATGCGCGGCGACAGATTTAAAATCGGCGACAGAGTCCGCGCTTACGTTGCCGAAGTTCGCAAAATCGGAAAAGGTCCGCAAGTTTATCTTTCAAGAACTCATCCCGGCTTTTTGCGCAGACTTTTTGAATTGGAAGTTCCTGAAATTCAAGAAGGCATTATAACAATTAAAGGCGTTGCACGTGAACCCGGCAACCGCGCTAAAATTGCAGTTTTTTCAAATAATCCCGATATTGACCCCGTCGGCGCGTGTTTAGGCGAACACGGCATTAGGGCGCAGGCTATTGCAAAAGAACTCGGCGACGAAAAAATTGACGTTGTTAAATGGGACGAGGATCCCGCAATTTTTATTGCAAACGCTTTAAGCCCTTCAAAGGTTATGAAAGTTGCCGTCAGCGAATACGAAAAAGTTTCGCACGTTGTAGTGCCGAATAATCAACTTAGTTTGGCGATTGGTAAGGAAGGGCAAAACGCCCGCCTTGCCGCAAGAATTACAGGCTGGAAAATCGATATTAAAAGCAAGGCGCAAGCTAAAGACGATGTACCTGACCCCGATTTGAGGGAAGTTGTACTCGTTGCAGATAAGCCCAAAAAGCAAAAGAAAGTTAAACCGCCCAAGCCCGAACAAGTTCCGCAACAGGTGCAAAATCTTAATCCCGACGGCACCCCCGCCAAAAAGAAAAAGAAGAAGAAAAAGAAAAAAGCCGCCGCTGAAACTTCTGACACTACAACCGCAGTTGCTCAAGATTCGCAAAATATGGATAATGTTTTCGGCGACAATATTTTTGAAGAAAATCCATTCGGCGATAATCCCTTTGGCGATGATTCTTTTGACGCTGAAGAAAAACCTGTAGAAGAAAAGCCCAAAAAGAAAAAGGCTAAGCAAGAAGTTCAAGTTACAGATAATATTTTTGGCGATAATCCTTTTGATGATAATCCCTTTGGCGATGATTCTTTTGGTGATGATTCTTTTGACGCTGAAGAAAAACCTGTAGAAAAACCTGCAAAGAAAAAATCTGCAACGGCTGAAGAAAATCCCTTTGGTGATAATCCCTTTGGCGATGATTCTTTTGACGCTGAAGAAAAACCTGTAGAAAAACCTGTAGAAAAACCTGCAAAGAAAAAATCTGCAAAGGTTGAAGAAAATCCTTTCGGCGACAATCCTTTTGGCGATGATTCTTTTGACGCTGAAGAAAAGCCCGTTGAAAAACCAGCAAAGAAAAAATCTGCAAAGGTTGAAGAAAATCCATTCGGTGATAATCCCTTTGGTGATGATTCTTTTGACGCAGAAGAAAAACCTGTCGAAAAACCTGCAAAGAAAAAATCTGCAAAGGTTGAAGAAAATCCTTTCGGCGACAATCCTTTTGAGGAATAGGTGGCGCAAATTGAAAACTCAATCTGCTAAACAAACGCAAATGCGCCGCTGCGCAAACTGCCGAGAAAGTAAACATAAAAAAGAACTTTTGCGCGTCGTACGCACGCCCAAAGGCAACTTTATTATCGATTTTACAGGCAAGGCTAACGGGCGCGGCGCGTACATTTGCAAAAACGAAACTTGCGCGGCTGAAACCAAAAAACGCCGCAAGCTTGATAAATCTTTTAAAACGGCTCTGCCCGCCGAAATTTACGATAAAATTATTGAGGCGGTGGCAGAAAAATAATTTTAATTAACCTTCTGCAAAGGAGAAAAATATAATGCAAACGACAATTTTTTAAAACTTATCGGAGGTGGCTCTATGTCGAAAACACCAAAAACCACTAAATACAGAATATTTGAGCTGGCTAAAGAATTTAATCAGGACGATAAAACTCTCATTGAGTTTTTGAAGAAAAACAAAATTAAGGTTGCCAATCGTTTCGGCTCTGTTGGCGAAGAAGTTTATACTCTTTTGAAGGAAAATTTTGCACGCCGTAAGCCCGCCGCAGAAACTCCCGCCGAAGTTAAGCAGGAGCCCGCGCCCAAAATTGAACCAGTACAAAAAACCGAAGCCGCGCCCAAATCTTCCGCTAAACCTGCGCGCCCTGCAAGAAATTTCGCTGATAAACCTAAATCAGATTTTAAGCCGCGCACCGCTGACCCTTCAAAAAAATTTGAAAGTAAGCCTGCGCCGCGCGTCGAAAAACCCGCGCCTAAATCTGAAAAGCCCGTTTCAGAAATTTCTAAATCTGAAGAAAAATTTAAACCGCGCGAAACTGAAAATAAGCCGCGCGAATTTCGCAAAGACCGCCCGCCCCGTGACGATAAACGCGGCGAACGTCCGACTTACGAAAATAAATCTGAACGCGGCGAACGCTCCGAGCGTCCAAATCGTAGCGAACGCGCAGAACGTCCCGCCCGCGAAGAAAATAAAATCGAACGCGGCGAACGCCCCGAGCGCGGCGAACGTACCGCAAGAAAAGACCGCGACTCAAGCCGCGAAGACGGCGGCAAAACTCAAAACCGCAGCCGCAATCGCCGCAATAAAAATGCTGCTACTATCGCTAAAAGTCAACAGCAGGCGCAAATTCAAAATCAACCAGTTATGCGCCCGCTCCGCCCCAAGAAAAAGCCGCGCCCGCAAGCTGCGCCCGTTCATAAGGCGGAAATTGCACGCCCGACTCATATTAAAATTTCTTCAAGCATTGCGGTTAAAGACCTCGCAAGCAAAATGAGTTGTACTGCCTCCGAAATTATCAAAAAACTTTTGATGTTGGGCGTTATCGCAAATATTAACCAAGAAATTAATTTTGATACGGCGGAAATTGTGGCGTCAGAATTTGGCGTAACCGTTGAAGAATTGCCGCCCGAAGTTGACCCGACTTTAATTCCCGAAATTGAAGACGATCCTAAATCTTTGAAACCGCGCCCGCCCGTCGTTACGGTTATGGGGCACGTAGATCACGGCAAAACTTCTTTGCTTGATGCAATTCGGCAAACTGCAGTTACTGCAACTGAAGCAGGCGGAATTACTCAACATATCGGCGCGTATCAAGTTATGTGCAACGATAGAAAAATTGTTTTCCTTGACACGCCGGGGCACGAAGCTTTTACTGCTATGAGAGCGCGCGGCGCGCAGGTTACAGACGTTGCAGTTTTGGTTGTTGCAGCTGATGACGGCGTTATGCCGCAAACTGTCGAGGCTATCAACCACGCTAAGGCGGCGAATGTTCCAATTATCGTTGCTATTAATAAAATCGACAAGCCCGGCGCAAATCCCGAAAAGGTTAAGCGCGAACTTATGGACTACGAATTGGTTTCTGACGATTACGGCGGCAATACGGTTATGGTTGAAGTTTCAGCCAAAAAGCGTATGAATATTAACGGCTTGCTTGAAATGATTCTGCTTGTTGCTGATATGCAGGAACTTAAAGCCAATCCGAACAGAGAAGCGCGCGGCGTAATTATTGAAGCGCAACTTGACAGAGGGCGCGGCGCGGTTGCAACTGTCCTTGTTCAAAACGGCACTTTGAGAATCGGCGACCATATTGTTGCAGGTACAACTTACGGCAAAGTTCGCGCAATGATTAACGACAGAGGCGACAACGTCAAAAAAGCCGGTCCGAGCGTCCCTGTTGAAGTTTTGGGATTAAACGACGTACCGGCGGCGGGTGATATTTTGGCGGCTCTTGACGAAAAAACCGCTAAATCTATTGCGGAGCATCGCCTTGCAATTCAGCGCAACGAATTAATTAAATCCAAAAAAGTTTCGCTTGATGATTTATTCAACCAAATTAAAGCTGGCACTATCAAAGAGTTAAATATTGTTGTCAAGGCTGACGTTCAAGGCTCGATTGAGGCGTTGGCAAATTCGCTGTTGCAACTCAATGAGAAAAATGACGAAGTGCGCGTTAAAATTGTGCATAGCGGCGTTGGCGCGGTCAATGAATCTGATATTATGCTTGCAAGCGCGGCGAATGCTTTAATAATTGCGTTTAACGTTCGCCCCGACAACAACGCGCGCAAAGTTGCAGATTCTGAAAAGGTTGATATTCGCACATACAGAGTTATTTATGACGCTATAGGCGACGTTAAGGCGGCAATGAGCGGCTTGCTTGCGCCGAAATTTAAGGAAGTCATTCAAGGGCGCGTTGAAATTCGCAAGGTTATGAAATTTTCAAAGGCGTTGGTTGCGGGTTCTTACGTTTTGGAAGGCAAAATTTATAACAATTCCAAAGTTCGACTCCTGCGCGACCACGTTGAAGTTTTTGACGGCGTTTTAGATTCTTTGAGACGCTTTAAAGATGAAGTTAAAGAAGTTGCCGCCGGTTACGAATGCGGAATTTCTTTCGTTGACTTCAGAGACTTCAAGGAGGGCGACATTATCGAAGCGTACACGCTTGAAGAAATTGAAACTTCGATTGACGATTAAAATTTTTTAAGAAAAACTCTGTCCTAAATGTGCAGTACCGTTGATTAAATCGACTGTAAAAACTTCGTCCTCAAAACGAATGATATTAACGGCGGTGTTGAATTGACTTAACGCCCACATTTTTTTCAGCGGAATTTCCAAAATTGAACAAAGAACAGTACGGTTAATTGCGCCGTGCGCCACAACGATAATATTTCCGTTTTGGTGCGCGGCGATAATTTTTTTTATGGCGTGCATGGCGCGTTGTTGAACTTGCGAAAAACTTTCTGCATTTTTAATTTTAAGAGATTCGGGATTTGCAAAAAAATTTTCATAGTTGACGGGGTCGATAATTTTCATTTCAGCTAAAGTTTTTCCTTCCCAATCGCCAAAATTAGTTTCGCGCAATTCGGGCGTTGTATGTACGGGCAAATTAAATCTTTGCGCCAAAATTTCGGCGGTAGATTGTGCGCGGATTAAATCGCTTGAATAAATTGCGTCAATCGTCAAAATTGGAAAATTCGCCGCCAAAAGTTCCGCCTCTGCAATTCCTTCGGGCGAAAGTTCAATATTTGAATGCCCTTGCAATTTCCATTCGCCGTTCCAAAAAGTTTTTCCGTGTCTTATCAAGATTATTTTTAGCATTTTAATTTCTCCTAAAAATTTTTTTTATAATATCCTGCGTCAATTAAACTTGTCAAGAAAATAAAAAAGCCCGTCAATTCAAAGAGCAATTTTTTAAATTGTAAATTTTATCGGAGCTTGATTTCGGTTGCGTTTCATATTTAACACCGCCTTAAAACGTGAACGCGGCGAATAATTCATTGCGCGGCAGGCAAAAAATTTTGGGCGGAATGTAAAACTTTGAACGGTTGAATGACGGGTGAGGCGAAAATTACCAAAGGTTATAAACTTTCCGCAAAATTCGTTATTCATACCGTCGGATCGATTTTTCACGGCGCGGCAGATGACGCCGAAAAACTTTACGGTTGCTACAAAAATTCGCTGGAACTTGCCAAAGCAAATAATTTGCACAGCATAGCTTTTCCCTGTATTTCAACGGGCGTTTACGGCTACCCGAAAAAAGCGGCGGCAGAAATTGCCTTTGCCGCAATGACAAATTGGCTCGACGAAAATAAAAATTACGATATTGAAATTACCGTTGTAAATTTTTCTGCGGGCGATTACGAAATTTATAAAGGCGTTGTTGCAGAAAAATTTTCGCGCAGTGATATTTTGATTTAGAAATTTTGTATAGTTAATTTGTTTTACTTTTTAAATACCGCGTGTTATAATTTGCGCGGTATTTTTAATTTGAGAGGAGAATTTTGAGCTTATGGCAAAAAAAATGAAGACGATGGACGGCAACGCGGCAGCAGCTTATATTTCCTACGCATTTACTGAAGTTGCAGCGATTTACCCTATAACTCCATCATCGCCAATGGCTGAAAATGTTGACGAAATGGCGGCGAAAGGCACAAAAAATATTTTTGGGCAAAAAGTTCGCTTGATTGAATTACAATCCGAAGGCGGCGCGGCAGGCGCAGTGCACGGTTCATTACAGGCGGGCGCACTTACTACAACTTATACTGCGTCACAAGGCTTTTTACTTATGATTCCGAATCTTTATAAAGTTGCAGGCGAAAAATTACCGGGCGTTTTCCACGTATCGGCGCGCGCCCTTGCAACTTCCACGTTAAACATTTTCGGCGACCATCAAGACGTTATGGCGGCGCGTCAAACGGGTTGTGCAATGTTGGCTGAAGCAAGCGTACAGGAAGTTATGGATTTATCGGCGGTTGCACATTTGGCGGCAATAAAAGGCAAACTGCCTTTTATCAATTTCTTTGACGGTTTCCGCACTTCGCACGAAATTCAAAAAATTGAAGTCATTGACTACGCAGACCTTGCAAAAATTGTTGACTACGACGCAATTAACAATTTCCGCCGTAATGCTTTAAATCCCGACCACCCCGTTATAAGAGGCACTGCCACAAATTCGGACGTTTATTTTCAAATTCGTGAAACTATCAACAATGATTATGACGAATTGCCTGATATTGTTGAAAGTGCAATGGCTGACGTTTCAAAAATTACAGGCAGGGAACATCATATTTTTGACTATTACGGCGCGGCTGACGCTGACAGAATTATTATTGCTATCGGTTCAGTTTGTCAAACTATGCAGGAAGCGGTTGAATATCTCAACAAAAACGGCGAAAAAGTCGGTATGATTAATGTTCACTTGTACCGCCCGTTCAGCGTTAAACATTTTCTTAACGCAATTCCGAAAACCGTTAAAAAAATTGCAGTGCTTGACCGTACGAAAGAAAGCGGCGCAACGGGCGAACCGCTTTACCTTGACGTTCGCGCAGCTTTTTATGACGCTGATATTTCGCCTGTTATTGTCGGCGGACGTTACGGCTTGGGCGGCAAAGATAC
This sequence comes from uncultured Selenomonadaceae bacterium, assembly GCA_905233135.1. Classification (GTDB taxonomy): domain Bacteria; phylum Bacillota; class Negativicutes; order Selenomonadales; family Selenomonadaceae; genus Quinella. The sequence goes on along the minus strand of CAJOCQ010000014.1, from coordinate 9,216 downwards.
CACGCCTGACCAAATTTTGGCTGTATTCCACGAACTCAAAAAGGATAAACCGCTGAACAGTTTCACAATCGGAATTGTTGACGACGTGTCGAATAAATCTTTGCCCAATGAACACGCTGATATAGATTTAACGCCTGAAGGAACTACCGCCTGCAAATTCTGGGGACTCGGCTCTGACGGTACAGTTGGCGCGAATAAATCCGCTATTAAAATTATCGGCGACAATACAGACCTTTATGCTCAAGCTTATTTCGCCTACGATTCCAAAAAATCAGGCGGCATTACAATGAGTCATTTGCGCTTCGGTAAATCGCCAATTATTTCGCCGTATCTTATCACGAAAGCAGATTTTATTTCCTGTTCGCAAAAATCCTACGTGCACCACTATAATTTAATTGCGGGCTTGAAAAAGGGCGGCACTTTCCTTTTAAACACTGATTGGAGCGACGAAAAATTAGGGCGCAAACTTCCCGCCTATATGAAAAAATATATTGCAGAAAATGATATTCAAGTTTACACCGTCAACGCGGTAAAAATTGCGGGCGAATTGGGACTCGGCGGGCGTTTTAATATGGTTATGCAAGCGGCTTTCTTCAAACTTGCGAATATTATTCCGATTGATGACGCGGTTAAATATCTTAAGGATGCTGTTGAAAAATCTTACGGCAACAAAGGTCCGCAAATTGTCGAAATGAACTGCAATGCTATTGATAAAGGTATTGAGGCTTTGCATAAAGTTGACATAAGCAGTTGGGATATTAACGCGAAGGGCGAACGTGAAAAAACTTCCAATGAAGGCTTGCCCGCGTTTATCAGCGATATTCAAAATATTATCAATCGTCAAGAAGGCGACGTTTTACCCGTCAGCAAGTTTAAAGATTTGGCGGACGGCACTTTCCCTGTCGGCGGTTCAGCGTACGAAAAGCGCGGCACTGCTATTAAAGTTCCGAAATGGGATTCTTCAAAGTGCATTGGCTGTAACCAGTGTTCATTTGTTTGCCCGCACGCCGCAATTCGCCCAATTATTACAACGCCCGAAGAATTGAAAAACGCGCCCGAAGGTATGGACTCAATCCCCTCAAAAATTTCAAAAGGCAACAATTTAACAATCGCCGTTTCAACGCAAGACTGCTTAGGCTGCGGCAACTGCGCGCAAGTTTGCCCTAAACAGGCTCTTGAAATGGTTAAATTCGATGACGCGGCTAAACAACGTCAAAAATATTTTGATTACGGCGTTGACGCTTCAAAAGTTGCACCTAAAGTCAATCCTACAAAGAAAAATACTGTTATCGGCAGTCAATTTGAAAAGCCGCTCTTTGAATTTAGCGGGGCTTGCGCAGGTTGCGGCGAAACTCCCTACGCTAAACTTTTAACTCAACTTTTCGGCGACAGAATGATGATTGCAAACGCTACAGGTTGTTCTTCTATTTGGGGCGCGTCCGCTCCCGCTATGCCTTACACCGTCAACGAAAAGGGACACGGTCCCGCTTGGGGCAATTCGCTTTTTGAAGATAATGCTGAATACGGCTTGGGAATGTTCTTGGGCGTCAAGGCAATTCGTAAGGAATTAGCAAATTTGGTTTCACAAGCTATTGACGAATCTAAAGGCAGTCACGAACTCCGCGCCGCGCTTGCCGATTGGAAAGAAAATATTAACGTCAGCGAAAATACCCGCGAACGCGCAGATAAACTTACAGAAATTTTGGCGGCTGAAAAAGGCGACGACGCTTTATTAAATAAAATTTACGCCAACAAAGATTATTTTGTTAAGCGTTCGCAGTGGATACTTGGCGGCGACGGCTGGGCTTATGATATTGGTTACGGCGGGCTTGACCACGTTTTGGCAAGCGGCGAAAATGTCAACGTCTTTGTTTTTGATACTGAAGTTTATTCAAACACGGGCGGGCAAGCGTCAAAGGCAACTCCTGCCGCTGCTATTGCGCAATTTGCGGCTACAGGCAAAAAGACTAAGAAAAAAGATTTGGGCAAAATGGCTATGAGTTACGGCTATGTTTACGTAGCGCAGGTTTCAATGGGCGCGGATCAAAACCAACTTCTCAAAGCAATTACCGAAGCTGAAGCATATGACGGACCGTCTTTAATCATTGCCTACGCGCCTTGCATTAATCACGGAATTAGAAAAGGTATGGGCAACAGTCAACTTGAAGGCAAGCTTGCTGTTCAGTGCGGCTATTGGGCAAATTGGCGTTATAATCCTCAACTTGTCGGCAGTGGCAAAAATCCTTTCACGCTCGATTCAAAAGAGCCTGATTTTTCAAAGTTCCAGGAATTTTTACAGGGCGAAGTTCGCTACTCTTCATTGAAACGCAATTTTCCCGACGCGGCAGAGGAACTTTTCAAAAAGACTCAAAAGGACGCTGAAGAACGCATTAACGGCTATAAAATTCTTGCAGGAAAATAATTTAGGTGTCAGGTACCAGGTTTTAGGGATTAGGGAATTTTCCCTAATCCCTTTTGCTTGAGAAAATTTAGGAGAAATTAAAATGGCAGAAAATTTTAATATTACATCTTCCAAGATTAAATTTGTTAATTTAGAAAATATAAAAGGTGAAGCAGTTCCTCTTGCATTTCGTCCCGGAACAACTGATGAGCCTATTATAAATTCTATTTTTAAATCTCAGGAATATTTTTTGCAAATTGAAAATTTTCAGCCGAAATTAATTTTAGATTGCGGCTGAAATATCGGTTGCAGTGCGGTTTATTTTGCGAATAAATATTCTGACGCGCAGATTTATTCTATTGAGCCGGAAAAAAATAATTTTCAACTTTTGAAATTTAATACTTGTATGTATGAAAATATTCACGGCATACAATCTGCGCTATGGGACAAGGAAACTTTTATTAAGGTCGAAGATGTAGGGCTTGATAACTGGGGCTATATGACTTTTGAAACAACGGCAGATGACCCCGCCGCTATGAAAACCATAACCATTTCAAAAATTTTGCAGGATTCGGGCTTTGATGAAATTGACTTGTTGAAAGTTGACATTGAAGGCGCAGAAAAAGAAGTATTCGGCGCGGCTAATGTTGACGATTGGTTATCTAAAGTTAAAGTTATTATGATTGAATTGCATGACAGAATGAAGCGCGGCTGCTCCTACGAATTTTTTAAGGCAATTTCTAAATATCATTGGTTTTTTGCATTTAGGGGCGAAAATTTAATTTTTATCAGAGAAAATATTTTACAGTAGAAAATTTTGGAGAGTTTAAGTATGAGATACAGAATGCTCGGCAACACGGGCTTAAAAGTCAGCGAAATCGGCATAGGCTGCGAAGGCTTAAGCGAAGAAAATTTTGCAATGACTAAAAAAATTTTTGACGTTGCGGAAGAAAACGGCGTAAATTATTTTGACTTGTACGCCTCCAACCCGCAACTTAGAAAAGCTATAGGCGACGCTATGCAAGGGCGCAGGGAAAATTTTATTGCGCAATCGCACATTTGTTCAATTTGGCAGAACGGGCAATATAAACGTACGCGCAAAATGTCCGAAGTTCGCGCAGGTTTTGAAGAATCGCTGAAACTTTTGCAAACAGATTATATTGACGTTGGAACAATTCATTACTGCGACGATTTGAAAGATTGGGACGTTATTGCAAACGGCGGTGTTTTGGAATATGCGCAGGAACTTAAAAAGTCGGGAAAAATTCTTCATATCGGCTTGAGCAGTCACAATCCGCAAGTTGCACTTAAAGCGGTTGAGAGCGGCGCAATAGAAGTTTTAATGTTCAGCGTCAATCCCTGCTACGATTTACAACCCGCAAATGAAGACGTCGAAGAACTTTGGAACCGTGAAAACTACAAAAAAAATTTAACGAATATGGATCCCGAACGCCAAAAACTTTATGAAACCTGTCAGCGCGAAGGCGTTGGTATTACGGTTATGAAATGTTTCGGCGGCGGAGATTTACTTGATGCAAAATTATCTCCTGCGGGCGTAGCCTTGACTGTTAACCAGTGCATTCATTACGCCTTGACGCGCCCCGCCGTTGCAGTTGTACTTTCGGGCGCACATTCCGTCGAACAATTCAAACAAAGTTTAGCGTATGAAGACGCCACCGACGAAGAAAAAGATTATGCGTTGGCTTTTTCGTCATTTCCGAAAATCAGTTGGAAAGGGCACTGTATGTACTGTTCACATTGTGCGCCCTGCCCGAAAAAAATTGATATTGCGTACGTTACAAAATTTTTAAATTTGACTATAGCGCAGAAATCAATTCCTGAAACTGTAAGGGAACATTACGCGGCACTTGAACACCACGCGGGCGAATGTATTCAATGCGGCGTTTGTGAAACGCGCTGCCCATTCGGCGTCGAAATTAGAAAAAATATGCTGAAGGCTAAAGAAATTTTCGGCTATTAAAAGTTGCAACAGGGGAGGGATTTTTTTTGAAAGTAGCGTCATTGGCTCTTGATGATTATTCAAACTATGGTAATAACTTACAAAAATACGCGCTCCAACATACGCTAAAAAAATTTGTAGATTTTACGGAATTACTTTGGCACAATGCCAACGCTTTTTTTTCTGAAACTGCGCAATTCTCCTATATGCCTAAACCTTTTCTGAAAAATTGCGACCCTTTCAGCCAACAAAAATATATTCTGCGTGAAGCTGTTCGAATTAATAAAATAAAAGAATTTGAAAACCGCTATATTAAAGTTCGTTTCGACATTCCGTACATTGAAGAAATTGCCGACGAATACGATTATTTTGTTGTAGGTTCAGACCAAGTTTGGCAGCCGCTTTGGATAGAGTCAAAATATTTTTTGGAATTTGTGCCGCGTGAAAAAAGAATTGCTTACGCAGCAAGTATCGCCGCACCTTTTATTCCCGACCAATTAAAAGAATTTTTCAAGCGCGGAATTTCGGGCTTTGATTATATTTCGGTACGCGAAGAAAATGCAGTCAAAATCATAAAAGAATTGACAGGACAGGATGCGCTGTTAGTGCTTGACCCGACACTTTTATTGACGCTTGAAGAATGGCTTGACATTGCGCAAAAACCAAGTTGGCTCAACGAAAAATATCAGCGCGGCTATATTTTAACTTACTACCTGCGAACCGAGCCGCACCCTATAATTAAAATCATTGCACAAAAATTAAATTTGCCCGTGATAAATTTGTTGGATTGGGATAATTATTGGCATTACATTGTTGGTCCCGAAGAATTTATTTACCTTTTCGCCAACGCGGCATTGATTTTTACAAATTCGTTTCACGGCGTGGCGTTTTCAATTAATTTCAAAAAGCCGTTTATAAATCTTGAGGTTGACGCCGAAAAAAATATGTCAACGCGAATACCGGGACTTTTAAAAATGTTCAATTTGGAAGATAGAATTGCAAAGCCCGGCAAAAATTATTCAATCGATTATCTTTTTGAAATTGACTTCAGCACGCGCGATAAAATTTTATTGCAGGAGCGCAATAAAGCTTTTCAATTTCTTTTAAATGCGCTTAGTGGCGCGGGAAAAATGGGGGGGGGGCGGTAGATTATGAAAATAGAAGAAATGAACCGCTCCGCCTGTTGCGGCTGCGAATCCTGCGCGAATGTTTGTCCGCAAAATTGTATTATTATGACGCAAGACGCCGAAGGATTTTTTTACCCGAAAATAAATTACGAAAAATGCATAAAGTGCGGGCGTTGCGAAAGTGTTTGCCCTTCGTTAAATGCGCGTGAAATTCCTGTAAAAACTTTGCCGATAATTTTGCTTGCGATTAATCCCGACGAAAAAATTCGGCGGCACAGTTCCAGCGGCGGTGCGTTTACTGCGTTAAGCGAAAAAATTTTAAATGACGGCGGAATAATTTTCGGCGCGGGCTTTGACGAAAATTGGCACGTTAAACATATGGCGGCGGAGAATTTTGACGCACTGGAAAATTTGCGCGGCAGTAAATATGTTCAAAGTCGAATTGGAAATATTTTTAAGAGCGTCAAGGCGGAAGTTGAAAGCGGCAGAAAAGTTTTATTCAGCGGCACGCCCTGCCAATGCGCGGGATTGAAAAATTTTCTCGGCAAGGATTTTGAAAATTTGCTGACTGTCGGTGTAATGTGTCACGGCGTACCTTCGCCGCTGTTATGGGAAAGTTACATTGAATGGCGCGGGCGCGGACACGAAATTAGCCGCGTCAATTTCCGCAGCAAGCGTTTCGGCTGGTTGAATTTTCAGTTGGAAATAACTTTTAAAGATTGCGGCTATTATTCCAAGCCGAATATGCAAGATTTTTACATTCAAGAATTTTTGTTGAATACTATTTTGCGTCCGAGCTGCAGTGCTTGCCAATTTCGTTTTCCAAATTTGAATTGTGATATACTTTTGGGCGATGCTTGGGGTATTCAAAATTTTGCGCCCGAAGTTACAGACAATCGCGGCACGTCAATTATTGTAGTAAACAATAACAACGGCTTAGATTATTTGAAAAAGGCGCGGCTTGAAGTAAAATTTCTTGATTTAAATGCGTTGATATATCAACCGTTCTTTTTTATACCGACGCCCGCCGATGAACGCCGCAAAAATTTTTTTGATGACCTTGCAAAAACTAATTTGCCAATTAATGTTATGCAAAAATATTTTCTGCAGAATCCCGCGCCTGTTTCGTCAATGAACAATAAAAAAACTCAAGAAAAATTTTGGGCGCGCCTGAAAGAATTGGGCTTTACTAAGTAGGAAAAAATTTTTTTGATAATTTCCCCTAATCCCTATTCTCTATTCCCTAAAAAAATTGCGTAGCAATTTTTTTTTTTGCGTTTAAACTTGCGTAATAATCAAAATGAATTTATAATGAAATTAAAAAAAGGATGTGATGAGTTATGAGCGTGGCAAGAGAAAAATTGAAATCTGCAAAAAGAATTGTCGTCAAAGTTGGAACAAGTACATTGACGCACGGCGGCGGCAATTTAAATTTGTACAGGATTGAACATTTGATAAGAGAAATTGCAGATTTACACAACGCAGGCAAAGAAATTATTTTCGTAAGTTCGGGAGCAATAGCCGCCGGTGTCGGCAAAATGGGACTTATAAAAAAACCTGATTCAATTCCCGAAAATCAAGCTCTTGCCGCGATTGGGCAGGGCATTTTAATGCATATTTATGAAAAATTTTTCGCAGAATACGGGCAAACAATGGGGCAACTTCTTTTGACCAAAAACAGCACGATTGACGAACACGCCCGCGAAAATTCCAAAAATTCTTTGACGGCACTTTTACAAATGGGAGTTATCCCCGTCATAAATGAAAATGACGCCGTAGCAGTTGACGAAATAAAAATTGGCGATAACGATAATTTGTCGGCGATTGTTGCAACATTGATTGACGCCGAAGTTTTGATAATTTTAACTGATATTGACGGGCTTTACGACGGTAACCCGAAAATTGACAGTGCGGCAAAACTTATTAGCGAAGTGCCCGAAATAAATTCAGAAATTGAAAAAATTGCAGGCGGCGCAGGTACGAAACTCGGTACGGGCGGAATGTTTACGAAAATTCAAGCCGCCAAAATTGCAGTGCAACACGGAATTACAATGCTGATTATAAGCGGTAAAGAAATTGGGAATTTGCGCCGCGCCCTTGACGGCGAAGAAATTGGGACGATTTTTTATAAAAGCTAAGGACTTTTTTACAAATTCTTATTTTACGATTTAAATTTTTTTAAAATGTACTTTCTTTTTCCAAAGCAAAAAAGAAAGTACCAAAGAAAAGTGCTTTTAACAGTAAGCTTAGCAGGAGACCCGCTGAAATCGCGTCACGCGATTTGCGCGGGAAGGGCGCGCGTCCTGCGCGCCGTCTTTAAAGATTTTACAAAATCTGATTAATTTACCAACTATAAAAAAGGATTGATAAAAATGTTAATAAAGGATTTAATGGCGGAGCAGGCAAAGCTTGCAAGAATCGCTGCAATGAAATTGGCAGGGCTCGCCACCGAAATTAAAAACGCGGCACTTTTGGCAATGGCTGACGCCCTCGAAAAAAGACAAGACGAAATTTTGGCGGAAAATGTTGCAGACGTTGAAAAAGCAAAGGCAAATTCTACGCGCTTAAATATGATTGACAGATTAATTTTAAATCCTAAACGTATTGCGGATATGGCTAACGGCTTGCGTCAAACAGCGTTGTTGCCCGACCCTATCGGCGTTGAAGATTTTCACGTTACGCGCCCGAACGGTTTAAAAATTCGCCGCGTGCGCGTACCTTTCGGCGTTGTAGGGATAATTTATGAGGCGCGCCCGAATGTTACGGTTGACGCGGCGGCTCTTTGTTTGAAAAGCGGCAACGCCTGCATTTTGCGCGGCGGCTCCGAAGCTATTCGCACTAATACTAAACTTACTGAAATTTTGAATGACGCCGCAATTTCCGCAGGTATTCCCGAACACGCAATAGAATTTATAAAAATCACTGACCGCGACGCTATTGTTGCAATGTGCCGCCTAAGAAAATTAATTGACGTTATCATTCCGCGCGGCGGCGCAGGTTTAATTTCGCGCGTTGTTGAACATAGTATTGTCCCTGTTATCGAAACGGGCACGGGCGTTTGTCATATTTTTGTTGACAAGGCGGCTAATCTTGAAATGGCGTTGAAAGTTGTTTTGAGTGCCAAAATTTCCCGCCCTTCAGTTTGCAACGCTATGGAAACTCTTTTAATTCATAAATATATTGCCAAAAGTTTCTTGCCTGATATTGCAAAACTTATGATTGAAAATAACGTTGAACTGCGCGGCGATGAAGAATGCTTAAAAATTTGCCCGAATATGAAACTTGCAACTGAAGAAGATTGGAAGACCGAATACAACGATTTAATTTTGAGCGTGAAAATTGTTGATGACGTGGACGCGGCGATTGAACACATTAATAAATACAACACTCAACATTCAGACGCAATTTTGACTGAAGATAAAGCCGCCGCAGAAAAATTTCAAACGCTGGTTGATTCGGCTTGCGTGTACGTCAACGCCTCGACGCGCTTTACTGACGGCTTTGAGTTTGGATTCGGCGCGGAAATTGGAATTAGTACGCAAAAACTTCACGCGCGCGGACCAATGGGGCTTGAGGCTCTTACTACAATGAAATATTTGATTGCAGGCAACGGGCAGACCAGATAGGTGCTAGGGGTTGTTGGTAAATTAAAAGTGGATAACAGAAGCGGCAAGATACACAAAATTCAAAAAGCAATCCGCCAATTTGTCGTAACGCGTTGCTATATG
>CAJOCQ010000013.1 GCA_905233135.1 uncultured Selenomonadaceae bacterium | reverse complement strand
ATAAAATAAGTTAGACATAAGCAATCCTTTCTTTCAAACTTATTTTATCAAAGAATTGCTTGTGTTTTTACTTTTTATAGTTTGCCAACAGCCCCTAATTTCGGCGGCGGGATTGAACAACGCTTTGACAGCTTCCGCCAAAGTTCCGATTGTACAAGCGGGCGACTTTTGAATAAATAAATCGCCCGTGTTGCCGTTTTGGAAGGCGAATAAAACTAAATCTACCGCCTCATTTAAATTCATTAAAAACCTTGTCATATTTGGATTGGTAACAGTCAAGGGCTGATTGTTTTTAATTTGGTCAATGAAAAGCGGAATGACACTGCCGCGCGAACACATAACATTTCCATAGCGCGTGCAACAAATAGCAGTTTTATCTGCGCTGACAGTGCGGGATTTTGCAATAATAACGCGCTCCATCATTGCCTTAGAAATTCCCATAGCTTTTATAGAGTATGCCGCCTTGTCTGTTGAAAGGCAAACAACTTTTTTAACGCCGACTTCAATCGCCGCAGTCAAAACATTATCAGTACCGAGCACATTTGTTTTTACTGCCTCAATAGGGAAAAATTCGCAGGAAGGAACTTGCTTTAAAGCCGCCGCGTGAAAAATATAATCCACGCCGTACATTGCATTTTTGACGCTGCGAAAATCTCTAACGTCGCCAATATGAAATTGAATTTTATCATTTTGATATTTGCGGCGCATATCGTCCTGCTTTTTTTCGTCGCGGGAAAAAATTCTGATTTCGACAATATCTGAATCTAGAAAACGATTTAAAACAGCATTGCCAAAAGAGCCTGTGCCGCCCGTTATCATCAAAACTTTATCCTTAAAAATGCTCAATGCTTTTACCTTTCTTAAACCAACGACATTAATATTTCTTTTTTTATCGGCGTATCAATGAGCCATTGCAATAAACTCAAAAATTCAAGTACACGAACAGGCTTTTCAGATTTAATTTGGAATAATTGGTATGCTTGATTTATGGAAATAAATTTTTCGTCGCTTTCAAAAGATATACTGCGTAAAGCCATTGCCTGTTTTATCAACGTTTCAAATTTTTTTAAAAAATAAGTCTCATATTCATCTTGATTTAAAAAATTTATAAAATTTTCAATTCTTTCGTCAGTATTTGGCGATTCCGGAAGTTCCAGTAATTTTTTTAAAGCAAAATCAGCTGCCTCAGGGTATTGCATTGACCATCTTGTAAAAAACGCGCTGTAAAAATGGTACATATCAATAAGACCGCTACCAACCAAATCAGCAGGCTCTGTACTTTGAACAAGCCACATATAAAGCCATCGTTCTTCTTCAGAAAGTTTGCTGTAAGTTCTGTTTGTCTGTTCGGAATGGACGCGCGAAATAATCAACGTATCACGCAGATAAATTAAACGCTTGCCGCGAAACATTTCAAACCATTTTTTATAATCTTGAACTGCGCGATAATTTTCATCAAAGCCGCCGCAAGTGTCAAAATAAATTTTTGGTATCAACAAAGAACAGCCGCTGACAAGTCCGAAAATCGGCAAAAATGCTCCCGTTTCCAAAAATTCTTGTCTGTAAAATATAACTCCGTCGAATTCTCTAATTTTACGTTCCGGCATTGTCATACTTGCCCAATTGCTGTAAACAATTTTTGACATATCGCCCGCCTTGCGCAGTGCGTCAATTTGCGCTTGAATTTTATTTGGGTAATATAAATCATCGTGCGAAAGCCATGAAAAATATTCGCCGCGCATATTTGCAATTCCTAAATTTAAAGCCGTTGAAACTCCGCCGTTAGGTTTTTCAAAATAACGAATTTTATCGCCGTAAGATTTTGCAATTTCACGAGTTGCGCCGCCGTCATTGGATCCGTCATTGACAACAATAATTTCAATATTTGAATAAGTTTGCGCCAACGCGCTGTCAATCGCTTCGCGCAGATAATTTGCGCCGTTGTAAACGGGAATTACAATCGATACAAGAGGGTCCATTTGCACCGCCTCCATTAAATCAAATAACAAGTTTGCTGAAGTCGGCAATTTCGGCAAGAAGATTATCAATCGATTTCAAAAGTGCAAGGCGATTTTTGCGAATTTCCAAATTTTCGTCCATAACCATAACCGAATCAAAGAAAGAATCAATCGGCGCAGAAAGTTTTTTCGCTGCGTCAAGTGCGCCGTTAAAATCTTTTTTATTGACGAGTTCGCCTGCAACAACTTTCACGGCGTTAAATGCTTGATACAATTTTTGCTCCGCTTCAAGTTTTATCAAAGTTTCGTCAACAGCGGCTGAACCGGATTTTTTCGCAAGATTTGAAACGCGCACAAATGACTGAATATTTTTCACGGCGTCAGTCGTCTGCAAAAAGTTTTCAAGAGCCGCCGCCTTCAATGTCAAAATATAAATATCGTCAACATTTCCAATAACAGCGTCGATAACGTCATAGCGCGCAGTATTTGACAAAAAGTTTTTGACGCGCAGCCGCATAAATTCTGCAACGTCATTTTGAATTTTTTCACGCCCGACGCTGTCAGTAACTTTCAATAAATCCATTGCAAGTTCAACAATTTCAGAAATTGAAATTGCCCAGTGCGCCTCATTCAACAAATTAACAATCCCCAACGCTTGACGGCGCAGAGCAAACGGGTCTTGCGAACCTGTAGGAATTAAACCTCTGCTGAAAGTTGCAACAAGGTTATCAATTTTATCTGCAAGACTTAAAATTTTTCCTGCAGTGGTTTTCGGTTGAGAATCGCCGGCAAAACGCGGCATATAATGTTCGTCAATCGCCGTTGCAACTTCCAAAGTTTCGCCGTCAAGTTTTGCGTATTCTCTGCCCATTACGCCTTGCAGTTCGGTAAATTCGGTAACCATTCCCGTTACTAAATCAGCCTTTGAAATTTCGGCGGCGCGCAGTACATTTTTCTTATCGTCAACAGAAATTTTATCGCCAATCATTTCGCAAATTTTTTCTGAAAGTTTAACAAGGCGTTCAGTTTTTTCATAGACAGAGCCGAGCCCTTCCTGAAATACAACGGTTTTAAGTTTTTCGCGGTGTTCGTTGAGCGTCTTTTTTCTGTCTTCGTTGAAGAAAAATTGCGCGTCCTCAAGGCGTGCCTTTAAAACTCTTTCGTTGCCGTGTTGAACAATTTCCAAATAATCACTGCCGCCGTTGCGTACGGTTATAAAAATCGGCATTAATTTGCCGTCCGCAGTTTTGACGGGGAAATATCTTTGGTGGTCGCGCATAGGAGTTATAACGGCTTCGGGCGGCAAGTTCAAATATTTAGTTTCAAAATCGCCGCTTAAAGCTGTAGGATATTCAACCAAATATAAAACTTCTTCCAAAAGTTCATCGGAAATTTCAGCCTTGCCGCCGCGTGCCGTTGCAACTTTTTCAATTTGTTCAACAATCATTGCGCGGCGTTTATTTTGGTCAACAATTACAAAATGTTTTTCGCAGTCAGAAATATAACTGTCGGCAGAATTAATTTCAAAATCGCCGTCGCTCAATGTGCGGTGTCCGCGTGAAGTTTTGCCGCTTTTAACGTTTGCAACTTCAAAAGAAATAATTTCCGCTCCGAAAAGTGCAACAATCCAACGTAACGGGCGAATAAATTTAAAATCCAAATTGCCCCAATGCATATTGTTGGGAAAACTTAATTCACAAATAATTTTCGGCAGGAGCGTTTGAAAAATTTCTGCGGAAGATTTTCCCTTTTCGTGAATAACGGCATAAATGTAGCCGTCCTTTGTAATTAAATTTTCGGGATTAACTTTTTGCCCGCGTGCGAATCCAACAGCCGCCTTTGTGAAATTGCCCGCCGCGTCAAGCGCAATTTTTACTGAAGGTCCGCGCTTTTCTTCTTCAACGTCGGCTTGATTTTCTGCAACGTCTTTCACAAGCAAAGTTAATCTGCGCGGCGTCCCCAAAGTTTCAACCGCGCCGAAATTTATTCTGGATTCTTTTAAATTTTTTTCGGCTAAATCTTTCAACTGATTTAAAATCGGCGGCATTGCGTGCGCGGGGATTTCTTCAGTACCAATTTCCAATAACAAATTTTTTGACATTACGCGCTCACCTCCGCAGATTTTTTCAATAAAGGATAACCGAATTTTTCACGCTGTTTTAAATATTCTTCAGCGCACATTCTGGCCAATTTACGAACACGCCCGATAAAAGCCGTGCGTTCGCTTACTGAAATTGCGCCGCGCGCGTCAAGCAAATTAAATGTATGTGAACATTTTAAAACATAATCGTAAGCGGGATGCACAAATCCCAACTTTATAACGCGCACCGCCTCCGCCTCGTACTTCTCAAATAAATCAAACAATAAATTTTCGTCCGAAATATCGAAGGCGTAACTTGACTGTTCAAACTCGTTTTGGTGGAAAACGTCGCCGTAAGTAATGCCGTTGCCCCATTCAACGTCGTAAACATTTTCAACGCCCTGAATGTACATTGCCAAACGTTCAAGCCCGTATGTAATTTCAACGGCAGTTGGCTTAATATCTTGGCTTCCGACTTGCTGAAAATATGTAAACTGCGTAATTTCCATACCGTCCAGCCAAACTTCCCAGCCTAATCCCCACGCACCCAAAGTTGGAGACTCCCAGTTATCTTCGACAAATCTAATATCGTGCTTTTTCGCCTCAAGTCCAATCGCCGCCAAACTTTCCAAATATAATTCTTGAATGTTATCGGGCGAAGGTTTCATAATCAGCTGAATTTGATGATGTTGATAAAGGCGGTTGGGGTTATCGCCGTAACGCCCGTCAGCAGGTCTGCGCGAAGGTTCAATATAAACAACGTTCCACGGCTCGGGACCAAGTACGCGCAAAAATGTAAAAGGGTTCATAGTGCCCGCGCCTTTTTCTACGTCATAGGGCTCGGCAATTATGCAGCCTTTATCCGCCCAAAATTTTTGCAATTTAAATATCAATTCTTGATAATTCATTTAATTAAATCAGCCTCCTTTGAAAGGAAAAAATTCCAATAAATTATAGGTAATTGCTTTTAGATTGTCAATTTGCGCTTTACGGGGGATTTCTTACAAATTTTGAATTTTATTTACAGATTCCTACAACATTTTATAGAAACGTTGTTTTGACAAGCTTAAAAAGCGCGTTAAAATTATTTTTAATAAAAATTTCAAAGGAGGCAAGTTTTAAATGAACTCGCGCAAAAAAGCACAAAAGGTAGGAATGATTTTTATTGTTTTACTAATCGTAAGCGGGCTGGTACTAATGTACACCGGCAACGACGCAATTATTTTGGCTGTAGAAAAAAAGGACAGCATTTTGACGGCGGAGCAAATTAAACTTGCATTTGATTCCGTCGGCGGCAGGTTGATTAACGAAGGCGTCAAGGAAGGGCAAAATGTTAAAGCGGGCGATATTGTTATGGAAATTGATTCAACTGACACCGATTTATCTATTGAAAAATTGAAGGCGCAAATTGCCCAACTCGACGCGCAAATTAAATCAACTTCGGGCAGTATGAATGTAAATTTATTTAGAGCGGATAACGATGAGCAACAATCTTTCAGGCAGATTGACGCCCAACGCGCCGCGTTAAATTCCGCGCAGGCAACTTTGAAGAACGCCGAAATTGACTACAACCGCAAATTAACTTTGGTAAACGAAGGCGCAATAGCTAAATCCCAACTCGATGACGCTACAATGGCGTTAAACGTTGCAAAGGCAAATGTTCAAAATCAAGAACAACAACTTGAAAGACTTTTGGCGGGCGGAATTGATACGGGCGTTACAAATTCTTTAAACTTGCCGACAATCGCGCAGGAACGCGCCGCCGCGCAAAATGTCGAAAATGACATTGAGGCTCTCAATCAATCTAAAAAGGCGTTGGAAATTCAACTGCAAGAATTGGAAATTGCAAAAAGCCGCTTGACTTTGTACGCGCCTGAAGACGGCAAAATTATAAGCGTCCTTAGCAAACAGGGCGAAATGATTGCGCCGAATGTTCCTGTAGTTTTGCTTGAAACTAAAAGAATTTACTATGATATTTATATTTCTGAAGAACAAGCGGTAAAATTGCGCGAAGGCGACGAAATAACTTGCCGCACAATCGCCGACGATAAAGAAATTAAAGGCACGATAAGACTTTTAACCCAAGCTCCCGGCTTCGCAGATTTAAAACAATCCCGCGAAAAAGGGCAGGCGGATTTATCGGCGTTTCAAGTAAGAATTTACATTGCGCCTGAAAGTGATGTTTTGGCAGGGCAAACTGTCCGCGTTGATTTTGATTAAAAATTATTGACGGCGCACAGGACGTGCGCCCCGTAACACTTCGCGAAGAGAGCACGCTTTTGCTACGCAAAACCGCGCAGGATGCGCGGCAATTTCTATTTTGCTTAACGAAAATTTCAATCTAAAAACGCGCCTGTAATCTCCGCCCGTCTCTCAGCCGCAGCTTGCGGTAACGTTGGAGCGTAGGAAAAAGTAGAGGCCCCAAAGGGGGCCACCAGTTACTAAGTGCGTACAAAAACCGAGCGGCACTGACGGGCGATAAAAGCACTTTTTCTTTGGTTCTTTCTTTTTTTGCGACTGAAAAAAGAAAGAACATTTAATTAAATTTTAAGCTTAAAAATAATTTACAAACAGCAACTGGAGAAAAAATTATGGGCTATAAAAAATCATTGTTGGACGAATTAAAATTTTTGTTCAGCGGCAAGGGTATGCCGTACGAAAAAGTTTGCATAATGGTTGCAATGGTTATCAGCGTGGTATTATCGGTTTTACTTTCGGGCAATTTCAGCAAGGACGCGCCCGTTGCAGTTATCGACTTGGATAATTCACGCTACAGCCGCGAACTTATAAATAAAATTGATTCTTCGGAATATATGCAAGTTACAGCTATTGTAAATTCGCCGATGAATCCCGAAGAACTTTGCTACCGCGATAAAGTTGTTGCAGTAATTTTTCTGCCGCAAGGATTGGAAAAAAATCGCTATTCGGGCGATGCCGCGCCAATAGGTATTTTCTACGACAATAGCAACACCGCGCAAACTGCAGATATTAAATCGGCTATGCCTGAAATTGTTGCAATAGATAATGCAATGGCTTCGGGCGGCGGCAGTTCAAGCGGTTTAACTTTAAACAGCCGCGTGCTTTTCAATCCTGCGGGCTCCACTTCAAACACTCAAACGCAGGGATTTTTATTTTTCTTCGGCGCAATGTTTTTTACATTTGCAACAATAGGAATGGTGCCGCGCCTGCGCCTTTCAAATCGTTATGAAAGAATGTTGACGGGCGGGACGCCCTTTGACTTGTTGGGGCGGTTGACGCCGTACATTTTCTGCTTGGTAGTTTCAATATTTTTGGGGCTTGCAGTTTTGAGAATTTGGGGCGACTTGGTATTTTCGGGGCGGCTGATAGAATTTTTAATCATACAAATTTTAATGGCAATAACAATCGGAATGCTGAGCGTATTTATGGGCTGGACGGCGGCTAATCCCGGTATAGCGTCAAGCCGAATGATTTTATTTATACCGGGCGGTTTTATATTCGGCGGTGTAACTTCGCCCGTTGATCATTTGGCAGGTTGGGTAGTGGCGTTATCGCACATTTTCCCTTTGACGTGGCAATTTCATTTCACGCGGGATATAATTCAGCGCGGTGCAAGTTTATCTGCAATAAGCGCGGAAGTCGGAGCGTTTTTGGTTTACGTTGGAATTGTAGCAATTTTATTAAGTTGGAGATTTGAAAAAAGCCGCGCCGAAATTTTATCGACGGCTGAAGAACCTGTTACAGAAATTGAAAAACCTGCAGAACCTAAACTTGAAAATATTTTAGTTCCAACGGACGGCTCGGGGCAAGCTTTTAAAGCGGCGTTGGAGGCTGTCAAAATTGCGCAACAACACGGCGCGCAGATAATTTTGTTAATGTGCGTATCGTTGGAAAAAGAAATTTCGGCGTTTGAACAGGTAAGCTTAGGCGGCTACATTCCCGCCGAATTGAACGCGGCGGCTTATAATCTTTTGTCCGAATTGGCGGGGGAAATTATTCCGCGCGATGTTAAATCAAGAATCCGCGTCGAAGTTGGAGAACCTGCTGAAACTATCGTTGACGTTGCAAAGTATGAACAGTGCGATACAATTATTATGGGCGCAAAAGGTTTCGGCAGCTTTAACAAAGAAGGCGTCGGCAGCGTTGCAAGCTACGTTAAAGAAAATGCTGAATGCCCCGTTATTTTGGTTGAAGGGTTGCCTGAAGGCGATTGGCAGGAAGATAAATTTCAGCTGCAAAAATAATTTTGCAATTTGACATTGAAAAACTTTTTGATAGAATTTAAAAAATTTTCAAGGGGGAAAAATTTTGATAACGATTGAAGATATTTTGGAAACAAATCGAATGATAACCGAAAATAAATTGGACGTGCGGACAATAACAATGGGAATTTCTTTAAGAGATTGTGCGCACCCCAACTTGCACGAATTTTGCCGCAATGTTTACGATAAAATTACAAAGACTGCAGAATTTTTGGTAAAGACTGGCGAAGACATTGAGGCTGAATACGGCGTGCCGATTATCAACAAAAGAATTTCTGTTACGCCCGTTGCAATAGCCGCCGAATCTTGCAAAACTGAAAGTTACGTACCCGTTGCAGAAACTTTGGATAAAGCCGCAAAAGAAGTTGGAGTAAATTTTATTGGCGGCTTCAGTGCGCTCGTTGAAAAAGGTTTTACCAACGGCGACAGGATTTTAATTAAGTCGATACCTCAAGCGTTGGCAACAACTGATTTAGTTTGCAGCAGTGTAAATCTTGCGTCAACAAAGGCGGGGATTAATATGGATTGCGTGCGCGAAATGGGCGAAATTGTTAAACGTACTGCCGAATTGACGCGCGATAAACAAGCTTTAGGTTGTGCAAAGTTGGTAATTTTCGCCAACGCGCCGAATGACAATCCTTTTATGGCTGGCGCGTTTCACGGCGTTTCAGAAGCTGACACTGTTATAAATGTTGGTGTTTCAGGTCCCGGCGTCGTAAAACACGCGCTCGAAGATTTAAAAGGCGCAAACTTTACCGAAATTGCGGAGGCTATTAAAAAAACCGCGTTCAAAATTACGCGCGTAGGTCAACTCGTCGCGCAGGAGGCGTCAAGGCGTTTAGGCGTTCAGTTCGGTATTGTAGATTTATCACTTGCACCAACGCCCGCCGTCGGTGATTCTGTTGCAAGAATTTTGGAAGAAATGGGCTTGGAAAGTTGCGGCGCACCAGGTACAACTGCCGCACTTGCTTTATTAAATGACGCAGTTAAAAAGGGCGGCTTAATGGCAAGTTCGCACGTCGGCGGCTTAAGCGGCGCGTTTATTCCCGTCAGCGAAGATGAAGGAATGATTGCCGCTGTACAAAATGGCAGTTTGTCGATTGAAAAATTGGAGGCTATGACTTGCGTTTGCAGCGTCGGATTGGATATGATAGCCGTTGCAGGCGATGTCAGCGCGGCAACTATCAGCGGGATTATTGCGGACGAGGCGGCTATTGGCGTTGTCAACAATAAAACTACCGCCGTAAGAATTATCCCTGTTCCCAATGCTAAAGTTGGTGATATTGTCGAATATGGCGGCTTGTTGGGATATTGTCCTATTGTTCCCGTAAAAAATAATTTCAGTTCAGAAGCGTTTATTGCGCGCGGCGGCAGAATCCCCGCGCCTGTCAGGAGTTTGACAAATTAAAATGTTTACAATCAGAAAACTTTCACTGCAAGACAAAGAAATTTTTATAAAAATGATGCGGGAATTTTATAATTCGCCTTCAGTCATTACCAACGGCTCGGAAAAAATTTTTGAAAATAATTTTAGAAACTGCAACGGCGGCTCAAATTTTGTTGAGGGATATATTTTTGAAGTTGCAGAAAAAATTATCGGCTACGGGATTTTGGCTAAAAGTTATTCAACCGAAATTGGCGGCGAATGTATTTGGCTTGAAGATATTTTTATTGAGAAAGAATTTCGCGGGCGCGGCTACGGTTCAAAGTTTATTGAGTACGTCAAAAAAATTTATCCCGACAAAATTTTGGGAGTTGAAGTTGAAAAAGAAAATGAAAACGCGCTGAATTTTTATAAACATTTCGGCTTTAAAGAATTGTCGTACCTTGAATTGGTTTTGGAGAGTATTTAAAAATTTTTCAGCAAAAAAATAAAGCCGCAGATACAGCGGCTTATTTTTTTAGGCAAAGAAAATATTTTTTATAAAAAACGCTTAACCAAAATTTCTGCAACTATAGCGTCAACTGGCTCGGGCGGCACTTGCATTGATGTCGGCAAAAGTTTTCGCCAGCCGCACGGCGGATTTTTTTTCCAATATAAACGGCGTGCCTCTTCGGTTGTATGTTTTTCGTCAACAATTTTTACTTCAAGATTCAAGCCGCGCAAAATTTTTTCTGCGTTTTTATGAGTTGTACCGTCGCCCAAAATTGCAATTTGTAAATCGTATTGCGCACAAAGATTTTTCAGCGTCGATTCAAAATTTACAGTTTCAATGACTTTTTGAAATAAAATTTCGCCCGCAGAATTTAAAACTGCAACGCCGCATTTATCCCTGCCCGGGTCAATTCCTACGATATACATTATTTTTTGCCTTTCTGTTCAACTTTGATATTAAGGCGCAATGGTCCAATCGAAGAAACATTTTCGCGGGCGTGCGCAGTAAGTTTAATTTTGTCGTGCATACTTTCAAGTTTTTCCAGAAGTTTATAAAGTTGTTCGCTGTCCATAACGCCTACATTTCCTGTAAGCGGGTCGGGCAAAATTCCCGCGTCAACCGCCAAATGATTTATTTCAGTCAAAAATTGGCGTACAACATTTTCTGCATCTTCAGGCGAATTAATTTCGTATTCTTTAGAAAAAATGTATTCGCCCGCGCTGTAAATTTCTTCGTTGGGATAAAGTGAAAGGCTCGTGCGAATCGGCTCGCCCTTTACCAAATTACCCGCCGCAGAAATTCTTACAACAATATTTGTTTTGCTGTTTGAAATTGTCTCGACGGCGCGTTGAAATTCAGGCTGATAAATCCATAAAGAGCTGTCAATTTCTTCGCCGAAACGTTCAGCAATGCTGCGCGAGGCAAGGTCAGCAAGTTTGTTAAGGTTCGCTGCAACTTCATCGGCGGTGCGGTTGCCGTTTATAACCGCACTTGCCAAAACTTCGCCCGCGCGGAAAACTATATCGCCTTCACGAATTGCAATTAAACCTTCGCGCAGATTTTGGGCGCGTTCCTCAAGGGCGGCGTTATCTTGCGAAAGTTTTTCGTTATCAGCCGTCAAAGTAATATTAAATTCGCTAAGCTCTTTGTTTGTACTTTCGAGTTTAGAATTTGCGCTTGAAAGGTTTTCGTTGGCGTTTGTCAAATTTTCATTGACGCTTGAAAGATTTTCGTTTTGGGAAGTAAGTTCGGCTTTTTCAATTTCAAGGCGTTCGTTGCCTTCGCGCAGGCGTTCGGATTCGGCTTCGAGTGCTTGTTGTTCTTCTTTTAAATTTGTAATTTCTGCGCGGGCAGTTTCGAGTTCTTCTTGTGTAAATTTAGATTCTCTTTGCATATCCATTAATTCCAACATTGAGGCGTCAAGGGCGGCGCGCGTTTGAGTCATTGCGGCGTTTAATTCTTCCAAGCCGAAAAGCGCAGTTCTTACGTCTTTTGAAACAAACGCCAACGCGCCGATTGAAAGTGCCGTGATTAAAATTCCCGTGATAATTGTTATAATGATTGAAGTATGACGCGGGCGCAACCCGAAAATTGACAAGCGTTTCTTACCGATTTTAGTACCGAGTTTGTCGCCGATAAAAGCGATTGCCCCGCCGGTAATTACCATGACAATTATTAAAGCTACACCGTGCATTAAAAAAGCTCCCTTCGGATTCTACAACTAAAAAACGCCGCCGGAAAAACTCCAGAGCGGCGAGAAAATTTTCAAAGTTAAGTTGGTCGGAACGACGAGATTTGAACTCACGACCCCTACCACCCCAAGGTAGTGCTCTCCCAAACTGAGCTACGTCCCGAACGCTTGTGTACTATAGCACAAACTTTTTGAAATTGCAAGCCCTAATTTTCATATAAATTTAAAAATCTTTCCAAACAATAAAGTTGCCATTTTTGGTTGCCCGAAAATCTTTTCATATCAAGATTTTTCTTAAATTCGCGGCGCGTCGGTCCTTGCCAATTTTCAAAATAAAAATCGACAGGGCGCGGCATTGGAATTTTTTCGGGTACGGGGAAATTCGGATATTTCATTTTGAAAAGTTCCCGAATTAAATATTTTGATTCGCCGCCGCGAATACGATTTAAATCAAGCGGCGCACCCAATTTTAAATTTGCGTACGGGTCAATATAATCAATCTGCGCAGTTGCAAAGGCGTTCATATACGAGCCGCAATCTTGCACTAAATAAACGTCATTCAGAAATTGCAGAAAATCAATTTTATTGCCGCGCCTGTAACGTTCAAACAAATAAATTATATCTGCGGGATTTTCCAAAACTTCTACGGGATTCAAAAAAATGTACCGCTTGACAAAATCTTTAAAATTCCAATCTTGAGATAAAAGTTTATCCATACCGCCAAAAATTGCGTCGCTGCTGTCGCCTGTAACCATAATTTCTACGCCGTCATTTTTCGCTTGATTAGCCGCCAAAAAAATTTGCGGTTCGATTGAATGTACGGGCGCACATTTATTTTTCATAACTTTGTCGATAACAGGTTCAATCGCCTGCCAAGTTATATCGACGTAATGAAGGTTCAAGCCGTAAGTTTTTGCGTAATATTCGGCGCGCTTGAGTTCGTCCGCTTGAAAGTTGCCTTCCAAAAATCTGAAGGTGTAAGCGTCCGCTCCGCTCATATACGACGCCAAAATTGCCGAATCCATACCGCCCGAAAGCATCAACCCCAATTTTTTGCCGCGCACTTTTAAAAAATTTTCAGTCAAAGCGTTGTCAATATCTTTTGCGCTTGAGACCGAAATTTTATCTTTGGGCGGAACAAAATTTTTGTGGTGCAAGCCTTCAAAAAAATCTGCGCCGCCTTTTTCAATGTAGCGAAAAGCAAGATAGGAACTCATACAAAAATTTTTGTCAATCATCGAAGATTCACCCCTGAGCCGCAAAAGTGTTTGATTTATCAAAGTGGAACTTGTACCCTTTGTATAAGGGAAGTAAATAATTCTGACGCCGACTTCTTTAAACTTTTTTTCCATTTCTTCCCAACGTTCGGATTTGTACCAATCGTCGCCGACAAAAAGTACGTCGAAATGAAGTTTTTTTCCACGTTTCAAATTTATCAATATTTTCTTGCGGAATTGCGGCGTCAACATATTTAATGCTGCGAACAATTTCAATTCGTTCTTCAAAAGGGTATGACTGCTTTTTTGTTTTTGTAAGCAACAAGCTCATCGACTGTTACGCCGACAATTAATTTATCATAAAGTCCTTTGGCGTTCTTCAACAAATTCAAATGCCCGTTGTATGTCCTACGACCATAATTTAATCAAGCTCCTTAGAAATTTGACGGAAAATAAATTCGCTTGCCGACATACCGTTTGCTTTTTGGTAGTTGCAATATTTATTGAAAAAATCCAAGCGGGCATTGTACATTTCGTCTTTGCCTTCGATAAAAATCTTTTGCATAAGCGCGGCAATACCGTTTAAATCTTTGCCGTCAACGCGGTACAAAACTTTCATAAGTTCGTTGCCGAGTTCGTTAAATTTTTGAGTATCGCGCGTCAAATAAATCATCGGCTTGTGCGTGTATTGGTATTCGCCGATAAAGGAGCCGCTGTCTTGAATCATACCGTCCGAAGTTGCAAAAATGTTTTGATAGTACGCGCCCGTTTCAACTTTGGCGTTGGGTAAATCGTTCCACTTTTTCAAATAGTTTTGAAATTCTTCTGCGGAAGAAAAAATTTTATTTTCAACCGCCGAAAAAAGCAAATTCGGATGCGGCTTGACTACCCAAGAAATTTCAGGGTGCGCTTTTGCGTATTCGTACATAAATTCATAATTCCATTGGAAGGTTGAATACATTACGCCACCGTTAATCGACCAATGCGGAGCCCAAATAATTTTTTTGGCGTCGGGCGTTGCCATTTTCCATTCGTAATTAAACTTTGATTTATCTTCCAAAAAAAAGTCCATTTTCGGATAACCTGAATAACAGATACGATTTTCAGACAAAATGCTGTTCTGCAAGTAAAAGCCGACATTAACTTTTGTTTCCAAAAAAATTTTCCAAATGCAATTTATTAAGCTGAAATTAAAAGTATTGTATTCGGCGGTTGAAAAGCCGTAGGGAATGTACGTCATTAAAGTTTCCGCCGTCAAGTTATCGAGTTGAAAAGCTTGCGGCAAAACTGCAAAATACGGCGTCAAAAAAATTAACAACGCCGCTTATCAACCATATTAAATTTTTTCCTTGAGTCAAAATTTGCCCGATTTCCGCAAAAGAAAAAATTGGAACGCGGATATTTTCATAGTAAAGAAATTGCCGCTCTTGGTAAATGCTTTCCAATTCAGTAATTATCCCGACAAGTTGAGCGTTATCGAAATTCAGTGAATTTACGGCGTATTGAATATTATTTTTATTCAATACGACAAGAACTGCGGGAATTTTTGGCAAAACATATACACCGCCTTAATTGATTTTTGATTTTGCGTAATGTATCATAAACGGCGTTAAAATTCAAATGCGGCGGTGAAATATTTGCATCAGTATTTATTTTTTATAGGCGATTTTCCAATCAGGGCGTACGGGGTTATATTGTCCTGCGCGATAATTTTGGCGGTAGGCGTCGGTTATTTTTTTGCGAAGGCGGACGGGCGCGGCTACGAAGAATTTATAATTGATATAGGAATGGTCGGCGGCTTTTTCGGATTATTGGGCGCGCGGCTTTGGGATGTTTTTTTCTTCGATTGGAATTATTACCAAAATCATTTGACGGAAATTTTGAACGTTTGGCAGGGCGGAATGGCTGTACAAGGCGGAATAATTTTGGGCGTGATAAGCGGCGGCTTGTATGCAAAGTCGAAAAATCTTGACGTGATACATTTGGCGGACATTTTGGCTCCCGCAATAATTTTAGGTCAAGCGTTGGGGCGTTGTGCAAATTTAATGAACGGCGACGCTTTCGGCGCACCGACGGGCGGCAACTTCGGAATAATTTACCCCGAAACAACTTTGGCGTTTCGCACATACGGTGCGCAGCCGCTTTTCCCCGCTGAAGTTTGGGAATGTCAATTAGATATTGTAATATTTGCGTTGCTGTTAATTTTTCGCTGTACGAATTACGCGCGCGGGCAATGTTTTTGTTTGTACGTGATGCTTTATGCGGTTGCAAGATTTTTGCTGGAATTTTTGCGCGGCGATTATGTTGATTTGGCGTTTGGAATTTTAAAAAGTGCGCAGATGACAAGCGTTATTGCGTTTGTAATTGCGGCGGGCGCGTTTATTTATTTCGGAAGGGCGGGAAAAAATTTTGATACGAAAAAATAAGACTGCGTTAATGAAGGCGGCGGATTTATTGGCGCGGCAGGAATACAGCGAAAATCTTTTAAGAAAAAAATTGACTGCAAAAAAATATGAACCTGCGGAAATTGACGCGGCAATTAACAAGCTGAAAAAATTTAAATACCTAAATGACGATGAAACCTGCGCGAGGTTTTTTGAAAATATGTACGCGGAAGAAAAATTGAGCGTCAAACAAATTTGCGTCAAGCTGATTCAGCGCGGCTACGATTCAAATTTTGTTGAAAGTTTAATCCCCGCAGAAACTTTTGAGCGCGAATTTAACTCCGCCTTTAAAATCATTGCAAAAAAATTCGCAGGGAAAAATTTCTCTGCGGACGATATGAAAATTAAAAATCGAATCTATCAGCATTTGGCGGCGAAGGGTTTTAGCGGTGAAATTATTTCTGCGGTTATCGAAAAATTTTTAAACGGCGACGGGAATTAAAATTTCTTCCAATTCTTCAGCCAAAAAGTTTGCGGCTGTAAGTTCGGTTAAATCTGCCAAAAAATTTTCAACTTCGGCGGGCTCCAACAAAATATTTATCGTAACGTCAACCGCGTATTCGGAATTTTCGACGCGGATTTTTTTATTGCGCAAAAAATTTTCAACCTGCGCGAGCAAAGGATATTCAACAGTAACAGAAATTTTTTTAAAAGCAGTCATCTGCACAATTTCAGCGGCGGCAATACCCAACGCGGCAGTATGAGAATAGGCGCGAATCAAGCCGCCCGCGCCGAGCTTAATTCCGCCGAAATAGCGCGTAACAACAACCGCAATGTTGGTAAGTTCATTTTTTTTTATTGCGTCAAGAATAGGATTGCCCGCCGTGCCGCCGGGTTCGCCGTCGTCATTAGATTTTTGTTTATCGCCCGTTTCGCCCAAAATCCACGCCGAACAATTATGCGTAGCGTCGAAATATTTTTTCTTAATTTCCTGCACAAATTCCCGCGCGGCGTCTTCGGTCTCAACGTGTTTGACGTGCGCTATAAAAACAGATTTTTTAATTTCCTGTTCGGCGGTAAAAATTTCGCCGTCTGCAATGGTTTTAAAATTTTTCATTTTTCGACTCCTTCGCCCGGCACTACCAACATTTCACGAATTGCCGCAATTTCGGTTGCAGTGAATAAACCTGCGGGGGCTTCTCTGATCGTTACCTCTTTGATAATTAGGTTTAAAATTTTTAAATCTGCGAATTTTGCGGGGTCAGCCGCCATTGTTGCCGCCGAAATTGTTTTGGTCTGCGCGTCAACGTAGACTTGCGTTTTGTTGATAATTTCTAAAATTAACGCGGCGTATTCGGGCTTTAAATTTTCGGGAACTTGGAGCGCGTGAATTTTTTTCTGTTCTTCGAGCGCGTCAATTTCCAATTCTGAAAGTTGTTCGTAGGTTGAAAGTTCATAAATTTCAGCGGTTCTCAAATGTTTTATAATTGAATGGTAAAGTTGCCAATTTCTGTCCAAGTGGTCAATTTCCCTTTGATAATCCGCGTACCATTCGCTGAAAATTTGTTGTTGTTGCCTAATTTCTTCAATTTGCGGGCGGCTGATAACTTCGCCCTTATTGCGTTGCATTTGTATATACGCAGAAACGCAGAAAACTATTGCAAGCGTCGCGCAGAAATAAACAAAAATTCTTCGATTGGGCAAAAATTTATAAAGCGCAATTAAAGCCGCCGCGCCCAAAATCATTATAAAATAAATCATTTAAACTCCTCAATTCAAAAATTTTTCAAGCATATTATAAAAAATCTTGGCTGAAAAAAAAAGCATTAGGCATTAGGCAAGAGGCAGAAGGCAGTAGGAAATAAAAAAAACCGCCCGTCATTAAAGCCGCAGCTTGATGTTTTTTACGAGCGTAGGAAAAAGTTGGAGCCCCAAAGGGGGCATCCTGTTACTACGTGCGTACAGAAGCCGAGCGGCCCTGACGGGCGGGGAGTTTTTCTTTCTTTGCCAGGCGTTTCTTTCTTTTGCGCCAAAAGAAAGAAATGCCGACTTGTTAAAAATATAAAAATAAAATTAAATATTTGACAGAAAAAAATTTTGCGTGTATAATGCGCAAATGTAACGGAGAGGTGTCCGAGCGGTTGAAGGTGACGGTCTTGAAAACCGTTGTACGGAAACGTACCGTGGGTTCGAATCCCACCCTCTCCGCCATTTTTTTTGCACAAAATTTTTTCAGAAAATTATCATACAATCGCAACTTTAATTGACTTTTTATCTGCAAGATTTTAAAATTATTGCAGATTTTTTTTATTTTACAAAGGAGGGGTACGTGTGTTTTTTTCAAAGCGAAAATTTTTAACCGCAGCATTTATCGCGGCATTTTCTGCAACAATTTTTACAGGTTGCGGCGAACAACCAAAACAACAAGCACAAGCACCTAAACAACAAGTTAAAGTTATGAAAGTCGTACAAAGAGACACACCGCTTTCAAGCGAATACGCGGGGCATTTGGTCGGCACGGATGAAATTAAAGTTCAATCAAAAATTTCAGGCAACGTAGTTGAAAAACACGTTGTAGGCGGACAATTCGTCGAGGCGGGGCAATTACTTTTCAAAATCGACGACAGGCAATACCAATCGCAAGTTATGGCAGCGCGTGCAACTTTGGCTGAAGCTGAAGTAAATTTGCGTAACGCGCAAATTGACTTGCAAAGAAACGAAATGCTTTTAAAAGAAAATGCAATAGCAGAACAAACTGTTACAACGCAAGCGGCGTTAGTAAAGGCGCGGGAGGCAGCTTGCGAAGCGGCGGCGGCGCAAGTCAAACTTGCTATGGAAAATCTTGCTGATACGGAAATTTATGCGCCAATGTCAGGACAGCTCGGCGTTGACGATGTTGCAGTTGGAGCATTCGTCGGCGCAGGCAGTACCACGCTTGTAACGATAGGCTCGCTTGATCCAATCTTTGCTCAATTCTCAATCAGCGAAAACGAATATTTAAAATTTATGACAATTCAATCTTCGCAGGCGCAACATAACCCTATTCACGTAACAATTACACTTTCGGACGGCAGAGAATACCCCTTTGAAGGGCAAATCGTTGAAACTGACAGGGAATTGGCGAACAATACAGGCTCCTTGATTATGAAGGCAATTTTTCCCAATCACGGCGGCGTATTAATGCCGGGAATGTTCGCCCGCGTCAAAATGAGCGGCGAAGTTATCCCCAATGCTATTTTAGTTCCTCAACGCGCAGTGCAACAACTTTTGGGTAAATCTTTTGTAATGTGCGTTGGTCCCGACGGTAAATCTGTTGCAAAAACTGTAGAGCTCGGTACTCAAGTCGGCAGTTATTATATCGTAACAGGCGGCGTAACTCCTCAAGATACAATAGTTGTTGAAGGCTTAACGAATCTGCGCGAAGGCGTCGATTTAGCGGCAACCGAAGTTACGGCGGGCGAAATGGGCTTCACGCTTGCAAATGTTACCACGCCCTATCAAACAGATACTATAAGCAATGCAACTTCCAACAATCCCAATGCTCCCGGCAATTTGAATAAGTAAGGGGGCGGCAATGTGAAAATTTTTTTTAATTTAAAAGTTGCCGAAATTCCCGCAAATAATTTTGGAAATCTATTCAAACGATTTAATTTCGATTTAAAGGCGTCAAATTTCAACGACAAGCCACCTTGCAACTTTTTTATGATAATTTACTCAAGAAAAAATCTAAAAGCCGCTACGGCTATTTTTAGGCGAAATTCGGGCATTTCAAATTTTTTCAGTCGAAATAAAAATATTCGGTAAGGAGGCGGCGACGTGGCAAAATTTTTTATACACAGACCAATTTTCGCAATAGTTATATCCTTGCTGATAGTTTTGGTTGGAATTTTGGCGGGCGTGCAACTTCCAATAGCGCAGTACCCGCAAATTTCGCCGCCTACAGTTTCAGTAAGTACAAACTACACCGGCGCAAACGCCGCAGTTGTTGACGAAACTATAGCGCAGGTTATCGAGCAACAAGTAAACGGTACTCAAGGAATGGACTATATGAGCTCCAACTCCGACGACACGGGGCGTTATTCTTTATCCGTTGTTTTTGAAGTTGGAACTGACAGCGATATGGACGCCGTTAAAGTTCAAAATAACGTGGCAGTTGCAAACGCAAGCTTGCCAACTGCAGTACAAAATGTCGGCGTTGTAACGCGCAAATCTTCAAGTCAAATGGCGTTAATGCTGTCAATGTATTCGCCTGACGGCAGGTACGACCGCGCTTTTATGAAAAATTATTCCGATATTTATTTAATGGATAGGGTTAAGCGCGTCAACGGCGTAGGCGATATTCAAATTTTCGGCGCGGACTATTCAATGAGAATTTGGCTGAATCCCGATAAACTTGCCGAAATGGATTTGGCTATTGGGCAAGTTGTTTCTGCAATTACCGAACAGAATCAGCAAGCCGCCGCAGGTACTGTCGGCTCAATGCCTGTTAATATCGGGCAAGAAAAACAGTATACGGGCAAAGTGCAAGGGCGTATTTCCAGCATTGAAGAATTTAGCAATATTATTTTGAAGAGCGACGGCAAGGGCGGCTTTGTTCGCTTAAAAGACGTTGCAAGAATTGAGACGGGGCAAAAGGCGTACAATATCAGCAGTAAATTTAACGGCAATTCGGCTGTCGGCTTCGGTATTCTTTTGACTTCTGACGCTAATGCAATGACTACCATTGCGGAAGTTAAGGAAATTATTGAAGAGGCGAAAAAAGATTTGCCGCCGGGCTTGTACGTTGACCAAATTTTTGACAGTACAGATTATATTCGTGAATCAATCGAAGAAGTTTTACATACATTCCTTGAAGCGTTGGCGTTGGTTGTAGCAGTTATATTTATTTTCCTGCAAAGTTGGCGTGCAACGTTAATCCCGTTGCTTGCAGTGCCTGTATCGTTAATTGGAACTTTTGCAGCATTTATACTGTTAGATTTTTCGATAAACACGCTGACACTTTTTGCAATGGTTTTGGCAATAGGCTTGGTTGTTGACGACGCAATAGTTGTTATTGAAAACGTTGAACACCATATGGAAGAAGGGCTGGAACCGATTGATGCAACAGAGCGCGCAATGGATGAAGTTCAGGGACCTGTTGTAGCAATAGCGTTTGTATTGGCGGCTGTATTTATTCCAGTTGCATTTTTGGGCGGAATGACGGGCGTTTTGTACAAGCAATTTGCATTGACGATAGTTATTTCAATGGGCTTGAGTGCGTTTATAGCATTGACGTTGACACCCGCACTTTGTGCAATGATTTTAAAACCGAAAGATCCCAACGCCAAGAAAAATATTTTTGATAAATTTTTTGCGGCGTTCAATAATTGGTTCGAGCGTACCAAAAACGGTTACGTTAAAATTGTTGCAGGATTTATCAAGCGTTCGGCGTTGGCGTTTGTATGTTTAGGCGTTGTCTGCGTTTTAATGGCTTGGGTATATTCAAAACTGCCTTCAACCTTCGTACCTGAAGAGGATCAAGGCTACTTTATGACGGCGGTTTCATTGCCTGAAGGTACTTCAATGAATCATACGCAGGAAACGATTGACAGATTGAGCGCGGCAGTTATGAAGGAAATGCCGGGCTTGCAAGCTTGTATGTCGGCAGTAGGATTTGACATTCTTTCGGGCGGTTCAAAGCCGAGCGCGGGAATAATTGTTTGCAGTTTAAAATCTTGGGGTACGCGCGGCGATGACGCCTCAATTAATGCTTGTATAAGGAAAATGTTCCAGCTCGGCGCAAAATACGCGCCTGAAGCGCGGGTTATAGCGTTTAATACGCCCGCACTTCCCGGCTTAGGCAACGTCGGCGGTTGGTCAATGCAACTTCAAGATATGGCGGGGCATACCAACGAAGAACTTAACGAAATTACAAACAGAATCGTTGTTGCCGCGAATAAGCGTCCCGAATTGCAGGGCGTCCGCACAACTTTTAATATTGCCTCTCCTACCATTGAATATGACGTTGACAGAGAAAAAGTTAAACTTTTGGGCGTCAGTATGAGCGATGTTTTTTCGGCGTTACAGGTTAATTTCGGCGGTATGCAAGTTAATGACTTTAACCAATTCGGGCGCACTTATAAAGTTATGTTGCAATCTGATATTTTGTACCGTTCGGAAGCTGATTCTGCGAAATTTATTTTTGTAAAGGGCAGCGACGGGCAATTAGTACCGCTTGACACTTTGATAACTCCTAAACGCAGTACAGGTCCTACGCAAATTTCACGCTTTAATATTTCTCGCGCAGTACAAATTCAAGGCAACGCGGCGCAAGGATATTCTTCAGGGCAAGCAATGGACGCCATTGAAGAAGTTGTACGCGAAGAGGCGGGCACGGGCTTTAATATCGAATGGTCGGGACAATCCCGCGAAGAGAAAAAAGCTGCAAGTTCAACGGGGCAAGTTTTAGCGTTAGCATTGGTTTTCGTATTCTTAATGCTTGCCGCGCTGTACGAAAGTTGGACAGTACCATTTGCAGTTTTGATGACGGTACCGACAGGAATTTTTGGCGCGGTAGTTTCCGAATGGGGCTTAGCGTTAATGTACGGAATGATGGGGATTCAAAAGAGCGGCTTGCAAGATAGCGTTTATATGCAAATTGGAATTATTACAATAATCGGGCTTGCGGCGAAAAATGCAATTCTGATTGTTGAATTTGCAAAGGTGCGCGTTGACAGAGGAATGATGCCTATTAAGGCGGCGATTGAGGCGGCGGGCTTACGTCTTCGCCCGATTCTTATGACTTCGCTTGCGTTTATCATTGGTTGTTTGCCGCTTGCAATGGCAGTCGGCGCAGGTTCAGCCGCGCGTAACGGTATGGGCGTTGCAGTTGTCGGCGGTATGCTTTTTGCTACTATGATGGGAATATTTTTAATTCCGGTTTTCTTTGTAATTGTTGAATGGGTAGCCGAAAAGCTCGGTATTATGAAACAAGATCGCCGCAAATCTTCTATCGACTATATGTGATTAGGATAAAGGATAAAGGAGAAAGGAGAAAGGAGAAAGGAGAAGGGAGAAAGTTTTTCTTCTTCATTCTTCCTTTATCCTTCTTCCTAAAAAAGGCAGGATACAGAAACGGAAACTAAAAACAATTTAAACAGATATTTAACGCCGCTCAACGTTTGGGCGTTGGCGTTCGGCTGCGCGGTAGGTTGGGGCGCGTTCGTTATGCCCGGCACAACTTTTTTACCTATAGCGGGACCTTTAGGCACTGCGATAGGAATTTTAATAGGCGCGGCGATAATGTTGCTGATTGGTTACAATTATCATTTTATGATAAACCAATTTCCCGACGCGGGCGGCACTTATGCATATGCAAAAAAAATTTTAGGATATGACCACGGCTTTTTAAGCGCGTGGTTTTTAATTCTTGTTTACATTGCTATAACTTGGGCGAATGCAACTGCCCTGCCTATAATTTTTAGAAATTTTTTGGGCGATACATTTCAATTCGGATTTCATTACAACATTGCAGGCTACGAAATTTATTTTGGCGAGGCGTTGCTGTCTTTGAGTGCGCTTTGGATATTCGGCGCAGTTTGCATACGCGGCGGCAAATTTGCGGCATACGTTCAAACTTTTATGGCAATAATTCTTTTCGGCGGCGTGTTAATTGGAATTGGCGCGGTAGTCTCAAGCGGCGTAAATATTTTTGAAATTGCGCCCGCCTTTAAACCTGCAACGAATCACGCGGCGGCAATTTTGGGAATAGTAGTTTTAGCTCCTTGGGCGTTCGTTGGCTTTGAATCAATTTCGCAATCTGCGGAAGGTTTTACATTTTCGCCGAAAAAAACTTTCGCGGTAATATTTTTTGCAATAGCGGCGGGCGCGGCGGCGTATATTTTTTTAACAATCATTGCAATTTCAACTTTGCCTCCGCAATATTCAAATTGGATTGAATACATTGACGATTTAAAAAATTTGAGCGGGCTTGAGGGCTTGCCGACTTTCTACGCCGTAAATTTTTTTATGGGCGAAACGGGCGAAATAATTTTGGCGGCAACGGTAATTGGCGGAGTTGCAACGGGGCTGTTGGGAAATTACATAGCGGCAAGCCGCCTGATTTACGCTTTAACGCGCGACGATTTACTCCCCGCGTGGTTTGGCAAGCTGAATAAATTTAAAACGCCGCAAAACGCAATTTTATTTTTAATGTTGCTGTCGTTGCCCATTCCATTTTTGGGGCGCGCGGCAATAAATTGGATTATCGACGTTAATACAATCGGCGCGGCTATTGAATACACGTACACTTCAGCAGTAACTTTTATCACTGCGCGAAGGGCGGGAATTTTAAAAGCACAAATTACGGGCGGCGTCGGCTGTATAATTTCTGCAATATTTTTCCTGTACTTTTTAATTCCGAGTTTTTGGATTGTCAGCGCAATGTCAACCGAATCCTATTTAATTTTGATAGGCTGGAGCATTTTGGGCTTTATATTTTTCAGGTACATTTTCAAGCGCGACACTCAACGGCGTTTCGGCAAGTCAACGGTTGTTTGGATTGTAACGCTGTTTATGATATTTTTTACATTAATGCTTTGGTTGAGAGAGGTGACGCACGATACAACACGCCACGTTTTAAATAATTTGAGCAATTATTATGTTGAGGAATTGGAAGAACACGGCGCGGAATTTAACACGCGCGAAAAGTCTGACGCTGAATATTATCTTGAAAATCAAATGAACTTTGTAAATTTATCTTTGCGCAATTATAATATTTTGCAAATGGCGTTGATAACCGTTGCACTTTTCATAATGTTTAACATTTATACTGAAATAATGCAGCGCGAAAAAAAATCCGAAGTGCAGAAAATTCAAGCCGAAAAGGACAGCAAGGCAAAAAGCGTTTTCCTTTCAAATATGAGCCACGATATCCGCACGCCAATGAACGCTATTATAGGCTATACCACGTTGATTAAGAAGGAAAAAGATTTATCACCGCTCGTCAAAAATTATCTGAATAAAATTGAGGCGTCGAACAAACATTTATTGGCGTTAATAAATGACGTGCTCGATATGTCAAGGATTGAGAGCGGCAAAATGGAACTCGATATTGCAAAGTCAAACATTATTAAAGCGTTGGACGAAGTGCGCGATTTATTTTCAACGCAAATGGAAGGCAAGCGAATTAATTTTCGCGTCGATACTTCCAACGTCAAAAACAAAATGGTTATGTGCGATACGCCGCGCCTGAATCGTGTACTTTTGAATTTAATCAGCAACGCTTACAAGTTTACGCCCGAAGGCGGCGCAGTTTCTGTTACACTCGCGCAGATTGGTTTAAAATCTGAAAAAATTGGAATGTATGAATTGCGCGTCAAAGATTCTGGGATTGGAATGAGCGAAGAATTTGCGGCAACTGTTTTTGAGGCGTACACGCGCGAAAGAACTGTTTCAAACATTCAAGGCACGGGCTTAGGTATGGCAATTACAAAAAGCATTGTTGATTTGATGGGCGGAAATATCAGCGTCAAAAGTGAACTCGGCAGGGGTACTGAATTTATAGTCAATTTGGATTTGGAAATTGTTGACGAAGAGCCGCCCGAAGAAAAAAATATTTTCGGCGGCGAAGTAAGCGGCGAAATTGATTTTACAAAAATAAAATTGCTGCTTGTCGAAGATAACGAAGTGAACAGGGAAATTGCAACATTGATTTTGGAAGAATTTGGCTTTCAACTCGACACGGCGGAAAACGGCAAGGACGCTGTAGAAAAAATTTCCAATTCCGCGCCGGGCGAATTTGACGCAATTTTAATGGACGTGCAAATGCCCGTAATGAACGGCTACGAGGCAACGGCGGCTATTCGCCAACTTGGAAATAAACAGCTTGCCAACATTCCGATTATTGCAATGACGGCGAATGCTTTTTCTGAAGATATTCAGCGGGCGAAGGCGGCGGGTATGAACGGACACATTGCAAAGCCGCTCGATATTCCGCAAATGATTGAGACTTTGACCGAAGTTTTGAAGTAGAAAAAATTTTATTAAAAAAGTTTTTATGATATAATATTAAAAATTCGGGGAGGTGCAAAAGTGGAAAATTTTTCAATCCCAATTTCAAGAAGAGTTTTTTTTAAACTTGCGGGCTTGACGACGGCAGGCACAATTTTAAGCAATTCAATCGATACAAAAAAAGTTGAAGCCGCGCCCGTTGCAAAAAATTATAACTTTGACGGCGCGCAGATTCAAACTTTGTTAAGTGCCGATGTTTGCGTTTGCGGCGGCGGCTCTGCAGGAACTGCGGCGGCAATTATTGCGGCTAAAAACGGCGCAAAAGTTGTTTTGATTGAACGCGGAATTACTTTGGGCGGCTTGCAAACTTTGGGTTGTGTTTTCCCCGTAATGCCAACAAAAATTGTCGGCACTGATACACCCTACATTCTGGAACTCAACGAAAATTTCAGAAAACACGGTTCAAATCCGCTAACCTACCGCGAAACTAAAAAATATTCCAATCAAGGCGGCGGACTTGCCAATTATATGCCCGAATTACTCTCTGAAATTTATGACGAAATGTGCGAACAGTACGGCGTTGAGATTCTTTATAACACTTCGGTAATTGGCGCAAAAGTTTCAAACGGCAAAATTTCTGAATGTATCGTTCATACGCTCGAAGGCTTGCGAAAAATTAACGCCAAAATTTTTATTGATGCTACAGGCGATGCAGTTTTATCAAGAGTTGCAGGGCTTAAAGTCGAAAAGGGCTCTGACAGTACAGGCAGAAATCAACCAATGAGTTTTCGGTTTGAAATGGGCGGCGTCGATATTAACAAGGTATACAATTTCTTCACGAAAAAATATAAAGACGATTGGAGTACAAATCCGCCCGCGTTTGAATTTGCGAAGTGGACAAAAACTGAAGAATTTTTCAAAAAAGGCGTGGCAAGCGGCGAAGTTACGGAAGATGATATTTTATATATTCAAGCGTTCACAATTCCAGGTAAGCCAAATACAATGTCAATGAATTGCCCCGAATTGCCGCCGATGGACTTCAGCTCGACGGATGCAATTTCTTACAGCAAGGCAGTTACTTTCGGGCGAAAAATGATGCGCCGCCTTGCAAAGTTCTTTATAAAAAGCTTACCGGGATTTGAAAAAGCGTATATTAGCCGCGAGGCGTCAATTTTGGGCGTGCGTGAATCGTGGCGCGTTCACGGCAAATATTATATGACAGAGGAAGATTATTTCGGCAAGAAAAGATTTGCGGACGCAATTTGTTATACGGCTTACCCGATTGACATTCACGACACAAAATTAACGTTGCAAAAACTTAAAGAGGGCGAATTTTATGAAATTCCATTCCGCGCACTTGTTACCAACGAATTGGAAAATTTGGCGGTTGTCGGGCGTTGTGCAAGCGGGAATTTTTCGGCGCAAGCGTCATTCAGGATTCAACCTACTTGTATGAGTATGGGCGAAGCGGCGGGAATTGCGGCGGCTTATTCGCTTAAAAATAATATTCCTTTAAACGCGGTTGAATGGGATAAAATTCCTGCAAGCCAAAGAAGTTATGTCAGTCAAGGCTAAAAAATTTTTGTTAAAATATTTTTGACATAGGCAATTTAAAAATAAAAAAATTGCTTATTTTTTTTTAGAAAGGATTAATATTTATGCTAAAGAAAATTCTGCTGCTGACTTTTGCTTTAATGTTAAGCGGCTGCGGCGCGGTGAACAGTTACCAACATTTGGCACCCGAAGAAGCGGCAGAAATTATTGCAAAGGATAAAACAATTTTGCTTTTGGACGTGCGTACGCTTGAGGAATACGAAAAGAAACACATTCCAAACGCGGTGCTTTTGCCGATTGACGAAATAAAAAAAGGCAACTTTTCGCCGCTGACAGATAAAAACCAAAAAATTTTAATCTACTGCTGGACAGGGCGGCGCGCCGAAAACGCGGCTGCAATTCTCGTTGAAAACGGTTACACAAATGTTTTTGAATTTGGCGGGATTGTAGATTGGACGGGCGCAGTTGAAGGCACTGAAGTTGCAAAATAAAAAAAGGCGGCAAGCGTGACGCGCAGCCGCCCAAGCCCCTCGCGCAGGACGCGCGGCAATTTCTACTTTGCAAGCTTGAAAGTGCAAACTGAAAACGTACGCGCTTTCTAGGACACGGCGCACAGGACGTGCGCCGCCCGCGTCAACCGCCGTGATGGCGGTTCTAGCGGGTCGGGAGTTTTTCTTTCTTTGCCAGGCGTTTCTTTCTTTTTCCAAAAAGAAAGAAATGCCGACTTGTTAAAAATTATTAATACTAAATTTTAAGGAGTTGCGAAAATGGAAAAATTTGAAAACGAAATCGATAAAAAAGCGGCACTTGCGGCGGCAATGAAAAAAATTGAAAAAAGCTACGGTCCCGGCTCGATAATGCGAATGGGCGATTTGGGAAATATCGATGTTAAAAGCGTATCGACGGGAATTTTGCCGCTTGACGTGGCGTTGGGAATTGGCGGCTTGCCGCGCGGCAGAATCATTGAAATTTACGGACCTGAAGCGGGCGGAAAAACTACCGTAACTTTGCATATGATAGCCGAAGTACAAAAACAAGGCGGCACCGCAGCATTTATCGACGCCGAACACGCGCTGGACCCCGTTTACGCAAAAAATTTGGGCGTCAATCTTGATGAGCTTTTAGTTTCGCAACCGAACACGGGCGAAGACGGCTTAGATATTGCTGATTCGCTGATTAGCAGCGGCGCGGTTGATATTGTTGTTATAGATTCCGTCGCCGCGCTTGTACCGCGCGCAGAAATTGACGGCGAAATGGGCGATGCGCAAGTTGGACTTCACGCACGAATGATGAGCAAGGCTATGCGCAAACTTACCGCAATTATCAGCAAAACTGATACCATTGCAGTTTTTATTAATCAGATTCGCGAAAAAGTCGGGATAATGTTCGGCAACCCCGAAACTACAACCGGCGGCAAGGCTTTAAAATTTTATTCGACTGTTCGTCTTGAAGTGCGAAAGGGCGAACCAATTAAACAGGGTACCGAAGTTATCGGCAACCGCGTTAAAATCAAAGTTGCAAAAAACAAAGTTGCGCCGCCCTTCCGAACGGCTGAATTTGATTTAATTTACGGCAAAGGTTATTCACGCGTCGGCGGGATTTTGGACGTTGGAACTGATTTTGATATTGTAAAAAAATCCGGCGCGTTCTATTCCTACAACGGTACAAGAATCGGGCAGGGCAAAGAAAATGCCAAACAATTTTTGACTGACAATCCCGAAATGACGGACGAAATTGAAAGCAAAATTCACGAGGCAATTTTGAAAAAAGATATTCACTTTGAACACATTGAAACAACTGACGCCGAAGAAGAAAATATTTCCGAAGAATAAAATTTAATTTTTTGGCAAACTAAAAAACGCCCTCAACGGGGCGTTATTTTTTTATCTTAAAAGTTGCGATTCAACATACAATGCTTTGACGTTGATATTAATTGCGTGAACAATCATACCTGTAGTATATTCGACGGCTTCGCGGATATTCGCTTGAGTTTGCTGAACGAGCGTCGGAATGTGATTGCCGTAACTTAAAATAACTTCGCAGGTAATTTGCAAGCCGCGATCCTCGTCGCCTTTGAAAATGTGTTCGACTGAAATATTTTTAACCTTTTTAACAAATTCGCGCGCCTTGACGATTTTTTCAACAATATCATGAACAACCGTGTCATCGATAATCAATTTTCCGTAGTAGCTGAAAACGGGGCGCACAATGGATTTTTCGCCGAGCTTACGCCGCCTGACTCTTGAACGCTTGAATAAAGACTGCAACGGGTCAATCAAGTAGCCTGAAAAATGCGGCTTAAGTTCAATCGTCGGGACGGGAATAATATGCTTACCTTCCTTAAGGCGGTGGAATTGCGCAATAGCCATTTCCGCGCGCGAGGCAATATCTTCAATGCGAATTATCAGCTGAATTGACGGCAATTTTAAAGTTTTGGCGATTTTGTGAACCATATTTTCAGAAGTGCCGATAACCAAAATTCGGTGCGGCTGAATTCTTTGAATAGCTTCACGAACTGCCTCCGCGTGTCCGGGCAAAACGAAAATTGCGCGGCGAACTGCCATAATTTTACTTTTTTCGGTTTTGGCGGATTCGCCGGCGACAATGTGCCCGTCCTTAATCAAAATTCCGTCGTCAATAATTGCATCTGCTTTATGCTCCTGCGCGACTTGGAGGGCGCGGTGACTTTTGCCCGTGCCGCTAGGTCCAACTAAGGCTATAACGTCCATTGCTGCATTTCCTCCGTTGTTTAAAATTTTAATTTTTGGAACGTGTTTACAAAGTTTTTAAATTAAAATAAAAGTACAACACGGCGCGCAGAACGTACGCGCCCTTTTTTCGATTTCTAAAAAATTTTTTAATCCTTAATGCCTAAGTCATAAATTTTTTTGGCTAAATCATCAGCAAAGGTAAATTCGCCGAGTTCGTTGACAAATCTTGACGCTGCGCCGTGAAAGTCACTGCCGCCGACAATCAGCAAATTATATTTTTCTGCTAAACTTAAATATTTTTGAATATCTTGCGGCTGATGGTTGGGGTAAAAAACTTCTATGCCGTCAACTTTGGTACAAATGTTTTCAACAAGTGAATCGTTTTCAACCAATTTGGGGTGAGCAAGGATAGCCTGCCCACCCGCTTGGCGAATGACATCAACAATTTCTTCGACTTCGGGAAAATAGCGCGGCGCGTAGGCTGGTTTATCCTTGCCCAGCATTTTTTCAAACGCTTCACGAACAGTTTTAAATTCGCCCTTTTTAACCAAAGCGCGCGCGATATGAAATCTGCCGATTGAACGACTGGAGCCCGCAACTTGTAAAACGTCCGCTTCACGAATATTAAAATTTTTTTCTTGCAAGATTTTAATAATTTCGCTGAAACGCGTCCATCTGGATTCGGAAATTTCATTTATCATATCAGAAAGTGCGTCGTTGTAAATGTCAATGTTATAGCCTACAATGTGAATATCTTTTTCTGCGTTGTTTGCGCTGAATTCTACGCCGGGAATAATATTAATTCCCTTGTCGGGATAAATTCCATTTTCGTATAGATATTTTACGCCGTCAACGGTGTCATGGTCGGTTATTGCAAAGTATACGAGACCGATATTTTTAGCCATTGCAACAAGTTCTTCGGGGGAATAACTTCCGTCCGAAAAAATTGTATGCGTATGCAAGTCGCTCGGCATTATTTTTCCCTCCGAAAAAATTTAACGCGGCTCAATGATTAACTTAATTGCCGTGCGTTCGTTTCCGTCAATTTCAATATCAGTGAAAGCAGGAATGCAGATTAAATCCAAGCCGGAAGGTGCAACGAAACCGCGCGCAATAGCGACTGCTTTAACGGCTTGATTTAAAGCCCCTGCGCCAATAGCTTGCATTTCCGCGCTGCCGTTTTCACGAATGACGCCCGCCAATGCTCCCGCCACTGAATTTGGATTGGATTTTGCTGAAACTTTTAGAATTTCCATTGTAAAATTCATCCTTTCATAGCAAATAATTTTTTTGTTTGCTATTTCGTGATAATTATTCTACAAATATAGCCAAAATCCTTTACTTTATTGTTAATAAATTACAATTCCATAACAAAGTTGCAATATTTTTTTTATATTCTGTAGGTAATTTATTTTTTATAGATGTACTTTCTTTCTTTAAAAGAAATAAAGTACCAAAGAAAGAATCGCCGCGCTGGAAACGCATCCTGCGTTTCGGGCGCGGCAGGGGGCGGTCATCCTTGACTGCCCGTTTTATTTATTTTAAAAAAAATTTTTATTCCGTGACAATGTAAATTCTTTCAATGACTTTTGCTTTGTTGGTAGCGTCGTCAATGTCAAGCAAGACGGCAGAATAAACGCAAGTGCCTTTTTCGGGAATCAAAAATTTTCCCTGCCTGCAAGTAATAAATTTTTGAATGACGCTTTTAACGTCAAGCCCGATAGCAGAATTTAAAATCCCCGTCATTCCCAAATCTGTAATATAAGCCGTGCCGTTGGGCAAAATTCTTTCGTCAGCTGTTTGTACGTGCGTATGAGTTCCTACAACCGCCGTAACTTTGCCGTCCAAAAAAAAGCCCAAAGAAAGTTTTTCGCTTGTAGCCTCCGCGTGGAAATCGACCAAAATTATATCGCAGTCATTTTTAATTTGTCGGACAATTTTTTCTGCGCAGGTAAAAGGACAATCTATAGGATTAAGAAAAGTTCTGCCCAAAATATTTATCACGCCGATATTTTTGGAGCGGTAGGGGAAAATACAAAAGCCTTTGCCTTCCGTGCCTTCGGGGTAATTTGCGGGGCGCAGTAAAAAAGGTTCTCTGTCGATAATTTCAAAAATATCCTTGTTGCTCCAAACGTGGTTACCCGTTGTTACAATATCCGCGCCGCCGCTCAAAAGTTCATTGAATGTTGAAACGGTTAAGCCCTTGCCGTGCGCGGCGTTTTCGCCGTTGACAACTACCACGTCAATTTTTTTTTCTGCTTTAAGTTTTGGCGTAATTTCGTCGAAAGTTTTTCTGCCTGCTCTGCCGAAAACGTCGCCGACCATTAGTATTTTCATACAAAGTCCTTTCAAAGTTTATTTTTTTAGTTTAAGAGTTTAATTTAATTTTATTTTTAATTTTATTTTTATTTTAAAGTACTTTCTTTTTTTCCGAAGCAAAAAAAAGAAAGTACCAAAGAAAAAAGTGCTTTTTTGCCCGCAGAAGTCGCATCCTGCGACTTGGTGCGGGCGCGTGGCGCGCGTCCTGCGCGCCTTCTAGCTTTTCCTTTTTCGACCAACTTTTTTTAGTTACAACTTGTTTTAAAAAAATTTCTATTCCAAAAAATTATCTGTTATAAACAACAACGCGCTCCTGTTCCCGCACGCAAACTAATTTTCCCTCAACGCGCAGTTGCCGCATATTGCTTAAACATTGTTCCAAATAATCTTCCTGTTCCATTAAATATTCTTCGTCCTGCATTTCGCCTTCATAGTCTTCAATTAAATTTTCGCCGAAATAATTCGCCGCCATTTCGGTAAGCAATGAAAGTTCTTTGCAGGTCAAAGTTGCCATATCTCGACGCACATTCAAAAAATATGTGCCGTAAATTCCTTCAACGTTTAATTCAATCGACGCGCCGTAAAGATTTTCCAAATAGTGCAAGGTTTCAACTGATTCTGCTACGTACTTTAGAAAATCTTCAAAGTCATCTTTGGAAAATTTGCCGTTCAATGCAAAGGAGAGCTCAAGTATATCGTCCTTTGAATCGTAGGTTACAGATTGAATAGTTGGATACACCACAAGTATTGACGCCAACAGGCGGCTGGCATCGGGATTAGGTTTTTTTTCCCTTTTCAGAAAATCGAACATCTCAAGACCTCCTTTGTAATGCGCTTACGAAATAAGCGAGGGCAAAAAAAACCCTCGCTTAAAGTCAAAAATTATTTTGCGTAGTCAACCACGCGCGTTTCACGAATGATAGTAGCTTTAATTTGCCCGGGGTATTCCAATTCTTTTTCAATTCTTTTAACAATGTCATGAGCCAATGCAACGGCTTCCAAATCGTCAATTTTATCGGGTTTAACCATAACGCGAATTTCTCTGCCCGCTTGAATAGCAAAACAGCGTTCAACGCCTTCAAAGGATTCAGCAATTTCCTCAAGCATTTTCAGGCGTTTAAGATACATTTCAAGACTTTCACGCCTTGCACCTGGACGCGCGGCAGAAACTGCGTCCGCCGCTGCAACAAGTACCGCCTCAACCGTCAAAGGTTCGCAGTCGCCGTGATGCGCGGCAATAGCGTTAATGACGTTTTTATTTTCGCGGTAACGTTTCGCCAAATCCGCGCCTATGGTAACGTGCGGACCTTCTATTTCGTGGTCAACTGCTTTTCCTATATCGTGCAAAAGTCCCGCGCGTTTTGCCAAATTAACATCAACGCCGAGTTCGCTTGCCATAATTCCTGCAAGTTGCGCAACTTCGATTGAATGATTTAAAACATTTTGCCCGTAACTTGTACGATATTTGAGCCTGCCCAAAAGTTTAATAAGTTCGGGATGAATACCGTGAACGCCGACTTGGAAAGTTGCCTGTTCGCCCGTTTCCTTCATTCGGTTTTCGACTTCTTTTTGAGCCTTTTCAACCATTTCCTCAATTCGCGCAGGGTGAATTCTGCCGTCAGAAATTAAACGCTCCAACGCAACGCGGGCAATTTCGCGGCGCACGGGGTCAAAGCCTGAAATTATAACCGCTTCAGGCGTATCATCAATTATTAAATCAATCCCCGTCAAAGTTTCAAGCGTACGAATATTTCTGCCTTCGCGCCCGATAATTCTGCCCTTCATATCATCACTTGGCAAAGATACAACTGAAACGGTGGTTTCTGCTACGTGGTCAGCCGCCGAGCGTTGAATTGCCATGCTTAAAATATCGCGGGCTTTTTTATCCGCTTCGTCTTTAATTTGCGCTTCGTACTCTTTAATTCTGATAGCCTTATCGTGTTTTAAGCCTTCTTCGACTTCCGCCATTAAAATATTTCTTGCTTCGTCGCGTGAAAGTGCGGCGACTCTTTCGAGTTCGGCATTTTCTTTTTCCTGCATTGAATCCAATTCTGCCTGCGATTCGTTTAGCCGTGCCTCTTTTTTGTTTAAAAGTTGTTCCTTTTTTTCGAGAGAATCCATTTTTTTGTCAAGGTTCTCTTCTTTTTGAACGACGCGCTTTTCTTGGCGAGCCAATTCGTTGCGGCGTTCTTTAGTATCCCTGTCCAATTCTTGCCGCATTCGGTGAATTTCTTCCTTTGCTTCAAGGATGGACTCTTTTTTTTCTGCGTTGCTTTTTTCTTGAGCTTCGGCGATAATTCGGCGGGCTTCTTCTTCAGCCGAGCCTATTTGCGCTTCTGCGGTACGTTTACGCGCCGTGTAGCCGCCTACTGCGCCCAAAATTATTGCAACGATTGCTACTGAAATTGTAATAAGTATAACCTGCACCCCCTAACTTTTTTATTGAACCCGTCAAAAAGCAGAGGGCGAAACTTGCCATTACTCAAAAAAATTCTAATCGTTAAATTTCTGTCAGTCTTTCAATCATAAGTAAAACTCCTCACAATCTATTATAAACCGTCAAAATTCTCACGTAGAAAAATGCGGCAGTCAAATTCTTGTACGCTGCCCGAAATTGAGGGCTTGCCAAGTTTGCCTCCGGCTTTCCTCAACAGGTTATGTACTCACACCGTACCGCAATATTTTATATATTGGTTGTCAATCTGTCAAATAAAAAATGACGCCGAATTTGCGCCGAATTTTATTTTTAATTTTATTTTTTTATTAAATATTTATAAATGTACTTTCTTTTTTTTCCAAAGCAAAAAAAAAAGAAAGTACCAAAGAAAAAAAGTGCTTTTATCGCCCGTCAAGGCCGCTCGGTTCCGATACGCACTTAGTAACAGGATGCCCCCTTTGGGGCGCAAACTTTTTCCTACGCTTCAACATTACCGCGCGCTGCGGCTTTAGTGACGGGCGTATTATCAGCATTGACGGGCTGCAGTTACAATTCAGCAAAGTAGAAATTGCCGCGCGTCCTGCGCGAGGTACGAGGCGCGCGTCCGTGCGCGCCTCTTTTAATTTTCTATAGCCAATTTTGAAAAATATTTTTCAGGCAAGCGCGTAATTTTGCCGCTTTCAGCGTTGGTAAAAACATTGCGGCTAAATCCTTCAACCAAAATTTTTTCTTCGCCCGCGCGGCGGATTTTATATTCAAATTCCCATTTAACCTTTGTCATTGCAGCGGGAATAATTTCCAATTCCAGTTCGTCGTCAAACTTCGCAGGATTTAAATATTTCGCCTGCACTTCAACTATTGGAAATAAAATTCCGTCATTGAGCATTTCGTTTAAATCTATTCCGACGTTTCTTAAAAATTCAACACGCGCCGTTTCAAACCAACGAATATAATTTGAGTGGTGGACAACGCCCATTAAGTCGGTATCGTAAAATTTCACGCGCAATTTTATTTTCAAAGTATCGCCGCCTTTCAAAATTCTATGCCGCGCTGCG
Source organism: uncultured Selenomonadaceae bacterium (assembly GCA_905233135.1). Taxonomy (GTDB): domain Bacteria; phylum Bacillota; class Negativicutes; order Selenomonadales; family Selenomonadaceae; genus Quinella. Next base: position 16,143 of record CAJOCQ010000013.1, on the reverse strand, counting down.
CTTTTATTCCGCGTTGGTAAGGGTGCTTGATTAATTTCATTTCTGTAACGAGGTCTGCCGCGTCAATTAATTTTTCTGTAGCGTCGCGCCCCGTGAATACCAAATGCAATTTCGGCGGGCGAATTTTTAACAAGTTCAGCATTTCGTCTTCAGTGATTAAGCCGAATTTTACCGCGTAGTTTATTTCATCCAAAATTATTAAATCCCATTTGCCCGAAATAATTTCGTCCTGCGCGAGTTTTAAAGTTTCAGCGGCGGCGGCTTTATGTTCGAATATTTCGCCGTTTTTTGTAAAGCCCAAGCCGCATTGCTTTATTTCGATTGGTAAAAGTTTTAAAGCGTCAAGTTCGCCGTAACTTTGCCCGCCTTTAATAAATTGCAAAATTAAAACTTTCAGTCCCGCGCCGAATGCTCTCAACGCCAAGCCTAACGCGGCGGTTGTTTTGCCTTTGCCTTCGCCCGTATGCACTATTATTAATCCTTGCGTCATTCTGCCGCCTCCTTAACGCGTGGCATTGCAATTTTTAAAGCATCGCGCAGATTTTCTACAGGCAACAAATTTACATTCGGCACATTTTGCATTTCGTTAAAATTTTTTTTCGGCAGGATAATATTTTGGAAACCCATTCGCGCAGATTCTTCGACGCGCTGCCTTGCCTTGCTGACTGCGCGAATTTCGCCGCTTAATCCAACTTCGCCGAAAATTACGCATTGCGGCAAAATTTTTCTGTTGGCAAAACTCGACGCAAGCGCAATAGTCATCGGTAAATCTGTTGCAGGCTCGTCAATTTTTATTCCGCCCGCCGTCTTCATATAAACGTCACAACTTCCAATGGTTAAATGCAGCCGCTTTTCTAAAACTGCAAGCAACAGCTGAATTTTTTTTATATCGACAGAATCACTCGTCCTGCGCGGCGGCATAAAAGGAGTTGGAGCAACCAACGCTTGAATTTCTACAAGGAGCGGGCGCGTGCCTTCGACAGTAGGGACAATCACGCTGCCTGTATCCTCAAATTTTTCGGGCAGAAATAATTTTGAGGCGTCAGGAACATCTGCAAGCCCGCTGTTTCTCATTTCAAAAAGCCCAATTTCCGAAGTTGCACCGAATCTGTTTTTTATCGCCCGCAAAACGCGGAAATCTGCATTTCTTTCGCCCTCAAAAAATAAAACCGTGTCAACAATATGTTCAAGGACGCGCGGACCTGCCAAATTGCCGTCCTTTGTAACGTGCCCGATTATAAAAGTTGTAACGCCGTGACTTTTCGCAAGGCGCATTAAAGCCGCCGAACATTCCCGCACTTGCGAAACACTGCCGGGCGCACTTTCAATATCAGATTTATAAATTGTTTGAATTGAATCGACAATCAAAAGTTCGGGCTCAACTTTTTCGACGTGTTTAACGATTCGTTCAAGATTATTTTCGGCGCAAATAAAAAGTTCGTCTGCAAGCGCGTTTAATCTTTCGGCACGCATACGAATTTGGCGCGAACTTTCTTCGCCCGTAACATATAGAACGCGCCGCCCGTTGTTTGCAATGTAGGCGCAAATTGCCAAAGTCAAACTTGACTTGCCGACGCCGGGATCTCCCGCAATTAAAATTATGGAGCCGGGAATTAAACCGCCGCCCAAAACTCTGTCAAGTTCGCCGCTGCCCGTTGAAAAGCGCGGCAATTCCGCCAAGTCAACTTCAGCAATTCGGCGCGGCATTTCGTAAGCGGTAGTTAGCGCGTGTTCGGTTTTAACGGGAATATCTTCGACAACTTCTTCAACAAGAGTATTCCACTTGCCGCACATCGGGCATTTGCCGAGCCAACGCGCAGATTCTGCGCCGCATTCTTGGCAAACGTATTTAATTTTTTTCTTCGCCATAATTTTATAACGCCTTTAAGAAAGGATAAGTTTCAAGCGGTACGCCGTAAGTTTCCGACATAAACCACATTACATTTATAAAATCTTTGTTTTCGACAAAGCCCGCGTTGCTTAATTGCGGCTGAAGGCTTGCATAATAATCCGTCAAAATGAAGAAAACTTTTTTGCCCTGCGAATTTTTCATTGAGTTAAACAATTTTTCGCCTGAATTTGCTTCGTCTGAAATTATAACTTCTTCGGTGTCATTAATTTCAAAAATATAACGCATTGCGCGTTCATTTTCTTTTGAGAACAAAAAAGCGCGTTGTTTATCGTGAAGAATTTTTGCAAGTTGCAGGATAATTTTTTGGCGTTCATTGTACATTTCGCGCGTAAAGTTGTAGGCATTGCTTATAAGGTCAAAATTAAACCACGGCGTTTTTACAAAGTGTTCAAAAAAAAGCCGCGTGTACGGGTCTTTCATATCGAAAGTAACGGCGGTGTTCCCTGCATAATGGTAAATTCTTTCTGTCAGCGTAAAATCTTTAACAAGCCTCAACGCCAAAACGAATGAATCAAATTTTTCAGGCAACTTGCAATATCCGCCTGCAAAAAAATTATTTAAAATATCTTGGTCATAAGATTGTGACAGAGGATGATCCGCCAGCCATTGAACGCCTTCATAGAAAAAATTTTTATTAATTTTATTTATATCCAAAATTATAATTCCGGCGCAAAAATAATCTTCAATGTTGACTTTGCCGGAATTTATTAAATATTTATCGATAATCATATGTTGATGAGTTGCCAAAAGTTCGGGGACTGCAGCAAGAGCGAAATTTTGCATTGGGTAATTCCAAAGTTCTTGAATATCCAAATTAACGATTGTATCTGAATCAAGATAAATTATTTTTGAAATGTTATCGGGGTAGAAAAAATTTTGTGACATCATAAGGCGGTAAAAAGTTCCTACACTGAATCTGGAATGAAAAACTTTTTCCAATTTTTCGCGCAGGAATTGAAGTTTATCTGTACAAAGTTCTTCGACGTTATGAAATTTCACGTTTTGCCCGTAACGCCCCGCAATGTAAATAAAATTATTAATATTTTCCTGCGATAAAGTGTTATCGTGCAAAATGTGAACCGTGATTGAATTGGCGGGCGCGGCGGTATTTTCAAAAATTGAAAGCATTGAAGTCCCCGTGAACTTTGAATAGTGCCCTGTTTTATCGTAAAGCCCGTAACAAACGTGAATCATTGCCAAAACTCCTTTCAACTATTCGCCGATAATTCTAACTTCGGGCGTAAGTGTAACGCCGTGAACTTCCTTTACGCGGCGTTTAACTTCTTCAATCAAATTCAAAACGTCAGCGGCGGTAGCGTTGCCTACATTGACAACAAAGCCCGCGTGTTTTTCTGAAACCATTGCGCCGCCGACTCTCAAGCCTTTTAAGCCCGTGCTGTCAATCAGCGTACCTGCGAAATAACCTTTCGGGCGTTTAAAAGTACTGCCTGCGCTTGGAAGTTCTAGCGGCTGTTTACTTTCGCGTTTTTGGGTAAAATCCGCCATTGCAGATTTAATTTCGTCAACATTTCCGTAAGTTAAATTTAATTCGACTTGGCAAATTGCGCAACCGTTCGTTTGAAAAATACTTTGCCTGTAGCCCAAATCCAAACTTTCGCCGCTGAAAATTTTCAATTCGCCCGAAGGTGAAACCGCCGTAACCTGCGCGACAACATTTTTCATTTCGCCGTTGTACGCGCCGGCATTCATAAAAACTGCGCCGCCGACACTGCCCGGAATACCAACCGCAAATTCAAGCCCGCACAAATTATTTTCTGCAGCGAAATTTGAAACGTCCTTAAGTTTTGCGCCCGCGTCAGCAATAATTTTTGTACCTTCCGCGCGAATGTTGCCAAAAAATTTATCGCTGAATTTGACAACCGCGCCCCTAATTCCGTTATCGAGCACCAAAACATTTGAACCGTTGCCGAGAATTGTACAGGGGATTTTAAATTCTTCAATCAATTTGAAAACGGTTGCAACTTCCTGCGCGTTCGACGGGAAAATTAAAACGTCCGCCGCGCCGCCAATTTTGAAAGTTGTATGCTCCTTCATTGGCGCGTTGAATATAAATTGTTCGCGGCTCAAAAAATTTTCTAGTTTTTTTCCAAATGATTCTTGCCAATCCATAAAAAAATTTTTCCTCCAATTCTCGGCAATTTCAATTAACGATAGCTCCAGCTGAAAATATCACGCAGTTTAATTTTTAATTCAGGAAAGATTGACGGCGAAATTTCAAATTTTGTTGCGGCTTTTTCTGCTTCAGGAAGGTCTTCAAATTCATCGTCATCATAGCAAATATATTCGTCGTCAAATTCGTATTTGCCCTCGCGCAGGAGATACACGCTTACAGATTTTATAAACGGGTCTATAATCCAATATTCTTTGACGCCGAATTTTTCATAGGTATCTTTTTTTATTGTTAAATCACGTCTTTTTGTAGATTGCGAAAGAACTTCAACAACTAAATCAGGTGCGCCGTAAATTGCCTTATTGGTACTCATAATATTTTTATTTTCTTCAGTGATAACAACTAAATCAGGCTTATAAACGCTGCCGTCAGAAAAATGTACATCTACATGGTCGCCAAAAACATAACCGCTATTTGGATGTTGGCGAAAATAAATTCTAAAATCAACAAGAATTTCATTAATAGCATCGCTATGAAAAAGAGTCGCAGAAGGAGCCAAAATTTTTACACCTCCAATAATTTCATAAGTTGGATATAAAAGCTTTTCATTAAAAACTGCAGCCGCGTCATTTAACATTGAAAATCACTTCCCTTCAAAAAATTTTAATCACTTTAAATATTTCGGCTTTTCGCTGTTCAGCAACGCTTTAAAAATTTCAATATCTTCAACAGTTGTAATTTTAAAATTTTTTTCCGAGCCCCTGTACAAATAAACAGGTTCGCCCAATTCCAACATCAAAGTATGAGAGCCTATAGAATTTGTTATGCCCGCCTGCAACGCTCGCCTGTGAATATCGCAAATTTTTTTCAAATAAAAGCCGCGCGGCGTTTGACCGACTCTCAATTTATCGCGCGGATATTCTTCGGGCGTCAAAATGCCGTCTTCGGTTTTCATCATAACGTCAGCGCAAGGAATAGCCGCACAAGCACTGCCATATTTTTTTGTGGTTATAATGCAATTTGAAATAATTTCGGGCGAAGTCAGCGGGCGGTTGCCGTCGTGTATCAAAACAATATCTTCGGCGTCATAAATTTTTTCAAGTTCATAAAGTCCTATTCTTGAGGAACTTTGGCGATTGTCGCCGCCGCGCACAATGTGTTTTAATTTTGTAATGTTGAATTGTTTGGCGTAAGCCTGCAGAACATTTTCCCAACCTTCCAAACAGACAACGGCTATTGCGTCAATTTCGGGATGATTCTGAAAAGCCCGCATTGTATAAATTATTATAGGGCAGTCATTGACAGTCAAGAATTGCTTGGGAATATCCTGTTGCATCCTTGACCCTACCCCGCCGCCAAGAATCAAAGCAATATTGCTCATTTTTTCAACTTCCTTTTTACTGCGGCAAATATTCTTTTAAAATTTTTTCTGCAAGTGTTCCTTCAATATTTTGAGGATGTTTATATTTATAAGTAAGTTTGTGAAAGTTCGACATAGATTTAAGCTTTACAAAAATTTTCTCGTCATATTTTCTGAACAAATGAAACCACAAAGTATTTGCCGTGATATTTGAAAATACAGGAATGTTTAGGAAAAGCGCGGGATATTTTTGCGCCGCCAATTTGAACAGGCAATGAAACACGAAATAAAATCCCGCGTCCCCCAAATAGTCATGGTCTTGCCAAAATTTGTAAATTAAATCGCGCGTCGTCTTTACGATTGGGTTTCCTTTTTCTGAAACAATAAACCAATTTGAGCCGAGATGCGCCGGTTGATTCGCCAATATCGATTGGAAGATAAAAAGCGGCTCCTGCAAAAATTTTTCTTCGCGCCCCGTGCATAAAACTGTTGAATCAATCCAAATTCCGCCGTAATTCGTCAACAATTCCAGCCTCAAAATATCTGAAAAATGCGTCGGCGAAATTTTCCCCGCGTTTAATTTTTCTATAACGTAGTGCGGAAAATTTGCAAACGAATTAATATTTTGCAACGTAACAACATTAATTTGATAATCGGGATAAAATTTTTTCAGCGAATTTAAACACGCCTTGCAAATCGGCGGCGCGTTATCTTCGCCCTGCAACCAACACCACCAAAAAATTTTCGGCGTTACGCCGCTGCCCTTGTAAGTTGGCAATGACGCCAAAAAATTTGTGTAACGCTCGGCAAGATATTTGTACGCCTTCCAATTTGCAATGGTGTTGTCAATTTCAAACGGCAGGTTCCAACTTTGGCGTTCTGCCGCCCCCCCCCCCATTTTTGGGGGAGCGTCAAATAACTGTCGATAACATTTTTAATAACATTAACAACTTCTTCGGAAGCGTGCCCGTTGTCCGTCGGTTGCAAATTTTTCAACAATTCGACAGATTTGGAATTTACGGCGGCTTCATTGTAATTTTTTATGCAGTCAAACAAATCTTTTTCGGTTTCGTTGATTCTGTAAGGCATATTGAAATAAAGCGGCTTAAGCCCGCGCTTTTCTTTGTAAGATTGTAAATCTTTTGCCAAGAAAAAGACGGGCTTTTTTGTAACCATAAAATCATACGCAATAGAAGAATAATCCGTCAGCAAGGCATCAGAAATTAAAACCAATTCTTGAACATCGGGATAATTTGTAACGTCAAAAATATTCGGCGAAGATTTAAATAAATTTTTGCCGAAATTGGTATTTGCAAAGGCGGGGTGGAATCTGCCCAAAATTACCCATTGCCCGCCGAATTTTTTATTTAACGCGCTCAAAAGTTTGTTTATGTCAAAAGTGTATTCGTCAAAAGAATCCGTAAGTTGGAAATTTTTCGGGTCTTGGCGGAAAGTCGGCGCGTACAGCAAGATTTTAATTCCTGCGGGAATTTTGAATTGTTGTTTCATCTGCGAAACAAATTCTTTTGAACTGTTTAAAAGAATATCTGTACGCGGCAACCCGCAATTTAAAATATTTCCCCTGTACAAAAAAGCACTGCGTATCCAATCTACGCTTTGCTTTGAATCGCCCAACATTAAATCAACCAATGCAACGCGGGATTTCAGATACTCGACAAATTGCGGCGTAACATTCGGCATTTCAACATTAACGCATTTAAAAGCAAAATTGCCGTGCCACGTCATAATATAATATTGCCCGAATTTTTTTATAAAAGGCAAAACGTCCAGCTCATTGTTTATGATAATTTTTGCCGTTGCCAATTCGTACATAAAATCGACGCTTTGATTTGAGACCTTGCGAATTTTGGCGGGCAACGGAGTATTCATATCTTTCACGCCCCAAACCAAATCGTAAGGTAAATTTTGCTTTAAAATTTCTTGTGCAATATATTTGAGGCTGTCGCCGTAACCTTGCCCGTAAAAATTGGAAAAGACAATTTTATTGGGGATTATATCCAAGCGCGAAAAAGTTTTTGCAACTTCATTGAGTAAATTTTTTTGCGCGTTGTTGAGATTGACTAAATTTTGATTGAGAATTTTATTTTGCTCGGTTAATTGACGAATTTTTTCCTAAACGTCGAAAGGATTCATTTTTAAAACTCCAAAAAAATTTAAGCGTTGACAACCGCGCCCGTTGAAGCTGAAGTAGTAAGTTTTGCGTAGCGTGCAAGGTAACCTGTTTTAATTTTCGGTTCAGGTTTTACCCAATCTGCGCGACGTTTTGCCAATTCTTCATCAGAAATTTCAAGTTCCAATTTCCTGTTCGGAATATCAATGGAAATAATATCGCCGTCTTTAATCAGCGCAATAGGTCCGCCTTCCATAGCTTCGGGCGAAATGTGCCCAATGCACGCGCCTTGACTTGCGCCTGAAAATCTTCCGTCCGTAATTAAACCGACTTTCAAGCCCGCGCCCGTAATTGCGGCGGTAGGGTTCAACATTTCTTGCATACCGGGACCGCCTTTTGGTCCTTCGTAGCGAATAACTACAACATCGCCGTTTTTAATTTCGCCCGCCATAATTGCGTCAATCGCCGCGCCTTCGCTGTCAAAACATTTTGCCTTGCCTTTATAAACAAGCATATCTTCACTGACTGCAGACGCCTTTACAACCGCGCAATCGGGGCAAATGTTGCCGTGCAAAATTGCAATTCCGCCCGTAGGTCTGTAGGGATTTTCAACAGTGCGGATAACGTCGGCGCGTTCAATTTCTGCGCCTTCGATTCTTTCGCCCAAAGTGCCGTCAACTGTTAAAGCGTCAAGGTGCAAAAGATTTTTCTTTGAAAGTTCGTGCATAACCGCAGAAATTCCGCCCGCCTCTTCCAAGTCTTGCATATGGTGTTTGCCTGCGGGGCTAAGTTTTGTAATGTAAGGAGTACGCGCCGAAATTTTATCAAAAAGTTCTGCTGGAATTTTAATACCGCATTCATTGGCAATAGCCGTTAAATGCAAAACAGTATTTGAGGAGCCGCCAATTCCCATATCAACAGTTATTGCATTTTCAAACGCCTTTAAAGTCAAAATATCACGCGGGCAAATATTTTTCTCAATCAGATTCATTAAAACTTTGCCTGCGCGTTTCGCCAAAATTAATCTTGCGCCGTTATAAGCGGCGGGAATTGTACCGTTGCCCGCTAAAGCCATTCCCAACGCTTCGCTTAAGCAATTCATAGTATTAGCCGTGAAAAGTCCAGCGCAGGAGCCGCAACCCGGACAAGCTTTACTTTCCAATTCTGTCATTTCTTCAGCCGTCATTTGCCCTGCCGCAAATTTTCCAGCCGCCTCAAAACATTGGCTGACGCTTACGTCTCTGCCGTGAAAACGCCCTGCCAACATTGGACCGCCGCTGACAATAACTGCAGGAATATTTAAACGCGCCGCCGCCATTAACATTCCCGGTACAACTTTATCACAATTCGGAATTAAAATTAAACCGTCAAAACCGCTTGCCATTGCAACCGCTTCAATAGAATCTGCAATAAGTTCACGGCTTGCCAAAGAATATTTCATCCCCGTATGACCCATTGCAATTCCGTCGCAAACTGCTATTGCGGGAAATTCAATAGGTGTACCGCCCGCCGCTGCAACGCCGAGTTTTGCCGCTTCGGTAATTGAGCGCAAATGCATATGACCGGGAATAATTTCATTGAAAGAATTGCAGACGCCGATTAACGGCTTTTTGAGTTCTTCGGGTCCGTAACCGTTAGCATTGAACAACGAACGATGGGCGCAACGTGTAGCACCTTTTTTAACTATGTCGCTTCTCATTTTTTTAGCCTCCAAAAATTTTTATTTTGTTTTAAACCAAAAAAATTTTAGCGTATTTTTTTTATATAGGCAAGTTGAAAAAATTTTGACGCAATTATTTTCGGCGTGTATAATATTTCAAAATTTTTTCAGGAGGTTTGATTATGAGTGAAATTAAAAATCCCGGCGCGTTTGAAGTCGGCAACAAAATGCCCGAACAATTCAGCAAATATTTTATCGGGCAAGCGTATTTGAATCCTTTGACGAAAACGGGCGGACCTATTGCGAACGTAACATTTTCGCCCGCTTGCAGAAATAATTGGCACATTCACCACAAGGGCGGGCAAATTTTGTTGGTAACAGGCGGGCGCGGCTGGTATCAAGAATGGGGAAAAGCTCCGCAAGCTTTAAAGCCGGGCGACGTTGTAAACATTGCGCCCGAAGTTAAGCATTGGCACGGCGCGGCGGCTGACAGTTGGTTTTCACATTTGGCGGTTGAAATTCCCGCCGAAAATTCTTCCAACGAATGGCTCGAACCTGTTGATGACGAACAGTATTCAAAATTGGAGGGTTGATTTTGGAGCAAAAAATTCCTGCGGTTTCTGTTATTATTCCAATGTACAACGCAGAAAAATTTATCGGCGCGTGTTTGGAAAGTATCTTCGCGCAGACTTTCAAAGATTTTGAAGTTATCGTAGTTGACCATTGTTCTACTGATAACAGCGTGGAAATTGTTGAAAATTATCTGAAACGGGAGGGGGTACAGCAGCTTAAGCTTTTGCGCTTAAAGAAAAATTTTGGCAACGCTTGCGTACCTCGTAACAGCGGCTTGAATTTTTCTCGCGGCAAATATATTTATTTTACGGATGCTGACGATTTAATTTTGGAAAATGCCCTTGAAACGCTTTACAATTACGCAGAAAATTATAACGTTGATGTTATTTGCATGCACAAATATTTTTCTTTTGAAGATGCCCCCGACAAATTACAATTAAAAAATTCTCAAATTGTAAATTCAATGATAAATAAGGCAGAAATTCCCGTTTATGTTTCTGAAAATGTTGCCGAAAGAATGAACGATTTTTTTCAAGGCAAAATTCACGTAACGCCGTGGTTGCAATTTTCAAGGCGTGATTTTCTCATTGACAACGAAATCTATTTTCCTGAAGTTCTTGTCAGCGAAGACGATTTTTGGATTATACAAATTATCTGTGAAGCTAAAAAAGTTTTATTCATTCCCGATGCACTTTACGCTAACAGACAAAATTTGAGTTCAATGACACGTTCTACAAAAACTGTCGAGCAAAAAATTAAATATCATATGACGCCGACAATTATCGGTATGAAAATTATGGCAGAAATTTTTCATAAAGAAAAATTTTTCCAAGAAAATCCGCAATATTGGTATGTTTGGGTTAGTCGTATGGTTAATTACGGTTTCGGCGTAATTTTCGGAAATTGCGCACCTTTAACGCCTAATGAAGTTTATAAAATTTTTTATGAACAGTTCGCGCAGGATACGGGCGAACACGCAGAATTAATTGCTTATCTTTGCAGTATGATTAACTCTCAACAAAAACAGTTGTATCTTGCAAGCCAAAAAATTTCCGAACTTGAAAGGCGACTTGCAGGAAATTAATTTTTTAACAATAGGAGCTTTTTTATTTTTATGGAATTTCAAAACAAAAATATTTTGGTAATTGGCGCGGGAATAAGCGGCTTTGCGGCGACGAAAGTTACAAAAAAATTCGGCGCAAATGTTACTTTGAGCGACGCCAAAAACGAATCAGATTTAAAATATAATTTTGAAGAACTGCGCGAAGTCGGAATAAATTTAAAATTCGGCGCGCAGAATGAAGAACTTTTAAACGGCGTGGATTTAATAATTGTTTCGCCCGCTGTACCTTTACGCATTCCGATTTTGCAAGCCGCGTTGAAAAAAAATATTCCCGTCATAAGTGAAGTTGAACTTGCGTACGATTTGGCGCAGTCTCCAATTTGCGCAATTACCGGCACGAACGGAAAAACTACAACAACAACTTTGCTCGGCTTGTTGCTTGAGACGGGCTATAAAAAAGTCGGCGTCGGCGGAAATATTGGCGTGGCACTTTCTGAAGTTGCACTTGAAACGGGCGCGGGCGGAGCCATTGCCGCCGAAATTTCAAGTTATCAAATGGAAGCTACAAATAATTTCAAGCCGCACATTTCGGCAATTTTGAACATTACTCCCGACCACTTGAAACGGCACGGCAATATGCAAGTTTATCAAGCTATGAAAGAAAAAATTTTCGCGCAGGAAACGGCGGACGATTTTTTAATTTTAAATTACGATGATGATTTGGTTAGGGAAATAAAAAGCCGCGCCGCCTGCAAAGTTGTTTATTTCAGCCGCAAAAAAATTTTGGACGAAGGCGCGTACCTCGACGGCAAAAAACTTGTGATAAATTACGGCGGAAAAATTTTTGAACTTTGCACGACGGACGAACTCGGAATAAAAGGCTCTCATAACGTTGAAAATGCCCTGTGCGCGGCGTTGGCTGCTTTTTTAATGAATTGTACCGCAGAAAATATTTCGCGCGTTTTAAGGGCGTTTACGGGCGTTGAACACCGAATCGAATTTGTACGCGAAATTGACGGCGTGAAATATTACAACGATTCAAAGGCAACGAATACCGATTCTGCAATTAAGGCGTTGGAAACTTTTGACGGGCGTATAATTTTAATTGCGGGCGGCGACGATAAGCTGACAGATTTAACAGATTTTCTGAAATTGGTTAATGAACGTGTTGACATTTTAATTTTGGTAGGGGACGCGGCAGCGCGTTTTAAAGCTGACGCGCTGAAAAATAATTTCCCCGCAGAAAAAATTCTTGAGGCGGGTTATTCAATGCAAAAAGCCGTTGAACTTGCAAAAAGCGTTGCACATTCGCCGCAAGTTGTTTTGTTGAGTCCCGCCTGCGCGAGTTTCGATATGTACGATAATTTTGAAGAGCGCGGCAAAGATTTTAAAAGGATTGTTAATAGGTTTTAGGTGTCAGGTGTCAGGTGTTAGGAAATTAAAAATTTTTTCTAAAATAATTAGAGGACTGTTAATAAAAAAATGAAGATAATTGTAAGCGGCGGCGGCACGGGCGGGCACATTTACCCCGCGTTGACTTTGATTGACGCTATAAAAAACAAAGTGCCGTCCGCCGAATTTTTGTACGTTGGAACTAAGCAGGGGCTTGAATCTGACATTGTGCCGAAGGCGGGAATTAATTTCACTGCGCTAAGTTTGGAAGGCGGCTTTGAACGTCATTTTACACTGGAAAATTTTAAACGCGCCGCCGATGCAATTTTGAGCGTCAAACGCGCGGGCAATATCATAAAAAATTTTCAGCCGAATGTTGCAGTAGGTACGGGCGGCTTTGTTTGCGGTCCTACGATTTTGGCGGCAAGCCTTATGAAAATTCCTACGCTGATTCAAGAACAAAACGCCGTTGCAGGTATTACCAACAAAATTCTTTCAAAGTTTGTAAATAAAATTGCAGTCGGTACCGAGCCCGCGTTGAAAAATTTCCCCGCAGAAAAAACAGTTTACACAGGCAACCCTATTCGCGCAGAAGTTTTAACCGCAAAAAAAATTGACGGCTTGAAAGAATTTAATTTTAGCGAAGAAAAACCCGTCGTTTTAATTTCGGGCGGCAGTCGCGGCGCGCGCGCAATTAACAACGCTATGATTGACGTACTTTTGAACGCGCCCGCCAATGCCCAATTTTTGCACGTTACGGGCAAAGGCGAATTTGATTCAGTCATTGAAAAATTGAAAAGCGGCGGCTTCAACTTCGACAATCCGAATATTAAAATTGTGCCGTATCTGTACAATATGCCGCAAGCAATGGCAATGGCTGACCTTGCAATTTTCCGCGCAGGTGCAACGGGGCTTGCAGAATTAACCGCGCGCGGCGTTCCTGCAATTTTAATCCCCTTCCCTTACGCCGCCGAAAATCATCAGGAATTTAACGCGCAAGCATTGGTTAAAGTCGGCGCGGCGCGTATGATTTTAAACAAAGATTTAAATTCGGAAATTTTATCAAAACACTTGAACGAACTTTTGAACAATCCCGCCGAATTACAAAAAATGGCGGCGGCAAGTTTAAGCTTGGGAAAACCTCAAGCCGCCGCCGATATTGCGGATTTAATTTTGGACTTGACTAAGTAGGGGAAAATTTTGGAAAGGTACTACATTGCAACTTTGCACGCGATAAGCCTGATTGGTCATAAAACTGTCAGAAAGTTGATAGAAATTTTTGGCAGTGCCGAAAATGTTTGGAAGGCAGATTTGGCGCAATTTCAACAGGCGGGCTTAAATCAAAAAATTATTGACAAGCTGACAAAATTTCGCAGCGAATACCCTGACGCCGTCGAAAAATTAATTAAGTTTTGCGAAGTTAAAAAAGTTAAAATCTGCACTTATTACGACGAAAATTACCCGCCGATTTTGAAAGAAATTTCGGGCGCACCGGTAGTTTTTTATTATCGTGGCGAATTGCAGCCGAACGTTGAAAGAGTTTCGATAGTCGGCACGCGCGAACCTACCAAGTATGGCGAAAATATTGCAAGTATGCTCGGCGCAGAATTTGCGCGGGCGGGCTTAACGGTTGTAAGCGGCGCGGCGCGCGGGATTGATACATTGGCGCACAAAGCGGCGGCAAGACACGGGCGAACGGTTGCAGTTTTAGGGTACGGTATAAATAAAATTCCGTCTTACAATAAAAAACTTTTGGCGGAAATTGTGGAAAACGGCGGCGTTGTTATGACTGAATTTCCGCCAAATTACAATGGTGATAAAGGAACTTTTCCCGCGCGTAACAGAATAATTGCGGGACTTTCGCGCAGCGTTATAATCGTTGAAGCGGGCAAAAAATCCGGTGCGTTGATTACGGCGGGATATGCGGCTGATAATTCCCGAGACGTTTTTGTGATTCCGCACAGTATTTTTTCACCAAAAGGCGAAGGCTGCAATGATTTAATTCGTGACGGCGCAACTTTGATAACAAGCGTAGCTGACGTTTTGGACGCCGAAAATTATAACGTTGACGACAGAAAAATTATTTTACGAAACGTTATTCAAAAAGCAGAAATGCAAGAAAAACTTTTTGACGCCGAGCCGACCGACGATTCAATAAAAAAATCTCCGCCAAAAGTCGAACTTGAGGGCGAAGAAAAAATTATTTATGAGGCAATTCCCGCAAATGATTTTATAACGCTGGAAGAAATTTTAATGCAAGTCGAAGATATTGAGCCTTCGGAAATTTCTTCAATCATATTGCAGTTGGAATTAAAGGGTTGCATAACAGAAAAAGACGACAGATATTTTAGGAGTTAGTGAAAAGAAAAAGCCGCCCGTCACTAAAGCCGCAGCTTGACCTTTTTTACGAGCGTAGGAAAAAGTTTGCGCCCCAAAGGGGGCATCCTGTTACTAAGGGCGTACCGAAACCGAGCGGCCCTGACGGGCGGGAAAAAAGCACTTTTCTTTGGTTCTTTCTTTTTTGCTTTGGAAAAAGAAAGAACATTTTAATATAAAAATAAAAACTTTAAACCTCAATATCAGAAAAAATAACCGGCAAATTTGAATTAAGAATCTCAAAAATTTTAAGTGCAATTTGTCTCATTTGCGGATGAGCGCGTTTGGAAGTACGCAATTTTAAAAAGTGCCGCCATTCGCGCAAATTTGCCGTCATAAAAATTTCTGTCTTCAAACTGTTTGGCAAAATAGCGCGTGCTTGTTCGGGGCGTGCGCCGTTTTTTCTCATTGTCAAATAAACCTGTTCAATAACTGCCATAGTTTGACGCCACAACAAATAATTTTCGTCGTCGTCATTCCAATAACAAGGCTTAATGAAAGTCAATTCGCCGCCGAATTTATCGCCGCTGTAATCGCAATAGCGCGAACTTTCCTGCGAATAACTCGCTAACCTGTGGCGCACAATTTCGTGCGTTATTCCCCTGTCGCAAATAATTTTGAAAGTTATGCTGACGTGTTCAATAACTGATTCGTGCCCGCTTTTAATGATGTTGGCAATAAATTTTTCGGCGGAAGTATCTGAAATGTTGGATTCGCTTTTATAACAAACTCTGCCTGCGCGTTCAATGTGGCGCATAATTTCCGCCGCATTTAAATCCTGCGCGAGTTCCACGCTTGGTTCAATGATTTTCAAATGATTTGCCCTCTTTTCAGTTTAAAAATTGAATTGTCTTTGACGGTAAAGCCGTTGGCCGCCAAAACTTTTATCGAAGAAGCATTTTTGCCCAAAATCTTTAAGCTCCGCAACATATATGCAAAAGTTGAAATGTTCATTCCCTCAACGAACGGCAATTTATAAACCGCGTTATTATAGGCGATTTTGACAAAAATTAATTGCCTTTCGTGTTTTCTGAAATATTCAAGGACGGGCGGCGGAATTTTATTCAGATATGGTTCTAAATCCGCCGAAATATTATCTTCGCTGTTGAAATAAATTTCATCGTCGCGCAGTTTCAAATAACTGTCGGCGATAATTTTTTTTATAATTTCTTCGCCTTTTGCAATTTCGTAAGCCTTCAAAAGTTCTGAAAAAGTTTCCAGCGAAATGCCGTTGACGAAAGGCACTTCATACAATTTGCCGTTGCACTTTATGAAAATATTTTTAGTTTCGGCGGCGTGTTCCAAAAAATAATCTATCACGTCGTCGAAGGGATTTTTGACATTGATAAAAATTTTATCGTCTTTGAGTTTTAGGGGATTTTCAGCCAAAATTTTTTCAAAATAATTTTCGTCGGGAATAATTTCCATAGTCAATAAAATTTTTTTGAAGACGGAAAAGTCCATACCGTCAACGAAAGGCACTTCAAAGGAATTTTCGCCGAATTTCAGCGAAATATTTTGCACTTGGTCGGCGTGTTCTTCGAG
>CAJOCQ010000012.1 GCA_905233135.1 uncultured Selenomonadaceae bacterium | reverse complement strand
GATAAAATAAGTTAGACATAAGCAATCCTTTCTTTCAAACTTATTTTATCAAAGAATTGCTTGTGTTTTTACTTTTTATAGTTTGCCAACAGCCCCTAAAAACATATTAAAGCACAAAAAAAAACGGCGTCCAAAAATGAACGCCGCCGAATTAAAATTTATTCGATTGAAAAATTATTCTTCAGTTTTGTAAAGGGTGTAAGTCAAGCCGAAACCGACAGCCAACGCAATAATATTTACAATGATATATTGCAAAATTTGTCCGTTCATGTAAAGGAGCATACCGGGAATAACGGTAATACCCATACCTGTACCTGCAAGACCGAGTGCGCTTGAAATTGCGCCGCCGACTGCGCCGCCGCAGCAACCGTAAATGAACGGTTTCATAAAGCGGAGGTTAATACCGAAAATTGCAGGTTCGGTAATTCCCAAGAAAGCGGGAACTGCTGACGAAATGTAAAGAGCGCGTTTTTTGCCGTCAACTGT
The DNA here is from genome assembly GCA_905233135.1 of uncultured Selenomonadaceae bacterium. Lineage (GTDB taxonomy): Bacteria > Bacillota > Negativicutes > Selenomonadales > Selenomonadaceae > Quinella. The sequence goes on along the minus strand of CAJOCQ010000012.1, from coordinate 55,361 downwards.
TTTAATAGCAACTGCCATAGCCGCGCCACCTTGTGCGATTGTCGCGCAGGTGATGATAGCGTTGAAGGGGTCGTTGCCTTGCGTTGACAAAAGATAAATTTCCAACGCGCTGAAGACATGGTGAACACCGAAGATAACAATGACTTGTTGCAAACCGCCAATGATGAGACCACCAACAATCGGAATGCCCAAGAAACTTTGAACTGCGCCGAAAACAACTTGTTCAAGACCGTGCATGATAGGACCAACAACGAGGAAACCGAGAGCCATTGAAATGGTCAATGTCAAGAAAGGAGTTACGATAAGGTCAATCATATCGGGGATAAAAGTTTTGAGCCAATGTTGAAGTTTCGCCGCAAAAATACCAAGTACCAATGCGGGAAGAACTGAACCTTGATAACCGACGAGCGGAATTTGAATGAATCCCAAATCAATCGGAATCGGAACTTTGCCTGCCCATTCTTCCATACCTGCAGCTTCAACCCAAGTTAAACCTGCGTTAGCCAAATCATTAGCCGCGCCACCGACTACATAAGCGTTCGGCAATGCCGGGAAAACTAACATAAGACCTAAAACGATACCAATAACCGCAGTGCCGCCGAATTTATTCATTGTGGACCAACAAACAAGCGCGGGTAAAAATGCAAACGCAGTATCAGTCAAAACTTGCGACATTAAAAGGAATGTCGGACCCCATTCAGAGCCTAATGACATTAACGCGCCACGAAGACCCATGAAAAGACCTGTTGCAACCAAAACAGGGATAATAGGAACGAAAACGTCGCCGAGTGTACGAGAAATTTTTTGTACAAGACTCATTTGCTCATACGCGGCTTCTTTTCCGCCGCCGCCTGCAAGAGACGGTTTCAATTTGATAAATTCTTCAGTAACTTTGTCAACAAAACCTGTACCGCAGATAATCTGATATTGTTGCGCGGCGAAGAATTGCCCTTTAACGCCGTCAATATTTTCGACTTTCTTTTCTTGGATTTTAGATTTATCGTTGACGATAAGGCGAAGACGAGTAGCGCAGTGTTCGGCGGTACGAACGTTATCGGGACCGCCGACATATTTCATAATTAATTTAGCAACGCGCTCTTCGTCGGGGAGGTTATCGTATTGGGCGTCGTCAGCGTCTTTTTCGACAGCTCCGCCTGCGCCTGCGCCTGCGTCATCGCCGCCTGCCTTCGCAGTGATTGATTGTTTGTTGAGTTCAAAAGTAATGTCGCCAAATTCTGTATGGTTGGTAACAACAACAGGCGTTGTGGTAATGTAGCCGGCTTTTTTGATAACGTCGGGGCTAAATTCCAGCAAAAGTTGTCCGCGTTTGACTTTATCGCCAACATCAGCTTTTGCGGTAAAACCTTCGCCGTTGAGTTTAACTGTATCCATACCGACGTGAATCAAAAGTTCAATGCCGTCATTTGACTTTAAGCCAATAGCATGCTTTGTCGGGAAGAAAACAGTAATTTCGCCGTCAAAAGGTGCATAAACTTTGCCTTCGGGGTCTTTAATGGCGACGCCGCGTCCCATTGCGCCGCTACCAAATACGGGGTCGTCAATCTGGTTTAACGGTATCAAAGTACCGTTAAGCGGGCTACTGATTTTAATGTTTTTCATGTGAATGTTTGCTACTTAACATAAACAAATGTTTTAGCGTAGCTCTCCTTTCATGATAATTTCTGGTCTTTCTGTACAAAATTTGAATTATACCTTACAACCTTATAAGGCGTGTAAATTTTCTACTTCCGCCGTGTCCTCCTTCCAAATTTTAAAAAGCCAAAATACAATAAAGCGGTTTACAAGTTCGACAAAAAAATTATTAAAAGTAAAAAAGTCCTTGTTAAATAAGGAATCCGAATTTGTAAACCTAATGAAAAAATAATGAAAAATAAATTAGTACGCGCTTATTATACCTTTGAAAAGTTTTTGCGTCAACTTAAAAAATTTTTAATTACCAATGTAATAATGGTTCGACAAATCAACAAGTTCATCTGCAACGAGCGCGTGGAAGGCGGCAAAAGAAAGATTTTCCACGTACGCGGAAAAAGTATAATTGCCGACAGCCCAAGCGGCAACGTGTTTATTTTCGTCAATTTTTGCAATATAAGTTGTAATGCCGTTTACAACATTGACGCGCCATTTGACGCCGACAACGCCGCTAATGTCCTTCAATTCTTCGCCCGCCGCGCGCCTGTAAGTTCTTACGTGCAGTGAAACATTCGGCTCCCATTTGCGGCTGTAGCGAATTTCGGCAATTCGATTATTAACCGTCATCATTGAAGTAATAGTGTAGCCTGATTTTTTCGGAATATAAAGCGGTGTAAAATTCATAGCCTGAACAATTTCGTTAAAGCTTGCGTAGGAATTGATTGGATTCGGCAAGCCGATATTTCTTGGCGGCTCGGCGACGGGTTTAACTTTTTCGGCAGGTTGAATATTTTCTTCAACTTGCGGGTTATCTTGCATTTCTTCAACAGGTGTAAATTCTTCGACGGCGGGATTTTCTTCGACGGCTTGAACTGCCTGCACTGTAGGAGTTGGCGGCGTTATTGCTGAAGAATTATTTTCTTGCTTGCGTGCAATAGGCGCGGGATTTTTGGAAATTGGAGCTTTTCCCTTGAGTTCATCGCGGCTTTTTCGGCGTTCTTCCCTAATTTTTTTACGCGCCTCTTCGCGTTCTTTTTCAATGCGTTCTTGTTCTTCCTTAATTTCCTTGCGGGTTTTAGATTTATTTTTATCGGCGTCCAAAGAATCGGGGTCGAAGGTTTCAATTTTTTCGCCTGTTTTATCCTGCTCGGCGGCAATAACCGCCAATTCGTCATCAATACCTGCAGCATTTGCCGCGCCGATTTGCAAAATTAAAAGCGTTGACAGCGCGGCAATTTTATTTTTCAGTTTCATAGGAATCACCTTAAAAACTTAACGTTTTTATTTATTAAATGTACTTTCTTTTTTCCGAAGCAAAAAAAGAAAGTACCAAAGAAAAAGTGCTTTTTTTACCGCCCGTCAGGGCCGCTCGGTTTCTGTACGCGCTTAGTAACAGGCGGCCCCCTTTGGGGCGCCTCTAATTTTTCCTACGCTCCTAAAAAAGGTTAAGCTGCGGCTTTAATGACGGGCGGCTTTTTCACTATCCCTTAGTCTTTAGGCTTTATTCCCTAAAATTGGCGGCGGAATTTTTCCATAAAGTCAGCCAAAGTTTCAACGCCTTCAAGCGTCATAGCGTTATAAATGGAGGCGCGCATTCCGCCAACGCTGCGATGACCTTTAACGCCGCTTAAATTGTTTTCCAACGCCTGCGCGACGAATTTACTTTCAAGGTCTTCATTGGGCAGGCGGAAAGTTACATTCATAAAGGAGCGGCTGTCCTTTTCGGCGTGCCCTTTATAAAAGCCGTTTGAATTGTCAATAGCCGCGTACAAAATTTTTGCTTTTTGGGCGTTGCGTTTAGCCATTTCGGCAAGCCCGCCTTGATTTTTTATCCAACGCACAACTTTTCCAACAATGTAAATGCTGAACGCAGGCGGCGTATTGTACAGCGAATTTTTCTTGTAGAAAGTGTCGTAGCGTAACATTGTAGGCAAAGTCTCCAAAGATTTTTCAACCAAAGATTTTTTTGCAACTACAACTACGACGCCCGCAGGTCCCAAATTTTTCTGAACGCCCGCGTAAATCAGCGAAAATTTTTTAAAATCATACGGGCGGCTTAACATATCGCTTGACATATCGGCGAAAAGCGGAACGTTGCCTGTTTCTGGAATGTAATGATATTCGGTGCCGAAAATTGTATTGTTGTTGCAAATGTGAAAGTATGCGGCGTTTTGAGAAATTTTTAATTCGGCTTGAGTTGGAACGCGGCGGAAATTTTCTTCTTCGGTTGAGGCGGCAAGTTCTGCAACGCCCAAATTTTTTGCTTCTTTGTAAGCGTTTTTGGCGAAAGTGCCTGTAACTGCGTAACTGCCGGGATTTTCTTTCGTGGCGAAATTCAGCGGTATCATTGCGAATTGCAAAGACGCGCCGCCTTGAATGAATAAAACTTCGTAATCTTCGCTGAGCCCCATTAATTCCAAAATGTCAGCCTTTGCTTGATTGTGAATTTTTTCATACGGCTTGGCTCTGTGGCTGATTTCAACTATTGACATTCCCGAATTGTCGAAATTTAAAAATTCGGCTTGTGCCTCCTGCAAAACTTCCAACGGCAAGGTTGCCGGTCCGGGATTAAAATTATAAACTCTTTTCAAATGAAACACCTCCAAAATTATTTTAAACGCCGCAATTATTTTTGGCAACAATTCTGTTTTTTTTATTAAGTTTTTAATTTTTTCTAATTAAATGTTCTTTCTTTAGCAGAAAAAAATCGCCGCGCGTCCTGCACGCCGCTTTTTCACTAATCCCTAGTCTTTAATCCTTAGTCTTTATTCGGTTGCAGGCACTTTCATTTTTATAATAAACATTATCAAAACTAAACAGGCGAAACTTACTGCCAATCCGAGCCAGCCGTTTTGCGTGAATCCGTCAACCAAAAAGCCTACAATGCAACAAGCCGATACTGTCAAAACGTACGGTACTTGCGTTTCAACGTGTTCAAGGTGACTGCACTGCGCACCAGCCGACGCCAAAATTGTTGTGTCAGAAATTGGCGAAGCGTGGTCGCCGCCGACTGCCCCAGATAATATTGCCGCTATGCAAAGTACCAACATTTGATAAGTTTCAGGCGTCAAATTTATTACCGCCATTGCTATTGGGATTAAAATCCCAAATGTTCCCCAACTTGTCCCCGTTGCAAACGCTAAACCTATTGCAATCAAGAAAAATATTACAGGCAAGAAAACTGCAACTTGCGAATGTTCATGAACTATCGTTCCAACGTAGCCGCCCAAATTTAAATAATCCGTGCCGCAAATTCCCGAAAGTGTCCACGCCAAGCACAAAATAAATATTGCGGGAACCATTGCTTTAAAGCCCTGCGCGAAACATTCGCAAAACTCGGCGAACTTTATGACGCCGCGCGGTATGTACAGCAAGAAAATAAATATCAGCGCAATAAAACTGCCCAACGCCAAAGATGCTGACGCGTCACAATCTGCAAAAGATTCTGCTATAGTTTTACCTTCGTTAATGCCGCCCGTGTATAACATTCCATAAACGCAGGCAATTATTAAAACCAACAGCGGGAGTACCAAGTCAATAATTTTACCGTTGCCGCCGCCGCTTTCTTCAATTTGGGCGGTGTCTTTATATTCGGCGGGGATTTTAAATTCTTGTACTGCTTTTCCCATCGTTGCATAATCTCTGCCGCTGACAATTATAAAAATCATAAACGCCATTGTTAAAATTGCGTACAGGTTGAAAGGAATTGTTTGCAGGAAAAGTGCGAAGCCGTCAATATTTGCGCCTTCAGGCAGTGAAGAGCCGACCGCCGCCGCCCAACTTGAAACAGGCGCAATTATACAGATTGGCGCGGCTGTTGAATCGATTATGTAAGCGATTTTTGCGCGGGCAATTTTAAATTTGTCTGTAACGGGGCGCATTACCGTTCCAACTGTCAAGCAGTTAAAATAATCGTCGATAAAAATTAAAATTCCCAAAAATGCAGTTAAACCCATTGCGGATTTTTTTCCCGAAATGACGCGCCGCGCCAATTCGCCGTAAGCGCGCGTTGCACCCGAGCGCGTTATTGCCGCAACCAATATTCCCAATATTACAAGGAACGCTAAAATATTTACGTTGCCGCCGACTTTGCCCGCCATTATTTCAAAAAATTTTATTATTGACTGCAAAAAGTCTCCGCCCGTGAACAGCATTGCACCCGAAAATATTCCTATTATCAGCGAAAAATATACTTCCTTTATTGCCAACGCCAAAACGATTGTGATTATTGGCGGCAATAGTGAAATTGCTGACGCTTCCAATTTGAAAAACTTCCTTTCAGTCAGTTTTTAAGGACTAAGGAATAAGGACTAAGGATTTTAAGATTTCCCTAGCCCTTAGCCCTTAACCCTTAAAAAATAAAATGCGCGGCAGGTGCTGCAATTAAAATACTAATAATCGTGCGTTCAAGGAACAATATAAAAAGTTCAGGCAGATTGACGGGAATTTTTGAACCTAAAATTAAGCCGCCGACTTCAGAAAGATAAATTAATTGCGTGACAGAAATTACTGCAACAATAAATTTTGACATCGGTACAGTAATAGTTTTTGCGGCAATAATCGACGGCGTGAACATATCAGTAAAACCTACAATCATTGTCTTTGAAACTTCCGCCGCCTGCGGTACGTCAAGCAAATTTAACAGCGGCAAAAACGGTGCACCCAATGTTTCAAAAATCGTTGTATGATTCGCCAAAACAAGTGCAAGCGTACCAATGCACATTACGACGGGCAAAACGCCGAACCACATACCCGCCGCGTTTTTAAAAGCACTTTCCATAAATTGCCCGAATCCTTGATGTTCGCCGACACGCTGACGCGCCAAAGCTATTCCGTACTGAAATGAACTTGTGTAACCTTCAGGCAACGTTTCGCCCATTGCTTTGCCCGGCACTAAATATTCATCTTTTTTCAAGGACAACGGCGGGATTCTCGGAATTATCAACGCGCAAGCAACGCCTATCAAGCAGATTAAAAGATAGTACGCGCCGAAATATTCCATTAAGCCGACCTGCGCGAGTACAACGATTGAAAAAGTTATCGACACCGCAGAAAATGTTGTAGAAATAATTGCTGCTTCACGTTTTGAATAATAGCCGCCTTCGTATTGGTTGGCAGTCAGCATAACGCCCAATGTACCGTCGCCTATCCAACTTGTTATACAGTCAACAGCCGCGCGTCCCGGAATTGTAAACACGGGGCGCATTATTTTTGTAAGCATTGCGCCTATAAATTCCAATAAACCAAAATCTAAAAGCAGGGGCAGTAACAAGCCCGCCAATAAAAATATTACAACCAAAACTGTAAGCAAGTCATTCAAAACAAAGCCACCGTTGTCGGGCGAAGTTATCATTGAAATTACGCCGCCGCTTTCATCGTCCGCACCAATTCCCAAATACGTAAGCCACAAAAAAACCGCGCCGATTATTCTGATAACTACCCAAACTGCAGTTGTTGAAAATGTATTCGCCACGATCGGATAAGTTGCAATAAAATTCGGCTTGCTCAAAAAAATAACTCCCAGTACAGCCGAAATTGTGACGATACCTAAACAAAGTAACGGTAAAAAGTCTCCTATTGCTTGGCTAATCATATCCGCAATAATTTTTACCACGATTGTCCAGCTGCCGTCGTACTGTACGGGAATCATAAAAAGAATTATTCCAACGATTGACGGAACTAAAAAGCCCGCAAGTGAACCTTCTTTTTTTTGCTCCATAATTTTTTTGTTAATACTCCTTTCAGGCTGATATAAAAAAACAAATTGTATTTTATAACAAAAAACTTTTTCCTGCAATAAAAAAGCGGCTGAAATTTATCAGCCGTTAATTTCTTCGTCAGTCAAATAACAAGCGGGGTCGGATTCCCAAAAATCGCCAGTCTTGGCTTCTGCGCGCGTGCGAAAATTGCCGTTGCAGTTGTCAAGAAATTTGCAAGTTGAACAACGCCCTTTTAACAGCGGCTTACGATTTTTCAAGCCCGACAAAATTTCGTTGCTTGTATCTGTCCAAATATCGCCGAATTTTCTTTCTCGAACATTGCCGAAAGTATAATGTTGCGTGAATTGGTCAGGGTGCACATAGCCCGCAGGGTCAACTTCGCCGAATGCAATTCCCGAACGGTTGCCGCCGTTCATTGAAATAAATTTTTTAACTTGCGCGGCAGTTTCAATATCGCCTTCGTACAAATTTTTTAAGTACATATAAACGCCGTCGCAGTGATTATCAACCGTCAAAATTTCTTTCTCAAGCCCGCGCCTTTCAAAATCTTTTGTACGCGCAATAATTTTATCCATAGCCGCGCGGGATTCGGCGGGCGTTAAATCTTCGTCAATCATTTTACTGCCGCGCCCGCTGTAAACCAAATGATAAAAACATACGCGGTTAATTTTTTCAGCCTCGATAAAATCAAAAATTTTGTCAAGCTCTTCAAAGTTATGGCGGTTAATCGTAAAACGCAAGCCGACGCGCTGTCCTACTGCCACGCAATTTTCAATTCCCGCCATTGCGCGTTGAAAAGCTCCTTCCACGCCGCGAAATTTATCATTGACATTTTTTAAACCGTCAAGCGAAATTCCAACGTAGCCGACGCCGATATTTTTAATTTTTTCTGCAACTTCGCGCGTTATCAATGTGCCGTTCGTTGAAAGAGTCGGGCGAACATTTTTTTTGGCGGCATATTCGGCAAGCTCAAAAAAATCTTGCCGCATTAAAGGTTCGCCGCCCGAAAATAAAAGCACGGGCACTTTAAATTCTGCCAAATCGTCAATAAATTTTTTCGCCTCGATTGTCGAAAGTTCGTCATTGTACCTGCGCGAATCAGAATCCATATAGCAATGACGGCATTTCAAATTGCAAGTGCGCGTTGAATTCCAAACTACAACAGGTCCTACGCCCTCCGCCGCGCCGCTCGTCATTTTGTGCGCGTTTTTCGTGTAGCGTAAACTGTCGCCGAAATAATTTCTTGCAAAAAGTAATTTTGTAACGCTTATCATTTATTAACCTCAATACAAACTAAAAATTTATTTGTCGCCGTAATGTGTATCGCATTTTAATATTTCTATAATTTCATTTTCAATTCGGAAAACTAAACGGTTTTTTTCATCAATTCTGACACTCCACCAGCCGGATAAATCTCCCTTTAACGGTTCAGGTTTTCCTTTGCATTTATAGCCGTTGCGATCAATGTCTTTCAATAAATCCAAAATTTTTTTAAACGTTTTTTTGTCTTGATACTGCCAATAAAGAAAATCTTTAAAGCCTTGATCAGTGAATATCTTGTTCATTTACAAATTTCTCCCACTCTTCGTCAGTAAATTTTACAAGATTTCTGTCGTTATTTATATCGTCAACAGCTTTTTTTAAATAGTTCATATTTTCGTCGCTCCAAAATGTATCAAATTCCAATTTGCCGCCGTACTTTACGCTGTTAATCAAAATTTTTATGCAGTCATTCAAACTCATTCCGGTTTTTTCTTGAAATTCTTTTAAATCTTCACTTGCGACGGAAATACTTATGGTTTCTGTCATTTGTATCACCTCAAAAAAATTTTTCATTTTTGCGCGGCAAAATTTCCCGCCGCGTTGCCCATTGCCCAAGCCGCTTGCAAATTAAAACCGCCCGTGTTGCCGTCAATATCCAGCACTTCGCCGACGATAAATAAATTTTTTACAATTTTAGATTCCATAGTTTTCGGATTAATTTCTTTGATTGAAATGCCGCCCGCCGTCACAATAGCTTCAGAAAGCGGGCGCGTCGCCGAAATTGTCAGCGGCAAGCCGCGCAATTTTTCTAAAAGTTTTTGGCGTTCAACTTTTGTAATTTCGTCAACTTTTTTGTTTTCGTCAATGTACGCCAAATCTAAAATGACGGGAATTAATTTTTGCGGCAAAAGTTCAATCAGCGCGTTTTTAATTATTTTGCCCTTGAATTTTTCAAAGTCTCTTAAAATTCTTGCGTCGAGTTGTTCGGGCGTCAATGCCGGCTTTAAATTTATCAGCACTTCGACAAAATTTTTTTCCGCCAAAAGTTTTGCAACTTGCCGGCTCAATGTTAAAATTATCGGTCCCGAAATTCCAAAGTGCGTAAAGAGCATTTCGCCGAAAATTTCTGCTACAAATTTTTCATTGGCTTTTAAAGTTACGCGCACATTTTTTAGCGAAAGTCCCTGCAAATCTTGTACAAATTCTTCTTCGGTTTCAAGCGGTACGAGCGCGGGCAAAATTTCTGTCACGGTATGCCCTAAATTTTTTGCGAAGTTAAAGCCATCGCCCGTTGAACCCGTAGCAGGATATGACGCGCCGCCCGTTGCCAAAATTACCGCGTCGCAGTCAAAAAATTTTCCCTGGACTTCAACTCCTAAAATTTTTTCACCGTCAGAAATAATATTTTCAACGCGCGAATTTAAACGAACTTCAACGCCTAAATTTTCAAGCTCCCGCGTCAAAACTTCAATAACTTCAGCCGCGCTGTCGCTTGCAGGAAAAATTCTGTTACCGCGTTCCAATTTCGTTTTCAAGCCCAAACTTTCAAAAAAATTTATCGTGTCATTCGAAGTAAAACTGTTCAGCACGCTGTTTAAAAATTTGCCGTTGCCGGGAATATTTTTAATAATTTCTTGAGTATCTGCAGCGTTGGTAAGGTTGCAACGCCCTTTACCCGTAATGCTTAACTTCCTGCCGAGCTTGTTATTTCTTTCAAACAAAATAACCTGCGCGCCGTTTTCAGCGGCACGAATTGCCGCCATAATTCCCGCCGCGCCGCCGCCTATCACTATAATTTTTCTCATTTAATCTGCTCCAACATTTTTTGTAATGTATAACATAACGGCGAATATTTTTCAATCAAATTCTTGTATAAAAAATTTTGCTGTGTTAAACTTTGAAAAAATTTTGAAACGAAGTGAAGCTTATGAGAGAAAATAAAATCCTAAAATACGCAATGAATACCGAACCCTTCATAGTCGAAGCACCGATAAGCAAACGCCGCCAAATGGAAGAATTGCTAAAACAACAAACGCCCGACGACATCGAAGAGGCAGAATCCGAAGCCGAAAAAATTTTGTCAGACGCCGCCGCGCAATCCGAAATGATTTTGTCAGAAGCTTTTAAACGTTCTCAAGCCGCCGAAGAAAAATACAAAGAAGCCGACTTTCAAACAAAAATGCTCGTGCAAGAAACTCAAAACGAATGCGACAAAATCATTGCAGAAACAAGAGAACGCGCCGAAGCCGACGCTAAAGAATTGGGCGAAAAAGCGCAAAAAGAAGGGCACGAACAAGGCTACGCGCAAGGTTACGAAGAAGGCGTTAAAACAGGGCGCGAAGACGGCGAAAAAGCAGTTCGCCAAGAATTGAAAGACGCCATTAACAACGCCAACGCAAAGGCGCAAAAAACAATTCAAGACGCCAAAGAACAAACTTCAGAATATTTTATCCGCGCGGAAGATGACATTGTTAAAGTTGTTTTGCAGGCAATAGAAAAAATTATTCCGCAACATTTTTTGGACGCGCCGCAGGTAATTTTGCCCGTTGTTCGTGAAGCAATAAAATTTGTGCGCGACCAAAAAGAAATAAAAGTTCACGTCGAGCCCGACAGCTACGATTTAATTTTAATGGCGCGTACCGAATTTCAATCAATGTTGACGGACGGCACGGCAATTTTGGAAGTTGTTTCAGACGAAGCATTAAAGCCGGGCGATGTTGTAATTGAAACGCCTAACGGCGGCGTTGACGCGCGGCTCTCAACTCAACTTGAACTTTTGAAGGACGCAATTAAAACGGTCTTGCATAAATGAAAATTTTAATGCATATGTGTTGCGGTCCTTGTTCGTGTTATCCAACTGAAAAATTACGCGCGGAAGGTTTTGAGCCCGCAGGATTTTTTTTCAATCCGAATATCCACCCGTACCAAGAATGGCGAAAACGTTTAAAGGCGGCGCGGGAATTTGCCGAAAAAGTCAACATAAAATTTTTTGCCGAAAATCATTACGGCTTGAGAGAATTTTTGGCGAAAGTTTCAAATGTTGTAGGCGGTGTCAATGACGAAGACACTTTCAAAAGTGCTGACGGTTGGCATAATCGCTGCAAAATTTGTTATACGTGGCGACTTTCTGAAGCGGCGAAATTTGCCTCCGAAAATAATTTTGAAATTTTTACTTCAACGCTTTTTTACAGCATTTATCAAAATCACGAACTTATGAAAAAAATTGCGGAACATTTCGCCAAAGTTTACGGCGTGCAATTTTACTATGAAGATTTTCGCGCAGGTTGGCAACGCGGAATTGATATAAGCTTGGAATTGGAACTGTACCGCCAAAATTATTGCGGTTGCATTTTCAGCGAAGAGGAACGCTTCAGCAAAGAAATTAAGCATTTGCGAAAATTAGGGAATAAAGCCTAAAGACTAGGAAATTGAAATATGAGGGCGCACAGGACGTGCGCCCCTTGCACTGCGCAGGATGCGCGGCGTTGGTGCAACTCGCCCGTTCACGCCTTTTTTTGTCGCCTACCAAACTTACTGCAACTAAAATAAGACGCGGCGAAGAACTAAACTTTCTTCAATGCTCGACGTGAAAAAAGTTGAACGGGCGCAAATGCGATAAAAGCACTTTTTCTTTGGTACTTTCTTTTTTTGCGCTTGAAAAAAGAAAGTACATTTAATTTATAAACATAAAAAATTTTTAAATTGAAATTTAAAAGAGGGATGAATTGAAAGACACAAGTACAACTCCAATGATGGAGCAATATTTAAAAGCGAAAAAACAAAATCAAGACGCGCTTTTATTTTTCAGATTGGGCGATTTTTTTGAAATGTTTTTTGACGACGCAAAAACCGCCTCCGCCGAGCTCGGCTTGACAATGACTAAACGCCAAACAACGCCGATGTGCGGCGTACCTGCGCACGCGGTTGAAACTTACCTTCAAAAACTTGTCAACAAAGGTTACCGCGTGGCAGTTGTTGACCAAATAGGCGACCCGAAGGCAAAAGGTTTAACCGAACGCGAACTAACAAAAATTGTTACGCCCGGCACAATTTTAACGGACGACACTTTGACTGACGCCAACAATAATTACATTGCGTTGATTTTTGAAGTTAATAATGACATTGCACTAGCCGCCGCAGATGTTTCAACGGGCGAAATTTTTTATTGCCTGTACGAAGGCAAGGATCGCCTGCAAAATCTTTGTGACGAATTGTACCGCTTATCGCCGCACGAAATTTTGACGCCCGAAAATTTAACTTTTGCTGACAAGCTGAAAAATTTTGTTAAGCTGAAATTGGGCACTTGCACATTTACAAATTTTGACGTTGAGGAAAAATCTGATTTTTTGGCTAAACACTTTGAAGAAAAAGATTTTCCGGTTTCAGAAAGTGCCGCCGCCGCAGTCGAATTTTTGTTAAATTACCTGCACAAAACTATTCGCACGGATTTAAATCACTTGTCGAAGTTGACGCGGCTGGATTTGAGCAACCATTTAATTTTGGACGCCAACGCCTTAAAAAATCTTGAAGTTGTCCGTAACCTGCGCGAAGGTTCAAAAAAAGATACGCTCTTTGCAATTCTCGACTACACAAAAACGCCGCTCGGCAACCGCCTTTTGCGCCGTTGGCTTGAAAGTCCGCTTGTCGATATTACGGCTATTAACAGGAGACTTTCAGCCGTTGACGAACTTTTTAAAAATTTTACATTGCGAAAAAATTTGCAGGAAAATTTAAAGGAAGTTAAAGACCTTGAACGCCTTATGACGAAAATTGAAATTGGCTCGGCGAACGCACGGGATTTAACCGCGCTAAAATTTTCTCTGCGCGCAATTCCAAAAATTAAATCTACGCTCGAAAATGTTTCAACTGATATTTTGAAAGCTTGCCGCGACGGCTTGAAAGATTATTCCGCTGAAGTTGATTTGATTGAAAATGCCGTTGTCGAAGACGCGCCGCTGACAATTCGTGACGGCGGAATTATCAAGCGCGGCTACAGCGACGAACTCGACGAATACAGAAAAATTTCAAGCGACAGCAAGGGCTTTTTGCAGGAATTTGAGGACAAGGAAAAACAGCGCACGGGTATTCGCTCCTTGAAAATTGGTTACAACAGAGTTTTCGGTTACTATATCGAAGTGCGACACAGCGGCGCGGATAAAATTCCTTCCAACTACGTAAGAAAACAAACGCTTACCAACGCTGAAAGATATATCACGGACGAACTTAAAGATTTTGAAATTAAAATTCTTGGCGCACAAGAAAAAATTGTTACACTGGAATATAATATTTTTTGCGTCATTCGTGACAAAATTAAAAATTGCCTCGCGCAGATTCAAGACACCGCTAAAAGAATTGCGCACCTTGACGCCGTTGCAAGTTTCGCCGAAGCCGCCACGCAAAATAATTACATTCGCCCCGATTTGAACATTGAAGGCAAAATCGAAATTAAGGACGGGCGTCATCCGCTCGTTGAAAAAATTTTGTCGAACAGTCTTTTTGTTCCCAATGACACGAATTTAAATCCTGCGCGAAATGAAATTATGATTATCACGGGACCGAATATGGCGGGCAAATCTACCTATATGCGGCAAGTTGCGTTAATTATGTTAATGGCGCAAGCCGGCAGTTTTATTCCCGCCAAAAGTGCAAATATTTCGCCCGTTGACAGAATTTTTACAAGGATTGGCGCAAGTGATGACCTTGTTAGCGGACAATCAACTTTTATGGTGGAAATGAACGAAGTTGCGCAGATTTTAAAATATGCAACCAATCGCAGCTTGATAATTTTGGACGAAGTCGGGCGCGGCACTTCAACTTTTGACGGTATGAGTATTGCCCGCGCCGTCATTGAGTACATTGACAAAAAAATTCACGCAAAAACGCTTTTTGCCACGCATTACCACGAACTTACAGACCTTGCAGACAATTCAACCAACATTGAAAATTTTTGCACTTCGGTAAAAGAGCGCGGCAGTGAAATTATTTTTCTGCGCAGAATCACGCAAGGCGGCGCGGATAAATCTTACGGTATTCAAGTTGCAAAATTGGCGGGACTTCCAAACGCAATTACAAAACGCGCTGAAGAAATTTTAACCGCGCTTGAAAATTCCGAACCCGTTAAAGCCGCGCCCGCGCCGTCAAAAAAGCCCGCGCCTTCTCAAAGTCTTTTTGTATCGCAAGGCTTGAAAGAACTTTTGAAGCTTGACGTTACAACTTTAACGCCTATTGAAGCATTGAACACGCTTTACAAATTGCAGGCGTTGGCGAAAAACGAGATAGGGCAATGAAAGATAATTTTTACGAGGCGAAAAAAATAATGTGTATGTACTGCAAATGCAACGAAACGGCGGAAACTTTTACAACGCACGTTGTCAATTACAAAAGTTGTTTGATTATCGTTAAAAATGTTCCCTGCGTCGAATGTGTCCAATGCGGCGAAAGTTTTTTTTCTGATGAAGTTGCTGCAACGCTTGAAAAAATTGTAAATCACGCCAAAAACTTTCTGCAAGAAATTTCAGTTATAGATTATCAAAAGGCGGCGTAAATTTTTAACCTTGAGGGCTGAAAAAGTCTTCAAGGTTTTTTAGTTTATTGACAAGGCAGGATAAAAGCAAATTTGCTAGAAATATAAATTCAGAAAATTTATTGGAGGTTTTGTTTGAATGAAAGACTACACAAGCGAATTTATCAGAAATGTTGCAGTTGCAGGTCACGGCAAAACAGGAAAAACTTCCCTGCTTGACGCCTGCCTTTTCAATAGCGGCGCGGTTAAACGTATCGGCAAAGTTGACAACGGCTCAAGCGTTCTTGACTACGAAGCAGAAGAAACCAAACGCAAAATGACTATCGGTGATTCTCTCGCCGTTACCGAATGGAAAAATACCAAAATTAATTTTATCGATACGCCCGGCTATCCTGATTTCGTCGGCGAAGTTATGGGCGCAATGGCGGCGGCTGATTGTGCTTTGATTATCGTTGCCGCAAATGCGGGCGTCGAAGTTGAAACCGAAAAGGCTTGGACTCTTGCAGAAAATTTAAATTTGCCGCGTGCATTTTTTATTAATAAAATGGACAGAGAACACGCAGATTTCAGAAAAACGCTTGACGATATCCGCGCAAAATTCGGCAACGGCGCAGTTCCCGTTCAAATTCCTATCGGCAAAGAAACTTCTTTTAAAGGCGTTGTAGATTTAATCGGCGGCGGCGAAGTTCCCGCTGATTTGCAGGACGAAGTTGAAACTGAACGCCTTGAAATGCTTGACAGTATCGCCGAATTTAATGATGACCTTATGGGAAAATATCTCGAAGGCGAAACTGATGACCTTGACGAAAAAGAAATTTCCGCCGCGCTTGCCGAAGGTATTAAGCAGGCGAAAGTTTTCCCTGTATTTGTAGGTTCAGCACTTCAAAATATCGGCGTCGATAAACTTTTAGATAACGTTGTTAATTATCTGCCCGCGCCAACTTTCAGAACTAAAACAGGTACAAATCCCAACAGCGGCGATTTAGTCGAAAGAAAAATTTCTGACGCTTTCAGCGGGCAAATTTGGAAAACTATGGTTGACCCGTTCGTCGGGCGTATGTCCTACATAAGAATTTTTAGCGGCGATATGAAAGCTGACGGCAACTACCAACTCATTGGCGAAAATTCCGAAGGCAACGAAAGAATTAACGGGCTTTTCACAATGCAGGGCAAAACTCAAATTCCTCTTGACATTGCGCACGCGGGCGATATTGTCATTACCGCTAAACTTTCAAACGCCAAAACTTGCGACACTCTTTGCGAAAAGGGCGCGGCTATTAAATATGACCGCGTTAATTATCCTGAACCAATGCTTGCAATGGCTGTCAGCTCCGTCAAAAAAGGCGAAGAAGATAAAGTTATTGGCGCAATTCAACGCCAAATGGACGAAGACCAAACTATTAAACTTGTTAAAGACCCTGCAACTCGTCAAACAATTTTAAGCGGCGTAGGTGAAGTGCACCTTGACATTTTGGGCGAAAAAATTCTGCGTAAATTCGGCGTGCAAATGGTACTTGGCGAACCGCGCGTTGACTACCGCGAAACTATCAGAAAATCTGTTGAAGTGCAAGGTAAGCATAAAAAACAATCAGGCGGACACGGGCAATACGGCGATGTTTGGCTGAAAATTTCGCCCAACAAAGACGGCGATTTGAGCGTTAAAGACGGCAACGTTTGGAGTGAAAGTATTTTCGGCGGCAGTGTTCCGCGCAATTTCTTCCCCGCCGTTGAAAAGGGAACTTTTGAAACTTTGGCGGAAGGTATTATTGCAGGTTATCCCGTTGTAAAAGTCAGCGTTAATCTTTATGACGGCAGCTATCATCCCGTTGACTCTTCCGAAGCCGCTTTCAAAATGGCTACCGCTATTGCAATTAAAAAGGGCGTCCTTGCCGCTGAACCTATTTTGCTTGAGCCTATCGACGAAATTACAGTTTTGGTTCCAACTGAATATATGGGCGATATTATTGGCAAACTCAATTCAAAACGCGGCAAAGTTTTAGGTATGGACCCCAAAGGCAAAGGGCAAACTGAAATTAAGGCGTTAATTCCAGCCTCCGAACTTTACAAATATGCTACTGATTTACGTTCGCAAACTCAAGGGCGCGGCTCGTACAGTTTGAAATTTTCGCACTATGACCCGATGCCCGAAAATCTTGCAAAGAAAATTATTGACGAACATAAAAAATCTAACGAAGATAAATAAAGACTAAGGGATAAAAACTAAGACTTAAGGAAAAGCCGCCGTGCAAATCTGCGCGACGGTTTTTTTAATCTAAATTTAACTTGCAAATATAAATTAAACGTGATACACTTCAAAAAAAGCGGTTGTAGCTCAGCAGGATAGAGCAACTGCCTCCTAAGCAGTAGGTCGCGCGTTCGAATCGCGCCAATCGCACCAATGCTGACAATTTCAAGGACTGCCGCTAAGTTGCGGCGGTCTTTTTGACGTTTAGGGGGAATTTATTTTGAAAAAATTTTTGACAAGCCTGCTGATAATTTTAATTTTCGGCGCGGTAAATATTGCAAGCGCGGCAAGCCAATGGAACGTTGATACAAAAGTTTCAAGCAATTTCGCGCAGGAAGTTTTAGCGTTGGTAAACATAGAACGCGCGAAGGAACATTTAAAGCCGCTGAAACTTTCAGGTACGCTGAATCACTGCGCACAAATTCGCGCCAAAGAAATTACAAAAAAATTTGCACATACGCGCCCGAGCGGTTATTCTTGTTTTACGGTTATTCCCAAGCCGTACAGAATGGTTGGAGAAAATATCGCCGCAGGGCAACGTTCGGCAAGCGAAGTTGTTACTGCGTGGATGAATTCGCCCGACCACCGCGCAAATATTATGAACCCTAAATTTCGTGAACTCGGTATGGGCTATTTGTATTTGGAGGATTCAAAGTATAAACATTATTGGGCGCAACTTTTCCGCACAAAATAATTTTCTCCTACAAACTTAAATATCAAAAATAAGGCGGCTAATATCAACGAGAAGCCGCCTTCAAACTCTTTTAATATAAATGTACCGTGAAAATTTTTAAGGTGTCAAATTTTTAATTTATTAGTGAAACTGTAACGCGGAATTTAACTTGACGCCCAAAAACGCCGCCGCACAAGTCTTCAAAACATCGCCGAAAATAAACGGGAAAACCGCCATTGTTGCCGCTTCCCAAATTCCTACTTCCAAAAATAAAATCATTGAAATTAAACCGCCAATGTAAGTTACGGGCATTGCTACAAAAAAATTCATCAGTACGTAGCGTTTGAAATTTATTTCAGTTCCCTTTAAAAAACTTAACAGCGGGTATGCTATCAGCCACGCAAAATAAAAGCCGCCCGAAGGACTTACAAGCCGCCCAATTCCGCCCGTCCCCGCAAATACCGGCAAGCCCGCTATTCCCAACAACAAATAAACTGCTACAACCGTAAAAGTTTGTTTCGGCGTCAAAATGTACGCCGCCAAACTCAAAAAAATTGTCAACGCAGTTACCATTGACGGCGTAAACGGCAGCGGGAAAAAAATATTCGCAGAAATACAGCACAGCGCGACGCACATTGAAATTTTCGTAAGGTCGGCTGTGCTGATTTTTTTTGAAACTGTTTGCATTCTAAATCGCCTCAATCTTTTTTGAGGGATTATATTAAATTGAATTGTCAACGTCAAATTTTTTAAAAAGTTTACAATAAAATTAATTTTTCTGTGCGTAAAAATTTTTTTGTTAAATGTGGTTTTTCTTTTTTTGTAAAAAAAGAAAAGCCACCTAAAAGAAAAAAACTCGCCGCCCGTCAGTGCCGCTCGGGTACTGGACGCTCCTAATAACTCGTGGCCCCCTTTGGGGCCTCAACTTTTTCCGACGCGCCAAGATTATCGCAAGCTGCGGCTGAGAGACGGGCGGCTTCTTCAATTCACTAGGTTTTATCCAATAAAAAAAGCGTGCTCTACGCACATTAATTATTTAATTTTCCTCAAAGTCGAACAGTTTCATTTCGTTAGAATTTTTGACAGGATAGGCAATGCCCAAATGTTCATAGCCGGCTTGAGTGACAACGCGCCCGCGCGGCGTCCTCATTATAAAGCCCAACTGCAACAGGTACGGTTCATAAATATCTTCAATAGTTTCGCGCGTTTCACTTATTGACGCGGCGATAGTATCAAGACCGACGGGTCCGCCGCGAAATTTTTTAATCATAGCTTCCAACATTCGGCGGTCAGTATGGTCAAGCCCCGCCTTGTCAACTTCCAGCGCAATTAAAGCCTTGTCTGCAATTTCGTCAGTGATTTTCGTACTGCCTGAAACTTCCGCAAAATCCCGAACGCGCTTTAAAAGCCTGTTGGCAATGCGCGGCGTACCGCGTGAACGTCTTGCAATTTCCAACGCGCCGTTTTGTTCGATTGGAATTTTTAAAATATCTGCCGCGCGCGTGATAATTTGCATTAACGCTTCAACAGAATAATATTCAAGCCGCGAAATGACGCCGAATCTGTCACGCAAAGGCGGCGATAACGCGCCAGCCTTCGTCGTTGCACCAATCAAAGTAAAAGGCGCAATGTCAAGCCGAATACTGCGCGCGCTCGGTCCTTTGCCAATTATTATATCCAGCGCAAAATCTTCCATTGCCGAATATAAAATTTCTTCCACTTGGCGGCTCAGGCGGTGTATTTCGTCAATAAACAAAACGTCGCGCGGCTGCAAATTCGTAAGCAACGCCGCCAAATCCCCGCTGCGTTCGATTGCGGGACCCGAAGTCGGGCGAAAGTTTACGCCCAATTCATTCGCAATAATCCCTGAAAGCGTTGTCTTGCCCAAGCCCGGCGGTCCGTATAATAAAACGTGGTCAAGTGCTTCTTTACGCGAATTTGCCGCCTTAATGAAAATTTTTAAATTGTCTTTGGCTTTTTCCTGCCCAATGTATTCACTCAAGCGGCGCGGGCGCAAACTCAACTGCCAATCGTCTGCAACTTGTTCATCTGTTGCGATAATTCTTTCATCCATTGCTAAATTTCCCTGCAAAATTTTTTCTGCCGTTAATAAAATCAGCTGCCGAAATTTTTTTTGCGTTGGGAGCTTGAATTTCCAAAATTTCTAAAACGCCTTCGCCCGTACCAACCAAAAATTTTTTGCCGCTAATTTTAATTTCGCCCGCCGACAATTTTTCATTGTTAAAAATTTTCGTGCGCCAAATTTTATATTTCTGATTGTCAAAAATTGTAAAAGCCCCACCGTACAAGCCGCGCACCAAATTATGAATTTCTCGCGCAGATTTATTCCAGTCAATTTTGCCCGTGTCCTTTTTGAGCATTGGCGCATAATTCGATAAGGAATCGTCCTGCTTGACGGGTTGAATATTTTCAAGATTTTTCAAAGTTTCTGAAAGCAACGCCGCACCCGCCGTGCAAAGTTTTTCGCGCAGTTCGGGCAAAATCATTTCTTCGGAAATTTGCACTTCAGTTTTTAAAAGCATTGCGCCCGTATCCAAGCCCGCGTCCATTTGCATTGTTGTTACGCCCGTAATTTTTTCGCCGTTGATTAAGCTCCATTCGATTGGAGCCGCGCCGCGATATTTCGGCAATAATGAGGCGTGCACATTGATACAGCCGAATTTCGGTAAATCCAAAATTTCTTGCGATAAAATTTGCCCGAATGCTACTACAACTATTAAATCTGCGCGAAGTTTTTTTAATTCGTCAACAACTTCAGGCGATTTAATTTTTTTCGGTTGCAGGATTGGCAAATTTTTTTCCTGCGCGAAGATTTTTACAGGCGAAGGCAATAACCTTTGCCCGCGCCCTTTCGGCTTGTCGGGTTGAGTTACGACGCAAATTATTTCTTGCGTTTCGTACAACATTTTTAATGAAGGCACGGCAAATTCAGGCGTCCCCATAAATATTACGCGCATTATTTAACCCGCCCTTCACGTTGAGGCGGCTTGCCCTTTTGAATATTTTTCGCAATATCAATAAAGAGCCTGCCTTCCAAATGGTCAACTTCGTGCTGAATGCAACGCGCCAAAAGTCCCTCCGCGTCAAGTTCTTTAACTTTGTGGTAGCGCGTTGTAAATTTGACGTGAATTTTTTCCGCGCGTTCAACTTCGCCGAATAAATCAGGGCAGGAAAGGCAACCTTCAGTATCAACCGCTGCGCCTTCGCGTGAAAGTATTTCGGGGTTAATCATATCGTAGCGTTTGCCGTCAACGTCAACAACAACCATTCGCAAGGAAACGCCGACTTGCGGCGCGGCTATTCCGATTCCTTCGGTTGCGTACATAGTTTCCGCCATATCGTCCAAAAGTTTTTTAATGCGCTTGTCGATTTTTTGAACAGGCGCGGCAATTTGTTTTAATACGGGCTCGCCCGCAGTTTTTATTTCTAATACAGCCAAAATAAAAAGCTCCTTTCAGTCGCTTTTTAGGAAACAGGAATTAGGAGAAAGGACAAAGGGAGTACATATTCAAAACACTGTTTCCTATAATCTGTTTCCTGTTTCCTTAAATATCAAACAGCATAGGGAAGACTAACAGCGTCTTCAAAATCAAGATTTTTTAAATTCATTGCATTCATCATATCATTTTTTGAAACAGCGTAAGTACCGGATTTTGAAACGACGATACCCGCCGCAACGTTGGTAATATACGCGCCGTCAGAAGGTTTCAAGCCGCCCGCAAGTGCCATTGAAAAAACAGCAGCAACCGTATCTGCAACGCCCGCGCTGTCGTAAACTTCCTGCGATTTTGTCGGAATGTGCGCAACTTCATTTTCTGTAACCAAAGTAATTCCGTGCGCCGAGCGCGTTGCCAAAACATTTTTAATTTTAAATTTGCGCATAACGTACCGCCCCGCGCGTTCAACGGTTTCGTCGTCTTCGCCGCTGATTGGTGCAAGCATAACCTTATTAATTTTTGCAATATTCGGCGTGACGTAATCGGCGTGTTCGTACTTTATCCAGCGTTGTCCGTACGGCATAACCGTAACGGGGACTCCGTGATCGTGCGCGTACTTTATAACATTTTTGCAAAAATATTCAGTGCAGACGCCCTTTTCATAATCCGCAATAACTACCGCGTCGAGGCTGTCATTTAAAAGACTGCGAATATATTTTTCAAGCGCGGTATATTTTTCTTCGGGCTTGGTTGCGCTGTCCTCAAAATCCATTCTGAACATTTGCTGATGTCCGCTGATAACTCTAACCTTCGTTGTTGTCGGCGAATCAGTTTTAATTAAGCCGTCTTGATTAATCTTGCAAGTTTTGAGCTGTTCTGACAAAGTTTCAAAATTATGGTCTTCGCCGACGAATCCCGCCAAAAAAGTTTGACAGCCGAGCAACGCCAAATTGCTTGCAACGTTCGCCGCTGCGCCTAAACTGTTTCGCCGCTTGGTAATTTTTGCAACGGGGACGGGCGCGTCACTTGCGAACTTGTGAACATCGCCATAATAATATTTGTCAATCATAATATCGCCGACAACCAAAATTTTGCACTTGCCGACTTTCTTTTCAAAAAAATTTTTCCAATCTGATTTTTCCATAACATCACCTAAAAATTTTTTGCAATTATACCACGCAAAAATTTTTCTAACAATAAAAAAAGCCCCGCACGCGGCGGAGCTGAAATTTTAACTTCAGTAACCAATTCTTGTTGAAATGCGTGAATCGTACAGCTGACAAACGCGCAGAATTTCTTTCGCAAATTTGTTGCTGCTTACAGGATTATATTTGCCGTATCAATTTTCCACTCGTTGACATTGTTAAAACTGCCGTTGCCGTTGTCCCGAATTAAACTTCCTGCGCCGAAACTTTGCCAACAAAAATTACTGCGAACATTACGGCGAAAATTGCAAAAAATTTTTTCATAGCCTGGAATTTAGATTGAAATTCGACTTTCATAAATTCTGCAAGTTTTAAGAATTTTTTCTGCCGTTTGTTCACGGCTGACGGGTATTCTTGTTCCAATATAATAATAGTCAAAATACCATATACCGCTGCCGTCAAAATGTTCATTATAAAATTTCCATTCGCCGGAATCGTACAACTCATCGCCCAAGTATTCGTTGATTATTACATAAAAAGTATTGCCGGAAGTATATTCAATCAACGTTGTATCAACATAAAAATCTAAGCCGTATCTTGTACCGACAAAAACTTCTTTTGCAGAGGCGGGCGTCATTTGAATTATAAAAACTGCCGCCAATGCAAACATTACAAAAATTTTTCTCATAACGCCGCCTCCTTTAATTTTATAAAACAAGGTGCGCCATTACAAATCCGACGCAGCAACCGCTTATGACGCCGATTAAACCGGGTATCATAAACGAATGATTCAAAATGTATTTGCCGATTTTCGTTGTGCCTGAACGGTCAAAGCCGATACAAGCCAAATCTGAAGGATAAGTCGGCAGGAAGAAATAACCGTAGCACGCGCTGATAAACGACATAATAATTACAGGATCCATTCCGACGCTTAAAGCCATTGGGAAAACTATTGCTATTGCCGCCGCTTGAGAGTTTACAAGTTTTGAAGTCAAGAACGCAATAATTGCAAACGCCCAAGGATATTCTGCAACCGCGTTACCCAAAAATTCTTTTAAAAATCCCATATGTGCGCCAAATGCTGTATTAGCCATCCACGCTACGCCGTAAACTGAAACAAGCGCAACTATACCCGATTTAAAAACTTGACTATTTCCGACATCTTTTGCTTTGACTTTGCAGACGAACAAAATTATTGCTGCAACCAACAACATTACCATTTGAATAACGGCAGTCATTGAAATTGCCTTCATTTCGCCCTTTGCGTTCGGGAAGTGCGGCAATAAATCAGGAAAATTGCCGAGTGCCGCAATTACCAAAATTCCGCCAAAGAAAATGTACATTGCGTGATAGAAACTTGACGGCAATTCTTTGCCCTGCAATGATTCAGAATCGCCGTAAACGTACGCTTTATTTTCAGGGTCTTTGATAAAGTTTTGAAAGTCTTCATCTTTATCTAAATCTTTGCCGCGCCTGTAACTCCATAACGCCGCAAAAAATACGCCAAGTCCCGTTGCAGGAATTGATACCGCCAAAATTTGTAAAACGGTGTAATGATAACCCGCCGTTGCCATAAAACCTACGATTGAAACTATTGCAACTGAAACGGGAGAGGCGCAAATTCCCATTTGCGACGCAACCGAAGAAACCGCCATTGGTCTTTCAGGGCGAATATTTTGTTTAATTGCAATATCGTAAATAATTGGAAACATCGTGTAAACAACGTGCCCCGTGCCGCAAAGTACAGTTAAAAACCACGTCGTTAAAGGTGCCAAAATTGTTACGTGTTTAGGATTATTGCGCAAAAATTTTTCTGCGTACTGCAACATAACCGTTAAGCCGCCCGAAGTTTGCAAAAACCCCGCGCAGGTTACAACCGCCAAAATTGTCAGCATAACATCTATTGGCGGCGAGCCGGGCTTGTAGCCGAATACAAATACATATGTTACAAGTCCTATTCCGCTTATTACGGCTAAGCCTATCCCGCCGTGTCGTACGCCGACAATCAAACAAATTAACAGTACGATAAAACTAAGTGCCATTTCCATAAAATCACCTTCCCCTAAAAAATTTGCTACTGAATTTTGGTACTTTAAAAATTATTCGATTGTCTAAAGTCATTTCCTGCAACTGCGCCGTTTTTTCGATAAATTAAAAAAACTTGTTGACAATTTGACCAATTAGTGGTAACCTTTGCAACGCAAATAAAAAAGAATGTTTGCTCTAAAGTTTAGGTAAAGGCGTCGAGGAATTTTCTCCCTAACACCTGACACCTAAAACCTAGCACCTAAAAAGGGGTTGATGAGTTGGCAGAAAACAAAAAGATTGTAGTTGAAAATGAGGACGGTGACAGCGCAGAATTAAATTCAAATTTGGCTTCTTCACCGGAAGAAATAAAACCGGAAAACAACGATTTAAATTTATTGGCGGAAATGGAAAAAGTCAAAGACGAACTCGCCGCCAAAAATGACAGACTTTTGAGACTGCAGGCAGATTTTGACAATTTCAGAAAACGCGCGGCGAAGGAAAAATTGGAACTTACCGCCGCCATTGAACAAAGTTTTTTGACAGATTTATTGCCGCTCCTGGATAATCTTGAAAGAGCATCAAGCGCGGCTGAAGGCGAAAATTCAGACGTTGAAACATTGCGCAAAGGTATTGAAATGATTAAAACCGAAACTGTTAATGCTTTGACGAAACACGGGCTTGAACCTATCGACACCAAAGATAAAATGTTTGACCCGAATTTTCATCAGGCAGTCGGCGCAGTGCAAGACGAAACTAAAGAAGACGGCGCAATTTTTGCTGAATTTCAACGCGGCTACATTGCACGCGGTAAAGTCATTCGCCCTAGTATGGTTCAGGTTGTTAATAATTCTTGAAGACAAAATTAATTTTAAAATTTTAAATGTACTTTCTTTTTCCGAAGCAAAAAAGAAAGTACCAAAGAAAAGTGCTTTTAATAGCAAGCTTAGCAGGAGACCCGCTGAAATCGCATCACGCGATTTGCGCGGGAAGGGCGCGCGTCCTGCGCGCCGACAGATTTTTCTTTTTTAAAATTTCTAACAGCTTAAAAATTTGGAGGCATAAATTATGAGTAAAGTTATCGGTATAGATTTAGGAACTACAAACAGTGTTGTAAGTGTTTTGGAAGGCGGCGAACCTACAGTTATTACAAATCCCGAAGGCAGCAGAATTACTCCTTCAGTTGTAGGTTTCACGAAAGACGGTCAAAGACTTGTAGGACAGCTTGCAAAGCGTCAAGCCGTTTCAAATCCTGACAGAACAATTTCTTCAATCAAACGCCATATGGGCGAAAGTTACAAAGTTTCCATCGACGGCAAAGACTACACCCCGCCCGAAATTTCCGCAATGGTACTTCAAAAACTTAAGGCGGATGCTGAAGCTTATCTCGGCGAAACTGTAACTCAAGCAGTTATCACTGTTCCCGCTTACTTCAATGACAGCCAACGCCAAGCTACAAAAGACGCAGGCAAAATTGCAGGGCTCGAAGTTTTGAGAATTATTAACGAACCGACGGCGGCGGCTCTTGCTTACGGCTTGGATAAAGACAACGATGAAACCGTTTTAGTTTTCGACTTGGGCGGCGGTACTTTCGATGTTTCGATTTTGGAATTGACTGAAGGTACTTTCGACGTACAGGCAACTAACGGCGATACACATTTGGGCGGCGACGACTTCGATAAAAAAGTTATGGATTGGATGGTTGGCGAATTTAAGAAAGATAACGGCGTTGACCTTTCAAAAGATAAAATGGCGGCGCAACGTTTGATTGAAGCCGCTGAAAAAGCGAAAATCGAATTAAGCTCAATGACTTCAACAAATATCAATTTGCCGTTTATCACGGCGGACGCAAGCGGTCCCAAACATTTGGATTTAACTTTGACGCGCGCAAAATTCGACGAACTTACACGCGATTTGGTTGAACGTACAATGGGTCCGACAAAAGCCGCTATGAAAGACGCAGGCTTGACGGGCAAAGATATTGACAAAATTATTTTGGTCGGTGGCTCAACAAGAATCCCCGCTGTTCAAAATGCTATTCGTGAAATTTTGGGCAAAGAACCTTCAAAGGGAATTAACCCCGACGAATGCGTTTCAGTCGGCGCGGCTATTCAAGGCGGCGTACTTGCGGGCGAAGTTAAAGACGTTTTACTTTTGGATGTTACGCCGCTTTCACTCGGTATTGAAACACTTGGCGGCGTTTGCACAAAAATTATTGAACGCAATACAACTATTCCTACTCAAAAATCTCAAATTTTCTCAACTGCGGCTGATAATCAATCCAGCGTTGAAATTCACGTTTTGCAGGGCGAACGCGAAATGGCGGCCGGCAATAAAACTTTAGGGCGTTTCGTACTTTCAGATATTCCGCCTGCGCCGCGCGGAGTTCCTCAAATTGAAGTTACTTTTGACATTGACGCAAACGGTATTGTTAATGTTTCTGCAAGAGATAAAGGCACGGGGCGCGAACAAAAAATTACCATTCAATCTTCAAGCGGTATGAGCAAGGAAGATATTGACAGAATGGTTAAAGAGGCTGAAGCCAACGCCGCTGACGATAAAAAGCAACGTGAAGCTGTTGACGCCAAAAACGACGCCGAACAAACTGTTTACCAAGCTGAAAAACTTTGCAAGGACTTTGAAGGCAAAGTCAGCGACGATTTAATTAAAGACGTTCGCACGGCGGCTGATTCTCTCAAAAACGATTTGAATTCTGCTGACGTTGACACTCTCAAAAATAAAACTGAAGAAGTTCGCCAAGCAATTTATAAAGTTAGTTCTGCTGCTTATCAAAACGGCGCAAATAATCAACAATATTCTCAAGATACTCAACAGCAAAAAGAAAATACTAATACCAAGAAAAATGACGACGGCACCATTGACGCCGAGTATACTGAAAAGTAAGGGAGCCAAGGCACCAAGTAATAGGGAATAGTGAAAAGTAAAAATCCCTAATTCCTGGAACCTTGGAACCCTAAAACAGGCGGGAGGGGAGAAATTTTCTCTCTTCCCGTTATTTGTGTTGGAAGGTGGAAATTATGGCGGATAAACCAAAAGATTTATATGAAATTCTCGGCGTCAACAAAAATGCAACTGACGACGAAATTAAAAAAGCGTACAAAAAGCTTGCTAAAAAATATCACCCCGATTTAAATCACGACGACCCTAAAACCGCTGAACAAAAAATGAAAGAAATTAATGTTGCGTACGATATTTTGAAAGACCCGCAAAAACGCGCGCAATATGACCAATTCGGACACGCGGCCTTTACGGGCGGCGCAGGCGGTGGCGGCGGTGCAGGCGCGGCAGGCTTTGACTTTAGCGATATTTTCGGCGGCGCGGGCGGCGGCTTCGATATGGGCGATATTTTTGAACAATTTTTCGGCGGCGGGCGCGCACGCAGAACTCAAAGAAATGCAGGTCCCGTTAAAGGCGCAGATTTACGCTACGATTTAAATATTAGTTTTGAAGACGCGGCTTTTGGTAAAGATATGACAATTAAAGTACCGCGAATGGAAAATTGCGAAGAGTGCGGCGGCACGGGCGCGGCTAAAGGCACTTCGCCCGAAACTTGTCCCGATTGTAAGGGCAGCGGTATGAGACAAACCATAACCAAAACGCCCTTTGGTACAATTTCAAACGCGCGTCCTTGCGAACGCTGTCACGGCACGGGCAAAATTATTAAAACGCCTTGCGGGCATTGTCACGGCTCGGGCAAAGTGCGCGTAGATAAAGATATTAGAATCAGTATTCCAAAAGGCGTTGATACAGGAAACCGCCTGCGCATTCAAAACGGCGGACAAGCGGGCGAGCGCGGCGGTCCCAACGGCGATTTGTACGTTTATCTTAACATTAAGCCTCACCCGATTTTCACGCGCGAAGGCATTAATGTTTTTTGTGAAGTGCCGATTAGTTTTGTACAGGCGACATTGGGCGCAACGATTGACGCTCCGACGATTGACGGCAGAGTTGAATTGAAAATCCCCGAAGGGATTCAATCCGGCACTGTTTTAAAAATTCGCGGCAAAGGTATTCAAGTTTTGCGCGGCGAAGGGCGCGGCGATGAGTTCGTTAAAATTAAAGTTTTGACGCCGAAAAATCTTTCTGCCTACCAAAGAAAACTTTTGCAGGACTTTGACAAAGGCGGCAACGATAATAATAACCCCGAACAAAAATCTTTCCTCGACAAGTTGAAAGGGCTTTTTACAAATTAAAAAATTTTGACGGTAGAAATTTTAACTTCCAAAAAATTTTTCAGCTTATCAGATAAAACTTTCAATTAAAAAATTTTTTACCGACAAATTGAAAGGCTTGTTACAAATTGAAAAATTTTAACGCCGAAAAATGGATAAAAAAATTAATGCTGATATTTTTAATATTGACAATATCAGCGGCGGGCTTTTGCGGCTTCTTCGTAAAGTGGGCACTGCGCGACGACGCAGAAACTTTCGGCTTTACCGCAATGATTGAAAATACTGCAAAACGCCCGTTCATTCATCGGCAACTTTTGCCCGTAATCGTAAAATCAACAGTTGAAATAATTCCCGCAGAAACCAAAGAAAAATTATCTGCAAGGCTAATCGAAAAAAAGCACATTGAAAAACGCTTCGCGCAGGCGTCAATTCCGCAAAAATATATTTTGGAATATTATTTAATGTTCGGAATATGTTTCTTGAGTTTTTTTGCGGCGGTATGGATTTTGCGCGGCTTACTTTCTGAAGTTTTGCAGGATAAAGTTGCAGGAACTTTGGGCGCAATGCTGTTTGCGTTAATATTCCCGTACTTTGAAGTTTTGGGCGGCTACTACTACGACATTTTAGAAATAATGTTTATGTTTTTGGCGGCGAAATTTGCACTGCGCGGGAAAATTATTCCATTGCTGATACTTGCTCCAATAGCGACGCTGAATAAGGAATCATTTTTCTTTTTTTTGGCGACGCTGTACCCTTTGACGCGGCTAAACTTCGACGTTAAAAAATCTGCCGCAATAACTTTAGGTTCAATATTTTTTTCGGGGCTTGCGTACTTGTACGTTCGTGAAATGTTTATAAACAATCCCGGCGACGCGGCGGACGGGCGATTCTTTGAACATATGGAATTTATTTTTGACGTAAGTACATATTTTTTGACGGATTCAATTTACGGCGTGCCGCTGCCGTCGAGAATGTTTTTGTTGCATATAATTTACGTGCTGTTCATTGCAAAAAGTTCGTGGAAACATTTAAATGACGGCTGGAAAAATCACATAAAATTTGCCGCAGTGATTAACGGGATTTTATATTTTCTGTATGTTGTACCGGGCGAACTGCGCGATTTAAGTATGTTGTATATTTCGCTGATGGTCTTGACGAGTTATTTTATTCGTGATATTTTTTTGGAAAAATATTGCAAGGAAAAAATTGAATGATTTACTTACAGCTTTTTTTTGAATTTGCAAAAATCAGCTTGGTATGTGTCGGCGGCGGTTATGCTTCAATGCCGCTGATTCAAGCGGTAGTTGTTGATTCGTACCATTGGCTGACATTGCCGGAATTTATTGACGTGTTTACAATTTCGCAAATGACACCGGGACCAATAGGCATAAACGCGGCGACTTTCGCAGGAATGAAAACTGCGGGAATAGGCGGGGCAATCTGCGCGACGTTGGGATTTGTAACGCCGAGTTTGTTTTTGTGCATAGCGTTGGCGAAAATAATTTTTAAGTACGGGGAATTGGGCGCAATTCACGGAATTTTGAACGGCTTGAGACCTTCTGTAATAGCGTTAATAGCGGCGGCTTGTATAAGTTTCGTACTGTTGGCAGTTTGGAACGTTGAAGAAATTCCTCAAGATTTTTCCTCAACCTTCGACTTGAAGGGCGCAATAATTTTAATCGGCGCGTTAATTGCCGTGCGAATGAAAATCGGCGTTATCAAAGTTTTAATTGCGGCGGGCGCGGCTGGTTTAATTTTGGGACATTTTATATAATAGTACGATAGTGTTTTAGTGGGATAGTGTTATAGCAAATTAACTATCAAACTATTCCACTATCAAACTATCCAATTAATTTTTAATTTGGTGATTGATTATGATGCTGAAAATTTTCAGATTCTTGTTTGAAATATATTTTTTTGTATTCCCGATAAGTGCGGGCTGGCTGACCTACAGAAAATTAAAAGGCAAAGATTGCAAAAGAGCTTGGAAAATCGTAATTTCAAGCGGCGCAATGCTTTTAATCACGTGGTTCGGTGTTTTTATCAACGAATCGCAAGAAGTCAGAGCGGATTATATTCACAAAGTCAAAGTATATTTCAATGTCGAAGAGTGAGAAAAAATGTTCAGCAATTTTATCGTAGCACTAAGCGCGGTTATACCAATGTTCTTTTTAATGCTTGTCGGCGCGTTGGTCAAGTTCAGCAACCTTTTAACCGACGAAGAACTCAAGCATATTAACAGAATGGTTTTCCGCGTGTTTTTCTTTTTTATGTTGTTCCACAGTATTTACACAACAGATTTAGCGGAAACATTTCGCCCGAAATTAATGTTATTCGGCGCGGGCGCAGTTTTTGTACTTTTTATTTTTCTAATGATATTTATCCCGAAAATCGAAAAGGACAACAAAAAGCGCGGTGTAATGGTGCAGGCAATTTTTCGGAGCAACTTTGTAATAATGGGCGTGCCAATCGTTGCAAACATTTTCGGCGACGAAAACATTGCGGTTACAACAATGATGATTGCAGTTATAATTCCAATGTATAATATTTTTGCGGTATTCGCGCTGGAAACTTTTCGCGGCGGGAAAATTGACCCGTTGCACATTTTGAGCGGCATTATAAAAAATCCGATGATTTTGGGCGCAGTAAGCGGCGCGTTGCTTTTAACTTTAAATGTAGAAATTCCCGCGCCGATATTAAAACCGATTGGGCAAATTTCGGCGGCAACAACGCCCGTTGCACTGATAATTTTGGGTGCGTCATTCAAGCTTGGCAGTGCGCAAAATCATTTGTCCCAACTTGTGAAATGTGTATGTGCAAGATTAATTTTGGTACCGGCGGCGGTGTTGACGGTTGCAATAATTTTGGGATTCAGGGGAATTGACTTTGTAACGTTAATTGCAATTTTCGGGACGCCCTGCGCGGTAGTATCGTTTGCAATGGCTCAACAAATGGACGGCGACGCGGAATTGGCGGGAAATTGCGTAGTATTTACTTCGGCGTTATCGTGCGTTACAATTTTTTGCTGGATACTGTTTTTTAAAACGCTCGGAATTTTTTAAATGGTAAAAAAAGAGGCGTGCAGGACGCGCCGCTAATCGTACTTAAAAAGCCGCCCGCTTATGCACTCTTCTAACACATTTGCTCACGTCTTACTTTGTTGAACCGCTTGGGCGTTTGCAATTTCTGCAACCAATGGTGCGCTAGCGGGCGGCGAGTTTTTCTTTCTTTGCCAGGCGTTTCTTTCTTTTTTCAAAAAGAAAGAAATGCCGACTTGTTAAAAATTAAAATAAAAAATTTTAAAACAGCGTAAGTTGTACCGGCTTAATTATTGGAGCCGGTTTATTTTTTTGGCGTTCAGCCTCTGTGCGCGCCAATTTATCGCAACGCTCATTAAATTTATTGCCCGCGTGCCCTTTGACCCAATTAAATTTTATATTACGATTCAAAATCAGCGCGTCAAGTTTTTTCCATAAATCAATATTCAGTACAGATTTTTTATTGGCAGTTTTCCAGCCGTTACGCTTCCAATTAACAAGCCAACCTTGCGTAAAAGCGTTTTTTAAATAGCTGCTGTCAGTAAAAAGTTCAACAAAATCATCGGGCGAAATTTTTTTCAGTGCAACGATAGCTGCCATAAGTTCCATTCGATTGTTGGTAGTATTCGGCTCGCCGCCGACAATTTCTTCAATGTTGCCGTTTTCGTCAATGATAATCGCCGCGTAGCCGCCCGCGCCGGGATTCCCCAAGCAAGAGCCGTCGGTGTAAATCTGAAATTCTTTCAAGTTAAAACCTCCTTGACGCGTTATAATAAACTAAAATTTATAAATTACGCAAGAGGAATTATTATGAATTTGCTTGAAGAAAAATTAAAAACACTGCCTGAAAGTTCGGGCGTGTACATTATGAAGGACGCGGCGGGAAAAATTATTTACGTCGGCAAAGCGATAATTTTGAAAAACCGCGTGCGCCAATATTTTCAAAAAAATAAAAACCATTCGCCGAAAGTGCGTGCAATGGTTGCAAAAATTGTTGACTTTGAAACGATTGTTACCGCGTCAGAAGTTGAGGCGTTAATTCTCGAATGCAACTTGATTAAAAAGCACCGCCCGCGCTATAACATTTGCTTAAAGGACGATAAAAGCTACCCTTATTTAAAATTGACGCTTGCCGAAAAATTTCCGCGTGTTTTTGTAACTCGGCGCGTTGAGAAGGACGGCTCGAAATATTTCGGACCTTATACAAATTCTTTTGCAGTCAAGGAAAGTTTGGAACTTTTGCGCAAATTATTTCCGCTGCGCACTTGCAAAAATTTTCCTGCGCGCCCGTGTTTGGAATTTCATATAGGACGTTGTTTAGCTCCCTGCGTCAATAAAATTTCTGCAGAAAATTATTCGTACCTTGTGAAAGCCGTTGAAAAATTTTTGGAAGGACATACAGCCGAAGTTGAAAAAGATTTACAAGCCAAAATGACGGCGGCGGCTGAAAGTTTAAATTTTGAATTGGCGGCAAAACTGCGCGACGTGCTTTTATCAGTCAAAAAAATTTCCGAAAAACAAAAAATAGTTACGGACGCGGGCAATTTGGACGCGGTAGGATTGGCGCGGCTTAATTCGGAAGTTTGCGCACAAATTTTTTTCGTACGTGACGGCAAAGTTACGGGGCGTGAAAGTTTTTTATTAAGCGGCGCGGTTGACGAATCGGACGAAATTTCTGTTATCGAATTTTTGAAACAATATTACAGCAGTACAAAAATTGCGGCGGAAGAAATTTTATTGCCGCTTGAACTTCCTGACGAAGATTTAAAAATTTTAGCCGAATGGTTGAAAGTAAAAATTTCTGCGCCTAAACGCGGCGTTAAATTTTCATTGGTCGAAATGGCTACTGAAAACGCCAAAAAGTTTCTCGAAGAAAAAGCCGCTCGCGCAGATTTAAAAAACGCTCAAACAATCGGCGCGGTTGTCGAATTGCAAAAATATTTAAACCTGCCGAAATTGCCGCGCAGAATGGAATGTTTTGACATTTCACATTTTCAAGGCGCAGAAACTGTCGCCTCAATGGTAGTTTTTGAAAACGGCGCGGCGGACAAAAAAAGTTATCGTCGCTTCAAAATTCGTTCGACTGAAGGCAAGCCTGACGATTTTTTATCAATGCGCGAAGTTACTGAAAGGCGTTACACTAAGGGCGAAAATTTGCCTGATTTAATCGTTATCGACGGCGGGATTGGGCAATTAAATTCCGCGCTGGAAATTATACGCGGCTTGGGTTTAAACGTTCCCGTTGTAGGACTTGCAAAACAGTTTGAATTAATTTTTGTCGAGGGAAAATCTGAACCTGTTGAATTGCCGCGCGGCAGTCAAGCACTTTTTCTAATGCAGAGAATCAGAGATGAGGCGCACCGTTTTGCAATTACTTACCATAGAAAATTAAGGCGCAAAAGAAATTTACATTCCGAACTTGATAATATTTCAGGCATTGGCGAAAAGCGTCGCGCAGATTTATTTAAAAAATTCGGCTCGATACAAAAAATTAAATCTGCAACGCTTGACGAACTTTTGACGGTTCCAAGTATGAATCGTAAAGCCGCTGAAGCTTTACAAAGATTTTTCGCCGCTTTAAAGGATTAGAATTTTTTATACCGAATTGCATCGCAAATGTAAAACAGAAATTTTTTGGCGGTGTACGAATTGGCGAAGGAAATTTTGAAACTTATTGCGGCAGAAACGGCGGGTGAAAGTTACCGCGCTCACAAAATGGAACTTGACGTTGAAACAGATACCGCCTCAAGAATCGACAATCTGGAAACGCGCTTTGAAAATCCCCGTTACGGCGAAACTAAAAAATTCAACGGCTATATTTTGCTGAAAAATTTTTTGCAAAATAATTCGCAAGTGCTGACATATTTTTTGGACGGTTCGCGGCACGTTTACAAGATTGACGAAATTGCATACAGGCACGGCGCACGCAAAATGGTTTATCCCGTCAGTTGCCGTCGGTTGCTGTCGCCGCCAAAATAAAAAGTTGCACGCTGAAAATTTTTTCGGCGAAAATCTTTTAACTTTGCCTGATATTGCAAACGCCAACGGCAGCGCAGGATTTTTGCCCGCGCTTACTCAAAAGATTAACGCCCTTTCCAAAATCGAAATTTCAAAAATTCTTGAGTACAGCACAAGCCAAAATGTTGAACAAAGTTTTGAAAACCGCGCTATTATCGAAATTCAAAATTATATGTATCAAGCTGAACAAAATATGGTTGCCGCGCTCGTCGCAAAAAGCAAACTCAATCAGAAAAATTATCTTGTCAAGGACGGCTCGTTGGAATATCGAATACCGCCCAATATTCCCAAAAACTCGCGCAGGTTTTTAACTTTCAAAAATAATTTTAATTACGTTATAGGCGTGTCGAAAAAATTTAATCCCGCGCTTTTCACGACGAACAACCGCGCAAATCCCGGCTTCATTGCAGAATTGCCGCTTTACAACCGCACGCCCGTTATTTGCGCAAATTTTTATGATGATATTAAAATTGCAATTTGGTATTTGAGAATACGTGACAGAAAATTTACCGATTCGCCTTTTGACGGCGTTTTGAAAATTGAAAAAATGCTCGTCGCGCAGGACGAAATTTCAAGCGGCGTAATTGACAGCGAATTTGTAAATTTTTTAAGCGCGCAGATTATCAACGAAAGAAAACCCGTTTGTTACGGCGCGGATAATCGTTGGGCAAATCATATCTACCCGATTTTTTTGACAGAAACTTTTATAAAATCGAAATGCATTGCGGCTGAAACTTTTTTGAATTTATTTTGAGGTGGATTTATGAGCGAAATAATAGGGCGCGTTGCGGCAACCGAAAAATTCCCTGCAACTATGGACAAATTTTATTTTTGGACAAATTCGGATTTTCGGCTGAACGCCTTCGACGTTGTGAAGATTAAACATTTGGAAGGCAGCTTTTCATTCGGCACGGTGGAAAATATTTTTCACATTACGGACGCCAAAAGTTTTTTGACGAATTATATTTCAAATGATTTCGGCGATACTGAAATTGACGCGCCGACTTTGCGAATTGCTATGAATTACGTTGAGGTTGCAATTTGCTACAACGACAAAAATATTTATACGCCCGTTACAAGTGATGCGCCCGTTTATTTGGCGGCGGCGGAAGAAATAAAAAAGGCGTTGGGACTTGATAAAATTCAAAATCCTTTACCGTGCGGTTTTCTGAAAATGTACGCAGGCACGCCTAAAGAAATTTTTTGCCGGTAAATATGAACTCTCAATTTTTGTTGGGACCTGAAGGCGCACACTTGAATATTTCGGGAATTTCGGAGCTTGCCGCCAAAACAAGTTACGCAATGTTTTTAATTAAATCGATTCTCGACGGCGGCGCAGAAAGTGCCGCGTTTATAATTTTCAACGTCAAGAGCAAAGATTTAATGGCGATTCACAAGCCTAACCTTGACGAAAATTTTTCGCAGATTGTCGAAGATTATAAAGCACTCGGCTTAAGCGGTGCGCCCTTTAAAAATGTTCGCTACTACGCGCCTTTCAACGAAAACAAAGGCGTTACAACTTACCTTTCTGAAAGTGCGGTTGAAGAATATCTGCGCGAAAATCTTTTGAAAAAGTTCAAATACATTTACGAAGATGACCGCGAATCATTGGAAATGCTTTTTGCGGATATTGACGACTCCTCACAAACCATTGATTCAATTATGAGTAAAATTGCAGACCCTTCGGATGAAGATTTTTCTTGCCTTGAAACGTGGAATGAATTTTTGGCACAGCTTGCAGAATTTGCCGCTCAAACTAAATATAAAAGTATTCAAACCGTAAGTTGGCGCAAATTTAACCGCGTGGTAAACAAAGAAATAAAAAATGACTCAATGTTTGCAAACAGGGCAGTTGCCGCCAAAAATGAATGCCGCCTTGAGGATGAACTCAAAAAAATTTCTGCCGGAAGTGTCAGCGTGATTGACATTGCGAAACTTAGTACGAATAAGCAGGCGTTTGTTTTCGGCGATGTTTTGAAAACTGTTTATAAATTGAAATTGGGCGAATATGACGCGGCGGACGAAATTTTAAATGTGCCGTCAAAGATTGTAATTTTTGTTGACGAATTAAATAAATACGGTTCAAAGGACGCCTCAAAAAATTCTCCTATCCTGCGACAAATTTTGGACGTGGCGGAGCGCGGGCGTTCGTTGGGGATAATACTTTTTGGTGCGGAGCAGTTTTTATCGAACATACACCCGCGCATTTCGGGCAACTGTGCAACTTTTGCATTCGGCAGGACAAATGTTATTGAAACTACCACGCGGGATTTTTCGGCGTTTCTTTCGACGTACAAAAATATTTTGACGCGGCTGGAGCAGGGCGAATACGTCATTCAAAATCCAATTTTCCGTTCGCTGTTAAAAATTTATTTCCCCAAGCCGATTTATCAACAGTTCAAAGATTAGAAAGGGCAAAAATTATGGCAGAATATATTTTTTGCGCAAATATTCTTGAAAATGTTACCAGTGGTATGTACAGGGAATCTCAAATAATTTTTCGAGAATATATTCAAAATGCTTGTGACGCACTCGACGCGGCAATTTCGCAAAAAATTTTGGCGGTGGGCGAAGGCAGGATTGATATTTGGATTGAACCTGCAAAGCGTCAAGTTGTCATTGAAGATAACGGCACGGGTATTTCAGAAAAAAATTTTTGAAACAACTTTAAAATCTGTCGCGCAGTCCGAAAAGCAAATTGACGCTGAAAAAGGTTTTCGCGGTATCGGCAGACTTTGCGGGCTTGCCTATTGCCGGGAATTAATTTTCAGTACAACTGCGGCGGGCGAAAATGTTATTTCGATTATG
The DNA here is from genome assembly GCA_905233135.1 of uncultured Selenomonadaceae bacterium. GTDB lineage: Bacteria > Bacillota > Negativicutes > Selenomonadales > Selenomonadaceae > Quinella. The sequence goes on along the minus strand of CAJOCQ010000012.1, from coordinate 17,602 downwards.
AGAATTGACGCCCAAACTCTCCGCAGTAAATTTTACGGCAAAGTTAAATACACCGCGCAGGAAGTCCTTGACGAGGTTATTACTTTCGGCAAAAGATTTTCAAAGGACACCGTAAGCGAACATTGGTTCAAAGTTGAAATGCTTGACATTAACGCCGAAAATGAAATTTTGCTTAATGAATCTCTTATCAAAGAATATTTGTCCTTCGTTGCGCCAGTCGAATACCAAAATTATTTCAGCTACAGTTACGAAATTTATAAACACGCCGCCGCGTAAGTAATTAAAATGACTCAAGATTATATTTTGAAAAAAAGCGTCGATTGGTCGTTATTTCAGCGTGGCTTTTCAATTCCCGTTGAAATGCAAAATATTCTTGAGTTGCACTTAAGCGCAGGATTTTTGCGGCACGGCGAAAAGCGCAATATTAAAATTATTTTGAACGGCGAAACTTTTGACGCTATTTTAACGAGCGTAAATTTTAACCGTCAAAAATATCCCGACCATAAAGATATGTGGCAAATTATTTATTCGCCGAACGGAAATTTTGCAAACTGCCTAAAAAATATTTTTGAAAGTTCCTTCAATGAAATTGTTGTACTGCGCGAAAAAAATTTAAAGGGTAATTTTGAAGAATCCGTCGTACTTTACACCACTGATTTAAAAGACACGTTTTACCTTGAAACAATTTTTGCAGACTAAATTAAACCGCCCGCCGCCGTCGAGAATGAACAAAATTTAGAAAATCTTTTTGAATTGCCGACGCTTACAGATTCCGAAGCCGCAATTATTGAAAAATATAAATTGACAAAAGTTCGCAAGCTTAACCGCAGCATTGGAAATTATTTGAAAAAGCTGTATAATTTTCACTGCCAAATTTGCGGCGAAGGACGGGCAAATTTATGTTGGCGGAATTGCGGCGACACTCGTACCAAAAGAAATGCAGGCTGAAATTGGCGACGCGGTAAAAATTCATACAGGTTTATTGGACAAGCCGGGCGATTTAGATAAAAATGACGCCGTGATAATTGACACGCTGCCGCCGGATTATTCGATTTTGGAAGAAATTGATTATAAATACCCTGCGCGAAATTCCATTTTCGGCTACACTACGCGCGGATGTATTCGGCACTGCGATTTTTGCGCCGTCAGCACGCTGGAGCCGCAATATAAAAATTACGTTGACATTAAAGCGCAGTTACAACAAATTGAAAATCTTTTCGGCAAAAAACAAAATTTGTTGCTGATGGATAATAATGTTTTGGCGTCAGAAAAATTTTCGCAGATTGTCGAAGATATAAAGGCTTGCGGCTTCGGCAAAAGTGCAACTTACATTGAGTCCGACGAATACGATTTATCAATAAAAAATCTTCGCGCAGGTTTCAACGACCGCGCCTACATTAAAAAAATTATTTCGCTGTATGAAGAACTTGAAGGGCGTTTACCCGAAATTGACGCGGGCAAATTTTATACTGCGCGAGAAGAAAATTTTTTGCTGAATTTTATCTCTGCAACAAAAGAAAAAATTTTTGCCTTCGATACAACGGCACGCCCGCTCTTCAAAAAATATTTCAAGCACGGTAAAAAATTTCGTTACATAGATTTTAATCAGGGGCTTGACGCGCGGCTGGTAAATGAGGAAAATATGGCTAAACTTGCCGAGCTGAATATTCGCCCGCTTAGAATTGCCTTTGACCATTACGATCAGCGCGGGATTTATGAAGATGCTATTCGGCTTGCGGCAAAATTCGGTATTCGCAATATGTCAAATTACGTGCTGTACAATTTCCACGATACGCCCGAAGAATTTTATTTGCGGCTGCGTTTGAATATTGATTTGTGCGAAGAGTTGAACGTTGCAATTTATTCTTTCCCAATGAAATATCATCCTATACGGGACGCGGAATATTTTCGCAACCGTGATTATTTGGGCGAACATTGGAATAAAAAATTTATCCGCGCAATTCAAGCCGTCCTTAATTCCACGAAGGGCAAAATTGGGCGCGGGCGTTCCTTCTTTGAAAAGGCGTTCGGTAAAAATCTTGACGAGTTCAACGATTTACTTTGGATGCCTGAAGCAATGATTATTTACAGATTGAAGCACGAAAAATTGGCGGCGCAATGGCTGAAAGATTTTCACGCACTGAAAGATTTTGAAGTTGCAGAAGCTAAAAAAATTATCGCACAGAATAAATTTTCTGACGTGGATATTTCGCAGGCTGAATCAGAAAAAGTGCGCCAATTTCTAAAATATTATCAAATTACAAGAAACGATTAAAACCTAAACTTTGTCGCCGGATAAAGTTTTTGGGCGTTTACGGTTAAACTGTAGGCAAGCGCAATTTGCGTAGGAAAGTTTAACCGCAGACGCCCTTATTTTTTTGGAGGGATTAATTTGAGTTGGTTATATTTATTGGTAGCGGGATTTTTGGAAATATTTTGGGCGGTAGAATTGAAACTTTCGCAGGGCTTTTCAAAAGTTTTGCCAAGCATTTTAGCGGTAGTTGGAATGTTGGCAAGTTTTTATTTTTTATCTTTGGCACTAAAAAAATTGCCGCTGTCAACTTCCTATGCAATTTGGACGGGAATCGGCACGGCAGGCACGGTTTTATTCGGCGTGTTTTATTTTCAAGAATCAATCAGCACGGCTCATATAATTTGCGTTGTAATGATAATTTGCGGAATAATCGGCTTACGAATTTTAAATTGAAAAATTACTGCGCAATTTTAGGAAACAGGAAACAGGAATAAGGACAAAGGGATTTGAAAATTATTTCTAAAAAAATATAAAAATTCCCCAAAGCCAAAAAACTATCGACAAATTAAAAACTTGTGATAAAATATTCTAAAAAATTTTAGGAGTTGTTTAACAATGAAGTATGTTTGCAACGTTTGTGGTTGGGAGTACGACGAAGAAAACGGCGACCCCGATAACGGGATTGAACCCGGTACAAAATGGGATGATTTGCCCGAAGATTTTGTTTGCCCGCTTTGCGGCGTAGGCAAAGAAGATTTTTCACAGGCTGATTAATTTATAAATTGGAGGAATGTACATTATGAAAGTAACAGTAGTTGGCGCAGGTAACGTCGGAGCAACAGTAGCAAATGTTTTGGCTACCAAAGGTTTTGCAAGTGAAGTCGTCCTCATCGACATCAAAGAAGGCTTGTCCGAAGGTAAAGCTATGGATATTATGCAAACTTCGCATATGCTTAACTTTGATACAACCGTTAAAGGCGTAACAAATAACTATGAAGCAACGGCAGGCTCTCAAGTTGTTGTTATTACTTCGGGTATTCCGCGCAAGCCCGGTATGAGCCGTGAAGACCTTATCGGCACCAACGCAAAAATCGTTAAAAGCGTCGTTGACCAAATTTTGAAATATTCGCCCGACGCAATTTTGATTATTATTTCAAATCCTATGGACGCAATGACTTATTTGACGATTAAAGATTCAAAACTCCCGCGCAACCGTATTATCGGTCAAGGCGGAATGTTGGACAGCAGCAGATTCCGTTATTACCTTGCTGAAGCGTTGCAAGAAGCGGGCTACCCTGCAACGCCTACTGACGTTGACGGTATGGTTGTCGGCGGACACAGTGATAAAACTATGGTACCGCTTGCAAGCATTGCAACTTATCGCGGCATTCCCGTAACTCAACTTTTGAGCAAAGAAGCTATTGATAAAGCGGTTGAAGCTACAAAAGTCGGCGGCGCAACTTGTACAAAACTTTTGGGTACTTCCGCTTGGTACGCACCCGGCGCAGCGGCGGCGGCTCTCGTTGAAGCTATTGCACTTGACGCCAAAAAATTAATTCCTTGCTGCGTTTACCTTGACGGCGAATACGGCGAAAAAGATTTGTGCATTGGCGTACCTGTCATTCTCGGCAAAGACGGATGCGAAAAAATTGTTGAAATTCAATTCAGCGAAGAAGAAAAAGCTAAATTTGCTGAAAGTGTCGCGGCGGCGCGCAATACCAATTCTAAACTCGGTGATGCATTGAAATAATTTTGCGGGGGCAAAAGTTATGAAAACCACAATGTTACAAGAAGTTATGACTGCGCCCAAAAAAATTATTTTCCAAGAAATTCCAATCCCCAAACCTGCAAACAATCAAGTACTTTTGAAAATTCGGCGCATTGGAATTTGCGGCAGTGATATTCACGTTTATCACGGCTTGCACCCGTTTACTAAATACCCCGTTACTCAAGGGCACGAAGTTTCAGGCGAAATTGTCAAGCTCGGCGCGGACGTTAAAGATTTTAAAGTTGGACAAAAAGTAACTGTTGAACCGCAAGTTTACTGCGGCGAATGCTACCCTTGCACGCACGGCAAATACAACCTTTGTGAAAATTTAAAAGTTATGGGCTTTCAAACTACCGGCACGGCAAGCGAATTTTTTGCAGTTGACGCTTCAAAAGTTACGCCATTGCCTGACAATATGTCTTTTGACGACGGCGCAATGTTGGAACCTTTGGCTGTTACTGTTCACGCGGCGAAAAGATTTCCTGACATTAAAGGCGCGAAAGTTGCAATTTTAGGCTGCGGTCCTATTGGGATTTTGTTGGCACAATCTGCAAAGGCTCTCGGCGCGGAAAAAGTTTTAATTACTGACGTTTCAGATTTACGCTTGGAACTTGCAAAAAAAGTCGGCGTTGATTTCGCTGTCAATACTCGCAATAAAGATTTCGGCGACGCAATGGTTGCAGTTTTCGGCAAAGATAAAGCTGACGTTATCTACGATTGCGCTGGAAATGATATTACGATGGGGCAAGCGATTAAGTACGCCCGCAAAGGCAGCACGATTATTCTTGTTGCAGTTTTCGGAAAAATGGCGAATGTTGATTTGGCTGTTTTGAATGACCACGAACTGGATTTAAATACTTCGATGATGTACACGCACGTTGACTACCTCGACGCAATTAAATTCGTCAATGAAGGCAAAATTCAACTTGCACCCTTGCAGACGAAGCATTTTCCGTTCAAGGAATTTTTGGCGGCGTATCAGTACATTGACGCCAACCGCGAAACTACAATGAAAGTTTTAATCGATGTTGACAGATAAAAAATTTTTTTGAATACAAAATAAACTCTGCCGTAAATGTTGCAGGGTTTATTTTTTTTATAAAATTTTCGATATACTATTTGAAAGGAGATGAAAAAAATGGTAGAAAGAATTGAAAGAATTGCCCGCGTAAAGCCGATAGATTACGAAGTCGGGCGCAGATTCGACAGCCGCAACCACCGCGAAGAAAAAAAAGGTTCTTTTCTAAATGAACTAAAGCGCGTCATTACCAAGAAAACCGAAAAGCCGAGCGAAATTCCTGCGGCGTACAATTTGGAATTGAGCGGCGATAATTCAAATTATTTATTCTATTTGGGCAGTGTCGATATAGAATCTCTTTTGAAATAGGAGTGATTTAATTGCTTAGTGATAAAGAAAATATGCGGCTTGCAATAGCTGAAGCGTTGCAGGCGTACGAAGAGGGCGAAGTTCCTATAGGTGCCGTTCTTGTGGAAAACGAGAGCGGCATTTTAGTTTGCAAAAATCATAATCGAATTGAACAGCTTGACGACGCCACCGCGCACGCAGAAATTTTAGTCCTACGCGAAGGTTTTAAAAAATTAAAGCGGCGAAGATTGACGAATTGCACGTTGTATGTAACAGTTGAACCTTGCGCAATGTGCGCGGGCGCGTTGGTACTAAGCCGCGTTGAAAAATTGGTTTATGGCGTGTACGATTCAAAATTTGGTGCGGCAGAATCAATTTTCAATGTGGTAAACAATCCCGCGCTGAATCATCAGCTGAAAATTACTGCAGGAATTTTGGAAAACGAATGCAGACAACTTTTACAAAAATTTTTTTCCGAACGCAGAAATTAAAAAAGCCCGCTAATTCGGCGGGCAAATTTTTTATTTAAGAAACGTGGCTTAATAAAGGAAGACAACCGAAGTATTATCAAGGAAACGCGAAAGTTGGTTTTCACTCAAAATTAAATCAGCGTCCGCCATACTTACAACGGGATTTGCATTAAAATCTTCAACATCAACAGCTTTAATAATCAGCGGGTTTGAACCTGCGCGAACGGCTTCGCTCATACTTGATGCATAAGACGCCATACCGTATTCAATAACTTTATCATAATCTAAATTTTTGTGCCCGTAAATTTTTTCGCCGTGCGCATTTTTGATAACGGGGCTCATAACGGGATTTACGCGGAAGCCGCGACAATCAATAATTAAACCTGTGTAACCGCCTTTCACTTCAACTGTAACTTTTGTGCTTACTTGCGGAAAAGGTTCAACAACTGCAGGGCGTTCAATGACTGCACTTGCAAGCGCACCGCTTCTTCCAAACATCGGCAATTCCATTGTAACTTCGTACGCGCCGTCAGTTGTAAAATTTTCTGATACGATTCTTGCGCCTTGAATTACCGCGCTGACTTGCAAATTAACTGTATCAGATTGAATCATTGCCATTTCAACGGTTGTTTGCGCGTCAACTTGTACGCCCTTTACAACTTCAGCTAATTGGCGGTAAGCGTCAGCCTGCGCCGCACGCCGTGCCAAAAGTCTTGCTTGTGCGCCGTGCGCTCCGTGCGGTACTACGCCCGACCCCGTTACTGTAATTTTGTTGTTGTTCCAATCTGTACCGAGTGCCGCTTCTGCGCTAAAACTCGTACACATTAACAACGCCGCTATTAAAATTCCCAAAAAGCTAATTTTCAGTTTCATTATAATTGCCTCCTTAAAACATTTATTATCTAAATATTATAGCATAATCATTAAAATTGCATTAATGTTTTTCTTTTCAATGTAAAGTTTTTATTAAACTTCAAGTATTTTTACCAAAAAATAATAAATATTACAGCTAAAAATTTTCGGATTTTGTGAAATTTTGCGCAGGCTTTTTTATTTTGCAGGAAAATATTTCATTGCGGCAGAATATATTTTCTGAAAAACAAATATTGGAGGTAAAATTTTATGCTAAAATCTTGCGACGTAGACAATCTGCGCCCGGGTATGAAAGTTGGACGTGAAGTCAAAGATTTAGACGGCAAAGTTATTCTCAGGCAAAATACAATTCTCAATGCAAAAAAAATTAACAGTCTCATCGGTTACAATATTTTTTCGGTTTATATTGAAGAAGTTGAAGAAGAGCCGAAAGTTAAAATTGCCGGGCAAGATCACCTTTTGGACTTCGGCTACTTGGAAAGTTACGAACAAACTTACAACAAAATTCACGACCTTTATTACAAAGTCGGGCAGGGCGGAGAGCTTGAAATTCCGCTCCTCGACGCAGTTTTGGAAAATGAAAATATGGATAAACTTTGCGATAACAAAATTGCAGTTTCACAAATCCACAATATGACGCGCAACGGCGATTATACAATTCACCACGCTACAAACGTCGGAATTTTGGCGGGACTTTTTGCGAAGTGGTTACGTTATCCGCGTGCAAATATGCGCGAACTTGTTATGGCTGGAATTTTAACCGAAATTGGCAAAACTAAAGTTCCCAAAGCTATTCTTAACAAAAAAGGCAAACTTGAACCCGACGAACTTTTACAAGTTCAACGCCACGTTGACTACGGCTACGATATGTTGAAATTTACGCCGCTGAAACAATTTCAAAATGTACTTTTGGGCGTCCTGCATCACCACGAACGTATTGACGGCACGGGGTACCCTAATCACTTGAAGGGCAAACAAATTTCAGATTATGGGAAAATTTTGGCGTTTTTGGATATTTATGACGCAATGGCTACCAATCGTTCTTACGCAAAAAGAAATTCGCCTTTCGATATTTTCAAAGTTTTAAACGGCGACATCGGTAAGGGCAAACTTGATACACGTTTTGGAATTTTGTTTATGCGTCATTTGCGGCAGTCTTTGAAAGATTGTTGGGTTGGCTTAAGCGACGGGCAACGCGCAAAAATTGTTTTGCTTGATCCGAATGACGTTGTTGCTCAACCAATCGTGCAAACTCCGCAAAATAAATTTATTGACTTAAATAAAGCTGAAGATTTAAAAGTTGAAGTTCTTTTGACGGCTCAGGAAGTTTAAACGATTTTAAAATTTTGGCGGCAATTTTTATTAAAATTTTTGAGGAGAAATATTTTTGCTGAATAAAAAATTTGAAGTAATTGCGCCCTTTCAACCGACGGGCGACCAGCCGCAAGCTATTGAAAAACTTGCTGACGGCTTGGAAAACGGACTCGTCGCGCAGGTTCTGCTTGGAGCAACAGGTACAGGCAAAACTTACACCGTTGCAAAAGTTATTGAAAAAATTCAACGCCCGACTTTGGTTATTGCGCACAATAAAACTCTTGCCGCGCAACTTGCCGCCGAATTTAAAAAATTTTTTCCCAATAATTACGTCGGCTATTTCGTCAGCTACTATGATTATTATCAGCCGGAAGCTTATTTGCCTGCAACCGATACCTACATCGAAAAAGACGCCTCCATTAATGACGAAATTGACCAAATGCGCCATTCTGCAACGTGCGCACTTTTTGAAAGAAATGATGTTATAATTGTTGCAAGCGTTTCTTGCATTTACGGCTTGGGTTCGCCCGAAAATTATTCCAAAATGCTTTTGCACATTTTCAAAGGGCAAATTATTCAGCGCGAAGAAATTTTAAAGCGGCTTGTTGCTATTCGCTACGAAAGAAACGATATTATAATTGAGCGCGGCAAATTCCGCGTGCGCGGCGATGTTGTCGAAGTAACGCCCGCAGGTTACAACGGGCGCGCAATCAGAATTGAACTTTTCGGCGATGAGGTTGACAGAATTACCGAATTTGAAATTTTGACGGGCAAAACTTTGGGCGTTCGTGACGAAATTTTTATTTTCCCTGCATCGCACTATGTGGCAGATGAAGAAGACCTTGAACGTGCTGAAAAAAATATTCGCGCAGAAATGCTGGAACAAGTTGACTTTTTTAACGCTGAACATAAACTAATTGAAGCACAAAGAATTGAACAGCGCACAAAATTTGATTTGGAAATGATACGGGAAATGGGCTACTGTTCGGGCATTGAAAATTATTCGCGGCACTTGACGGGCAGGAACGCAGGCGAGCCGCCCTATACTTTGATTGATTATTTTCCAAAAAATTTTTTGACGGTAATTGACGAATCGCACGTTACACTCCCGCAAATTCGCGCAATGTACAACGGCGACAGAGCAAGAAAATCTGTACTGATTGAAAACGGTTTCCGCCTTCCGAGTGCGCGTGATAATCGCCCTTTGACTTTTGACGAATTTAACGCTAAAATTGCGCAGATAGTTTACGTATCAGCGACGCCCGCCGAATATGAAATTTCGCAGGCAGGAAATATCGTTGAGCAAATTATTCGCCCGACGGGATTGCTTGACCCTGAAGTTGAAGTGCGCCCGCTTGAAAATCAGATTGACGATTTAATTTCTGAAATTAATCAACGCGCAAAAGTCAACGAGCGCGTTTTGGTTACAACGCTTACAAAAAAATTTGCCGAAGAACTTACAGACTACTTGAAAGGCGCGGGTATTCGTGTAAAATATTTGCATTCGGACGTTGTAACGATTGAACGTGCCGAAATTATTCACGATCTGCGCGCGGGCAAATTCGATGTGCTTGTTGGAATAAATCTCCTGCGCGAAGGGCTTGATATGCCTGAAGTTTCGCTCGTTGCAATTCTTGACGCCGACAAAGAAGGCTTTTTGCGCTCTGAAACTTCGCTGATTCAAACTATCGGACGTGCCGCCCGCAATGTTCACGGCAAAGTCATTTTGTACGCGGAAAATATTACAGATTCAATGCGCCGCGCAATGATTGAAACAGAACGCCGCCGCAAAATTCAGCAAGATTACAATTTAATAAACAACGTCACGCCAAAAACTGTTGAAAAACCCGTCGCACCTTTGATTGAATTGCCGCTGAAAAAATCCGAAAAAACTAAATCAAAATCTGCAAGCGAATTGATTAAAAAATTAACCGCGCCCCAACGCCGTACCTTAATTAAAAATTTAACCGCGCAAATGCAGGAAGCCTCAAGAAATTTGGAATTTGAACGCGCCGCCGAATTGCGCGACATTATCTTAAAACTCGAAGATAATTTATAGGTGGCAGGAAATTGAATTTTAAAATAAAAAAGTAAAATCGGTGCAACTCGCCCGTTCACGCCTTTTTTTGTCGCCTACCAAACTTGCTGCAACTAAAATTAAACGCGGCGAAGAATTGAACTTGCTACAACGCTCGACGCGAAAAAAGTTGAACGGGCGCAATTTCTGGAAAAGCACTTTTCTTTTGGTTCTTTTCTTTTTTGCTTCGGAAAAAGAAAAGAACATTTAAAAATAAAATAAATTTTTACCTAATACAATGTAACATACTCAAACAATCGCAGTAATTTTTTTAGGAGTGAATTTGATGAAACACGAAAGTATTTTAGCAACGCGAATCTACGAATCACGCAAAAATTTAGGTATCACGCAGGAAATTTTAGCCGACAAATTGGGAATAACACCGCAATCAATTTCACGTTGGGAAAACGGGCAAAGCCGCCCCGATGTAGATATGTTGCCAAAATTGGCGGCAATATTCGGGATAACAATCGACGGGCTTTTTGGCTACCACGCCGAAAATTTGAAAATTGCAAGCTACGAAGAAAAATTCAAAAACGCCAACACCGAAAAAATTTTTTTGGATAAAATTTCGGAACTGCAATTAAAAATTTTAAGCGCAATGCCTCCCGATTCCCAAAAGAATCTTTTAGAAATTGGTTGCAATGACGGGCAAGCCGCAATGTTTTTCGCACGCAACGGCTATATCGTTTCAGCCTTCGATATTTCAGAAAAAAATATTCAAAATGCCGCTCAACGCGCAAAAGATGTTGGCTTGAAAATAAATTTTTTCTGCGCAGATATTTTAAACTACAAAATTAATTCAAAGTTTGATATAATATTTTCCAACGGCGGAGTTCAATTTATTCCGCCCGCATACAGAGCTCGCGTCTTTGAAATTATTCAGGCAAATACAGCCGTCGGCGGTATCAACGCCTTCAGTGTCGCTGTTGATAAAAATTTTGTCAATTCAAAATCTGATTATCAATCCGCCGAAATTTTCAACTACTACGGACGCAACTGGAAATTTGAAGTTATGCAGGAAATTTATTCCGATAACGATTTTTGCAAGGATATTATGATTGCAAGAAAAATTAATTAACTGGAGGTTTTTACTTTGGAAATTAAACAGGAACTTAACGGCTCAATTTTGACAATGAAAATTATTGGCAGGCTCGACGCCTCCAATGCGCAGGAACTTACCAATGCGCTTAACGCTTCCCTTAACGGCGTTACTGAATTGATTTTCGATTTTTCCGAATTGAAATACGTTGCGTCCGCCGGCTTGCGTGCTCTTTTAATGGCGCAAAAACGTATGAACAAACAGGGCAAAATGGTTATTCGCCACGTTGACGAAACCGTTATGGAAGTTTTGGAAATGACGGGCTTCGCAGATTTAATGACTATTGAAAATTAATTTGTCGGAGAGTTTAGAATGGAAAAATTAACAATCGATGCTACGGTTGAAAATTTGGAAACTGTTACGGAATTTATTAGTTCCTCGCTCGAAGAAAAAGATTGTTCAATAAAAATTATTATGCAAATGGAACTTGTCATTGAAGAAATTTTTGTCAATGTTGCAAGCTACGCCTATCGCCCGAATGTCGGCAAGGTTACCATTTGCAGAGAATTTGAAGATTCGCCGCGCTCCATTAAAATTACTTTTATTGACGGCGGCGCGGCTTTTAATCCGCTTGAAAAAGAAGACCCCGACATTAACGCCGAACTTGAGGAAAGGGATATTGGCGGGCTCGGTATTTTTCTTGTCAAAAAAAATGTTGACGACATTTCTTACGAACGTAAGGACGGTAAAAATATTCTTGCAATAAAAAAATTGTTTTGAGAGACAGAGTGTCAAAATGAAACTGAATATACATAATCGAGTTTTAATTTTAGTTTTATCGGCAGGTATCCTGTCTTTTTTTGTTGTCAGCATAATATCTTTTTTCGGAATGTCGAACATTCGCCAAAATGCATTGGATATGGGGACGCAACTCGGCGAAGAAGGCGCAAATTACACGCAAAATTTAATGAGCGTCCAGCTTAAAGAAACTTTGGGCGAATTGGCAGAATCACGCGCAACATTTATTGACCACGAATTGGAATATATGAAAGAAAACGTAATAGTTTTGGCGGATACAATGACTGAAATTATGCAAAATCCCCAAAATTATTCTCCGGTTGAATTGCCTGACCCGCGCTATACTAAAATTCCAATGGGCAAAACTTACATTACTTACAGCCCCGACCTTCACGCAAGCGGAATAAGTGAAAATCTGCGCAATGAAATAGAAATGGCGGCTAACATTCGTAATTTTTTGGAACCGTTGGCAAAATCCTATTTCAAATGTAAATCTTCATTTTACGTAGGTTCAAACAAAGGATATTTTATTTGCAGCAGTGTTTTTCCAAATGAAGAATACAGCCCTGTTGAAAATAACGAAATTTACGACTATGACCCGCGCCTTCGCCCGTGGTACAAACAGGCAATGGACGCAGGCGCGCCGGTTTTTTCTGACTTGTATACAAATATTGTTAACGACGGCTACCAACTTTTAGGAACTTCCGCGCCCTATTACGACAACAACGGAATTGCGGGAGTTGTCGGGCTTGACATTTCAAACGGTGATATTTATCAAGCTATTGTTGATACGGCTATTGGCGAAGAAGGTTTCAGTTTCGTTTTGAACGATAAAGGCGAAGTTATTTTGTCTGCAAAGAATGACGGAATTTTGGCGACGAAAGTTGGCGGCAACGATATTCGCTTAGCGTCTGAAACAAGTTTGGCTGATGCCGCAAAAAGTATGGTAAAAGGTGAAAGCGGCGTTGTTCCTGTTAAAATTGACGGCAAAAATTATTATTTGGCGTATTCGCCGATGCCGTCGATTGGCTGGAGTTTCGGCACTTTGACATTGCAAGACGAAATTATTAAGGCGTCCGAAAGTACCAGAGATTATTTCATTGGGCAAATTGAAATTTTCCAAGAGGATTTGCAAAAGCAATATTCATTTTTATTCAAGTTGTCGGTAGCAATTTTGTTAATGCTTTTATTTGTGCTGTTTTTCTTAAGCAGTAAATTTTCAAAGCGCGTATCTCAACCGATTATGGAACTTTCTGACAACGTGCGCGAAATTGCAAGCGGCAACCTCGATAAAAAAATTGATATTCATACCGGCGACGAAATTGAACACCTTGCAGCGTGTTTTAATGCTATGACTTCCGAACTTAAAGACTATATGAAGAACTTGACGAAAGTTACAGCCGAAAAAGAACGCATTGCAACCGAGCTGAACGTTGCAAAAGATATTCAACATTCGATGTTGCCGAATATTTTCCCGCCTTATCCCAACAGGAAAGATTTTGATATTTATGCAACGATGAACGCGGCTAAAGGCGTCGGCGGCGATTTCTACGATTTTTATTTATTGGACGAAAATCATTTGGCAATAACAATGGCTGATGTTTCAGGCAAGGGTATTCCTGCCGCGCTGTTTATGGTTATTTCAAAAACCGTACTTAAAAATTTTGCAACCTTCGCAACTGCGCCCGATGACTACGCGGCGGTTGTGGAAAATGCCAATAACCAACTTTGTCAGGGCAATGACGAAATGATGTTTGTTACTGTATTTTTCGGCGTACTTGAAATTGACACGGGCAAATTTATTTACGTCAACGGCGGGCACAATCCGCCAATAATTTATCACGCGGAAAATAATTCTTGCGAATATTTGAGCGTCAAGAAAAATTTTGTTTTGGGCGGAATGGAAGATGTTCCTTACAAGCAACAAGAAACAACTTTGCAACGCGGCGATTTAATTTTCACTTATACTGACGGCGTCAACGAGGCTATGAACGAACAAAACGAAGAATACACTTCTGAACGCCTGTTACAATTTATGAACAGTACAGATTGTCGTGCCGATTTAAAAACTTTGCTTGCGGCGGTAAAAGCTGACGTTGCAAAACACGTTGGCGCGGCTGAACAATCTGACGATATTACTATGTTGGCTCTTCGCAGAAATTAAAGACTAAAGACTAGGGGTTAGTGGAAGGAAAAGTGGAAAATCCCTAATCCTTAGGCTTTATCCCCCAGTCTTTAAAATTTCGACGAAGAAGAAATTTTGGAAGTGATTAAAATCAAAAACAGCATTTCAAACAAAGTTCTTTTCGACGTAGTTTTGGCGATAGTACTTCTTGGTTCGCTATTGGGCTACATTGGTTACCGTGAATTTACAGTTGCACTTGAAAAGCAATATACAGATACGGCACTTCGCACGGCGCGGACTGCTTTAACTTATGCTGATGTAAAAAAAATTCCCTACTATGACGACTACAACAAAGACAGCAATTTTTATGCAGATACAATGGATCTTGTCTCCGAATGGCAACGCTTGACTGACACGCAAGGCGCAATTTTTATTTATATCATTCAGCCGAATATCGAAAAAAATTATAATGAAATTCGCTTTTCGCTCAGCGTCATGAACTCCAACGAAAATTCCATACATTTTTTTTCGGGGCATACAATGAAAACCGAAAATGAAGAATATCGCAAAGCGTATCAAGATATTTATGAAAGCAAAAAAGATTCAGCCGCACTTTTTTATTATGACGAAATGAATAAAATTGACGGCTTTGTTACAGTTCTGTTGCCGATAAAAAATCACGCAGACGAAGTCAAGGGAATTTTGGGCGTAACAAGACCAATGGAAGATGTGCGCTACTTCAGAAAAATGTACCTGCGCGATACTTTCATAATTACTGCAATAGTTTTTATGATTGTAATTTTGCTTTACGGCGCGTACTTGAAGAAAACAGTTTTAACTCCGATTGAAGAACTTACTGACGGCGTGCGCGAAATTGCAAGCGGCAACCTCAATAAAAAATTAAATATCAAAACCGGCGACGAAATTGAACACCTTGCAACGTGTTTTAACGCAATGACGGACGAATTGCAAACATATATGAAAAATTTGACGCAAGTTACCGCCGAAAAAGAAAGAATTGCAACCGAAGTAAACGTTGCCAAAGATATTCAACATTCAATGTTGCCGCACGATTTTAATTTTGACAGAAAAGATTTTGACATTTTCGCAACGATGGACGCGGCTAAAGGCGTCGGCGGCGATTTCTATGATTTTTATTTATTGGACGAAAATCATTTGGCAATGACTATTGGCGATGTTTCAGGGAAGGGTATTCCCGCCTCTTTGTTTATGGAACTGCGCCCGATGACTACGCGGCGGTTGTGGAAAATGCCAATAACCAACTTTGTCAAGGCAACGAAGAAATGATGTTCGTTACTGTATTTTTCGGCGTATTGGAAATTAATACCGGCAAATTTGTTTACGTCAACGGCGGGCACAATCCGCCAATAATTTATCACGCGGAAAGTAACTCTTGCGAATATTTGAGCGTCAAGAAAAATTTTGTTTTGGGCGGAATGGAAGAAGTTCCCTACAATCAGCAAGAAATAACTTTGCAACGCGGCGATTTAATTTTCACTTATACCGACGGCGTAAACGAGGCAATGAACGAGCAAAACGAAGAATACACTTCCGAACGCCTGTTAAACTTTATGAACAGTACAGATTGTCGCGCTGATTTACAAACTTTGCTTGCGGCGGTTAAAGCTGACGTTGCAAAACACGTTGGCGCGGCTGAACAATCTGACGATATTACTATGTTGGCTCTTCGCAGAAATTAAAGACTAAAGGCTAAAGACTATGGGTTGGTGGGGAAAATCCCTAATCCTTAGGCTTTATCCCCTAGTCTTAAAAAAAGGCTCTGCGCAGAAATTAAAAAAATGAAAACTTATTTATTTAAACTGAAAAAATTCTTGAAAGAATTAATAAAAAGTAAAAATATAAAAAATCGTGTAATGCGCCTGCTGATTACAATCAGCTTGACGTCATTTATTTTTTGTACGATTCTCGGATTGTACGGAATGCTGACAGTAAAAAATGAAATGGAATTAATGGGCAAACAGCTCGAAAGTTCCGCAACCGCCGAAATAAATTCTTTCCTCGTACATCACAATAAAAACGAACTTTTGGGGCTTGTCAATGAACGCGCCCGCCAAATGGACACGATTTTAAATCAAATGATGCAGGACGTGCAAGTTGTTTCACTTACAATGACGGATATTTTGGAACACCCTGAAAGATATTCGCCGCAACAACGTTATCGCCCGAACAGCATAAAAGACGGCTGGTCAATAGGCTTGTTGCTTACGCCTTCGGCAGCTGAAAATTTTTACGGCTTGCAAAATGAAATTGCTATGGCGGCAAATATTCAATCAGTGCTGAAAAATACCGCGCTGAATTATAAATTCCCAATGTCAATTCAAGTTGCAATGGAGCGCGGTTTTCAGATTGAAGCCGATACAAATGAAGAGGATATGAATTTATATTATTTTGAAAATCCCAATCCCTATTACGTTTTTAATTATCAAGTTCGCCCGTGGTACGTCAAGGCAAAGGCTGAAAATCGTACAGTCTTTACAGATTCTTTCGCCGACGGAAATCCAAACAGAGAAGGCGCGGTAATGCTTTGCGCCACGCCTATTAATGCAAACAGCGAATTTGTCGGCGTTGTAGGGCTCGGCTTTGCAATCAGCAGCATTAGCGACGTTGTTTTAAAAACTTCCATTGGCAAAACGGGATTTGCTTTTATTATGAATGACAACGGGCAAGTTATCATTTCTCCGAAAAAAGAAGGCACTTTGTCTGTAAATAAAAACGAATTGCCGGATTTGCGCCAAAGTGCAGAGCCGACTTTGGCAATAGCGGCAAAATTAATGTCGCGCGGAAATATTGGAATCAGTCAAGTTGTTGTTGACGGCGAAGAATATTTTTTGGCTTTTACGCCGCTTGAAAATGTTGATTGGAATTTTGGCGTAATGATTGAAAGTGAAGAAATTTTTGAGCCTGCAAAAGATTTAAGCGTTATGATTCGTGAAGAAACTCAAAACTTTATCAGCAATACCGATAAATTATTTGCGCAAATGACGCCTTTAACTGCAATTTGTTTAATTGTTTTGTTCGGAATTTCAAGCGCGTTGAGTTCCAAATTGTCAAAGCATTTTGTTAAACCTATATACGAACTTTCAGATAACGTGCGCGAAATTGCAAGCGGCAACCTCGATAAAAAAATTGACATTCATACCGGCGACGAAATTGAACACCTTGCAGCGTGTTTTAATGCTATGACTTCCGAACTTAAAGACTATATGAAGAACTTGACGAAAGTTACCGCCGAAAAAGAACGCATTGCTACCGAAGTAAATGTTGCAAAAGATATTCAACATTCAATGTTGCCGCACGATTTTAATTTTGAAAGAAAAGATTTTGACATTTTCGCAACGATGGACGCAGCTAAAGGCGTCGGCGGCGATTTCTACGATTTTTATTTATTGGACGAAAATCATTTGGCAATGACTATTGGCGATGTTTCAGGGAAGGGTATTCCCGCCTCTTTGTTTATGGTTATTTCAAAAACC
>CAJOCQ010000011.1 GCA_905233135.1 uncultured Selenomonadaceae bacterium | reverse complement strand
TATAGCAACGCGTTACGACAAATTGGCGGATTGCTTTTTGAATTTTGTGTATCTTGCCGCTTCTGTTATCCACTTTTAATTTACCAACAACCCCTAGAACGCGAAAAAAGTTGAACGGGCGCAATTTCGGTAAAGCACTTTTTCTTTGGTTCTTTCTTTTTCTGCTTCGGAAAAAAGAAAGAACATTTAATTTATAAATTTAAAATAGAAAAATTACATTAACGCCGAAATAAAAAAAGAGCCGGGAAAATCCCCGACCCCAAAAATAACTCAGCCTTTTTTATAGCGTTTGTTAAATTTCTCGATACGCCCGCCGGCTTTCATATCACGTTGACGCCCCGTAAAAAACGGATGGCACTTTGAGCAAACGTCAACGCGCAATTCTTTTTTGGTTGAACCTGTTTTAAAAGTATTGCCGCAACCGCAAATTACAGTTGCCTCAAAATATTTAGGATGAATGTTATCTTTCAAAATAAACACCTCTGCTATAAAGTACAAAAAAGTTGACGCACAAATAGTGCAAGGTGTATTATACACGTTGCCAAAAATCTTGGCAAGATTTTTTATTGAATTTTTTAAAGGAGTTAAAATAAATGGAATTAGGAAGTTTCCGCTGCGGCTTATGCGGTCGCCGCGTTAAAATTCAAACTAGAAGTGACGCGCCTATTTTCGACCCAAATACAGGCTTCGGCGTTTGCAAAAATTGTATCAAAGATTTGTACCGTATGATTCAAGAAGACGAAATGGAAAAATACCATTCCGCAAAAAGAAGTTTCGCGGACAATCTCGGCGAACTTTTGGAAAAAAATAAGCCGCACGTTATTAAAGAATATCTTGACCAATTCATTATCAAGCAGGAACGCGCCAAAAAAATTCTTTCTGTTGCCGTGTACAATCACTACAAGCGAATGAAATACGGGCTTGACCACGCGGGCACCGATGAAGAAATTGATAAATCAAACGTCATAATTTTGGGACCTACAGGCTGCGGCAAAACTGCGCTGTTAAGCCACCTTTCAAAACTTTTGGATATTCCGTTTGCAGTAACGGACGCCTCAAGCTTGACGGAGGCTGGATTTGTCGGCGCAGATGTTGAAGTTGCAGTCAGAAATTTGTACTACGCGGCAGGGCAAGATATTGAAAAAACCGAACACGGAATTATTTACCTTGACGAGTTTGATAAAATCGCGCGTAAGTCGGGCGAAAATAATTCAATCACTGCAGACCCGGGACACGAAGGCGTGCAGCAAGGACTTTTGAAAATGCTTGAGGGCAGCGTTGTAGAATTTACCGCGCGCGGGCAACGTAAGCACCCCGAAGCTCCAACCATAAAAGTTGACACGCGCAATATTTTATTTATCGTCGGCGGCGCGTTCGTCGGCATTGATAAAATTGTTGCACAACGTATCAGAAAGGGCGAATCAAGCTTGGGCTTCGGCGTCGATATTCCGCCCAAAGAAGATTCTGACGAAAAATTTAATGAGCTGATTCACCAAGTACGCCCCGAAGATTTAATGAAATATGGAATTATTCCAGAAATTATCGGACGCCTGCCCGTAATTTGTACGCTTGAAGTATTGGATGAACATTCTTTGCTTAGAATTTTAACCGAGCCGAAAAATGCTCCCGTCAAACAGTATCAAAAACTTTTGGCAATGGATAACGTGCAACTTGAATTTGAAGAAGCGGCACTTTTAGCCGTCGCAAAAAAAGCTATCGAGCGCAAAACAGGCGCACGTTCTCTCAAAGGAATTATTGAAGATACAATGCTGGAAGTTATGTTTGACATTCCGAAAACTGACGCGCCGCGAAAAGTTATTGTAACCGAAGAATGCATTAAAGACGGTGCGCCGCCGAAAATTATTTTCCTTGAAGAAGAAAATCCCGTCGAAGAAAATTCTTCTGACGAAAATTATACTGAAGAAAATCCTGCTGAAGAAAATCCTGTTTCCGAAGTTGCAAATTAATTTAATCTTTGGAGATGCCAAAATGGAAATTGCATTGACTAACGCCGATTTTGAATCAGACGAAGAAGTTAATTTGACGCGAGACGAAATTAAAATTTTTGCTCAAGAAATTGCCGAAATGGTTTTAAAGGGTAAGGCAATCGATATTAAAAAAGCAATTCATAACGCAAAATATTTGGCTGAAATCGACAGGCGAACAGCAAACGTTGAAGCCGGAAAAAATTTAAAAACTTTTACTTTGGAGGAATTGGAAAATTTAAGAAATGGGATTTAATTTTTAAGACAAAGGCTTTGACGATTATAATTATTGGATACAAAAATTTTCAAAGGGCACTATGAAAATATTTAAAAACAAAACTAAAAAAGCGGCATTTCAAAAAGAAACGCCGTTTCAAGGGGTAGGAAAAAATTCCTGCCTTTATTTTTTTGCAGTTTTGGCAGCGGGCTTTTCAGCCTTTTCAGCCTTTTCAGCCTTTTCAACTTTTTCTGCAGCCTTTTCGTTTTTTTCTGATTTAGAATTAACTTCAGCAATAATATCGACAAGCGCAATTTTCATAATGTTCAAAGTTTCAGCCAAAACGGCGTTGTACAAATCGCCGCCGTCAACAACGCCGCGCCCGTTTTCGGTTATGAAAAATTTTTTTGGCGTATCGTTCGCTTTAAAAGCGGCGTCAATTTTTTCTGTTACGAGTTTTTCAATTTGCTTTTTATCCAAAATGTTCACGCTCCCAATTTTTTTAGAAATTCTATCAAAAGTGCGTTGAATCGTCAAATTTTTTTAAATTAATAAAAAAGCGGCAAGCGCGATGCTCAATTTTAGGTTTTAGTGGATAGAAAAATCCGCCCGTCACTAAAGCCGCAGCGCGTACCAATGTTGGAGCGTAGGAAAAATTAGAGGCCCCAAAGGGGACCGCCAGTTATTAAGAGCGTACAGAACCCGAGCGGCCCTGACGGGCGAAAAAAGCACTTTTCTTTTGCATACTTTTCTTTTTTGCTTCGGAAAAAGAAAAGTATGTTTAATAAAAAAATTTAAGCTTAAGAAAGTATTTTAAAAATAAAAAACGCGGAACTAAAAAAGCCCCGCCGTGCGGGACTAATAATTTGCAAAAAAAATGGCGGAGGGGGTGGGATTCGAACCCACGGTAGCCGTTAAACTACACTTGATTTCGAGTCAAGCACCTTCAACCGCTCGGACACTCCTCCGTAACGCAAAAAATCCTACCACAAAAAATTTTTTCTGTCAACTTTTAAGCGTTCCTTGTGACAAAAATTTTATCAATGCGTGCGCCGTCCATTCGCTCCACTTTAAATTTAAAATTGTTCCATTCCCTGAACTCTCCAACTTTCGGAATGTAGCCGAAAAGCGAAGTTAAAAAGCCGCCCATTGTATGATAGTGGTCGCGCTCTTCGTCGGGCAATGTTTCAAAATTAAATCGCCGCTTGAAATCTTCAATATCGTATAAGCCGTCAACAAGCCAATTATTATCTTTCTTCAGCGAAAATTGCGGCTCTTCCGCCTCCTCAAGTCCAACTATTTCCTGCGCTATATCGTCAAGCGTTATCAAGCCGACAACGCCGCCGTATTCGTCATTTACAATCGCTACAGAATCGCCCGTCGCTTTAAATTTTTCAACAAGCCGAAAAGTTTCCATTGTGCGCGGTATGAAAATCGGCTTTTTGATAATCTGCGCCAAATTAATTTCTTCGCCCGGCTTTTTATCCAGCACGGCGTCAAGTAAATCTTTTGCGTAGATAACGCCCCTGCATTCGTCCAAGCTGCCTTCGCCGACGGGAAAAACATTCTGCGCGTTGTCACGAATAATTTTCAAATTTTGCTCAATGCTGTCCGAAATATCCAGCCAAATAATTTGAATACGAGGCGTCATCAAAGAATGCGCCGTTTGGTCGCTGAGCTGAAAAATTTTATCAACCATTGCGCGTTCGGATTGTTCAAAAGTGCCGTCCTCCGTGCCCTGTTCGATTAAATCTTTAACTTCGTCTTCTGTTACAATATCCGAAGTTTCGGCGTTCATTCCCAAAATCATCATTACGCCTTCGGCAATTTTTGAAATTAAAAGAATGGGCGGGCTGAAAATTTTTACAATCAAATTAAAGCTTTTGTAGTTTTCCAAAAAAACTTTTTCGGGGGATTGTTGCGCCGCGTGAATCGGTAAAATTTCGCCGAACAAAATCATAAAAAAAATTACAATTCCAACGGCGATTAGCACTGAAACTATTTGCGCCTGTTCAAAAAAATTTATATGCTCAAAGATTAATATTGAAAGCGGTATCGCGCAGAATCCCGAAAAAATTCCTGCGGCAGTTGCGCCTGCCTTTGCAATGAGTAATGGAATTGCGGGCGTTTCCAACATTGACAGCGCAGCTTGTGCGGTTGGGTTGCCGCCTTCGGCAAGTTTTTCTATTCGTCCGTGTAAACTTTCTGATAACGCTGTTTCCAGCATAGAAAAATAGCCGCTTACCAATGCAAAAATTATTACAACGGCTAGCGGCAAAATTAACGAATCCAAAATTTCACAGTCCTTTCAAAAGAATTATAAAATTTTAGCAAGTTAAGTTTTTGCAGTCAAGAAAAAAACAGAGCCGCGCTTTTCAGCTTGGCTCTGCGAAATTTCGGATTAGAAATTTACAGCTTCCTTAAGACCTTTGCCGGCTTTAAAGGAAGGAAGTTTTGAGGCGGGAATTGAAATTTCTTCGCCGGTACGGGGATTGCGCCCCTTGCGCGCACTGCGCGTACGATTTTCAAAAGTACCGAAACCGATAATTTGAACTTTGTCGCCTTCGATTAAAGCTTTTTTGATTGAATCGAAAACCGCCGCAACTGCTTTATCAGAAGCTTTGCGGTCAAGTCCCGCTTTGTCGGCAACCGTTGCAACCAATTCTGCTTTTGTCATAGAAAAAAACCTCCTGTAAATGAAATACTGCTAGAATTTAGCAGAAATTTATAAAAAAATCAAGTATGCTAAGCCATTATATCAATATTATTTCCCAAATTCGGCTCCAAACTGCCGAGCTCTTGTAAAATTTCTTCCGCCTGTTCGGTCGAAGTATCCATTGCCAATTTCATAACGGCAACGCCAAAATCTTGTTGCGTCTGCGCCAAATGCATATTGACTGACAACGCCGCAATGCTCATATCCATAAAAGCCACTCCTTCCCTGTCGCGGGTATATTATCATAAAGCGCGCCGTTATGCAATATTTTTTAAAAATTTTTCTGATAAATTTCTAACAATTTTATCTTCCTGCAACAAAATTTCAAGGGAAGGATTTTTAATGACTGCGCGAGCGTTTAAAGCGTTTTCGATAACGTAATAAATTTGCAAGAAATTAATTTTGCCCGCCAAGAACGCGGCAACCGCAATTTCATTCGCCGCATTGAAAACACAAGGCGCAGTTCCGCCGATTTTGCCCGCGTCGTACGCAAATTTTAAACCTTTGAAAGTTTCAACGTCAGGCTTTTCAAAAGTCAAATTTTTTATTTCCCAAAAGTTTAAATGTTTTATTGGCGAAATTTTTCTGTTAGGATAAGTCAGCGCGTACTGAATCGGCAGGCGCATATCGGGCGCAGCAAGTTGCGCAATTATCGAGCCGTCAACAAATTCAACCATTGAATGAACGATACTTTGCGGGTGTACGACAACTTGAATTTGTTCGTATTCGACGCCGTACAAAAATTTTGCTTCGATGACTTCAAGCCCCTTGTTTACCAATGACGCAGAATCGACGGTAATTTTTTTGCCCATATTCCACGTCGGGTGCGCTAAAACTTCTTTTACAGTTGCATTTTGTAAATCTGCGCGAGTTTTGCCTCTGAAAGGTCCGCCGCTTGCAGTAAGTAAAAGTTTTTCAACAGATTTATAATTTTCGCCCTGCAAGCATTGGAAAAAAGCTCCGTGTTCGCTGTCAACGGGCAAAATTTTAACGCCGTGTTCTTTCGCCAAATTAATAATCAATTCACCTGCAACAACGAGCGTTTCTTTGTTGGCAAGGGCAATATTTTTTTTTGCTTTAACAGCTTTAATGGTAGGTTCAAGCCCCGCAAAACCGCTCATTGAAGTTAAAACAATTTCAACTCCGTCAAATGCCGCCGCGTCAATAAATGCTTGACGCCCGCCTGCAATTTCCACGCCGCGTAAATTTTTTTCTTTTAAAACTTTGTATGCCGATTCATCTGCAAGCACTGCAAGTTCAGGCTGAAATTCTTCAACCTGTTTTGCAAATAATTCGACGTTGGAATTTGCAGCAAGTACCGAAATTTTAAATTCGCCCGGCAAATTTCGTACCACGTCAAGAGCTTGCGTACCAATAGAACCCGTTGAGCCGAGTATTGCAATTTTTTTCATTTTTATCACCGCATAATTTTTATAATTAAAAATACCGCCTTAATATTGCAGGCGGTTAAGTTGACGATAAATATCACGGCAAATTTTTTAAAGCTGCAACGTACTTTGCATAAATTCCACAACGTCTTTTTGCCCCTGAATAAAATCCGAAATTTTTTTCAAATAATTTGGGTTGTGGTCAATTCTATTTGCGTAAAATCTTATTTCCAAAATTAAATCCTGCTCGCTGTAATTTTCTTTTTGCATAAAGCTTGAGAAAGTCAAAAGTTCCAGCATTTTATAAATTACCGCGAAAATTTCAAAATTATAATTCATTGAGTTTACAAATCTGAACGGGTACACATTAAAGAAAATTTCGTGGACGAGATAATTTTCAAATACCGTAGAAAAGCGTTGTAAAAATTTTTCACGCTCTGCCTTAAGCGCGGTATAATTTTCGGCTACTTCGCCTATTTTTACTTGAGCATTTGAATCTGCTTGCAATTTCAAAGTACTTATTACAGCTTCCAAAAGTTTTCTGTCTTCGTTTAGTTGAAATGTATTGCCGTACAATTCTTCCAAAAGACCGAGCATTATTTTAATATAATTTTCAACGTTGAATTTTATGACGGGTGAAAACTGCGCGGCTTGCGTTTGCAGAAATTCCGAATTGGTATAGATTGCAATGGCTTTTTCTAATTCGTCAGTTCTTTCCTTGCTAAGGACATTTTGAGCATATTTATCCCGCCCAAATTCTGTACCATTATAAATGGAATTGGATTTTTCCCATTCGTAATTTCGATGTATGTTAATAAGTTCGTCCAATTTATCATAATACAAACCGAGCATTAAAAGCCTTTGGTCAATCGTCAAAGTGCGTTCTTGCAAAATTGCTATTTCTGCTTTTTGTATTGAAATGAGATAATCAAAAAATCCCTCCGACAATTCCGACCTGTAAATATTTATGAGACCAAAATTGCTGTGAGTTTTTTCGTCAACTTCGATATTTTCAAATTTCAGCGGTTCATTTTCAAGCAAAACCATTTCTGCAACCAAAGGGCAAGTTAAAGATAAACTGCGCTCATAAAAATCTTCGAAATACAAAGTGCGTCGCGGATAAGTTGCACAAGTTTTAGATAAAAATTCTTCGCCGTGATTTTTTTGAATGTAACACAAATTATCTTCAGTCAAAAAAGGGCAGTTAAAATTTTCGTCAAGTTTTATCTGATAATCTTCGGAGTTGTCAATTTTTTTGAGGTTGCGCATAATTTCTTTAGCCGCGCTTTTGGGCTTCAAGTGCGAATATTTTTTATAAGTTTTTTTGTCAATGACAATCCGCCAATTATTTTTGCAGCAAAACGCCGAACATTTTTGCCCGTCGCACTGAAAATTTTTTACATATTCGGGTTGATAATATTTGTAAGTTGCCATTTATTTTTCTCCGTCAAATTAAAAACCGCCGCCGATATTGAAATGGAATCTGCCGCCTTGAGAGCCGCGCCCGTAATCCAAGCGCAAAGGTCCGAGCGGCGTATTAAGCGCAACACCAATGCCGCCGCTGCCGTAAATGCTCCCGCCTTTCGGGAAAAAGCCGTTATCCCAAGCACCTGCCCAATCAGTGAAAAGAATTCCTTGAACTTTCTTTGCAAGCGGGAAACGATATTCAAGCGTCAGCAAAGCCATTCTGTCGCCCCTGAATTGGTCGTCGCGGTAGCCGCGCAAGGTATTTTGTCCGCCGACGCGGAATTTATTAAATTCGGTTAAATCGCCGTGCCCCCAGCCGTACCCTGTTTTAAACGCCCAAACTTGCGAATGGTCGCCCGCCTTGAAAAATTGTTGGTGGTCAATACTGAACTTTTGAAATTTAAAATCGCCGCCGAGTAAGCCGCCGAATTCGCCGCTGAGAGCCACTCTGCCGCCCGTAGAGGGGTTGTAAACGTTATCTCTGGTGTCAGTTACGTGTTGAAGGATTATCGCCCGTGTAACGCCGAAATTTTTATTGCGCCATTCTTCGCCCGCCGCGCCGCTGCGGTCGCCCGCGTTGCCGTCTGCAATATGTCTTTTGTAGGCATCCTTTCTGTGTCTCAACGTTATAAGGTTTGTAGAATATTCACTTTGCGGGCGGCTCAAAGTAAGTTCCACGCCTGAATATTTGCGCATATAGCGTTCTTTCAAACTGCCCTGCGTATCGTAATCGTAAAATTGGTACGTGCGGTTATACAATCTGAAAATTGCCGCAGTTTCTTTTTTGTCAAGCCAAGGTTTTTTATAGGCGAAAGTGAAGCCGTGCGCGTCAGATTCTTCCGCGCTTTTTTCAAATGAAAATGAAATTGCGTCGCCCGTGCCTCTGAAGTTCGTATCTGCAATGCTGATACTTCCCAACAAGCCGTCGCGGGTGCTGTAACCTGCGCCCAAGCCGAAAGTACCTGTACGCCTTTCTTTAACATTGACTTCCATAATAATTGCGTTGGGTTCAACGCCGGGATTCATTTTTATATTGACGTCTTCAAAAAATCCCAAATTGTAAACGCGATCCATTGAACGGCGCGCCAATTTTGCATTGAAGGGTTCGCCGACTTTTTGGCGCATTTCGCGCAAAACAACATAATCTTTGGTTTTTTTGTTGCCTTTGACGGCGTAACCTTCGAGCTTGCCTTCGCTGATTTTAAGACTTAAAACGCCGTCATTGTCAACATTCATATCGGTAAATTTCATTAAAATATAGCCGTCACCGTGATATTTTTCCTCAATCGCCGCCAAATTATCCTGCAAAGTATTTCTGTTGAGAATAGCATTGCGGGGAACGGTTATCATTTTGTCAATTTCTTCAGTTTTGTAAAGGGTGTTGCCGCTTATATCGACTTTTTGCAAAACGGGATTTTCCATAGCGTGATAAGTAACAAGGACGCCTTCGGGAACTTCTCTGAAAGTTTGATAGGCTTCATAAAAATAACCTGTGTTAATGATAGCTTCCCTGTCGCGCATTGCAATATCTGCGCTGAATTCGTCGCCGACGTGCGCCATAATTGCCGCCTTGACAGTCGGGAGAGTTGCCTCGCTTGCGCCTTCGTAGGCAATATTAACAATCGTGCGCCCGTTGAATTGTTGCATATAATTGCGCATCATTGATTCACTTTGCAAGCCCTGCGGTTCAGTTGTGGTTACGGGTTGCGGATTTTGGCTTTTTGATTCTTCGATAGCTTTTTCAAGTTTGGTTTCATTTTGCGAAATTTTTTCGGCTTTTTCCTCTGTACTTGCGTCTGTAGAATTGCCTGTAATATTTGGCGTTACAGTTTGAGTTTCATTTTCTTTAAAGCCCATATACAGCGGCATTGTCAGCATTACCGCCATGCAAATTGCTGCCCTCTTATTCAAAAATTTTACCTCCTGTTTTTGTAGTGGGATAGTGGTATAGTGGGATAGTGGAATAGTAAAAACTATCACACTAACCAACTATCACACTAGAATTTATATCTGGCTTCTAAACTGAAGATATAATCGCTTTTTTCTTTTTCGACGGTAAAGCCCAAATTATCATTAATATCATATTGGAAACCGAAGCGGGTAATTTTTTCGCCGTTAATTCCCTGCGTGTATCTTAACATTAATTTATCGGTAACGTATTTGCCGACAGAAATATTAAATTCGTCTTTGCGTTCGCCATTGTCAATATCTTTGTTTGTGAAAGTATCCAACGCCGAGCCGCTGCCGCTTGCGAATGTAAATCTGTCAAAGCCCAAAGTTCTTTTTACAACGTCTTCAATATCGCCCAAAATACTCATCTGCAAGCCAATCGCCAAAACGTCCGCCATTGTCATATTTGAAGTTTGGTTGCCGTAGGCGTCCCGCAGAGTCAAAATTTGCATAATTTCTGTTTGAGATTTTTCGGGGTTTGAAGTCAATTTTATATCCATATTGTTCAAAGTTCCCATAACAGACAAATCAACTTTAATATTTGAAACGCGGGCGTCTGCTTGGAAATTCACGCTCGGGAAAAATGAATCAGGTTGATTAAAATGCAATTCGCCCTCTCGAATATCAAAAACCGTTGAAATATAATTTACAGTGCCGCCGCGTCTTACTGAAATAATTCCGCTCGGCTTCGGGTGCGTAGTTGTACCTTCGTATTTAACATTTCCAGTTAAAAACATATTATACAACCGCGAGCTGTAAAAGTGAACTTTTTCGCCCAAATTAATTCCAACATCCAAAATCATTTTGGGGAGCGGCTCGTCAGATTCGGGGATTGAAGGAATACTTAAAGTACATTTTGCCAAATCCAAATTCCCAATCAATTTTGGCAAATTTCCGTTGCGTGTAGGTTCTTCATGAAGTGAAAATTTTGCATTCAAAGGACCGTTGAAAAATTTGCTCTGAATATCCAGCGCGTCCGCTATGAAATCAAATTGGTAATTGTTAATTGCAAAATCTGCGTAATTTAAATTGCCCGTAAGAGTAAATTTGCCGTTGCCGATATTGCCCGAAAAATCGTCAATCATAAATTTATCGCCCTTAAATTCGCTTGAAAGGTTAATATGCTCAATCAAGCTTGACATACCGTTAATTTTAACAGTTCCTTCATTGAGCAAGATTGCGCCGTTGATTTGCGGATTGGAAGCCGTGCCGGTAATAGTCAAAGTGCCGTCAATGTCGCCCGTTGCCCAGCCTACCATTGTACTTAAATTTGGCAATAACGATAAATCAGCCTCATCAAGCGAAACTTGCAAATTCATCTGCGCGGACGGGTTATCATTTTCAATGTATAAAGCCTCAAGCGGAATTGTACCGTTAGCCGCCGCCTTGTAAACTGTTTCGCCGACGGCTCTTTCAACTGTCATTTCTTGTACATCGAAAATCCAATTTTTTAAAGTAACGTGCCCGCGCAGTAAATCAAAAGTCGAGCCCTTAATTCCGCCCGTTGAACTCAAAACAAAATCGCCTTCGGGGTTGTTAATGTTGCCGCTGAGTTTTGCATTTAAATTTGAAGTACCGACAAATTCCGCGTCAATACCCGCCGCCGTTCCAATGACGCCGTTTTCAATATTTTCCGCCTTTGCAAGCAAATCTAAATTGCCGTGCAAATTCGCACTGCCTGTAACTTCAAAAACGCCGTTTTCGCCCTGTTTGCCGCGCAGTTCATTTATATTTGCTATCCAATTTATAAAATTAACGTCAACCAAAACATCGTGCAAATCGTAATTGCCGACCGCGCCTTTGGTAATTTCGCCCAAAAGTCTGACGCTCGGATTTTTCAAAGTGCCGCCAATTTCAATATTGCTGGTAAGTTTGCCGCTTAAAAATTCTGCGTCGTAATTAGCAAGTGCAGCCATTGATTCAATATTTGCATTTTCAACCGTTGCAAGCCCGCTCATTGCGCCGCTTGTAATATCTGCGCTTACGTACATTTCATATTTGCCCGTGTCTTCGGTAAATTGTACGTCGTCAAGCACCAAAGTATTTTTCGTTGCGCCAATATGCCCCGTGATATTTTGCAACTCGACGCCGTTAAGAATAAGTGACGCGGCTTTAATTTGCCCGTCAAATTTCGGCGCGTCAACATTGCCGCTTATCAATCCTTCAAATTGCGCGTTGCCTGAAACATCGTAGGGGAATTGTTTTCTGAACCGCTTTAAATCAATTTCGCGCCCTCTAACAACAAAATCCATTGCGTAATTTTTAATGTTAATCGTGCCGTTTAAAACCATATCAACCATCGGCGTTATAATTTCAAAATCTTGCAGGCGAAAAGTTTCGCCGTCCTCAATGAAATAATCCCCGCGCATTGCAGAAATTAAAATCCCGTTGTAAGAGCCGTAATGCATTTCAACATAGCCGACAAGTTCCGGCTTTTCAAAAGTTCCCTGCACTCTAATTGTATTATCAATTTCGCCCGTCAAATTTTGGTCGGGCGCAATAAGTTTTACAATTCCTTCAAGCCGCGCACCGACTGTATCAAGGCGAACATTCAAAGTTCTTTCCTTAAGATTCAGCCAGCCGTCCATAACTTGCCATTCAATTTTGCCGTCCTTTTCCATTTCAAAGAGTTCAATATTTACGGCGTTTAAACTTCCCGAGAGTGCCAAATCTACACTGTCATACTCTTGATTAAAAAGTTGCGCCTTATGATTAGGAAAACCTACCGCCGAAAGTGTCAACGCAAGGTTGGGGTTATCAATATCGCCGTGAATCGAGCCGCTGAAATCGCTCATTCCGCTGACATCTATAACGGGGTCAAAAGTTTTCGCCAATGCCAAATCTACGTGCGCCGCGTAGAATTTTAAATCTAATTTTTGCGCGTCAACAACAGTACCCTCAAGGTTAATCGTGCCGTGATTCGGCAAATTCAAATTCAAGTAGTCAAATTTTATATTTTTACCGTTAAGATAAAAAGAACTGTCAAAATTATCTACAACAAAATTTTGGTAAGAAATATTATTGCCGTCCGCCGAGCCGTAAACTTTCAAAGTTGAAAAATCCGCGCCCTTGCCGTTCAATGCAACGTCAGCATTAACATTGCCGTAAACTGGAACATTTGCGCCGGCGAAATTTAAAACCGTAGGAATATTAATACCGTTGGCTTTAACGTGCGCGTTGTAATTTAAAGATTGTGCATTTAATTCAAATTCGCCCGTAACTGCGCCGCCGAAAGTTTCAGCATAAATATTTGACAAGAAAACCGCGTTGTTGACGTAGCGCAGATTTGTTCTTATATTTCGCGCAGAAATATTTTCGTACGCAAGATAGTTTGAAGAAATTTCCGCATCAACTTTCGGGTCTTTGACAGTGCCGAAAATGTGCGCAGTAAAACCAACTGCGCCGTCAACGCCGATATTCGGAATAATTGCGGCAGGTACAAAATAATTTGAATCAGCATTCATATCAATATAAATTTCGTCAGTATCAGTGCGAATTTTGCCGCTTGCTGCGACGTTTTGCCCGTTGGCGGCGGCGGTTGCATTAATTATATATTCGGCGTCCGTGAAAGTGGTTGAGCCGTTAATATCATAAATTTCGGTATCTTCAACTCTTACTGCAACATTATCAAAATTTGCAAAGCCGCTGTAACTCAAAAGTTCACCGCGCCTAAAAATATTTATTGCGGCGTTTGTAGCGTTGCCGCCGTGAATTTCCACATTTTCGGGAAGAGTATCGGCGGGCAGGTACGGAAGAATTTTAGAAATATCTGCAGTATCAATAATTGCGTTAATAATTTGTCTTTCGAGCCCGACGGTGCCCGTTGCAGAAATATGACTGCCTAAAGTTTTTGCAGATAAAGTTGCAGGAATTGCGTCCATATCCGCGCAATCGGCGGTTGCTTCAATTTCGCTTACAGAAATATTTTTATCGTCGAAATTGGCAAAAACTTCGCCGCCGTGCAAATTTATTTTTGCCTTGAAAGTACTTTCGCCTGTATCTTTAACTTTAATATCTTGCAAATTCCAAGAATCATCGGAGCGTCTGTTAATGAAAGCCTGCGCGTCGAAAATATTAATTTCGTCAATCGCGCCCGCGCCTTCGTCATAAAAATTTAAAATTTTGAAAGTAACTTCCGCCTTGTCAACTTTTGCAATGAGTTCAGAATCTTTGTCGAAAACTTCAATGTTATTGATAATCAGTGCGCTGTCAAGGAGCGAAGAAATATTCAAATCTTTCAAAGAAAAAGCACCAATTTTAACTTGAGTGCCGATAAGGTCGGAGGCGGTTTGCTCAACATAATTTATTGCATCGGGGCGGTTAATTAAATCGTTAATTATTGCGTCACGTTTTGCAAACAAATAAAAACCGCCAATTACAGCGGTTGCAAAAAAAATCCCGAATGCAATTAACAGGAATTTTTTCAAGACAAACACTCCTTTTTTAGGGTTCCAGGGTTCCAGTGAAAAGAGATTAGGGGAAGTCACTTTTCACAATTCACTGGTTCCTTGGTACCCTTATTCCTGAATAGGTGTTGCGTCTGAAAGGTCAATCGTAACAGTAGGTTGAGTTTCTTGAATTTCGGGAACTTCTGAATAATTGCTGTTAATGGCGGATTCTGCGCGCGCGTCAGCGGCGTTTTTGCCTTCGGATTCTGCTGAAACATATCTTACAACGTCAATGCTTACGGGAATACCCATAGCTTTATCGAGCTCTGCTTTTGCGGTGTTGTAGGTGTACAAAGCAACGTAATAATTATTTTTAGCTTGAGTAAGTTTATCTGAAGCGTCCATAACGTCAAGGTTGGTACCGACGCCCGCCGCGTATCTTACCTGCGCAATTTTAAAATCTTCTTCCGCGCTTGTAATAGCTAATTTAGTAGTTGAAATATTTTTTTCTGCCGCGTGAAGTGTCAAGTACGCACTTTGCACTTCCAACTGAACGCCTTCGCGTGCTTCAGCTGCCGCTTCTTCAGCCGCCGCCAATGACGCCTTCGCGCTTTCAACTTGCGCCGCCGTTACGCCGTTATCAAAAATATTCCAATTCGCAGAAATTCCTGCCGTCCAGCTGTCACTTAATTTATTACTGAAAGGCGATTTGCCGTTTATACCGCCTGAAGCAATAGCATTAACAGTCGGGCGATAACCTGCCTTTGCACTGCGTACGCCGCTTTCAGCTTGTTTAACCGCGTAATCTGCCGCTGCAACGTCAGGGCGATTTTCCAGCGCGTACGCCGTACAATTCGCCAAATTTAAATTATAAGGTGTATAAGTCAACTGTTCTTGCGCCCTCAAAATTGTATCGGTAGGCATTAATAAATAATTGCTCAAAGTTGCAACTGCAACATCATAATCATTTTGCGCGGTAACCAAAGATTGTTGGGCGTTTGCAAGTCGAACTTGCGAAGAAAGAACGTCCGCCTTTGCAACCGTACCTGCGCGAAATTGCGCATTAACGTTATTTAAATGTTCCTGCAAAGTCCTGACGTTATCTTCATCAACTTCAATCTGATTTCTGCAACGCAAAACATTAAAATAATAATTCGTGGCAGTCAATTTGATAGTTTGCAAAGAATTTTCCAATTCCATATCGGCGGCGTTGAGACCGTAACGCGCGGCAACGCGCCCTTCTTTTAAAGCGTTGCCTGCGTAAATAGGATAGGTAATTTGCGCGGTGTTGGAAAATAATCTGTGGTTATAAGTGTCTTTCGGGTAAGCGGTGCCGCCGACTGCGTTTGCTTGAGTGCTCCAAGAAAGAGTAGGACCCGAAGCTCGGCGCGCTTGCCTCAACGCCCAATAAGCACTTTCACGGCTTGCAATGGAACGTTTGACTGCGCGGTTACTTTCCAACGCGCGTTGAATTGTTTCATCTAAATTTATGTCAACAATATCAGCGGCGTACGCAGAATTTGACACGGCGAGAATCGCGGCAGAAATAAGAGCGAATTTACGAAACATTTTAAAACTTCCTTTCGTTGTAGTGTCGCAGTTGTGTAGTTAATACTATCGCACTACTTTAAAAATCATATTTTAAGCCGAAATAAGCAGCGCGTTCTTCTTTTTTGTTAAGTTTATGAAATTGTGCAAGCAAGGAGGCGTTATCGGTAACTTTTAATTCAGATTTAAGGCGGAGGCTGAAATCGTTGGGGTCGTAAGCTTCCGCCGAAAAAGTAGCCGCGCCCGCGTAGGCGTCAAGTCCAACGCCTGGCTTTCCTGCAATAATTCCCGCGCGTGCGCCGATTCCCGCTCCTTCCCAACGTTTTTCAACTTGTGCATTAAGTTTTGTATGGTTGCCAATATCTTCAGCTCCCAAAACTAATCCAGTATCGCCTTTTGAAATATCAACATTAAAATTAGTTTTCCAATCGTGCTTTTTGCCGCTGTAAAGTACTTCAACTGACGGCTCAACTTTTATTGAAGAAGTTGCGCCTTCGACTTTGCCCAACATTTTATCTGCGCGTTCGGAAATACTTTTGGCGTTGGAAATTGTAGCTTTTAAATCATCGGCAACTTTTTTATCGCCCATAACGCCGTTCATATTTTCGGCTATTGACGCAACAGATTTTGAAGTTGCAGCAACATTTGCAAGCGTATCTTTCAGTTGTTGGGCAGTTTGCGGGTCGCCTGCGAAGGTGTCAATATTCGCCGTCATATGTTCAACATTTTGCATAGTTTGATTCATTGAATTTAAAAGCGTGTTAAGTTGAGCAGCCATTTGATTAACGTTGCCTTCGTTGTTGGCGGCTATTCTGTCAAAAGTTGCCATAGTGTTATTGATATGTTCGGACGCCTGTTTTAAATTGTCGCTCAATTCAACAACCGAAGCTTTAAAAACGTCATTGCCGATAATTGATTCAACGTCTTGAAGGAGGTTATCAACTTTGCCCATAACTTTATTCATACTTTCAAACATTGAGTTCATATCGGCTTCTTCGGTAACTTTGATTGAATCGCCGTCCAATAAATAATTGCCGTTATCAATACCGGGCGTAATATTTACAAACTTGGAGCCCATAACACCGACGCTTGTAATATTCGCCGTTGAGGCGTCAGGAATTTTAACATTATCGTTAATTTTCAAAGTGACGAGAACGCCGCCGTTTGCATTAACGATTGAATCAACTTTGCCTACAGGAACGCCCGATAATCTGACGTCCGCCGAACTTTCAAGCCCTAAAACTTGTCTGAAAGGCGCGTACAAAATGAAATTATCATCGCCGCCCAAATTTATTTCGCCCAAGCCGATTAACGCGGCACTTAGCATTGACAGCCCGCCTATTGCAAATGCTCCTACTTTTGCTTCTGCGTTCAAATTATCACCTCTTTTTAGGGATTGGGTTTCGTTGGTAAAATTTTTTTCTTTAAATTTATTTTCTATTTTTTTCTAACACGGCATTTCTTTCTTTTTGAAAAAAGAAAGAAACGCCCGGCAAAGAAAGAAAAACTCCGACCCGCAGAAGTCGCATCCTGCGACTTATTGCGGGCGGCGCACGTCCTGTGCGCCGTGTTGCAGCATGCGCTGACAAATTATTTTTGATTTTTTAATTTATAAATATTTTTAGCTTAAACTTGAAACACTTTCCCTAATTTAAATAAAAATTTTTAAATAACGCGGAAAAATTCTTTAACGCGCTTATCGTCAATCTTTTTAAAATTTTCAACGGTATCGACTGCAATTAAATCGCCGTTATAAACCATTGCAATTCTATTTGCAATTCTGCACGCGCTGACCATATCATGAGTAACAACAATGCTTGTAACATTCAACGCCTTTTGCGTCGAAATAATCAGCTCGTCAATTCTGTTTGTTGTAACAGGATCCAAGCCGCTTGAAGGTTCATCGTAAAAAATTATTTTTGGACCGAAGGCAATCGCCCGCGCAAGTGAAACGCGCTTTTTCATACCGCCCGAAAGTTCATTGGGCATAAGATTTTCAACGTCAGGCAATCCGACCTGCGCGAGTTTCTCTTTAACAATTCGGTTAATTTCTTCGCGCGGCAAATTGGAATGTTCAACAAGCCCGAATGCAACATTTTCGCCGACAGTCATTGAATCGAAAAGCGCGGAATATTGAAAAACCATTCCCATTTTCAATCGAACTTTTGTCATTTGTTCTTCAGTGAAATTTGAAATATCGTCGTCGTCGATAAAAATTTTGCCGCTTGTAGGCTTAATCAGTCCAATCATTAACCTTAAAAGCGTAGATTTGCCCGAGCCGCTGCCGCCGATAATTGCCAAAGTTTCGCCGTCAGGAATGGTTAAGCTGATATTATTCAGCGCGCGCTTTTCGCCAAAAAACTTTGAAACATTTTCGATTTTAATCATAGAAACTCCAATTTGCCAAGAAATTAAGCAACTGCATTAGCCGCCGCCCAAGGATGGGCGGCCTTCCCGCGCATGCAATGCGATGAGTAAGAGCATTGCTCCGCGTGACGCGATTTCAGCGGGTCTCCTGCTAAGCTTGCTGTTAAAAGCACTTTTCTTTTGTTACTTTTCTTTTTTGCTTTGGAAAAAGAAAAGTAAATTTAAAATGTAAAAAATTTATATCATTACCAAATTATAAAAGTTAAAACCGCATTCAAAATAAAAATAACAATAATCGAAGAAACAACAGTTTTTGTGGTTGCAATACCGACGCCTTCTGCGCCGTCAGGGCAATGCAACCCGTAATAGCAACCGAGCACCGCTATAACATTTCCAAAAAATGAAGCTTTAATCAAACCGCCCGTTAAATCCAAAGTAACAGCAAAAGTTTGAATCGACTGCATAAAAACATATTCAGAAATTCCCGAATAATGCACTGCAACAAGGTAACCGCCGACAACTCCTATAACATCGCCAAAAATTGTAAGAATCGGTACAACTATCATACAAGCCAACATTCGCGGTACTATCAAATAATCAACAGGCGAAACCGCCATAACTTTTAAAGCGTCAATCTGTTCCGTAACTTTCATTGTAGAAATTTCTGCAGTTATAGCCGCGCCTACGCGCCCCGCACATACCACGCCAACTAATACAGGTCCCAATTCCCTGCCAATAGCTATTGAAACTACGCCGCCTACTGTCGATTCTGCGCCGAATCTTATAAATTCGTGCGCCGTCTGCAATGTAAAAACTATTCCCGTAAACAGCAAAGTTGAAGTAACTATCAAAAGAGAATCTGCGCCCAAATGCGCCATTTGTGCGATAACGTGACGAAAGCGCGGCTTGTGTCTTAACTGCTTGATTGTTTCGATATAAACTAGGGCAATTTTGCCGAAGTCTTCGCAACGGCGAATAATAAAGCCGCCAATAATTTCAAGAAAATGAGTCAACATAATTACTTTCTATCTTCGCCCGTGATGGAAAGATTGAACGGGGATATTTGCAACCAACGCTACAGAATCAGAATCATTCGCCAAAGAAATTTCCATACCGCTTTTATTTATATCCATATATTTTGAAATGACGGCGATAATATCATTTTTGAGTTGTTCCATAACTTCGGGCGAAACGCTCGCTCTGTCATGCACTAAAACGAGTTGAAGGCGTTCCTTTGCAATTTGCCCTGATTTTTTTTCTTCCTTTTTAAAAATCTTCATAAGAACATCAAACATTGCCTTCTCTCCTTAAAGCATGCCGAACAAGCGTTTTAATCTGGTGAAGAATCCTTCTTTAGGCGGTTTAAGAAAGGGAATTGATTCGCCGCAAATTCTGCCTACAATATTTCTGTAAGCTTGCCCTGCAAGTGAATCTTTCATAGTAATTGCGGGTTCGCCCTTGTTGGTTGAAGTTACAACGTATTCATCGTCGGGGACTTGCCCAATACATTCAATGGAAAGAATTTCGTTAATATCGGGCATATCGAGCATATCGCCCTTTTCGACCATTTGCGGGCGAATACGATTGACAATCAGCTTGATATTTTCTTTATCGGCGCGCCCGAGTTCGCCAATTATTTTATCTGCGTCACGAACTGCGGCAATTTCAGGCATTGTTACAACAATAGCAGTATCAGCGGCGGCTATTGCGGTTTTAAAGCCCTGCTCAATTCCTGCGGGGCAATCGATTATGATAAATTCAAAATCGCTTTTCATTTCGTTACAAAGTTGCACGAGTTGTTCAGGATTGACGGCTGATTTATCACGAATTTGCGAAGTCGGCAACAAGTACAGCGTTTCAAATTTTTTGTGACGAACGAGAGCCTTTTTGTAAGGTACGCGCCCGCTTGTTACATCAACTAAATCGTACATAATACGATTTTCAAGCCCCAATAATAAATCTAAATTTCTCAATCCCGTATCAGTATCGATAAGCGCAACACGATTACCGCGCATGGCAAGCCCGACGCCAATATTTGCCGTTGTAGTAGTTTTGCCGACGCCTCCTTTGCCGCTGGTAATAACAATTATCTCACACATGGAAAATCTCCCTTCGGTCGTTTTTGGGAATTGTTCCCTATTTTACCTTAAAATTGGTTCAAAAACAATATAACCGTTTTTAATGGAGGCGCGTTCGGCTTGCACTGCGCTTTTCATATTGTCAGGCGGACGAGCAATTAAATCAGCTATACGAATTTGAATAGGGCGAAGTTTATCTGCAACAATGCAAGCAGTTTGGTCGCCGAAAGCCCCCGCGTGTACCATGCCGCGACAAGTGCCGCGAATGTCGATACTGCCGCCCGCTATAATCTGTGCGCCGGGATTTACATTCCCGAAAACCAAAACTGAAGACTCCGTCCTAACTTCTTGCCCGCCGCGTAAAGTACGATTGACTACAAGCGTAGGTTTAACTTTTTCTTTTTCAACTTGCTGTTCAACAACGGGCGCGGGCGGCGCAGGCGGCGGCGAAAATTTCGGCTTGGTAACGGGCAAATTTTCGCTGAATAACATTCCGTGCCTATGAAACAACCTGCGTAACTGTTCAATTTCTTCCGCCGAAAAATTATTTTTGTCAATAAAAACCGTCGTGCCGCGAATGAAAAATTTATCGCCCGTCGTCAACTTTTCCAAAATTGCGTCCTTTATTGCGTCAAACGGCGCAGTTTTATCAAACAAAAGTTGCAAGCCTGACTTCAACCCGCGTATCTTTACAACGTCTTTCATTTTAATCACCTCTTTTCTTTTGTCGGCGATTAGAAAATTACTAATCCCTACTGTACATTATACAGCATTTATTTAGAAATTCCAGCTTTTTTTCATTTTTTAAACAGCAAATATATTAACGTAAAAATTGAAAATAAACAAGTTTTTTTTATATTGCAGAAGTTTTGACGAAAAAATTTATTTATTGAAGTTTTAAAAACAATCAGATATAATTCAAGAAATTAAAAAATCTTCGCATTGAAAGGAAATTTTTTTGTGAAAAAGTCGGCGATTTATATTCACGGCAAGGGCGGCAATGTTTCAGAAGTTGAACACTATAAAAAATTTTTTGCGGGCTATGAAGTACTCGGCTTTGATTATAAATCTGAAAATGTTTGGGACGCAGCGACGGAATTTCAAAAATTTTTTGAGCCGCTTGAAAATGTTACAATCATTGCAAACAGTATCGGCGCGTTTTACGCAATGCACGCCCTTTCAAATAAAAAAATCGACGCGGCTTTTTTCATTTCGCCGATTGTCGATATGGAAAAATTAATTTTGGAAATAATGGCGCGGGCGAATGTTACAGAAAAAAAACTGCGCGAAGAAAAAGAAATTGCTACAGATTCGGGCGAAATTTTATCGTGGAAATATCTTTGTTACGTGCGCGAAAATCCTGTTGCGTGGAAAGTTCCAACGCACATTTTGTACGGTGAAAAAGATTTTTTAACGCCGCTTGAGGCAATGAAAAATTTTGCAGAAAAAATTAACGCAACGCTTACGATAATGCAGGGCGGCGAACATTTTTTTCATACGCCCGCGCAAATGATTTTTCTTGATAATTGGCTGGAGGAAAAATTAACGTGATAGTTTCTTGGAACACTACCAACGCCTGCAATATGTACTGTGCGCACTGCTACAGAGACGCGGGCTGCAAGGCGGCTGAAGAACTTTCTACTGCCGAAGCGAAGGAACTTTTAAACCAAATTGCTCGCGCAGGTTTTAAAATTATGATTTTCAGCGGCGGCGAACCTTTGATGCGCCCCGATATTTTAGAATTGGTACAGCACGCGGCAAGCTTGAAATTAATTCCCGTCTTCGGCACGAACGGCACTTTGATAACTTTGCAAATGGCGAAAAATTTAAAAGCCGCAGGTACAAAGGGCGTTGGAATTTCTTTAGATTCTCTCGACGTCGAAAAGCACGATAAATTTCGCGCGTATAAAGGCGCGTGGAGCGGCGCGGTTGCAGGTATGAAAAATTGTCGCGCAGTTGAATTGCCCTTTCAAATTCATACAACGGTTATGGATTGGAACCAACACGAATTGGAAAAAATGACAGATTTTGCGGTTGAAATTGGAGCGAAGGCGCACCATTTTTTCTTTCTTGTACCGACGGGCAGAGCAGCAACGATTGAAGAAGAATCTTTGCGCACGGCAGAATACGAAGAAGTTTTAACGCGCATAATGAAAAAGCAACAAGAAGTTTCAATCGAACTCAAGCCGACTTGTGCGCCGCAATTTTTGCGAATAGCCGACCAACTCGGAATTGCTACAAGATTTCGGCGCGGTTGCCTTGCAGGATTATCTTATTGTATAATTAGCCCGAAAGGAAAAGTGCAACCTTGCGCTTATTTGAATATGGAATTGGGCGACGTGAGACAAACGCCCTTTGATGAAATTTGGAAAAATAATGCAACGTTGAAAAAATTGCGAACGCTTGAATACAGCGGAAATTGCGGCGTCTGCCGTTACAAAAATAAATGCGGCGGTTGCAGAGCTCGTGCGGCAATTTATAACGGCGGGGATTTTATGGCGGGCGAGCCGTGGTGTAATTTTTAAAGCCTAAATATTTTTGATAAATAAAAAAATGATTGTAATACGCCCGTCATGTGCCGCCGACTTCCAGTTTCTAGATGCGTGGAAAAAAGTTGGCGTCCCCCAACGGGGACTCACATTCTACGCGCGTACTTGAAAGCCAAGCGGCTGACGGGCGAAGAGTTTTTCTTTCTTTGGTACTTTTTTTCTTTTTTCAAAAAGAAAGAAAGTACATTTAAAAAATTTTAATTAGAAAAAAACATACATTTTAAAATGGTAAAAAATTTTCTAATGCTTGGAGAAATTACCGTGAAAAAAATTACATTGCTGAAAATTGAAGGTTGCCCCTACTGCAAACAAGCTTTTAAAGCTATTGAAAAACTTAAAGCCGAAAATAAAAATTTCGCCGATGTTGAAATTGAAATTATTGATAATTACAGTGATCTTGCAAAACCTTTCAAGCAGGATTATTACTACGTGCCGAGCGTTTTTGTCGGAAATAAAAAACTTTATGAAGCATATCCGGGCGAAACTTTTGAGGAGTGTTTTGAAAATCTTCAAAGGGTTTTTCAAGCGGTTGTTTAATATTATAAAAAAAATTTGGAGAGGTGATAATTTATGATTCGTAAACACCACAGGCGGGAAAAATTTTTGCTCGAATTGGAAGGCGGCGCACAAGTTGCAACAATGGAAGAATTGCGCCAAAATTTCGATTTGGAAAAAATTTTTGACTACCTCGAAGACGGCAGGTTAGAAAAATGGTTGCGTGACAGATTCTACGCGGCTGAAGCTGACGCAATTAAAACTTTGGATCTCGACGACGAAGACACTCCCGAAAAACTTTGCGATATTTTGGGCGTTGACTATGAACAATACGCCGATTTGGCGGATGAAATTTTCTGGCGGCGTGAACGTTTGGAGCATTTGCTCGAAATTACTGACGATGAAGAAATTTTGCAGCACGTTGACGACGTGGCTTTTGACCAAGAAGATTTGGAAGATATTTTAAGCTCCGACGAAATCCCCGAAATCATTTACCTTTGCGACGAACATTTTACTTTCCCTTCGGGAATTTTGCGTATTAAAAATGTTCATTATGTTGGAATTATTAAAAATGTTACTGTTGTTATCGAAAGTAACAGAGAAGTTGATTTGGACGCGCTTAGAATTTCTTTTGAAAATGTCAGACTTGAAGGCGCGTTTATTAATTCAAGACAAGAAGAACCGCCCCGCTCCAGACAGGACAGAATGCCGCCTAAAACTTACAGCAACTCGAGAATCAACGAAATTATGAAAAATAAAATCGATAGAGCCGCGCCCAAAGGTTACGGCGGTTACGCAAAAGCCGAGCCGTCTTATGACAGGCAACCTGCAAGGCAACCCGAGCCGCCTAAGCCCGTCTATCAAGAAAGAGTTGCACGCCAACCCGAGCCTGTCTATCAAGAAAGACCCGCGCCGCGCTCTGCCGAATCTTCAAAAACTCATGACGAAAGAACTACCATAATTCAAAATAAAACAGGCGTGCATACAAGACCCGCTTACGCCTTTGTTCAGTTGGCGAATACTTTTAAATCTAAAATTACCATAAAGGGAAAAGGTAAATCAGGCGACGCAAAATCAGTTTTAATGATTATGTCATTGGGATTGAGTAAAGGTTCCGAAGTTACCATTACGGCAGACGGACCCGACGCTGAAGAAGCAGTCAACGCCTTAGTCGGCTTGATTGAAAATAAATTTGACCAAGAATAAAATTATTTGAGGAGTAATTTTTAAATGATAGTTGTAATGTCCCCCAACGCCACGAAAGAAAATCTTAACAACGTGGTACAAAAGTTGGAGTCAATGAATCTTCGTACGCACCTTTCAACGGGCGATGAGCGCACGATTGTCGGCGTAATTGGCGATAAAAAAATTATTGCCAACCTTGAAATGGAAATGATGGAAGGCGTAGAAAAAACCGTCCGCATTACCGAAAAATATAAAATCGTCAGCCGTGACTTTCACCCCCAAGACACAATTATTGACGTTGGCGGGATAAAAATCGGCGGCAAAAATATTGTGGTAATGGCGGGACCTTGCGCCGTTGAAAGCCTTGAACAAGTGCGCGAAACTGCCGCTGCCGTCAAAAAAGCAGGCGCAAAAATTCTGCGCGGCGGCGCGTACAAGCCCCGCACTTCGCCTTATGATTTTCAAGGACTCGGTGAAGACGGCTTAAAAATTTTGCGCCAAGTTGCTGACGAATTTGATTTAAAAGTTGTTACTGAAGTTGTTGACCGCCAAGATATTCCGCTTATCGAAGAGTACGCCGATATTTTGCAAGTCGGCGCGCGCAATATGCAAAATTTCCAAATGTTAAAATCTCTCGGCAAAATTAAAAAGCCGATTATGTTAAAACGCGGACTTTCTGCAACAATTTCCGAATGGTTAAACGCCGCCGAATACATTGTTACGGGCGGCAACGAAAATGTTATGTTTTGCGAACGCGGAATTAGAACATACGAAACTTTCACGCGCAATACTTTAGATTTAAGCGCGGTTGCGGCAGTCAAGGAACTTTCACATTTGCCGATAATAGTTGACCCTTCGCATGGCACGGGACGCCGCCCAATGGTTATGCCAATGGCACGCGCGGCTATTGCGGCGGGCGCGGACGGCTTAATGATTGAAGTTCACCCGCACCCCGAAAAAGCACTTTCGGACGGCAACCAATCTTTGACGCCAAAAGATTTTCAAGATTTAATGTCAAACTTGGGCGAAATTGCGGCTGCTGTCGGCAGAACAATTTAAATTAAATAAATTCTTGCAAAAAAAAATTTTAGCCGAACTTAAAAAGCGCGGCTTTAATTTTTTTTATATGAGTAAAAATTTTCCGTACAAAAAGCGGGGCGATTAAAACTTTATGATTAAACTTGCAATTATTGGCGTCGGTTTAATTGGCGGCTCGTTGGGACTTTGCCTGAAAGATAAACTCGGCGACGAAATTTTTATAACTGGACTTTGCAAAAGTGAAAATTCTATGCAACTTGCACAAAAACTCGGCGCGGTTGATTTCGCCTCCGCTGACATTGAAAAAGTTGTAAGCGACGCCGATATTATTTACTTAAGCCCGCCCGTTTTGCAAATTGTGCCGATGGTTAAAAAAATTTTGCCGTACGTGAAAAGCGGCGCAATTTTGACTGACGCGGGCAGTACAAAAAAATATATTTGGCAGGAACTTCAAAAAATTCTTCCGCAAAATATTTACTACATTGCAGGGCACCCGATGACAGGGCGCGAAAAATCAGGCGTTGCGGCGGCGAACAAAGACCTTTTCAAAAATAAAGCTTACGTTATCGTTAAAAATACGGGCGCGCCCGCCGAAGCGTACCAAAAATTAATGCAAGTTTTGACTTTGACTGAGGCGAACTTTACCGAACTTGACATTGAAAAACACGACCGTTGCGCGGCAATTATCAGCCACGTCCCGCACTTGACGGCGGCGGCTCTCGTAATTCTTTTAAACCGCGCGGGCAATGATTTAGATTCTTGCTTAAAATTAATCGGCGGCGGCTTCAAAGACACCACGCGCATTGCAAGTTCAAATGCTGATATGTGGGCTGATATTTGCGTTACAAATTCTGAATCCATTTCCGCAAATCTGCGCGAACTTCAAAAAATTCTTGGCGAAGTTATTAACGCCGTAGATAATCACGACCGCCAATTTATTCACGATTATTTTATTGAATCAAAGGCGCGCCGTGATAAAATTTTGGAAACTGTCGAACGCAAATTTGACCCGAATTAATTTAAAAATATTTTTGCAAACTAAAAAAGGAGTTGAGGAATTTTCCCCAACCCCTTTTTTTGCGTGTAAATTATCTGCCCAATCTTTCGTAAATATAATCCCAAGCATCTTCGCGCGTTTTAAATTTCCTGTCAATGTTCACATTAAAATATTCATTGCCTCGAACGTCGTATTTGTTTACGCCGATACCAAAACTTTTGAAAGCCTCGTACAAATCCTGCGAAGGAGTTCTGGTGTCTTTTGAAATAATTCCCAATCTTTGAAAGCGTTGGAGGTCGCTGTCAGTTTCAAAAGCACTGCCGCCCGCAACGTTTTCAAGTTGTTCGTCTTCGATTTTTTCGCTGTCCAAAATTTTTTCTGCCATTTTTAAAACGTCCTTTCAAATATTTTCAAATTGGTATATGCCGCAAATTTTATTTTATGACAAGCTTACAAAAATTTATAATGCCTGTTGAAATAATATAAAATTTTTTGATACAATGCAACAAAGAAATTTGGAGGTGTAAAAAATGTTCAAAAGGGTATTGATAGCGAATCGCGGCGAAATTGCGGTTAGGGTTATTCGTGCCTGCCAAGAATTGGGGATTGAAACGGTTGCAGTATATTCTGACG
Organism: uncultured Selenomonadaceae bacterium; assembly: GCA_905233135.1. Taxonomy (GTDB): domain Bacteria; phylum Bacillota; class Negativicutes; order Selenomonadales; family Selenomonadaceae; genus Quinella. Next base: position 138,463 of record CAJOCQ010000011.1, on the reverse strand, counting down.
CAGATAAAAATGCTCTTCATACGCAAATGGCGGATATTCGACACAGAATCGGACCCGCTGACGCAATGGAAAGTTATTTGAATAAAGAAGCTTTACTGCACGCCGCCGCCGAAACTAAAGCGGACGCAGTTCATCCCGGCTACGGTTTTCTTTCTGAAGACGCAGATTTTGCAGAAAGAGTTGTTAAAGCCGGTTTAACGTGGATTGGACCGTTGCCTGAAACTATTAAACTTGTAGGCGATAAAGACGCCGCGCGCGATGCAGTCGAGCCTTCGGGTATTCCAATGGCGAAGGGCAGCCCGCCAATTTACAATAACAACGTTGCATTGGATTTGGCTAAATTCGTAGGTTATCCCGCAATTTTAAAACCTGTCAGCGGCGGTGGCGGTAAAGGTATGTTTATCGTACACGACGAAGAAGAACTCAAAAAAGTTTTGAACGTTATCGACGTGAGAAAAATTCGCTACTACTTTGAACATTATATCGAACGCTCCCGCCATATCGAAGTGCAAATTGTTGCAGATAATTTCGGCGAAGTTTTACATTTGGGCGAACGTGAATGCTCCATTCAACGCCGCAACCAAAAACTTTTGGAAGAATCCCCTTCAATAGCTTTAAGCGAAGAAATGCGCGAACGTGTCGGCAAGTTGGCGGTTGCTGCCGCAAAAAGCGTACACTATTCCAGCATTGGCACCGTTGAATTTCTGCTTGACCTTTCGACGCACGAATTTTATTTTATGGAAATAAATCCGCGCGTACAAGTCGAACACGGAATTACAGAGGCAATAACGGGAATTGATTTAGTTCGCACGCAAATAAAAATTGCGGCGGGCGAGCCTTTGGATTTTTCGCAGAAGGACGTTAAATTCAGAGGACACGCTATAGAATGCAGAATCAACGCCGAAGACCCCGATAATAATTTTATGCCCGCGCCCGGCAAAATTACTTTTATGCACGAGCCTTCAGGTCCGCGCGTAAGATTTGACAGCGGCGTTGCGGCGGGATTGGCTATTGAGCCTTATTACGATTCACTCATTGCAAAAGTTATTGCTCACGGCAGAACGCGCGGCGACGCTATAAAAATTATGCAACGCGCCTTAAACGAATTTATAATTGAAGGCGAAGACTTAAAAACTACAATTTCCTTGCACCAAAAAATTTTGGCGGATAATTATTTTCGCACGGGCAATATTGACACGCAATTTATTAATAAACGCCTGCCGATTTACGCCAAAGAGCCGAAAAAACTTTCGCTCAAGGAAAAATTAAATTTGAAAACAATGCTCAGCGAAAATTTGACGACGGTTTTTGACGCGGGAATTAATGATTTTGAAGATTAAACTTTTTGCAAAATTTTTTGTAGTTGGACGGTTTAACGATTTAAAGTTTTGCTGTCCAACTGCATTTTTTTGTAATTAAAATTTGCCGCGCAAAAAGGAGCTGCCGACCGAAGTCAACAGCCCCTTTTTCAAAACAGGCGTCCAAAATGCCGTTTCCTCAAAATGCCTAAACCTGCGCAAAGCAGGTGGGTACCTTAAGCGCGGCTTCTGTTCATTGCTTAGAAAAAATGCGATTCTACATCTGCCGCCGCAAAATCAGATTCCCTTAAAAAATTGTAGGTTAGACATTAATTTAAGTCCTCGTACATTCCAGATTTTTCCTCTTTCGCAAGTATAATAACACGAAAAAAATTTTATTACAAGACCTTGACAAATTTAAAGGAGCGTAAAAATGGCAAATTTAACAGAAATATTTTCGTCAGTGCAGGGCGAAGGAAAATATGTCGGCTGCCGCCAAATTTTTATTCGCAGTGCAGATTGCAATTTGAATTGCGCGTACTGCGATACGAATTTTAAACGCGCCGATTTTTGCAACGTTGAAAATTCTGCAGGTTCAATGACTTTTGAAAAAATAAAAAATCCCGTTGACGCGGTGCAGGTTGCAGAAATTATAAAAAATTTTTCTTCGCAAGTTCCAACGCAAGCCGTAAGCTTTACGGGCGGCGAGCCGCTTTTAAATTGGAAATTTATTCGTGAAGTTGCCGAAAAAATTCAACCTTCCGAATTAAAAATTTTTCTTGAAACGAACGGCACATTGGCGGCGGAACTTTCGCAAATTATAAATTACGTTGACATAATCAGCGCGGATATTAAACTCCCGAGCGTTGCAGGAAATAATTTTGACAGGCACGCCGAATTTTTAAAAATCGCCGCGCAAAAAGATTTGTACGCAAAAATTGTAATTTCGGCTGAAACAACGCTTGAAGAATTTGACGCGGCAATAAATTTGTTGGAAAAAATTTCGTCGCAAATTTTATTAATCTTGCAACCTGTAACGCCCGTAAAAAATGTTCAAGCAATTCCTGCGCGAAGAATTTTGGAATTGCAGGCGCGGGCTTTATGCAAACTAAAAAGCGTCCGAGTAATTCCTCAGACGCACAGGCTTTTAAATATTTTTTAAGCAAATTACTTATTGACTTTCTTTTCTTTGATACGCGCGGCTTTACCGGTAAGTTTACGCAAATAATAAAGCTTGGCGCGGCGAACTGCACCGCGACGAACAACCTCAATTTTATCGACGCGCGGTGAATGAACAGGGAAAATTCTTTCGACGCCAACGCCGTAAGAAATGCGGCGAACAGTAAACATTTCGCGGACGCCGCTGCCGCTGCGCGCAATTACTACGCCTTCAAAAATCTGAATACGTTCGCGGTTGCCTTCAACGATTTTTGCGTGAACTTTGACGGTATCGCCGGGCGCAAATTCGGGAATATCTTTGCGCAGTTGTTCTTTTTCCAAAATTTCGATAATGTTCATTAATTTTCAAATCCTTCCTTCGGTGTTCTTGACAAAAGTTCAGCGGAACACCTTTTTACAACTTTGGAAGTTTAGCATATTTGCGCCGCTGCTGTCAATATTTTTGCTATTGTGAAATTCGCCGTTTTATGGTAAAATACGCCCGCTGATTTATAGGGAATAAAAAAATTTAATCCCTAAAAACGAAAGGAAGTTTTATTATTGGAACACCTTAAAAATATTGATTGGTTAGCGTTTGCTGACAAATTAATAATGCCGTTATGCATTTTGGTTGTAGCGTTGTTCGTAGGAATTGCTTTAAACAGTAAGCTTGAAAGCAGCCTTGCACAGCGCGTTAAAAATGACGACGAATCAAAAATTAAAAGCATTTTCTTAAACGCGCTGAAGGGCTTGCCAATTTCAATGTGTTTGATAATCGGTTTGTACTGGATTGTAAACACGGCGGATTATTTGCCGGAAGGGCTTGTAAGAGTTTTTTCATACTTGCTTTTTACAGTTGTAGTTATAACGTTGACGCGCGTTGTTGAGAGAACTTTATCGGGCTTTATCAGTTGGAAATTTTCAGAGAGCGGCGATATTTCGCAGTCAAGTTTGCTGAATACGCTTTTTAAAGTTTTGGTTTATGCTTCAAGCGCACTTATAATTTTGCAGGAACTTGGAATTTCAATAGCACCTATCGTTACTGCAATGGGCGTCGGCGGTATGGCGATTGCCTTCGGTGTTCAGGAAAGTGTTGCAAATATTTTTTCGGGCTTGCATTTAATCGTTACAAAGCAAGTTAAAATTAATGACTTTATTAAACTTGGCTCCGGCGCAGAAGGGCGCGTTACTGATATTAACCTTCGTTATACAACGATAACTCCTGCAAATGAAGGCAGCGTTATTATCATACCAAACAAAGATATTGCCGGCTCCATTATGACGAATTTTTCACGCCCGCGCAGAGATGTCGGGATTATCATTCCAATCGGCGTTGGTTACGAAAGTGATTTAGATTTAGTCGAGCGCGTAACTTTGGAAGTTGCAAAGGATATTCAACAGCAATTTGACGATTATGACCCGAATGACGCTGAAAGCAAACTTCATCCCGCTGTACTTTATCAAGAGTTCGCCGATTCCTCAATAAATTTTTGGGCTGTTTTGCATGCAAGCGTTTATACCAAGCAGCTTAAAATTAAACACGAATTCATCAAGGCAATTACCAAACGCTACAGGGAAGAAAATATTAATATTCCGTTCCCGATTCGTACGGTACTTATGCCTGAAGAAGTTGCTGTAGATAAAATTGATTTTTCAAAGTAGGAGGAGTGAAAGCCTATGTTAATTGACGGCGTAGAAATTACGGCTGTGGGATTGGAAAATTTCACGGCGCAGGAAGCGCAAAATTATATTGACTACGTGCGCGGGCAAGTTACCACGCCCTTAAAAAGCGTCAAAGTCAAAATGTGCGACGACGGCAAAGTTGACGTTTCGTACCTTGCCAAAGGCGAAAAGTTTGAACGTATCCGCAGGATTACGGGTAGATGATAGCCCCCCTTAAATGAGCCGTAAGAAATTTAAGGTGAACAGCGCGGTAAAAAACTGGAAACTCTGCCGCAACGCTTAGCAAGTGAAATAATCTTGCCACGAGACCGCGCCACGCACGGCAAAGCGTGAAAAGATAAGCTGAACTGCAGGGCGACTTGCAGAAGGCGGGATAAAAAGCCCGTCGATAACAAAATTTGTATCTTGTAGGAACAACCGACCGCTGGAACGATTCAAAACAATCCGAAGAGCACGAAAGAGTTAAGCATAACGTTTTAGCATAAAAATTTTTTCTTAAACTAAAAAACCGCTCCGAAAATGGAGCGGTAATTTTTTTTGTTTACAGATTAAAAAATTACTTAAGTTGCGCGGCGACTTCGGCGGCAAAATCAGTTTGTTTCTTTTCAATGCCTTCGCCGAGTTGATAGCGCGTGAAGTTCAAAACTTTAACGTCTTTCAAAATATCTTGTACGGTTTTTTCATTGTCTTTAACGAAAATTTGTTCAACAAGGCAAACTTCTTTGTAGAATTTGTTGATACGCCCTTCAACCATTTTGTCAACGATTTTTTCGGGCTTGCCTTCTTCGAGAGCTTGTTTACGCAAAATTTCTTTTTCGTGTTCAAGTTCGGAAGCGTCAACTCTTGCGCGGTCGATAGCTGAAGGATTCATAGCCGCAATTTGTAATGCAACGTCTTTGCCAAGTTCGTCAGTGCCGCCGTCAAGTTCGACAAGGACGCCGATTTTTCCGCCCATATGAATATAGCTGATAATTTTTTTGCCTTCGTAACGAACGAAACGGCGCACGGAAATTTTTTCGCCGATTGTAGCAGTAGCTTCAGTTACAAGGTCAGCAACAGTTTTCTTGCCTTCGATAACGCTTGCGTTGAGAGCGTCAACGTCAGCAGGATTTGTTTTGGCGACGTGTTCAGTAATTTTATTAACCAACGCGCGGAAATCTGAATTGTTGGCTGTGAAGTCAGTTTCGCAGTTAATTTCGGTAAGTGCGCCAATTTTTCCGTCCGCAGTAACGAACGCCGCGCAAGCACCTTCAGCCGCAATTCTGCCTGATTTTTTAGCCGCCTTTGCAATTCCTTTTTCGCGCAGATAATCAATCGCTTTTTGCATATCGCCGTTAGTTTCAGTAAGAGCTTTTTTGCAGTCCATCATACCCGCGCCTGTTTTTTCGCGCAGGTCTCTAACCATTGCTGCACTAATATTAGCCATTTATATTTTTCCTCCAATTTCAATGTAGTGTGATAGTTTTATAGTGGTATAAGTGGTATAGTTTTTACTATCACACTATTCCACTATTCCTCTTCTTCGTCTTTATCGGCGTAATTTTCGGGCTGATAATCTTCGTCAGCATAATCTTCGCTTGAAGTAGAATCAACCGCGCCGCCTTCGCCCTGATTTCCTTCAATGATAGCGTCAGCCATTCTTGCAGTTAAAAGTTTAACCGCGCGAATAGCGTCGTCATTGCCGGGAATAACATAATCAATTTCGTCGGGGTCGCAGTTTGTATCGACAATCGCAACAATCGGAATATTCAATTTGCGCGCTTCTGCAACTGCAATTCTTTCTTTGCGCGGGTCAACTACGAAAAGTGCGCCGGGAATTTTATTCATTTCCTTAATACCGCCGAGATATTTTTCAAGGCGTGCCATTTCGTGTTTAAGTTGCATAACTTCTTTTTTGGTAAGGACTTCAAAAGTACCGTCAGCTTGCATAGCCTCAAGGTCTTTCAAGCGGCGAATACGTTTTTGAATCGTTTGGAAGTTGGTAAGCATACCGCCGAGCCAACGTTCATTAACGAAGTATTGTCCTGCGCGAATAGCCTCTTCTTTAACGGCTTCCTGCGCTTGCTTTTTTGTACCGACAAAAAGAACAGTCTTGCCTTCTTCGGCAACGCTGCGAATAAACATATAAGCGTCGTCGATTTTCTTAACTGTCTTTTGCAAGTCGATAATGTAAATACCGTTGCGCTCCGTGAAAATGTACTTAGCCATTTTGGGGTTCCAGCGGCGGGTTTGGTGTCCAAAGTGTACGCCGGCTTCAAGGAGCTGTTTCATTGAAATAACTGCCATTTTAAAATTTCCTCCTGTTCAACATTCGCAGGGCATTTACGCGCCGTTTCAGCTTACGCCACAGGTTGACGCTCCGCCCCGTGTGTTTTTCAACGCCGCAAATTATATCACAAACTTTTTTTACTTTGCAACATTATTAAAAAAATTTCTGCTTTTAAATTTTTTCGTGGTGTACAACGTCGAAATGCAGCGGCGTTACAGAAATAAAACCCTGTTCAACGGCGAAAATATCTGTACCTTCGCTTTTATCAACGTCGAAAACTTCGCCGCGTATTTCAAAATAATTTTTGCCGTTCTCATTGAATTTAACAAAGGCGTTAAGATAATCACGCTTGCCGAGCCGCGCAGATTTAAATTTTGGAACTCCTGCGCGAAATGTTTTTGGAAAGTTTAAATTGTTAAAGAAAATTTCGCCGCCGGAAATTTTTTCGGAAAAATAATTTGCCGTAACCTTTGCAACTTCTTCAAAAGAAATTTCAGAATGTTTATCACGTGAAACGGCAAGTGCGGGCATATCGTGCAAAAAACCTTCCAACGCGCCGCCGACAGTCCCCGAATATAAAACGTCAGTCGCCAAATTTGCGCCGTCATTTATACCCGAAATTACCGCAGAAATTTTTTCGTCCTTGCCCAATTCCTCAAGATAAAATTTAACACAGTCAGTAGGCGTGCCGTCAATCGACCACGCCTCAATTTTATCTTCAACGCGCCTGTACTCAATTTTTTTCCAAACTGTAAAAGCGTGCGCCATACCGCTTTGTTGACGCATTGGAGCGGCTATTGCAACTTCAAAATTTTTTTCCTGCAACGCGCGCGCCATTGCCCAAATTCCCGCGCCGTCAATTCCGTCGTCATTCGTTACTAAAATTTTCAAAATGTCACTTCCTTAATTTGCCGCCTTGCGTTTAGGATTTACGCGCTTGAAATTTTTTAATTGTTCCTCTGTAAGTTTTGGAATATCGCTATAATCAATATCTTCATCTTTCATATTTTTTAAATTTTCAAGTCGTTCTTCTTGTTCCGGCGTCAACGGGGCATAAATGTCAATAACTTTCTGTACCATCATTGTAAATTTTCCTTTCTTGTGAGTCCGCTTTTCTTGCAGATATAATGCGCGTAATATCGCCGCGCTCTGTATAAATTACAAATAAAATATCTTTGACTTTACCGATAACTTGCCAACGCTCCTCTTCGTCTGAATGCAAATAATCAAAAGTTTCGATTCTATTTTCATCAGCGAAAACCAATGCAGCATCGTTAAAATCAATTTTATGTTTTTTTCGGTTGATTTGATTTTTTTCTTCGTCCCATTCAAAAAGCATTTCGCCTAATTTTAATCTTGTATTTGCCATATTAAATTTTTACTCCTGCAAAATTTGTTCAAAAATTTTTTCAAAGTCAGCAACATTTTCCGCGCAGTTAAAATTTTTTCTAAATTCCGCACCGCCTTTCAAGCCTTTTGTATACCAGGCGGCGTGCGCGCGCATTTCACGAATTGCAACATTTTCGCCTTTGAAGTCGATTAATTTTTCAAAGTGGTGTTTCATAACTTTAACACGTTCAGGCAAATTCGGCGGAGAAATTTTTTCGCCCGTCAAAAAATATTTCAGCAACGCGCCGATAATAAAAGGGTTGCCCTGCGCGGCGCGTCCAATCATTACGCCGTCAGCATTTGTAATTTCTAAAATTTTGTCAAGAGTTTCAAAATTTTTAACATCGCCGTTGGCAATGACGGGAATTTTAACGGCGGCTTTAACTTTTGCAATTTCTTCCCAATTCGCCGCGCCGCTGTAAAATTGCGGGCGCGTCCTGCCGTGCACCGCTATAAAATCTACGCCGCAATTTTCGGCAATTTTGGCAATTTCGATAGCGTTAATATTTTCGTCAAAGCTGAGCCGAATTTTTATGCTGAAGGGAATTTTTACAGCTTTTCTAATTGCAGAAAAAATTTTTTCGACAAGTGCAGGATTTTGCATAAGCGCGGAGCCTTCGCCGTTCTTGACAATTTTTGGCGCGGGACAGCCGCAATTAAAATCGATAACAGCCGCCGTCCCCAATTCTTCAACGTAGCTTGCAGCCTCCGCGCAAATTTCGGGATTGGAGCCGAAAAGTTGAATTGCAACCGGTCTTTCGCCTGCGGAAGTTTTTAACATTTCCAAAGTTTTTTCGTTACGGTAGTGAATGCCGTTGCAGCTTACCATTTCCGAAAACATCAGCAAATTTTTTCTGTACGGCGCGTCAACCAATTCCCGCACGATTATTCTAAATGCAGAATCTGTAACGCCCGCCATTGGTGCCAAAAATATCGGCGTCTTAAAAATTTCTTTAAGGTTCATTATTTTCCTCAATAATATTTTTTATCAGCATTGCAATTTGATTGTCATTTGGAATATTGCCGCTGTCTTTTTTTGAATAAATTGTCAACAAATAAATTTTTTCTTCAAAGACTACATAATAAATTATTCTGAATCCGTTTGACTTTCCGCTATTTGTAGAACTGTTCGCAACCCGCACTTTATAAGCAGCGGTATTTTCTTGGAGTTTTAAACCTTCCAATTTGTCACCAATAAAATTTCCTTTCGACAGTTCGTCTGTTACAGTTTTTATATCATTCAAGATTTTTAAATATTTTTTCTTGCGAATATAAAAATCAGCGTCTGCTTTGAATTGCCTTGTCGGTATAATTTGCATTAATTTTCTCCTGCTTTATCAAATTATTCATTTCGGCAAAAAAATTTTCAAGTACAGGCTCGGGCAAATTTCCTGTGCGCATTTCCTTAACTTCGCGGCAAGCATTAATTATAGATTTTTCAACAGATATATAACGCTCATCGTTCATAGCAATTCACTTCCTTAATTTTGTAAAAAATATATCACAGCTAAAAAATTTCAGCAATAAAAAAGTTTACAAAAAAAAGCCGCGCAGGACGTGCGGCAATTTCTTATTACTAAATTTAAACTAAAAAAAGGTCGCCCGTCCTCTCAGCGCAGCTGCCTGCCGCCTTAGTGCGTACAGAAACTAGAATGCAGAATCGACAGTTATAAGAGCGTTACCAACGCAAGGCGCACTGGACGGGCGACGCTTCTTTCTTTGGTTCTTTCCTTTCTTCTAAAGAAAGAAAGAACATTTTAAAATAAAAAAATTTTTTGCATTTAATTTTTATTGCGTTCGTACAAAACGCGCAGCCCCGACAAAGTCAAGAAGTGGTCAATTTTATCAATGGTACTTGATTCTCTGGAAATCATTTTGGCAAGCCCGCCCGTTGCAATAACTTTGGCTTTCCACCCTTCGCCCATTTCTGCGCGAATACGCCGAACAATTTCATCAATCTGCCCGACGTAGCCGTAAATAATTCCCGCCTGCATACCCGTAATAGTATTGCGGCAAATAATACTTTTCGGCGGAACAAGTTCAATTCTTGGAAGTTTAGCCGTCGAACTGAAAAGCGAATCAGCCGCCGAAACAATTCCCGGCGCAATAACTCCGCCCAAAAAATCGCCGTTATCTGCAACAACGTCAATGGTTGTAGCCGTGCCAATGTCAATTACTATCAAAGGTCCGCCGTAATGTTCAAACGCACCGACAACATTAACAATCCTGTCTGCGCCAATCGCACGCGGATTTTCATAATTTATTTTTATCCCCGTTTTAATTCCCGGTCCTACAACAAGCGGATGAATTTTAAAATAGCGTTCGCACATTTTAACGAATGGTACAAGCAGCGGCGGTACAACCGTTGAAATAATTATATCCTTAACGTCGTTAATACTTACGCCCTGATAGCGAAATAAATCATTAATCAACATTCCGTACTCGTCGCCCGTTTTTTGGCTGTCAGTGGAAATGCGCCAATGTTTCATTAAGTTTTTGCCTTCGTACGTGCCCATAACGATATTGCTGTTGCCAATGTCAATTACAAGTAGCATTTACGCACCGCCTTTAAGTTTTGCAACGTCAACCCAACCCGCGCTCTTAATATATTTTTCCAGCTCGTCAATTTGAAGTTTGACAACGCTTTTATCGTTGCCCGCCGCAGGGTAAACAGTTTCAAAACGTTTCAAAGATTCGTCAAGGTAAATCGGCACGCCGTCATTTACAGCGAAGGGACAAGTACCGCCTACCGCGTGCCCAATGAATTTTTCAACTTCGGCGGCAGGTATCATACTCGGACGCTTTTTAAATTGCGCTTTAAATTTTTTGTTATCTAAATTCATATCGCCGCTCAATAAAATTAACACGGGCTTTTTGTCTACGAATACCGAAATTGTTTTTGCAATTCTGCCGACTTCGCAATTTAAAGCGTGCGCGGCTTGTTCAGAAGTTGCAGTCAATTCTTCAAATTCTACAACTCTTTCAGGTTCGCCAATTTCCGCAAAATATTTTTTAACTTTTTCTATCGCCAAATTTTCAACCTCCTTTTTGCTGATTGGCTTGCAAAGTTTTAATGGTGTTGTTTAATTGATTCAAATTTTGTAACAACATATTACATCTCAATTTTGAAAAAACAGAAGAAATAAAACAGTACGTCAGCATTGACGCGCTTTCGCCGAATATTTTTTTCAATTTAGATTCAACAAGCTTGCAATATTCAATATTGGGAATTGAAAAAATATAACCACTCATATGATTAATTGCGTCATTTGCTATTGTTTCAAATATTAGCCATTTAAATTGCGGATTGTCTTGAAAGAAATTTTGTTTTTTCATCCAATTATCAAAGGAATTAATTCCATTAACAAGCATATCCAGCCAAAAATTTACATTTACTTCAGTTGTGCGTTTTTTATGACTCAATGAACTTGATAACATTCGATAAACATAAAGCGGATTGGGAATACGCAATAACTTTTCTGCAGAACATACAACTTGTATTGTCCAGCCTACATCAGACGAAGCTTTTAAATCAAAAAAAGTTATATCATTTTCAATTAGAAAATCCCGTTTTAAAAATTTATGCCACGCGGGCCAAGTATAAAAGCCGCCGCAAACTTTTTTTAAACGTTCAAATTTATTTTCAATCATCCACATTGGTTGTTTTACAGCGTTAGGCGGGCTGAAAATAGTAACTTCTTGTTGGGAAGGAAGAATTTTATTGTTGTCAGAGCTAAATTCCCAATAGTTATCCATATGTATTACGTCAGCGTTAGATTTTTCGGCGTAGTTGTACAAAATTTCCAGCGCGTTATTTACCAATAAATCGTCGCTATCCATAACGTAAACATATTTGCCGCGCGAAAGAGCAACTGCATTATTATACGCGGGCGCAGGACTGCCTGAATTTTTTTCAATCCTGAAAGTTTTTAAACGCCCGCCAAATTTTGGAATATAACTTTCAAGAATTGCGGGGCTGTTATCAGTCGAGCCGTTATCGACAACCACAACTTCAAAATCTTGAAAAGTTTGTGCCAAAATACTTTCCAAACACGCGCCGATATATTTTTCAACGTTGTACATTGGAATTGCTATGGAAATTGCAGGTGCAAGGGGGGGGGTAGTAGTCATTCTCATTTAACCTCCAAATTCTATCAAATCAAAAATTTCTTCTGCGCGATGAATAATAAATTTTGCGCCGCTTGCAATGAGTTCACTTTCTGCGCGAAATCCCCAAGTTACACCTATTGGCAAAAATCCCGCGTTTACGGCGGTTTTCATATCAACCGAAGTATCGCCGAAATATGCAACTTCAGCAGGCTTGACGCCAATTTTTTCCATAATTTCCAACGCTCGCGCAGGATTAGGTTTTTTTGCGTCGCCGATAACCGCAGAAAATTTTATTGCAGGAAAAATTTTTTCGGCAAGTGCAACGGCGGCAAAATGTTGCTTGTTGGTACAAATTGCAACGGGAATATTTTTATTTTGCAGCGCGGTTAAAAGTTCGACAATTCCCGCGTACGGCTTAGTTTTATTCAACAAGTGCCGAGCGTAGCAGCCGTCATAAAATTTCAATGCGTCATTAATAAAATTTTCGTCAGTACTTTCAGTGGCGCGTTGCATTAAAATTTTTGCGCCGTTGCCTACAAAAATTCGTACTTCGTCAAGCGTGCGCGGCGGCAAATTGTAATGTGCCAACATTTCGTTGACGCTGTCAGCCAAATCTTCAAGCGTGTTTATCAAAGTGCCGTCCATATCGAAAATTGCGCCTTTATAAATCATAATATCAATCGTCCAATTTTTTTGTCAAAAGTTCATTAACCATTTGTGGATTAGCCTTGCCTTTTGTAGCCTTCATAATTTGCCCGACGAGAGAGCCAATAGCTTTTTTCTTACCTGCGCGGTATTCTTCAACGGCTTTTTGATTTTTTGAAATAACTTCGTCAACAATTTTTTCAATTTCGGCGGTGTCGGTAATTTGTACCAAGCCTTTATCCTTGACGATTTTTGCGGGCGAATCTTGAGACTTCCACATTTCAACAAAAACAGTTTTTGCAATTTTGCCGCTGATAGTGCCTTTTTGAATCAACAAAATCATTTCGGCGAGGCGTTTTGCGTCAACGGGCGAATTTTCGATTGTCAAATTTTCGGCGTTAAGATTTTTTGAAAGGTCAGACATAATCCAATTAGCCGCCAATTTTGCATCCGCGCCGCTTGCAACAACCGTATCAAAATATTCAGCCATAGCGCGTGAACTTGTGATAATTCCCGCGTCATATTCAGATAAACCCAAATCATTAATCAAGCGGGCGCGGCGTGCGTCAGGAAGTTCCGGCAATGATTTTCTGAAGTTCTCAATTTCTTCATCGGTTGTAATAATCGGCGGCAAATCAGGTTCAGGCATATAACGATAATCATTGGCATTTTCTTTACTGCGCATTGATTGAGTAATTCCCTTTTCGGGGTTCCAAGTGCGCGTTTCTTGAATAATTTTTCCGCCGTCGTCAAGTACTTCAGCCTGTCTTTCAATTTCGTAATTAATAGCATCTTCCAACGCTTTAAAGGAATTAATATTTTTCATTTCGGTACGAGTGCCGAGCTTTTCACTGCCGACGGGGCGCAATGAAACGTTAATATCTGCGCGAAGGTTGCCCTCTTCCATACGGCAATTTGAAACGTCGATATATTCGAGAATTGATTTAATTTTTTCCATATAGGCGCGCGCCTCTGCCGCCGAATGCATATCAGGTTCAGAAACAATTTCAATAAGCGGTACGCCCGTGCGGTTGTAGTCAACGTTTGAAGTTGCAGAATCTTTAATCGTGCTGCCGCTGTGTACCAATTTTCCCGCGTCCTCTTCCATATGAATGCGCGTCAAGCGGACAATTTTTCTTTCACCGTCAACTTCAATTTCAACGTGCCCTTCATAGGCAATAGGCAAATCGTATTGGGAAGTTTGCCAATTTTTCGGCAGGTCGGGATAATAATAATTTTTTCTGTCAAACTTGCTGTACTTGTTAATTTTGCAGTTGGTAGCCAATCCCGCTTTAATCGCAAATTCAACAACGCGCTTGTTAATCGTCGGCAAAACGCCGGGCAAGCCTAAACATACGGGACAAGTATGAGTATTTTGTTCTGCGCCGAAAGTTGTTGCGCAGCCGCAAAAAATTTTTGTTGCAGTTTTCAATTCGCTGTGAATTTCCAATCCTATTACCGCTTCGTATTTCAAAATAAATTCCTCCTAAACATTTCCTTTTGCGCGATTGTGAGACTTGCAGAGCATTTCGCAATTTTCAATATCAGTTGCGCCGCCTTTGCTCCAAGCCGTGACGTGGTCGGCGTCCATTTCTTTATAAGCGTAAATTTTTTTTGAATTTTTATTTTTGCCCGCCGCGCAGAGCGGACAATTTGAAACGCCCTTGCTTTTTGCAAAATTGGTTTGCCGCGCGTAAACAGTTTTTTTTGTCGATTCTTCAAACAGGCGAATATTCAAAAGTTTTGGTTCAGTTTCGCCGCCTAAAATATATTCAAAAATCCCGCGCTTGTTTGTAACTGCGTCATCTTCATAAAGTTTTTCAACCTTCGCAGAAACTTCGGCGACGTCAAAATTTTTTTCGTGGTAAAGATTGTACAGCCTGCCCCAATCAAGCCCGTACATTTCGTCTTTTGTATCTGTAAAAATTTTTTCTATCCAATTTATAATTTCGACAAAATTATTTTTCAGCGCGTCAATATTTTTGTCCCAACGATGCAAGCTCATATATTCGCTAATTTCTTTATCGTCCGAACTGTTGACAAGCCATTCTAACGCCGTGCGCAAAAAATCCTGTCGCAAAACATTTCCCTTAACATAATTTTTCCACGAATACAAATTTGAATTTTGACTGTTGCTAAATTCCTCTTTCGCCAAAGTTACAAAATTTCCGCTGTACACCGAATTTAAAATTTCTTGCGCGTTGAGCGGAATCCCCGCAATATTTATTGTTTTAAACCACGCTTTTATTTCATTTTCCGCGCCTTCACAAATGTAAATGGTAAGCGGAGTTTTCAAAAATTTTTCCTGCAAGTCCTGCGCGAGTGAATCAAAATATTGTTGGTGCCCGTCAACTTCAACGGCAAATAAATTTTTTATGTACCTGCCCAAACTTGTAACGCGCTGTTGCCCGTCCAAAATTTCAAATTTTTCTTCATTGGAGCGCGGCTTGTTAAAATATAAAAGTCCTATCGGATAACATTTCAAAATTGAATCAATGACGGCTTTTTCTTTTTCGCCGTCGTTTTGCGCGTAAAGATAATTTCGCTGATATTCCGGCTGAATTGTCAAGTTGCCGTTCAAGCCGAAAAGCCCTTTGCCTTCTGCCGCGCTGTACTCAAATCCCGCGCAAATATCCTCAACTTTCCAATCTGTTTTTAGTGTTGTTTTCATAATTTTTACCAATTACTTTGAAATTTTCTTTGCAATTTGCACCTGTTCAATCAATGCTTGCTTTTCTTCCTCTGCGTTGTATTCAAAGCCCGGCATACTTATCAGCTCCAATTACTTTGAAATTTTCTTTGCAATTTGAAGAACTTTTTCTTTGCTACATTCCAAAAATTCTGCTATATCATCAATGGACATTTTATTGGCAAGCATTTTTTTTGCAAGTTTAATTGTTTTCTGTTCAATGCCGAGTTCAATTCCCTGTTCAATCAATGCTTGCTTTTCTTCCTCTGCATTCCAAAAATTCTGCTATATCATCAATGGACATTTTATTGGCAAGCATTTTTTTTGCAAGTTTAATTGTTTTCTGTTCAATGCCGAGTTCAATACCCTGTTCAATGCCGAGTTCAATACCCTGTTCAATACCCTGTTCAATTAATGCTTGCTTTTCTTCCTCTGCGTTGTATTCAAAGCCCAGCATACTTATCAGCTCCCATCTTCTGTTTTCAAGGTAATCAGCCATAAAATTATTTTTTTGGCAATACTCAAACGCTTCCGCTATTGCATTTTCAAATTTCATACCCGCCGCCAAATTTTTCATAACACGATTGACGAACGTGCAATAATTTCTTAAAAATTCACTGCGCTTGATTAAATTTTCATTCATTCCCGCGTTAATGTTATAAAGCTTTACAATAACTTCAACGCTTGACGCCGCGCCGAAAGCGTCTGATAATTTTAACTCTCTGTATTCGACTTCCTGTTGTTTGCCGTTGTAAAGCACAAATATTTCAGGGCGCGGCAACTTTATTAATTTTTTCTGATAGATTTTATTTTTTTCGGCTTCCACGTACTTTTTTAAAATTTCGGCAATGTAAAACAAACACCTTATCGGCATATTTTCATTTACAGTACTTTGTTGCTCAATCAAAATTATAAAACGCCCGCGATATATGCAGGAAATATCATTTTGCAATTTCTCAAAAAATATCCCGTCCAATGTATTTATTTCTATTTCGTCGGGGTCTTTGCCGTCAAGCCCCAAAAGTGCATTGCACAAACTCAAAAGCCGCACTTTGTCTTTAAAATAATCTCTGAATAAGCCGTCTCTATATATTTCGGACATTCTAAAAATCCTTTCAGCCTTTGGAAAATTTATGACGTATTAAAATTCTTCTGTAAGTTAATTTGCCGTCGATATAATTTATATCGTTTGCTGTAGGGTTGCCGTCGTGATAGCGGCTGTCGCCCAAAATTTCAAATTGTTCAGGGCAATATTTATCAAGGAAAGTAATTGGTACGCCCATAACGCCGGGATAATCGTCGGGAATTGCGTCAGTTGCAGGAACTTCTATAGCGTCGTAGTTGTCATATTTTTGGTATTCGGTCAAATGTTTCATTTTCGGATGGTAACGCAAATTTCTTGCAAGCGTCATAAGTTTTAAAGGTTGGTGGCGTTTTGCGTGTTCCAAATTTGTAAGCCAAAGACATTGATTGGTGGCAATAATTCTTTTGCCGTTTTTGTCAACTCTTGCTTCAGTGCCGTAAAGTTCGTAACCGTCAGGAACAATAAAACCTGAAATCCAACGCCCCATACCGTTGCCTAACCAAATTTTATTATCCTTAATGAGCGGAAAAACTTCTTTGTAAGTAAGACAATTAATATTGCCGATAATGAGAAAATTTTTTTCGTCGGGGTTAATCCACTTCAAAAATTCCCTAAACAAGCTGAAGGGCGGGTTGGTAATGATAACGTCGGCTTCTTCGCGCAGTTTTTTAACTTCGTCGCTTCTGAAGTCGCCGTCGCCCTGCAGATAATCCCATTGCAAATTGTTGGGGGAGTGTTCGCCGTGAATATAATCTTCTTGCGTCAAGGTAAAAATTTTGCCGCGCAGGTCGCTGATTGTCGGATTAAATTTAGGGCTTTCACTTTCAAAGAGGGAAATTAGCGGATTGAAAACAAATTTTTTGGAATTTTTGGCGTAGCTTGTAGAAATTAATTTTTTCAAGCCGTAGCGTTCAAAATTCTCGATAAAAAATTCAGTGAACTTACTCCATTCGGGGTCGTCGCAGGGCAATAAAACAGTTTTGCCGCGCAGAAAATCTTTGTTGTAAGTGTAGTAGCAATTCAATTCTTTTTGAATATCGTCAAATTGGGTATAAAATTCGTCGTTTTTATTTTTCGCCGCTTCGTTCAAATTTCTGTTAGCCATAGTGTTACCTCAAAATTCTAAAACGCTGCCCGTTGCAAAATCTGCGCGAAGTTTATCGCCGCTGCAATGACACAAATAAAAATTCTCAACGCCGAAATCTTCAAGCCGCGCAAAAATTTTCATATCGTCCGAATGAATCCCGCCAATAACAGTTTTAATCGGAAGGTCAAGCCGCCTTTGAACAGTCGAAACAATATTTAAAATTCCAACGTGCGAACAGCCGACAACTACCGCCGCGCCGTCGCCCTCGCGCAGGACTAAGCAAATTTCGTCGTCGAAGTTATCGGGAATTTTATTTTCGCCGCGCACAAATTTTTCAGGTATCGAAAATTTAAAATGCGTGTCGAAATTCCCGACAAGCCACGAATTTTCATCCAGTTCCAAAATATCGTCACAAATTTTTTGCTCAATCTTCCAACGCGCCAAATCTTGAAAGGTAAAGCCCGCGCCACGATATTTAAAGCCGTCATCAGTCTTTGAAAATTTTTCCTGCCAAAAATTTTTCCCTGTATAAATTTTTTTCGGCTTGACGATTTTTAGCAAAGAAGGGAAGCCGCCCGCGTGGTCGTAGTGCGAATGACTTAACACAACAAAATTAATTTGCGTCAAGTCAACGTTTAACTTTGCGGCGTTTTGCCAAGCAAGCCCGCTTTGTCCGCAGTCGAAAATAAATTTCTGCGCGGGCGTCTCCACATATAAAGAAAAACCGTGCTCACTTTCAAGCGCGGCGTTTGAAACTTTATTTTCAATCAAAACTTTTATGCAAGTCATTTTGAATTTTCCTTTGAGAATTTTGGAATAATTTTTTTATGTTCTTTCTTTTTACAAAGCAAGAAAAGGGTTCCAAGGTTCCAGTGGAAAGGGAATAGGGATTTGTAATTTTTTCACTTTTCCCTATTCCTTAGAACCCTGGAACCCTAAATATTCCTTAATCCTTATTTTGTTCATAAGTAAAGGCGGCGCGTAAAATTGTTTCTTCGTCAAGCGGCTTACCGATAAGTTGGAAACCGAGCGGCAAATTTTCTTTATTAAAACCGCAAGGTAAAGAAATTCCCGGCAAGCCTGCAAGATTAACAGGCACCGTGCAAATATCTTGCAAATACATTTTCAGCGGGTCATTAGTCATTTCGCCAATTTTAAAAGCGGCGTTGGGCGTCGTCGGCGTCAAAATTACGTCAACATTTTTAAAGGCGTCGGTAAAATCTTTTTGAATCAACGTGCGTACTTTCAACGCCTTCAAATAGTAAGCGTCGTAATAGCCCGCGCTCAATGCATAGTTGCCAATCATTATGCGGCGTTTAACTTCTTCGCCGAATTTTTCTGTACGAGTGTTAGTCATCATTTCGACAACGTCCGCGCCGTCAACGCGTGCGCCGTAACTTACGCCGTCATAGCGTTCAAGATTTGTTGCAGCTTCAGCAGGCGCAATTATGTAATAAGTTGAAATTGCAAATTCTGTATGCGGCAAAGAAATTTCTACAATCTGCGCGCCGAGCTTTTCAAAAGTTTTTGTAACGTTAATAACAGCGGTTTCAACTTCCTTGTCAATGCCTTTGACAAAATATTCTTTCGGCAAGCCGATTTTCAAATTTTTAACGTCGCTTACAAGACTTTTTGTAAAATCAGGAACAGCGGCAGAAGTCGAGGTTGAGTCCATTTCGTCAAGCCCGCAAATTGCATTTAAAACCGTCGCGCAGTCAGTAACATCTTTTGTAAGCGGTCCTATTTGGTCAAGCGAAGAGGCAAAGGCTACAAGCCCGTAACGAGAAACGCGCCCGTAAGTCGGTTTCATACCAACAACGCCGCAAAAACTTGCAGGTTGACGAATTGAGCCGCCCGTATCACTGCCGAGCGTAAAAATTGCTTCGCCCGCTGCAACTGCCGCCGCACTGCCGCCCGAACTGCCGCCGGGCACTCTTGATAAATCGTGCGGATTTTTTGTAATGTGGTAAGCTGAGTTTTCGGTGGAGCCGCCCATTGCAAATTCGTCCATATTCAACTTGCCTAGCATTATAATATTTTGCGCGTTCAATTTTTGCATAACCGTTGCATCATACGGCGGCACAAAATTTTCAAGAATTTTTGAAGCGCAAGTTGTTTTAACGCCTTTTGTACAAATGTTATCTTTAATCGCGCAGGGAATACCTTCGAGCGCGGAAATTTTTTCGCCGCGTGCAATTTTTTCGTCAACTTTTTTTGCATTTTCCAACGCTTGATTTTTTGTAAGTTCCAGATACGCGCCAATTTCTGAATCTTTTTCGTCGATACGTGCAAATAAATCTTTTGTAAGTTCAAGCGCACTGATTTTTTTATTGGTTAAAAGTTCGTGCAATTCGTGCGCGGTTTTTTCGTACAAATTCAAAATTTTTTTCCTCCATTAATTTTTAGGTGTCAGGTGTCAGGTATCAGAAATTTTTCCCTAGTGCCTATTGATTAACCACTGAATCCTGTTCAGCTTTTTTAATATCTTTGCTCAAATCCTGCGCGAGGTCTAATTTTTGGAAGTTGCCTTTTTGGGGAAGTTTCATATTAAAATTATCTGTTTTATCAAATTCAACAACGCCGCTTTTAATGTTCAAATCCAAAACGTGTCCGCCGGATTTTTTATCTTCTGAAACAAAATGGAAGTGCCAACCGGTCGAATTTAAGCCGCCCATATAAGCGGGGCAATACAAGCCGACGACAGTACCGCTGACATTTTCAAAAGTTTTTTCCTGCTGCGTAGCTTGCAACGCTTGTACTAAAGTTGGATAAGGTTTTTTCTGTCCTGCTTCACTGCGCACCAAAATTGAATTGAAAGTTGCAGGAATTTTGACGAAATAAAAAGCGTTCGCGCCGTGTTTCTGCACAAATTTATTTAACAAAGTTTCGAGCGCGTTTTTATCAGAAATATCTTTGAGTTTAACTGCAAAATCTTTGTTAAAAAAAGTTACATTTGAAAAGGGAATTGTAATTTTGTCATCGACAACATTAACTTCTAAATCTTGATTGGCGCGATAAATTACGCCGTCAAGCATAATCAATTCGCCGTCCAAGCCGTCAAAAGTTCCAATTCCGATATCGCCCAAAGTTTTCAATTCGGCGGCGGTAATGGAGCCGTCAAAATGTCCGAGCGTCAAGGAGTGCAACAAGGCAACCTGATTAACGGTTTCTTTTTCGACGGGTTCAGCCGCGTTTGCGACGTTAAATAAAATTGTACCCGCCAAAGTTGAATTGATTAAAATTTTTTTGAAGTTCATAAAAATCACCCTTAAAATTTTTTTAGTTTATTCTTCCAAAACGCGCGGAACTTTGAAGTAGCCGTCTTCTTTAAGCGGCGCGTTAGAAAGTGCAAGGTTACGTTCAAGCGAAGGTTTAACTTTGTCTTCTCGAAAAACATTTTGCATAGGCAGGGCGTAAGTTGTAGGTTCAATGTTGGTTGTGTCGATTGAGTTTAAATTTTCCACGTAGTTTAAAATGTCGTTGAGTTGCCCAAGAATTTTAGCGGATTCATCGGGGCGAATTTTCAGCCGCGACAAATTTGCAACTGTCTGAATATCTTCTTCAGTAATTTTCATTAAAAAGCCTCCTTAAAAATTGCCGCGCAAATTTTACCACAAACATTTAATACTTTCCATAATATGTTTATAAATTATATTTTAAATTTTTTAGTTTTAAGCAAAAAAATAGCGGGCAAATTTCCCGCTTGAAAATTTTATGAGGCAAGCATTCTTTCACCGACGCTGCCAATTCTAATTTCGCCGATATTAAATTTAGTGTCACGAATTGAATCACGCAAATTTGAAACGTAACTGCGAAAATCTTCCGCCGCATCAGCTTCAGAAAAATAAAAGCGCATATCAAGTTGGTTGCCTTCGTATACGCGGAAAATTAATTCAGCCGCGCCAATGTTATCTGTAAGTACGCAAATTCTAAGCCACGTTTCTTTTTTCTCAACGCCTGTATCAGGGTCTTTGGCGTTTTCGTCGTACACGCTAAGATAGGTAGGGTAGCTTGTCAAATTTTCGCCTAGATACAGCGGCAACATCATTTGAAAAGAGCGTTGATTTTGCACGGTGGTATTATCACTGCCCATAAAGCCGCGCATAATGTTAGCGAAGTCAGAAACTGCACGCCCTGCCTTTTTGAAGGCGCGGGGCGACATTTGCGAAGGCAAATTAGCCATATCGCAAAGTTGCATAAACGCCCAAAGGCGCGGCAAGTCGGGCAATTTATGTTGAACGGCGGCTTGTTGAACGACGGCGGGAACATTTTGTTGACAAAGGCGCAAAAGATTTTGCAAGTGCCGCGCCTCCGCTTCGGGGAACATTTTTTGCGTATTGTTGACAAAATTTTGAAGAAGCGTAGTTTCACGCGGCGTCAAGTTTTGCGAATTTCTCATTAAAAGCTGCGCGAGGCTTTTTAAAGTATCCATAGTTTGTTGATTATTTTGCATAGGCTGTTTCAGCAAAATATTTTTGGCGTCCTGCATTTGATTCTTTAAAATCTGCTGTTTCGACAAAAAATTTTCATCAGGTACGGGCGTCCCTTCGCGCAGAAAAGATTGTGCCTGCGGCTGCAAATTTTGATTAGGCTGTTGAGATTGATTTTGCGGTTGCAAATTTTGATTGAGTTGTTGAGATTGATTTTGCGGTTGCAAATTTTGATTGGGTTGCTGATTTAAATTTTGTGCCTGCGAATTTTGGTTAGGCTGTTGATTTAAATTTTGCGCCTGCGAATTTTGATTGGGCTGTTGATTTAAATTTTGCGCCTGCGAATTTTGATTGGGCTGTTGATTTAAATTTTGCGCCTGCGAATTTTGATTAAGCTGCTGATTTAAATTTTGCGCCTGCGAATTTTGATTAGGTTGTTGATTTAAATTTTGCGCCTGCGAATTTTGATTGGGCTGTTGAGTTGGAGTTTTTTGGAAAAATTGCTGATTTTGATTAGATTGTTGAGCGGCTTGTTGTTTTTGAAGGTTAGCGTAGGGGTCGTCAAGTTGGCGGTACATAGAATTTAAAAGGCGTTGAGTAGGAGTAGGAATTGGGCGTTGTTGATTTTGGGCAGATTGATTTTGTTGTTGAGTTTGATTTTGCGCAGTGGAAGTGTCGGCAGTCGGGCGCGGCATAAAAAATTTAATCAACTGATTTAAAAATTGCATACCTTCGGATTGTTGGGGCTGATTAAGCGGCGCGGCAGTTGTCATTGACTGCGAAAGTTGCGCCAAAATTTCGTACAGGGCTTGCGGGAGTTGTTCGGGGTTTTTGTTGTCGATAAGTTCAAAGGCAGATTTTGACATTAGCACGGGTTCCAAGAAATTGCCGCCGCTTTCTGACACGATTAAATTTTTAAATTGCGCCAAAAGAGTTTTAGTTTCGTCGCTAAGTTCCATAGAAAAACCTTTGTCGGCAAGTGCGCCTATTTGAGAGAGCATACGCGCCAAAATCATAAGTTGGTCGTTAGAAAAATGTTGACTTTCAATGGTACTGCCGATACTTTGCCCCAAAGTTGCGTCGATTGAAAAAGCTTGTTGCATAATATTTCGGACAACTTGCCCTATATCTGACGGCAATTTTTCAAAGCCGAATTTTTCATTGGAAGAAATTTTCGCCAAAGTTGCCGCCAAATCGGTAATGGCGGTTTTTAAAGCTACTTGAGTTTGCGGGCGAAAACCGCCGGAGGTACTGTCTTGCCTTCGCTGTATACCTTCAGTTTCGCCCGTCGGTCTTTGCGGCTGTACGGGCTGAATCCCTACTGCTCCTGCATTTATTGGCATTGTCTCAACTCCTTTTGAAATGGTAATTTAATCATAAAAAAATTTTTTTATAAAAAGAAATTTCGGAGGGCGCACAGGAGGTGCGCCTCGTACCCTCGCGCAGGACGCGCGGCAATTTCTACTTTGCAAGCTTGTAATTGCAACCTGAAAATGTACGCGCTTGCTAGTGAACGGCGCACACGATGCGAAGCGAATGATTAATGAGCTTCAGCTCGCGCCGCCCGCGTCAACCGCCGTGATGGCGGTTCTAGCGGGTCGGGAGTTTTTCTTTCTTTGCCTGCAAATGCGATGAGTAAGAGCATTTGCTGTTTCTTTCTTTTTCCAAAAAGAAAGAAATGCCGACTTGTTAAATTAAAAAATTTTAAAACAATTCCAACTGCACATTTTGCCTAAGCGAACTTTTATAAGGCTCAAAAGTTTTTCTGTGCAAGGGCGTAAATCCGAATTTTTCAATAGCCGCCAAATGTTCCTTAGTACCGTAGCCGCGATTTTTTTCAAAACCGTATTGCGGAAAAATTTTGCTCCAATCTTCAGTCAATCTGTCGCGCGTAACTTTTGCAACAATCGACGCGGCGGCAATACTTGCAGAAAGTGCATCGCCGTGAATTAACGCGCGAGATTGAATTTTATTTTTGAAGTGTAAATTCATAGCGTCCGCCAAAACAAAATCAGGCTTGACGGGCAAACAATTTACTGCCTTAATCATACCGTTAAGCGTAGCTTGATAAATATTCAGCTTGTCAATTTCTTCGACGCTGACGGCGACGCTTGCAACGCTTACGGCGTTGGAAATAATTTCGTTATAAAGTTTTTCTCGAATTTGCGGCGAAAGTTTTTTTGAATCGTCAAGATTTTCCAAATACAAATTCGGAGGCAAAATTACCGCGCCGATTACAACCGCGCCAATAAGTGCGCCGCGCCCTGCCTCGTCAACGCCCGCAATTAAATTATAACCTTCGGCGCGCAATTCGTTTTCAAATTTGTAAAGTTGTTCGACGCGGGCTTTATCTTCGTCAAGATTTAATTTTTTTATCGTCATTTCAACACCGCTCAATTAATTTTTTTAAATTATACCACAAATCCCTAACACCTAAAACCTAATCCCTAACACCTATTTTTGACATTAACGCGGCGTCATTGTATAATTGTCAAAAATATCTTTAAAAAGTTTTTTTGCGCCGTCAATCAAGGCGGCGTATTTGGCGTAACAGCTAATTTTTATTTTGGGAGCAGTGATTAAAATTTTTAGACTCATTAAATCATTTATGCATTTAGTTAAAAAAAAACGAAGAGAGGAAGTTGGCGAAGGTAAAGCAAAAATTAAATTTGAACCCAAAAAATTATCAATCGGGAAGGGAAAAATTTTGGACGTAAAAACAGAAATTATTAACGCGATAAATTCGGCGGTTGAACTGTCGATAAAAGCGGGAACTTTTAAACTTGAGGGCGACTTGCCTGAAATTTCTTTGGAAGTGCCGCCGAAAAAAGAATTTGGCGACTTCTCAACCAACTTTGCAATGAAATCTGCTAAAATTTTTCATATGAGCCCTAAACAAATTGCTGAAGAAATTAAAGCCGTTATTTCGGCAGATTGTATAGAAAAAGTTGAAATTGCGGGCGCGGGCTTTTTGAATTTTTATATTAAACAGGAAGTAATTTTTGGCAGGCTGAAAGAAATTTATGATATGGGCGAAAAGTTCGGGCAACTCCCCGACAAAAAAAATGTTCCAATTCAAATTGAATATGTCAGCGCAAATCCTACGGGACTTTTGCACGTTGGACACGGGCGCGGCGCGGCGGCAGGTTCAGCTATTGTAAATATTTTGCGTGCGGCGGGTTATCACGTTGTCAGCGAATATTATATTAATGACGCGGGAAATCAAATGGAAAATCTTGCAAAGTCAGTAAACGCGCGTTATTTGGAATTGCTCGGAGAAAAGGTTGAATTTCCCGAAAACGGTTATCACGGCGCAGATATTATCGACACTGCAAAAAAAATTGTCGAACATTACGGCGATAAATATTTGGAACTTCCCGAAGAAGAACGCCTGCCCGTTCTTGAAAATCTTGCTTACCAAAATAAACTTAACGAACTTAAAAAAGATTTGTCGAATTTCCGCGTTGAATTTGATGTTTGGTTCAGTGAAAGAATTTTGCACCCGCAAAAAATTAACGACGCGGTAAAGGTTCTGCGCGAACGCGGCGAAATTTACGAAAAAGACGGTGCGCTCTGGTTAAAATCTACAAAGTACGGCGACGATAAAGACCGAGTGGTTATTCGTGAAAACGGCGTGCCGACTTACTTGGCGGCTGATATTGCCTACCACAAAAATAAATATGAGCGCGGCTTCAGTCAAATGATAAACCTTTGGGGCGCGGACCATCACGGCTACATTGCAAGAGTTAAGGCGGCTATGACTGCGCTCGGCTTCGACGCCAATAAATTAAAAATTTTATTGTTGCAAATGGTTTCACTGTATCGCGGCGGAGAACTCGTCAAAATGTCGAAACGTACGGGCGAAAGTATTACTCTGCGCGAACTTATGGAAGAAGTCGGCACTGACGCGGCAAGATATTTTTTCTTAATGCGTTCGATTGACAGCCAACTGGATTTTGATTTGGATTTGGCAAAAAAGCAAAGCAGCGAAAATCCCGTTTACTACATTCAGTACGCGCATGCCCGAATTTGCAGCATTTTCAAACAGGCGGAAGAAAATAATTTAAAGCTTGACGCCGCTCCGAATTTTAATTTGTTGACTACTGAAGCAGAAAAAGATTTAATTAACAAAATTTTTGAATACCCTGCCGAAATTGAAAAAGCCGCCGAAGAATACGCGCCTCAACGTATTGCCCGCTATGTTTACGATTTGGCGGCGCAATTCCACAGCTTTTACAGAGATTGCAGAATTATCGGTGTTGAAACTGAACTTGCAAAGGCGCGCCTTGCTTTAATAAAAATTACCGCGCATACAATCAAGCACGCGCTGAACTTATTGGGCGTTTCTGCGCCAACTTCAATGTAAGGAGTTTTTTACTATGTCATTTGAGTTAAATTGCGCTTCCAAAAACGGGGGGGGGTATTATAGCATTGC
The DNA here is from genome assembly GCA_905233135.1 of uncultured Selenomonadaceae bacterium. Taxonomy (GTDB): domain Bacteria; phylum Bacillota; class Negativicutes; order Selenomonadales; family Selenomonadaceae; genus Quinella. The sequence goes on along the minus strand of CAJOCQ010000011.1, from coordinate 112,186 downwards.
GCCTAATGGAAATTTCTGATACAGAAAATATTATTCAATGGCGCAATAATCCCCGCGTTCGCAATAATTTTATCTACCAAAAACTTTTTACCCGCGAAGGGCATTTGAAGTGGGTTGAGACAATGATTGAAACAGGCAAGGCAATTCAATTTATTATTGTCGAAAATTCAACGGGAAAAGATATTGGCTCGACTTATTTGCGGGATATTGACTACAACCATAACAAGGCAGAATTTGGAATTTTTATAGGCGTTGATGAGACTGTTAATCGCGGGTACGGTACTGAATCTTGCAAATTAATTTGTCAATACGGCTTTGAAACTTTGAATTTGCACAAAATTTTTTTGCGGGCGTTTGAAAGTAACAAGCAGGCTATAAGAAGTTACGAAAAAGCCGGCTTTGTTCATGAGGGCTTATTCCGTGACTAAGTGCGAATTGACGACAAATATTTTAATATTGTAATGATGGTGAAAATTAATCCGCAATAAAAAATTTACTTAAGGAGTTTTTGACTTGTTAAAAAAATTTTTTGCGTTAATGTTGGTGGTGAATTTTTTGTTAATTAATAAAGTTTTCGCGCAGGAGTCGCCGCAATGGATTAAAAATTTGCCCGCCGCTCAAAATGCCAATCAACTTTTTGTAGTCGCTCAGGTCGGCGAAAAAACTACCGCTTGGATTTCTATGCACGAAAAAGACGCTTACGGCAACTGGCAACAAATTATGTCAACGCCTGGCTTTATAGGCAAAGAAGGGCTCGGCAAAACCAGGGAAGGCGATAACAAAACGCCCGTTGGAACTTTTTATTTTACAAAGGCGTTCGGTATTGCAACCAATCCCGGTTGCCGCTTACCTTATACTCAAGTTGACGAAAATATTTATTGGAGCGGCGACGCCAAATACAAGTATAACGAAATGGTAAACATTAAAGATTTTCCCGCGCTCAATAAAGCTGACAGCGAACATTTGATTGATTACAACCTGAATTATATTTACTGCTTGAATATCAGCTACAACGAACAGGGCACGGCGGGCAAAGGCTCGGCGATTTTCCTGCACTGTCTCGGCGATAAAAAAACTTGGACGGGCGGCTGCGTTGCAATTCCTGAAGCTAAAATGCTTTTCGTTATGCATAACGTGAAGCCAAATTGCGTTGTTGTTATTGATTCGCTTGAAAATTTAGGCGGCTCTGTTTAAGGGTTCAAGGGTTCAAAGGATATAGGGATTAGTGAAAATTACAAATCCCTCTTCCCTTTCCACTGGAACCTTGGAACCCTAAAACTGACTGAAAGGAAGTTTTTTCATTGGCTAAAGATTTTGAAGAAATGACAGAATTGGATTTAGCGTACAAAATTTTGAATGACGCGGGCAAAGATAATCCGATTTTTTACAGAGATTTAATTTTGGACGTTCTCAAAAAGAAAAATAAATCGTTGCAGAATGAGGCGGCGGCAATTTCCGAAGTGTACACAATGATAAATATGGATAGCCGCTTTCAACATATTGCCGACGGCAAATGGGGGCTCGCCGAATGGAATCCGCCCGACGTTAAAAAGCGCGGCGCAACTCGTAAATCACTTTCGCAATTTGATAAATCTGAAGAAGAATAGGGATATAGGGCACCAGTGAAAAATCCCTCTTCCCTAATCTCTGGAACCTTAGAACCCTAAAATTTCGACGAAGGAGAAATTTTCTCATGGCTAAATATATTTTCGTGACGGGCGGAGTAGTCTCTTCACTCGGCAAAGGCATAACTGCGGCTGCACTTGGCAGACTCTTAAAAAGTCGCGGGCTTAAAGTCACAATTCAAAAATTTGACCCCTATATAAATATTGACCCCGGCACAATGAGTCCCTATCAGCACGGCGAAGTTTTTGTTACCGATGACGGCGCGGAAACTGATTTAGACTTGGGACATTATGAAAGATTCATTGATATTAACCTGACAAAAAATTCTAACACTACAACGGGCAAAGTTTATTGGTCGGTTTTAAACAAGGAACGCAAGGGCGATTATCTCGGCTCGACTGTGCAAGTTATCCCGCACATTACCAACGAAATTAAATCCCGCGTTTACGCCGTTGCAGAAACTGATAACGCGGACGTTGTCATTACCGAAGTTGGCGGCACTGTCGGCGATATTGAATCTTTACCCTTCCTTGAGGCAATTCGTCAAGTTAAAAAGGAAGTCGGCAAAAATGACGCGCTGTACATTCACGTTACTTTAATTCCGTACATTGGCGCGGCGGGCGAATTGAAAACCAAGCCTACGCAGCACAGCGTTAAAGAATTGCGCGCTATTGGTATTCAGCCTGATATTTTGGTTTGTCGCACAGAGCAAAATATTTCCCGCGATATGAGGAAAAAAATTGCGCTTTTCTGCGACGTTGACGAAGACGCAGTTATTGAAAATCGTACCGCGTCAACAATTTATGAAGTGCCGCTGATTATGCAAAGTGAAGGGCTCGATAAAATTGTTTTGGAAAAATTGAACCTGCCGCAATCTCCCGCAAAAATGGAAGATTGGGCGCGTATGGTTTACAAAATTAAACACCCCGAAGGCAAAGTTAAAATTGCGCTTGTAGGTAAATATGTTGAACTGCCGGACGCTTATATTTCGGTAGTTGAGGCGTTGCACCACGCGGGGATTGACAATTCAGCCGCCGTCAACGTTAAATTTGTACACGCGGAAAAAATTGAAAATCCTGACGTTGATTTGGAAGAAATTTTCAGCGGCTGCAAGGGTATTCTTGTACCGGGCGGCTTCGGCGACAGGGGCGTTGAAGGCAAGATTAAAGCCATAAAATTTGCGCGTGAAAATAAAATCCCGTTTTTGGGATTGTGTTTAGGTATGCAGTGCGCGGTTATCGAGTTCGCAAGAAATGTTTGTAACTTCGCAGACGCCAATTCGACTGAATTTAATCCTGAAACTGAAAACCCCGTTATTGCGCTTATGGATTCGCAGTTGAAAGTTATAAACAAGGGCGGCACAATGCGGCTCGGCGCGTACCCTTGCAAAGTTACGCCGAATACTTTTACTGCGGCGGCTTATTTCGGTGAAAATGAAGTTGAGGAAATCAGCGAACGCCACCGCCACCGCTTCGAGTTCAATAACAATTACCGCGAAATTTTTTCCAAAAACGGTATGGTAATTGCGGGCGCGTTGCCTGATAACAGTTTGGTTGAAATTGTTGAAATTGAAAAAAATTTGCACCCCTGGTTTGTCGGTTGTCAATTCCACCCCGAATTGAAATCCCGCCCCAATCGTTCGCACCCGCTTTTCAAGGCGTTTGTTAATGCTGCGTTGCAAATGCAGGAATTGAAATAAAATTTTTTCTATTATTTAATTTTTAAATATTAAATGTTCTTTCTTTTTTCCGAAGCAAAAAAAGAAAGAACCAAAGAAAAAGTGCTTTTTTTCGCCCGTCAGGGCCGCTCGGTTTCGGAACGCTCTTGGTAACAGGATGCCCCCTTTGGGGCGCAAACTTTTTCCCACGCTTCTAAAAAAGGACAAGCTGCGGCTTTAATGACGGGCGGATATTACCGGCATTAACCGGTTGCAATTTTAATTTAACAAATTAGAAATTTGCCGCGCATCCTGCGCATTACGGGGCGCACGTCCTGTGCGCCCTCCATTTTATATAAAAAATTTTCAGGAGTTTAATTAATGTCCGATAAACTCAAAAATTTTTGGCAGAAAGATTTAAACGAATTAAAAGAAAATCCCTTGCGATTCGGCGGGCTTTTAATTTGTTTTATTGCGGCGGTAGCTTTGTTTTTCAGCGATGACAGCGGAGGCGAACAAGTTAATATTGCGGAAAATCCCGCGCCCGTCGAAAATGTTGAAAATGTTGAAACGCCAGCGCCTGTTGCCAACGATAAAAAAGTTGTCGCCGTCAAAAACGCCAAAAATTCTTCCGCCGATAAAAATATTACTGTTGTTCTCGGCGCAAATTCTGAAGAATTAGTCGTTCACGACCCTTTCAAAGTTCCTCAAAAAGAAAAAATTGAAACTCCCTCGCCCGCCGAAATTCCAACTGTTCAACCTGTTATTATTCCGCCCGTCGCGCAGGAGCAACCTAAACTTTCTGAAAAATTTATTCTGCGCGGTACTGCCATTGTCGGCTATAAAAAATCTGCACTTATTCAAATGATTTCTAATGATAAAAATTCTGCCGCCGAAAATCTGATTCTCGAAATTGGCGACACGCTCGGCGGCAAAAAAATTATTGATATTTCTCAAGACTTTCTGACTTTTGATGACGGCGAAATTTTGTTTATTGACCTTCAATCGCCGTGATTGGGATTTTAGATTATGGAACTGAATTATATTTACGCTGTTGCATTTTGCGCGGCGGCGGTTGCTGTTCTGCTTTACAAACAAATTTATTTTGCTGAAACCGCCCTGCAAAAAAATTTCACGCAAATTTTAAAAATTCAGCTTGCGTACTTCGTAACCTGCGCGATTGAAATTTTTATTCCGCAAAATGACACGGCAATTTATTTTATAAAAATTTTAAATTTCGGCTTGCTGGAATTTTTGGCGTTCAGAATTTTTTTCTTTTTGGAACTTTATCAAAAATCCGATAACCTGAAAAATCCTAAACGCCGAATATTTATAATTTTGCCGTTCCTGCTGAATTTTTTATTGCTTGTAACAACGCCGCTTACAAATTTATATTTCGGCGTTGAAAATTCTTTGGTAACATTCGGCGCACTTTTTAATTTAATGTTGCTGATAAATTGCGCGTACCCTGTCGCCGCGTTGCTTTTATTTTTCTACCGCAACCGCCAAAAAATTTTCAAGGAACAACTTAACAATTCAAAAATAATTGCGGCGTTCCCGCTTGCTTTTATAATTTGCGAAGGTTGCAACTTGCCGCTTTTTTACGGCTTGACTCTTGCAGATATTTTTATTTTTATAAATTTCAATGAAAGTTTCGCGCAGGAAAAAATTTTAAATCTCGAAAAAGAAAAACTCGCCGCCGAAGAAAAATCACGCGCCAAAACTGCCTTTCTTTCTTCAATGAGCCACGATATAAGGACGCCGATGAATGCTATTATTGGCTTTACCGATTTGGCGTTAAAGGACGTTGGCGACGTTGTAAAAGTTTCTGAATATCTGTCGAAAATTAAGGCGTCAAGCCAGCATTTACTTTCTCTTATAAATGACGTACTCGAAATGTCAAGGATTGAAAGCGGCAAGATTGAGCTTGACGAATCAATTTGCAGCTTGCCGAAAATTTTGCACGATTTAAACACAATCATAATCGGGCAGGCGGAGGCGAAACAGCAAGAACTTTTTATGGACGCGGTCGGCGTTACCAATGAAAATATTATCTGCGACAAATTGCGCCTGAATCAGATTTTGTTAAATCTTTTATCCAACGCAATTAAATATACGCAAGCCGGCGGAAAAATTTTTGTAAAAATTTCGCAACTCGACGGCGCACTTGAAGGTTATGGCAATTATGAAATTCGCGTCAAAGATAACGGGATGGGTATGACGCCCGAATTTGCGGCAACGGTTTTTGAGGCTTTTACCCGTGAAAGAAATTCCACAATCAACGGGATTCAAGGCACGGGCTTAGGTATGGCTATCACTAAAAGAATTGTTGACCTTATGCACGGCAAAATTTCTGTTGTCAGCGAACTCGGCAAGGGCTCTGAATTTATCGTCAATGCAAATTTTAAAATCGCGCAGGACGAAGAAAAGGACTTCAGCATTTCCGAATTGAAGGGGATTAACGCGCTTGTTGTTGACGATGATTTTGACGCTTGCGACGGCGTTGCCAAAATGTTATCTGCGTTCGGTATGAAACCGATTTGGACACTTTCTGGCAAAGAGGCGGTACTGCGTGCAAAACATTCGGCGGATATGGGCGAAAAATTCGGCGTGTACGTCATTGATTGGAAGCTCCCTGATTTGGGCGGAATTGAAGTTGTTAGGCAAATTCGGCGGCTTGTCGGCGATAAGCCTACAGTTATTTTAATGACAGCGTACGATTGGATTTCTGTTAAGGAAGAGGCGATTGAAGCGGGCGTCAATGCTTTTTGCAACAAGCCTGTTTTTCGCTCCGAACTTCATCAAACTTTGTTAAACACCGTCGGGCGGCAACTTCAAAACGAAAAACTAAATGACGATATTTCAGACATTGCCGGCAAAAAAATTTTGCTTGTTGATGATATTGACGTGAACAGGGAAATTGCAACGGCAATGTTGGAAATGAGCGGCTTTGAAGTTGAAACCGCCGTAAATGGCGAAGACGCCGTTAAAACTTTGCAGTCGAAGGGCGCAAATTATTTTGACGTAGTTTTAATGGACGTGCAAATGCCCGTAATGAACGGCTACGAGGCAACGGCGACTATTCGCCGACTTGAAAATAAAAACCTTGCGAACATTCCAATTTTGGCGATGACTGCCAACGCCTTCGACGAAGATATTAAAGCCGCCTACAACGCGGGTATGAACGGGCATATTGCCAAGCCTATTGAAATTTCAAAACTTATGGAAGAATTAAAAAAAGTTCTTCGCAATTAAAGGCAAGAGGTAATTAAAATAAAAAAATAAAAATGGTGCAAATCGCCCGTTCACGCCTTTTTTTGTCGCTTACTTACCTTGTTGCAACTAAAATAAAACGCGGCGAAGAAGTACACTTGCTGCAACGCTCGACGCGAAAAAAGTTGAACGGGCGCAATTTCTGTAAAAGCACTTTTTTTTTGGTTCTTTCTTTTTTTGCTTCGGAAAAAAGAAAGAACATTTAAAAATAAAATAAATAACTTTAATAAGACAGATATAAAATCCAATTCCAAAGGAGGAAAATTTTTTGGATAACGAAGAAAAAATATTTGCCGGCTTGAACCCCGAACAAAAAGAGGCAGTTTCTTGCCTTGAAGGTCCGCTTTTGGTAATGGCGGGCGCGGGCAGCGGCAAAACTAAAGTTTTAACTTGCCGAATTGCAAATTTGTTGGCGCACGGCGTCAATCCCTATAATATTTTGGCGATAACTTTCACCAATAAAGCCGCCAACGAAATGAAGTCTCGCGCAGAAAAAATGATTGGCGATTCTGCAAAAAAAGTTTGGCTCAGCACTTTCCACGCAATGTGCGCCAAAATTTTGCGCGTTGAAATTGAGTCAAGCGGAACTTACAAAAAAAATTATCTGATTTACGACACCGCCGACAGCAAAAAAATTATTCTCGAATGTGTCAATAAATTAAACCTCGACGCAGAAAGATTTTCGCACGCCAATAACTCAATTTCCGATTTGAAAAATAAATTAATCGACTCCGCAAAGTACAAAGAAATTATTTCCACCAAAATTGACAGCAACGATTTTGAAAAAAATTTAATCAATGTTTATGAACTTTACGAAAAGAAAATGATTGAAATTAATGCGCTCGATTTCGACGACTTAATTTTTGTAATGGTAAAAATTTTCAAGGAACACCCCGAAATTTTGGAAAAATATCAAGAGCGTTTCAAATATATTTTAATTGACGAATATCAAGATACAAATATGGCGCAGTACACCTTGACAAAATATCTTGCCGCAAAGTACAAAAATCTTTGCGTTGTAGGCGACGCCGACCAATCCATTTACGGTTTTCGCGGCGCAAATATGCAAAACATTTTGGACTTTGAAAAAGATTACCCCGACGCAAAAGTTATCAAGCTGGAACAAAATTACCGCTCCACGAAAAATATTTTAACCGCCGCTAACAGCGTTATTGAAAACAATATCAACCGCAAAGAAAAAACTCTTTGGACTGAAAACGAACTCGGCGGCAAAATTAATTTTATACATTGCCTGTCAGACAGAGCGGAGGCGTCCTTTATTTCGCGCGAAGTTCGCCGCCTTGTCACGCAGGAAAATTTCAACTACAAAGATATTGCAATTCTTTACCGCACAAATTCCCAATCCCGCGCCTTTGAAGAAAGATTTATGCAAACTGACATTCCCTATATTATCGTAGGCAGCATAAAATTTTACGAACGCAAAGAAATTAAGGATATTTTGGCGTATCTGCGTTTAGTTTTAAATCCGCGCGATGATATAAGCTTTTTGCGCGTTATCAATGTGCCGCGTCGCGGAATTGGTCCGATAAATCTTGAACGCTTGAAAAATTACGCCGCCGAAAAAAATATTTCGCTTTTCGACGCCGTGTTTTCAGAAAGAACTTTGGCACAAATTCCCCAACTTTCGCCGAAGTGTAAGCAAAGACTTCACGAATTTGCAACAATGATTGAAACTTTTTCATCAGCGCATGAAGGCTTGCCTGTTGCCGCGCTTACCAACGCTATTTTGAAAGAAAGCGGCTATTTGCAATCTATTACCGAGGGCGAAGAAGGCACTAAAGAAGAAAATATTGCTCGCGCAGAAAATTTAAGCTCCTTTGTCAACGGCGCAAAAGAATTTAACGACGCCAACGCGGGCGCAACGCTTGAAGATTTTCTTAACCACGTTGCATTGGTTGCGGATATTGACGCGCTCGACGAAGATAATTCGCGCGTTTCGCTGATGACGATTCATTCTGCAAAAGGGCTTGAGTTCCCCGTTGTTTTTGTTGCAGGTATGGAAGAAGGGCTCTTGCCGCATTCAATTTCAATGATTTCTTTAACAGAACTTGAGGAAGAACGCCGCGCTTGCTACGTTGCAATGACGCGCGCCAAAAAGAAACTTTATCTTACTGCCGCCGCTGAAAGGCGAACTTTCGGGCGTTCCTATGAAACGCAAATTTCCCGCTTTGTCGGCGAAATTCCGCAAGACGTTATGTCAAGTTTTTCTGAAAGAAATCCCCGCAGCGTCAATTTCAATCAAGCTATGAACGCCGCCAAAAATCCTACAACCGCGCCGCCCGCGCCTAAACAAGAAACTAAAATTTTTTCCTTTACAGATACAAAAACTGACGCGCCCGCCATTAATTGGCAAGTTGGCGATACAGTTTCGCACAAAAAATGGGGACTCGGTACAGTTATGCAAATTGACGACGATATTTTGACGATTAATTTTGCTAATCCCGAAATTGGCGAAAAGAAAATTAAAGCTACAATTGCGCCAATTTCTAGGGTGTAAGTGTTATGGATATTTCAAAAATTAAGGCGGAATTGATTCAGCTCCGCAAAGAAATTAAGTACCACAATAAAAAATATTACGACGAAGACGCACCCGAAATTTCAGATTACGAATTTGATAAATTAATGAATCGCCTCAAGGAAATTGAAAAAGAATTTCCAGAATTTATAACTGCAACTTCTCCAACGCAAAAAGTTGGCGGCACTGCCAAACGTACCGCAGGTAAAATTGTTAAACACGATGTGCAAATGTTATCGTTGCAGGACGTTTTCAGCCGCGCCGAAGTTGAAAATTTTGTAAACGATACTATTTCAAAACTCGGCGAAGTTGAATTTGTAGTTGAAGAAAAAATTGACGGCTTAAGCTTGGCTCTGCGCTACGAAAACGGCGAACTTGTACAAGCTGTAACGCGCGGCGACGGCACTTTGGGCGAAGACGTTACAGAAAACGCCCGCGTTATTTCGGACGTTGTTCAAAAACTTGTTGACGCGCCGAAATATTTTGAAATACGCGGCGAAGTTTATATGACGAAAAAAACTTTTGACGCCGTGAATTTGCGTCAAGAAAAATTGGGCTTAAAAACTTTTGCCAATCCTCGAAATTGCGCGGCGGGAACTCTTCGTCAACTTGACAGCAGAATTGTTGCAGAGCGAAATTTATCAATGTTCGTTTTCAATCTGCAGAAAATTGACGGCGCGGAAATTTCAAGCCACGTTGACGCCTATAATTTTATGGTTCGCAACGGAATTAAAATTATTCATCAGTACAAAGTTTGCAAGACTTTTGAGGAAGTTTGGGCGGCGATTGAAAATATTGGCAGTTACCGCGCAAATTTGGAATATGACATTGACGGCGCGGTTGTCAAGGTAAATTCTTTCGCGCAGCGTGAAATTTTGGGCGCAACTTCAAAATTTCCGCGTTGGGCGGTTGCCTACAAATACCCGCCTGACGAAAAAGAAACTGTTTTGCGCAAAATTGAATTGAGCGTCGGGCGCACGGGCAGAATTACACCGACTGCACTTTTTGACGCCGTGTTATTGAACGGTACGAAAGTTGAACGCGCAACTTTGCATAATCAAGATTTTATTGACGCGCTCGATATTCGCATTGGCGATACAATCAAAGTTTATAAGAGCGGCGAAATTATTCCGAAGGTGCGCGGCGTCAATTTCGATAAACGCCCCGCCGATTCAACGCCTTTCAAATTTCCCGAAAATTGTCCCGTCTGCAACCACAAGTTACAGCGCGAAGACAACGCCGCCGATTTTCGTTGCATAAATCCGAATTGCCCTGCGCAGTTGGAAAATCACATTTTAAATTTTGTAGGACGCACGGCGATGGATATTAAAGGGCTCGGCGAAAGTGCAATTTCTGCGCTGATTGACGCGGGCTTTGTTAAAAATATTTCTGACATTTACAAATTAAAAAATCTGCGCGAGGAACTTATTGACAAAAAAATTTTCGGGCGGGCAAAGGCAACCGATAACGTTTTAGCCGCAATCGAAGAAAGCAAAAAAAATTCTCCCGCAAAACTTTTAACGGGGCTTGGAATTTTCGGCGTAGGAAGTGCCGCCGCGCGTGATTTAATTAATTATTTCGGCAGTCTCGAAAAAATTTCAAAAGCAAGCGTTGAAGAATTGCAAAACGTTCCGGATATTGGCGGCATTACTGCCAAAAATATTTTTGCCTTTTTCAGTGACGGCGAAAATTTGAAAATGCTTGGCGAACTTAAAACAGAAGGCTTGACTACTGAAATTGAAATCGTCGCGCAGGACTCGGAAAATAATTTGGCGCACGGAAAATCTTTTGTGCTTACGGGTACGCTTGCAAAATATAAACGCAATGACGCGGCGAAACTTATTGAAGAACGCGGCGGCGTTGTCAAAGGCAGCGTCAGCAAAGTTACGGATTATGTTATTGCAGGCGAAGAGTCGGGCTCGAAACTTACTAAGGCTCAACAGCTCGGTATTAAAATTTTGAGCGAAGAAGAATTTGAAAAATTGTTGGGGCTGTAAAATGACAGACTATCAAAAAAGCCGTTGTGAAAGTATAATTTCAACTGCGTCACATTCTGCGCTTGCCGCCGGCGCAGTTTCAGAAATTGCGGTTAAAGCGGTACAAATTACAATGGTTTTGGAACTTGCAGACGTTTTCGGCGTTTCAATGTCAAAAACAGTTGCTGCGTCAATCGTCAATTATTCTTTGAGTGGAAGTATAATAATGGAGGCGGCGCGTTGGCTGTTGCCGCCGTCGAGAATTTTTACAGCTGTTAAAGCCTCTGAACAAACTGAAGATTTAGGTTGGCGCGTTGCCAAAGATTTTGATAAAAAATAAATTTTAAAAATCCTTATTTTTAAAATTTGAATGTAAAAAATTCCCGTTGCAGGTAAAACTGTAGCGGGGATTTTTTATTTGTGGTATAATTTGCAAAAATTTTTGAGAGGAAATTTTTTTATGAAAAAAATTTTGCCGATAAAAAATCTGCGCGAAGAAATTTTTATACCGGGCGATAAATCAATTTCGCACCGCGCAATAATGCTTGCGAGTTTAGGAAATTCAACCGTCGAAATAGAAAATTTTTTGTCGGGCGCAGATTGTCTTTCAACTGTTGCCTGTATGAAAAATTTAGGCGTCGATATTAAAATTGCTGGCGAAAAAGTTTTTGTAACGGGCAAAGGGCTTTTCGGACTGCGCGAGCCTGAAAATATTTTGGACGCAGGCAATTCGGGAACAACTTTAAGGCTTTTATTGGGACTTACTTCGCCGCAAAATTTTTTGGTAACTTTTACGGGCGATGATTCATTAAAAAAACGCCCAATGGCAAGAGTGATTAAACCGCTTGCAGAAATGGGCGCGTCAATCTTCGGGCGCAATGACAATAAAAATTTGCCGATAACCGTACTCAAGCCGCAAAAAAAATTGCGCGGTATAACTTACAAAATGCCCGTTGCAAGCGCACAGGTAAAATCAGCAATAATTTTAGCCGCGCTGTACGCAGAAACTCCTACAACAATTATTGAGCCGTACCCTTCCAGAAACCATACAGAAAAAATGTTAAAGTCATTCGGCGCAAATATTCAAACTGCAGGCAACGAAATAAAAATTTTTCCCGCCGAAAGTTTAATCGCGCCCGCAAAAATTATCGTGCCGGGCGATATAAGCTCGGCGGCTTATTGGCTTGTACTTGCAACGATTTTAAAAAATTCCCGCGTCAAAATTAAAAACGTCGGGATTAACGAAACGCGCACGGGAATTATTGACATTCTAAAAAAAATGGGCGCACAGATTGAAATTTTAAACGCGCAGGAAAGCGGCGGCGAACTTTTTGCAGATTTGCTTGTTACAAGTTCCAATTTGCGCGGCGTGGAATTTGGCGGCGAAATTATTCCGCGCCTGATTGATGAAATTCCCGCGCTTGCAGTTGCAGCGGCGTTCGCTGAAGGCGATACAATTATTAATGACGTTGGCGAATTGCGCGTCAAGGAAACTGACAGGCTCGCTGCTATTGTCGCAGAGTTTAATAAAATTTCGCCAAAAAGTTTTGAGGCTACCGAAAATTCTTTGACAATTCACGGCGGCAACAAAAAATTTTTCGCCGAATGTAAAACTTTTGCCGACCATAGAATGGCAATGGCACTTTCGATTTTTGGTGCGGCGGCTGAAGGCGTTCAAATTGATGACGCGGACTGCGTGAAAATTTCATATCCGAATTTTTTTACAACGCTGTTAAACTGAAAATATTTTATGTTGATAAATAAAAAAAAGAGGTGCGCACGGACGCGCACCTCGTAGTTGCGCAGGATGCGCCGCTAATCGTACTTAAAAAGCCGCCCGCTTATGCACTTTTCTAACACATTCGCGCACGTCTTACTTTGTTGAACCGCTTGGGCGTTTGCAATTTCTGCAACCAATGGTGCGCTAGCGGGCGGCGATTCTTTCTTTTAGGCGGCTTTTCTTTCTTCTAAAGAAAGAAAAACCGCATTAACAAAAAAAAATAAATTCTTAAATACTTTCTAAAACCTATAAAAAAGGAGTTTAAAGAATGAAAAAAATAATTGCGGTTGACGGACCTGCAGGCGCAGGCAAAAGTACCGTTTCAAAAATCGTGGCGGCAAAACTCGGCTACACCTACATTGATACGGGCGCAATGTATCGCGCCGTTGCTTTAAAATCTTCGCGCAGTTGTGAAGATTTGGTTGACATTATCGACAATACAGAAATTGAACTCGACGACAGGGCGCGCGTATTTTTGGACGGCGCGGAAGTTACAAAAGAAATTCGCACGCCCGAAATCAGCAAGCTTGCCTCTGACGTTTCAAAATTTCCATTCGTACGGAAAAAATTAACCGAACTGCAACGCAAAATGGCAACGCGCGGCTCTGTAATTATGGACGGGCGCGACATTGGCACTCAAGTTTTGCCCAATGCCGATTTGAAAATTTTTTTAACGGCGTCGATTGAAGAAAGGGCGCGGCGGCGTTTTGAAGAATTGCAGGCGAAGGGGCAAGAAGTAAATTTTGACGCAATAAAAAAAGAAATTGCCCTGCGTGATAAACAGGACAGCGAACGGGAAATTGCACCGCTCAAACAAGCCGAAGACGCAATTTTGATTGATTCAACAAATTTAACTATTGACGAAGTGGCAGGGAAAATTTTAACGTTATGTTCTACAAATTGACAAGATTTATTTTCAGAATAATTTTCGGGATTATGTTTCGCCCCAAAATTATTGGCAGTGAAAATCTTCCTGCAAGCGGCGGCTTTATTCTTTCGGCTAATCACGTAAGTAATTGGGATCCGCCGATTTTGGCAACTTTCATTGAGCGCGAAGTTTGCTATATGGCGAAGGAAGAACTTTTTAAAAATCCGATTTTTGCGGCGGCAATCAGGGCGTTGCACGTTTTCCCCGTAAAACGAGGCGCGGCTGATAAAAACGCTATTAAAAACGCCGTGAAAATTTTAAAAAGCGGCGAATGTTTGGGACTTTTCCCCGAAGGCACGCGCAGTAAGACAGGCAAAATCGGAAAAGCTGAATCGGGCGTCAGTTTAATTGCGTCAATGACGAAAGTTCCGATTATTCCTGCGGCACTCGTCAACACCAATAAAATTTTTTCCGCCGAAACAAAATTTCCGCGCTTGGCTATTGTTTACGGCAAGCCGATTTATTTCAACGGCAACGCTAAAGATAAAGATGAACTTGCAAATTTCGCGCAAGATATTATGGCTGAAGTTGCCAAGTTAAAAATTGTCGGCGAAAATTTGACAAAATAAAATTCAGCCGCTATAATAAAAAAGCTTTTAAAAGCGTCCGTGGCTCAGTTGGATAGAGCAACGGCCTTCTAAGCCGTGGGTCGCGTGTTCGAGTCACGCCGGACGCACCAATATTGAAATTAGCAAGGTTCTGGAAGTTTTTCAGAGCCTTTTTTGCGTTACAGAAAAAAATGCTTGACAAAACCAAAATGGGGGGGGGTATAGTAGGGGTTAAGTAAAATTTTTTTAGGAGTATTGAAATGGGTTTATTGAAAAAAATTTCAAGCACTGCCGGCAAAAAAGCCGCAAAAATTGTCGCAGATAAAGCTGAAAAATTTTTATCTGATGAAAAAAATATCGAAAAAGTTTTAAAATCTGAAAAAGTCGCCAAAGTTACCGAAAAAATTAAATCCGCAAATATTACCGACGTTGCAAAAAAATCTGTTGCCGTCGCTAAAGAAACTTTTGATATTTTTAAATCTCAAAAAGTTTTGGCGAAACTTCAATAATTAGAAATTGCCTGCCGTGAAGCGATGCGCGCAGAGGCAATGGGGCAACCCTTGCCTTATCTTTCTGAAGAGGAAGTTAAATCCGCGCTCAGTTTCAGAAAGGCTCTTACCAAATCCGCCGCTCATAAAATTATCACAAAAATTTAGAATCGAGGTGAATCTATGGAAGATTTTATTAAACAAAAAATTTCTGAAGGCGCGTATAAAATCGCAGAAAATGCCGTTGAAAATATAGCGCGCCGCCTGCCCGATGACGCCGCCAAAAAAGATTTTATTGCGCGTATGAAAAATATTGCCGCCGAAGGTATCGACGCCACAATTAACGGGCAGGATTATCAAAAACATTTGGAGCGCGGCGCGTATGAAACTTCGGTATTTTTGGCGAATCACTACGCGGACGCCGCTTTGAAAAAAGTTTGCAACGAATTGCCGCGCGGTAAAACTTATGACGCAATTTCTGCCGCCTTGCAGGAAATTTCGCACAGGGGGATTGAATCACTTTGCAGCGGTAATTCTCTCGACGCAGTTAAGTCGGAACTTTCTACAATCGCCAAAAGTCATTTTCAAAATTACGTTAACGAACAAGCAAAAATTTTCAGCAAAGATTTAGGCAACAACATTTATAAAAATTTAAAATTCAAAGGGCGCGGCTCCCGTGCCAAAAATAAAAATCTGCGCGACGGTACAAATTTGGTTGCAGATGAATTTGCTTTTCAAATTACCGATAACGTTATGGATTTGCTTGACGGCAAAAAAAATTTCGGCGACGCGGCGAAAGATATTGCTTTAAACACCGCCAAAAATTCTGCCGTTACTTACACGAAAAAACAGAGCGAAGAACTTGTAAAAAATGCTATAAACGACCTTTCAAAACTTGCCGAAAAAGAAATTCAAAATAAATTCCTGCGCGAAGGTGCAACTTCAACGCTTGGCAAGTTGGCAAAATCAAACACGCTGATTAAAATGGCAGCTTTAATGATTGACATTGGAAATGATTTTATGCGAATGATTGACGGCGAAATTTCCGGCAAAGAATTTATAATTAGTTTTGTAGGGCGCGGAATGGAATTTGTAGTTGAGGGCGTAGGCAAAATTGCTGAAGGTTTAGGTAATGCGTTTGGCGGTCCTGCGGCAGGCGCGGTTATTGGTAATGCTGTAAAATATTTGGCGTCGAATTTGCTCAACTCTTCCATTGGAAAAATTTTACAGTCATTCAAAGAAGCTGAAATTTCGCGTAAACGCTACGAAATTATTCACGCTTTTTGCGAAGAATCTATTAGAGAAATGGAAATTCAGCGGCTGGAATTTGAAAGGAAAGTCGCGCAGTTTCTCTCCAATCGTCAAGCAGTCATTGATAAAAGTTTGAATGATTTTGATGAGGCAATTCGTAACGACGATATGACGGCTATGAGTGCCGCGCTCAATGAAATTGCTATGGAATTTGGCGGAGAATTGCAATTTAAAAACCGCGCCGAATTTGATAAATTTATGTTGGATAAGAATTCAGTTTTTGTACTTTAGGGAGGAATTATTATGCCTATACCGTTTATTTTGGGCGGACTTGCCGCCGCTGCGGGTGCTTACGGCGTCAAAAAAGGGCTCGACGCCAAAAGCGATATGAATAAAGCGCAAAGTATTAACAAAAATGCTCAAGAAATTTTTGACGAAACAAAAAAGAAAATAGATTACGCAAGGGAAAGTACAAACACCGTTATTGAAAATCTCGGCAAAAATAAAATTAAAATCTGTTCAACCACGATGAAAAATTTTGTTGACAATTTTTCGCAAATTAAAAATATCGATTTTCAAAACAGCGTAGGAATGGAAGAATTGCGCGGCTTTAATCCCAACAGCCCCGAATTTATCGATATGAAAAATACAAGTTTCAAGGCAAAAGAATTGGCAACGGGCGCAGGCGGCGGACTTGCGGCGGGCGGCTTGGCGGCAATAGGCGCGGGCAGCTTGGCAACTACAATCGGCGTTGCAAGCACGGGAACTGCTATTGGCACGTTAAGCGGCGCGGCTGCTACAAATGCAACTTTGGCTTGGCTCGGCGGCGGCGCACTTTCTGCGGGCGGTTTCGGAATGGCGGGCGGAATGGCTGTACTCGGCGGAATTGTTGCAGGTCCCGCATTGGCTATCGGCGGCGCGTTTATGGCGTCGAAGGCTGAAAAAGCTTTAAATGACGCGCGCTCCAATATGGATATGGCAAGAAAATTTGAGCAGGAAGGCAAAAATATTTGTACGACGCTTGACGGAATTAAAGCCCGCGCCAATCAAATTGATAATTGTCTGGACGATTTAAACATAAGATTTTATTCTGCGGTTGACAGAATGAAAGACGTTTTAGATTTTGTCGGCTATGATTTTCGCAATTACAACGAAAAAGCAAGAAATATAGTTATGAAGTCGGTGAACCTTGCACAAACTGTTAAGATTGTGCTTGATACTTCACTTTTGAAAGAAGACGGCACTTTAAACGAGTACGAAACGCGGAAAGCACTTGAAAAAGGACAGGCGTTACTTTCCAGCTTGTAAAAAATATTTTGAGCAAAAAAATTAATCCCCAACTTTTGCATTGGGGATTTTTTATTGGAGGTTACGAAATGCAAGCCGTGAATTTTCCATTTATAAAATCTGTACAATTTGAAGAGCTGAATTGTCCCAACGATGAAAAATTAAATCGCCGCCTTAAGCAAGAATTTTTTCTGTATTTGAATTGCTACAAATGGCGGCGTATGAATTTTTTGCGCAGCGGTACTGCCGAAAATCCCTACTGCGTTTTTGAACTCAAGGAAAAAATTTTGTACGTCAAGGCTAACGCCAAATTGATAAAAATTTTTCGTGAAGTTATGCAGAAGTTTGAAAATATTTCTGCCGAATTAATTTTTTAAACGTTCCATAGCCGCCAAAGTATTTTCGCGGCTGCCAAAGGAAGTTAACCTGAAAAAACCTTCGCCGCAAGAACCGAAGCCCGCGCCGGGCGTGCCGACAATTTTATATTTTTTTAAAAGTTCGTCAAAGAAATTCCAGCTTGAAAGATTATTCGGCGTCTTCAGCCAAATATAGGGCGCGTTAATCCCGCCGTAAACAGTAAAGCCCGCCGCCGTCAATCCTGCGCGAATAATTTTGGCGTTGATCATATAGTAGTCAATCAAAGTTTTAATTTGCGCCTGTCCTTCGTCAGAATAAATCGCCGCCGCGCCGCGTTGGATAATGTAAGCAGTGCCGTTAAACTTTGTGCTTTGACGACGCAGCCAAAGATTTTTGAGCGGAATTTTTTCGCCGCTTGAAGTTGTACCGCACAAATTTTCGGGAATGACAACATAGCCGCAACGAGTGCCCGTAAATCCCGCCGTTTTTGAAAATGAACGAAATTCAATCGCAACATCGCGTGCGCCGTCAACTTCGTAAATGGAGCGTGGAATATTTTCTTCGCTAATGTAAGCGGCGTAGGCGGCGTCGTACAAAATCACGGCGTCATTTTTTTTGGCGTAGTCAATCCAATTTGCAAGCGCGGCTTTATCCAAAGTTGTACCCGTCGGATTATTCGGCGAACAAAGGTAAATTAAATCAACTTTTTCTGCGGGCGGCGCGGGCGAAAAATTATTTTCGGCAGTGCAGGGCAAATAAATTATTTCAGTGCGCCCTGCCATAATATTTGAATCGAGGTAAACAGGGTAAACGGGGTCGGCAACGGCAATTTTGCTGTCGAGGCTAAAAATTTCTTGAATGTTGCCGCAATCGCATTTTGAACCGTCGCTAATAAAAATTTCTTCCGCGCTGACATTTAAGCCGCGCTTTTTATAATTCCATTCCGCAATTTTTTCGCGCAGGAATAAATAACCTTGTTCGGGACCGTAGCCGCGAAAAGTTTCAGCATTGCCCATTTCTGCAACGGCTTTATTCATTGCGTCAAGGCAAACTTTTGGAAGAGGTTGAGTAACGTCGCCTATTCCAAGTTTAATTATTTCGGCGTTGGGATTTTCTGATTGAAAAATTTTTACGCGTCTCGCAATTTCGGTAAACAAATAATTTTGCGGCAGTTTTAAATAATTTTCGTTTATTCTCGCCAATTTAAAATTTCCTTTCAAAGTTTTAAAATTTTTTTATTAAATATTGTAAATGTACTTTCTTTCTTTTTGGAAAAAGAAAAAAAGTACCAAAGAAAGAAAAACTTCCCGCCCGTCAGGGCCGCTCGGTTCAAGTACGCACGTAGTAACAGGCGGCCCCCTTTGGGGCCTCTACTTTTTACAACGCTTCAACATTGGTACGCGCTGCGGCTTTAATGACGGGCGGGTTTTTCATTTTCAAATTAATTTTTACTAAATTTGTGCGCTCTTTTTATTTTATTTGCTATAACCTAAGCCCTCAACAAATTCATCAATGCGCGCGTTGCCTTTAATCATCGGTTCAACAAAACTGCGCCAAACATTCAGCACAATTACGCGCGGGTTTTCGGTGTCGTCAAGAGCCTTTGAAAGGGCGTTTGCAAATTCTTCTTGCGTCGAAACTGCCTCCGCCTTTATCCCGAAACTTTGCGCGTATGCAACATAATCGGGTTGGCTGTCAAATTCGCAGGCAATGTATCTTTCTTTGTACAGAACTTTTTGCAGTTGCCGAATCATTCCCAAACTTGTATTGTTGACAATCAATGAAATTATCGGCAACTTCAGGCGGGAAATTGTATAATATTCGTTGCCCGTCATTTTAATTCCGCCGTCGCCGCTGACGCAAATAACGCGCCTTTCTTTGCCAAAGGCAATTTGTGCGCCCATTGCGGCAGGCAAGCCGAATCCCATTGTTCCCAAGCCGCCCGAAGTAAACCACGTGCGCGGCTCTTCAACGCGCAAATGCAACGCCGCCCACATTTGATGTTGCCCGACGTCCGTTGCATAGGCGTAATTTTTGCCCGCAGTTTTTTTCGCAACTTGATTCATTGCCCAAGGCACTGTTAAACGTTCAACTTGGTAATCGTAGTCAAATTCTTCCTGCCACGAATTAATTTGTTGCCACCAATCTGCGCGAGTGTTTGTAAAGTCGTGGCGCATTAAAAGTTTCAAAATAACTTTCATATCGCCCGCAAGTCCCAAACTGCCTTCAATATTTTTGTCAATTTCGGCGGGGTCAATGTCAATGTGAATAAATTTTTTTGACTGCGTGTATTTATTAACGTTGCCCGTTTGCCTGTCGCCGAATCGACTTCCAATAGCTATAACCAAATCAGCGGCAGCAATGGTAGAGTTCGCCGCCTTTTTGCCGTGCATACCTGCGAAGCCTAAATTTTGCGGATGAGAGCGCGGAACCGCGCCCATTCCCATTAAAGTATTGACGACGGGCAAATTATATTTTTCGATAAAAGAAATAATTTCCTTCGACGCGCCCGCTGCAACCGCGCCGCCGCCAACGATAACTGCGGGGCGTTCCGCCTTTGCAATTTCTTCAGCCGCCTCCGCCGCGCAAATTACAAAATCTGCGTCAGGTTTACCTGCAATTTTTTCTTCGACTGCCTTAAAAGTGTAGTCAACTTCAGCCAAAAATATATCGCGCGGAATATCAACTAAAACAGGACCGCGCCGCCCGCTGCGTGCAATTTCAAATGCTTGTCTGACAGTTTCAATAAGTTTTCGGGCGTCCTTAATTTTGAAATTGTGTTTGGTTATCGGCATTGTAATATCCAAAATGTCAATTTCTTGGAAAGAATCCCGCCCCAAAAGTTTTGTATCAACCTGCGCGGTAATTGCAACAATCGGCACCGAATCCATAAAAGCTGTAGCAATTCCCGTAACTAAATTTGTTGCACCTGGTCCCGAAGTTGCCATACAAACACCGACTTTGCCCGTTGCGCGCGCGTAGCCGTCCGCCGCGTGCGCCGCGTTTTGTTCGTGCGTTACCAATATATTTTTTATTTCCTTTTCGTCAAAAAGCGCATCGTACAGCGGCAATAAAACTCCGCCGGGATAGCCAAAAATTGTATCGACGCCTTGTTCTCTCAAACATTCTAAAACCGCTTGTGCTCCTGTCATTTTCATTCTATCACTTCCCAAATTTTTTGTAATAATACTACATTTGCGGTATAAAAAAAAGCTTGACAATCTAAAAATAAAATTGTATACTACGCGGCGTTGGGGACGTAGCTCAGCTGGGAGAGCATCAGGTTCGCAATCTGGGGGTCGAGAGTTCAATCCTCTTCGTCTCCACCAACAAAGTGGCGCTATCGTCAAGTGGTTAAGACACCGCCCTTTCACGGCGGGTTCGTGGGTTCAAATCCCGCTAGCGTCACCATTTTTTTTTGCAATAAATTCCGCGTCAAGATTTTTGCAACATTCACGGCGGGTAGCAATTACTCTTATTCATCGTAATTGCAGGGTTAAAATCCCGTGCGTCAAGATTTTTTGCAACATTCACGGCGAAATCTCGCATTAAATATTTTTAGAAAAATACAAGCTGTCCTGCGCGACGGCTTTTTTTAGTTTCAATGCAAAATAAAAAGGCGGCAAATATCCGCCGCCTTAAGTTTGATAAATTAATTTTTGAAAACGCGCGGCACTCTGTCAGAAACAAGGCAAGTAACCTCGTAGTTGATAGTTTGCAAATGGTGCGCGGCGTCATCAGCAGAAATTTTTTCACTGCCGAATAAAATAACTTCATCGCCAATTTTGACATTGGGAATTTCTGACACGTCAACCATAAATTGATCCATACAAACACGCCCCGCTAATTTCGCCAAAAAACCGCAAATTTCGACGTGAAAATTTTTGTAGGCTCTTATATACCCGTCAGCGTAGCCGAGCGGCACAGTGGCGATTTTTGAGCGTTTAGGGGCTATAAATTCTCTGCCGTAACCAATCGAAGTACCGGCTGAAATTTCTTTTACGTACGCAATTTTTGCAACAAGTTTCATAGCCGGCAAAAGTTCAATCGTATGCTTGACGGTTTCCGAAGGGTACAAGCCGTAAGTTATAATTCCACTGCGAACCATATCCAAATGCGCGGCGGGAATTTCCAAAATTGCGGCACTTTCGGCAATGTGGCGAATTTTTATTTTAATGCCGTGCGCAGAAATTTTTTCGCAGGTATTTTTAAAAATTTCCAGTTGCTGAAGTGTAAAAGTTTTGTCGAGTGAATCAGCGTCCGCAAAATGACTGAAGACGCCTTCAATTTCCACGTTGGGCAGTTTAGAAATTTTTTCTGCAAGGGCGGGCGCGTCATTCGGAAAAATTCCGATTCGCCCCATACCCGTTTCAATTTTTAAATGAATTTTCGCCTGCGTGTCGAATTTAACAGCGGCGGCAGAAATTTTTTCAGCCAATTCAAAATCTGCAACCGTTGCAGTAATTTTATTTTCAACGACAATTTCGGCGGCGTCATAGGGGATTAAACCCAAAATTAAAATCGGCAAAGTAAAACCTGCGCGACGAAGTTGCAAGCCCTCCTCAACGGTTGCAACTGCCAAAAAATCCGCGCCAATTTCTTCGGCAACTTTTGAAACTTCAACTGCGCCGTGCCCGTAAGCATTAGCTTTGACTACCGCGCAAATTTTAGCCGTTGGTTGAATGTGCCGGCGAATTTCTGTAAGATTATGGCGAATTGCGCCCAAATTTATTTCTGCCCAAACATCTCTGTACATAAAAAATCTCCCTTCGGTCGATTTTTTAGGCGTTAGGTTTTAGGCGTTAGGTATTAGGAAAAAAATCCCTAAAACCTAGAACCTAGCACCTAACACCTAGAAAGAAGTGATAATTTGAAATTTAACGATTTTATGAAAACGCTTGATATTAAAATTAAGCACGTGTATTTATTGAGCGGCGAAGAAACTTTTTACATTGACAAGGCGCGCGAAAAAATTTTTGAAAAGTTGCAAGTTGAAAAATCTGACGTTACAACGCTTGATTGCAACAACAAAATTCCGCTCCACGAAATTATTTCGACGATTGACAGTGCGCCCTTCTTCAATCCGAAAAATGTTGTACTTGTCAAAAACGCGCCTTTCTTCAGCGGCGAAATTAAATCCGAACGCCTGGAAAAAACTTTGTCGAATATGCTTGAAACAAATTACGTTATTTTTGTTGCAAAAAATGTTGACAAGCGGCGCAAACTTTATAAAGCCGTTGAAAAATTCGGCAATATTTTGGAAGCCGACCCGCTTAAAGCTTGGGATATTGAAAAGTGGCTGGAGGCAAAATTAAAGTCAAGCGGCAAAGTTATTTCTTTCGACGCGCGAAAATATTTTGTCGAACGAATTTCTCTTTTGCCTGAAATTTCCCTTTGGTATTTGGAAAACGAATTTGAAAAAATTTTGCTAAACGTCAAAGACAGAGAAATTAAATTGATTGACTTGCAGCGAAATTTGCTGGAAATGCCCGAAGTTTCAACCTTCGCAATAGTTGACGCCATCGACGCAAAAAAAATAAAATCCGCAGTTGGGATTTTGCGGACTCAACTTCGCAACCAAAATAATTTTGTTGTAGTGATAACCGTTTTAAGCCGTCACATCAGGCAACTTTTATTGGCGAAATTTTTTCTCAAAAATAAAATCACCGGCAAAGAGTTCGCCCAAAAATTGGAAATGCACCCCTTCATTGCAAAGAAATTTGAAAAAATTGTCCCGACTTACAGCACAAAACTTTTGGAAGAAATTTTTTTGGAAATTGCCGACGCCGATTTTAATTTTAAAATTGGTCGCGCAGGGCTCGAAACGCTTGAAAGAATCGTTATAAAACTTTGCCGCCGCTAATATGTATTAGGAAACAGGAGAAAGAAGAAAGAAGAAAGGACAAAGGACAAAGGACAAAGGGCAAAGGAAATTGAAAAACTTTTTCCTTCAAACTTTTTCCTTTTTCCTTTAAATTTGTTCGTCAGGCAATTTCACTTCACAACCCAAACAATCCCCGTACGCCCAATTTTCGATATACGGCTCATCCGTCGTTGAATGTATTTGCACTTCGTGCCAATAGCCGTTTTGATACAACAAAATTTTCTGCCCGACTTTCAACTTTGTAAAAATCAATTCGCCGTGCAAAAAATGTTTTACCGCAATAGAATCTTCGTGCCAAACTAAAGTCCCTTCGTACATTTTGCCGCCTCCTAACTTGCTCCCAAAATTTTTTCAATGGTCGGGCGAAATGTAGTGTACAAAATTTGCCAAACGGGTATCAGCGACACGCCGAAAAATAAAACCACGTTAAACAGCAAACTTGCCAAAGAACGCGCAAAAATCGAATACAGCGCAATTATCGTACACAAAATCCAAATTGCAAGTTGCCAATTTTCTACAACTAAAACCAGATTCATTGCCGCGTACGTCAAGCCACCCGCGCAAATTAAAATTAAAATCGAAAGGGCGATAATCCATTTTGTCTTGGTGCGCATATGAAAAACGCCGTTGCCGTTTTCGTCCTTCACTTCATCGAGCGATGAAACGTCAAAACGCGCGTCTTCAGATTTTGTATCTGCCGAAATTTTTTCAGTTTTATTTTCGTCCGCCATTTTAACCAGCTCCCTTTAAAATAATTTTACTACCAAAAAGGTTGCTTTGTCTATGATAAAAAAATTTTTGCCGGCAATAGCGGCGAATATATCGGCGGCGTTTTCGGAAATTTTATTAATGGCGGCGGCGGCGTGGTTAATAGCTTCTGCCGCGTTGCAGCCGCCTTTAAGTTCGCTTTCAGTAGGAATAACTTTAGTAAGGACGGCGGGAATTTTTCGCGCAGTTTTGCGTTACGCCGACAGATTTTTAACGCACAAAATTATTTTTAACTTTTTAGACGAATTGCGGGAAAAAATTTTTAAAAGTGCGGCGGCACAAATTCCGTTGAAAACAGGAAAATCTGCGGAGGGCGCACTCCTGCACGAATTAATTATAACGGCGGATTTGCTGAAAGATTTTTTGCCGCGCGTAATTTTGCCGCTTGCAACAGCCGCGCTTACAACAATTTTGTTGACGTATTTTTTAATTGCGCCGCTCGGAATTTTGGCGGGAATTTTGCCGACGATTTTTTTTGCGATAATAATTTTTTCACTAAAATTTGAAGTTGCAGAAGTTGACGATTCAAAGTACAGGGCAAAACTTTTAGATTTCAATGACGCGCGGGACGAATTGCGAATTTTCGGCGTTAAACCTGCGCGAAATATTTTAAACAGAACAGCGGAAATTTTCGGCGCGGCGCAGGAAAAAATTCAGGCGCGGCAACTGCATTTTGAAACATTTATAAAAATTTTCATAGCGGCGGGGAATTGTTTAATACTGCTGAAACTTTTCGGCGTCGTAACAAAGATTGAGCTGACAGTTTGGGCATTGATATTTTTCGTCGCGCAGGAAATTTTTTTTGCGGTATCGATTGCAATTTTAAATTACAAAAAAATTCGCCGCGTCAAAATTCCGCCCAATGATAAAATTAAAATTTCTGAAAC
Organism: uncultured Selenomonadaceae bacterium; assembly: GCA_905233135.1. Lineage (GTDB taxonomy): Bacteria > Bacillota > Negativicutes > Selenomonadales > Selenomonadaceae > Quinella. Next base: position 86,940 of record CAJOCQ010000011.1, on the reverse strand, counting down.
GTCAACAGATTTTGCGGTTGAATTTAGAAATGTTGACTTCGGCTACAATTTCCCCGTTATAAAAAATTTTAACCTGCAGGTTACGCGCGGCGAAAAAATTTTAATTGTTGGAGAGAGCGGCGCGGGCAAAACTACGCTTTTATATTTAATGACAAAACTTTTTGAGCCGGACGGCGGCGAAGTTTTGACGCGCGGCAAGGTTGCCGCCGCAACTTCGACCAATTATATTTTTTCGCAGTCAATCAGATTCAACTTTGAAATTTTTTGCGAAAATATTTCTGACGCCGAAATTTTTAACGCGCTGAAAATTTGCCAACTTGAAAATTTGGACATTGATTCTGAAATTGGAGAGGACGCCGCCAATTTATCGGGCGGCGAACGCGGCAGGTTACAAATTGCGCTTGCACTTGCCAAAAATCCCGACGTTTTAATTTTGGACGAACCAACGGCAGGGCTTGATAAAAACATTGCAGAAAAATTAATTGCCGCGCTCATTGATAACTTTACAGAAAAAAATTGCACGCTTATAATTATCACGCACGATTTAAATTTGGATTGGCGAAAAATTTCTCTGTCATAAAAATAAATTTGCAGCATATAATAAAATGACAGAAATTTGGAAGGAAGTTTTTAAAATGATAAAAAAAATTACGTTAATGTTGGCTGCAATGTTAGTTTTTTCGGTTAGTTCGGTATTTGCGGCAGCAGCTGACAATTCAATTTACGATAAGGACGAAAAAATTTTTGTTCAAGAATTTAACAACGCGGCGAAAAATTTCGGCTTTAAAATTAAAGAGCTTAAATACCTCGAAGACCATAACGGCGGAGTTGCTTACGGAGCCGAAATTGACGGCTTGAAAGATGTAGACGCTTTCATTAACACAAATTCAAGCGGCACAGTTTCAAGCATTATGTTTATTGCCGATAACAAAGACAGCGCGGAAAAATTATTCAACTCGACTGTTACTACTCTTCAAATTGACGCGCCTTACAAAGATGAGATTAATGAAATTGTTATGAAAACCGCCACAAACAAAAATGTAACAGTCGATGTAAGCGTTAATGATGGCGTGAAAGGCAAAGTTTATCTTCTGATGTTTAGGAAATAAATTTTTTCCGCAAAAAAACTCCGGCAGAAAATTCTGTCGGAGCTTTTTTTTATTTAAAACTGAAAATTAATTTGCGGATTTTTTGACTGTCGTTTTAATGTAAAGTTCGCGCAGTTGCTTTTCGTCAACTTCGCTTGGCGCGTGGCTCATCGGGTCAACCGCACTTTGAGTTTTCGGGAATGCAATAACGTCACGAATTGATTTTCTCTTTGACATAAGCATAACGAGGCGGTCAAGCCCGAATGCAATTCCGCCGTGCGGAGGCGTGCCGTATTCAAAGGCGTCCATTAAAAAGCCGAATTTTGCGCGCGCCTCTTCCTGCGTTAAACCAATCGCCTCAAAAACTTTCGCCTGCAAATCACTTTGATAAATTCTCAAGCTGCCGCCGCCGACTTCCACGCCGTTTAAAACAATATCGTAAGCGTTGGCTTTTACTTTTTCGGGCGCAGTCAACAAAAATTCAATATCTTCTTCGCGCGGCGCGGTAAAGGGGTGGTGCATAGCCTTCCAACGTTTTTCTTCTTCGACGTATTCGAACATTGGAAAATCAACTATCCACAAAAAGCAAAGTTTATCGGCGTCAATTAAATTTCTGCGGCGCGCCATTTCCAATCTCAATTCGCCGAGAGCTTGCGCAACGACTGACGCTTTATCGCCGACAACCAATAACAAATCGCCCGTCTTTGCGCCCGTTGCAGTTTTAATTTTTTCAAAAGTTTCATCGCTGTAAAATTTCTTGAAAGGAGACTTGACGCCTTCGGCGGTGTACTGAATCCACGCCATACCTTTTGCGCCGTAAATCTTGCAGTACTCAACCAAATCGTCAAGCTCGCGGCGCGGAATATCTGCATATCCTTCGACGTTGATAACTTTGACTTGCCCGCCCTTTTCAAGAACGCTGTTGAAAACTTTGAAGTCTGAACCTTTGACAAATTCCGAAATGTCCTGCAGTTCCATTCCAAAACGCAAATCAGGTTTATCACTGCCGAAACGTTCCATAGCTTCCGCCCAACTCATACGCAAAAACGGCGTTTTAACTTCGACGTTCAAAGTTGACTCAAAGATTTTTTTAACGAGCCCTTCCATTAAAGTTAAAATCGTGTCTTGATTTAAAAATGAAGTTTCAATATCAAGTTGCGTAAATTCGGGTTGGCGGTCGGCTCTCAAATCTTCGTCGCGGAAACAACGCACAATTTGAAAATATTTTTCAAAGCCTGAAACCATTAAAAGCTGTTTAAAAATTTGCGGGGATTGCGGCAGCGCGTAAAATTGTCCCGGATTTAATCTGCTCGGTACAAGAAAATCTCTTGCGCCTTCGGGCGTGGAGCGGCAAAGCATCGGCGTTTCAATTTCCAAAAAGCCGTTTTCGTCCAGATAATCACGCATAATTTTAGTTACGCGGTGACGCAGAATAATATTCTGTTGCATTTCGGGGCGGCGCAAATCCAAATAGCGGTAGCGCAGTCTCACATTTTCGTCAACGTCAACGCCGTCCTGGATGTAGAAGGGCGGAGTTTTCGCCTTGTTCAAAATTCTAAGTTCATTAACGACAACTTCAATTTCTCCCGTAGCCATTTTGGGATTGACGGTTTCAGCACTGCGCGCACGCACTTTGCCGCGTACGCCGATAACAAATTCATTGCGCAAAGTTTCAGCCTTTGAAAATTCCGCGCCAATTTCTGCCGCGTCAAAAACTATTTGCACAATGCCGCTCCTGTCTCTCATATCGACAAAAATTAAACCGCCGTGATCCCGCCTGCGTGATACCCAACCGGCAAGCTGTACAATTTTTCCTTCGTCAGTTTTGCGGAGTTCGCCGCAATTAAAAGTTCTTTCCATTCCCTTTAAAGTTTCCAATTTCTAAATTCCTCCTTATAACCTGTCAATGATAATCAAATTTTATTGAAACGTCAATAAAAAAATCCCCTCGACTTTTGCCGAAGGGATTTTTTTGATAATCTGACGCAGTTTTTGGCTTATACGATTAAGAGTCTGTTAGCGGGATTTTGATTATTAATTTCAGGCGGCTTCCAGAAAATACCTGTAATTGGTATTTCGACTCCACCCGGAACCTCAGCAAATGGGTTTTTTGCTCCGCCTGCAATGTTTTCCAATTCTTCGTCGCTGAGCTGTTCGAGTTCGTCATTAATTTTCTTGAGGTTTTCTTCGCGTGTTGCCATTTTTAAAACTTCCTTTCAATTTGTTTTGCATTTTAGTATATGCCGCAAATTTTATTTTATGACAGCTTACAAAAAATTTTATGCCGCGTCAACTAAAAAAATCCCGCCGACTTTTGCCGAAAGGATTTTTGTGATACTGTTTTTACTTTTTAAGTTTTGAATAGATGTATTTCCACGCTTCATCTCGACTAACCTGTTTGCCGTTTATAAAATATTTATTCTCTGCAGAGAAACCGCTGATCATTTGCACTCCGTGTTTTTCAAACGCATTTTCAAGCGAGGCTCTCCAAAGGTCATTTCCCAAAACGCCGCCTCCTGGCTCAACGTAGATGTTCAATTCTTTGAATCTTTTAGTATCTTCATCCATTTCTTCCGTAGTTCCGCCTGCAATGTTTTCCAATTCTTCGTCGCTGAGCTGTTCGAGTTCGTCATTGATTTTTTTGAGGTTTTCTTCGCGTGTTGCCATTTTTAAAACTCCTTTCAAATTTCTATCATTTTAGTATATGCCGCAAAATTTATTTTATGACAGCTTACAAAAAATTTTTTTGTCGAGATTTTATTTTAAGCCTAGTGAATCTTCTTGAATTTTGATTCTACAATTTTAATAGCCTCATCGCGTGAAATTTCTTTTCCCCCATGCCAATACTTGTTATCATCAAAAGGAATTGTACAGCAAGTAATACCGGCTTTTGCCCAGCCGTCATCAACTTCTCTACTGACTGATTTCCACTTAAACAAAGTGCCGTCGGATCCGTGCCAGTCATCAACAAGTCCGTGTTTGTAAAGGAATTGGCTGTCCTCTGCGGTTTGGGGAATACTTCCGCCTGCAATGTTTTCCAAATCTTTGTCGCTGAGCTGTTCGAGTTCGTAATTGATTTTTTTGAGATTTTCTTCACGAGTTGCCATTTTTAAAACTTCCTTTCAAATATTTTCAATTTATTATATGACGCAAAATTTATTTTATGACAAGCTGAAAAAATTATTGCCGCGTCAACTAAAAAAATCCCGCCGACTTCTTTGCCGAAGGGATTTTGGTGATACTGTTTTTACTTTTTAAGTTTTGAATAGATGTATTTCCACGCTTCATCTTGACTAACCTTTTTGCCGTTTATATAATATTGATTTTCATCAGCGAAACTGCGGACATATGTAACTCCGTGTTTTTCAAACGCCTTTGTAAGCGAGCCTGTCAAAAGGTCAGGCGCAACCATAGATCCGCCTTCCCCGTCTGCCCCGTAAATGGGTACGTTCAATTCTTTGAATCTTTTAGCATCTTCATTAATTTCGTTCCAATTTCCGCCTGCAACTTTTGCGAGTTCGTCTTCGCTCAAATTTTCTTCCTTCAAAATTTTTTCTTCAGTCATTTTAAAAACTCCTTTCAAATCTCTGTCATTTAATTATATGCAAGAAAAATATTTTTATGACAAAATTTTTTGCCGCGTAAACTAAAAAATCCCGCCGACGTATCGAAGGGATTTTTGTGAAATTAATCCTAAATATTGTTGACCGGTTTGAAGTTTTTTTGCACGTGTGCAACAGCTTGCCCGTATGTAATTTCTTTGCCGTTAAGAAAATACTGATTATCTTGATGAGGTTTTGTTACGCAAGTGATTCCTGCTCTTGCCCATCCGTTATCAACTTTTATACTGCATTTGGTCCAATCAAAAGCCGCAGAAAGAGTGCTGTACCAGGTTCCCATAAGTCCATATTTGTAAAGAAATTTGCTGTCATCTGCTGTTTGGCGAATAGTTCCGCCTGTAACGTTGTCCAATTCTTCGTCGCTGAGCTGTTCGAGTTGGTCATTAATTTTTTTGAGATTTTCTTCGCGTGTTGACATTTTTAAAACTTCCCTTCAGAATTTTTAAAATTAATCCTTAAATATTGTTGACCTGTTTGAAGTTATTTTCCACATGTGCAATGGCTTCAGCGCGTGTAATTTCTTTGCCGTTAAGAAAATACTGATTGTCGGACATAGGTTTAGTTACGCAAGTAATTCCGGCTTTTGCCCAGCCTGAATCTACTTCTGAACTGACTGATTTCCACTTAAACAAAGTGCCGGTGAATCTGTGCCAGTCACTAACAAGCCCATATTTGTAAAGAATTTGGCTGTCATCTGCAGTTTGACCGACACTACCGCCTGCAACGTTATCCAATTCTTCGTCGCTGAGCTGTTCAAGTTGGTCATTAATTTTTTTGAGGTTTTCTTCACGTGTTGCCATTTTTAAAACTTCCTTTCAAATCTTTTCAATTTGGTATATGCCGCAAGTTTTATTTTATGACAAGCTTACAAAAATTTTTTGCCGCATCAACTAAAAAAATCCCAACGACGTATCGAAGGGATTTTTTTGTCAGATGATTTTTTTACTTTTGGTTTCTCGGGATACGCGGATCGCCAATAGGATCTCCATGAATTTGTATTCCGCCTGCAATAGGATTTTGTTTCATAAGTTTTTCTCTGGGACTTTCAAAAGGATTTCCCGTTTCAAAAGGATTTTCCGGCTTACGACCTGTCACAGACATACTGCCTTCAATTTTCTCAAGTTCTTCCAGATCATTACGTATCAAACGCTTACCGCCATTCATTGGGTTAGGCTCATGACCTAGCAAATACGTACCGCCCGCAATTTTTTCAAGTTCATCATCGCTCAACTTTTCGAGCTCCGCATTAATTTTTTTGAGGTTTTCTTCACGTGTTGTCATTTTTAAAACTCCCTTTCAAATTGTTTTTTGTAATTTTGTTTTCACCTGAGTATATGCCGCAAATTTTATTTTATGACAAGTTTACAAAAAATTTTATTGCCGCGTAAACTAAAAAAATCCCCTCGACGTATCGAAGGGATTTTTTATCAGATGATTTTAAAAAAATTGTTTGTTCACCCAGATTTAATCAAATATCACGAACATTCTTGAATTTTTTTTCAACAATGTTATAGGCTTCAGCGCGTGAAATCGGCTTACCATCTTTAAAGTACAAATTATCTTTCAAAGGATTTGGGGTTGTTACGCAAGTGATTCCTGCTTTTGCCCAGCCTGAATCGACTTCTTTGCTGAAAGTTCCCCATTTGAATGTCATACCAAGAACTCCGTGCCAGTTATCAAGAAGTCCGTGTTTGTAAAGGAATTGGCTGTCCTCTGCGGTTTGGGGAATACTTCCGCCTGCAATTTGTTCAAGTTCATCATCGCTCAACTGTTCGAGCTCCGCATTGATTTTTTTGAGGTTTTCTTCACGTGTTGTCATTTTTAAAACTTCCTTTCAATTTGTTTTTTGTAATTTTGTTTTCACCTAAGTATATGCCGTAAATTTTATTTTATGACAAACTTTTTTAAAATTTTTTGCCGCGTCAACTAAAAATTTCCAACTACACTTGCCAAAGGGATTTTTTTAGAGCGGGACAACTATTTTTTAAGATGCTTATGAATTATTGACATAACTTCACCGTGACTCAAATTTTGACCATTCTTTGTATAAGCATTCTTATTTACTTGATCATAGTTTAAAGTAGCGTCTATGTTTAATTCTTCTTTCAACCAATTTCTAATTTCAAAGCCGACCATTGGGCGAGTTACATTATTGTGACGATCGTAAATATTCGGCAAAGTATTTGAGAGTTCAGAAACTTCCCATTGCGTTCCGCCTGCAACGTTTTCGAGTTTTTCCATTTCCAATTTTTCGCCGTCAAGAATTTTTTCTTCAGCCATTTTTATTACTTCCTTTCAATTTGTCTTACATTTTAGCATATGCAGGAGTTTTAAAATTATGACAAAAAATTTTCAACCGTTTAAATTTTTCAAAAGGCGGTTGTAATTGTTGACGACTTGGACAACGTAATTTTGAGTTTCTGAAATTCTCGGAATACCGCCCGCGTTAATGACGGCCTGCGGTCCTGCGTTGTAAGCGGCGAGTGCGTAACTTATCGCGTACGCGCCGTTGCCTGCGAATCTGTTCAGCTGATTCTTCAGATAAATTGCGCCGCCGACAATATTTGCAAGCGGTTTATGCGGGTCAATGCCAATCATACTTGCAGTGCCGGGCATAAGTTGCATTAAACCTATTGCGCCTGCGGGGCTTATTGCATTAAATCTAAACGCGCTTTCAGTTTCCATTACCGCAGTAATTAAAAGCGGGTCAAGTTGACATTGCTCTGCCGCGTACAGAATAGCCATTGACAGCCACGCAATTTCTTTTTCGCCGTGATGATAATAACTTATTTCTTTTCTTATAACGTCATAAGGTTCAACCGCCTCGACGGTTGCACTTTCAACGCCTATAAATGACGCCGAAATTATCAGCGCAATTAAAAATTTTTTCAAGGTATTTTCCCCCTATAATTGCTGATTATCTTTAAATATTAAATAAAATTTTAAATCCCGTCAAGTGATAAAATTTTCTGAAGGATTTTATAACAGTATATCGAAATTGCCTGCATTAATATAAGTTTTAATTATTTGTAAGGGAGGTTTTCTTAATGAAGAGGTTTCTAAAAAAAATTGTTGGCGGCAACTGCAACGGCGGCTTGCTTGATTCTGCCTGTAAGTTCGCAAGTTGACGCGGCTATTGAAAGAAATCCCGTCCAAGTTACAAACGTGCGCTGGTATCCTGCATATCACATTGCGCCCTACGCAGGTTGGGCGAACGACCCCAACGGCTTTTGCACGTACAAGGGCGAATACCACTTTTTCTATCAGCATTACCCCTACGCCACGCATTGGGGACCTATGCATTGGGGACACGTTGTAAGCAAGGATTTGGTACATTGGGAAAATTTGCCCGTTGCACTTGAACCCGACCACATTTACGACGCAAGCGGCGGCTGTTTCAGCGGCAGCGGAATTGAAAAGGACGGCAAATTATATTTAATCTACACGGGACACGTTGATTTGCCTGTTATTTCAAAAGATTATGCAGACCGCATTGAAAGCCAAAATGTTGCAGTCAGCAGCGACGGCATTAACTTTGAAAAAATTGCTGAAAATCCCGTTATCTACGCGCCGCAACATCCCGAAATCAGCCAAAGTGATTTCCGCGACCCGAAAGTTTGGTTGCACAACGGCAAATATTATGCTTTGGTAGGTTCAAGAACTCCTACAGTTGACCCCGCAGGCACTGAGGCGCAAGGACAAATTGTAATGTTTGAATCGAACGATTTAATTAATTGGAATTTCAAAAATATAATTGCGTGCGCCGAAGGCAATCAAGGCTTTATGTGGGAATGTCCTAACCTTGCGAATATCGACAACTGCGACGTTTTAATTTTTTCGCCGCAAGGCGTCAAGCCCGAAGGCAATAAATTTTTGAATTGGCATCAATCGGTTTATATTCTCGGTAAAATGAATTACGATACGGGCGTTTATTCGCACGGTAATTTTGAACTTTTAGATTACGGCTTTGATTTCTACGCGCCGCAAGTTACGCAAGCTCTTGACGGGCGTACAATTATGATTGGTTGGCTTGATATGTGGGCGGGCAAATTCCCCGAAGATACTGACGGCTGGGCTTGTCAAATGACTGTTCCGCGTGAATTGCGCGTTGTCAACAATAAATTAATCAGCTTGCCTGCCAAAGAACTTGAAAGTTTGAGACAAAATGAAACTTCTTACCAAAATTGCGTCATTAACAAAAAAACTTCCCTTAAAAATATCAACGGCGCAGTCGGCGAATTAATTACAACTATTGACACAAAAAATTCTTTTGACATTGAACTCCGCGCGGGCGGTAGTGAAAAAACCGTTTTCAGCTATGACGCAAAAACCAATATTTTCAAAATCAATCGTGATAAATCAGGCGCGAGCATTCCTACCAAAGGTTACAGAGAAGTTAAACTTGCGCCCGCCGACGAAATTAATTTAAGATTCTTCCTTGACAGGTCTTCAATCGAAGTTTTCATTAACGAAGGCGAAGCGGTTATGTCCACGCGCGTTTATCCGAAAGAAACTTCAACGGGAATTAATTTTGTTCCGCGCGGCGGCGAAATGAACATTAAAGACGTTACTTTCTACACGCTCGGTGAAGGTTTCCCGCAACCTAAAGTTAAATAAAATTTTTTCTTGTAAAATAAAAAAGCCGCACTTTCAAAATATTGTGCGGTTATTTTTTTATTTGCAAAGGTTGACGTGAATAATTTCGTTCAATTCTTTGTCAATGTCAACATTCAAAAAAACGCGAATACACATAGGCAAGCCGCCTTCAATTTCCATTTGTTGCACTTCGAGCATTGGAACGGGATTTTTTGTAAAGAACGGCAAAGTTTCAACGCCTTCCGAAGGGCGCACCGCCGTTAAATCTTTCGTACAAGAAAAAATTATCGAGCAAAGATTTTCGCGCTGAATTTTATTTTTGGAACCCATTTCGGTTATCAAAAACCTTGCAGCTTGCCAAATATCTTCTTTCGTGTTTGAGTTTACGGTTGTTTGCCCTTTAATCGTACGAATTGCCATAGAATTTCACTTCCCAAAAATTTCAGCAACTTTATCAAGCGGAATAATTTCCTGCGCGGAAGTTTCAAGATTTTTAACGGTAACAGTGGAATTTTTAACTTCGTCATCGCCGATAATTAAAGCGAATTTTGCGCCTGATTTAGCGGCTTGTTTCATTTGCGCCTTAATGCTGCGCTTGGCAAAATCCATTGTTGCAGAAATATTTTTGCGGTGAAGTTCCGTTAAAAGTTTGAAGGCGGCAATTTCAGCCTCCGCGCCGACTGCAACTATAAAAGCTTTAAAAAAATTTTTTTCGGCTTGCAACAAATTTTGTTTTTCGAGCGCAATTAAAATTCTTTCGATACCTGCGGCGAATCCGATTCCCGGCGTAGGTGCGCCGCCAATTTCTTCAATCAAGCCGTCGTACCTGCCGCCGCCTGCAACTGCAGATTGCGCGCCGAGCGGCAAATATTGAATTTCAAAGGCGGTTTTAGTGTAATAATCCAAGCCGCGTACCAGCCGCGCGTCAATTTCAAAATCTACGCTCGCCGCCTGCAAGAATTGTTGAACCTGCGCGAAATGTTCTCTGCATTCGTTGCAAAGGCAAGTTTCAATTTTTGGCGCGTCCTCGATAAATTCTTTGCCGCCGTCAATCTTACAATCCAAAATTCTCAGCGGATTTTTATAAATTCTGCGTTTGCAGTCTTCGCAAAGTTCGTCAATATTTTCGCTGAAATAGTGCTGAAGTTTTTGGCGGTAAACGGGGCGACAATTCGGACATCCGACGGTATTAATTTTTAATTTTAAATCGTCAAGCCCCAAACTTTTTAAAAAATCCCAAGCCAATAAAATAATTTCCGCGTCAAGTGCGGGATTCTGTTCGCCCAACGCCTCAACGCCGAATTGATGAAATTCCCGCAACCTGCCCGCTTGCGGTCTGTCATAGCGAAACATTGAGCCGATATAAAAAAGTTTTGTCAAATTGCCCGCCGCGTACAATTTATTTTGCAGGTACGCGCGAACAGCCGACGCGGTATTTTCGGGGCGCAAAGTTATCGAACGCCCGCCGCGATCTGTAAAGGTGTACATTTCCTTTTCAACAACGTCCGTACTTTCGCCAATGCCGCGCTGAAATAATTCTGTATGCTCAAAAGTCGGCGTGCGAATTTCTTCATAGCCGTAATTTTTGCAAATTTCACGAATTTTATTTTCTACAAAAAGCCAATTCCCGATTTGTTCGGGCAAAATATCTTTGGTGCCTCTCGGCGCGTTTGTCAACAAATTTAGTCGTCCTCCCTGTAAAAATTTCTCTTGATATTTCTGTTGCGTCTGTACTTAAATTTTTTATTTCTGAAAGTATTTTCTTCGACGGGCGCAGTATCTGCGAGTTTTTCTTCAACAATTTTTTCTAAAGGATTTTCAGCAATTTTTTCTTTGACAGGTTCAAAAGTTTCTTCGACGGGCTCAATAATTTCTTCGACGGGCAAATTAACTTCAGCGTTGGGATTTTCAACAATATCTTCGACGGATTCAATATTTTCATCTTCGGACGTCTTGAAAAGGTCGGCGGAAGGTTTTTCCATATTCTCTTCGACGGGTTTAAAAATATCGTCCAAAAATTGTTCAAAGTAATATTCGTCAGGGTTCTCAACAATTTTTTCAGCGGGTTTTTCAAAAATTTCTTCGACAGGTTTTTCTAAAATTTCTTCAGCGGGTTTTTCAAAAATTTCTTCAGCGGGTTTTTGTAAAATTTCTTCAGCGGGCTTTTGTAAAATTTCTTCAGCGGGCTTTTCAAGAATTTCTTCAGCGGGCTTTTCAAGAATTTCTTCAGCGGGCTTTTCAAGAATTTCTTCAGCGGGTTTTTCAAAAATTTCTTCGAAGGACTTTTCCAAAATTTTTTCAACGGGCTTTTCTAAAATTTCTTCAGCGGGTTTTTCAAAAATTTCTTCGAAGGACTTTTCCAAAATTTCTTCAGAAGGCTTTTCCAAAATTTCTTCGACGGGCTTTTCTAAAATTTTTTCAACGGGTTTTATAGCGTCAATTTTTTCAAAATTCGGCGCGGTAAATCCTGCAACCGGCTTGTAAACTTCAGCCAAAGTTTTTGCGCGATGTTCAATGTATTTATCGATGTCGCGCAGATATGTATTCAAATCTTTTGCATTGAAAGAAGTTTGCAGGCGCAATTCTTCATTGTCGGGGACTTTGGTACTTGCCGCCGCGCCAATTCCCAAAATCGTCTGCCGCTCGTCCATAATCTGTACGTTATAAATTCCTTCCGCGCCCGCCTTGCAGTAGCCGATATTTTCAATTTGCCCGCTGATATAGCCTTGACGGTACAAATAGTAGGGATTGTATTCATTATCACGCAACATTTTTTCTGCAAGGTTAGCCATTTTCCTGACTTCGGCGTCGTCGGGGAGCTCAAAATCTTCAAGCTTGTGCAATTCGTCAGCAAGTTGAGTTTGCAGCGGCGAACCGCGCTTAATTGCCAGCGCGTGGAGCGTAATATCTGCAGGTTTCATTGACAAAACTTTTTCCAAAGTATCATGCACGTCCTCAAGATTTTCGCCCGGCAACCCCAATATCAAATCCATATTAATTTTAAATTTTCCGAGAACGTGAAGGGCGGCGAATTTCATTGCAACGTCTTCAACGGTATGTTGACGCCCTATTCTGTCCAAAGTTTTTTGTTGCATAGATTGAGGATTGACGCTGACTCTTGTAACGTGGCAATTTTTCATAAGCAAAATTTTTTCATTGTCGATAGTGTCGGGGCGTCCGCATTCGACGGTAAATTCTTCGACAGTTTCAGAATAAAACGCGGCAGTAACTTTTTCCAACATTTCGGCAAAAAATTTTTCAGGCAACGCGGTAGGAGTGCCGCCGCCAATGTAAATACTTTGCACTTTGAAACCGTAGCGTTGAATTTCGGTCGCCGCCGCCTTAATATCTTTCGTCAAAACTTGCATAAATTCGGCAACTTTTTTATCATCGGGCAAAATATTTGAAGGGAACGAACAATACAAACAGCGCGTTTTGCAAAACGGAATACCGACATAAATTCCAATAGTTTTATCGTCGCCTGAATTTAAAATTGGAAGTTGGCGAATTGCAACCTCCGTCAGCAATTCGGATTTTTCAAAGTTGGTAAGATATTCATTGCGAAGGCGGCGGGCGATTCTGTCTTTGTCGATAACGCCGTTGCTTGTGACGCCGAAGCCGCCGCGCATCCAACGATGTACAATTTTTGTCGGGCGGACGCCGTGCATAATTCCATAGGGGATTGGCGCAATTTTTAAATCTTTCGTCAAGATTTTATATAAATTTCTTTTAATGAGGCGGTGAATTTCCGCGCCGAGTTTTTCGTTGGGGTTGACGTTGGCAAGTTCTTTAAATTTTTTTTCGACGCCGTTTTTTTTGACAACAAGTCGCGTTTTAACGGTCGTGTTGTCTCTTACATCATTAAAAATTTCAAATTTTTCAAAGTCAACCGGTTCAAATTCGTTTGCTTCTTCAATGTGGAAAGCGCGCAAAACTTCGCCGGTAATTTTGACAATAACTTGGTCGTAGCTGTGGAGCTTAAAATTTTTAATTTTCATTGTGCCGCCTCTTTCTGCAGTCTGAACAATAACCAAAAAATTTTACTTCGTGGTTGACAATTTCAAAATCGGATTTTTTTGAAATTAAATTTTCCAAATTATCCAGTAAATCGTCTTCAAACTCAAAAATTTTTTTGCAATTCAAGCAAATCAAATGGTGGTGCTGATGAAGTTGGGGATTAGCCGCGCTTAATTCGTAGCGCGTGCGCCCGTCGCCGAAATCGACTTTGTTTAAAATTCCGAGTTCGTTTAAAAGTTCCAAATTGCGGTAAACCGTCGCCAAGCCAAAATCAAAATCTTTTTGCCTCAAAAGTTCGTAAACTTCTTCCGCGCTTAAGTGGCTCCCATCTTCGCTGTCAACAAAAATTTGAAGAATTTCTTTGCGTTGCGGCGTCATTTTATAATGGCGTTCAGCAAGTCTGCCATTTTAAAAAGTTGTCGGGTTTCGCTCATTTGAAGTTCTTCCCTTCGTAAATATTCTGAATTTATTATAGCAGTTTTAAAAAAATTGTACATAAAAAAAATAGCCACGTTAAGGCTAAGTTTTTTTAGTTTTAAATGTTCTTTCTTTTTCCAAAGCAAAAAAGAAAGAACCAAAGAAAAGTGCTTTTTATCGCCCGTCAGGGCCGCTCGGTTTCTGTACGCCCTTAGTAACAGGTGGCCCCTTTCCTACGCTTCTGAGTTACCGCGAGCTGCGGCTTTAGTGACGGGCGGAGATTACATTAGCTTTTATTGGGTTGCAGTTATATTTCAGCAAACAGCAAGTGCCGCGCGTCCTGCGCGACTTTTTACGGGGCGCACGTCCGTGTGCGCCCCCCCCCTTTTCATTTCAAGAAAAAAATTCATTTTCGGCGGCAATGCAAAGCGCGTGGTAAATCGGCAAGTGATATTCTTGAATTGTAAATGCTGAATCGGCGGGCGCACAAATCGTCACGTCAGAAATATTTTTAAGCTTGCCGCCCGTCCGCCCCGTCAAAGAAATAATTTCAAGCCCCAAAACTTTTGCAACCTTCGCCGCGTACAAAACATTTGCAGAATTGCCGCTTGTCGAAATTGCAAACAAAATATCACCGCGCCTGCCGAGCCCGAAAATTTGTTGAGCAAAAATTAAATCTGCCGCGTTATCGTTCGCAACTGCGGTACTTAAAGAAATTTCATTTACCAAAGAAATTGCAGGCAACGCGCACTGTAAATTTTTTTTGAAGCAGTCAACATCGGCGGGGAAAAGTTTTTCCGCTTGTTCGACAAAATTTTTATCGAAAGTTTCAATTTTGCGCGGCAGGTTAAAGCCCTTCATAAGTTCGCCGACAATGTGCAACGAATCAGCCGCGCTGCCGCCGTTGCCGCAAATTAAAATTTTATTGCCGTTGCAGAAACATTTGCAAATTTTTTCTGTAGCTGAAATTAACTCTGCGCGACAAATTTCAAGCGCGGGATAACGTTCAATCAGTTCAGAAATTTTTTCAAGCGTAGAATGTTTCATTTTGCTTCACTCCAATTCTTTCCAAAATGACAATCGACAACGAGCGGCACTTTTAAAGTTGCAACATTTTCCATTGCGGCGCGGACAATTTTTTCAACCTGCGCGAGTTCGCTTTCTTTTGTTTCAATAACCAATTCGTCGTGCACTTGCAAAATAATTCGGCTTTGCAGTTCGCGCAGATTTTTTTCGGCGTTAATCATAGCAATTTTGATAATGTCAGCCGCGCTGCCCTGAATCGGCGTATTCATAGCCATTCGCTCTGCAAGCCCGCGCTGATGAAAATTCGCACTTTTAATCAGCGGCAAAAAGCGGCGGCGTCCGAACATTGTTGTAACGTAGCCTTTTTCGTGCGCCTGCGAAATTGTTTCGTCAAGAAAAATTTTAACTTTTGGATAACGTTCAAAGTACAAAGAAATATATTCGCCCGCTTCCCTGCGCGAAATTCTCAAATCCTTCGACAAGCCGTAATCGCTGATACCGTACACAATGCCGAAATTTACCGCCTTAGCTTTCCTGCGCAGGTCGGGCGTTATGTTATCAATCGAAACGCCGAAAACTTCAGCCGCCGTGCGTGCGTGAATATCTTCGCCGCTCAAAAACGCCGCAATTAAATTTTCGTCGCCCGATATATGCGCCAAAAGTCTCAACTCAATCTGCGAATAATCCGCCGAAAATAAAAAGTCGTAACCTTCGCCCGGCTCGAAAAGGGAGCGAATTTCCCTGCCTTCTTCGGTGCGAACGGGAATATTTTGTAGGTTAGGGTCGGAGCTTGAAAGTCTTCCCGTTGCCGTGACAGTTTGATTAAAATTCGTATGGACGCGGTGCGTTGCAGGATTTATCAAAGTTTTAATGCCGTCAAGGTAGGTTGACTTCAATTTTGCAAGCGTGCGGAATTTCAAAATTTCGTCAACAATAGGATGAATGCCGCGCAGATTTTCCAAAACTTCAGCGTTGGTAGAAACACCGCTTTTAGTTTTCTTTTTCGTTTGAGTAATGACGGGCAAATTTAATTTTTCAAAAAGAATTTCGGCAAGTTGCTTGGGCGAATTGATATTAAAATTTTCGCCTGCAAGGTTGTAAATATTTTTTTCAATAGCGGCGATACGGCTTTCAATTTCGACAGATTTTTTATCGAGGCGGGCTGTATCGACGTAAACGCCGCGCATTTCCATTTTCGCCAAAACTTCAGCGAGCGGCAATTCAATTTCAAAGTAAAGTTTAGAAAGTTCTGCGGCGTCAAGTTTTTCTGCGTAAAGTTTGCCGAGTTTTTCAAGCGCGGTAACTTCTGCGGCAGGCGAATTTTCTTTCAGTGCCAAATCAAATTCCAGCGTCAACAATTCCGCGCAGGTGTAATTTTCTCTTTCGGGATATAAAAGATACGCGGCAATTTCCACGTCAAAGAAATTTGAAATATTTTCAATTTGCATTTCGCGCAGAATTTTTTTTAGGTTATGGACAAAAATTTTTCCTTTGTATTCGGAAAAAATTTTTGCGGCGTCAACTTCAAAAATTTCATCGCCCGCCTTAACAAAATTATCGACAATCGCCAAACTTTCGGCGGCAAAAATTTTATCGTAATTCGTTTCAGAAATCGGCGGCACTTCCAAAAAATTTTCAGGCGTCTCAACCGTAAAATCGCCGAAAAGATTTACTTCAGAATTGTAAATTTCGTGAATCCTTTTCCTTGCAATTTTCAGGGCGTAACGGCTGCAAAATTCATCAACGCGGCTTAAATTCGGCGCAATTTTAAATTCCTCTGCAACAAAATTTATATTCGGTACGTTGCAGATAATCTGCGCGAGTTGCTTGCTGAGTTTTGCAATTTCAGAATTATTTTTTATGGCGTCACGAAATTTTTTTGAAGAAATTTTTTCAACGTTCGCAAGAACATTTTCAAGCGTTCCAAATTCCTGCAAAAGTTTTTTGGCTGCCTTTTCGCCAATCCCAAAAACGCCGGGAATATTATCCGAAGTATCGCCGCTCAATCCTTTAAAATCAACAAGTCGCGCAGGTTCAAAGCCAAATTCGGCAATAAATTTTTCTTCGTCGTAAATTTCAAGGTTAGTATTTTTGGCGAAAAGCACGCGCGTATTTTTGTTAATAAGTTGGAAAGTGTCCCTGTCGCCGCTTACAATGTCAACCGAAAAATTTTCTGACGCCTGCGCCGCCAAAGTCCCAATAATATCATCCGCTTCAAAATTTTCCGCCGCCAAAGTTTTAATCCCCATAACTTCTGCGAACTCGTCAAGCATTGCAAGTTGCGAAATTAATTCGTCGGGAGTTTTTGCGCGCCCGCCCTTATAATCCGAAAAAATTTCCGTGCGAAAAGTCTTTCTCGAAGTGTCAAGCGCAATAGCCGCGTACTTGGGATTGAATTCGCGCAGAATTTTTACAATCACATTTGCAAAGCCCGTAATTCCGCCCGTAGGTTCGCCGCTCGGCGCAGTCAAATTCGGCATTGCGTAAAACGAACGATAAAAAATGCTGCTGCCGTCAATTATAATAAATTTTTCCATAGTTTACGCCTTCACATCTTCGCCCGCTGCAACTTTGGCGGTTTCTTTAATTTTTTGGACTTGCTTAGATTTTTTTTCTTGCTTAGCTTTTTTCTCGGCGGCTTTCTTGGCTTTTTTAGCTTCTTGCTTAGCCTTCTTTTCGGCGTCTTTTTTGGCTTTCTTTTCGGCTTGTTTATCTTTGTCGGATTTTACTTCGTCGGAAATTTTTTCGTCAACTTTTGGCTTGTCTTTGTCTTTGAGTTTATCTTTGTCCTTGAGTTTATCTTGTTCGTTGTAGGCGGTGTAGAATTTAAAAATTTTGCCGTCTTCGGGTTTATCGGAAATATTTTGGAGCCCGCCGTCAATATTAAGTAAAATAATTGCGTCGTCGGCGTTACAGTAAATTTGCTTTTTACTTTCAAAGCCTGTAACAGTGCCGTACTTGGTTTTCAAAGTTGCCTCGCCTTCGCGCCATTCCAATTTTGTACGAAGAGCCATAGCCAAAGGTACAACGGGCAAATAATTTATATTGTCACGAACAACCGCCTTTGCAAGAAAATCTCGCCCGTTTACGTTTACCTTGTCAATTTTTCTGCCGTTGACTTCGATATTATAGGGCTTGCCAATGTAAGTAGGTTTCCCGTCAGAAAGTTTAATTTTTTCTTCAATGTTTGAATCACTTTCAAAGGGCGCAACGCCATAAGGTGCAAGCCAGCCGTTGACGTATGCAACGTCAATATTTTGCCAGCCGTAGCCGTCGGGGTAAATGTAATAAACCACGTTGCCGTCTTCGATTTTTTCAACAACAACGCGGTTGTAGGTTATGTCAACGGGCGTGCCGACATCAACCGCCGCAAAAAGTTTTTCAACGTCCGCCTCGTGCATACGAATACAACCATTTGAAACATAGCCGCCTATACTGTCGGGGCGATTAGTGCCGTGAATGCCGTAATTGCCGCGAATCTGCATCCAGCGATAACCTAAAGGATTGTCGGGACCTGAAGGAACTGAATAACCGCTCGCAGGGTCTGTCCACGTCGGATTGACGACCTTTTCAAGAATTTTAAAATACCCTACCGGCGTTGGCGTGTAAGTTTTGCCCAAGCCGAGAGGGTACATTGCAATTTTTTTATTGTTTTCGTAATAAGTCAAAAGGCGGCTTGCAACATTTATTGCAATTCGCTTTTCGGTTTTTTGTTCCGCCTTTGGATTTTCCGCCGCTTCGGAATTTGCCGCGCTTAAAATTACCGACAAACTTAAAACGCCCGCCGCCAATTTCTTTAAAATTTTCAACCTTAGCACTCCTTCAAAAATTTTTGTGAATTATATCACATTGAAGGATTAATCGCCACTTCAAAGAAATTATTGGCAGGAAATTTAAAGCTCTTCGACTGTTACATTTTCGGCTTTAACTTTTAATATCGGATAAATATCATCGTCAATTTTTTTCAGATATTCCCACATTAAAATTTCAAGTGCGCCGTTTTCGTCAATTTCGGCAGTTCTAATTTCAGTATCAAGATTTTCTAAAACCGCTGTAATTTCGTGGTCTTCGTACTCGTAGAAAGAAACATTTTCAAAAGTTACTGCAATATAACCGTTTTCAGGCTTGCCTTGTTCGTACCAAAGTTGCATCCAAAAACAAAAATCTATTGTCAATGTAAGCTTTTTATTTTCGGCGTCATATTCAATTTTATCAATGCTGCTGTCGTGCAAATAGTATTTTTTTGCAAATTCTGTTATAGTCAAGTGAATCCCTCCCAAAATTATTATCGTAAAAAATTTTTAAAAAGGTGAAAAATTGCGTGGATAAAAAATTTAATTCTGAAATTGATACAACGCTGGAGTTGTACGACGAAATAACTTGCGAAGAAGAAATTGAGACAATCGGCAATTCGTTTTTCGAGCGGCTGTATTTCGGCACAAGGATTTTGGTACTTGCAGAAAAATTCGGCGATGAAATTTTAATTGCGGGGAATATGATTTTAAATTTTGCGGCGGCGCGTGCAGAAATTTTTATTGCGTATTCTGCGGAAAAAAATTCTTCGCCCGAAAATATTGCCGCGCTTGAAATTTTGGGCGTCAAGCAGGACAAAATTATTTTCCTCAATCAAAAAAATCTTCGCGCAGATTTGAAAAAAATTCTGTTGCAACTGCGCGCCAATATTATTTTTTGCGGCGATTACGATTCAACTTCGGAACTGTCAACAATTTTTGAAAGTGTAACGGGCGAAATTCTGCGCGAACGTCAAGATTACAAACCCGAAATTTATAAAAAACTTACCAACGCCACAACTTTAAACGCGCCGCCCGATTTCTACGCGCCGAATTTACTTTCTGTCAAACGCCCTAAATTCGGTACAACTGATAATTACAATTTTGATTTAATTGACCGCGCAAATTATAATTGGGCGGAGCGCGTACGTTTTCCCGTTCCTGAAAAGTGTAGAAAAACTTTGTTAAAAAATAATCCGCTTGCCGCCGCAATTTTCGCCTACAAAAATAAAAATTTTTCCGCGCTCAGAATTTTAAATTCAGACGAAGTTTTTTTTGAAAGGCGCAGCGATAATCAAGCTTTTACCGCCAAAATTTTTGCAAGCAGCGGCGCGGCTGAAAATGTTGCTGATTTTAAAATTTTCGGCGAATGTTGGCAGCCGAGCTTTGACGATACAGAAAAAATTTTGACGCTTGAATGGCTCGACGCCGCGCAAGTTCAACAAATTAAAATTTTCGGCAACATTTACGACGATAAAACCGCAAAATTAAAAATTCGTTTAGTTTTAGAAAATCACATTGACAAGGCGGGATTTTCTTTAGATAATATTCAAGTTATGGAAACTATTTTGCCAAATCACGGTTGCCCGCTGATTCTTGATACCGAAAAAATTTTTGTGCGTCGCGCAGAAATTCAAGTTGTCGAGGGCGGCGAAAATTTCGGCATTTCCGAAATTGAATTTTTTGCGAACGTTGACCCGTTGAAAAAAATTGCGCCGTTCATAAAATTAGCTGTCGGGAAAAATTTTTTTTACCGCTATGACGTGCCTTTTGAAATTGAAAAAATTCCTTTGGGCTTGTACAAATTTCACGTCAACGAAAATGTTAAACTTACTGCAACCGCCGAAGACGAAGAAATTTTAACCGAAATTTTCAGCGGCAATGACGAAATTATTTTGAACGTAGGCGCGGCGAAGGAAATTATTTTGACTGCTGAAGTTGTCGGCAACCCCAACATTTACGATAAGGCGATTATTCGGCGCGTCGGGGATTTGGCACAAATTCAGTTGAAAGTTTGGCAATGGCTTGATAAAATTAATTTAGGTGTCAGGCGTTAGGGGTCAGGTGTTAGGAAATTTTCTTAAATCTGAAACCTAAAACCTGAAACCTGAAACCTAGAAAAAAAGGGGCGCATGTATGCAACTGCTCTACAACCTCGCGGCAATTTTAGTCGTGATTATAATAATTCCTGTTTTTGCAATTCGTTCAATACGCGAAAAAGGATTTGTCGAAAGAATAAAACAAAGTTTAGGCTTTTTCCCTGAAGGCGCACTTGACCCTGTAGCGAAAAAAAATTGTATTTGGGTACACGCAGCGTCAGTCGGCGAAATTGTTGCAACAAGCCCGCTTATCAAAGAATTTCGCAAAGAATTTCCAAAGTCGCCGATTTTAGTTTCAGTCGTTACAACTTCCGGCTACGAAATGGCGAACAGAATCATTAAAGACGCGGACAGTATAATTTATTTTCCGCTGGACTTGCCTTTTGTTGCGGCGTCAGTTTTGCGCAGAATCCACCCGCGCATTTTCTTGAACGTCGAAACAGAATTATGGCCAAACTTTTTTATGACGGCGCGGCAAATGCATATTCCCGTTATGATGGTAAACGGGCGCATTTCTGAAAAAAGCGTGCGCCGCTATAAATATATGTTTTCGATTCTTACGGATATGATTGGCACTGTAAAATTTTTTGCAATGCAATCGCCGATTGACGCCGATTATATCAAACAACTCGGCGCACCCGAAAATTTAGTTACCGTCACGGGCAATACTAAATTTGACCAAACGTATACCGACGTTACGCCCGAAGAACGCGAAAAAATTTTAGCTGATATGGGCTTGAAGGACGCCGAAGGAATTTTATTGGCGGGCAGTACTCACCGCAGCGAAGAAGAATATGTTTTGCAGGCGTTTAAGGCAATTCGTGAAACTCATAAAAATGCAAAGTTGGTAATTGCGCCGCGTGAACTTTTGCGCACGCGCGAAGTTATTGGAATTTGCAAACACGCAGGTTTCAAAGTCGGCACTCGTACCGAATTACAAAAACGCCCGCCCGAAGGCGAAGACATTATAATTTTGGATACGATTGGCGAACTCGGACAAGTTTACAGCATTGGCGATGTTATTTACGTCGGCGGCAGTTTGGTAACACACGGCGGGCATAACATTTTGGAACCGGCGGCGCACGGCAAAGCAATTATCGTCGGGCATCATATGGAAAATTTTAAAGACACGCACGCCCTTTTCAAAAATCGTAACGCCTGTATTACCGTAAACAACGCCGAAGAACTCGCTGAACAAGCCAAAAAACTTTTTGACGACCCCGCGCACAGAAAACAACTTGAGGAAGAAACTTTAAAAATTGTTTTAGAAAATCGCGGTGCGTCCAGAAAATCTGCAATACTTTTGCGAAAAGTTTTAACTTCCTATGAAGCTAAAGAAAATGCACGCCACCCGCGCACTACTCAAAAAATTGAGAATCTGCGCACGTACTTTATTTATTTAATTCACAGCAAAGAATCTGACGGCTTTTTTATGACGCTGTTAATGGGAATTTTTTACATTTTTTCGCTTGTGTACGAGCAGCTTGTCAATATGAAACTTTTGTGCTACAAGACGGGAATTTTGGGCAAGGAAAAATTGAATTGCTACGTTATCAGCTTGGGAAATATAACTGTCGGCGGCACGGGCAAAACTCCTACCGCGCAACGTTTAGCGCGTGATATTCGGGATATGGGCTACAAAGTTGTTATCTTGAATCGCGGCTACCGCTCCAAGTGGCACGGCGAAGTTGGAATTGTTTCTGACGGAAAAAATTTGCATATGGACGCGGCAGAGGCAGGCGATGAAGCTTATATGTTGGCTAAACATTTGCCGAACGTACCTGTTTTAATTGGCGCAGAACGTGCGGTTACGGGCAAATATGCTATTGAACATTTCGGCGCGGAAGTTGCAATTTTGGACGACGGCTACCAACATTGGCAACTGATTAGGGATATGGATATTTTATTGGTTGACGCGGTAAACGTTTTCGGCAACGGGCATTTATTGCCGCGCGGCACTTTGCGCGAATCAATGTCACATATAAGCCGCGCTGACGTTTGTTTAATTACGAAAGTTGACCAAGCGGAGGCGGGCGCGGGCGAATATATCCGCGACACTGTTCACAAATACAACAAGGACGCAAAAATTGTTGAAAGTATTCATCAACCGCGTTGCTTTATTCCTTTGGCAGAATGGTTTATAGATTTGGCAAGTGAAGGCGTAAGCGTCGAAAGTATTTCCGGCAAACAAATTATGGCTGTTTCGGCTATTGGAAATCCTGCCTCCTTTGAACAAACGCTTAGGGATTTGGGCGCGGAAATTATGGAAAGTATTCGCTACCCCGACCACCACGAATACACCGTTAAAGAAATGCGCGACGTTTTGCAACAGGCGGACGCGCTCGGCGCAGAATCAATCGTCATTACCGAAAAGGACGCCGTTAAAATTCCCGCCGAATTTGCAAAATCTAATTGGAACATTCCAATTTTTGTAATTTGCGTGGAGGTAAAATTTCAAGCGGGCGCGGCTGAATTTCAAGAAGAATTGCGCCGCCGCTTAAGCGAAAAATTGGGCAGCAGAAATTAAAATATTAGTTTTGTTGCTAAAAAAATATATACAAAAAAGGAAACAGCGCGAAAGGAGCTTTAAAAATTCGCTGTTCCCTAAAAAAGGAGCTGATATTTATGTTGAAAAAAATTTGCGCACTGTTAATGCTCTTGAGTTTAACAATATTTGCGGGCGGTTGCGGCGAAGATTCTGCGCAAAATCAAAACGCCGCCAAAAGTAAAAATTTAGTGATTTATACTTCAATGAAAGAATCCTTAATCGGCGGAATTATTGAAGGCTTTAAAAAACAAAATCCCGGCGTTACTGTAGATTATCAATCAGCGGGCGCAGGGAAAATTATGGCGAAACTCGACGCCGAAAGGCAAAGCGGACAACTTTTGGCGGATATAATTTGGACAAGCGAAGTCCCCGATTTTTACGAAATGAAAGCGCAGGGTATGCTTGAACAATATCAGCCGTCAAATTTTAACGAAATTTTAAACCCCTTCGACGATTACGACGGCTCATTTACTGCTGCGCGTTTAGGAACTTTGGGAATTGTAATTAACACGGAAAAAATTACAACCGCGCCCGCAGGTTGGGAAGAAATTGCAACTTCAGAAACTTACAAAGATTCTTTCGGAATTGCAGACCCCGCACTTTCAGGCACGGCTTTTATGAGCATTGCACTGCTTGAAAAGCAATTCGGTTGGAATTATCTGGAACGCCTGCGCGAAAACGGCGCAATTAAAAGCAAAGGTTCAGGCAGAGTTATTGACGATACGGCAACGGGCGAATTGAATGCTTGCTTGGGCGTCGATTATATTACCGCCGCAAAAATTGATAAGGGCTCGCCGCTGCAAATGGTTTATCCAAAAGAATTGCTGATGGTGCCGAGCCCCGTTGCAATTTTCAAGGACGCTCCCAACAAAGACCTTGCAAAAAAATTTGTTGACTATCTTTTGACGCAGGAAGCGCAGCAAATGGTTGCCAATGCAGGTACAGTTCCCGTTCGCCGCGATATTAAAATGCCCGAAAAATATAATTTGCCTTCGCCCGAAGTCGCCATTGATACGGGAATTAAAATTAACTATACCGAAGTTATGACTCAAAAAGAAGAACTCGTTAAAAAATTTTCCGAACTGTTTAAATAAAGATTAAAGACTAAGGGTTAAAGACTAGAGTTTAAAAATTTTTAACTCAAAATTTCCGCCAAAACTTCCATCATTTTTGGAATATCGAGCGGCTTTGCAATATGTCCGTTCATACCGGCGTTAAGTGCCGCTTGAACATCTTCGCTGAAAGCATTCGCAGTCATTGCGATAATTGGAATTTCAGCGATTTTTTTATTGGGCAAATTGCGAATAGCCGCCGCTGCGTCGTAGCCGTTCATTATCGGCATTTGAATATCCATTAAAATTAAATCGTAATCTCCGACTTTTGACGCAGAAACTTTTTCAACCGCTTCCTTGCCGTTGGTTGCAAAGTCAACCGTAAAGCCCGCCTCTTCCAAAATCATTATTGCAATTTCGCGGTTCACTTCCACGTCATCAACAAGCAAAATTTTCTTGCCGTTGAAATCCATTGCGTCCGAAGAAATTTTTTCTTCTTCGCCCAAAATTTCGTCCGTCAATTCGTACTGCACATTGATAATAAATTCTGTACCGTGATCCAATTTCGTAACAACTTTAATATCGCCGTGCATAAGGTCAACAATAGTTTTTGTAATTGCCATTCCCAAGCCCGTACCTTGAATGCGGCTTACTGTCGAACTTCTTTCACGCTCAAACGCCTCAAAAACTTTTGCCGCAAATTCTTCGCTCATACCAATTCCAGTATCCTTGACGCGAATTTCATACGCGCCGAAATTTTCTTTGTCAGAAATTTTTTGTTCGAGTTTAACGGAAATTTCGCCGCCCGAAGGCGTAAATTTATAGGCGTTGCTAAGCAAATTTAAAAGCACGCGGTTTAATCTGTTTTCGTCGCAGATAACAAATTTATTTTTAATTTTGGAAGTATCAACGGTAAAATTAATTTTTTTTGTTTGCATTTGCGTTGCGAACATATCTTGAACATCTGCGAAAATTTTTTGAATATTGACGGGCAAATTTTCGAGTTCCATTTTGCCGTTTTCGATTCTTGACA
Source organism: uncultured Selenomonadaceae bacterium (assembly GCA_905233135.1). Taxonomy (GTDB): domain Bacteria; phylum Bacillota; class Negativicutes; order Selenomonadales; family Selenomonadaceae; genus Quinella. Next base: position 61,653 of record CAJOCQ010000011.1, on the reverse strand, counting down.
TTTCGAGTACGTCATTTATAAGCGAAAGTAAATGTTGGCTTGAGGCGTCAATTTTTTTCAGGAAATCGTACATTTTGGAAGGAACGCAATCGGGGCAATGCGGGCGCGGGCAATTTTCGCAGAGTTTATGAAGATTTTTTGAAAGGTTGACGTAGCCTGTAATTGCGTTCATTGGCGTGCGAATATCGTGCGAAATGTTAAACAAAAAAGTTGTTTTAGCCTTGCTGGATTGTTCGGCGCGTTCCTTCGCCTCAAGCAATTCTTGCTGTTGTTGTTTTAAAGTTTCCTGCTGATTTTTTATAATTTCAAGATTTTCCTGCAGTTGCTTGGTATGTGCGCGTTCGATTTGCGCGTTGCGATATTGAAAAATAACGTAAATTATCAGCAAAAAAATTACAATAACAGAAATTATAATTCCCGACGCGAGCCAAGGGCGGCTCTCAATCATTTCAATGAAAGTCATATTTTCATAATGTTGGCTAATCCATTTACGGCTTAGCGCGTCGAGTCTGCCTTCTTGTTGCATTTGAATAAGGACGGCGTTAATTTTCACGCGCAACATTGTAGCTTGATTGTGCAAGACCATTGAGCCGTAAACGTGCATAACGGCGTAGCTGGGGTGAACGTCGTACAGCTGAAATTTTTCCAAAAAAGAATTGCCGACTTGAATCGGGCAAATTGCAAATTCGTATTCGCCGCTTTTCAGCGCGGAAAAAATTTTTTCGTAAGAATCAATGTAGGAAATTTCGTCGTCAAGTCCCAAGCCCGGCACTTGGTGCAAGGAGGCAACGCGCCGCCCGTACAATTCGGCAACTGAAGAAATACTGCTGCGCCCGTAAATTACATATTGCTTTTCGGTTGTAGGGAGTGTCGCAATAATTTTATTGTTGCCAACGATTGAATCCGAATCGACATTCATAATAACGTCAGCTTCGCCGCTGTTAAAAATTTTATTGGCGGTCTTCCAATCAACCAATTTTAAATCCAAATTCATTTGCAGGCGGTTGGCAATTTCGTTAATCAGTTCCACGTCATAACCCGAATAATTTCCCTGCGCGTCAACGTAAGAATAGGGGTTACGGTCAATATCCGTTACAACGTGCAAAGTTTTTTTGAATTTATTTTCGGCTTGAATTTCAACTTTCGGCACAGGGCTGAACGCGCCCGAAAGGTAAAAGTACAAAATTAAAAACAGTGCCGCCAAAATCGCAGGCAATGAAAAAAGCAAAAATATCGTGTTGCTTTTCTCTTCAAAAAATCCTGGTTTACGCTGCTGATTTTCCATTGAGTTCCTTCCTTTTGAAGTTACGGTTATTAACACTTTATAAAAATTTTTCTAATAAGCCCTATCATTTTTTAGCGGTTAGCTGTTAGGGGAAATTTCCTGACACCTGACACCTAATTTTTTTAATTATAACAGTTTAGTTTTGAATTGCCAAAAAAAATCTTGAAACATAATCCTTTATGAAATATAATCAATCAAAAAGAATCGAGCTGATAAAATGAAAATAATTTGTGTAATTCCCGCGCGTTATTCTTCGACGCGCTTACCGGGTAAACCTTTGAAAGATATTTGCGGCAAGCCGATGATTGTGCGCGTATTCGAGCGGGCGAAACTTGCCAAAAAAATTTCCGAAGTTATCGTTGCAACTGACGACGAAAGAATTTTTGACGCGGTAGAAAAAAACGGCGGCAAGGCAATTATGACACGCGCCGACCACAAAACAGGCACTGACAGACTCGCCGAAGTTGCAGAAAAATTTTATGACGCAGATTTAATTGTTAATGTGCAAGGGGACGAGCCGCTGATTGAACCTGCTTTGATTGATGAACTTGCAGAAGAATTTTTTGCAGATGAAAATTTACAAATGGCAACCGTTGCAACTGAACTTACTGACGCCGAAGAAATGAAAAACCCCAACAACGTTAAAGTTATTTTCGACAAAAACAAAAACGCGCTGTACTTTTCGCGCTCGCTGATTCCTTTCCCGCGCAATGCAGGCAATTCCAAAGTTTATAAGCACATTGGAATTTACGCCTACCGCAGAAATTTTTTGTTGAACTATGCAAAAATGGATTCAACGCCGCTTGAGCAAACTGAATCTCTTGAACAACTCCGCGCTCTTGAAAACGGCTACAAAATCCGCGTGATTATCAGCGATTGTAAATTTGTAGGCGTAGATACTGAAGAAGATTTAAAACTTGTGAACGAAATTTATAAAAATTTGAGGTGAAAATTTTGAACAGTTTCAAAGTTGGCAACATCGAAATTGGCAACGGAAATTTATTTTTAATGGCGGGGCCTTGCGTCTTGGAAGGTTATGAGCGCAGTTTGAAAATCGGCAAGCGCGCCAAAGAAATTTGCCAAAATTTAAATTTGCCGTATATTTTCAAGGCGTCATTTGACAAGGCTAACCGTTCTTCAATAAAAAGTTTTCGCGGTCCCGGCTTAGACGAAGGCTTAAAAATTCTTGCCGCTATTAAAGCTGAATTAAAAGTTCCAATCGTTACAGATATTCACGAAACTTATCAAGCCGAAAAAGTCGCGCAGGTTGCAGATATTTTGCAAATTCCCGCGTTTTTGTGCAGGCAAACTGATTTATTAATTGCGGCGGCGAAAACGGGCAAAGTTGTAAACGTCAAGAAAGGGCAATTCCTTTCGCCCAACGATATGAAAAACGTTGTAATAAAGCTGGAAGAGAGCGGCACGCAAAAAATTATGTTGACGGAGCGCGGCGCGTCATTCGGCTATAACAATTTGGTTGTAGATATGCGCGGCTTGCCGATTATGCGCAGTTTCGGTTATCCCGTAATTTTCGACGGCACGCACAGTGTACAACTTCCCGGCGGCAGCGGTACAACTTCGAGCGGGCAAAGGGAATTTGTAAAATATTTGACACGCGCGGCGGCGGCTGTCGGAATTGACGGCTTATTTTTGGAAGTGCACGACAACCCCGCCGAAGCACTTTCTGACGGCGCAAATATGATTTATCTTGACAAGTTGGAAAATTTGTTGAAAAATGTATTGTTAATTCACGATACTACAAAAAAACTTAGCGAGGTTTAATTAATGATAAAAAATCGAGCGATTGAAACTTTGAAGATTGAGGCGGCGGCGGTTGAAAATCTGATTCCGCGCGTTGACGATGAATTTGTTGCAGCGGTACAAGAAATTTTGCACTGCAAAGGGCGTGTCGTCGTTACGGGTATGGGCAAATCAGGGCACATTGGCAGAAAAATTGCGGCAACGCTTGCCTCAACGGGCACGCCTGCTTTTTTCCTGCACCCCGCCGAAGCCTATCACGGCGATTTGGGAATGGTTACAGAAAATGATATTGTCATTGCAATTTCAAACAGCGGCGAAAGTTCCGAAATTGTAAATATTTTGCCCGTCATTCGCAGGATTGGCGCAAAAATTATTGGAATGTGCGGGCGTAAAACTTCTTCACTCGGCAAGAACAGTGATTATTTTATAAATATCGGCGTCGAAAAAGAGGCTTGCACATTGGGGCTTGCGCCTACCGCGTCAACTACTGCAACGCTTGCAATGGGCGACGCTATTGCTATGGCTTTAATGGAAGAGAAAAAATTTACTTCGCAGGATTACGCCTTATTTCATCCCGGCGGCGCGTTGGGCAGAAAACTTTTGCTTACTGTCGGCGACGTTATGCACAGCGGCGAAAATAATCCTATCGTTAAAGTTGGTGCAACTGTTAAGGACGCGCTTTTTGAAATGACGGCGAAGGGACTCGGCGCGGTTTCTGTTGTCAACGCAGAAAATAAATTTGTAGGGATTGTTACGGACGGAATTATTCGCCGCGCCCTCGAAAAGGATAAAAATTTCATTGATGAACCCGTTGAAACGGTTATGCACAAAGACGCTTTGATTATCAGCGCGGATAAATTGGCGGCGGCGGCTCTTTCTGTTATGGAAAAACACAAGCCGCGCCCTGTTACGGTTTTGCCTGTCATTGACGCCGATAAAAATCCTGTCGGTATGATTCACTTAACTGACTTGTTAAGACAGGGAGTCGTTTAATATGAAAATTACTGAAGACGCCTTCGAGCGTGCAAAAAAAATTAAATTGATAATTTTCGACGTTGACGGCACATTGACTGACAGTAAAATTTATGTTGGAGCGAACGGCGAATTTTTCAAAGTTTTTCATTGTCAAGACGGCTTGGGGATTAAACTTGCGCAAAATTGCGGCTTGCAAACTGCGATACTTACGGGGCGCGAATCTGTTTACACTTCCAACCGCGCAAAAGAATTGGGAATTAACGCAGTTAAGCAGGGTCATATGGATAAGCGCAACGCCTACAAAGATTTAAAGGCTGAATTTAATCTGCGCGACGAAGAAATTGCGTATGTTGCAGACGATTTGATAGATTTGCCTGTTTTCGTACAGGTAGGATTTCGCGCAGCGGTAGCCAATGCAAATATTGAAGTCAAAGAACGTGCACATTTCGTAGCGGAAAATGACGGCGGCAACGGCGCAGTTCGTGAAGTCATTGAATTTATTTTGAAGGCGCAGGGCAAATGGGCTGAAATTGTTAAACAATATACGACGGTTGAAACTGCAAAAAATTTTTCGGTAAATCAATAATTTGTTAAGAGGTTAGGTTAAAAAATGTTATACAACGCGCTGATGTTTTTGAGTCGGCTGGTAAGATTTTTACCGTACGACTTGCTTTTATTTTTTGGAAAAATTTTAGGCAACTTGTACTATATTTTTGTCAAAAAACAGCGCGAAAGAGCCGTTGCACAAATGATGCCCGCGCTAAATATTTCAGAAGGCGAAGCGCGAAAATTGGTACGTGAATCATTTATAAATTTGGCGCGCAATATGTTAGATATTTTGTATATGCCCAACCTCAACGAAAAAAATTTGTCCGAATACATTCAAATTGACCACTTGGAAAAAATGAAAGACGCCCTCGCGCAGGGGCACGGCGTAGTTGTTTTAACGGGACATTTGGGGACTTGGGAATGGCTAAGCGCGGCTTTCACGCTTAACGGCTTGCCCGTTACTGCAATAGCAAAACTTCAGCCGAATCAAGAATATTCCCGCGCGCTTGACGATTTACGCGCAACAATTCGCGTAGAAATTTTTAATCGCGGTACAAGCGAACTTTTGGCGGCAGGACGCGCCCTTAAAAAAGGAAAAATTTTAGGCTTCCTTGCCGACCAAGACGCAGGACCCGGCGGCGCGTTTATAGATTTTTTGGGCAAAACCGCATCAACGCCAATGGGTCCCGCTGTCTTTGCAAAAAAATTTAATTCGCCTGTTTTGCCCGCGTTTATCATTCGGCAACCGAACGGCAGACACTTGGTTAAAATTTTCGACGTTTTAAAATTTGAAGATACGGGCGACAGTGACGGGGATTTATTCCGCTTTACAGAAAAAATGACGCGCATTCTTGAAAAAATGATTCGTGAAAATCCTACTCAATGGATTTGGTTCCAAAAACGCTGGAACACGCCCCCCGAAATGAAAAAAGAGGGCAAGCATCATATAGTGTGATAGTGGGATAGTTAATTAGTTTTATAAAATTAAAACTGTAAAAAGTTTTTTTCTTTTAGGCGGCTTGCAATGCGTGCGTTGCTCTTTTTTACAAAAAAAGAAAAGCCGTGTTAAAATCATAAAAAATTAAAAATCGGAAAGTGACTAATGGAAAATAAATATAAAATTCTGATAGGCGCAGGCGTAGGGCTGTTCATTGCGCTTGTAGTTTGGGTAGTTTCAACAACCCCCGACGAGCCGCCGCCTTCCGAAAAATTCGCCCCGCCTTCAACGATGACTTACGAAACAAATAACATTGTCGAAGAAAAAAACGGCGTAAAACTTTTTGAATTAAATTCTGATAAAATGATTGTCGACGCGGCAACGCAAAACGCCGAACTCGAAGGCGTTCACGCTAAACTTTATCAGGAAGACGGCAAATTTGTAGAACTTACCGCGCAGCGCGGCAACTACGAACATCAAAGCGGCGATATTCACGTTGAAGGTGACGTTACAGTTACTGACAGCGAAGGCGCAAAATTAATCAGCGGCAAACTCGATTGGCGCGGCAAAGAAGAAATTCTCATTGCAACAGAAAATGTTCAAATTTCTAAGGACGATATGCGCGCTTACGGCGACCGCGCGGAGGCTACTAACGGCTTGCGACACTTTAATTTGAAAGGGCACGCTCATATTTTAAAGGGCGTTAAAGATGCGGAGGGCAAACAATGAAACTAAAAAAATTTTGCGTGTTAATCTGCGCGACTATGTTTATAAATTCAACGGCACTTTCAGCCGAAAATGAAAATTCGCCTTCCGAAGTCAAGGCGGACGAAATTGACTACGATATGGACACGGGCAAAGTTATTGCAAGCGGTAGCGTCTCAATGAAACACGAAGAACAAGCCGCGCCCGATTCTAATAAAGAAAATGTTCCTTCCGAAGTCAACGCAGATACAGTTGACTATGATATGAATACCGGCGTTGTTACGGCAACCGGCAACGTTCTTTTGAAGTACGGCACCGGCAAAGCAACAGGCGGGCGCGCTATGTACAACACCAACACTAAAGAATCTTACCTTGTCGGCAACGTTATTGTTGTGCGCGAAGATTTAAGAGTTACTTGCAACAGCTTGACTAATGACGGCTACGGACATATGCAAGCCGACGGCAACGTTGACGTTGTTCAAAAAATTGCGCCCAATGAAAAATATCCCAACGGCGATACACGCACTTTCAAAGGCGAACACGTTGACTATTACCCCGACGATAAAAAGCACGTTGTAATACCGACGGGCGGAATTTTTACAAGCGAAACTGACGGCACTTTCACCGCAAATTATATGGAAGGCTGGATTGACCAACAATATTTTATTGGTACGGGCGATGTACACATTGTAAGCCCGCCGCGCGAAGTGGAAGCGGGCGGCGACAGAGTTGACTACTACGCAAGCCAAAACGGCAAGGCAGTTCTTACGGGTAACGCTTGGGCGGTTCAAAAAAATAATACTATGCGCGGCAACAAATTAACTGTTTACCTTGCCGATAACCAAAATAAAGATAATCCCGCCGCCGTTAATCCTTCAAATAAAACTCCTTTGCCCCATGAAGTTTTGCACGATTCGCCATTTGAAAATTAGGCGTTAGGATGTGTTTACAAATTGCAATAACTAAAAATTTTTCAAAAAAAATAGAAGTGCGCAGGACGCGCGGCAATTTCTATTTTGCAAACTTGAAATTGCAACCGAACGGCGCACACGACGTGCGCCGCCCGCGTCAACCGCCGTGATGGCGGTTCTAGCGGGTCGGGAGTTTTTCTTTCTTTGCCAGGCGTTTCTTTCTTTTGTGCCAAAAGAAAGAAATGCCGACTTGTTAAAAAAATATTTAAATTTGTAAACATATTCCAAAAGTTTAAAAACGCCCGAAGGGAGCGAATTAATTGCACATTGAAGCAAGAAATTTGGTAAAATCTTTTAAAAAGCGCGTGGTTGTAAATAATGTTTCGCTGAAAGTCGAAAAAGGCGAAATTGTCGGCTTGCTCGGTCCCAACGGCGCGGGCAAAACTACTTCATTTTATATGATTGTAGGATTGGAAAAACCTGACAGCGGCGAAATTTTTATTTCGGACGTCAACATTTCAAAATTGCCGATGTACCGCCGCGCACAGTTGGGAATCAGTTATTTGACGCAGGAAGCCTCGATTTTTCGCAAATTAACCGTCGAACAAAATATTATGGCTATTCTTGAAACGTTGAATATTTCCAACGCTGAAGCTAAAACGCGCCTTGAAAATCTGATAAAAGAATTTAATATCGGGCACGTCCGCGAACGCAAGGGCACCGAACTTTCAGGCGGCGAAAGGCGGCGCGTAGAAATTGCAAGGTGTTTGGCGTTGGAACCGCAATTTATTTTGCTTGACGAACCTTTTGCAGGCGTTGACCCTTTGGCGGTTGCCGATATTCAGACGATTGTTAAATATCTGCGCGAACGCGGTATGGGGATTTTAATTACTGACCATAACGTCCGCGAAACTTTGAATATTGTTGACAGGGCGTACATTTTGAACGAAGGCAAAATTTTGCTCGAAGGCAACGCGCACGAAATTGCAGACAGCCCTATTGCCAAAAAATTTTATCTCGGCGATAATTTCAAACTGTAAGGAAATTTTTCAATGAAAGTTAAACTTTGTGAAGGCAATTCTGCCGAAGAACTTGAACAGAAAATTCAAGAAACGCTTGACGAAATGCAGGCGCAGGGATTTTTTCTCAAGCACATTTCTTACTCAAGCAATTTTGATTTTGAAAATAATTGTTCCGAAGAATCGGCAGTAATGATTTTTGACAGCGAAAATAATTTGTAAGGAGGATTTTTAATGAAGGTAAAAATTTGCAGCGGCTTTAACGAAAAAAGATTGGAACAACAAATACAGCTTGCCATTGACGAAAATTTGAGCAACGGGCTTAAGCTCAAGCAAATTTTATATTCAACTTCTCCTTCGACTTCCGAGCGCACGATTGAGGATTCAAATTATTTTTTTAAATCTGCGCTGTTGATTTTCGACAGATAATTTTTAAGGAGGAGAGGAAACTTTTTGAAAATCCGAATTTTAGATATTTATATTTTTCGTGAAGTAATAATGGCGGCAATTTTTGGAATTTGCGCTTTTTCGGCAGTCTTCATAGGCTCGGGCACACTTTTTAAAATTGCGCGGTTTATCACGGATTACGGCGCGTCAATTTCGTCCGTCATAAAAATTTTTGTTTACGGGTTGCCGGCAATAATAATGTGGACTTTTCCAATGTCAATGTTGCTTGCGACGCTTTTAACATTCGGGCGGCTTTCAAGTTCCAGCGAAATTACCGCAATGAAATCTTGCGGAATAAGTTTCGGCAGAATCGCCGCGCCTGCAATTATTTTAGGATTTATTTTCAGTATCTGCGCAATTTTATTCAATGAACACGTTGTCCCTTGGGCGAATACCGCCTATAACAACGTGGTTTATTTTGAAATTCAGGGCAACACCGAATTAAAATCTCAAGATCATATCATTGTTAAAGAAATTCAAAATGACGTATTGCAAAGGCTCGTTTATGCGCGCGAATACCGCGCAAGTGATGAAACTTTACAGGGCGTCACAATGCAGGAATTTAACGCAGAAGGCAGATTGACGCACGTAGAAAACGCCGCCTTCGCCGAATGGAAAAACGACGTTTGGATAATGCACGAAGGCACCATTTACGATATTTCAGACGCTCAAAAGACGCGCACAATGCGTTTTGAAACTCAATCGTTGCCCGTTAAAGCGAGCCCGCGTCAAATTGTCCGTGAACAAAAACGCCCCGAAGAATTGACGATGAAAGAACTCAAGGCGCAAATTGCAATTATGAAAACTCAATTTGCAGATACCGCTAAACTTGAAACGGAACTTTATCAAAGAATTACCGTGCCTATGGCAAGTTTAATTTTTGCGTTGATAGGCGTACCGCTCGGACTTCAGCCGACAAGAAATACTTCTTCTATGGGCTTTGCGCTCAGCGTCATAATTATTTTTATTTACTATTCGATAATGACGCTGTCAAACGCACTTGCACGCGGCGGAATTTTTGAGCCAATGTACGCCGTATGGATTCCGAACATTATCGGCTTGCTTTTCGGAATGATTTTAATTCAAAGGGCGTCGAAATAACTTGCAAAATTTTGAATTACGAAAGTACAAAAAAGATATTGTTGCAAGATTATACAGAAGTACATTTTTTGTTTTGCTGATGTCAATGTTGGCAACCACGATTGGAAATGTTATTGACGGTATAATTATCGGAAATATGCTCGGCGCGGATTCAATGGCGGCGTTCGGTTTTACTACGCCGTTACAAAAATTTACCGCAATTCTGCCAAATGTTTTAATGTTGGGAATGCAAATTCTCTGCAGTCAAAAATTAGGCAAAGGTAAATTGGATGAAGCGAACGGGATTTTTTCGCTTGCCGTAAGTATTGCAGTTGCCTTATCAATATTTTTTATAATAATTTTTTTTGTTGTACCCGAAAAAATTGCAGATATACTCGGCGCAACTGAAAATTTCGGAATTATTCGCGCAGAAACAATAAATTATTTTCAAGCCTATTCATTGGGACTGCCCGCAATGGCGGCAGTTACACTTTTAACGCCTGTAATGCAACTTGACAGCGACAGAGCCCGCGCCGTTAAAGCGATTTCAATTTTAAGCGCGGCAAATGTTTTGGGCGATTTAATTGCAATATTTTATTTCGACGGCGGAATGTGGGAAATTGGAATTGCAACGGCTGTAAGTTATTGGCTGGCGTTGTCGTTTTTACTTTTGCACTTTCGCAAGCCTGATTCAACTTTTAAATTTTCATTTGCAGATATTAAAATTTCTGATTTGCGCGGAATGTTTTTAAACGGCTCGCCAATTTTACTTGGGCGCGGCGCGTCAATGTTGCAGAGCGGCTTATTAAATTATGTTGCATTGGGCGCGGGCGGCAGTGCCGGCGTTGCGGCGGTTGCAATTTTTAACAATATTTTTTCAATGGTTGAGGCATTTCCAAAAGCAATAGCGTCAACAAATCAAATGATTGCAGGTATTCTCGTCGGCGAAAAAGATAAAAATTCTATTTTGCGACTTGTAACAGTTGCGTTAAGATCTTCGGCGTTAGTTGCGTCGACACTTACGATAATTTTAATTTTGGCGGCTCCTGCAATAGCGGGAGTTTACACCGGCAACAGTGCCGAAGGCGTTTTTGATATGGTTATTGAAGGCTTGTACTTTATGGCGGGCAGTGTAATTTTTATAACGCTGATTGTATTGTTGCAATATTTTTACCAAGCGTGCGGCAGATTTAAACTTGTAAACCTTATTGCGTTTTCAAATAATATTTTATTCATTGCGCCGCTTGCATTAATTTTGACTCCGTATTTTGGAATGACGGGAATTTGGATAACTGTTTTGTTAAACAACGTTGTAATGTTGGCGGCTTTAATTATCGGCGTTTGGTACTATAACAAAAAAATTACTTTCAAGCTTGAGAATATTTTATTACTGCCAAAAGATTTTGACGTTGAAGAAAATTCTCAATTTAACATCAGCATAACCGAAAAAAACGAAGTCCTGCAAATATCAAGAAAGATAAAAACTTTTTGCGAAAGTCACAACGTCAACAAGAAAAAAAGTTTGTACGCCGCAATTTGCGTTGAGGAGATGGTAAACAATATTATTGAATACGGCTTTGACGGCAAGCAATTATATTCTATTGACATAAGAATTATAATCAGCGGCGAAAATGTAATTGTCAGGATTCGTGACGATTGCCGCACGTTCAATCCCAAAAAATGGCACGAAATTTATTATTCCAAAGACCCCGCCGCTCATATAGGTATAAAACTTGTCAGCCAAATGGCAACCGAATTTAAATACATTAACGTTTTGAAAATGAATAATTTAATTATAAAAATTTAAACTTGGGAGGAAAAAATTTTGAAATTCAGCGATATGCTTAATTTAAAAAAATTTCACTTTGTAGGAATAGGCGGCGCGGGAATGAGTGCGCTTGCCAAAATTTTGATTGAATCAGGCTACGAAATAAGCGGCTCGGATTGCGCGGACTCTTCCAACGTCGAAATGCTCAAAAAGCTCGGCGCAAAAATTTTCATTGGGCACGCTGCCGAAAATATTTCAAATGACATTGACGCAATAGTTTATTCTTCCGCAATTCCGCAAGATAACCCCGAAATTTTAAAAGCCGCTGAATTGAATATCCCGAAACTGCACCGCTCCGATATTAACGCAATGTTGGTTAATTCCAAAAAAGGTATAGCAGTTGCAGGCTCGCACGGCAAAACTACTACAACTTCAATGATTGGCTTTGTGTTGCACTGCGCGGGCGTTGACCCGTCTTTTGTCATTGGCGGCGAAAGTTCTGATTTGGGTACGAGCGCAATTTTGGGCAAAAGTGATTATCTTGTTTCTGAAGCTGACGAGAGCGACGGCTCTTTTATAAAATTGAAACCTGCAATAGCCGTTGTTACAAATATTGAAGACGACCACTTGGATCATTACGGCACCGTTGAAAAAATTCGCGCGGCGTTTAAAATTTTTTTGGAAAATCTTGACGCAGAAAAAGGCGTTGCAGTTCTTTGTTTCGACAATGAACCCCTGCGCGAACTTGCCGAAAAGATTAAGCGCAAAGTTATTTCATACGGGATTGACAACGCGGCAGATTTTACCGCAAAAAATATTTACAGCGGCGTTAATGGTGTAAGTTTTGACACTTTCAAGGGCGAAAAACTTTTGGGCAGAGTGCAACTTGCAATTCACGGGCGGCACAATGTTTTAAACGCACTTGCAACCATTGCAACTGCTACTGAAATTGGCGTGGAATTTTCAAAGATTGTTGACGCGCTCGGAAAATTTCACGGGGCTAAACGCCGCTTTCAAACTAAAGGCAATGTCAGAAGTATTTGGATTGTTGACGATTACGCGCACCACCCGACGGAAATTGCGGCAACTTTAAAGGCGGCGCGTGAAACTAATCCCCGCCGCGTTGTCTGCGTTTTTCAACCGCACCGTTACACGCGCACAAAACTCTTATTGAAAGAATTTGCAAACGCATTTGTTGACGCTGATTTATTGGTGTTGACAGATATTTATTCTGCCGGCGAAGAAAAAATTGAAGGCATCAGCGGCGAATCTATTTTGGAACAAGTTTTGAATAACAATCAAGAAATTTCCTACATTCCCGAACGCGAAAAAATTGCAGAATACCTGCTTGATAATGTTGTGACGGGCGATTTGGTAATTACAATGGGCGCGGGCGATATTTATAAAACGGGCGAAGAACTTATTGAACTTTTAAAAAAGCAACGTCAACGCAGTAAAATTGTTGTAGTAATGGGCGGCACTTCAACTGAAGCTGAAGTTTCGCGCAGGACTGGTAAAGCCATTGCTGACGCGCTGAAGTCGAAAAATTATAACGTTGAAACAATGGAACTAAATCCGAAAACTTTTGCGGCAGATATTTTAACCACGAATTGCGGAATTGTTTTTAACGCAGTTCACGGGCTTTACGGCGAAGACGGGCTCCTGCAAGGTACTTTGGATATGCTCGGCATTAAATACACGGGCTCGGGCGTTTTAGCCGCCGCGTTGACGATGGATAAAGTTGCTACAAAAAGAATGTTGACTTTCGCAAATATCACCACGCCGAAATTTGAAGTTTATCGAATTGCCGACAAAAACGAAACGCTTGCAAAAAAAGTTGAAGAAAAATTCGGCTTGCCCGTTGTAATTAAGGCGTCGAATCAAGGCTCAAGCATTGGTGTTGAAATTGTTGAACGCGCGGAAGATATTTCGCCTGCAATAGAAAATTCTTTCAAATACGGCGATGAAATTTTGGTTGAGGAATATATAAGCGGGCGCGAATTAACGGTTGCAGTTTGCGGCAATGAAGACAAGGCGCAGGCTTTGCCCGTTATCGAAATTACAACTGTAACGGGGCGTTATGACTACGAAACGAAGTACAAGAAAGGCGCGTCAACGCACATTTGCCCCGCTGAAATTTCCGCCGAATTAACCGAAAAAGTTCAAGCGGCGGCAGTCAACGCCTTCAAAATTTGCAAGTGCGCGGGCGTTGCGCGTGTTGATGTTATGCTCTCTGAAAACAATATTCCCTACGTTATCGAAGTAAATTCAGTTCCGGGAATGACAGAAACTTCACTTGTACCGGACGCGGCGCGCGCGGCGGGTATTGAATTTCCCGAACTGTGCGAAAAAATTTTGGCGTTGGCAGATTTTTAAAGGCTAAGGAATAAAGCCTAAAGACTAGGGGGCGCACAGGACGTGCGCCCCGTAACACCTCGCGCAGGACGCGCGGCACTTGCTACTTTATAAAATTGAAATTGCAACTCGCTAATGTAATATCCGCCCGTCACTAAAGCCGCAGCTTGCGGTAATGTTGAAGCGTCGGAAAAACTAGAGGCCCCAAAGGGGGCCACGAGTTACCAAGAGCGTATTTAAACCGAGCGGCCCTGACGGGCGATAAAAGCACTTTTCTTTTGGTTCTTTTCTTTTTTGCTTTGGAAAAAGAAAAGAACATTTAAAAAATAAACTTTAAATTAAATGAAAAAAACTTTAAGGAGCTAAAAAAATTGGCAAAAATAAGACGAGTTCGACGAAGCGGGCGCAGGCTTTTTAAGGGAATAGTATTTTTGATAATCGTCGGCGCAATTTTGGGCTTTTTCGTGTACGTGCCATTTTTTACGCTCAAAGAAGTAAAACTAATCGGCGCGGAAAAATTGACAGTCGAAGATATTTTAAAAGTTGGAAATATTTATATCGGTGAGCCAATTTTCCAACTTGAAACAAATGACATAACCACGCGCCTTTCTAAAGATTTGCGCATTGAAAGCGTAACAGTGCGCCGAATTGTCCCGAATACCATTGAAGTTACTTTGAAGGAAAGAAAACCGCTTGCAACTATCGTTTGCGATTACGGCTATTTGGATTTGGATAAAAGCGGCAAAATTCTCGACAGCTATAAAAATCTGCGCGAAATGAAAATTCCAATGATAACAGGCGCACAAGTTCAAGATAAATATATTGGCGATGAAGTTGACGACGATTTGGTTAAAAAGATTTTGGAATTTCTGCAGAAACTCGCGCCCGAATCGTTGAATAAACTTTCTGAAGTTGCTATAGTTGCAGCTGATTATGTTGTTGCCTACACCGATACCGAACAAGCAGTTCAAATTCGTATTGGCAAAATGGAACGGCTGGACGAAAAGGCGCACCTTGTTGACGATTTTTTAAGAGATTTGGATAACAACCCGCACGAAGTCGAATATGTAGATTTTAATTACACCGCGCCATTTATCAAACTTGCTCAATAATTTAAGGAACAAAGGAAATAGGGTTCTAGGGAACCAGGGAAAATCTCTCTTCCCTGGAACCTTGGAACCCTTAAAAACCGAAGGGAATTTTTTATGAAAAAACTTCGACACATTTGGGGCGAAGGCTGGTCAATAACTTTTATCTGCGTGATTGTAGGATTTATCCTTTCAATCGAATTTAAGCAGGAAAAAGAAACTGACACCTTGCCGCCCGATAAACGAATTGAAGAACTTTCAACAGAAATTTTGAAAGTTCAAAGAGAACGCGAAGAACTTAAACTGCAACTTTTGACGTTGCAAAAAGAATATGAAGTTTCGCCCGAAGAACTCGTTACAATGGAAAATTTGCGAATGCAAGCGGGCTTAACCGCACTTGAAGGCAGCGGCGTAATTGTGCGAATGGACGACAGCAAAAGCGATATTCGCAAGGGCGAAAATCCCAACTTGTACGTTATTCACGACGAAGATATTTTGAGGATTATAAACGAATTGCGCGCGGCGGGCGCGGAGGCAATTTCCATTAACGGGCAAAGATTGACTGCAACAAGTGAAATTCGTTGCGCGGGTCCTACGCTTTCTGTTAATAATGTTCGCTCTGCGCCGCCCTTTGAAATTATTGCTATCGGCGATAAAAGTTCGCTGGAAAATTCAATAAAAATGCGCGGCGGCGTTGAAGATGCTTTAAAAGTTTGGGGGATTCAAATCGAAGTGCAAAGCGTGGAAAATGTTTATATTCCGCCGTACAAGGGAGAATTTCGCCACCAATTCGCCCAACTTGTTGAGGAGAAAAATTTATGAAGGCGTTAGCAGGATTGGCGGCGGGATTTTTTTTAGGGTACGCGCTGCAAGTGCCGCTTGACGAAAAATTTTCTGCAGTAATAATTTTGGCGGCGATTGATTCAATTTGCGGCGGAATTGCGGCGAAACTTAATTTAATTTTCAGTGATAAAATTTTAATCAGCGGTTTTTTCACTAATTTAATTTTTGGACTCATATTAATTTTGTTGGGAAATTTTTTTAAAATTGATTTATACTATATTGCGCTGTTGATTTTCGGCTGGAGAATTTTTAAAAATATTTCTGCGGTAAAAAAATTTTTTCTGAAAAAATATGCGGCTTAATTTAAAGGGTTCCGATGTTCCAGAGATTAGGGATTAGTGAAATTTCACTAGTTCCCTTGCAATGCGACGAGTAGGAGCATTGCTCTCCTTGGTGCCTTGGTTCCCTAAAATAAGCGGCTTGAATATTTTTTTTAGTTGCTATAGCATAAATGAAATTTTTATAGTAAAATAAATTGCAATGTTTTAAAATTAGATGAAAAAAATTTTCGATTATAAAATTCAAGATGTGGGGGAATGAAATTTGTTTGAAATTGAAGATACAAGTTTAAATTCGCTTGCCAAAATAAAAGTAATTGGCGTGGGCGGCGGCGGCAGTAACGCCGTTAATCGAATGATTTCATTGGGACTTGAGGGCGTGGAATTTATTGCAGTCAATACTGACGCGCAAGCCCTTTTGACTTCGCAAGCTCCGCGCAGAATCAGAATCGGCGAAAAACTTACAAAAGGACTCGGCGCAGGCGCACGCCCCGAAAAAGGCGAACAAGCCGCGCAGGAAAGCCGCGAAGAAATTATTAAAGCCCTTGAAGGCTCGGATATGGTTTTCATAACAGCGGGAATGGGCGGCGGCACAGGTACGGGCGCGGCTCCCGTCATTGCGGCTTGTGCAAAGGAGCTCGGCGCGTTGACTGTCGGAATTGTTACGCGCCCTTTTACCTTTGAAGGTCCGCGCCGCAAAAGAAATGCCGATATGGGAATTGACAATTTGCGCCGCTCCGTCGATACAATTATTACTATTCCAAACGATAAACTTTTACAAGTTGTTGATAAAAAAATGCCCGTAACTCAAGCGTTCAGCATTGCCGACGACGTTTTGAGACAAAGTGTTCAAGGTATTTCGCAACTTATTACAATGCCCGGCGTTGTCAATTTGGACTTCGCCGACTTAACAACGATTATGAGTAATTCGGGCAGTGCGCTTATCGGAATTGGCGAAGCGGCGGGCGAAAAAGCTCCCGTAAATGCTGCAAAGGCGGCTATTAATTCGCCGTTGCTTGAAACGAATATTCAAGGCGCACGCAGTGTTTTAATTAACATAATGGGCTCCGAAGAAGCTTTAACAATGCTTGAAGTTAATGAGGCGTCAACAACAATTCAAGAAGCCGCTGACGCGGACGCCGAAATTATGTGGGGTATGTCGGTTGACGAATCTTTGGGCGATACAGTGCGCGTTACGATTATTGCAACGCGTTTTGACGGCGAAGCAGAAAATTTCAGCGCACCAATTATTTCTTCAATGACGCAACATCAACAACAGCAACATCGTCAACAACAACCAATGACGCCGCCGCCTGCGCCAATTTCGCCTTTCCCGTCTTTTAATCGTACGGGATTTAATGCGCCGCCTAAGCCTCCTACTCCTATGCCCAATCAGCAACCACCCCAAAATCCCACGCCTATGCCTCAAGAACCTAAAAATATTAAGCAAGACAGCGACGGCTTAATTAAATTGCCGCCGTGGATGAGCTAGAATTTTTTTCCAAACAAAAAGGGAAGTGTAAAAAAAACACTTCCCAAATTTTTTTGCCGAATTTTAATCTTATTTAAAAAGTGCAATTATAACTGCAACAGCCATTGCGCCTGAACTTAAAACCATTGCGCCGATACCAACCATTGAGGCGATTGTCATATTGCGCATTTGATGAATATTTGAATCAATTCGCTCGTTAATCTTTTCCAGTTTTTCGTCCAATTTTTCCATTCGTGCGTCTTGACGCGCAGCATTTGCGCGACTTTCTGCAATAAAATCATCGACTTTTTGCGAAAGAACTTCCACGCGTTTATCGAGTGCGTTAATTCTTTCTTCGTGCATTCTTTCAACGTTTGTCATTTTAAAAACCTCCTTTGACAATTCCGCCGGAGTGTTTTATAATTTCTGCGTAATTTTCCGGCGTTATGTTTTTTGAACAATTTAATTATAACGTTTGAAATTTAAATAGTCAAAATTTATATCCAATAAAAAAGCCGCCCGGTAAGGACGGCTTAATTTTTTTGCAAAGTTTCAAGTTGCCGAATAAATTTCACGGCGTTTAATTCTTTGCCGATAATTTCTTGAATGTAGCGCAGAATAATTTTTTCTGCCGTGTTAATTTCCTTCAGATTGAAATTCAAATGTTCCCGCCAATCGAAATTTAAAATTTTGTAAAAAGCTTGTTGCAAATTTTGAGGATAGTTGAAAGAATCCTGCGCGACGCCGCCGCAATTTTTACAAAGTGCGCCGCCTTCAGTCAAACTCAACGCCGCGTCAGTTTTAATTTCTTCGCCGCAATGTACGCAGTGGAAAAAATTCAGTTGCACGCCGCTAAATTCCATAAATTGAAAAATTCCAATCAGCGCGGCAACTTTGGCGTTCCTTTCATCAAGCGCGGGCAAACTTTTTAAAAGTAAATCGTAAATTTCGCCTTCGGGAAATTTCGGCAAAGTCATTCGGTTTACAATTTCAAAAAACAATGACGCATAAGCAATTTTTTCAATATCGGCGTTCAAGTTGGGGAAAAATTTTATAACGTCAGCCTCTTTGATTGAATCGACTTTCGCGCCGCTGTTGACTTCCGCCGAAATCAGATTAAACATTTGCAACGCGCCGCTTAAGGGATTTTTGGCGCGGCGGCAACCGTAAGCGTTGACTTCGATTTTTCCAAAATCCCGCGTGTAAATCGTAATGACGCGATTAGCGTCGCCAAAATCCGTCGTGCGCAAAATTACGCCTTCAATTTTATAATTCTTCAAAATTCCCGCCTCGTCAAATTTCGCCTGTAATACACCTAAAATCAATTTCTTGCAACAGATATATATTTATGCCCAAAAGATAATGAAGGCGGCTTCTCGTTAATTCCAGCCGCCTTTAAATTGATATTTAAAACCCGTCGCCTATTTATTATCTTTGAGCAGAGCCAAAAGTTCGTCATAATCTTTTTTCAGTTGCATATAGTCTTCAGCAATTTTTAACGCCGCCATAACCGCAATTCGACTGCCCGCAAATGTGCGCGTGTTCTGCGAAATTGACTTCATTGTGAAATTTACCATTTGTACAATTTTTTCTAAGCCTTCGGGGTCATCGGTTTTCAAGTGGTAAACGTCGCCGAAAATTTCAACCGAAACACGTTGCATTTCGCCGACTTTTTTTTCTTCAGGCAATTCCAATCACCTCAATTTAGCGTCAAAAGTTTTTTCAACCGCCGCCAAAATTTCCTTGAACGCGGCGTCCGCCTCTTCGTCCGTCAAAGTTCTTTCGTTCGACTGGAATTTGATATTGAATGCCAAACTTTTTTTGGCGGCGTCAATTCTTTCGCCCGTGTACACGTCAAAGAGCGTTACTTCCTTGAAAAATTTTCCTGCAGATTTTTTAATAACTTTTTCGACTTCGCCCGCCGCCGTGTCAAGATTTACCAAAATTGCAAGGTCGCGGGAAATTGCGGGATATTTCGGCAGATTCTCAAAGTTAAATTTTTTGGCGGTACATTTCATTAAAGTTTCAACGTCGCTTTCAAATACGAAAACTTTTTTGTTGATACCCAAATTTTCTGCAACGGCGGGATGAACTTCTCCGACCGTTGCCAAAATTTCACGCCCTTTTTTGAAAATCGCAGTTTTGCCGGGATGCAGCGCGTAATGTTCGCCCGCCTCAACGGTGTAATTGAAAATTTCAAGCCGCTCCAAAAGTTCCTCAACAATGCCCTTCATATCGTAAAAATCAACTTCGGCGTTATCTTGCGTCCAACCTTTCGGCGCACGGCGTCCCATTATCAAGCCGACAAGTTTTTGAATTTCAAACGGCTGTTCGGTAATCGGTAAACTTTTCGGAATAAAAATCGGCGCAACTTCAAATAATCTTACGTCTTCATTTTTGCGGCTGAAATTTCGCGCGGCGTTTTCAAGTATCGAACTTAAAAGCGTTGTCCTTAAAAGCGGATATTCATCAGTCAAAGGATTCATAATCGGCACTGCGCGGCGAAGTTCACTTTCAGCGGGAATTTGCAACTTGTCAAACATATCAGGATGAGTAAAAGCGAAAGAAACTTCTTCATTCATTCCCAAGCTTGACAAAATATTTTTAATGCTGTCAGTGAAATTTTGCAGTTTAGATTGTCCGCCCTGTTGACTGCCTTTTGGAAGTGTAGCAGGAATTTTATCATAGCCGTAAATTCTTGCAACTTCTTCAGATAAATCGTCAGGGAGCGTAACGTCATTGCGCCAATCAGGTACAACGGCTTCATAAGTTGTAAAAGATTCTGCGCCGCCGCGTTTCATAAGTTCGCCGACGGTTTTACCAATGCTTTGAATAAAATCGTCAACTTCGCTGTTCTGCGCGAGTTCCTTAGCCGCCTTGCCTAAATGTTTCGCCGCGTAGGAAATTTTATCAATGACTTCTTCGCCGTCAAATTCCGCGTCAACTTCAGAAATTTTAAAGCCTAAAGATTTTAACACGTCCAAAATTTCTTTTTCGGTGTAGGAAGTGCCGAGCCTGTCGTTAATTTGCTTGCAAGTGAATTGAATTTTAATTTCAGATTTCGGCGCGGGGTAAACGTCAACGACGCCTTCACAAACTTTGCACGCGCCCATTTCCTGCAAAAGTTGCGCGGCTCTGTCAAGCGCGGTAACGGTTGCTTTTTCATTAACGCCGCGTTCAAATCTGCCGCTTGCTTCAGAATGTAAACCGACGGCGCGGCTGGTACGCCGAATCGACGCAGAATTAAATGACGCCGCCTCAAGTACAACGGTTTTTGTATTTTCGGTAATTTCGGTTTCAAAGCCGCCCATAACGCCCGCAAGTCCCGCCGCCTTTTCGGCGTCAGCAATGACAAGTTCGCCGCCCTTTGCCAGTCTGTTTGAATCGTCGAGAGTATGAAGTTGTTCGCCTGCAACTGCGCGGCGCGCGTTTAAAACTTTGCCTGCAATTTTTTCATAATCGTAAGCGTGGAGCGGTTGACCCAATTCAACCATTACAAAATTTGTTACGTCAACAACATTGTTAATTGCACGAATGCCCGCGCCTTCCAAACGTTTTTGCATCCATTCGGGCGAAGGAGCCAATTTAACGTCAGTAAGCACTCGCGCAGAAAATCTGCTGCATAAATCCTGCGCGTCAATTTTTATTTCGATTAAATCTTTGGAACTTTGCCCCGCGTCTTCAGAAACTTTAATTTCAGGAAATTTCGGCGTCTGATTTAAAAGCACGCCCGCTTCACGTACCAAGCCGAAAACGCTGAAACAATCCCCGCGATTAGCCGTCAATTCAAATTCCAAAATATCGTCATTAAGTCCTGCAACCTGCGCGAAGGGTACGCCAACGGGCGTATCTTTAGGCAAAATGTAAATGCCGCTTGAATCGCCTTCAATGTTTAATTCATTGCGGCTGCAAAGCATACCGTTTGAAACAACGCCGCGCAATTTGCCCTTAGAAATTTTTTTTCCGCAGGGCAGATTAGCTCCAACTAATGCAACGGGGACTATATCGCCTTCGTGTACGTTTTGCGCGCCCGTTACAATCTGCAAAAGTTCAGCCGCGCCAACATTCATTTGACAAACAAACATATGATCCGAGTTTTCGTGCGGTGTAATTTCTTCAACGCGCCCCGTTACGACTTTTTCAAGCCCCGCGCCCGCTTTAATTATATTTTCAACGGGGTTGCCGCTCATTGTAAATTTTTCTGCCAATTCTTCAGTTGTACAATCTATTTTCAAGAAATCTTTCAACCAACCAGTAGATACTTGCATTTAATAAAATCCCTCCAATAAAATTTTAACACCAAGCAACGCCGCCGCTTACAGGAAAATTTCCCTTGCTTATGTAGCGTTCCAATTCGTTAAAAGCGTGAAAAGCATAATTGTTGCCGTATTCTTCAAACAATTTTTCAATTTTGCGTTCGCCGTTTTTTCGATTGACAGAAACAACGCCGAATTTTTCGGTTTCAGTTTCAGGAAAATATTTATAAATGACTTTTTCTTCATTCACTTCCAGAAGTTCAAGTTTTTCCATTTAAACCCGCCGCCAATAAAATTTTTATTCAACATTTTTGTAAGTTATTCCGTGAATTACATTTCTAATACAGGCATCACTTACGTTAAATTGCCTACTCATTGCTAGTGCACCATATTTTGAATCGCGTGGTATATAGTTTTCACGAATATATCTTACTTGTTCATCTGTCAACTTGACATTGTAAGGTTTTGCATAAGCACGCAATCCCATTTTTACAGCGTGTTTTTGATTTTCTGATGTTGTTGTCCATTCAAGATTTTCAAAATAATTATCAAATTTGACGCCGAATTTGTGATTAACTTCAGGTAAATTTTTAGGGTTCGGAATAAACATTTTGGCGACCAATACGTGTACAAAAAAATGTTTAGGTTTTCCTTTTTTGTTTAAAGTAAAACGCAAATATCCCCCTCTTCCAACGTGAGGTCTGAGAATATGAGTGGATTTGTAAGCAAAACTTTTTAATCTGCCGAAATTACTAATTTGATAATGTTTCTTATATCCCTTAACCCATTTCCATTTTTCTCCGGGCAAATCCTCCAAAGTAAAAGGATAAAACAACATTAACGCTGCGTATGCAAGTTTTGCTTTTTGCATTACTTTATCACGCCACGCCTTTCTTTTTTCTTTGTCTTTGTACACATAAACCGCCTCCAATAAATTTGACAACTACATTGAAGGCGATTATAATTCTGTAATAGAAATTTGGCTGTATCGCCTTCGATGTTTCAATTAACTCTTCAGTTAAAATTGTAGCACCGAAAAGCGGAACAGTCAATTTTCTTTTTAGAATTGGTTTAAAAATCTCATATCGTTTTCAAAGAAATAGCGTAAATCGTCAATGCCGTATTTAATCATAGCAATTCTTTCGACGCCGCACCCCCACGCAAAGCCGCTGACTTTTGAAGAATCATAGCCGCTCATTTCCAAAACTTTTGGATGAACTTCGCCCGCGCCCAAAATTTCCAACCAGCCCGAATCGTGGCAAACTTTGCAACCGCCGCCGTTGCCGTGACAGATTGGGCAACTTACATCGACTTCTACTCCCGGTTCCACGAAGGGAAAAAAGCTCGGGCGAAGGCGAATTTTTGTACTTTCGCCAAACATTTGCTTGCAGAAAAAATCAAGCGTGCCGATTAAACTTCCGAATGTAATTCCTTTGTCAATTACCAATCCTTCAACTTGAGTAAATGCGGGGCTATGTGAAGAGTCGAAATCGTCACGGCGGTAAACTCTGCCCGGCGAAATCATTCTTATCGGCGCGTTGTCTTTATGTTTTTGCATAGTGCGCGCCTGAACAGGAGAGGTCTGCGTGCGCAGTAAAATTTCTTCAGTTATATAAAATGAATCTTGCGTATCTCGCGCAGGATGATTTTTGGGCAAATTCAACGCCTCAAAATTATAATAATCAGTTTCGACTTCAGGTCCTTCTTCAATCGAATAGCCCATTTGAATAAAAATTTCTTTGATACGGTTTAAAGTAAGTGTAAGCGGGTGCAAATGTCCGCGCTGAAATTTTCTGCCTGCCAAAGTTACGTCGATTTTTTCAGACGCCAATTTATTTTGCAACGCCTTTGCTTTAAGTTCGGAATTTTTGGCGGCGATTAAATTTTCAATATCTGCGCGCGCCTCGTTTACAATCTTGCCGATTTTCGGACGTTCTTCCGCGCTAAGTTGACTCATTCCGCGCAATAAATTTGTAACTTCGCCCTTTTTGCCCAAAAATTTTACTCTTAAGTTGTCAAGTTCCTTTAAATCTGCAGCGGCTTTTATTGAATCAGCCGCCGCCGCTTTTAATTCTGCAATTTTACTTTCCAATTAATAAACCTCCTTTAGTAACGAATAAATTTACCATAAGGCGGGCGATATTGCAAGCGTCAAGCCGCAATGCTATAATTTTTAGAAAAACAGGAATTAAGAAATAGGGGACAGGGGTTTAAATCTGTATCCTAATCCCTGTATCCTGTTTCCTAAAAATCGACCGAAGGGAGATTTTCTAATGGTAGAACTTTTGGCACCGGCAGGAACTTTTGAAACATTTAAAGCGGCTATTGACGCAGGCGCGGACGCGGTTTATTTGGGCGGCAAACATTTTAATATGCGCGTTCACAAAAACGACTTCAACCTTTCTGACGACGAATTGAAAGCCGCCGTAACGTACGCGCACCAACGCGGCGTTAAACTTGACATTACTTTAAATAATTTAATCAGTGTCGAAGAAATTCCGCCGCTTGAAAAATATCTGCACTTCTTGAACGAAATTCAACCCGACGCCGTCATTGTGCAAGATTTGGCGGTTGTGCACCTGATAAAAAAGCTCGGCTTAAACATTCCGATTCACGCTTCAGTCATGATGAACATTAACAGCATTTCGGCAGTTGAAGTGTTGAAAAATTTGGGAATTAAGCGCGTAGTTGTCGGGCGTGAACTTAGTTTGAATGAAGTTAAATTCCTGCGCGAAAAAACGGGGATTGAGACTGAATATTTTATTCACGGCGATATGTGCTTTGCAACTTCGGGGCAATGCATACATTCGGGCGTAACATTCGGGCAAAGTGGAAATCGCGGGCGTTGTTTAAAGCCGTGCCGTTGGGCGTACAAATTCATTGACGAAACGACGGGAGAAATTTTGGACGATACAAGTTACAAGCTTGCCGTTGGGGATATGTGCCTCTTGCGCAATATTCCCGAATTGATTCAGAGCGGGATTTATTCTTTCAAGATTGAAGGGCGAATGCGCCCGCCCGAATTTGTCAGCAGGATTGTTAAGGCGTACCGCCGCGCCATTGATTCATATTTGGCAGATCCTACAGGTTACAGCCTTGACGAAAATATTTGGCAAGATTTTTATAAAGAGCGCGTCAGAAAATTTACTACTCTTTGTGCGTTTGAAATGCCTACCAAAAAAGAAATTGGATTAAGCGGCAAACACGAGCCGCGCTTTTTCAGCGAAGGAATTGTTGAACCTGCCTTTGATGACGCTAAAACCGCCGAAATTTTTAATTCTGAAACTGCAATAAAAAAAGCCGCCGTCAAGCCTGAATTAACTGTAAGAGTTTCAAGCCTCGACGCGGCGAAGGCGGCAATTTCAAACGGCGCAAATACAATTTATGTCGGCGGCGAAGTTTTTAAACCGCTGAAACCTTTCACGCTTGCCGAATTAAAATCTGCGGTTGCTCTTGCCAAAAATTCCAACGTAAAAATTATTTTGAACACGCCGCGCGTTACACGTGACAATTATTTAAATGAGCTTGCGGAACTTTTGCGCCAAAAAATAAATTTTGACGGCGTTTTGGTAAGCAACTTGGGAAGTTTAAATTGCGTGAAAACATTTTCCAACTTGCCGCTTTATGCAGATTTTTCATTTAACATTTTTAACAATGTTGCAACTGAATTTTTGCAAAGTTTAGGCGTCGAGCGTGCAACCGCGTCGCTTGAAATGAGTTTCGCGCAGGTTAAAAGCGTCGTTGAAAATTCGGCGTTGCCGCTTGAAATTATTATTCACGGCTCAACAGAATCAATGGTTGCAGAACATAATTTAATAAAATTTTACTATCCGAATTTCAACGAATTTGCAACGCCCGAAATTTTGGATAAACATTTTGCGCTTGTTGACAGCGCGGGCGAAGTTCATTCAATCCGCGTTGACCAATTCGGCTACAATCACATTTATTTTGGCAAAGATTTATGTTTATTGCCGTATGTGGAAAAATTTTTTGGCGCGGCGGCTTTAAGGATTGAGGCGCAGGATTATTCGCCAAAAGTTGTCGCGCAGGTTACAAAAATTTACAGGGCGGCTCTTGACGGCAAAGATTTTTCTGCTGATTTTGAAGAACTCAAAAAAATAACTCCGCGCAAATTCGGCAGCGGAGTTTATCGCTTCAAAGAAAGTAAAAATTCTATTTAATTAAACCATCATTTCATCAGATTGTCCGCGTGAAATAACAATTTCGCCTTTGTCTTCGAGCGAACGAATTATATTAACAACTTTCATTTGCGCTTCTTCAACGTCGCGGATTTTAACAGGTCCCATATAGGAAAGTTCTTCCTTGAGCATTTCGGCGGCGCGTTTTGACATATTTTTGAAAATTTTGTTCGTGGCATCTTCGGTAGTAGCCTTCATTGCAAGTGCAAGTTCTTTTGTATCGACTTGACGCAAAACAATTTGCATTGAGCGGTCGTCCAACAAAACAATGTCCTCGAAAACGAACATAAGTTTTTTGATTTCTTCCGCCAATTCGGGGTCATCGACTTCCAACGATTCAACAATAGCTTTTTCGGTGGAACGGTCAACGCGGTTCAAAACTTCGACTATTGCAGGAACGCCGCCGGCGGTTGTAAAGTCTTGAGTAAGCATTGAAGAAATTTTCTTTTCCAAAACGCGCTCAACTTCACGAATGACATCAGGCGAAGTTCTGTCCATTGTAGCAATTCTTTTTGCAACGTCCGCCTGCATTTCGGTTGAAAGTCCCGTCATAATAATTGCGGCTTGGTCGGGTTCAAGGTACGCCATAACAAGTGCGATAGTTTGCGGGTGTTCGTTTTGAATAAAGTTTAAAAGTTGCGAAGGGTCAATTTTTTTCAAGAAGTCAAAGGGGCGAACTTGCAAGCTTGTAGTTAAGCGGTTCAAAATACCCATTGCGCGCTCGGAGCCCAACGCTTTTTCCAAAACGCCCTGCGCGTATTCCAAGCCGCCCGTTGAAATATAATCACTTGCCATAGCCATTTGATAAAATTCGCTGATAACTTCGGCTTTTTGTTCCGCGCTGACTTGCTTATTGTTTGCAATTTCAAGCGTGATACTTTCAATTTCGTCGTCGTCAAGGTGTTCAAAAAGTTTAGCCGCGTACTCGCCGCCAACTGCGATAAAGAGTATAGCGGCTTTTTCGTGCGCCGTCATATTTCGGGATTCGCCGTACATATCTTCTTTTGGCATAAAAAAGCTCCTTTCAGTCGCTTTTTGTAGTGGCATAGTGTAATAGTGGGATAGTGTTGTAGTATAAAACTACCGCACTACCCCACTATAAAACTACCCTACTAAAAAATTATTCATCTTCAGAAAGCCATTGTTTAACGAGCATAGCCATATCGGCGGGTTTTTGTTCGATAAGTTGAAGGACAACTTTTTTCTCTTCGCGTTGTTGCCGTTCTTCGTCGGTAAGGCTGTCTTCAGGAATTTTTTCGGCTTCGACGGCGGCGGCGCGTTCTTCTTCTTCGATACGTCTGCGCTCTTCTTCTTCGGCGCGGAGGCGTTCTTCTTCAATACGCCTTGCTTCTTCAATAGCTTCACGCTCTTGCTGTTTTTTGCGGCGGTACATCATAAATCCGCCCGCAATAAGTGCAGCAAGTAAAATTAATGCTCCAATTTCCATATAAAGAATCCTATCTTTACGCTCTTTTTCAGCTGCGTCTTCCGCTATTTGTTTATCGCGTTTTTCGGTATTAAACGGCAAAGGCTCAACTGAAACGGTATCGCCGCGCTCTTCGTTAATACCTGCGGCGGAGCTTACAACCCTTAATAAACTTTCCTGTTGCAATTCGGTAATTGTATCGTTGACTAAAACGGCAACATTCAAGCGGCGAATGGAACCGGGCGAAGAAACAACTTTTTGATTTTCTTCGTTGACTTCGTAATTTCTGGTAGATTCTTTGCGCTCGTATTCGGTACTTGAATTTCTGTCTTCGGCAACGTAGCCGGGAATATTGCCCTGCACACCTGCGGGACCGCCGGGCTGGTTAGATTGCCCGTTATAGGATTCGCTGATATCTTGTTGACTGCGAATAATTCCCGATTCATCAACAACAGGTGTAAAAGTTTGCCTGTCAATCGAGCGGGCGTCAAAATCCAATTCAACGCTGACGCGCACAAATGCATTTCCTTCGCCCAAAGAATTATCAAGCAAAGTTTGAATATTATCTTGAATGTGGTCACGAACTTTGCGCGTCATTTCAATTTGCGTCATAGTTTGCAGGTTAAAACGTTGTTCTTTTGCAAATTCTTCATCGGCTTGTTCGTTTAAAATATTGCCCGCCTCGTCAACGATTGTAACATTTTCGGGCGTCAAGCCTTGAATGCTGTGACTTACCAAATTAACAATGCCTTTGACTTCCGCCGGAGTAAGTTTTTCGTTGGGCTTAATCATAAGCATAATTGAGGCGGTAGCAGGTTTTTCATTTTTCTTGTAAAGGCTGTCTTCAGGTAAAACGATATGCACGCGGGCTTTTTGTACAATTTCAATTTGTTCAATGGTGCGCGTCAATTCGCCTTGAAGTGCCTGCAAATAATTAACTTTGTTTTGAAATTCGGTAACTCCCAATTTGCTGTCGTCAAAAAGTTCAAAGCCTTTATTTCCTCGCGGCAGACCGTTTGTCGCCAATTCCAATCTTACGTCGTGAACTTGAGTAGCGGGAACATAAATAGTTGTACCGCGTTTATTTTCTGTAACTTGATATTGCACGCCGGATTCTCTCAAGCTGTTCACAACGTCGCCGGCGTCTTTAGTTTCTAAATTTGTGTACAACGGCACAAAATCGGGTTTGCTGCCGTACCAAAAACTTATACCGAAAATCGATAACAGAATTGCAACAATGACGCCGATAAATATGTAGCGTTGCTTTTTATCGTATCTGTTCCACAGTTCTTGGAATCGCTCTCTCCAAGCCGCCAATTCAAAATCATTCCCTTCGCGCCTTCCCTGTAAATTTTTCTAATACAAAAAATCAGACTTGCATACGCATAATTTCTTGATATGCAGAGACTGCGCGATTTCTTAATTGAAGTGCCAGCTGAATTGCGATTTCTGCTTTTTGCGACGCAACGACAACTTGAGAAATATCTTCAACTCTGCCCGCCGCTAACGCTGCATTTAATTTATCGGATTCAAGTTGAAGTTCATTAGTTTTTTTCAAAGCGTCAGTAAGCATTTCGCCGAAACTTTGAACAGGTTTTTCAACTTCTTTACTTTCGCCCAAATGACTTTTTGCACTCATTTTAACGGGCGTCATTTCCAATGGCGGAATTTCCATTTTGTCACCTTCCTTTAAACAAAATGCCAAAATTTTTTCGGCAATTTATAAAGTTAATACAAACATTAATTTTAAGGGGGCTGTAATTGCCGACAAGCCGCCTTTGAAAGTTTTTTAATATAAAACTTCAGCTCTTGCCTGACGCCCTAAATTTCTAATTTAAAAGCTTTAAACAGGACTTGCGCCGTAGCGATTATTTCCCTGCGTACCCGGCACAACCAACATATAACCGCTAAGCATAAATACAACTGTCACAAAAATTAACGCAAGATAAAGCAGCCAATTTACGCCCGTAAAATCCATAAAAGCCATAATCGAAGTTATAATTGCGTAAACAACGGCGATAGTTTTGCCCCTGTTCATATCTTGGAGTCTGCGCACATTCAAAAAATAAGTCGGTATAACAAATATCAATGAAACAACCGTGTTGTACATTGAGGCGTAAATTGTAGTTTGCCCGAATTCGTAACCTAAAACTCTGTAGCCGAGATAAAGCAAAGCGTAAAGCAAACAGCCTAAAACAACTCTGCGCTTGAAATAACGCAGGCGGTTTAATCTGCCGTGCGCTTTAAAAAACATTTCGGTTATAGTATTGTCAGGGGTGTAAGCTTTTGGAGTTTCAGCCACAAATTCAACTTCTTTCAAAAAAATTTAGTTTGAAAGTATTATAGCACTAAAAATAATAATTTCTACAAAAAATTATTTGCCGATTTCCAAAGTTTTAAGAGCCATAGCTTTCGCGGCGTTAATAGCGGTGGAGTTTGCCTCGTAGGCGCGGTGCGCGGTTATCATATCGACCATTTCGGTAACGATATTAACATTGGGCTTTTCAACATAGCCGTCTTCATTTGCGTCAGGGTGACCCGGATCATAAAAGAGCGGTCCTTGCTCGGTATCTTCAACGATTGAAACAGCGCGGACGCCTTCGCCGATTTTTTGATTTGCGCCCATAGCTTTTCTTAAACTTTCTTCAAAAGATTGTGTTTGACGTTCGCGCGGTTCAAAAACCACGTAGCGACGCTTATACGCGCCGCCGTTTTCTGTGCGTGTAGTATTTGCATTTGCAATATTATTTGAAATAACGTCCATTCTTAGCCTTTCGGCGGTTAAGCCTGAGGCGGAGGTGTCAATTCCCAAAAACATTCCCATTGAAATTTCTCCTTCGTCGAAATTTAGGGTTCCAGGGAAGAGAGATTTTCACTAATCCCTAATCCTTGGTGCCTTGGCTCCCTTAACTCTGTCCGCTGGTAATGGCGTTGCGCAATTTTTGAACGTAGCCGCCCAATTGATTGGCAAGCGCGTTGTAATAAATCTGATTTTTAGCAAGAGTCGCCATTTCCATATCAATATCGACGTTGTTATTGTCAACGCGCATAATTGTAGTATTATCTTCAACAACATTTGGCGCGGCGTGAACTGCAACAGGTTTAAAAGGCAAATGTTTATTGTGCGTGCGCACAATCGGCAACTTGCCTTCAGGTTGCTTTTCGCCGTAAATTTCCCGCGCCAATAAATCCTCAAACTCAACATTTTTTTTGCGATAATTCGGCGTATTTACATTTGCAAGGTTGTTTGCAATGACTTCTTGCCTCATACTGGAAGCCGTCATTGCGCGCGGCAAATAATTAAAATTCGTCGAATGCATTATTTGGTCAAGCATAAAAAATCACCAGCCTTTCAACTGCTAAATATCTAAAAAAATTTTCTACACCACGCCGAAAAATCCTTCAAAAGGGCTTTTTTTATTTTTAGTTTTTAAAGGCGGTTTTTTGTAAATTAAATTTTAAATATTTTATTAAAGTTCTTTCTTTTTCCAAAGCAAAAAAGAAAGAACCAAAGAAAAATGCTTTTTTCGCCCGTCAGTGCCGCTCGGGTTCTATACGCACGTAGTAACAGGATGCCCCCTTTGGGGCGCAAACTTTTTCCCACGCTTCTAAAAAATAGTAAGCTGCGGCTTTAGTGACGGGCGGACATTACATTAGCGTTTTAACAAAAAATTCTAAACGAAAAAATTTATTGTGCGCGGAACAGTTTCAATTTTCAGCGGCAACTTGTCTCCAACTTCGCCGTCAAGGTCGCTGGTTAGTTTTTCAGTACACGTTATTTCAAAAGTTTTTGCTTGCAAGTGCAAAATATTTGCGTCATCGTCAATGCATTTTGCGGACAAAATTTTCTGCGCGATATTAATCAAATTGCGGGGGTTGCACTTCTTTATAGCAAAAAAATCCAATTTGCCGTCGTCAATTTTCGTAAAGGCAGAAAGTTTTTTGAAGCCTGCAACGGCAGGACTGTTCAACACCAAAAATAAAAAGGCGTCCAATTCAAAATTTTTACCGTCCGAGCAAATTTTCAGCGGCACTGATTTAAATTTTGGAATTTCGCCGAGCCCGTGAATGTAATATGCAATTTTGCCCAAAGAATTTTTTTGGCGTGCGTCAACTTCGTGCGCAATGCCCGTTAAAACGCCCGCGCTTGCCACATTTATAAAATAATTTTTGCCGTTGACAATCCCCAAATCTACGGCGCGAATTTTATTTTCTGCAACGGAGTCAAAAATTTTTTCGGCGTCAATGTTCAGGTGCGTTGCAAAATCGTTTGAAGTGCCGCTGCCGATTATCCCGACGGGCAAATTTATTTCGGCTTTTTTCAAGTAATTTATCACTGTATGTAAAGTGCCGTCGCCGCCCGCCGCAATGACGCCTTCCGCGCCGCTTGCTTTTATGCTCTCAATAAATTCGGCAGAAAAATTTCCTGCGCGTGTGCGGTACAGCGTCAACAAAATTTTTCGCCGTTGAAAATTTTCTATAATTGAGTCAAGATTTTTTTTGAAGGCGGCACTTCCCGAAACGGGGTTGTACGCCAGCAATATTTTTTTCAATGTGTTTACCTCGTTTTTGTTATAATTAAAAAAATTTTTTGGAGTGATTTTTATGAAAGAATTTTCTATTCCGCTTATGAAAAAATATTCACGTCCTACAATCGAACTTTACAAATTGCCCGCACTTATCGACACGGGCGCAGTTATTCCCGTGTTTTCAATGTATCCTGCGTTGTTTGAAAAATGTTTCGACAGTAAAATTATTTTAGAAAATTCAAGTATAAGCGGGATTGGCGGCAAAGAATACGGCTCTGTTTATTCAATTTCGGAATTTAAAATTGGCGAATTGATTTTCAAAAACTTTGAAGTTTTCATACCTGATGAACCGAGCTTGCAATTTCCTTTTTTGTTGAGTGCAACTTTATTTCACGGTATGGCTTATGAAATTGACACGATTAACCAAAAATTTACAGTGCGAATGAAGGACGAACAACCTTTGGAGCGTGAATTTAAAATTAAAGAATTTAAAGGAAATTTATACCCGCAAATTGACGGCGTTTTATTTCAAGATGTAGACATTTGGCTACATAAATTTTGGATTATCTAAAAAGAATTTAAAACTGCGCGACTTGCAAAAAAATTTTTCGCGCAGATTTTTTATTTCAAAAAGCCTATCCTGCTTAAAATTTTTACAGAAATTCTGCCAATCATTGGGATTTGTTGCAAGTCTTCTTTCTTCATTGCGCCGAAAAGTGCAACCGCCGAAATATAAACTGCAACGCCAACAAAAACCGCGCCGAATGTCGAAATAACTTCAATGTTCCATTTAGCTATTGTAAAGTCGTGGAAAAATTTTACTGCAACCGCCATAACTCCCGCCGCGCAGATTGTCTTGAAAAGTTGCCCGAACTCCATTTTGTAACCAATATATTTATGAATAAAGTATAAATTTATAAACGCTGCAACGCCCATATCAGCCGCCGTCGCCCACGCCGCGCCCATTATTCCGAAATAAGGTAACGCCGTTAAGTGCCAATTCAAAAAAACTTTCGCCGCCGCCGCCAAAATCATATTTACCATTGGTATTGTTGTATGACCGAGCCCCTGCAATACGCCCGTTGAAACTTGGTGCAGTCCCAACAAAATTATCGATACTGCCGAAATCATTACAGCGTCTCCTGCGCCAGGTGCGTTGTAAATTAAACTTGAAATTGGCGTCGCCAAAAAAAATACTACCACGAACGCTGGAAAGCATACAAAATTTGAAATTCGCACGCCCGAAGACGTCAACAAAAAAATTTTATCTTTCTGCTTTAAGGCGCGCGCCTCCGAAATTGCAGGCACGATTGAAACTGCAAGCGACGCCGTTAAAATTGTTGCAAGATTTATCAGCGGCACCGCCATTCCGTTTAAATAGCCGAAAAGCTCTGTTGCTTGCCGTACCGAATAGCCCGCAACTTCCAAACGTTGCGGCACTATCATTAAATCTAAATTTGAAACAACGGGCAACATTATTGACGCCGCGCTGACAGGCAACGCCAATTTGAACATTCTTTTAACGATTGAAAATGTTGACTCTTTGGCAGATTGTTCTGTTGGCTGTAAATTTGCGCCGTAATTTTTTTCAATTTCTTTGTTAAGTTTAATATGGAAGTACACCAAAACAATTAAGCCCGTGACTGCGCCCGCCAACGCGCCTAAACTTGCACCCGCCGCCGCGTAGTCCAAGCCGTAAGGCAACATTACATAAGCAAGCATTATCATTACGATGACGCGGAAAATTTGCTCAACAATTTGACTGACTGCCGTCGGCGTCATTCGTTGCCAACCCTGTAAATATCCTCTTGACGCCGCCAAAAATGTTACAAAAAATACTGTCGGCGCAAGTACTACCACTGACATATAGGCACGCGCGTCTCTTATGAATTGCCATTCGATTAACCAACTTGCAGAAAAATATGTAAGTACCGAAAAAATTAATCCCGTTACAAACATTAAACCCATTGCAATTCGGAAAACTCTTTTTGCGCCGAAAATATCATTGAGTGCCACGCGCTCCGCCGTGATTATCGAAATTGCAACGGGTACGCCCGCCTGCGAAACTGTCATTGCGAAAAAATAAATTGGGAACGCCATTTGATATAAGCCGATACCTTCGCCGCCCAAAATCCTTGAAACAAATATCCAATTCAACGAGCCGATAACTTTGACAACGAAACTTGCTATTGTCAAAATCATTGTGCCCTTTAAAAATTTTTCACTGCCGCTATTTTTATTTTCAGCCATTGTGTTTACAGCACCGCCTATAGTTGCAAAAAATTTTTCTCAAAGTTATAATTTCTGAAGTGATTATAACATTTTTACTGCGATTGTGTATATAATTTTTGAAATCTTTATGAAAGTAGTTGATACCGTGAAAATTAAACAAATTCGCAATGCAACGTTGAAAATTGAGTACGCGAGCAAAACTTTTTTAATTGACGCTTGGCTGATTGACAAACAAAAATTCGGCAGGTTTATTGATATTCCAAAAATTCCTTTTCGCACGCCCGACCCCGTTAAAATGGAAATTCCAATGCCAATTTGCGGCTTGCCTGAAAGTGTCGAAGAAATTTTAAACGGCGTTGACTATTACATTTTGACGCACATTCACCCCGACCATATCGATTTAAATTTTGCTGACGGTACAGTTGGCGCACCGCTCGACAAAAATAAAAAAATCTTCGCGCAGGATTCAAACGACGCCGAAATTTTGAAACGCTCGGGCTTTAAATCGATTGAAATTTTGGGCGAAAATAATTTGGGCGAAATAAAAATTACAAAGACACCTGCGCGACACGGCACAATAAATCCGATGGGCGCGGCTTGCGGCGTAATTTTTCAAGCTCCCAATGAAAAAACTTTGTACCTTGTCGGCGACTCAATTTTTTATGAAGGCGTACAAGAGACGCTGGAAAAATTTAAACCTGACGTTGTAATATTGAACGCCTGTGCGGCTGAACTTATCGGCAACGGGCGACTGATTATGAATGACGAAGACGTTTTAAGCGTTGCAACGGTTGTACCTAACGCGCAAATTATAATTTCACATATGGACAACGTGGCGCACGCAACAATTACGCGGCACGAAATGCGCGGACTTTTGGCGCGGCGTAACGTAAAATATTTAATGCCGAATGACGGCGAAACTTTGACATTTTAAAATTTGTTAATTAAAAAAGTGACGACGCGCAGGATGCGCCGCTAAGCGTACTTAAAAAGCCGCCCGCTTATGCACTCTTCTAACACATTCGCGCACGTCTTACTTTGTTGAACCGCTTGGGCGGTTGCAATTTCTGCAACAAATGGTGCGCTAGCGGGCGGCGATTCTTTCTTTTAGGCGGCTTTTCTTTCTTCTAAAGAAAGAAAAACCGTATAAAAAAAATTTCTAAATAAAAAAATTGGAGGGCGGGCAATGAAAATCAACCTGATAAAATTTAATACGGATATTGGAAAAACGAAGCCCGAAAATATAGTGCATACCGAAAACGCCTGCCCTTTTTGCGACGTGGAACATTTGACAAACATTTTGGACGTTGACGGCGATATAATTTTTTTGAAAAATAAATACCCCGTAATTGAAGGCGCAGATTTATTTGTTTTGATTGAGGGCAGCGAATGCAATATTGATATGCCCGCGTACAGCCGCGCACATATGCGCCGCGTTATCGAAATGGGCTTGAAACATTGGCGGCAACTTTTGAATTGCGGCAAGTACGAGGAAGTTTTATTTTTTAAAAATTTTGGTCCGATGTCGGGCGGCACCATTAAGCATCCACATATGCAAATTGCCGCCTTTCCAAAATTAAATTCGGAATTGCTTTTTGACGAGCGGGAATTGCGCGGCTTAGTCATTGCCGAAAAAAACGGCGTCGAATTGAACGTTTCAAATTTCCCGCGCGTAGGATTCGGCGAATTAAATATTGTTGTTGAAAGCGGCGGCAGTGTTGAAACTTTGGCAGATTTTTTACAAATAGGCGTACATTATCTGATGAATTATTTCAGAAAAAATTTAAGCAGCTACAATATTTTTTTCTACCATAAGGACGAAAAAATTTTTGCAAAGATAATGCCGCGCTTTGCAACTTCGCCGTACTTCGTAGGCTACAACGTGCATTTTCTGCCGCGCAACATTCCGCAAATTGCCGAAGAAGTTTTTAAAATTTATTTCAGCGATAAAAAAATTATTTTCAAGTAGGAGGTTTAATTGTGGACAAGCCAAAAATTTCTGTATTAATTCCGTTGTACAACCGCAAACAATATGCTGTGCAATGCATTGACAGCGCGTTAAATCAAACTTTTCAAGAAGACTATGAAATTATTATTCGTGACGACTGTTCAACTGATGGCGTTTTTGAATTTGTCCAGGAAAAATACGCCAATCAAATTTCGGCAGGCAAAATAAAATTGATTCGTAATAAAAAAAATTGGGGTGAAAAAGTCAATGTAAATAAATTAATCAGAGACGCAACGGGAAAATATATAGCTTTTTTGCATAACGATGACGCCTATTTGCCGCACGCCTTGCAACATTTATATGACGTTGCAGAAAATTTTAATGCGGACGTTGTACACGGTTCAGGCTGCCTGATTTTTCCCGAAGACGATTCCAAAATTTTTGTCAGCGAAACTTACGATTCTGTTATTTCGAAAAAAGTTGCTGTAATGTCTGACATTCCTTCGGAAAGATTTCAAATGTGGTTAAGGGGAGAAATTTTTTGGGATACGCAATATAACCTTTTTAACAGAAATTTTATGATTGAAAATGAAATATTTAATGGTGAAGCCAGCGGCGACCCTATTTTCCTTTCTTTGTGGTGGACTATGTTGGCAAAAGTCTTTGTAAAAACTCCCGTAATTTTTTACGTAAGGCGCAAAAGACCTAAGGTTCAATTAACGGAAAAAGAAATTCCACGAGGAATTGAAGAGGTTATTTCAGTGGAAATAGAAATGTCCCGCGAATTCAACAGATTATTTAATAAAGTTGAACTTTTGAAAAATAACGAAGAATATCAATACATGGCAAAAGCTTTTACATTTTGTGTAAGAGAAAGCGCATGGATTATGCATAAAGAAATATACCGCAATGGCGTTACCCCTGAAATTTATAACGCAGTAAAAAATACTTTCAAAAAATATTTCGGCGACGATTATTATTATCCGATGTTTCTTTTTAATTGGGCGCACGTTATGCCGTTTCGTCGCAGTTCGTACATAATCAATTATAACGCTAATCCCGCCCCCCCGTCTCGGTAGGCGTTACAGAATTTATAAGCATTGCGGCTTGAATTTAGCCGCTTAAAATTTTTTTTGCAAGGAGGTTTTTTCGTGAACAATCCCAAAATTTCTGTACTAATTCCAATGTACAACCGCAAACATTATATTTCCCAATGCGTTGACAATGCGTTAAATCAAACTTTCCAAGAAGATTATGAAATTATCATTCGTGACGATTGTTCAACTGATGGCAGCTATAATTTTGTTGCAGAAAAATATGCTAAAGAAATTTCTGAAGGCAAAATAATTCTTTACCGCAATGAAAAAAATCTCGGCGAATGGGGAACGACCAACGCTTTATTAAATAATGCAAAGGGAAAATATATTGCGGTTCTGCATAGTGATGATATGTATTTGCCGCACGCCCTCAAACATTTATACGAAGTTGCAGAAAAAAGCAACGCCGATGTTGTTCACGAATCTTTTTTCTTGAATTCGCCGAAAAGCGGAATCATTGACAGTATAGAAGATTGTAAGCCTTTTTGTCCCGAATACCATACTTTTGAATCAGTAACCGTTATGTCAAATAGTCCGTCTGACAGGTTCAAAGAATGGATTCAAGGCGGAACTTTTATTGATTCTCAATACAATCTTTTTAACCGAGAATTTGTTTTGGCGAATAATATTTTTACCGACGGTTATGACCACAGGTATTGCGCTTTGTGGTGGATTATGCTTGCAAAAGTTTTTGTCAAAACACCTATAATTTGCTATGTGCGCCGCGATTGTCCCGATTCAGGTACAAATGCTAATTTCTCGCCGGAAAAACTTGAAAAATTTATTCTTAATATGTCAAAAATGGTGCAAGATATGGATAAACATTTTTCAAGCATTGAATTTTTCAAAGACAATGAATATAGCCGATATATTTCAAAGGCTCATTTAGTTTTGGTTCTTGACTTTTGGGAAGTTATTCGCCGCGAAACTTACGCCAAAGGTATAACACCTGAAATTTATTCAACGGTTAAAAATTCTTTCCAAAAAATTTTCGGGGAAAATTATTTTTATCCGATGTTTCTTTTTAATTGGGCACACATTATGCCGCACGATTTAGGAGATGAAAGGATAAATCTTGATATCAAATTTGCCAAACTTTGGTAGTCGTTGCAGAATTTATAAATATTGCGGCTTGAATTTAGCCGCTTAATTTTTTTATTGGAAGGATTGAAAAATTTTGAAATTGGAAAAATCAGCTGCCGCCTTCGCACTTGCAAAAAAATTTATGCCGGGCGGCGTCAACAGTCCCGTTCGCTCTTACAGCAACGTTGACTGCAACCCGCCTTTTATTTCCTGTGCGAAGGGCAGTTACATTTTCGACATTGACGGGAATAATTACATTGATTACGTCGGCTCTTGGGGACCGATGATTTTGGGGCACGCGCACGAAAAAATTGTTGCCGCACTGAAAAAAGCAGTTGAACGCGGTACAAGTTACGGTGCGCCTACCGAACTTGAAACGCAACTTGCCGCGCTTGTACAAAAATTTTATCCTTCAATGCAAGTTATGAGAATGGTAAATTCAGGCACTGAAGCTACAATGAGTGCGCTCCGCGTTGCAAGAGGTTTTACCAATCGTGAAAAAATTGTAAAGTTTATCGGCTGTTATCACGGGCACAGCGATTCGTTGTTGGTAAACGCGGGCAGCGGCGCGGCAACTTTCGGCGAGCCTTCAAGTCCCGGCGTTACGCGCGGCACTGCAAAAGATACGCTTGCACTTCCCTACAATGATATTGACGCCGTAAAGAAAGTTTTTGACAATAACGGCGAAGAAATTGCCGCCGTTATCGTTGAACCCGTTGCAGGAAATATGGGGCTTGTTTTGCCCGAAGAAAATTTTTTGCAAAATCTGCGCGATGTTACAAAAAAATTCGGTTCTTTGTTAATCTTTGACGAAGTTATGAGCGGTTTTAGAATTGACGTGCAGGGCAAATATAAAATTACGCCCGATTTAACTTGTCTCGGAAAAATAATTGGCGGCGGTTTGCCTTGCGCGGCTTACGGCGGCAGGGCTGACATTATGCGCAATGTTTCGCCCGACGGCAGAATTTATCAGGCGGGAACTTTAAGCGGCAACCCGCTTGCAATGACGGCGGGGATTGAAACTTTAAAAATTTTGGCAGACACGCCGAATTTTACAGAAAATCTTACTGCAAGAACTTCAAAACTTTTGCAAGAAATAAAAAAAGTTGCAAGCGTCGAAATTCAAACGCCTCAAGCCGGTTCAATGTTCGCAATATTTTTCAGCGGCAAAAAAGTTAAAAATTACGCGGACGCCGCCGCCTCCAATCAAGCGCAATTCAAAAAATTTTTTATATCAATGTTGGAACAGGGGATTTACCTTGCGCCTTCGCAGTTTGAAACGCTTTTTGTATCGGCGGCACATTCTGACGCAGATTTTGAAAAAACTGTCGCCGCCGCCAAAATTGCATTCGGGGAATTAATTTAAATGCGTAAAATTTTTTTTGCAATAATCTTGGCGTTGCTTTTAAATGTTGCAACGGTTTTTGCTGACACGCCCGACGAAGATTTTATGCCGCAGGATTTTGAAAAAATTATGCAGGAAAAAAAAGAGCGTGAAGCGCAGTTGCAACGAGAAATTATTCAAGAACTTTTAATTGGCGGCGCGGTGTTGATTGTAATTTTTGTTGGCGTTGCAAAGTTGAGTAACACGCGCAAATTTCAATTCGTCAAAGATTATTTTTATATGCAGAAATTGACTAATCTTGCAAAAAATGAATCCGCGTCCGTCGTCAATGAAATTTACGCCTTTTGCATAACGCGCGAATATTTGCGGGAAGTTATCGCCAAACACAACGCAACGCTTAATGATTTTGAAAAAATTTACCACGATTTAATGACTTACTGCAACGCGGAGAGCGGAAAAATGTTTATTCCCGTTGCAACTTTTTTCTTTGCAAGTTCGCTTGAATATGTGCTTGCAAACAAAATTAAAAGCCGCGCGGACGGCGAAAAAGTTGCAAGCACTTTGAAAAATTATTTTGACCATCTGCGCCAATAAAAAATTTTTTTAAGGAGTTAATTTTATGAGCGAAGAAAAAAAAGAGCCTGTTAAACAGACTAAAAAAATTAAATTAAATTGCGCCTTGTGCGGAAAAAAACTCGCGCAGGAAGAAGCATTGGTACATAAAAATTTGCAGGGGCAACAAGAAATTATTTGCCACGAATGTTTTGAAAAAGAAACGGGCGTTGACTACAAAACTTTTATGTTTCGCAGGGAAGCCGCCAAACAAACACTTTTTGCAACGCTTTTTTGCATTGCCGCCACGATTTACGCTTTTGTTGAGGAGGGTTGGGAATACGGCGTTGCAGGGATTTTTATCACGATTTTAATTTTTCTGTTTTCGGCAAAGGTGCGGTAAAAATGATTCAAGACAAAAATTTTAAATTATATCTGATTGACGGCACGGCGCAGGGCAAAATTCGCTGCACTACCGATAATTGGGCGGGCATTGCCTTAAAAATTCCAAAAACTCAAATTGAAAATTGCGCCAACATTTCCGAATTAAATCACGCGGGGATTTATTTTCTTTTCGGCGAAAGTGCAGTTTACATTGGCGCGGGCAAATTTAAAAGCGTCGGGGATTTTTGGGAAGACGCAATTTTTTTCACGTACAAAGAAAATTCTTTTGAAATGACGGGCTTAAAATTTCTCAAGGATAAATTTACAAAAAAAATCGCCGCCGCCAATCGTTACGAAATTAAAAGCGACAACGAAATTTTTTCAGAAAATATCAGCGAAGAAAAGAAAAGCACGCTGGAACTTTTTGCAGGCTACGTTGAAACAATTTTATATTTTCTCGGCTACAAAATTTTTGAGCCGCCCAAAGAAATTTCAACTGCGCCGCCGTTGCAACTTATTCCCGAGTCGCTACCCGCGCCTCAACCGCCACAACCTGAAGCCGATGACGCGACTATTTTTTATCTTTCAAAAAAAATACAGTCGCTTGAAAGCGATATAAAAGCACAACTTCGAGTAATTCCTACAAGATATACCCTGTTGGCGGGCAGTCAAATTTCGCCTGTGGAATCAGAACTTTTACCGGAAATTATAAAATTAGCAAGAATAAATGCCAAAATCAGTTCAGAAAATATTTTGCAAGAAAATATTACTTTTAAAAAGCCTTCCAGCGCGGCTGAGTTTGTAACGGGGCTTTCAACTGACGGTTATGAATCTTGGAAAACTAAACAAGGTAAGACACTTAATAAATTTTTAAATCGTAAGCCCTCCAAAAAATAACTTTTTCATTTCGGCAGAATTAAAAACTTCGTCAACAGTTCCGATTTTTAAAACGCGCTTATCAAGTAAAATCACTTGATCTGCGTATTTTTTTACCATTTCCAAATCGTGCGAAATTAATAAAATAGCCATATCCTCAACCGCGCAAAGTTTCGCCGCCAATTCGTAAAAAATTTTCAAGCCAATTTCATCGACGCCGCTAACAGGTTCATCCAATAAAAGCAAATCCGGCAACGGCTCCAACGCCAACGCCAATAACACGCGCTGCAATTCACCGCCCGAAAGTGCGCCCAATCTCCTGTCAATCAAATATTCTGCTTGTACGCGGCTTAAAATTTTTAAAACTTTTTCACGCAACGCGCCCGCCGAAAATAACCAAACAGGTTTCCACGTCAAACACGCTTGAAATAAATCCAATACCGAAGTCGGCGAAGTTGTATCAAATTTCAAAGTTTGCGGGACATAGCCGATTATTGGGCGCAAATGTTTGCCCTTCGCGTCGAAATAATTCAGCTTGCCTGTATGTGAAACTTCGCCGAGAATTGATTTTAAAAGCGTGGATTTGCCCGCGCCGTTCGGACCTATAAGCGCGGTTAATTCGCCGCAATTCAGCGTAAAATTTACGTCTTGAAAAATTGTCAGTTCGCCGACTTTGACGCCGAAATTTTCAACTTTAGTTTCGCACAATTTAGCCTTATGATGTTTTTGCATTATCTTTCAAACTTTGCAAGCGTTCAATTTCTTTTTTGTGACGTTCGAGGGCGAAAATAATTCTGCGTTTTTCGTCGTCGTCAAATTCGGGATTTTGCGCCGCCGCCTCAATTTTTTTCAAGCGTTCGCTGACAATTTCAATTTCATTATCAATGGCAAATTTATTTTTAAAAATCTTGCCGTAATTTGTAGAAATATTTTCTTGAATTGTGCGGTAAAAATTTTTTTCGCCCGAAAGTTCGCCGATAATTTCCGCCATTTCCAAAATAATTTGCAGCGGGTCTTTGCAAAGCGTTATTGAATCGTTAAGCTTTTCGCGCAGGTTTTCAACCGCGCCTATTTTTTTTTCTGCCAATAAAATTTCTCCTTTCGTTTCAGAAAATAGGAAAATAAATTTGAGAATAAAAAAGCCAACATAGTGCAACTCGCCCGTTCACGCCTTTTTTTGTCGCCTATTAAACTTGCTGCAACTAAAATAAGACGCGGCGGTAAATCCTTCAGTTTCTGCAACGCTCGACGCGAAAAAAGTTGAACGGGCGCAAATGCGGTAAAAGCACTTTTTCTTTGGTACTTTCTTTTTTTGCTTCGGAAAAAAGAAAGTACATTTATAAATAAAAAAAAATTTAAAATTTAAAACAAGGATAAAAAAATTAAAGCCCGCCGTTGCGAGCTGTTATTTGCTTGTTGGTGGAGATGAGGAGAATCGAACTCCTTTCCGAAAACGCCGTTACCCAACTTTCTCCGAGCGCAGACAGTGATTGAATTTCAACTTTGCCTAGTTCACTGACAAACTTTGCAAAGTCAATCGCCGAAAAAATTTCCCCTAAACGCTACGGCGCGGCACGTTTACAGTATCCCGCATTGACACTCAATCCCGCCTAGCGGAAGTCGGCAGGTGAGTGAGGCTTTTTAAGCTGCCAAAGCGTATTCTTCGTTTGCGTTTAATTTAAAACACATTTTCCCCTTGCTGAAGCGGTTCGAGGAGCCCGCTGCTCGCTTATCAAATCCCAACTGTCCCCGTCGAAACCATTACATCCCCGTTTCAAAAAATTTTTGCAAGTTTAGCACAAAAAATTTTTACTGTCAAATTATTCCTCCAAACTGCCAAAAGAACCAAAGTGCATACATTCCCTGTCAAATTGCAAATTGATTGAAGTTGTTGGACCGTTACGATTTTTCGCAATGACAAGTTCGGCAATGTTCGAGTTTTCAGTTTCCTTGTCATAATATTCTTCGCGGTACAAAAACATAACAATATCAGCGTCCTGTTCAAGCGAGCCGCTCTCTCTCAAATCGCTGAGCATCGGGCGTTTATCTGCTCGAAGTTCGACGCTGCGCGAAAGTTGACTGAGTGCCAAAATTGGAACTTTCAATTCACGCGCAAGGGCTTTAAGACTGCGGGAAATTT
This sequence comes from uncultured Selenomonadaceae bacterium, assembly GCA_905233135.1. GTDB lineage: Bacteria > Bacillota > Negativicutes > Selenomonadales > Selenomonadaceae > Quinella. Next base: position 18,114 of record CAJOCQ010000011.1, on the reverse strand, counting down.
CGGAAATTTCCTGTTGGCGGTTATAATCCGCGCCCTTCCTTGCCGCGCCCTGCATAAGTTGCAGGTAGTCAATCACAATCAAATCTAAGCCGTGTTCATTTTTAATTTTGCGCGCCTTCGAGCGCAATTCCAAAATCGAAATGCCCGCCGTATCGTCAATAAATAATTTCGTCCCCGTCAAATAATTCAGCGTCTCAACAAGTTCGTTAAACTCGTCCGCGTCAATATTGCCCGTAGTCAATTTTTGCGAATTAATCCTGCTGTAAGAACTCAAAAGGCGGTGCCCAAGTTGCTCCTTGCTCATTTCCAAAGAAAAAATTGCAACGATATTATTTTCAAGCGCGGCGTTCATTGCCATATTTAAAGCAAGCGCAGTTTTGCCCATCGAAGGGCGCGCCGCCAATAAAATTAAATCAGATTTCTGCAAGCCGCTTGTAATTTTGTCAAAATCGTTAAAACTTGTTGAAACGCCGCTTATTCCTTCGGGGTTATCCAAAGCGCGGCGGATTCTTTCAAATGAACGTTGCAAAATCGGCGTGATACTTTCAAATTCGGAAGTTTCATTTTGCGAAGTTACGGCGAAAAGTTTTTTTTCTGCGTTGTCAAGAATATCACTAAGCGGCTTTACCGCAGTGATTGCATCTTGAATAATTTCTTCGCCGACTTTAATCAATTTGCGCAAGATAGATTTTTCTTTGATAGTTTGCGCGTAAAATTCGGCGTAGGCGGTAGTGTGCGCAATTTCCATAAGCGAAAAAACGTACTCATGACCAATCTTTTCAAGTTCGCCGCTACTGCGCAATTCTTCAATTAATGACAGCATATTGGGAATAATTTTTTTTGAGTAAATTTTTAAAATTGCGTCGAAAATAGTTCTGTGTTCGGGGCGGTAAAAGTCTTCCGCTGTCAAAATGGAAGTGATTGTAGGAATAATTTCGCCCTCTTTTAAAAGCATTGCACCAAGTACAAATTTTTCCATTTCCACTGCCTGCGGAATACTTTCCTGCGCACTCAAAAAAATCACTCCTTTTGAAGAAAATAATTTTACTACAAAATTTTAATTTGCGCTATAGAAATTTAAAAATCTATGCTATAATTTTTGCACGAAAGGTCGTGATAGTTTGAAGGATATATTGGACGTGCATACGCATACAAATTTCAGCGGGCACGCTTACAGCACTTTGAGAGAAAATATTTCTGCGGCGAAAGAAAAAGGCTTGGAACTTTTGGGAATTTCTGACCACGCGCCGAAAATGTTGGGGACTTGTTCAGATTTTTATTTTGTAAATTTTAAAGTTATTCCGCGCGACGGCTACGAAGTTAAATTGATTATGGGCGTAGAATTAAATATTTTGGATTATTCGGGCAGCACTGATTTACCCGCGCAATTTCTGAAAAATACTGATTACGCCATTGCAAGTTTGCATAGCCCTTGCATTGACCCGGGCTCTTTGGAAGAAAACACGGCGGCTATTATCGGCGCAATGAGAAACCCGCACGTTGTAATTATCGGGCACCCCGATAATCCGAAATTTCCCGTTGACTTCGACAGAATCGCCCGCGCCGCCAAAGATAATAAAGTTTTGCTTGAAATTAATAACAGCTCCTACGCGCCCAACGCGCCGCGTAAAGGTTCAAGAGAAACTGTAAAATTATTATTAAAAGCTTGCCAAAAGTATAACGCAGAAATTATAATGGGCAGTGACGCGCACATTGACTTTGACGTTGGCAACCATCAATTTTCGCAGGAAGTTATTGCAGAAAATAATTTTCCTGAAGAATTGGTTATAAATTCAAGCGCAGAAAAATTTTTTGATTATGTCAAATACAGAAAATCTTTAGCCCCGAAATGAAAGGAGAATTTAATTTGTTAGTCCACGATATTATTAAAATGGGACAAAGTGAAGATATAGCGATTGTTGACGAGGGCAGAACTTTTACATATGCCGAATTCGCGCAGGAAATTAAAAAATTTCGCAACCGCCTTTACAGCTTGGGAATAAGACAGGGCGACCGCGTAGGAATTTTTTCACGCAACAGCGCGGAATTTGTTTTTGCGTACTTTGGTACAACTTCGCTCGGCGCAATTTGCGTACCGATTAACTTTCAGCTCAGCAATCGTGAAACCGCTTTTATTTTGAAAAATGCTGAAGTTACGCACCTTTTGACTCACGAAAAATTAAACCTTGATGAATATTTTACAGGCGGCGAAAAAGTTATTCAGCACGATATAGCAACTTTCGGCGACGTTGAATGCGAAGACGCGCCCGAACTTCCCGCAGATTTTGACGAAAATTCGCCTTGCGTTATAATTTACACTTCAGGCACAACAGGCAACCCTAAAGGCGCGGTACTTTCTCATAAAAATTTAGTTCACAATACCAAACAGTGCGAAGTTTTCAAATGCGAAAAAAATTGCAAGGTGCTTTGCGTTTTGCCAATGTATCATTGTTTTGGCTGGACTTGCGTTGTTTTGAATACGTTTTATCGCGGCGCGTCGTTGTATGTTATGCGACTTTTCAAGCCAAAAGAAATGATTGACATGGTAAAAGATTTTCAGCTGACGGACGTTATAATAGTGCCGTCGATTTTCAAACTTGTAACTGCGCTTGCGAAGGCTGACGATTTTAAATCAGTGCGTTTTGCAATGAGCGGCGGTACAACTTTGCCCGAAAAAATGATTCAAGAATTTACAAAGAAATTCGGTATGCCTATAGCCGAAGGTTACGGACTTTCTGAAGCGTCGCCTTGCGTATTTTTGACAACGCACGGCAAAGAACGCGCGGGCTCTTGCGGGCAACTTCTTTGGGGCGAAGAAATCCGAATAGTTGACGAAAACGGCGCGGAAGTTCCGACGGGCGAACCGGGAGAACTTTTGGTGCGCGGTGGTCAAGTTATGTTAGGTTATTGGAAAAATCCCACTGCAACTGCAGAAACAATCGACAAAGAAGGCTGGCTGCATACTGGCGACGTTGCAAAGGTTGACGCGGATGGCTATTATTACATTGTAAGCCGAATTAAAGAAATGATTATCAGTATGGGCGAAAATATTTACCCGCGCGAAATTGAGGAAGTTGTTTACCAATTCAAAGGGATTAAGGACGCGGCGGTTATCGGCGTCGAGGATAAACTGCGCGGTGAAGTCGGCGCGTGTTTTTACGAAGTCAAGGAAGGCGAAGAAGTTGACGCCCGCGCCTTGAAAAAGTATCTTCAAAAAAATCTTGCAATGTATAAAATTCCGCGCGAATTTCACGAATTGAAAGAAATTCCCCGTACTTCGACGGGCAAAATTTCCAAGCGCAAAATTTTGGAAGATTATTTGGCGTCTCAAAATAAATAAAATATAAAAAAAAATTAACCGCCTGAAAATTGGGCGGTTTTTTGATTTTATAAAAAAACAGAAGAGGCGCACAGGAGGTGCGCCTCGTAAAAACTCGCGCAGGATGCGCGGCAATTTCTAATTTGCTGAAAGAAAAGTGCAACTCGTCAATGCTTGTAATACGCCCGTCTCCCAGCCGCAGCTTGCTATTTTTTAGAAGCGTAGGAAAAAGTTGGTGCCCCCAAAAGGGGCTCACTTACTACGAGCGTACTGGAAACCGAGCGGCCTGACGGGCGAAAAAAAGCACTTTCTTTTGGTTCTTTTCTTTTTGCTTTGGAAAAGAAAAGAACATTAAAAATATAAATCTTAAAACTAAAAATTACAGTCGTTTATAAAATTTTCGACAGAAATAATTTCGTGCGTTCTTCTTTGGGATTTTCAAAAACTTCCTTAGGTTTGCCCTGTTCGACGATATATCCGCCGTCAACGAATAAAAGTCGCGTGCCGACTTCCCGCGCAAATCCCATTTCGTGCGTAACAATAACCATTGTCATACCGCTTTCAGCAAGTTTTTTCATAACGTCCAGAACTTCTCCGACCATTTCTGGGTCAAGTGCGCTTGTCGGTTCATCGAATAGCATAACCTTCGGCTGCATTGCCAACGCCCGCGCAATAGCTACGCGCTGTTGTTGACCGCCTGAAAGTTGGTTAGGGTACGCAAAGGCTTTTGAGCCGAGCCCTACTCTGTCCAAAAGTTCCTGCGCCAAAATTTCTGCGCGATTACGTTGCATTTTTCTAACTTTTATTGGCGCAAGCGTGATATTATCTAAAACCGTCATATGCGGGAAAAGATTAAACCGCTGGAAAACCATTCCGACTTCTTCGCGCACTGCGTTAATATTTTCTTCGCTGTTCATCGGGATATTGTCAACTGTAACGCTACCTTCAGTCGGCACTTCCAAAAAATTTATGCAACGCAGTAAAGTTGATTTGCCGCTCCCCGAAGGTCCGATTATTACGACAACTTCACGTTCCGCAATTTCTAAATCAATTCCTTTCAAAACGTGCAAATCGCCGAAAGATTTTTTCAGATTTTTAATTTTTATCAAGCAAAAACCTCCAAAAATTTATTCAAGACTTCTCAAATATCTGTAAGTTACGTCAAAAACTTTTTGTGGCGTAATTGACAGCATACAAAGCGGCTCTTTGCCTCCGAGCAAACATTGCGAATCAGTATCCCACGCAAAAAGGCAAGGGCTGCAAACTTCAGAAACAATGTTAATATTTTCACTGAAACCGTAATATTGAACGTCAGTTGCGCCAAAAAGTACAACGCATTTTGTGCCGAGTTGCGACGCCAAATGTACGGGACCGCCTTCAATGTCAACGTGTAGCAAACTGTTTTTCAAAATATATTTAGTCAATTCCAAATCTGTTCCCAATAAATGTCGGTCTGCATTTTCAAATTTTTCTACTCCATTGCCGCCGGATTGGACAACAGTTATTTCAGGCATTTTAGATTTCAGCAACGAAATAAATTCAACCCAATATCTTGTCGGCCAAGATTTTACCCCGTGACGCCCGAAATTACCGCCGTTTGAACCGACAGTAATATATTTTTTCAAGCCGAGTTTATCAAATTCGCCCTGCCATTCAGGCAACAGATTTATTGTAACTTTATTATCGTAAATTGGAAGTGCGCCGCCGCAAGCTAAAGAAGTATAACGGTTAGTTTTTAAAATTCTTGAGCGCGCCATCAGAAACAGAGCTTTACTGCCAAAATCTTTGCCGTTCATATAGCGTTTATTGTAAATATCAACTTGTCTCATACTTTGAAAAAGCGCGGGGCTTAATTTTGATAAACGTTCAACATTTACATAAAAAATTTTTATATCAAAACATTGTACATATAAAACCAAATCGTATTTCGGCAGTTCCTGATTAAAATTCGGCGTAACTGTAACTATGCTGTTAAAATTTTTGTGTTCGCTGAAAAAAGCTTTTGCGTAGATTTTACTTCTTTCGTGTTCGCAAATAATATCAATGTTACAATTCGGCTCCAAAATTGCAAGAGCCTCAATAACTTTTTTATTAATTATGGCGTCGCCCAAATTCGGTATTCCCAAAAATCCGATTGCAATTCCGCCAAGTTCGTAAGCCCTTTTATTTGCCGTTACATTTTCCAAAAATTTTTCCTCCAATCGATAAAAAAAATTGGGACGCGCCGCAAATTGGGCGCAGTCCCTAAAATTTTTTTCTGCGTAAAGATTTTGGTTTATCTAAAATTTCACTTAAAATAATTGCGTTCATTGCTGCAGTTGGCGTAATGTCAATTTCAATATTTTTAGTTTCCTCTTCGACAAAAATTTTTGTTTCAGGTTTTTTGTCAGCCGCTGCAAGATTTTTTTTCTGCCGATAAATTTCCGCAATGTCAATTTCTTGTACTTCGGCGGGTTTATTCGGGTCGTTCGCCAAAGTTGGAATTTCAAAATTTATATCGTCATTTGAATCACTCGGCGGAATTTGCGGCGACGGCGGCTTTTTTTTTCTGTCAATCGCCTGTATAATCGCAACGATTATCCACAGCACTATTACAAATGAAATATCCATTTTACTTACCGCTTACAGATTTTTTCGCGCCGGATTTGCTTATAGCGTTTCTCATTTCTGTATCAGATTGAACATTCATCATATTGTAATAATCCATAACGCCGAGATTTCCTTGTTTGAAAGCTTCCGCCATAGCGTGCGGAACTTCCGCCTGCGCTTCGACAACTTTTGCTTCCATTTCTTGAGTATAAGCCTTCATTTCCTGTTCGCGTGCAACCGCCATTGCGCGGCGTTCTTCAGCCTTCGCTTGTGCAATTCGTTTATCAGCTTCGGCTTGGTCAGTTTGAAGTTGTGCGCCGATATTTCTGCCAACGTCAACGTCAGCAATATCAATCGAAAGAATTTCAAAGGCGGTTCCTGCGTCTAAGCCTTTGCCCAAAACAACTTTTGAAATTTCGTCAGGACTTTCCAAAACGTCAGTATGTCTTTCCGAACTGCCGACGGTTGTAACGATACCTTCGCCAACGCGCGCAATAATTGTAGGTTCGCCCGCGCCGCCAACTAACCTGTCGATATTTGCGCGAACAGTTACGCGCGCTTTAATTTTTAATTCGATACCGTTTTTGGCAACGGCAGATACAACGGGCGTTTCAATAACTTTCGGATTAACGCTCATTTGTACCGCTTCCAAAACGTCACGCCCTGCAAGGTCAATAGCCGCCGAACGTTCAAAAGGTAAAACAATCTGTGCGCGTTGACTTGCTATTAAAGCGTCAACAACTTTATCGACGTTGCCGCCTGCCAAGTAGTGCGCCTCAAGCTGATTAACGTTGACATCAAGCCCCGCCTTGTTTGCCTTAATTAAAGGCATAACGATTTTTGCGGGCGGGACGCGGCGCATTCTCATTCCTATCAATGTAAAAATTCCAACGTGAACATCTGCCGCCAACGCCGAAATCCAAAGTCCAATCGGTACGAAGTGTAAGAAAATTCCTAAGGCTACTATTGCCGCAAAGACAATTAGCCCTGTACTTATTAACAGTTCCATTTTTTAAATCTCCTTTCGGTGTAGTGTAATAGTGTTGTAGTGCGGTAGTGTTGTAGTTTTTACTATAACACTATCCAACTACCACACTACCCCACTAAATTTGACGAACTAAAATTCTGGAGCCGTCAACATTAATAATTTTAACAATATTGCCCTGCTTAATGAAGTTGCCTTCGGTAACAACGTCAAGCGGTTCGCCCTCAACAGTAACCGTACCGGCAGGGCGCAAATCCGTTGCACAAACTGCAATAGCCCCCAAATATTTCCGCTTGTCAATGTTACTGGTGTAGCCGTTGATATTTTTTTGACGTTCGCCCAAAACTAAATCATCAAGCACAGTAGTATTTTTCGCCGGGCTTCTTGTAGTTACGTACACAATTATTGAAATTCCCAAAACTACGCACGCAAACAAGCCGTAAAAAACCAGCGAAGCCGAAAAAAGTTGAATCCCTAACATTCGCGCCACCTTCCCTCCAACAGGTAAATTTTTTTATTTTAACGCATATCAGGAATGACTATTTCTGCGTTGGGGTCTTTTTTTCCTTCAACTTGCGGCGGTTTTTCGTCTTTGAATTTCGGCGCAACTTTATCAATACGCGCCTGCGCGGCGGCGTTGAGTTCGGGCAGTTTCGCCAAAAGTTCCCTGTACCAATCAAGCCGCTCTTCATAATGTTGGCTCAAAAGGCGATTATGCAAAACATAATTATAAGCCGCCGTTGCAAGTTCATAACGCTTTTCTTTGTTGTCAATCAGCACTTTCAATTTTTCTGCAAATTCGTCGTGATCTTTGAAAATAAAGCCGTTTTCGCCGTCTTTGACAGTTTGCGGATAAACAGTTGAAGACGCCAAAACTGCCGCGCCGTTGCCCGCGCATTCGATAAATTTTAAATCAGATTTCGAGCGGTTAAATTCGTTGTCCAAAAGCGGCAAGAGCGCAATATCTGATTCCTGCAAAGTTTGTTCATACTTATCCAACGCCACAAATTGCCCGTTATAAAATTTCGGGTCGCCTATCAAAACTTTATTTTTGGTTTCCAACGCCTCAAAAAGTTCTTTGTTTGCAATAATTTTAAAATTAATTTTGTCGCCGTAATCCTGCGCGAATTTATTTAAAATTGGAAGAATATCCAAAAAATCCCTGTCACGATTAACCGCGCCGAAGAAAATTTGTACAGGTTCATTTTTTTCAGATTCTTCTTTGAAGTTGCGCAGAGGCAAAATTTTGCGTAATTGGTTAGCAAAAACTTTTACCTGCGGATTGAATTTGCGCAGACGTTCAGCAAGATATTCTGTCGAAGTTTGAATTGCATGCACGCCGATAAAATTTATAAAGCCGTTCTTTTCGTAACTTTCGCGCCAAATAATTGGGTTATCATCAATTTCCTCAACGTACAAATAATTGGCGCGGCTCAATTTCTCAAAAAAAATTCTGCCTTCGGTAAACGTTGGAAAAGAAATTCGCTGATTGATAAAAATTCTTGTAGGGAATTGTTCTTCGTGAAAAATCCTGTAAGTTTGTCTGCTGTCGTGGAAGAAAACAGAAAGATTCGGTTCGGTTGCAATAAAATTCAGCGGGTCAAAAACTCTTTTTGCGCCGCAAACTAAACTTTCACCGATTGAAATTTGAATTGAAGTTTTTTCAGGCAAATCTTTAGGCGTCGCCGAAATTATGTAGGCGAAAACTGCAACGTCAATTTTTGCCGCCTCAACTATTCCGCGTGCAACGGGGACGCGCCGACCTGCATTCAAGAGGTTAAATTCATTTAAGCCGGAACTTTTTATTGCACCTTCAAGTTCAACTTTTGTCAATGTAACTTTGCATTTCAGCGGCTTGCCTTCCAAAATTGCCATAAGATTTTCTGCAAAGCCGACATTTTCAAGCGTGAAAATCAATCTGCCCTGCGGCGTCAAAAAATTGGCGGCGGTTTTAATCAAATTGACAAGTTCAAAGTTTTCCATATTTCCAATCAGCGCACTTTGAAATAAAATTGCGTCGAATTTCTTTTTTGTTTTAGGCAAAAATTTTTCAACGGTATATTTACAAGCGGGCTGAATCTGCAAAAATTTTTCTTCGGTAGTTTCAAAATCTGCGGAAACTTCGCCCGTTAATTCCAGAACACTTTTTGCGCGCGGAGGGATAAAATTTTCAAACGTCATAACTTTGCCTCCTCAAAAAATTTTTTATTCAAGATTAAACATTTTATTCATTAAAACTTCGCCGAATTTTTCATTGTCCGTAGCAAGCCACATATTAATTTCTTTTTCGTACGTACATTCAATCGTAAAATCCGCAGTACCGACAATTTGCAAATTTGTCAAAGTAAGCGCAATCATATTTGCGAAGGCGTCAACTTGCTCCTCTTTGGACATTTGGTCAATATTGGCGGGCAAATTTTGAGAAAAAAGCTCTTCGGTAATTTTTTCAAAACTGCCAACCGTAACTTTAACGGTTGCCTTGTCTTTCTTTTGAGAAACTGTTTCTGTTAAAAATTCCGAACGCTTAAAAAGAGATTTTATTGATTCACGAACTTTAGCAACTTGATTTTCGGAAAAAGTTATACCTTCATACGTTGTAAAAAGCTTGGTTAATTCGCTGATAAACAAATTTTCATAATCTGCATTTGTCAAGCCAAATTTTTGCAAAGAAACTTCATTGCCGTGAAAAATAGCGTCGCAGAAAGTGTACACGTCATCAGCGGGCGAAGTTTTTGCCGCCTCAACATTCGCAGCGAAAAGCACCAAAATTAAAATCGTTAAAGAAAAAATTTTCTTCATGGCAATTACCTTACAACGCGGTACATTAAATCTTCTTGCTTACGCATACATTTCATTAACTCAAAACGTTCAAGAATAGTTTCACGCGCAGCTAAGCCGAGCTTTTTGGCGCGTTCGGGGTCGTCCAAAAGTTCTTCAACTTTGCAGGCGATATGATACGGCGAACGAAATTCCGCCAATAAACCGTTTACACCGTCTTCCATAACTTCTTGAACGGGCGGAGTTTTTGAGCCTACCATCGGGCAAGCAAAACTCATAGCCTCAAGGCAAGACCAACTCAAAACAAACGGGCGCGTTAAATAAATATGGCAACTTGACGCGCGAAGAATTTTTCTGAAGTCGCCGCGATTTCTCAAGCCTACAAAATGCACTCTGTCTGTAGGGTAGCCGCCTTTTTTCTCTTCTTCCTTTAAATAGGTTGTATCTTTAAGTTGCGCACCATAACAGATTCTGTCTTTGCCGACAATAACAACGTGCGTTTTCGGGCGGCGTTGCAAAACAATTCTCATTGCGTCCATAAAGTAAGGGAAGCCGCGATACATTTCAAAGCCGCGTGCAACGTAGGTAATAATTTCTGTGCCTTCGGGCAGATTCAAATTAATATCTTCAAGCACTAAGCCGGGACGGTGCCCGCTCGGGTCGGGTGAACAAAATTGCGTATCAATTCCTTCATGAATAATATTTAATTTTGGCTTGTATTCTTTTGGGAATTGCGAATACTGCCAATTTGTAGGCGTAACGCCCGCGTCGCAAAGTTCCAAATTCATTAAGTGATGAGCGTTTCTTGTACGAATTGAAATTCTGTTGCCCATTTGCGGAATTTCATCAGGCCACCAGTAGCAGTCGCTGTCGTCCGCCAAATAGTACCATTCAAAGTAGCCGATAATTGGAACTTTCGGATATAAATCCTTGCAGTAAAGCGTTGAACCCCAGCCCGTATGCGCAATGATAACATCAGGTTTGACGTTTCTTTCACGTGCAAGCCACTGCAACGCGCGGACTACCGCCTGTCCTTCGATAACCGCTTCAGCGGCGGGGCGCAAAGGTCCGCCGTTCTTGATATAATTTTCTTCGGCTTCGGTAGGTTTGCCGTAAAGTGCCAAAGTTACGCCTCTCAACTGCGAATTAATTGAATTTTCTTTGGAGCAAAAATAAACCGTGTTTTCGGGATTGCGTGCCATGTACGGTGCCAAGTTCAAATACTGCGCAGGAAAACTCGGGTGCAAAAAAAATATGTTCAATTAAAACCTCTCCTTTGAAATTTTTATACTCAATTAAATTACTTACAAATTCAATTTAGATTTATTATAAATGTACATTCTTTGAAAAGGGTTCCAATGTTCCAGTGGAAAGGGAAGAGGGGTTTTCACTAATCCCTAATCTTTGGAAACCTGGAACCCTAAAAAAATCAGCCCATTTGCGAATTGTAAAGTTTTGCGTACATACCGTTACGTTTCAAAAGTTCGTCATGGGAACCCGCTTCAACAATTCTGCCTTTTTCGATAACAATAATTGCGTCGCAGTTGCGAACGGTTGAAAGGCGGTGCGCAATCATTATCATTGTACGCCCTTCGGAAATCGGCTCAATGTTTTGCATGATAATATTTTCTGATTCGTAATCCAAAGCGGAGGTTGCCTCGTCGAAAATCAAAATGCGCGGGTCTGAAATTAACGCGCGTGCAATAGCAATTCTTTGGCGTTGGCCGCCGCTTAACAAACTGCCGCGTTCGCCGACGAAAGTTTCATATCCGTTTTGAAAGTTGTCAATAAATTCCTGCGCACCCGCCATTTTCGCCGCTTTAACAACGTCTTCATGACTTGCATTAGGGCAAGCAATTTTAATATTTTCTTCGATAGTGCCGCTGAATAATTTGCTGTCCTGCAAAACAACGCCGATTTGACGACGAAGCCACGCCGGCTCAACCTGCGCTATATCTACGCCGTCAATTAAAATTCTTCCTGTTTCAGGCAAGAATAATCTTTGAATTAATTTTGTCAAAGTAGATTTGCCCGAACCCGAACGCCCTACAATTCCGACTTTCATACCTGCAGGGATTCTTACATTAATATTATCTAAAACTTTGCCGCCTTCAGCCGTGTAGCTGAACGCCAATTTTTCCAGCGCAATTTCGCCGCGCAAACTCGGTAAAGTTGTACGCGAAGGATTAAACGCGGGCTCGGTGTCTTCATTCATAACATCGCCCAAACGTTCCATTGAAACGCGGATTTGTTGGAAGTACTGCCACTGATTAATTAAACGCATAACAGGAGCTATTAATTGCCCTGCTATCATTTGAAACGCAATTAATTCGCCAACTGAAATTTCGCTTTCCATAACGTTATATGAACCGACCCAAAGAATCGTCAAGTTGAACATACTGAAAAGGAAAGTACCTATTGCGTTTGCAACGTTCGCAAGGTTTACAACGTTGAATGAAGATTTTACCAAGCGCGCCAACATTTCCTCATAGCGGCGGATAAAATGATTTTCAACGCTCGTTGCTTTAACGGTGTTAATACCCGTTATAGTTTCAATCAAGAATGAACGATTTTCCGCGCCAATTAAAAATCTTTCGTTAATCATACGTTTGAAAATTGGTGCAACAACCAAATTCAAAATTACAAAAAGCGGTATCATTACCAAAACGATAATGCTTAATAAGCTGCTGTACAAAAACATTACGCAGAAATAAACAACTGCAAAAACCATATCCAAAATAATTGTCAAGCTTGAACCGGTTATAAAATTGCGCAGAGTTTGCAATTCGCCCAAACGTGATACAACATCGCCCGTTTGCCACTTTTGGAAGTAACTTAAAGGTAACGCCGTGATATTTTTAAAAAGTCTTGAACTTAACGCAACGTCCATTTTTGAACAAATATTAGTAAACAGGTACGCGCGCAGAGCAAGTATCCATTGTTGGAAAAGAGTACAGACAATCATACCCAAAACTAAAATATCAAGCGCGTCCGAAGAACGGTGTACCAAAACTTTATCAATAATATTTTGCACGAAGAACGGCGACGCCAATCCTATCAGTTGCAGAATCAGCGACATAAAAAGTACGCTGCGCAAAAACGGCATATACTTTGAAACGACGGGGATAAACCATTTGAAGCCAAATTTTTTCTTTTTTTCCTCAAGTTCATAACGGCGCGTGAATAAAATTACATCGCCCGACCAATCCATTAAAAGTTTGTACCTTTCAGCTTTAACGGGTTGTTGAGAAAAAATCGGATCCAAAATATAAATATCGCCGTCACGAATTGTTGTAATAACAATTTTTCTGCCTGACTTCATTTGAATCATTGCGGGATAAACGAGCCGCTCCAAATCTGCTTCAGTCAAGCCTTCGTAACTGCGCGCCTTCAATTTTAAATCTCGCGCAGCTCTTACAATCGTTGTAAAATCGATACTGCCTTCAGATAAAACGTAAGCGCGTTCAAGTTGGCGGTAATCGGCGGGGATATTGTAATATTTCGCAATGGCAATAAGGCAAGCCAAACCTGTATCGATACCGTTGACGCGCCCGCCATCCTGCGGTTTAACGTCAGTGCTTAAGCCTTGTTTTGCTTGACTTGCAGGAACTTTTGCAACGTCAATTTTGGCCAGTGCTTGTTTGCCGCCTTCGCCTTTTCCCGCGTTGTTGTCGCCGCCGTCATTTTTGCCTACGTTTTGTCCGGGACTTGGTACTAAATTTTTTTCGTCTTTATTATCAGCCATTTATCAAAGCTCCTTTGTTAGGGGTTAAGGGTTAAGAAATTTTTCCTAAAGTCTGTAAGTAAAATCTTTTTAGAATAAAATTTTTATAAATGTTCTTTCTTTTGTGCCGCCAAAAGAAAGAACCAAAGAAAAGCTCGTCACGCTGGAAGCGCATCCTGCGCTTCGGGCGTGACAGGGGGCGCGCGTCCTGCGCACCCCATTTTTGCAAAATTTTTTTATTTACAAACAGCCTTTATCCCCTAAATCAACGCTCCCTCAAAGCTTCGGAAGTATAGCGGCGGAAAGGATCCAGGAAGAAGTCAATAATGCGTTTTTCTTTGATTTTAATTTCCGCGCTGACATTCATACCGACGGCAAGCGGGACTTCTTCGCCCATAACGTCCATAACAGGTTTGCCGACGGGATCCATAATCAGTTTAAATCTTTTATTTTTTTCAAGGTCGCTCGGCTCGTTTACGGCGTCCGCGCTTACTTCAACAACCGTTGCATCTACCATACCGAATTTTTGGAAGTTAAAAGTTTCAACTTTAACTTCGGCAGTTTGCCCGACTTTTATAAAGCCTATGTCTTTATTTTCGGCGTAAACTTCAAATTCCAGCGAAACGTCTTCAGGTACAATTTGCATTAAAGGTTGCGCGTCCGTAACAATTCCGCCAACTGTATGGACAGCCAAGTTGTAAACTCTGCCGGAGGCGGGCGCAACTATTGTAGCCATTCTTGAATCTTCATCCGCCTTTTTGATTGATTCTGTAACGGCGTAATATTCTTTCTTCGCTTCAACAAGCGCAGTCATAATATCTTTTCGGTAGGAGGCGTCAACGTTCGCCAAATTTTGTTCAGCCTCGACAATTTCTGCTTGAATGCTGTTAATTGAATCAAGTTGTGCCTGCGCACTTTGCGCGTATTCGATAGTTTGATTTTGTTGCTCCAAAAGTTGGAATTCAGAAATTGCATTTTCAGCCATTAATCCTTGAAGGCGGCGTTCTTTTTCCTGCGCGATAGCAAGCCCTTTAGCGTATCTTTCATAAGTGGCGCGGGTTGCCTCAAGCTGCGCTTTTCTTTGTTCAATGACACTTTGACGGGATTGACGCTGCGTTTGATAATCATTCGTGCGGCTTTGATAAAGTGCCAATTCAGCCGCTAAATCGTGCGCTTCCAAATCGGGGTCTTCTTCGGGCGTGAAGGGTTGCCCTGTCAATTCGGCAGTAAGGCGTTGAATATCCAATTTGTAATAGGCGGCGCGTTTTTTCAAGCTGTCATAATCCGCGCTTGTGGTTGTAGGGTCAAGCAAAACCAAAATATCGCCTTCTTGTACTTGGTCGCCTTCTTCGACGCGAATTTCTTTGATAATCCCTTTGTTTTTAACTTGGACAGTTTTTGCTTGCCCTGAAGGGATAACTTTGCCGGGTGCAACTGCAACTTCGTTAATGTGCCCTAAAATTGACCACGCCAACGCAACTACAATCAAAATTAATATTGACCACATAACTATTCGCCCTGTTGGCGAAGGCGGCGTTTCTGTTACTTCCAGAATCGCCGGCAAAAATTCTGTTTCTTTTTCTTTTTCCTCGCCGTGTATCAGCCAGTTCCAAAATTTCAAATTAAAATCTCCCTTCGGTCGATTTTTAGGTGTCAGGTGTCAGGCGTTAGGCGTCAGGGAATTTTACTGAAACCTGATACCTGATACCTAACACCTAGCCTCTAGTAGCCTGCTGATCGTGGAGATATTTATAAAGCCCGCCGAGTGCCAATAATTCTTCGTGCGTGCCCTGTTCCACGATATGCCCTTTATCGATAACAATAATTTTATCGCAACGGCGAACCGCGCTTAATCTGTGTGCAATGATTAACATTGTACGATTTGCGCCGATTGCGCTCATATTGTTGAAAATAATTCTTTCGGATTCATAGTCAAGAGCGGAGGTTGCCTCGTCAAAAATTAAAATTGGCGGATTAGCTAAAAGAGCCCTTGCAATAGCTACGCGCTGTCTTTGCCCGCCGCTTAAACTGTCGCCGCGTTCGCCAACTTTTGTATCGTAGCCTTCCTTCAATTCCAAAATAAAATCGTGCGCACCTGCAAGCCGCGCCGCTCTTATAATTTCGTCCATTGTGGCAGTCGGGCGGCTTACTGCAATGTTATCGCGTACGCTTGCATTGAACAAATAATTTTCCTGCATAACAACGCCTATTTGGTCGCGCAGCCACCCTAAATTTGCTTCGCGCGTGTTGACGCCGCCTATTGTAATTGTACCGGATTCGGGAATGTATAAATTTTGTACAAGGTTAGTTAAAGTAGATTTACCCGAGCCGCTGCGTCCTACAATCCCCAACTTTTCGCCGGGCGCAATGCTTAAATTAATTCCTTCCAAAACTAAAGGCAAGTCAACGCGGTACCTGAAATTAAGGTTTTCAATTTCTATTGCGCCGTCGATTCTGTCCGCGCCGCGTTTGCCCATATCGCGTACGATTGGTTCCATTGGTGTATTTAAAATATCGCCTATACGTTCAAGCGCGAGTCCTACTTGTTGTACTTGCGGCCACATTGTCAAAAGTTTAGTCATTGGAGCTATTGCCTGTCTTGAAATCATTTGGAATGCAATTAATTGCCCCAATGTAAATAAGCCGTCCATAACCATATGCCCGCCATACCAAAGAATTGCCATTGAAATTATAACTTGTACCATTCCGCTGAAGCCGTTGATAAACAAGTTGAATTTGACATTTTCAAAAGTTGTGCGAACATAACGCGCCAAAAGATTTTCCCAACGATTGACGAATTGCGGCTCAACGGCCAATGCTTTTATTGTTTCAATATTGGTAATTGCTTCAACCATAAAAGCATTGTTCATTGCGCCTGTACGCCAAACAGCCTCAATTTTTTTCTTGATAATCGGCACTGCCCAAATATTTTGTATAAGGTAAACGGGAATTGTACAAAGTGCAATTAATGTAAGCGGCACCGAATACCAGAACATAAAGCCGATAAACACTACAGAAAAAAATACGTCAAGCACTGTAAGCAAGCCCGTACCCGTCAAAAATTCTCTGATTTGCCCCAATGCGCCGACTCTCATTAATGTATCACCGACGCGCCGCCTTTCGTAATAAGGCAGGGGAAGAGCTATTAAATGGCGAAATAATCTTGTACCCAAAATTGCGTCAAGTTTATTCGTCGTATGGTTCATTATGTACTGCTTTATTAAAGTTAAAAGCGACTGCATAAAGAAAAATAAAATCATTGCAGCACCGATAACCGTCAAAGTTGAATAGCCGGCGTTACCAATGACTTTATCAATAATAACCTGCGTAATCAGCGGGAACATTATCCCCATTAACTGCAAGAAAAATGACGCTATCAAAACTTCGCTCAAAGGTTTTTTATAGCGTTTAATAACCTTCAAAAACCAGTCAACATTGAAACGCTTTTTAAAGTACGTCCAACTGAACGCCGCCGAAAAAATTAAAAGTTCGTTTGACCAACTTTCCAAAAAATCTTTCATCGGCATTGCGACAGGTTTATTTTGGCGCGGGTCAATTACCAATAAAACTTCATCGTTGGAACTGCCAATAGCGATATACGCGCCGTCATTCATTTTTGCAACGGCGGGGTATTCAATTTCGCGCAGTTCTTCGGCGGTTGGGCGGATTAACGTACTGCGAATGTTATATTTTTTTGCCAGTTTTTGAAGTTTTTCCCAATCCAAGTTATCGTCAGTTTCGGGATTTTCATTATAAATTTTTTCCAATTCCTTAACGCCGAAATGTTGCAGGATTTTTATTATTGAAATAACGCCCGTACGATTCGCCGCCGAGGAGGATTGATTTTCAGGCATATTGCTATATGATTCTCCCTTCATTTTTTGCAATGTAAAAAACCGCCGTCAAATTAAATGACAGCGGCTTTTTAGGTATAGGTATAGCGGGAAAAATCCCTGCCCCTTTGGTTCTCTGTTCTAATTAACGAAATTTGCGCTTACGTGCCGCTTCAGATTTTTTCTTCCGGCGGACACTGGGTTTTTCGTAATGTTCACGTTTACGAACTTCAGCGAGCGTTCCTGCTCTTTGGCAAGTACGTTTAAAACGACGGAGAGCGCTGTCTATGGATTCATTTTTTCCAACTTTAACTTCATTAGCCACGATTTCTTCCCTCCCTCCGACTGAATCTAAAGTTCATCGCTTGCGTATTTTACCACCCAAATTAATTATCGTCAACGTTGCAGAAATAATTTAGCGGAAATTTTTTAACTTGACAATTTTTAATTGCAATGATAAACTTTGCAAAGTTTTTAAACGCCGGCTTAGCTCAGTTGGTAGAGCAACGCATTCGTAATGCGTAGGTCGAAGGTTCGAGTCCCTTAGCCGGCTCCACATTAGAAAATTAACGCCCTGCAAGTTGTGCAGGGCTTTTTTAGTTTTTAGAAAAATTTTTATGAAATTATAAATTGGAATATTCCGCTTACAATTTCAAATAAAAAAGAAACAATGTCCCAAGGTATTCCGATTATCGGCGTCTCAAAATATACTACCGCCCAAACTATTATAACCGTGCAAATTTTGCCCATATAATCATCTTTCTGCGTAAGTAAAACGGCAAGCACTATGAAGGTGCGACTTGTTCAGTAATGAAAAGTTACTGCGCCTAGAGATAGGCGAACTAATTACCCGAAGGGTGGAATGAAAGGGTAACGCCTTGAAACG
>CAJOCQ010000010.1 GCA_905233135.1 uncultured Selenomonadaceae bacterium | reverse complement strand
CGCGCACCAATGCAATTTTGTTGGACGGCTTGAAAGACGACTGGAGCTTGGGAGCTATTGGCGATAATAAAACAGTTACACTTGACAGCAGCGATATTGATTCAAGCAAACAAATTACAGTTAGCGGCGCAGGTTATACTTTCAACTTTGAAACTGACGCAAGCATTTTACTTACAAGCACGGGCACTACAATTTCAGGCAGTGCAGGCGCAGATACTATCGCCGTAAAAGATTTAAATATTACCGAAAACACTCGAATTAACGGCAAGGGCGGTAATGATTCTATTTCGCTTGAAAGTATTACAGTAAGCGGCGGCACTTTCGATGTTGACGGCGGCGAAGGCGCAGATACAATTTCTATACAAAATGCAACTGTCAGCGGCGGAGCTGTTACAGTCAGCGCAGGATTAGGCGACGATATTATTTCCATTAGCAATGTATCTGTTAATGGCGGCAGTGCCAATTTCACTGTCAACACAGGCGAAGGCGCAGATACAATTAACCTTTCCAATATTACAGTTACAAGCGGCGCGTTCAATGTTTACGGCAACGGCGACACAGCTGCACAGGATTCTGATTTATTTAACATTGCAAATGTTACGGGCATTTCAATTATTTCAGGCAGTGCAGATTCTGATACATTCGTTTTTGATGTTACAAACAGTATCAGCGCAGGTATCAGCGGCTTAAATGTTGGCGACAGTCTTTCTTTCAGAGCGGCAGTTACAGGCGAAATTGTTGACAGCGACACAATTAAATTTACTGCGGCTGATAATAAAACTGTTACGCTCGATATTAGCGGCGTTGAAAGTCTTTCAAGCATTTACAATGTTGCAGTTTCCAACGGCGGCACTGAAACCAATTTGGGAGATTTAATTGACGCGAAAAAATGGGATACCATTACAGGCGGCTTTACTTACGGCAGACAATACGGCAGCGATAAAGACGCAATTACAATCAGCGGCGGGCTCTTGGCTAACACTGTAAACGCTACAACTTTGAACAACGCCAGCGCTGTAAGCGGTTCAGTTTTCACATTCAACACAAATTGGATTGGCAACGGTTTCGGCGAAGTTTCAATTAAAGTCAATAACGATTATTCTGTAACACTTTCAGCAGAATCAGAAACAGCGGCGGCAAGTTGGGTAACTTTAAGCGGCAATTCAGCAAGTTGGAAAACCGAAGGTTCAACTGATTTCACCTTGAAGGCAGGCAGCGGCAACGTATCAACCATACTTTCAGTAACAGACGGACGCGAAGCAGTTGTAACAGTTTCGGGCTTGAAAGAATTAACTGACGCTTCGCTTGCTCCTTACTTTGCAAATGTTGCAAACAACTTAGTTTCAATCGGCGCGGGGGCATTTGCTGCAACAACTTCTGCAATGTCAGTTTATGGTGCCGGTTATACATTTGACTTTCAAGCGGCGGCGGCAAATGTTGCGGCAGGCAGCGGCAGCATAACGATTCTTGGCGGCAGCGACGCAGATTCACTTTATGTCGGCAGTGGCTTAAGCAATATCAGCGTATTCGGCGGCGCGGGCGCAGATACAATTAACATTGCGTCAACAAGCGGCAGTATTACTGTCAACGGCGGCGACGACAACGATTTGTTTATTTTCGCAAATAAAGCAGCTGCGTCAATTCAAGGTTTGACAGACGGCGAAACAATTTCGATTGTTGGCGATATTTCTAAAGCGGCGGTAAGTGGTAACAATCTCATAATTGGCAACGGTACAAACAATGTTTCACTTGGCGTCAATGGCTTTAACAGTATCAGTGCTTACCATCCGCTTTATAACGTTGTAGTACAAGGCGAAGGAAAATCTTCGATTTTGGGCGATTTGATTGACCCGAAAGAATGGAATACAGTTTCAGCAGGCACATTCACTTGGGGCAGAGATTACGGCACTGACCACAACTTAATTTCAATCAGCGGCGGCTGGAACTCCAGCGTTGATTCAGATACATTTGCACAAACTTTAACCGGCGCAATGAGCGGCGATACATTAACAGTAAATGCTGCTTGGCTCGGCGCAAATGATATTCTCTTTACAGAAAGCGGCACGGGCAAAGTTACAATAGGCACTGGTGATGCAAGTTTACGCGCACAAGATGCAGAATGGGCAACGCTTGCCGCCCAAGAAGTTATTTACAAGGATAAAGGCAACTTTGCATATTCAATCACTGCCGCTGCAGCAACAGGCGGTGTAAGCACAATCAAAGCAATAGACCAACGCGCAACGCTTGTAACAATTTCAGGAGCGGGCTTGGCAAGCAATGTTTCAATTGGTAACTTTGATTTCAATTCACAAACTAACGTAGCGTCATTGGGCGCGGCGGCGTTTAATACTGCCGGCGGACAAATTTCAGTATTCGGTGCAGCAGATACTGTAAATTATACGTTCGACTTCAGCGCGGCAACAAAGATGGCGAATGTTGCAGCAGGCAGCAGCAGCATAACGATTCTTGGCGGCAACGGCGCAGATTCGCTTACAGTCGGCGAAGGTCTTACACATATCAGCTTGTTTGGCGCGGGCGGCGCAGATACAATTAACATCGGCGGCGAAAACGCAGGCACAATTCAAGCAAGCGGCGGCGACGACGCAGATACATTTATTATCGGCGGCGGCGAAAATATTACAGTTAACGGCGACGCAGGCGCAAATATTTTCAATATCAACGGCGGCTCAACTATTCTTGCTAATGGCGGCGAAGGCGTAGATACATTCAACATTACAGCCGGCACAGATATTACTGTCATTGACAGCGCAGGCGCAAATATTTTCAACATTACCAACGGCAAAAATATTTCAGTCAGCGGCGGCTCAGGCATAGATACATTTACTATCAGCGGCGGCGAAAATATTACAGTTAACAGCGGCGCAGAAGCAGACACATTCACTATCGGTGGCGGCTCAAATATCAGCGTATTCGGAGACGCAGGCAACGATGTATTTACTATCGGCGGCGGCAAAAATATTACAGTCAGCGGCGGTGAAGGCGTAGATACATTTACTATCGGCGGCGGCGAAAATATTACAGTTAACGGCGGCGCAGAAGCAGACACATTCACTATCGGCGGCGGCAAAAATATTTCAGTTAACGGCGACGCAGGCAATGATGTATTTACTATCGGCGGCGGCGAAAATATTTCAGTCAGCGGCGGCGCAGACAACGATGTATTTACTATCGGCGGCGGCAAAAATATTTCAGTCAGCGGCGGCGACGGCGTAGATACATTTACTATCGGCGACGGCTCCAATATTACTGTCAACGGCGGCGCGGACGCAGATATTTTCAATATCAATATAAGCGGCGTTTCAATTGTTTCAGACGACAAGGACAAAGATACATTCGCACTTGCAAGCGGCATTTCAGTTTCAATCAGCGGCTTAGATACTACCGATATAATTTCGCTGGCTAATACTGTTTCAAGTGATAATGTAAGCGTCAATAATGAAACCGGCGCACTTATGCTCGGAGATATTACAATTACTGCAAACAGCATTAGCGACTCAATGGGCTGGGCAAATTTGTACAACGTGGCAGTCAGAAACGGCACCAGCTTAACTTCAGTTGGCGATTTACTTGGTCATGACATCGAATGGTACGAAAGAGATGACGGCACTGCAACCTACGGCAGATCAGCGGGTGTTAACAGTGCAACAATCGTAATTTCAGGCTTGGCAAGTTTAACTTCACAAGTTGCAACGCTCAACGAGGGCGAATATATTAACGGCACATTTGTAACATTTGACGACAAGGTTCTTCAAGGACAAAAAGCGCCGATAACATTGACAAGCTCGATTTACCACGCGGCACTCGATGACGATTCAAAAGTAGTTTACGCGCCCGAAAGCTACACAACGCTTACAGCAACTGAAGTTGCATATAAATCAGCGCATACAATAGCAGGTTACGACGTTGTCGAGAGAACGGCCGGTTCCACTTCTGACACGATAAATTATATAGATAATGCAAGCAGTGAAGCGACAATCACAGGGCTTGGAGCAGCTGACTTGAGCGCAATTAAATTTGGCGATAACGTGTTCACAATATCGGCGGCGGCACTCGGCAAAACAAATGTAACGCTTAATACGGACGCAGGTTACAAATTGACAGTAGGCGCAGATGTCAGCGGCTCGGATACAAGGACGGCTTATTGGCTTGCTGAGGCTTCAATAGCGACATTCTACGCGGGAACAGGCACGGTTGCAGGTCACGATGTATCAGACGACGGAAAATCAATCGTGTACACGCAGCAAGCTGACAGCACGTCAACAATAGTAATAAGCGGCTTGAAAAACATTTCTGCAAGCAATAACTCAATCGCAGGAATTAGCCTTGACAGCAATACAAGTAGCGTAACAATAGCAAAGACGATAATTGACACGGCGGGCGCAACTATTTCAACAGGCACGGGCTACAATTACGAACTCGGCGGCAAAGGTGCGCTCATTTCAAGTATTTCTGCAAGCGGCGTAACGTTGACAGGCTCGACTTCAAATGACAGCTTGATTAACGCGGGCGGCGCGTCAGTGCTTGACGGCGGCAAAGGTAACGATTATATTGTTGCAGGCGCAAGCGGCGATACAATTTCGGCGGGCGTCGGCAACGATTCAGTTTCGCTCGGAGCAGGCGCGGATTCTGTCTACTACAGCGGCGGCAACGATGTTATCATTGGCTACACGGCAAGCGATACTGTAACGCTCGCCGACGGCAAGACAGTAAGAGAGGCAAGCTTTGACGGCACAGATTTAATTGTTAAACTCAACAGCGGCAAACTTACTTTCAAAGATGTAGCCGGCGTTGAAGTAGCAGTCGGCGACAAGATTTACAAGAAATCTGAATTAACGCTGAACAAGAATGCAACTGCGATTGTACCAGGCGATATAACAACTTCAACAAAATTTGTAGACGCCTCGAACGTATCAGCGGCCTTAAATATAGCAGCAAGCGTAGCAGGAAGCACAATTTACGGCGGCAAGGGCGCGGATTCAATAACCGGCAGCAGCGGTGCAGATTCTCTCGACGGCGGCAAGGGCGACGATACCTTGAACGGCGGCGCGGGCAATGACACCTTGACGGGCGATAAGGGCAACGATGTCTTCATTTACAGCGGCGGTCATGACGTTATCACGGATTACGGCACGGGCAACGATATTATCAGTATCAGCGGCGCAAACGTTGTTGCAGATTCTTCTGTTGACAAAGACGGCAACGTTATTTTGACATTCGACAGCGATAACACCTTGACGCTCAATAACGCCAACGGCAAGACCGTTTCAATTAAGAGCGGCGATGAAGTTATCGCGCAGATTTACGGCGACAATCAAATTTTCAACAAGAAGAAAACCGCCGTAACACTCGGCGCAGATTATACAGAAACAGCATTTGACGGCTCAAGCTACAGTTCGTTGATAACGTTGGACGGCTCGGCAGTAACAGGAAATGTATCCTTGACAGGCAACAGCAAAGCCAACAAGATTTACGGCGGCAGCGGCAACGATACACTTTGGGGCGGCGCAGGCAACGACACTTTGACGGGCAATGCAGGTTCTGATACTTTCATTTACAGCGCAGGAAAAGACGTTGTTAAAGACTTTGAAGTTGGAGTAGACAAGATTTCGCTTGGCGGCAGCTTAAGTGTCGAATCAATAACAAATGCAACATTCAGCGGCACTGCAAGCGACACGCTTATTTTGACAATTAACAAGCAAACGTTGAAGATTACAGATAAAGACGGCACAAGCTTGGTTGGTCAAGAAATTACAATCAACGGCGCGGCGTACAAGTTCTATAAGAACCAAATTTCTACAGCCGACGGTAAATCTGTTTCAATGTACAGCGCGTTCAAGGGCGCGTACGAGGCGGCAAGCGATATTATAACTGTCGACGGATCGGTTGCTAACGGCGCAATGAATATTGCAGGCAATGACAAAGCCAACGTAATTTACGGCGGCAAGAAAGCTGACACGATGAACGGCGGCGCGGGTGCAGATACGCTCAATGGCGGCGCAGGTAACGATTCGCTTTACGGCGGCGCAGGCGACGATATTTTGAAAGGCGACGCAGGCAAAGATATATTCGTATTCGGCGAAAATGAAGGCAACGATACAATCACTGACTACACCGCAGGCGAAGACAAGATTAAACTGATTAACAACGCCGCAATTTCCAACATTTCCTACAGCGGCGAAAATGTTATCTTTGAAATTGGCACAGGCAGAGTTACTGTTGAAAAAGCTAAAGGCTCCGCAATTACTGTAATTGATTCAAGCGGCAGAACAACAACGCAAGTTTACGGCGAAGCTACAAGCAACTCTCGTACGCTCGACTTGCTGTACGACAACAACTTTATGACAGACGATTCAAGCTTGGATGATATTACAGAGGCGAAATATTCGGTAACGCAAATTGAAACAGACAGCAAGGACGAACTGTCCAAAGCACAAGACTTGCTTACTTTCAGCGACAAAAAGTAATTTTTAAACAAAAATAAAAAGCCGCCAAAATGACGGCTTCAGCCCTGCAGAAATGCGGGGCTTTTTTTTGCAAAAAAATTTTAACTAAAAAATTCAGAAAATACTTTCACTTTGTAAAAATTTATGATACTATAGGCGCACTACCAAAACACGAAAAATTTTTTGGAAAGGAAGTTTTTGAATGGCGACATTGTTAGAGAAAACACGAAAAATTAACAAGTTGCTGCAACGCTCGGAAAATGTTGAGTACGACGGTATTTCAAAAGTACTCAGCAATATTCTTGATGCGAATGTTTACATTATGGACAAAAAGGGCGATATTTGCGGCTACGCGTTCACGGACAATTTTGAATGCGAACTCATGATTGACAAGGTTATTCGCAAGGGAAAATTTCCAAAACAATACGTGCGCTGGCTTAACCACCTCGAAGAAACGCAAGCTAATATGCGCACTAAAAGTGGAATGTGCGCCTATGAAGAAAAAAAGCGTTGCAACTTCGACGGCAAAAATACTACAGTCGTACCAATTTACGGCGTAGGGCGAAGAATCGGCACTTTGATTATTGCCCGCTATGACGATGATTTTACTGACGACGATTTATTATTGGCGGAATACGGCGCAACCGTTGTAGGAATGGAAATGCTACGCGATCATACAGGCAAAATCGAAATTGAGGCGCGCAAAAAAGCCAATGTTCAAATTGCCCTTGCAACGCTAAGCTATTCCGAAACTGAAGCCGCTATAAATATTTTGGGCGAACTCGACGGCAACGAAGGGCTTTTGGTTGCCTCAAAAATCGCTGACAGGGTAGGAATTACCCGCTCCGTTATCGTCAATGCTTTAAGAAAATTTGAATCCGCCGGCGTCATTGAATCTAAATCGCTCGGTATGAAAGGTACTTACATAAAAATTTTAAACGAATACTTAATGGAAGAAGTACAAAAACTTCGCCGTTAAAATATTTTCCGATTGTTGAAGGGCGCACGTTATGTGCGCCCTCTTTTTAAGCTTGATAAAAATTAAAAATGGAGGCTTTGTATCTGGAACTGAAAGATTTAGAAACAGGCAAAAAATTTCAAGGCTTGGTTTTCAATCAAATTGTTGAAATTGTAGCTACAAAATTTTATAACAATGACGCTGTAGAAATTACCTACAAAACTGAACAGGGAAAATTTGGAACGCGCATAATTTACGCCGAAGAATTGAGCGATTTAAATTTGGTTGAAATTTTATCAACGTGGAAATTTACTGCAGACAGTAAAATTTTTAAATTGACAATGGAAGCTTACAGGATAAATTCGGCGCATCTTTTTGAGCCGTATATGGCGGTGTATTCTTCATTCATTGAGCCGTTGCCGCATCAAATTTCGGCAGTTTATGAAAGAATGTTGCCGCAAAATCCTTTACGCTTTGTACTTGCCGACGATCCGGGCGCAGGCAAAACTATAATGGCGGGCTTGCTTATCAAAGAATTAATTTTGCGCAGTGATGTTAAGCGATGTTTGATAGTTTGTCCCAAAGTTCTAAGCGAACAGTGGCAAGACGAATTGCAGCAGAAATTTCAGCTGGAATTTGAAATTTTAAGCGGCGAAAGAATAACTTCTGCGGGCGAAAATGTTTTTGCCAAAATAAATTTTTGCATTGCAAGCATTGACACTTTGGCGCGTCATGAGGATTTTCAAAAAAAATTGAAGGCTAAGGAATGGGATTTAATTATTTGCGACGAAGCGCATAAAATGGCGGCAACATTTTCAGGGAAAAAAATAAAATATACCAAGCGTTTCAAATTGGGAAAAGTACTTGGCAAAATTGCGCGTCATTTTTTGCTTTTGACGGCAACGCCGCATAACGGCAAAGAAAAAGATTTTTATTTATTTATGTCGCTGATTGACCCCGACAGATTTGAAGGCGTAAGCAGAATCAGCGGCAAGCTCGATGTTTCCGATATTTTGCGCCGCCTTGTCAAAGAAGATTTATTGACTTTCAAAGGCAAGCCGCTTTTCCCCGAAAGAATCGCTTACACCGTGAATTATTCTTTGTCATTGCAGGAAATTGATTTGTATGAAAGTGTTACCGCTTACGTTGTTGACGGCTTTAACCGCGCCGAAAAATTATCCGGCGATAAAAGAACTTCCGTCGGTTTTGCAATGACGATTTTGCAAAGGCGGCTTGCCTCTTCACCCTGCGCAATTTTTAAATCTTTGCAACGCAGAACCGAACGCTTGAAAAAAATTCTGTACGATAAAAAATTTCATCCAAACGAAAAAATTTTTGACGCGGAAGATTTTGAAGACGCGGAAGATTTTTTTGACGCCGAATTTGAAGACGCTGTAGCAGAAAAAGTAACGCCTGCGCGTACTGTTGCCGAACTTCAAATTGAAATTCAAACTCTCGAAAAACTTACAGAAAAAGCAAATAAAGTTTTTTACAGCGGCGAAGACAGAAAATGGCTTGAACTTTCCCAACTCCTGCACGATAAAATTTTTTCCGACAATTCCAATGAACGCGAAAAATTAATTATTTTCACCGAGCACAAAGACACTCTCGAATATCTTCAACAAAAAATTTCTCAACTTTTCGGGCGCGCAAATATTGTTGTTGCAATTCACGGCGGCTTAAATTTCAAAACGCGCCGCAATATCGAAGAACAATTCAAGCAGGATAAAAATATTTTAATTCTTGTTGCGACGGACGCCGCCGGCGAAGGAATTAATTTGCAAAATGCGCACCTTATGATTAATTACGATTTGCCTTGGAACCCCAACCGCCTTGAACAACGTTTCGGGCGCATTCACAGAATCGGGCAGAAAAAAATTTGTTACCTTTGGAATTTGGTTGCCAATGAAACCCGCGAAGGGCAAGTTTTCAACCGCCTTTTACAAAAATTAGAAAATGAACGCGCCGCGCTCGGCGGCAAAGTTTTTGACATTCTCGGCAAAATTTCTTTCGACAATAAACCTTTGAAAGATTTGCTGATTGAGGCGGTTAAATACGGTAACGACGCCGCCGTTATTCGGCGTATGGATAATGTCATTGATAAAAGTTTTAACCCTGATAAACTGCGCGAACTTCTGCGCGAACGCGCGTTGACTCAAGATATTTTAAACGCGGCAAAAGTTGCTGATATAAATTTGGATATGGAACGCAACGAAATTTTTAAACTGCAACCTTATTTTATCGAAGATTTTTTTATTAATGCTTTTAGAAAATTTGGCGGGCAAATAGATAAAATTCCAAACGGACGCTATGAAATTTCCAACATTCCGCCTAATCTGCGCACCGATACTCTTCCCGAAAGTTACGAAAGAATTTGTTTTTCAAAAGATAAATGCAATATCAAAGGCTTGCCGCCTGCAACGCTGATTTCTTTGGATCACCCGCTCTTAAAAAATCTTACCAATGCAATTTTGAAAAAATTTGGCGAATCTTTACGGCAAGGTACAATTTTTATTGACGATAACGCACAAGCGCAAAATTTACGCCTGCTTTTTTTCATTGAAACCGCAATTCAAGACGGGCGCAACGAATTTATTTCCAAGCGTCTTCAATTCGTAGAAATTTTCGACGACGGCAACGCTGTTTTATTGAATCACGCGCCTTATTTCGATTACCGCCCGCCCGCTGAAAATGAACTTAAAAAAATTTTGGCGGCTGTTCAAAATTCACTTTGGCTTAAAGACGTTGAAAGTATCGCCGTCAGTTTCGCCGTTAAAAATATTATCCCCGCGCACTTAAAAGAAATTTTCGCAGATAAAAAAGCTTACCTCGACAAACTCGAAACGGCGGTTAAAAGTCGCCTCCTTACCGAAATTACTTATTGCGACAGAGAAGCGCACAAATTTAAAGACAAAGATAAAATCAAATCCGAAAAATTTACCCAACGCGCTGACGAATTGGAAAACAGATTAAGGCAACGCCTTAACGAAATTAAATTGGAAAGAGAAATTTTTGCGGCGGCTCCTGTAATTGTCGGCGACGCGCTGATTGTGCCGCGCGGTTATACCGGCGAAAATACTTTTTCATTCAACGTTGACGCCCGCTCCAAAATCGAAAAAATTGCTATGCAAGCCGTAATGAAAATTGAAAAATCGCTCGGCAATTTCCCCGTTGACTGCAGCGCAAAAAAATGCGGCTACGATATTGAATCTGTTGCACCCGACAAAAATTTTGTGCGCTTTATCGAAGTCAAGGGCAGAACCGCCGACGCCGATACTGTTACCGTTACAACAAATGAAATTGTTACTGCCTTGAACGCGCCCGAAAATTTTATTCTTGCCGTTGTCAAAGTTGACGGCAACAGCGTTAATGTTGTTTATCTTAAAAAAACTTTTTCTTGGCAGCCCGACCTTGCTTCTGAAAGTTCCAATTACCAAATTTCTACTCTGCGCCGAATTTCGGAAATTATATTGGAAAAAAATTTTACATTGCAAGATTAATTAAACCTGCGCGAATGCAGGGATTTTTTTTTATGCAGGGATTTTTTTTTATGTAGCGAAAATTTTTTGAAACAATTTTTTTGGGAGTGATTCAAGTTGACGCAATGGAAGAAAAAATTAATTGAAGAGTCAATGCCGCTCGACGCAATTAACAAAGCCTCTGCAAAAGAAAAATCGATACGGCACGGGCACCCGTCAACGCTGCATTTGTGGTGGGCGCGGCGTCCTTTGGCAACTGCGCGCGCGGTACTTTTCGGCTCGATAGTTGATGACCCTTCCGAACACCCCGAAAAATTTCCTACCCCCGAAGACCAAGACAAAGAACGCAAACGCTTATTTGCAATTATAGAAAAAATTGTGCAGTGGGAAAATTCCAACAACGAAAATATTTTTGCTGAAGCATTGGCAGAAATTAAAAAATCTGTCGGTGAAGATTTACCTGCTGTACTTGACATCTTCGGCGGCGGCGGAACCATACCGCTTGAGGCGCAAAGGCTCGGCTTGAAAGCTTACGCCGCTGATTTAAATCCCGTCGCAGTTATGATTAACAAGGCTATGATTGAAATTCCCGCCAAGTTTAAAAATAAACCGCCTGTCAATCCCGAAGCTGAAAAAAAACTTGTCGGCGGTTATCACGGCGCGGAAGGGCTCGCCAACGATATTCTTTACTACGGAAAAATTTTGAAGGCGCGCGCCTTCGACAAGCTGAAAAATCTTTATCCTAAAATCGACGGGCAAACTGTTATTGCGTGGCTTTGGGCGCGTACCGTTGCCTGTTCCAATCCCGCTTGCCAACATCATACCCCGCTTGTTCATTCTTTCCAACTTTCCACTAAACAAAAAATTTCTGTCAAGCCGATTGTTGACGGCGATAAAATTTCTTTTGAAATTTGCAAAGACGAAAAAAATATTCCTGAAGGCACTGTCAGCCGCAACGGCGCACGCTGTCTTTTTTGCGGCGCAAATATCCCGCTCGAACACATTCGCAACGAAGGTAAAGACGGCAGATTATCTGCTCAACTTATGGCGGTTGTTGCTGAAGGCGAACACGGCAGAATTTACCTCCCGCCCAACGCCGAACACGAAAATATTTCTAAAGTCGATTTGCCGCCTGATTATCCTGAACAGGAAATGAATCAAAAATGCCCCGACCTTATAAGCGGGCGCGGCTATGGTTTTAATTATTGGCATCAACTTTTTACAAACAGGCAATTAACCGCGCTTACAACTTTTGGTGATTTAATTCCCGAAATTCGGCAACAGATTATTGAAGACGGCGGTGCAGAAAATTATGCTGACGCCCTTGCAGTGTACTTTGCTTTTTTGATTGATAAATTGGCAATGTACGGAAATTCTTTTTGCTTATGGCATACTTCAGCCGAAAAATTAGCTCATATTTTTGGGCGTCAAGCAATCCCAATGGTTTGGGATTTTACAGAGACAAATTTTTTTTCAAATTCCAGCGGTTGTTTTGATAATATGCTGAATTGGATTTATAAAAGCGTTAAAGAATTGCCCGCAAAAGTTGAAGGCGAAGTTTTTCAACATAACGCGCTTGAAAAAATTCCAATAAGCAACGTTATTATTTCGACAGACCCGCCGTATTATGACAATATCAACTACGCGGATTTGTCAGACTTTTTTTATATATGGTTGCGGCGCAATTTGAAAAATATTTACCCGCAAATTTTCGGGCGAATGACTTTTGCAAAAGACCAAGAACTAATTGCAAGTTCCTACCGTCACGGCGGCAGTAAGGCGGCGGCGAAAGATTTTTTTGAAGCGGGAATGTTTCAAGTTTTAAAAAATATTTATGACGCGGCGCGCGCAGATTTCCCAATTACGATTTACTACGCTTTCAAGCAAAAGGAAACAGAAATTGACGGCGAGGCGTCGACGGGCTGGGAGACAATGCTTACTTCGATAATTCGCGCAGGTTTTCAGATAACGGCAACTTTACCGATGCGAACAGAATTAACAACGGCGTTAAAAAATAGTGTAAACGCGCTTGCGTCGTCAATAGTTTTTGCTTGCAGGAAACGCCCGCCCGAAAATAAATTCTGCAGCAAAAATAATTTTCTCAACGCGCTGAAAACAGAATTAAAACCCGCGCTTGCAACGTGGCAGAATACAAACGTTGCGCCGGCAGATATGGCGCAGGCGGCAATAGGACCCGGAATAGCAATTTATTCGCGCTACGCAAGAGTTGCAGATATGAGCGACACTGAAATAACGGTACGCGACGCGCTGAAAATGATAAACGCGGAGCTTGCAGAATTTTTCGGCACGCAAACGGGCGAACTTGACGCGGCAAGCCAATTTTGCGTAGACTTATTCACGCAGAACGGCTTCAACGAAGTAAAATTTGGCGTGGCTGACGTGTTGGCACGCGCAAAAAATATTTCTGTTGCCACGTTGGAAGAAATGGGCGCGGTAATTTCAAAACTCGGCGAAGTGCGCTTGCGTGACAGGGACGAAATAGAAATTTTGGACGACAACCGAAATCTCCTCAAAGATTGGACAGAAAAGCTTGCAAAAACAAATTGCGCGTGGTTGAGAGTGCAGGCGTTGGTTGAAGTATTCGGCGTTGCGGGCAATGAAGGCGCGGCTGAACTTTTGTCAAAGTTTGACTGCGAACAAGACTCTTTAAAAAATTTGGCGTACAGGCTGTACGATATTTGCGAAAGAAAACATTGGGCGCGGGAAGGAAATTTTTATAACCAATTTGTAGTTGATTGGGAAAAAATTTCGGATAAGTCACAAGAATATCGTAACAGGGCGAAGGAAGAGCAGACGAGTTTAAATAATTTTTCTTAAAGAGGCGGTGATATTATGGGCAAAAAAAGCGGCAACAAAAATAAAATTTACGGGCATTTGGAAGCGTGGCGAAATGTAATAGAGCCGCACCTCGACGTAACGCGCGGCAATTATCAGCAAGCGCAATTTGCGGCAGATTTGGCGCAGGTAGTAAGCGGCAAAGGCGAAGGCGGAACAGAATACTCCGACCCTGTAGAATTTTTTGCACGAACATATTTAACGGGCGGCTTGAAAAATCTTTTGAGCGAAACATTGAAACGATTGACGAGCGGCAACGGTGCGCCGATTATTCAGTTGCAAACATCATTCGGCGGCGGGAAAACTCATAGCCTTTTGGCGTTATATCATTTGTTCGGCGGGAAAATTCGCCCCGAGCAATCTTCGGCAGTGCGTGAAGTTTTGAACGCGGCGGGCGTTGAATTTTTGCCCAAAGTAAATGTTGCGGCGATAGTCGGCACTTGGGAAAATCCTTTGAAGACGACATTTTGGGGCGAAATAGCGGCGCGCCTTTCAGCGGCGGCGGGCAAGCCTGAACTTTACGAAATGGTTAAAGAAAATGACGTGCAAAAAATTTCGCCCGGCGTGGAATTGCTGAAACAAATTTTTGACGCGGCGAGCCCGTGTTTAATTTTGATTGACGAAATTGTGGCGTACGGGCGCAAGCTCGGCGATAAAGAATTGGACGGCGGGACTTCGGGCAACTTTATAAGTTTTATACAGGAATTGACGGAGGCGGCGAAGGCAAGCAAAAATTGCGCGGTTGTAGTTTCAATTCCCGAATCTGAAACTGAAACGGTTGACGAAAACGGCAAAAAAATTTTGGCGCAGGTTAAAAAAGTTTTCGGGCGAATGGAATTTGTATGGTCGCCCGTAACTGTTACGGAAGGTTATGAAATTGTGCGGCGCAGGCTTTTTAAAACTTGCAACGACGAAGCCGCGCGCAAAAATACTTGCAACGCTTTTTTCAATATGTACAGCAATGAAAAAGACGATTTCCCGAATGAAAGTCATCAGTCAAGCTACAAAGAAAAATTGCTGTCGTGTTATCCTATTCATCCGAAATTGTTTGATTATCTTTACAATGCTTGGACGCAGCTTGACGGCTTCCAAAAAACGCGCGGCGTATTGCGGTTAATGGCGAATGTCATTTATTATCTTTGGCGTGAAAATTCGCAAAGTGCGCTGATAATGCCGGGCGATATACCTTTAAATTTTGCGCCGGTGCGTGACGAAATGACAAAATATTTGAAGGGCAACTGGGATTCAATAATAAATTCGGAAATTGACGGCGAAAAGTCGAAGGCAGGAGAAATTGACGGCAGTAAACCGCGTTTCGGGCAATTATTGGCGGCGCGGAAAACTGCGCGCGCAATTTTTATGGGAACTGCGCCGCTTGATAAGGCGGGCGGTATTCGCGGGATTGAAAAAAATGAAATTCACTTGAGCACGATTCAACCTGAAGATTCAAAAAATATTTCAACATACAATGACGCACTTTCGGCGTTGGAGTCAAATTTATATTATCTTTATTCGCGCAATGAGCGGCTTTGGTTCGGCGTAACGCCGACACTTCGCAAATTGGTTGAGGATAAGCGGGAAAAATTTTCTGAAGACGAAATTTTTTCTGAAATTGAAAAATGGTTAAGAAATTGGCGCGGCAGGCAATATTTTAATGCAGTGCACATTTGCCCGAAAAATTCCAATGACGTAAGCGACGAACAAACGGCGCGGCTTGTGATTTTGCCGCCTGAATATTTTGTCGAGGGGCAAGAAGATAAATCGGCTTTTACATTTACAAAAAATATTTTGGAAACGCGCGGCAATGTTCCGCGCACTTACAAAAACACTTTGCTTTTTATGGCGACGGACAAAAAAAATTTGGATAATTTAATAGAGACTGTACGAGATTATAAGGCGTGGAGTGAAATTTTGGATGAAACAAAGTTGTTAAACCTTGACGCTCTCAAGATTATGGACGCAGAAGAAAATTTAAAGAAATCCGAAGAAAATTTTAAAATGAAACTTTCGCAGGCGTACAGCAGAATATTTGCGCCGAAAAGCGGCACCAATTTAAATAATTTTGATTGGCAAGTTGAAAAAATTGTTTGCACGAACGACGATAACATTGAAGTTGCCGCGCAAAAAATTTTGAAATGTGAAATGTGCCTTAAAGAGCTCGGCAATATTTATTTAAAAAGTTTGTTGGATGAATATATTTGGCAAAAAAATGACTGCGTGTCGTTGAACAAACTTTGGGAATATTTTGCAACGTATTATTATTTGCCGCGCCTTAACGATAAAAAAGTTTTGATTGAATGCGTTACAAAAGGCATTGAGGCGAAAAGTTTTGCATTGGCTGACGACGAAGATTTTACCAATTTAAAATTTGGCGAAAAAATTTTCTTGAGTGCTTCGGAAGAAAAATTTTTGGTAAAGGCGGAAGTTGCCGAAAAACTTTTGGCGAAAGATGAATCTGTTGCAGAAGAAGTCGCAGAAACTGAAGCGGCAGAAACTGAAACTTCAACAGAAACAACGCCGCCGAAATCGGAACCTTTGCCCCAAAATTTTTTTATGAATAAAAATTTAGACTCAATGCGCCTTACTAAGGATTTTAATAATTGCGTTGACGAAATATGGTTTCTTTTTAAAAATTTACCCGACGCCAAAATTTCAGTTCATATTGAAATGAACATTTCTGCGCCTGCAGGTATTTCTAAAGAAATACAAGAAACTGTTGAATGGAATTGCAATAATTTAGAAATAAAAAATTGGGGTTTTAATTAAAAATAATTGCGGCAGAGCAAGTATTATAGTTTTGCAAATACGGCAACTGTTCTTATAAAACTTTACAAAAAAAATCTCGATAATTATAATTATCGGGTATTTTTTTTTACAAAGGAGAGATACTGTTGACAAATGAAGTAATGGTAATTAATGCGTTTGTTTTTTATATCGGCTTAATGATGGCAATCGGCGTTTATTATTATCGGCAAACAAAAAATATGAGCGACTACTTTTTGGGCAACAGGCGGCTCGGCGCGTGGGTAACTTCGCTTTCTGCTGAAGCGTCAGATATGAGCGGCTGGATGTTAATGGGCGTTCCGGGATTTGCATATCTTGCCGGCTTAAACGCGGGCTGGATAGCAGTCGGAATTGCAATAGGCACTTGGGCGAATTGGTATTTTGTAGCCGCGCGCCTTCGCAGATATACCGAACTTGCAGGCAACGCTTTAACTTTGCCCGAATTTTTGCAGAATCGTTTCAAAGATACAAGCAACCTTTTGCGAATTGTACCTGCAATTTTTATTTTGATATTTTTTATTTTGTACACTTCAAGCGGCTTTGTATCAGCGGGAAAACTTTTTGAAACTGTTTTCGGCTTAGATTTTTCTGTTGCAATAATTTTGGGCGCGGGCTCGGTAGTTTTTTATACATTAATAGGCGGCTTTTTGGCGGTCAGTCGAACAGATTTTATTCAAGGCGTAATGATGTTTTTTGCAATATTGCTTGTACCAATTTGCGCGGCGATGAGTTTAGGCGGATTCGGCGAAACTGTTACTGCAATTTCAAATTTCAAGGCGTCAATGTTCGACCCGTTTTTGAAACCTGACGGCTCAACAATTACGGCGTTGGAAATAATTTCTTTAATGGCTTGGGGAATAGGATATTTCGGGCAACCGCATATTTTGGTTAGATTTATGGCGGTAAAGTCAACCGCAGAAATTCCGCCTGCAACGCGAATTGCAATGACTTGGGTTATATTAAGTTTGGCGGCGGCGGTAGCAGTAGGAATGGTCGGCACTGTTTATTTGACAACGCCGCTTGAAGGCACGGACGCCGAAAAAGTTTTTTTGGTAATGACGAATGATTTATTTCCGCCAATAATTGCGGGCGTGGTATTGTCGGCAGTTTTGGCGGCGATTATGTCAACTGCTTCTTCTCAATTACTTGTAGCGGCGTCAGCCTTCGCGCAGGATTTTTATAAAACTTTACTTAGAAAGGATGCAACACAAACTGAATTGGTATGGATTTCCCGCGCGTCAGTTTTAATCATTGCGTCAATAGCGGTTTATTTGGGATTCAATCCGAACAGTTTTATTTTGGATATGGTAGCGTACGCTTGGGCAGGATTCGGCGCGGCGTTCGGTCCTGCGCTGTTGATGAGTTTGTTTTGGAAACGTACAACAAGAATTGGCGTAATTGCGGGGATAATTGTCGGCGGCGTGACTATTATTGCGTGGAAAAATTTTGCGCCGTTTGAACTTTATGAAATTGTACCGGGCTTTATTTTTTCACTGATTGCAATTTTTGTTGTAAGCAAACTTGACAAAGAACCTGACAGAGATATTTTGGAAACTTTTGACAAAGTCGGCGAGAGTAAAATTTAGTGGAATAGTGGGATAGTGGTATAGTGGAATAGTTTTTACTAACACACTAACACACTAACACACTATCAAACTATCACACTACAAAAACCCCTTCGGGGGCTTTTTTTGTTAAATGATAAAAATTATAATTTGCGGCGGTGATTGTTATGAAAAAATTTTTTGTAAGCTTTTTGGCGGCGATAATTTTGTTGACGTTCAACCACGCGGCGGCAAAAGTTCAAATTAATTACGGCGCGTCAGAAATTTACACGCAAGCCGAAATGAATGATGCCGTTAAAATTATCAAAAAGCAATTCGGAAACTGGAAAGGTTGCAAACTGAAAAATATTCGCTACGCGGGCGACACTTGCAACAACGTCGAAAATTTGAAGTGGCTAAATGATTTGCGCCCGCAAGAAAATTTTGTACAGTGCATTGAGTTTTTAAGTGATTTTTATGTTGGCAAAAAAACTAATACCACGTTCAACCCCGACAGCAACTACAAAGATTGGCAATGGTGGTTAGCTCGGGCTGAAG
The DNA here is from genome assembly GCA_905233135.1 of uncultured Selenomonadaceae bacterium. Taxonomy (GTDB): domain Bacteria; phylum Bacillota; class Negativicutes; order Selenomonadales; family Selenomonadaceae; genus Quinella. The sequence goes on along the minus strand of CAJOCQ010000010.1, from coordinate 40,835 downwards.
GCGGTACTTGGCAACTTGTAACTTTCGGATATTGAAGGGAGAATTTTTTTGGAAAATATCAGCAAACGAATTGAAAAATATTGGGACACGCGCAGCGCGGATTTCAGCCGCGTCCGCCGAATGGAAATTGAAGGCGCGGACTTTTCGGCGTGGAATGAAATTATAAAAAAACATTTGCCCGCTAATAAAAATTTGAAAGTGCTTGACGTTGGGACGGGCGCGGGATTTTTCGCAGTTTTATTTTCAAAAATCGGCTGCGAAGTTACGGGCGTTGATATGTCAAAAAAAATGTTGGATGAAGCCGAAAAAAATATTGCCGCGTTTAATTGTCGCGCAGATTTTTTTAAAATGAACGCGCAGGAATTAAATTTTGACGCAGAAAATTTTGATGTTGTGATAAGCAGAAATTTAACTTGGACGTTGCCTGACGCTATGCAAGCTTATAAAGAATGGTGCAGAGTTTTGAAGCGCGGCGGCGTGCTTATGAATTTTGATTCAGATTACGGCGATAAAAATTTTACCAACAAGGAAACCTGCGCGAAGGGCGAAGTTGAAGACGCTATGCTGATTGAGTGCAACGAAATAAAAAATTCTCTGCGAATCAGTACGCACAATCGCCCGCGTTGGGATATTGAATTATTGGAAACTTTAGGCTTGAAAGTAACTTTTGATTCGGATATTGCGCCGCGCGTTCACGTCGATAAAAATTTGGAATATGATTCAGTTCCGCTATTCGGCATTTATGGTACGAAAATTTGATAAACCGCCGAAAATCTGATAGAATCAACTATCAAAAAATTTCGGAGGAATTTTATGCAATTCATAGATAAAAGCAAAATTCTTGTACGCGCGGGCGACGGCGGTAACGGCAAATCTTCATTTCGGCGAGAAAAATTTGTGCCGAAGGGCGGTCCCGACGGCGGCGACGGCGGCAAGGGCGGCGACGTTGTTTTATTGGTTGACGCGAATATTAACACGCTTTTAAACTTTCGCTACAACAGAAAATTTGTTGCAGATAACGGCGGCAACGGCGATATTAAAAAGCAGTACGGGCGCGGCGCGGCTGATTGCGTCATAAAAGTTCCCGTCGGTACGGTTGCAAAGGACGCGGCAACGGGCGAAATTTTGGCTGATTTAGTAGAAATTGGACAACGCGCTATTGTTGCAAAAGGCGGGCGCGGCGGACGCGGCAACGCCAAATTTAAATCTTCTTCGCGCAGGGCTCCTACCTTCGCAGAATTTGGCGAACCCGGCGAAAGTCGAGAACTGATTTTAGAATTGAAACTTTTGGCGGACGTCGGGCTGGTAGGTTATCCGAGCGTCGGCAAGTCGAGTTTAATTGCGTCAGTCAGCGAAGCGCGCCCCGAAATTGCAGATTATCACTTTACAACGCTTGTACCTGTTTTAGGCGTTGTGCGCCTTGACTACGAAAAAAATTTTGTAATGGCAGATATTCCGGGATTGATTGAAGGCGCGGCGGACGGCGTAGGATTAGGGCACGATTTTTTGAGGCACGTTGAACGCACGAAATTAATTTTGCACGTTGTAGACGCGGCGGCGATTGAAGGCAGAAATCCCGTCGAAGATTTTCATAAAATTAACATTGAGCTGAAAAAGTACAGCGAAAAAATTGCCGCGCGTACCCAAATTCTTGTTGCAAATAAAATTGACTTGCCGCAAGCGCAGGAACATTTGCCCGAATTGGAAAAACTCGCGCAGGACACGGGCATTAAATTTTTCGCAATTTCTGCCGTAACTCATGAAGGCGTTGACGCGCTTATTAAATACGTTGGAAATTGGCTCGATGAACACGGCGCAGAAATTCAGCCTGAAATTGTAAATGACGATGTGAAAATTTTCGACATTGAAAAGCCCGATGACGAAGTTATTATTGAACGCAATGACGCCGCAGAATTTATCGTCAAAAATAAAAATCTTGAAAAAATTGTCGCAATGACAAACTTTGACAATTCCGAAGGTTTAAGGCGTTTTCAATTTATCTGGAAAATGAAAAACCTTGACGCCGAATTGAAAAAGCGCGGCATTAAGGAAGGTGCTACCGTGCATATCGGCAATATGCAATTTGAATGGCACGAATAATAGGCATTAGGGATTTGAAAAAAATTTCTCCGCTTAAAGCGGGGATTTTTTATTTTGCGGCGAAATTTTGTTTGTTGTTATCAGCAAAAAAATCTGCTATTATGTTTGCAAGGAGTGATAATTTTGCCGAGAGTTTCTTCAGATACAAAACGCTTTTTGAAACGCATTGACTTCCCATTATTAATTGCGTCATTGGCGATAATTTTATACAGTCTGATAATAATCAGCAGTGCAACGCACATAAACACGCCGAGCGAAGACAGATTTTGGTACGTGCAACGGCAAGGACTTTTTGCACTTGTGAACATTGGAATTGCCGCCTTTTTCCTAAATTTCGATTATCGCGGCTTGCAACAGTACGGAAAAAAATTTTACATATTTAATTTGGTAATGTTGTTGGCGGTAATGTTTTTCGGGCACGCGGCATTGGGAGCGCAGCGTTGGATACAACTTGGACCAATAAGCATTCAGCCTTCAGAATTTTCAAAGTTGATAATGATAATTTGTATGGCAGCGGTGCTGGAATCAAAATTCGGCTTGCTAAACAGTTTGAGAGATTTAATCCCCGTTGCAATTTATATTGGCGTACCTTTTATTTTAGTTTTAAAGCAACCTGATTTGGGCACGTCATTAGTATTTATGGCCTTTTTTTTCGGAATGGTAATAGCGTGCGGGATTCGCTGGAAAATACTTTTCGGGATAATGTTGACGGGGCTTGCGTCATTTCCTGTGCTATGGAATTTCGTTTTGAAAGATTATCAGAAAATGCGCCTGAAAGTTTTTTTAGACCCGAACGTTGACCCGCTCGGCAGCGGCTACCATATTATTCAATCGAAAATTGCAATAGGTTCGGGAACTTTATTCGGCAAGGGAATTTTTGAAGGTACGCAAAGCCAATTAAATTTCTTGCCTGAAAATCATACAGATTTTATATTTGCGGTTGTCGGCGAAGAGTTCGGATTTGTCGGCGCGGTAATTTTACTGCTTTTATATCTGATAGTATTTTGGCGCGGTATGAAAATTGCAAGGGAAGCGGGCGATATGTTCGGGCGATTGTTGGCAGTCGGAATAACTACAATGCTTGCGTTCCACGTTTTAGTCAACGTCGGAATGACAACGGGAATTATGCCAGTTACGGGAATACCTTTGCCGCTGATGAGTTACGGCGTCAGCGCGTTGACTACAAATATTTTTGCCATTGCAATTTTGCTAAACGTCAATATGCGAAAACAAAAATTAGTTCTGTTCAGTTAGGAAGTGAAAAAATGTTGCCTTTGAAAAATTATAATCCTTGCGGCGCGCCGACAGGCAGGGAAAACGAAATTTGCAACGCCGCCTTGACGAGCTGTTTTAATTTGCCGTTCGTGCAAATTATGCGCAATGTTGCCGTTGCCGAATGCACAAAAAATTTTCCAATTCAAAACGAATCCGCTATTTTAAATTGGGCGAATTACAATCTGAATGAAATTGAAATGCAGGCGTCAATAAATTTTGAAAACGCCGCGCCGCTTGAAATCGGCTTGCACAAATTTATTTTGCACTTGCTTTTTGAAAATCGTTACAACATCGAATACAACAGACTTGCAAATTACGCCAAAGATATTTCCGCAGAAAATCTTGAACAAAAAATAAATTCAATCGCGCAGAATACAAATTACTATTCGACTTTCGACGATATGACGGCGGAGCTTGAAAATGTCCTCCGCTAAATTAAAACTTGTACAAAAATTAAAGTTGAAAAAGTACCGTGACGAATTAAAATTATTCGCGGCGGAAGGTTTAAGATTGTGCGAAATGGCGGCAGATTTTCAAATAGAATTTGGATTTTACACGGCAGAATTTTTAAAAAATGAACGCGCAGAAAAACTCGTCAACAAAATAAAAACCTGCGCGACGTTGTACGAAATACCAACGGCAACCTTTGAAAAAATCAGTGACACAAAAACTCCGCAAGGCATAATGTTGATATTACGGCAAAAAACTTTTTCGCTTGAAGAAGTCTTGCAAAAAAATTTAATCGTGGCATTGGACGCGGTACACGACGCGGGCAATTTGGGAACAATTTTGCGGACGGCTGAGGCGTTTAATTGCGGTGTGATAATTTTGGAAGATTCGGCGGACATTTTCAATTCAAAAGTAGTAAGGGCGTCAATGGGCGCAATTTTTTATTTGCCGATAATAAAAATGACGCGCGGCGAATTTTTATCTGAAATGAAAAATGCAAACGTGGAAATATTGGCGGCGGCGTTGGATTCGACGGCAGAAATTTATTACAACCACGCCTTCAAAGAAAAATCAGCGGTAGTTTTCGGCAGTGAAGCGCAGGGCGTATCTCTCGAAATTTTAAACGCGGCGCAAAAAATTTATATACCAATGACAGGGTGCGCCGAGAGTTTGAACGTTGCAACGGCGGCGGCAATAATCATTTCCGAAATAAAGCGGCAAGCGTGACGCGCAGCCGCAAAATGCGCAGGATGCGCGCTAATCGTACTTCCGCCCGTCACTAAAGCCGCAGCGTGCGGTAACTCAGATGCGTCAGAAAAAGCAGAGGCCCCAAAGGGGGCCGCCTGTTACTAAGAGCGTACAGAAACCGAGCGGCCCTGACGGGCGATAAAAAGCACTTTTCTTTGGTTCTTTCTTTTTTGCTTTGGAAAAAGAAAGAACATTTAATCTAAAAAAAATTAAAAATTAAGAAAGGACTGTTAAACGTGAAAAAAATCTTTGCGCTGACAATGATAATAATGCTCTGTTTGACTTCGTCGGCGTTGGCGGCAAAAAATCCCGTACGAATTGCGCGGCTGCCGATAATGTTTTTGCAAAATAAGCCTAATGAAGAAACTTCAAACGCGCTGGAAGTGAAACTATCTCGTGCCGTACATATCCCGCTCAATGAAACTTTACAACTTGCAGAATATTTGCCGCCGCTTGAATCTGCAGAAAAACTCCAAAATATTTGGCAGAAAATGTATGCTAAAAATAAAAAATCTATGCCCGACGCCGTTAAAACTTTGGCGAAAGATTTAAACGCCGATATTGTTGTTGTGCCGATTCTGCGCCAATATTCCCAATATGTTATGCATTCCAATTTTAATTTTGAAAGCAAACTTGCAAGTTTTGTTTCTGCCGAAATGATTGTGTACGATAAGCGCACGGACGATTTGATTGATAAAAAATTTTCACGCAGTTTCAACGACAACTTCAGCCAATACGGCACGGCATCATATTTGGCGAGCGAATGTTTCGATAAACTCATTGAAAATACCGAACTTCGCAAAACTATTCACAATATCAGAAATTAAAATTTTTGAATGGAGAGATAAAAACAATGTCAAAAAAAATAGCAGTGCTTATCCCCTGCTATAACGAAAGTTTAACCGTTGAAAAAGTTGTTACGGATTTTAAAAAAGAACTGCCCGAAGCCGTCATTTATGTTTATGATAACAATTCAAAAGACAACACCGCCGAACTTGCCGAAAAAGCCGGCGCGGTTGTTCGCCACGAATACCGGCAGGGCAAAGGCAATGTTATTCGCTCAATGTTTCGTGATATTGACGCGGATTGTTACATAATGACGGACGGCGATGACACTTACCCCGCCGAATACGCCCGCCAAATGTGCGATTTAGTTTTGAGCGGCAAGGCTGATATGGTTATTGGCGACAGATTGAGCGCAACTTATTTTGAGGAAAATAAACGCCCTTTTCATAATTTTGGAAATTCTTTGGTGCGCGGCTGCATTAATACTTTTTGGAGCAACAAAACTAAAATTCTTGATGTTATGACGGGCTACCGCGCCTTCAGTCCAATGTTTGTTAAATCTTTTCCTATTCTTTCGCAAGGCTTTGAAATTGAAACTGAAATGACGATTCACGCGCTGGACAAAAATTTATTGTTGCAAAGTATTCCCGTTAATTATCGTGACAGACCGGCGGGCAGTTTCAGCAAATTAAATACTTACGTTGACGGCGCAAAAGTTTTAATGACGATTTTTAATTTGTACAGGAATTATCGCCCGCTGCGTTTCTTCGGAATTGCGGCGGCAATTTTAATGTTAATTGCGCTTTTAATGTTCCTGCCGGTTTTTGCAGAATATTTATCAACGGGATTAGTGCCGAAAATCCCAACGCTGATTGTAAGCGGACTTTTGGGGCTTGCGTCAATGTTATCGGCGGCTTGCGGCGTCATTTTGGACGTTATAGCAAACAACGCAAGAAAAGATTTTGAACTGAAAATGAATATGCTGAAAATTTTTCTGAAAAACGCGGGGGTGAAAGAATGACATTTTTCAACCGTAAATTTCTTGCTGCCGCCGGTATACTTTTATTTATAAGAATTGTTTTGGGAAGATTTATAGGCGTTTGGTTTTGGCAAATAATGTATGCTGACGATGCCCTTTTTTTTCGGTATGCGGATTTGTATCAGCATTTCATAGCGCAGGATTTACATTTCAATCACGCCTTATTTAAAGATATGGGATTTCCCATATTTTTAAATTTTGTACGTTTAAGCGGCTTGCATTATACCGACTGTTTGGCGTTGGTGTGGTGCTTGGCGGCAATAACTTCCGTGATACTTTTTTGGAAATTGACAGGTTCGGAAAATAAAAAAATTTTGCTTGCAATTTTCGCGTTTATTTTATTTTCGCCAATAGCATTTGACGTTTGGTGCGGAACAAGATTATACAGAAATGCCGCGCTTACTCCATTTTATTTTTTAACGCTGAACATGATGACAATTTTATTTGTTCATCACTTCGACAATTTTAAAATATCTGAAAAAAAATATTTACTGTATCAAATAATTTTCGGATTAATTTTTTTATTAACTTTCTACATGAAAGAAGACGGCATTTGGCTTTTGGCGTGTCTTTCGGCTGTTCTCGTTTTATGTACAATAAAAATTTTTATTCAAAAGTCCTTGACTGCCAAAGATAAAATTTTTAAATTAGCAATTTTATTTTTACCGATTATAATTTTGTGCGGCGGCACAGTTTTTTATAAAAGTATAAACTATAAATATTTCGGCGTCTATGAAATTAACATACGAACTGAAGGCGAAACGGGAAAATTTATAAAGTCAATCTACAAAATAAAATCAGACGAACGAACAGGGAGAATTTGGGCTCCGGCTGACGCCTTGCAAAAAGCTTTTAACGTTTCAGAAACTTTGCGAAGTGACGCAGTTTTGGCGGAACATTTTTTTCATACTCAGTGGTTTGCCGGTGATATTTTTAAAAATCCGATTCACGGCGATTTTTTAACTTGGGTAACTATGAGTGCTATGGCAGATTCCGGAATATTTCACAGTTATGCCGAACAGGAAAATTTTTTTAAAAAAGTCAATGCCGAAATTGACGCGGCTTTTGCCAACGGCACTTTGGAAAAAGATACAAAATTTCAGCTCGTATCCTCAATGGGCGGAAGAAATTTTGACGAAATAATTTCTTTATGGAAACCTATTTTTGATGAATATTTAATGTATATCACTATGTATCAATGTCGTTATAAAAATCGTTTTGAATCCGGCGATAAAAATGCTCTCGTTATGCTCGCTTCCAGAATGACACATACAAAACTTTATAACCCCCATAATCACCCGAAGGCTGCAAATATTGTTGCAACAACTTTGTTTGTAATTTACGGCTTGATTCAAACTGTACTTTTCATTGCGGCAATTATTGGGCTTTTCAAAGGATTATTTTTGCTTTTACGCAGAAAAATTTCTTTCGGCAGTAAGGACACTTTGATAATTTTTATTTTATTGAGTTGTTTAAGTCTGTCGTTTATGTACGCGCTGGCTATTGCGTGGTTTTGCGAATTTTTGGGATTCGGCGTTGAAATGTTTAAGTACGGAATCGGGCTTGTTCCGTTGCTTATGACGTTTGAAATTTTTGGGACGTATTTATTTTTTTCCTACTTCAAAGATACAAAAATCTTAAAATTCTTTGCAAGTTTAAAAAATGACAAAACTAAAATTTTTCGTTCAGAAATTTTTGCGCCCACATTGATATTATTTTTCGGGATTATATTGACATTTCTGACGCCGCCTGTACAAGTGCCAGATGAACCCAATCATTTTTATCGAATCTATCAAATATCTGAAGGAAAATTTATAAGCTCTTCAACTGAAACTGCAGATATTAATGGCGAAAAAATTTATTATTGCGCCGAAGTTCCAACTTCATTTCAGGAATTGGGAAGAATCGGGGTAAAAGAACACGGAATTATAGAAGGCAAAAACTATTTTAAATTAAAATGTGTCGGCGAACTTTTTTCAATGCCGCTCAATGCTGATTCAAAAGAAAAAAAAGAAATTCCGAATACAGGCTCATATAGTCCTTTGGTTTACGCGCCTCAAGCTTTATTTGTATTTTTGGCAAGAATAATTTTTGATACGGTTGGCGCGGTATTTTACGGCGCACGGCTCGGCGCGGTAATTTTTGCGGCAATTTGCATTTATCTTTCAATTCGTATTTTGCCTGAAAAAAAATTTTTAATATTGGCCGTTGTATTTATGCCGATGTTTTTATTTGAAATTGCATCGTGCTCTGCAGACGCGGTAATTTATTCTGTTGCAATTTTATCGACGGCCTATTTATTTTCTTTGGCGAAAAGTACTGCGCCAATTTCTGCGCGCGAAATATTTTTCTTGGCAGCGGCGGCAATTTCTTTGGGCTTGGCAAAATCTGTTTACGGCACGATTTTAGCTTTATATTTGCTGATACCTGCAGAAAGATTCGGCGGCAAATTAAAATTTTATTGCGGCGGGATTTTTTTTGCGGCAGTATTTTTAATTGCGGCGTTGGGCTGGATGGATTTTTCAAAAAATGGAGTAAATGTTTCCCCGTATATGTTGCCGTCTCCAAATGTAAATTTTGACGCGCAAATGGAATTTATAAAAAATAATCCCCTGCACTTTTTAAAAGCAACTTTTAACAGCTTGGCGACGCCGCATTTTGATGAGCATTTTGAAAGATTTGTAGGCGTTTTGGGTTGGCTTACAGTTCGCTTGCCAAATGTATTTTATTTCCTGTATTCGTTTGTACTTATGGCGGGCGGAGTTTTGGGCAATTTGAATTTAAAAAAATCTCAACGCGCTCTGATAATTTTTGCAACAATCCCGACAGTTTTTGTAATATTTTTGTATGAATACATTACTTGGACGCCCGTCGGCGCGGCTGAAATTTTGGGTTTTCAAGGGCGTTATGTAATTCCTTTGGCGGTTATGTTTTTGGCGGCTTTTTCCTGCACTGAAAATAAATCTTTTGAAAATAAATTTATTGCCGTTGCGGGTTGCATAAGCGCGTTGGTTACTTTTTGGAAAATTGCCGATTATTTTTATTGAGATGAGGGAATTTTTATGCCGAAAGTCAGCGTTATTTTATCTTCTTACAACCACGAAAAATATATTGCCGCTGCTATTGAAAGCGTACTGAATCAAACTTTTACAGATTTTGAACTTTTAATTTTCGACGACGGCTCCACCGACGGCAGTCAAAAAATTATTCGCTCCTACAAAGATAAAAGAATTAAACTTTTCTTGCACAAAAAAAATATTGGTCCTATTCAATGCTATTTGGAATGTTGCAAAGTTGCCGTCGGTAAATATGTCGCTCTGCAACATTCGGACGATATTTGGGAAAGTACAAAACTTGAAAAACAGGTGGCTTTTCTTGAAAAAAATCCGCAGTACGAAGTTTGCTTTACGCAAGTTAAATTCATTGACGAGAGCGGCGAAATTTACGATTTGCCCGAAAATCACCCGTACAAAAATGTTTTCAAGCAGGAAAATCGCACGCGCGCAGAATGGATAAATTTTTTGTTTTGGAAATCAAATTGTTTTTGTCATCCCAGTATGTTAATTCGCAACGCGCCCGAAAATTTTGCAATGGATTCTGCGTTTTTCCAGTTGCCTGATTATTGCAGGTGGATAAATCTTTTTTTGCGAAAATCGCCCTACATTTTGCAAGAAGAATTAATTTCTTTTCGCTTGCGCCGCCAAAGTCAAAATTCTGTCAGTTCTGCAAGCTTTAATAAAGAAATTCGCATTGCCAATGAAATTTATTTTTTGGCGAAATTATTTCTGCCGCTCCTGCGCGACGAAAAATTTTTCTTGGAAGTTTTCCCCGAAGCCGAAGAATTTTTAATTGACGGCAAAATTTCTGTCGAATTTGCATTTGCGCAACTTTGTTTGAAAAGAAATTTGCCCGCCTTTCAAAAATTGGCTATTGAAATATTGTTCGATTTAATTCATAATGACAGCAAGCGCAAATTGATTAAAAAGCTTTACGGCTACGACGAAAAATCTTTCGTTCGTGATACGGGAAATTTTGACGTGTTCGGAATTGGTGCAAAGTTGCCGCGTTTGAATTGCAAATTGTATTTGGATTACGGCGCGGGCTTTAATGAAAATGATACCGTAAAAAATCCCGCGCTGATATTGCCCGAAGAAAAATTTTTTGCAACTTTCGATTTCCCCGCCAACAAAGAAATTCAACGCTTGCGTTTCGACCCCGACGATAAAGCCGCGCTCTCAATCAAAATTTTTAAAATCGAAATTAACGGCGAAGTTGTCGAAGATTTTACCGCAAATTATTTTCAGATTGTCGACGGGTATTTTAATTTTTTGACGGTTGACCCTGCATTTACCATCGATAAAAAATTTTCTGCGGGCGAAATTCACGTTGAAATTTTCGGCGCGGTTAAAAATGACGCGCTTACAAATTTTGAAAAAAAATATTCTGAAACCTGCGCGACTTTGCAAGAAAAAAATTCTCAAGTTCAACAATTGGAAAATTCCTTGCAAGAAAAAATTTCTCAAGTTCAACAGTTAGAAAATTCCTTGCAGGAAAAAATTTCTCAAGTTCAACAGTTGGAAAATTCCTTGCAAGAAAAAGTTTCTCAAGTTCAGCGTTTGGAAAAATCCATTGTCGAGCAAATTCAAGAATTAAATTCGCAAGCTGCAATTATCAATGAATTGCAAAATTTGAAGCAAGAAATTTTAAATTCCAATTCGTGGAAAATTACAAAGCCGCTCCGCGCACTCGGCGACATTTTCAGAAAAATTTAAGGTGATAAATTTGATAAAAAGATTGGGCGTATTTTGTACGTACGACAGCGAAGGCGTTGTTGACGATTACATTATTTTTTTGCTCCAAGATATGATTAAAAATTTAAATCATTTGGCGATTGTCTGCAACGGCAAATTGACGCCCGAAGGCAGGCGCAAACTCGAAGAAATTACCGCTGATATTTTTGTCAGGGATAACAGCGGCTTCGATATGGAGGCGTGGCGACAGGGAATTTTGCGCCAAAATTTGGCTGATTATGACGAATTGGTTTTGTTCAACGATTCTTTCTATGGTCCTTTCTACCCTTTCGCAGAAGTTTTTGATAAAATGGATAAGGAAAAACCTGACGCGGATTTTTGGGGAATGACTGTTCACAGGAAAGGGCACGACCCGACAGGCTTATCTCCTTACGGCTACACGCCCGAGCATATTCAATCTTATTTTTTGGTTGTGCGGAAAAAACTTTTGCACAGCCCCGAATTTTTGGAATACTGGAAAAATGCTACCGTTGCAAAAACTTTTGAGGAGGCAATTCGCCAACACGAAATTTGCTTTACAAAAAATTTTTTTGACAAAGGTTTTACTTACGCCGTTTATTGCGATACGCGCGATTGGGAGCCTGAATATACTGTCAGTATGAATCATTACATAATGTCTGTTGAACGTTTGCTGAAAGTTTATCATTGCCCTATACTCAAGAAAAAAGTTGTACTTCTGCCGCGCACCGAATATTTGAAAGAAAATTACGGCGACGGTCCGCGCAAAAGTATCGACTTCATTAAAAATCATACAAATTACGATGTGTCATTAATTTTTAAAAACTTGTTGCGCACTCAAAATGTTGCCGCAATTAAAGAAACGCTCGGACTTAATTATATTTTTCCCGCCAATGTTCGCCTTGACGATACGCCGCTGAATTTCGGCGAAGTTGTAATTATTGCGCACCTTTATTACGAAGATTTATTTGAAGAATGTATCGCCTACCTTTGCAACGCGCCAAAAGGCGTTGATTTTATTGTTACGGTTGACGGCGAACAGAAAAAAATTCTTGTCGAAAAAATTTTCAAAAAAGCCGGCAGAAATTGTGAAGTGCGAATTGTGGAAAAGCGCGGGCGGGATTTATCCGCGTTGTTTATCGGCTGCAAGGACGTTTTTAAAAAATATAAATACGCCTGCTTTATCCACGATAAAAAATCCCTGCGCGAAGGTATGTCCATTGCCAACGGCGACGCCTTTTTTCATATGATTTTTGAAAATACTTTGGCGGGCGAAAATTATATAAAAAATATTTTGTCCGCCTTTGAAAATGATAAATATTTGGGCTTGCTTGTACCGCCGCCGCCGCATCACGGCAATTACAGAATTTTTATTGCAAATTATTGGACTAATACTTGTTTTGCGGAGGCGTTGAAATTAACTAAAAGAATGAATATTCCCGATAAATTTTTAAACGCAAATTTAACGCCGCTTGCAGTTGGGACTGTCTTTTGGTGTCGTACCGAAGTTTTGCAAAAAATGTCTGAATCAAATTGGAAATTGGAAGATTTCCCCGCCGAGCCAATGCCTGTTGACGGCACATTGAGCCACGCGCTGGAAAGAATGTTCCCTTTTGCCGCGCAGGCTGAAGGATTTTATACGGGCTGGTTAATGACGGAAGATTTTGCAAGGGACGCGCTTGAAAATTTTATTCACTATTCGACGGACGAAAAAATTTTGTCCGCGCCCGGCGCAGAAGCTCCATTGACAAAAAGCCAAAATCAATTAATCTATGAATACTTTTTAAGTTTAACAACGCTGCAAGTTTTTAAATTTTTCTTGCAGTCGAGAATACCGCCGAGTTTTTGGGGGATTTTCAGACCGTTGAAAAATTTGCTTGGTAAATTAGGTTTCAAAGTATAATCGGAGGTGTCATATGGTAAAAAGAATTTTTGTAGAAAAGCGAGCGGGCTTTAATATCCCTGCGCGAGAAATGCTTTCAGATTTGCGCGAAACTCTAAATTTACAAAGTTTGCAAGACGTTAGAATTTTTGTGCGTTATGACGTTGAAGGCTTAAACAACGCGGATTTAAAAAAAGCTTGCACTGAAGTTTTTTGCACGCCGAATGTTGACATTATTTTTGACAAGTTGCCAAAGGATTTAAATTTAAAGCGCACATTTGCGGTTGAATATTTGCCGGGACAATTTGACCAACGCGCAGATTCTGCCGCACAATGTTGCCAACTTGTTACGGGCAAAGAACGCCCGCTTATTCGTACCGCAAAAATTATTTCGTTAAGCGGCGAAATTTCCGACGAAGATTTTTCAAAAGTTAAAAATTATATCATTAATCCTATTGAGACGCAGGAGGCAAATTTCAAACTGCCAAAAACTCTCAAAGATATTTTCGGCGCAGTTGAAGACGTTGAAATTTTGGAAGGCTTTAATAATTTTAACGATGACGAATTAAAAAATTTCTTAAGTACGCGCGGCTTTGCAATGAGTTTTGACGATTTAAAATTCTGCCAAAAATATTTCGGCGAAGAAGAAAAACGCCCGCCTACAATTACCGAATTGAAAGTTATCGACACTTATTGGAGCGACCATTGCCGCCATACAACTTTTACAACGGCTATTGATAATGTAACTTTCGACGGCGGCAAGTACGGCGCGGAAATTGAAAACACTTTCAAAAATTATCTCGAACAAAGAAAAAAACTTTACGGCAACGCGCAAAAAGATATTTCGTTAATGGACTTGGGAACAATCGCCGCCAAAATTCAAAAGGCGAACGGCACTTTGAAAAATCTTGACGAATCAGACGAAATTAACGCCTGCAGTATTAAAGTTACGGCGAATGTCAACGGGCAAAATGAAGATTGGATCGTTATGTTTAAAAATGAAACGCACAACCACCCTACCGAAATTGAACCTTTCGGCGGCGCGGCAACGTGTCTCGGCGGCGCAATTCGTGACCCTTTGAGCGGGCGCACGTACGTTTATCAAGCTATGAGAATTACGGGCGCGGCTGACCCGAGAAAATCTCTTGCAGAAACTTTGCCCGGCAAACTTCCGCAGAAAAAAATTGTTCGTGAAGCGGCGCAAGGTTACAGCTCTTACGGCAACCAAATCGGGCTTGCTACAGGTTACGTGCGCGAACTTTATCACGAAGGCTACTTGGCAAAGCGAATGGAAATAGGCGCGGTTATTGCCGCCGCTCCAAAGTCGAATGTTATCAGAAATAAACCCGTTGCAGGCGATATTGTAGTTTTGCTCGGCGGAAGAACAGGCAGAGATGGAATCGGCGGCGCGACAGGTTCCAGCAAAATTCATACTTCAGAAAGTTTGACGGAAAGCGGCGCGGAAGTTCAAAAAGGTAACGCCCCTACCGAAAGAAAAATTCAACGCCTTTTCAGAAATCCAAAAGTTTCAAAACTTATCAAGCGTTGCAATGATTTTGGTGCGGGCGGCGTTGCAGTTGCAGTCGGCGAACTTGCCGAAGGTTTAAAAATTAATCTTGACGCCGTGCGCAAAAAGTATGAAGGGCTTGACGGCACGGAGCTTGCAATTTCAGAATCGCAGGAAAGAATGGCGGTTGTTCTTTCAAAAAATGACGTTGAAACTTTTATAAAATTCGCCGCTGAAGAAAATCTTGAGGCTTACGAAATTGCCGAAGTTACCGCCAATAACAAATTGGTTATGACTTGGCGCGGCAAGGAAATTGTAAGCGTCAGCAGAAAATTTTTCGATACAAACGGCGTTAAACAGCACGTCAATATTAACGTCGCGCAGGTTGAAAAATATTTCAGGCAAAGACTTTCTGAAGATATTAAAACCGCATGGCTCAAGAATTTGCAAAAATTAAATGTTTGCAGTCAAAAGGGCCTGGTTGAACGTTTTGATTCAACAGTTGGCGCAGGAAGTGTTTTAATGCCTTTCGGCGGAAAAAATCAGCTTACACCAACTGAAGGAATGGCGGCGAAGTTGCCCGTTGACGGCGAAACGAAAACTGCAACGGTTATGACTTACGGCTTTGACCCGAAAATTTCTGCGTGGAGTCCCTATCACGGCGCAATAGATGCCGTTACCTCAAGCCTTGCGAAACTTACTGCAATGGGCGCGGATTTTTCAAAGGCATATTTGACTTTCCAAGAATATTTTGAACGGCTTGAAAAAAATCCCGACAAATGGGGAAAACCTTTTGCGGCGTTGCTGGGCGCGTTTAAGGCGCAAATGAATTTTGGCGTAGCGGCGATTGGCGGCAAGGATTCAATGAGCGGCACTTTTGAAAATTTGAATGTGCCGCCGACTTTGGTAAGTTTCGCCGTTGCAACTGTTGACGCGGATAAAATTATTTCGCCCGAATTTAAGGCGGCGGGCAATAAAGTTTATCTTGTCGAATGCCCGCGCGATGAGTTCGATATTCCGAATTTCCGCGCGTTAAGAAAAAAATTTACAACGGTAAACAGTCATATCAGCGCGGGGAAAATTTTGGCGGCGGCAACGATAGGCGTCGGCGGAATTGGGGAGGCTATTTCCAAAATGGCTGTCGGTAATGATATTGGTTTCAGATTTGAGGAAGAATTTCGGCTGTTTGAAAAAAATTATGGCAGTTTGATTTTGGAGGCGGCGGCGGGCGTTGAATTAGATTTTCAAGAATTGGGCGAAACAATTTCTGCGCCGCAAATTGAAATTGGCGACGTTAAAATTTCTCTCGACGAAATTAAAAAAGTTTGGACTGCGCCGCTTGAAAAAATTTTCCCGACAAAAATTAATTCTGTTGCAGAAAAAATTTCGCCCGTATCCTACAAGGCGGAATTTCGCCACAAGTCAAAAATTAAAATTGCTAAGCCGCGCGTATTTATTCCCGTTTTTCCCGGCACAAATTGCGAATATGACAGCGCGAAGCGTTGGAAAATTGCGGGCGCGGAGCCGAATATTTTTGTTATAAAAAATTTGACGGCGGCGGCTGTCGAAGAAAGCGTTAATGCAATGGTTGACGCTATTAAAAATTCGCAAATTATTATGATACCGGGCGGCTTTTCGGGCGGCGACGAACCCGACGGCAGCGGTAAATTTATTGCGGCTATGTTCAGGAATAAAAAAATTGCGGCAGAAGTTATGGAACTTTTGAAAAATCGTGACGGCTTGATTTTGGGAATTTGCAACGGTTTTCAAGCGTTGATAAAGTTGGGACTTTTACCCTACGGCGAAATTCGGGATATTGAAACTGATTCGCCCGCCTTAACTTATAATTCGTTGGGGCGGCACGTCAGCCAAATGGTAAGGACGCGCGTTGCCAGCAATTTATCCCCGTGGCTTGCAAATAATTCTGTCGGCGATATTCATACTATTGCAGTTTCACACGGCGAAGGCAGATTTGTTGCAAGCGGCGAAGTTTTGAAAAAATTAATTGCGAACGGGCAAATTGCAACGCAGTATGTAAATTTTGAAAATGAACCTGTAAACGAATTGCCTTTCAATCCCAACGGCTCGACTTTTGCTATTGAGGGAATTACCAGCGCGGACGGGCGAATTTTCGGCAAAATGGGGCATTCCGAACGCATTGGCGAAAATGTTTGCAAGAATGTTCCCGGCGATAAAAATCAGCATTTGTTTGAAGCGGGCGTTAACTACTTTTCGTAATTAAGGTTCCAGGGTCCCAAGGAATAGGGATTAGTGAAAAGTACTATTCTCTTTTCACTGGAACCTTGGAACCCTAAAATTTCGACTGAAAGGAGAAATTTTCAATGGGCATTTTTTCACAACCTTTAAATCAAAATCCGCCGTCAAATTTGCGGCGCAGAGATAACGGCGGCGGTGAAGGCGGCGGCAGCGATTGGGAATCTGATGACTACGATTTTTCAAATTTCAATTCAAGCAACAATTCAAGCTCCAATGACAGCGGCTACAACTACAGCAATTTTAATTCTTACAACAGCGGCGGCAGTGACAGCGGCGGAGATTCGGATGGCGGCAGTGACGGCGGCGGGGGCGATTGAATGACGCAGAAATTTTACATTGCAAGTTGCGTCTTCACTGAAGAATATCCCGCGCTCAGTTTCAAAATTAAAAATTACGTTGCAGAAAAATTTAATTTGCCTGTAATTCGTTGTTGCGTTGCAAATTACAAGGTTGAAGATTTTGAAAACCGTATGCCCGAAAATTTTCGCGCAGATTGGCAAAGTATCAAGCACTATGAAAAATTTCCCGCAGGCAGTACGATGGTTTCACTTTGTCATAACTGCGCGGCAATTTTTGAGGAGCGGCACCCTGAAATTTTGCGGCAATCTTTATGGGAATTGATTTTGGAAGACGAAAATTTTAAATATCCGAATTACGGCGGCGAAAAAATTACAGTGCAAGATTGTTGGCGGCAAAAGGAAAATCTTTTGGAACAAAAGGCAGTGCGTGAAATTTTGCGCAGAATGAATTTTGAAATTGTCGAGCTTGAGGAAAATTTTGAGCGAACTAAATTTTGCGGCTATTCGCTGTACCAGCCGCAACCGCCGCGCAATCCCAAACTTGCGCCGAAAAGATTTTTGCACGGTGCGCAGGGACTTTTCAAAGAACATTCGCAGCAGGAAAAAGAAAATTTAATGCGCGAATACTGCGCGAAAATTCCAACTGAAAAAGTTGTTGCCTACTGTCATTACTGCGTGCGCGGCTTGAAACTCGGCGGTAAAAACGCCTTTCACTTGGCACAAATTTTATTTGATTAAATCTGTTAGGACGTGAACACCATTAACCTCAAAAAACTTGAAAAGGCTGACAAAAATATTTTTGACAAATTCTACAACGCGCAATACTGCGAAAGTTCCAAGTACACCTTTACCAATTTGTTTATGTGGCGCAATTTGTACAATATCAGTTGGGCGGTTGAAAATGACGTGCTTTACACCTTCGCCGAAAACGAAAAAACTTTGTCGGCGTGGCAACCCTTCGGCTCGGCTGATAAAAGGCAGGACGCCATTTCAAAAATTTTAACCTGCGCGAACGAATTTAAAGGCGACAGGGAATTTAAATTTGATTTTCTGGAAAAAAAATTTGTCGAGGAGCTTGAAAAATATCCCGACGCAAATTTTGAAACGGGCTTTAAGGCGGCGTATAGCGATTACGTTTACAACGCCGAAGATTTAATAAATTTGAGCGGCAGGAAATTTCACACCAAGAAAAATCACTTCAACCAATTTTATAAAGATTATCCTATTGCCGAATATTCGCCGCTTACTGCTGAAATTATCCCGCAATGTTTGGAATTGCTTGAGACGTGGTACGAAACGCAGTTAAACGACCCCGAATTAATTTCTCTGCGCGAAAATCTTGCGCACGAAAAGGCGGCAATTCGTGAAGTTTTTTCCGACTTTGAATATTTCAGAATAAAGGGCGGCGCAATTCTTCTCGGAAAAAATGTAGTGGCGTTTACATTCGGCGAAAAATTAAATTCAGATACGGCGGTTATACACGTCGAAAAGGCGGCTCCCGAAATTCGCGGCGCGTTCACCGCAATAAATCAAAATTTCGTTGCCAATGCTTGGGAAGATATGACTTACATAAACCGCGAGGAGGATATGGGAATTGACGGCTTGCAAAAGGCTAAAGAATCCTACCGCCCCGTTAAAATGATTGAAAAATTTTTCGCTAAAGTAAAATGAAAAAAATTGTACTGATTTGCGCAAAAAATTATGACGCCTTCGCCTGCACGGTTGCAAAAGATATTCAGCAGGCGGCGGAAGAAATTGGCGTTGAAATTTCCTGCGCGTCGATGACAACGGCGGAATTGCATTTGTTGCCTAAAGATACGGATTTAATTTTATTTGCGCCGCCGCGTTATCGGCACTTGGACAGAATAAAAAAATTTTTCCCCAACGCCAAAATTGCAATGATTGACTTTAAAGCGTACGCCCTGCGCGACGCTAAATCAATTTTAAATTTTGCGCGGCAAATTCTTGAAACTTAAAAAATTTTTGGTAATCAAAATTAATTGGCGGTGTTCAAATTGAAAAAATTCGCCGCCTTGTTGCAAGCGTCACTTCAAATTATCCTATAGGCGCGGTAATGTTTTTGAGTTGCGGGAATAATCCGCCGTTTGCGTGGCGTCCGATAGAATTTGCGCCGACAAATAATTCGCCCGAAAATTTAATTTTGGACGGGCAACAGCGTTTGACTTCAATTTATACCGTAATGTATAACAACGCGCCCGTTACTATAAACAAGCGCAACGACAAAAAAGAAAAATGCTATTACTATATCGATATAGAAAAAGTCTCCGCCGATTCAGCTGAAAGAATTGATACAATTATTGCGGTTCCCGAAAACAAGAAAATCAAAAAGTCTCGCAAAAACGCCGAATTGGATTTGTCGACGCCTCAACAAGAATTTGCAAAAAAATTTTTTCCGCTTTCCATTATTATGAATCAAGAAAAAAGAAATGCTTGGGAAGACGGCTACACAGATTTTTACAAGGACGACCAAATTTCTAAAGATATTTTCAACAAGTTTAAAACAAAAATTATTGACTGTTTGTCCCAATATCAAATTCCCGTCATTGAGCTTGAAAAAAATACCGAATTGCCGGCTATATGTGAAATTTTCCGAAATGTCAATTCCAACAATATGAAGCTGGATGATTTTGATTTGATAACCGCAATTTTTGCGAAGGCTGAGCCAAAATTCGATTTACGCAAAGATTGGAATGAGCGCGAAAAGAAATTTTTTTCAAAGGGCATTTTAAATGACTTTCGGCGGCTGGATTTTTTAAGGGCTTGTAAATTGTTGGCGGAATATAATAAAGGCGTTGAAAACAAAGAATACAATTCCAAAAAAGGCGAAGTTATCAACCTGAATTTTTCCGATTATAAAAATTACGCCGATATTTTGTCTGAAGGCTTTGAAGAGGCGCGGAAGTTGCTGAAAGAGGAAGGAATTATTTCCAGAAATTGGTTGCCCTATACTTCGCAATTAATCCCTTTGGCGGTTATTTGCGCAATTCTTAAAGAAAATAATTCGATAAATAATTCTGACGTCGTGCGGCAAAAAATTAAGCGTTGGTATTGGTGCGGAGTCTTTGAGGAAATTTACGGCAACGCCGCCAATCATTCAAAATTTTTAAACGATGTAAAAAGCGTGATAAATTGGGTAAACAATGACGAATTGCCCGCCGTTGTCAGCAATTTTGAATTTGACGCAAAAAGGTTGCAAGAAGTTAAATCCGGCGCACTTTGTAAAGCTTTTATGTTGCTGATTATAAAAAACGGTTGCAAAGATTTCTGCAGCGGCAAGACGATTAAAGATTTGATTCAGGAAGAAAATCAAGATAAAGGCGCGGCGGTTGAAATTCATCACATTTTCCCAAAAGATTATTGCCAAAAAAAATACAGTGAATCTTTATGGGACTCCGTGATAAATAAAACGCCAATTTCAAAAAAGACAAATGACATTATGGGCAATCGCCGCCCGAGTGATTATCTTGAAAAAATTTCGGTAAATGATTTTGACGAAGTTTCAAGCAAAAGTAAAAAGAAAAAATTGCGGAAAATTACCGCCGAAAATTTTGTTGCGCCCGCCGATTTGGAAGAATATTTAAATTCGCATTTTATTTCAGCCGAAAATTTGTATAACGATGATTTTGAAAATTTTATTGCCAATCGTACAAAAAAATTATTAAGCGCAGTCGCGCAGGTTAGCGGCAAAAAAATTTCTTGAAACAAAAAATAAAAGCCTCGAAAAAGTTCGGGGCTTTTTTCGTTGACAATCAAAACACCGCTTGATAAAATTGCATTTATTGAAAATTGAATATTGATTGGGTTAGGTGTCAAAAGACTCAATAAGGAATTCGGTACAAGCCGAAGCGGTCCCGCCACTGTAACAGCGAGCGATTCTGCAAAAATGTCATTGGGCGTAAAGCTTGAGAAGGCGCAGATAGCTATGACCTGAAGCCAGGAGAATTGCCTAACTGACAATCGCCGCTTGACCTGCGAGTGATGGGGAGGAGATTTGACACGCTTTTTTTGCGTGTAAATTTCCGGCGGCTGACCGGAATTTTTTTTTGGGGGAAGTGGAAAAGTTGAACCGTTTGGCAAACAGATTATTACAAATGCTGATAACATTAATTGGCGTAAGTTTTTTAACATTTTGCCTTGCGTACCTTGCACCGGGCGACCCCGTTGCAATGCTTTTAGAATCTGCAGATACAATCGTTTCTGAAGAAGTTTTAGAAAAAACTCGCGCAGAATTGGGGCTCGATAAACCGTTTTTGGTGCAATATGGAAATTGGGTAGTTGGAATTTTGCACGGCGATATGGGAATGAGTTATTCCGCCAAAAAGCCCGTCTTTGAAAAACTTTCAGAAGGATTTGTCGGCACTGTACTTTTGGCACTTGTAACAATAATTTTTGTGCTGATAATTTCGTTGCCGCTTGGAATTTGGTCGGCAGTCAATCAAAACAAGTGGCAAGATTATTTAGTCAGGGTACTTTCATTTATCGGCGTATCAATGCCGAATTTTTGGCTGGGATTAATTTTATTATACATATTCGGCTTAAAGCTCGGCTGGTTCCCTATTGCAAGTTCGACGGTAACTTTGCAGGGAATAATTTTACCTGCAATAACTTTGGCAATTTATCAATCAACAAAATATGTTCGGCAAGTTCGCACGGTAATTTTGGACGAACTGCACCAAGATTACGTCATTGGAGCGCGGGCGCGCGGCTTGAGTGAAAGTGCAATTCTTTGGAAACACATTTTGCCGAATGCAGTTTTGCCGCTGATAACTTTGCTCGGAATGTCAATAGGCTGGTTGCTCGGCGGCGTTGCAGTTATCGAAATAGTTTTTTCGTGGCCGGGAATTGGAAATATGGCAGTGCGCGCAATTATGATGAGAGATTATCCGCTGATTGAAGGATTCGTACTTTGGATAGCGGTTGCTTATATGTTCATAAATTTTTTGGTTGATTTATCATATTCGTACCTTGACCCGAAATTAAGGAAAGGAATTTAGGGAGCCAGGGTTCCAAGGAATAGGGAAATAGTGAAAATCCCTATTCCCTTTGCCCTGGAACCTTGGAACCCTTAAAAGCGACTGAAAGGAGCTTTTACATTGGAATTTATAAAGACGCACAAATTATTTTCGTTCTATACATTGCTTGTAATTTTAATATTGTTCGTGGCGATATTTGCGCCGTACCTTGCACCGCAAGACCCGTATGAAAGCAATATGAGAAATGTATTGCAAACGCCGTCCGCCGAACATTTATTGGGAACTGACAAATTAGGGCGCGATACACTTTCAAGAATAATTGCAGGCACGCAAGTTTCACTTTTTATGACGATTTGCCTTGTAATTTTGTTGGCTATAGTTGGAATTGTTGTAGGAATTGCGTCGGGATATTTCGGCGGCAAAGTCGAAATGGTTTTAATGCGGCTTGCAGATATGATGTTATCATTTCCCGGCGTAGTTTTGGCAATAGCAATAGCGGGGATTTTGGGCGGCTCCATTGCAAATACAATCATTGCGCTTTTAATTGTCGGCTGGGCGAAGTACGCGCGGCTTGTTCGCAGTTTAGTTATAAAACTTCGCAACAATGATTTTATAATTGCGGCACAAGTCAACGGTACGAAAACTATAAATATTTTGCGGCGGCACATTTTGCCGAATGTTTTACCAATGATAGTAATAACGGGCGCAATGGATATCGGTACAATGATGATGGAAATTGCGGGCTTATCGTTTTTGGGATTTGGTGCGCAGCCGCCGACGCCCGAATGGGGCTTAATGCTGAACGAAGGGCGGCAATATATTCAAACTGCGCCTTGGCTTATGATTTATCCCGGCGCGGCAATTTTTATAGTTGTAGCGATTTTCAATTTGTGGGGAGATGCCCTGCGCGATGTACTTGACCCGCGTCAAGAATAAAGACTAAGAGTTAAAGACTAAAGACTAGGGAAAAAATAAAATCTGCGCGAAGAAAATTTTTCTCTTGCAACTGCAAATATAGCTTTAAAAGCGTCAAATTTGCCCGTAGCGTGGTGTTGAAACTTTTTTAAGACAAATATATTAACGTAAAATTAAACCCCCTAAATTTTTAATTTAAGGCTAAATTCGTGCGATATGAAAAATTTTTCAAAATATATTCAAAAAAACAAAAAGGAGCGTACAAAATGAAACTCAGGAAAAAACTTTTGGCGGCAATGTTGTCGGCGGGGATTTTATTTACAGGTTGCGGCGGCGATAACGCGGGCGGCGGAACTTCTAAAGGCGGCGACCCCAACGTTTTAAAAGTTGGTGTAACAAATTTTGCAGATACGCTTGAACCTACACAAAATTATTTCGGTTGGGTAGTTATGCGCTACGGGCTCGGCGAATGTTTAACTAAGTTTGACGAAAAAATGAATATTCAGCCGTGGCTTGCCGAAAATTGGAGCGTAAGCGACGACAGATTAACTTGGACTTTTAAAATTCGTGACAACGTGAAATTTTCCAACGGCGACGCCTTGACTGCTGACGCGGTTAAACAATCAATCGAACGCGCCTTTGCAAAAAATACCCGCGCGGCAACTTTCTTTGAATATAGTTCAATTACCGCCGATGGGCAAAATTTAATTATTCAAACGAAAAAACCTTTGCCGGGTATGCCGGGCTATTTGGCGGATCCGCTTTTTATAATTGTTGACGTTGCCGCCGAAAACGGCAGAGATTTTTCAAAGGAAGGTCCGATTTGCACGGGACCTTATACTGTTGAATCTTTCGTCAAAGAACGCGCCGTTATGAAACGCAATGAAAATTATTGGGCAGGCGAAGTTCCCTACCAAACTGTTGAAATTCCTTCGATTGACGACCCGAATACTCGCGCAATGGCTCTGCAAGCGGGCGATGTTGACGTTGCAGTGAATATTGCGGCGGGCGATATTGACATTTTCAAGAACAATGACAAATTCCACATTGACGAAATTTCCTCATTGCGCGTTGTACTTGCGCGGCTCAATCAAAATCCCGACCACATTTTGAGCGATGCAAAAGTTAGGGCGGCGTTAATTGCAGGTTGTGACAGAGAAACTTACAACGACGTTTTATTAAAGGGAACTTTTATACCCGGTAAAGCTCCGGTGCCGCCTTCGCTCGATTACGGCTTTGCACAACTTACAGACCCCAACGCTTACAATCCCGAACGCGCCAAACAACTTTTGACTGAAGCGGGCTGGACTGATTCAAACAACGACGGAATTTTGGACAAAGACGGCAGAAATTTGACGCTTGATTTTGTAGTTTATAACTCTCGCGCAGAATTGCCGCTGTATGCTGAAGCAGTGCAAGCCGATTTAAAGAAACTCGGCTTTGACATTAAAATTAACACTGTCGATTATAATTTGATTGACAATATGGGAATTAAGGGCGAATACGACTTGTTAATTTCAAACATTACGACGGCGAACACGGGCGACCCCGAAATTTTCTTGAGTTGGTACTGGAAAACGAATGTTGACGGCAACAACCCTCAAAACGGCAGCGGTTATTCTAATCCCGAATACGACGCAAAATTGGAACAACTTTCAATGGAATTTGACAAGGACGCCCGCCGCAATTTGATTATCGAACTGCAACAAATTTTGTTGAATGACGGCGCGGCTTTATTCTTCGGCTACCCTCAAACCAATATCATTAATGCAAAATATGTTGACGGCGTGAAAATGTACCCTTCGGATTATTATTGGATTACCAATTTAATTAAACCTGCAAAATAGGTTTCAGGTGTCAGGGGCTAGGGAAAATGTTCCCTGCCCTTTTTTATTGAAGGTGATAAAATTTGTTACTAAAAATTTCAGATTTAGAAATTTCCTACGCCAAAAGTAAAGTGCCGACAGTGCAGGGCGTCAACTTTCAACTTAACGAAGGCGAAATTTTAACAATCGTAGGAGAAAGCGGCAGCGGCAAAACTACAGTCATTCGTGCAATTTTAAATGTACTTCCGGGCGGCGGCAAAGTTACAAAAGGCGAAATGATTTTTGACGGTAAAAACCTGCGCGAGTTGGATAATAACGGCTGGCGAAAATTACGCGGCAAAGATATTTCTATGATTTTTCAGGATAGCGGAAATATGCTGAATCCCGTCCATACAATCGGCAAACAGTTTGTCGAATATATTCAAGTGCACAGCGATTTAGATAAAAAAGCCGCGTACGATATGGCGATTGAAAAATTGGTGTTAATGAATTTGCCGAATCCCGAAAATATTTTAAATTCATACACGTTTGAACTTTCGGGCGGAATGCGGCAGCGTGTAGGAATTGCAATGGCTATAACTTTTCAACCGAAACTTTTATTGGCGGATGAACCGACAAGCGCACTTGACGTAACAACGCAGGCGCAAATTGTCGGCGAATTGATGTTTATAACGCGCGGCACGGGCGCGGCAATGATTATGGTTACTCACAATCTCGGCGTTGCAAGTTACCTTTCTGATAATTTAATGGTTATGTCTCAAGGGCGCGTTGTTGAATACGGCAAAACCGCCGATGTTTTAAAAAATCCGCAAGCCGCGTACACAAAGTCTTTGCTTGCCGCAGTTCCTGAAATTGGAGGGCGTCGCTATGTCTGAAAAAATTTTTTTGACGGATTTGTTTTTAAAAATAAAAAAGACCGCCGCCCAAGGATGGGCGGCCTGTCCGCGCAAATCACGTGATGTGATTTCAGCGGACGCGCGTAATAAGCACGCGGTTAAAAGCACTTTCTTTTGGTACTTTTCTTTTTGCTTCGGAAAAGAAAAGTACATTTACAATAAAAAAATACATAAATTGCATAATATAAACAGAAAAAATTTAATGACCTGCGAAATTGGAGGGCGTCGCTATGTCTGAAATAATTTTGCAAGTTCAAAACGTTACAAAAAAATTCCCCGTTGCAGGCGGAAAATTTTTAACGGCGTGCGATAATATTTCATTCAGCGTGCGGCGCGGCGAAACTGTAGCGATTGTCGGAGAGAGCGGTTGCGGCAAAACTACTTTGTTAAAAGCTATTATGAATATGCAAAAACCTACAAGCGGCAAAATTATTTTTCACGGCGTCGATATTACGCAACTTGAAGGCGAAGAAAAACGCCAAAATTACAGAAATATTCAAATGGTTTTTCAAGACCCGACAGCCGCGTTTAATCCGAAAATGCGTATTAAAGATATTATCTGCGAACCGCTTTTAAATTTCGACTTAATAAAAAATTCCGAAGTCGAAGATAAAGCCGCCGAACTTTTGAAACAGGTTGACTTGCCGCCTGATTTTGTCAGCCGTTATCCGCACAATATGAGCGGCGGGCAAAGACAGCGCGTAGCTATTGCGCGGGCGTTGGCGTTGCAACCTGAAATTATTGCTTGCGACGAGGCTACAAGTGCGCTTGATGTTTCAGTTCAAGATACGATTATTAAACTTTTGGTTAAACTGCAGAAAGAAAAAGGTATCACGTACATTTTTATTTGCCACGATATGGCATTGGTAAATTTGTTCGCGCATCGAATTTGCGTAATGTATTTGGGGAATATGATGGAGCAGATTGACGGCGATAAATTGGACGGCGCACGCCACCCCTACACGCGGGCACTTTTGAAAGCGGTTTTTTCTACCGAACAGGAAAAGAATCAGTACATAGAAATTTTGCCGGGCGATATTCCCAGCCCGCTTGATATTCCTGCAGGTTGTCCTTTCCAAAATCGTTGCTTGCACTGCCAAGAACTTTGCAAACAAAAAAAGCCCGAATTTCGAGAACTCGAGCAAAATCATTTTATAGCGTGTCATTATCCGCTTGAAGTTTAAGCAAAAAAATTTTTTTAATCCCTGACGCCTGACGCCTAAAACCTAATTTCCGAGCGCGGAATAAAGATTATCGCTGACAACATAATAGCCTTCAGAATTTCTCATATTGCCGAAAAATTTCAGTCTGTACGCAGAATAAAATGCAACTTCGGCGGCGTTGGGGATTAACGGATTGCCCTCCGCGTGGCTGTAATTGTGATTTATATCCCAATTCTTCCAAACACCCTTTTCGTTTTTGGTAAAAACAGTTTTTGTATCCCAGTTATAGCGAAATTTCATCGTGTTAGTACCAATCATATTATAAGGGCTGCCGATATAATTTCCATTCTGTTTAAAATATTCGTCAGAAAAACTTACAGAAATTACATTGATTAAAAGTTGGTAGAAAGGCGGCGCGTATTCGGCAACGTCAACAGAAGTTTTGTCCGCGTAACGCCCGACGCCCATACCCCCGTCAACCAAAATTAAATTGCCGCCTTCCAATGTCAAAGGGTACATATCCTTTGCAAGCGCGGCGTTGCTTGAAAAGATTAAAAATATTGCAAACATAAAAATTTTTAACAAGCTTTTCAAAATTAACAGTCCTTTCTAAGTTTCTACAATCTGCCGCAATTTCAAAAAGTACGATTCGGCAAGCAGTCGCAAATTTGCATTTGAATTAATTTTGCGCTGAATATTTTTGCCTTCATCGAAAAGTTCATAAATGATTTTTTCGGGAATTTTAAGATTGGCAAGGTGCGCCTTTAAATCGGGGTTGTACAGTTCCGCCTTGTCCAATAAAAAAACATCGCGCAGGATTTTTTGCATATACGTTACAAAATCCGAAAAATTTTCTTTGGAGCCGTCAGAAAAACTTTTGCCCTTGTCAAAAATATTTTCGACGGTAATTTTTTTATTCAAAAGATTTTCCAAAAAATTTAGTGCGTCCGTGCGTAATTCGTAGCCGCCCGATTCTTCCAACTTCAACGCGCGCCCAAAACTTCCGTCGGCAAGCACCGAAATAATTTTTGCGCGTTCAGATTCAACGCCGCGCAAATTTAAAGCGTTTGCAATTTCATCGGCAGAAATTTTTTCAAAGTTGACAGTACCGCACCTTGAGCGAATTGTCATTAAAAGCCCTGCGCGATTGGCTGTCGTCAAAATAAAAATAGTTTGTCCCGTCGGCTCTTCAAGCGTTTTCAAAAGGCAATTCGCCGCAGGTGTATTCATAAGTTCCGCGCCGTCAATAATTACAACGCGGCAAGCTGAATAATTCGGCTGCAGTGCAACTTCATTTTGAAGAGTGCGAATTTGCCCAATTTTAATAGTTGGCGCAGATTTAGATTTTTCCGGCTCGACAATGTAAAAATCAGGGTGATTGCCCGCCGCCAAAATTTTGCAGCTGTGACAGATGCCGCAAGCTTCGCCGTCTTTGGGATTTTCGCACAATAAAACCGCCGCGCACATTTCGGCGATTTTTCTTTTGCCGATTCCTTCAACGCCTGCAAAAATTACTGCGTGCGGAAATTTATTTTCTGCCAAAATTTTTTTCAAATGTGCGATACGCGGCGCGTTGCCGAAAATATTTTTCCAATTTAAATTTTCCATTACATATACAGGTCAACAAGCATACCGCGTATAGCGTCATGACTTGCGATAATGTCGAGTTTGTCGGATTGTCCGAGCCGAATTTTTTCCGCCATTTCTTCCAATTTGCGGTCAATCTTTCTAACTGTAGTATAAACTCGTTGCCGCCCCATTCTGTCCCAGCCCGCTTGCGCGTTCAGTTCGTACATATTGCTGACTGCCGCGCCTATAAAATTTTTTATCATTGTGCGATATTCGCGCAGTTCTTCATAAGTCGGCGTGCGGCTTAACTTGCCTGCTTGTTCGTCGATTTTTTTCAGCAACGCTTCCATTTCTTCGTGCGTTACGCCGTCGTTTTGTTGGTCGAAAAGTTCTTCTGCAAATGTTGTATCTTTTTCTTGAACGCGCCCGCCCGTTTCGTGTACAATTTCAAAAGGCGAATTCGGCGTTGGCATTGAGCCTATTTTTACCGGCATTTTTATCACTCTCTTTCGTGCGTAAATTATAAAACTGCGCGGCAATTTCGGCAAGAAAATTTTTAGCAAACTTCCGAAGTAAATAATAAAAAAGACTCGAAAAATTTTCCGAGTCTTAATTTTTTTAGTCAATCAGTTTTAATTTTTTTAAAGCCTCTTCGGCGGCGGCTTTTTCGGCGGCTTGTTTACTTCTTCCAACGCCCGCGCCGTAGAAAACGCCGTCAAGTCTTACTTCATATTCAAAAGTTCTGTCGTGCGGCGGTCCGCTCATATTAAGTTCAATGTATTCTGGAACATTGCCGTTTTTCTGCTGAATATATTCCTGCAGAACAGATTTATAATCTATCAAAACTTTGCCGAGTTTGACGTTGTTAAATTCGTCTGCAAGTTGCCGCCAAACATAATCCTTTGCAACTTCCCAACCTTTATCGAGGTAAATTGCACCGATAACCGCTTCAAAGGCATCTTCCAAATTAGAATCACGTTTACGCCCGCCCGTTGAATTTTCGCCGTAACTTAAGAGCAAAACTTCGCCGAATCCCAAATTTTTTGCAAGCTTGGTAAGCGTGGGACCGCAAACTATAGCGGCGCGGGTTTTTGTAAGGTCGCCTTCTGAAAGGCTGTCGAATTTTTTAAAAAGGTAAGTGCTTGACGCCAATTCCAAAACCGCGTCGCCCAAAAATTCAAGCCGTTCATTGTGCGCAATTTTTTTACCGGGTTTAGTTTCGGTTGCAGTTTCTTCTTCAACTTTTTTTGAGTAAGATTTATGAGTTAGTGCAACGTGCAAAAAATTTATATCGCTGAATTCAACGCCCAATTTTTTTGCAAGTTGTTGAAGTTTACGGCGGCGCGCAGCGGGCAATGGTGCAAGTTCGATTTTTTCTTTTGCCATAAATTAAGCCTCACTGTCAGGCGGTTGTCCGTTGTGCGTCTGCCATTGACAATCCGTAATTTCAAAATTTGTAAAAACCGCTTTAAACGAAGAATTTTCGGGCGAACAGGCGTAAATTCCGAATTGAATTTTGCCTGCGCCCTTTTGCATATGACAAATTCGCATTTGAGAAAATTTTTTGCCGTCAGCTGAACATTCAATGCAATAATCACTTTCGCGGCGGCTGAATCTGTACCACATAGATTTTATATTTGCGGGAATTTCAACAGTTGCCCAATCCGAATAGCCGTTATTTGTAACGACGCTGCCCAAATGTTGAAAATTTTCGTTTTCATATTCGATTGACGCTTTTAACCAATTTTCGCTGTCGAGGTACATTACAACGCCGCATTGGTCAAATCTTTGATTACTTTCCGCAAAATCTGTTTTGACAATGAAGCTGAAAAATTTTTCGTCAGTTTCCATTTGGAAAACGGGCGCGTTATCGTTACGGAAATTATAATATGTGCGTTGCCATAAATCAGTATTGGGCGCGGTAATAATTTCAACTTTGTCATTTGAGACAGTGAAATTTAAAGGTTGCCGCGTCCACTTGAAATTTTTTAAATCCATTTAATCACCGTTATATTTTTTGAGAACAATGCAGGCATTATGCCCGCCGAATCCGAAAGAATTTGACATAGCAACATTGACATTTGCAGCGCGGGATTTATTCGGCACGTAGTCAAGGTCCAGGCCTTCATCGGGCGTTTCGTAGTTAATCGTTGGCGGAATAATTCCCTCGTCAATCGCAAAAGCAGTTGCAATGGCTTCAACAGCTCCCGCCGCGCCGAGCATATGCCCCATCATAGATTTTGTTGACGATACAGCTAATTTATAGGCGTGTTCGCCGAAAACTGCTTTAATAGCTTTAGTTTCGCCCGCGTCGTTAAAGTGCGTCGAAGTGCCGTGCGCGTTAATGTAGTCTATATCTTCGGGCTTAATTCCGGCGTTCTCAAGTGCAAGCTGCATACATTTCGCCTCATATTCGCCGTCGGGCGCAGGCGTTGTAATGTGGTAGGCGTCATTGTTTCTGCTGTAGCCGATAACTTCCGCGTAAATATGCGCGTTACGCGCCTTCGCCATTTCCAGCTTTTCAAGCAATAAAAATCCTGCACCTTCACCCATAATAAAGCCGCTGCGGTTTTTGTCGAAAGGTCTTGAAGCGTGCGCGGGGTCGTCGTTATGATCCGTGCAAAGTGCCTTCATTACGGCAAAACCTGCAATACCTGCGGGCGAAACTGCCGCCTCCGTGCCGCCTACAAACATATAATCAACTTCGCCGTTTTGTATCGCCAAAAAAGCGTCGCCAATAGCATTTGTGCCGCTCGCGCAGGCTGTAACTATGCTTTCTGTTGGTCCGTGAATACCAAACGCAATAGCAATATGTCCCGCCGCCATATTCGCAATTACCATTGGAATAAAAAACGGGCTGACTTTGGAAATTCCCTTTAAAAAAAGTTTTTCGTACTGATTATGAAGAGTTTGCATTCCGCCAATTCCGTTGCCGACAAAAACGCCCGCGCGTTCCCTGTCAATCGTGCTCAAATCCAATTTTGAATCTTCCAGAGCAAGTTTAGCGGCGGCAAATGCAAACTGCGCGTATTTATCCATTCGTTTAATTTCTTTTTTGTCAATGAAATCTTCAGCGTTAAAATCTGTAACTTCGCCCGCAATTTGGCAAGTGTATTCTGTCGGGTCAAAATTTGTAATTCTGTCGATGCCGTTTTTGCCGGCTTTTAAACTTTCAAAAAATTTTTCCTTACCAATTCCAATAGGCGTTACGGGACCAATTCCGGTAATGACTACCCTGTTTTTCAATTAGAACGCTCCCTTCGTAAGAATTTTTTATTCTATTTTTAAATTTCTATTTTAAAATGTTCTTTCTTTTTTCCAAAGCAAAAAAAGAAAGAACCAAAGAAAAAGTGCTTTTTATCGCCCGTCAGGGCCGCTCGGTTTCTGTACGCACGTAGTAACAGGATGCCCACTTTGGGGCGCAAACTTTTTCCCACGCTTCTAAAAAAGGTCAAGCTGCGGCTTTAGTGACGGGCGTATTACAAACACTTATTTAAATTCTCTAATCGTTTGAACCCTGAAATCTTAAAAAAGTTCTCCGCTTTTTTCAAATATAGCGTTAAAAGCGTCATATTTGCCCGTAGCGCAGTGGTTAAACTGTTTTAAGGCAATTATATTAAAAAAATTTTAACCGCCCTAATTTTCGATTTCAGCCCGCTAATTCTGCCTCTGTAACTAGTTGGCTGATAATTTCTTTGACGGGCAAAATTTCTTTAATACGCGGCATATATTCGCCCGTAAAAACCAAGCCTGTTTCAAGGTCGCCTTGCTGCGCCCGCGTCAACGCGCGTACAATGCAAAAATTATGTTTGCAAGCTTTTAAGCAATTATCGCAAGTTTTCGGCGGAACCCTGCCCTCCATAACTTTTTTTGAAAAGGGCGTACGTACTGCTCGACCCGGCAAGCCGACAGGACTGTTGATAACTACAACGTCTTCAGGTTGAGATTT
Organism: uncultured Selenomonadaceae bacterium; assembly: GCA_905233135.1. Lineage (GTDB taxonomy): Bacteria > Bacillota > Negativicutes > Selenomonadales > Selenomonadaceae > Quinella. The sequence continues at coordinate 8,392 of CAJOCQ010000010.1, read as the reverse complement.
TAAATAATATTCTTTGAGACTCGGCGCGCCGTTTGATTCAAGACTAGCCGCAAATCTGGAGCCCATCTGTACACCGTTTGCGCCCATATTCAGCATATCAGCAATATCTTTGCCGCTCAAAACGCCGCCCGCCGCAATTACGGGAATTTTTACCGCTGCGCGAATCGGCGGAATTAATTCTCGCGCAGAAATATCCGTGCCCAAATGTCCGCCCGCTTCTTTGCCTTCTACAACAATCGCCGCCGCGCCGAGTTTTTCTGAAATTTTCGCAAGCTTGACTGAAGAAACTATTGGGACAATCGGAGTATTTGATTCTTTGCCGAGTCCGAAAATATCGCGTGAAAATCCCGCGCCCGCAACAATTAAATCTATTCCCGCGTCAATCGCCGTCCGCACTATTCCCGCAAAATCTGACGCCGCCACCATTATATTTATTCCGATTATCCCGTTGGTCAGCGAACGCGCCAAATTTATTTCGTAGCGTAATTCGGGGTGCGTCATTCCCGACGCCGCAATTAATCCTATTCCGCCTTCGTTGGCAACTGCCGCAGCAAGCCGCGCCGTTGACAGGCGAATTGCCATTCCGCCCTGTACGATTGGGATTTTTGCTACTTTGTTTCCTATTTTCAGTTCAGGAAGTTTCACAGGCAGACCTCCAATTCTTGTAATTTTAAAAAAATCCCGCGAAGTTCTTTCACGGGATTTAATTTTTTTTGCAATGTATTTTATTAAACTTCGTCAATGTATTTTACAACATCTTCAACCGTTTTAATTTTTTCGGCTTTTTCGTCGGGAATTTCGATATTAAATTCTTCCTCAAATGCCATAATTAATTCGACAATATCAAGCGAATCTGCGCCCAAATCGTCAACGAATGTTGAAGACATTTGAACTTCGTCGGCTTCAACGCCGAGTTGTTCTACAACAATCTTTTTGACTCTTTCAAAAGTTGACACAATTACACCTCCCCTGCAAATCTTTAGCCCCTAGTTCTTAGTTTTCAGCCCTTACATTGCCATTCCGCCGTCAACATTGATAACTTGCCCGGTAATGTAAGCCGCTTGATCTGATACTAAAAACGCCGCCAAATTTGCAACATCTTCGGGCGTTCCGAATTTTCCAATTGGAATTTGATTTAAAGTTTCTTCCTTAATTTTTTCGGGAAGTTTAGCTGTCATGTCGGTGGTAATGAAGCCGGGCGCAATGGCATTAACAGTAACGCCGCGCGCCGCCAATTCTTTTGCAACAGATTTTGTAAAACCGATAATGCCCGATTTTGCCGCCGCGTAATTAGCCTGCCCTGCGTTGCCCGTCAAGCCGACAACCGAAGTCATATTAACAATTTTGCCGCTGCGTTGTTTCATCATAATCCGCGTTACAGCCTTTGTGCAGTTAAAAACGCCCTTTAAATTTGTTGCAATAACTTCGTCAAATTCCGTTTCGGTCATTCTCAAAAGAAGGTTATCACGATTAATACCGGCGTTGTTAATCAGAATATCGACTGTTCCCCACGTTTCGACGATTTTTTTTACAATGGCGTTGACGACTTCAAAATTATCAACTTTGCCTTGAACGAGGATAGCTTCGCCGCCGCGTGATTCAATTTCGGCTTTAACCTCTTCGGCTTTTTCAATATTTCCCGCAAAATTAATAGCGACTTTTGCGCCCGCGTCAGCAAGTTTCAATGCAACTGCACGCCCTATTCCGCGTGATGCTCCCGTTACCAGTGCAACTTTTTCGGTTAAAAATTTTTCTACCATTAACGAAAAAAACCTCCCGCCGAAATATACCACAAACAATAATCATTGTCCAGCTAATTTAAACTAGTTTAAAAGCCGCCGTATTTTTTTAATTTCTTCAAAAACTTTTCAAATAGTTTCAAAATCTGCAACGGCTTAAAAATTTTTTCGTAAATTAAACGAGTTCCATTAAAACCATTGGCGCGGCGTCTCCGCGACGCGGACCAAGTTTCAAAATGCGCGTATAGCCGCCGGTTCTGTCGCCGTATTTTTCGGGAACTTCTTCAAAAACTTTGTGAACGACTTCAACATTTGCAACGGCTTGAATAGCCAAACGGCGCGCTGCAAGGTCGCCGCGTTTTGCAAGTGTTATGACTTTTTCGGCGAATTTGCGAAGTTCTTTGGCGCGTGCTTCGGTTGTTTCAATTCGCCCGTGAGTAAAAAGTGCGGCGAGAAGACTTTTAAACAACGCTTTTCTTGCGCCGGTATTCTTGCCGAGTTTTCTATAACTCATAACGTTATCCTCTCTTCAAAATTTATTCTTCTGGCGGAAAAGTATCATCTTCGGGTTTAAATGATAAGCACATTTCCTCCAATTTCTTTTTGACTTCTTCCAAAGATTTCCGCCCCAAATTGCGAACTTTCATCATATCTTCTTCAGACCTTGCAACCAAATCGCCGACAACGCTGATACCTGCGCGCTTTAAGCAGTTGAAAGATCTTACTGATAAATCTAAATCTTCAATAGTAGTATTGAGAATTTTTTTGGATTCATCTTCGGGCGAATCTTGTACAACAACGTTTTGTTGCGGCAACAAATCGGTATTTTCTTCTTCAACTTTGGCAACTTCTTCGGGGTGAACTTCTTCAATATTTTGGAAAAGTTTCAAATTCGCTATAAAAATTTCAGCCGCCTTAGAAATTGCCGCATCGGGGCTGATTGTGCCGTTAGTCCAAACTTCCAAAATTAATTTATCATAGTCCATTACGTTGCCAACGCGCGTATCTTGTACGGCGTAGCTTACGCGCAGAATTGGCGAAAAAATTGAGTCAATCGGAATTGTGCCAATAACGTCGTCATCGCGTTTATTTTTATCGGCTGAAACATAGCCGTAACCGTGCTCAACTCTCATTTCCATATGCAACTGTCCTTTTTCGTTTACGGTTGCAATATGCAAATCTTTATTGACAACTTCAACGTCGGCATCGCAGATAACATCCGCGCCTGTAACGTCTTTAATAACGTCTTTTTCGCCGTCAATGTCAATTCTGACAGTATGCGGCTCGTCGCCTTCCATACGCAAGCAAAGTTGTTTGATATTCAGCACAATATTTGTAACGTCTTCGACAACGCCCGTAATTGTTGAAAATTCGTGGAGTATGCCGTCAATTTTTATTGAAGTAACCGCCGCGCCTTCAAGCGAAGATAAAAGCATTCGGCGCAACCCGTTGCCGATTGTATGCCCGTAGCCGGGATTTAACGGCTCGCAGACAAAACGCCCGTAACGCCCGTCGGGGCTAAGTTCTTCTATTTCGATTTTCGTTTCGATGTCCGTCATCTAACAATAAACCTCCTGCCTGTTTGATTCAGGGGTTAGGGGCTAGGGGTTAGGGATTAGGGAAATTTTCCCTGCGCCTAAATCCTAACTTCTAACTTGCTGACAAAAAAATTTACAAACGGGCAGATATTATCTGGAGTACAATTCAATGATAGATTGTTCATTAATCGGAACGTCAATTTCATCGCGGCTCGGGAATCTTACAACATTACCTTTTAAAGCAGTTTGATCTGATTCAAGCCACGCGGGTGCGCTAAGTGCGTTGTTAGTTTCCTTCATAGCTTTAAAAAGTTCGTTGGATTGGCTTTTTTCGCAAACTTCGACAACGTCGCCGACTTTAACGAGAGCTGAAGGAATATCGAGGCGTTTACCGTTGACGGTAATATGACCGTGACGAACAATTTGACGCGCTTGACGGCGTGTATTTGCGAAGCCGAGACGGAAAATAACATTGTCAATGCGGCGTTCCAAAAGTATTAAAAGATTTTCGCCTGTAACGCCTTGCATTGTTTTAGCTTTTTCGTAGTAATTTCTGAATTGACGTTCAAGGACACCGTAAATAAATTTAGCTTTTTGCTTTTCTTTAAGCTGTAAACCGTATTCACTGACTTTACGCTGAATGCGTTGCGCTTTACGCTTGGATTGACGCGCACGCCCGATAACGGCGGGTTCAATACCGAGAGAGCGGCAGCGTTTTAAATCAGGTACTCTATCTATTGCCATAAAAAAATACCTCCATTAAACTCTTCTGCGTTTAGGCGGGCGGCAGCCGTTGTGCGGAATTGGCGTAACATCTTTAATCATATTGACTTCAAGCCCTGTTGCCTGCAATGAACGGATAGCCGCTTCACGCCCTGCGCCGGGACCTTTAACATAAACTTCAACTTGTTTCAAGCCGTGTTCCATAGCCGCCTTTGCTGCAACTTCCGCTGCTTGTTGAGCCGCAAAAGGTGTACTTTTACGGGAGCCGCGAAAACCCAAGCCGCCTGCACTTGCCCAAGAAAGGGCGTTGCCGCTTTTATCGGTAATAGTTACGATTGTATTATTAAACGTGGAGCTGATATGCGCCACGCCGTATTCAATATTCTTGCGAACTTTTTTCTGTTTGCGAACTGTTCTTTTAGTTGCCACAGTTTTTTTGCCTCCTTAATTCGTGTTTAAGGTAAATTTCTTACCCTTTAACCCTTAGCCCTTAATCCTTAGTCCTTCTTTTTGCCTTGTACAAGCTTTTTGGGACCTTTACGAGTACGAGCATTATTTTTGGTGTTTTGTCCACGAACCGGAAGACCAAGACGGTGGCGGCGTCCGCGATAGCAGCCAATATCAATGAGTCGCTTAATGTCCATCTGAATATCGCGGCGAAGGTCACCTTCGACAACGAAATTATGGTCGATGGCATCACGAAGTTTTACAACTTCATCATCCGTGAGGTCTTTTGTGCGGGTATTGGGATTGACCCCCGTCATTTCCAAAATTTTTTGTGAAGTGGGAAGCCCAATTCCAAAAATATACGTCAATGCGTATTCAATTCTCTTATCACGTGGCAAATCTACACCGGCTATACGTGCCATAAAATTTTCACCTCCTCAAAAAAATTATCCCTGACGCTGTTTGTGCTTGGGATTTTCACAAATAACCATTACACGCCCTTTGCGTTTAATAATTTTGCATTTGTCGCAAAGGCGTTTTACTGACGGTTTTACTTTCAAATTTACCGCCTCCTTAACGAATCAGTAATGTAACATATTTTTTTGATTTTGTCTACAATTTTTTTATTTTTTAATTTTAATTTTTTAGTTTTAAGTTTTTTTTATTTAAAATGTTCTTTTTTTTTTCCAAAGCAAAAAAAGAAAGAACCAAAGAAAAAGTGCTTTTTTTCGCCCGTCAGGGCCGCTAAGGTCTGATACGCACTTAGTAACTGGATGCCCCCTTTGGGGCTCCAACTTTTTCCTACGCTTCTAAAAAAGGTCAAGCTGCGGCTTTAGTGACGGGCGTATTACCAGCATTGACGAGTTGCAATTATAAGCGTAGCAATAAAAATTTGCCGCGCATCCTGCGCGAGTTTTTACGGGGCGCACGTCCTGTGCGCCCCCCTAATGTCTAGTACCTAGTGACTTGTACCTTGTGTCTTAAAAATTATCTTTATTTTCAGCGTAAACTTCAGGCAATATTGCCGCCAAGTTTGAAAATTCTTTGATATTATGAGCGAACAAGCCTTTTGCAACTTCAACGGGAATTTTTACGCCTTCAGGCAACGTACAAATAATTTTGCCGTCAACTTCCGCGTAACCTATCCAAAATCTTGAACAGAAATTAACGCCGTCCTTGTAAGCGTACCATTTATGCGTCATTGCCGCCGCGCAATTCCCCGCGCCTATTGCACAAACTAAAGATTGACAAGTTGCACTGCCGATAATTTTTTCATCGTAGCCGAAATCTTTTGGACGTTTAAAACAAAGTTTTACAAATTCCGCGCCGTTGCCAATATCTTCCAAAATGTAGTGATTAACGCCCCAAGTTTTCTGATTTACGGGAATTTCGGGGTTGCAAACATAAGCGGCGTTATCCGCGCGTGCAAAATAATGATCCTCGTTATCCCAAATTTTATAGCGCAAATCTGCGCCGACGCTGTGCCACGCAAACCACCAATCAAGCATTTCACTTGTAACGCTCGGCATATAAGTTTCATTGCAGACAAAGCCGCTGCCGTCCTGCGCGACGCCGTAACCTGTTTGGCAAAAATTTTTATCTTCGCCCGCCAAAAATAAATTTTTTTCCGCAAAAGAAACCGCCGGTATTGCCGACGGTTTTTCGAGAATTTTTATTTTTTCTTCGGGGATTTTTGCCAATTCACGTTCAAAATATTTGTAGTAGGGAAGGGATTTTTCTTCCTTGCTTACGCCAACTTTTTTTCCTGTGAATAACTGCATTTAAATTTCTCCAAATTATTTAAAACGATAAGTGATTCTGCCGCGCGTCAAGTCATACGGCGTTAATTCGATAGTAACTTTGTCGCCGGGCAAAATTCTGATAAAGTTCATTCTGATTTTGCCTGAAACGTGCGCTAAAACTGTATGCCCGTTTTCGAGCTGCACTTGGAACATTGCATTTGGCAAAGCTTCTAAGACTTTGCCTTCAACTTCAATAACATCTTGTTTTGACATCGCTAAAACCTCAATCTTGCACCGATGACAAAACTTTCACCAAGTCTGCAGTTACTTTGTCGATTGGTTGCCTGCCGTCTATCTCGGTGTATTTTCCTGCTTTTTTATAGTATTCAATCAAAGGGCGCGTTGACGCTTCATACACGCTCAAACGATTTTTCATAGTTTCGGCTGTATCGTCCGCGCGTTGGTAAAGTTCGCCGCCGCAATTATCGCAAATATTTTCAGTCTTTGTCGGATTAAATTTAACGTGGTAGGTTGCGCCGCACTTTTTGCAAATTCTGCGCCCTGTTGCACGCTCAATTAAATCTTCAAATGGTACGTGAATATTTAACACGCAACTTAAATTTTTTCCTAAATCACTTAAAATTTTTTCAAGCGCGTCCGCTTGTTCGACAGTGCGCGGGAACCCGTCCAGTATAAAGCCCTTCGCGCAGTCTTCCTTACTTAAACGCTCCTTAACAATTCCAATGGTAACTTCATCAGGTACCAACGCGCCGCTCTTCATACAAGCTTCAGCCTTTTTGCCGAGTTCTGTACCTTCTTTGACTGCCGCGCGAAACATATCGCCCGTTGATATTTGCGGGATTGAAAATTTTTTTACCAATTCCGCCGCCTGCGTACCTTTTCCGGCTCCGGGCGGTCCCATTAATATCAGTTGCATTGAAAAAGCTCCTTTCAGTCGCTTTTTTAGGTGCTAGGTGCTAGGTGCTAGGTTTTAGGAAAAAGTCCTAACGCCTAAAACCTACTTCATAAAGCCTTCATAGTGCCGCATAACGACCATTGCCTCAATTTGTTTCATTGTATGCAACGCTACACTTACCACGATTAATAACGCCGTGCCGCCGAAGTATACGCCTTGAATGTTCGTCGCGCCCGCTATTAAATTCGGCAATACCGCTATAAACGATAAAAAGATTGAGCCCGCTAAAGTTAATCTCGTCAAAACGTAGTCAATATAATCCGCCGTCGGTTGTCCGGGTCTTATGCCCGGTACAAAGCCGCCGAACTTTTTCAGATTTTCCGCCATATCGGGAATTTTTACCGTTACCGCCGTATAAAAGTATGTAAAAAATACTATCAGCACAACGTAAATTGTAGTTTGCAAAGGCGTCCCCCATTGCAGGTACGCCGCTATTTCTTTTATCGTTGTATTTTCCACAAATTGCGCAACTGTAAGCGGGAACATTAACACGCTCGACGCAAAAATTATTGGTATGACGCCCGCTTGATTCACTTTCAGCGGTATGTGCGATGTATGCCCGCCGTATGCTCTGCTGCCTACTACGCGCTTTGCATACGTTATCGGCACTCGACGATAGCCCGCCTCCACGTATATTACAAACACGATCATTGATACCGCTATTATTGCGAAGAATACCACGCTAAAATAATTTATTGTCCCCGCGCGCAGGTATTCGTAAATGATACCAATATTTTTTGGCAACGCCGCCACTATTCCCGCGAAGATTATTAATGAAATTCCATTGCCTACGCCCTGCGCCGTGATTTGTTCGCCTATCCACATTAAAAGCGTTGTCCCTGCCGTCAATGTTATCGCTATGATTAAGATATTGACGGGATTCGGATTCAGTATCGCCGCTTTTAAGCCTATCGACATTCCCAACGCTTGGAAGAACGCAAGTACTACCGTTAATTGCCGCGTTACCTTCGTGGTTTTTTTGTGCCCTTCCGCGCCTTCCTTGCTCCATTGTTCCAGCGTCGGCAATACTACCGTCAGCAACTGCATTATTATCGCCGCGTTGATATACGGCGTGATACTCATTGCGAAGATACTAAATTTGCTGAACGCGCCGCCGCTAAATAAATCCAGCAGCCCGAATAAGCTGCCGTTTTCAAACAATCTTTCTATCGCCGTCGGATCTACGCCCGGTACGGGTATGTGCGTGCCCATCCGAAATACCGCAAA
>CAJOCQ010000009.1 GCA_905233135.1 uncultured Selenomonadaceae bacterium | reverse complement strand
ACAGCGCAATATCATTGAAAGATTTTTTCAGCGAATAAAGAACTTCCGTCATATAGCAACGCGTTACGACAAATTGGCGGATTGCTTTTTGAATTTTGTATATCTTGCCGCTTCTGTTATCCACTTTTAATTTACCAACAACCCCTAATACGCGCCCTTTGCAGTAACAACGGCTTTAAAAGTTTTGAACAGGTAAAGCATATCAATCCAAACTGACCAATTCCGCACGTACCAAGTATCCATCTCAACGCGCTCTTCGTACGTTGTATCAGACCTGCCCGAAACTTGCCACATTCCCGTAATACCCGGCAAGACCATAAAATATTCACGAATAAATTTTCCGTAGCGCGAAATTTCGGCGTCAACGATAGGGCGCGGACCTACCAAAGACATTTCGCCTTTCAAGACGTTAAAAATTTGCGGCAACTCGTCAAGCGAATATTTGCGCAGGAACGCTCCCAATTTCGTAACGCGCGGGTCGTCAGTCAACTTGAAAGTTTCATTCCATTCCTTTTGCGCGGCGGGATTTTTATCAAGATATTTCTGTAAATCAAAATTCGGGCGCATTGTTTGAAATTTATAACAGTTAAAATGCTTGCCGCCTCTGCCAATCCTGCGATGAGAAAAAATTACCGCGCCGCGATTTGAAACGGCTACTGCAACCGTTAAACCTATCAAAAACGGTGAAAGAATCAAGCCGCCGATTATCGTCACGAAAATATCAAAGACGCGCTTAAAAATTCTGTTGTAGGGATTTGCAAGATTATTTTTCAGATTCAGCATTAAAATTTTTTCGGTAAACAAAATAGATGCGTCAACGCTCGCCATTGGCGTCCCGATTAAATCAGGGATAAACGAAATATTTTCCACCGCCGCTTGAATCCCCAAAATTAAATTCTGCAGAGCAATTTTATCAATTCCAGGCGCGGCAATTATTACCGTGTTAATTTCGTGTATTTGTACATTTCGCTTTAAAGTCGAAAAACCGCCGAGCATTTGGAATTGTTGCGGAATAAATTTAGAAATCGGATGGTCGTCAATGAAGCCTACAATTTCATAACGATAACCTAAATCTTCGCGCCAAAATTTCAAAAGTTTTTCAGCCGTCAAGCCCGCGCCGACAACTATAATTTTTTCCGTAAAAATATTTTTGATTTTAATAAATTTCATTGCGGCGTAACGGCAAATGCAAATGTTTGCAAGCACCGTAAAAAGTAACAAAACAATAAAAAGCCGCGAAGTTTGTTCGCCCGCCTTCGCAAAGTAAATAAAAATTATCGACGCTATCCAGCCGCAAAAAACCGCAAAAAAAATATCGCGCATTGTGTCTACAATCGGTTTCATTTGACGATACGAATTTGAGTGCGTCAAAAAAATGATAAATAAACACGGCACGAAAAAAAATATGTACGAATACGAATAGAAATAAATTGCGTTATTCCAAAAATCTAAATAATTGCGAATGAAGAAAGAAATAAATTCCGCGCTGACAATAGCCGCGTAATCGAGAGCCATAAAAATAACAGTTGGTAAAAACCGCCGCATTTTTTATCCCGCTACCTCTTCCTTCTTTAAACACTATCAAACTAAAACCTGTTCTCTCTGCCCTTGCGAAGGCGTACAAGATTTTCTCTGTGTTTTGCAATGATAAACGCCATAGCAATCAAAGTGAACACGATATAATATCTGTCATATTGAAGGAACGCCGCGCAAATCGGCGCAAAAATTGCAGCCGTGATTGAGCCGAGTGAAACATAACGAGTTGTAAAAACAATCGCGCCCCAAATTACAACAACTGCTACTGCAACTTGCGGCATTAAAATTGAAAGTACGCCCAAAGTTGTTGAAACGCCCTTGCCGCCTTTTAACTTCATAAAAATGCTAAACATATTGCCGATTATTGCGAACATACCGCAAATCATCATAGCAGCGGGAGTACCGATAACCGCCATACCGAGCATAACTGCAAGTTCGCCCTTGAAAAAGTCAAGCAGGAAAACCAACGCGCCGCCTTTCGGTCCAAGTACGCGGTGAGCGTTTGTTGCTCCGATATTGCCGCTGCCGTAACGCCGCAAATCCTTATTCCAGATTTTTTTACCTACAATCAATCCCGTCGGAATTGAGCCGATAAGGTAACTCAAAATTAACATAGCGATTAACATAAAAAACACCTCCAAAAATTTTTTACTGATTAAATTTTAAAAATCATTTAAATCCATAACCGAAAAAGTAAAATATGTGTCGGGGTACGGTTCATCTTTTAAAGTGAAGTGCCACCATTCCTCTTCAAGCGGTTTAAAGCCGTGTTTAACCATAACTTCGCGCAGGTACATTCGATTATTAATTTGTTCTTGCGTAAGGTTGCCTCTGTATGAAGGATGCGATTTTTCGCCGAAATAATCAAACGTGCCGCCCATATCAACTTCTTTGCCTGTTGCCATATCAAATAAAGTTAAATCGACTGTCGAGCCGCGACTGTGCCCGGATTTTTCGTTAATGTAGCCTTCGATAAAAAGTTTGGACTTGTCAACTTCAGGATAAAAATAATATTTCATACGATAATCAGCCAAATTTTTTCCCCAACGAACAAAATGGTCAACTGCCGCTTGCGGGCGGTAGGCGTCAAAAATTTTCAAGCGGTAGCCGCGTTCTTTAACTTCGTCAGAAACTGCCTTTAAAGCGTTCGCCGCCTCAATCGTCATTAACGCTACAGGTTGGTTATAGCCGTCGATTCTGTCGCCAACAAAATTATACGTTGAAAAATATCTAATCTCTTGAATAATATCAGGAACAACTTCAGATAAAACTACAAAGCCGCTTGAATCGTCGGGACCTGTTGAACGCTGCGCAGATACAGGCGAAACTGTCAACATTGCCGCAATTAATAAACCTGTCAGCACTTTAAAAAATTTTTTCATAAAAAAAACACGCCCTTTAAAATAAATTTTTAAATTCTAAAAAATACTATCCCCTGTTTCCTATTCTTCCTCATTGCGCTTGCGAATTACGAATTTTAACGGCGTACCTTCAAAGCCGAAAGTATCGCGCAGTTTATTTTCAATGAAGCGTTGGTAAGAAAAATGCATCAGCTCGGGGTCGTTTACGAAAATTACAAAACGCGGCGGGCAAATGTCAGCTTGCGTGATAAACAAAATTTTTAGCTGCTTGCCTTTTTTTGTCGGCGGCGGATTTACTGCCGTTGCGTCTCGGATTAATTCATTGAGTACGCTTGTTTGAATACGCATTGTTTGTTGTTCGACGACGAATTTAACCAATTCTGTAACGCGGTCAACTCTTTGCCCTGTAAGCGCACTTAAATATAAAACAGGCGCGTATTGCAAAAATCCAATTTCGGAGCGCAAATCGTCTGTAAATCTGTTTGTAGATTTATCGTGCTTGTCGGGAAAAATATCCCATTTGTTGACGATTATAACGCAACCTTTGCCGCTGTCGTGCGCGTAGCCGGCAATTTTTTTATCCTGTTCGGTAATTCCTTCCACCGCGTCAATTAACATTAAAACAACGTCCGCCCTGTCAATCGACTTCAGCGACCTCATAACGCTGTAATATTCAACGGCGTCTTCAACCTTCGCTTTGCGGCGCATTCCCGCAGTATCAATCAGCGTAAATTTTGTGCCGTCTTTAAAAAAGTGCGTATCGATAGCATCGCGCGTTGTACCTGCAATTTCTGAAACGATAACTCTTTCTTCGCCCAAAAGTTTATTGACAAGTGAAGATTTTCCGACATTCGGACGCCCTATGACTGCAATTTTTATTTCGTCATCTTCGCCGACTTCACTTTCAACGGCAGGGAAATTTTTAACAACTTCGTCAAGTAAATCACCCAAATTAAGCGCGTTGCTTGCCGAAATTGGAATAGGGTCGCCGAGTCCCAAATTGTAAAATTCATACGAATCAACTTCCAACTGCACGCTGTCAATTTTATTTACTGCAACAACAACGGGCTTTTTGGAGCCGCGCAAACTTTTTGCAATATCTTCATCTTCGGCGGCTAAACCTGCGCGACCGTCAACAACAAAAATTATTACGTCAGCTTCATCCATTGCAATATCAGCCTGCGCGCGTATTGCGTCAACAATTTTATTGCCGTTGGAATAAATTTCAATCCCGCCCGTGTCAATCAATGTAAAATCGTGTTCAAGCCAATTTGCATCCATATAAATTCTATCGCGCGTAACGCCGGGCATATCGTCGACAATCGAGACGCGCTTTTTGCCAATCTGATTGAAAAGCGTTGACTTGCCGACATTCGGACGCCCGACAATCGCCACAATCGGTTTGCTCATTTAATCACCTCTGTTGTAGTGTGTTAGTGCTGTAGTGTTGTAGTGTTGTAGTGTTGTAGTGTTGTAGTTGGATAGTTTTTTTATTTCAATTTAAAAAATTAGCGCAGATTTTCTATAAACTTTCGTAAAGTTTAACAAAAAATTTTTTAACTACCTCAATGCCCGCAAAAATTCGTTGCCGTTATGAATTGGGATAATTTGCGCGGAAAAATTTTTTCTCAAATCGTCAACAGTCATATCGTCAAGAAAAATTTCAGTGCCTGCGCGGAGTGCAGTTGCGGGGATTAAAATTTTATCGCAGTTACGATTATTTTTTTTGAGCGTGTTAAGAATATCAATTCCCGTTAAAAGCCCCGATACATTAATTTTGCTGCCGAAAAATTCATTGACAACGGGCAAAATTCGCACGTCAATATTTTTGTTGAGGCGCGTAACTTCGGTTGCAAGATTTTTCAAGATAATCGCTATTGATGTGCCGCAAATTACGTCGATTGAAATTTTTTTGCTTGTATGAATAATATCTTCTTCGTGAAATTCTTCGATAAAATTTCGCGTCATACCAATACCGTTTTCAATTTGCGGGAAGTCGTCATAGTATTCAGTCGGCGGAATTGCCTTGCCCGCCAAAAAGTAAAATTCATCGCCCAAATATACAAAAGTGCTGCCTGTTTTTTCGCGGGAGCGAATTTGAAATTTTTCAACCTGCTTTATAACTTGTGCCGCGCCTTCCCTGTCGAATTGGTTCAGCGGGAAAAAATCTCGGCGGTACTTTGTCATTCCAACGGGAACAATAGCCAAACTTTGCGCATAAGGGCGGCGTTTCATAATTTCGGAAATTGTATAATCCAGCTCCGCGCCGTCATTTAAATTCGGGCAAAGTACAACTTGCGTATGATATTCGACGCCGTAACTTTCTAACCTGTCAAGTTGACGCTGAATTTTTTCGGCGGCGGGATTTCTCAAAATTTTTCTGCGCAGAGCGGGGTTCATTGAATGAATTGAAATGTACAGCGGTGAAAGGTGAAAATTTCTTATCCTTAAAAAATCTTCGTCAGTAAAATTTGTCAGCGTGATAAAATTCCCGTACAGAAAAGATAGTCTGTAGTCATCGTCTTTAATATTTAAAGTCGGGCGCATATTCGGCGCAATCATATTTACGAAACAAAAAACGCAGCCGTTCCTGCAAGTTTTCATTTCGTCAACGGCGGATTCAAATTCCGCGCCCAATTCTTCGTCAACGTCTTTTTCAAACTGAATAATTTCTTTTGTGCCGTTGGGGTGTTCAACCGCCAAAACAATTTCTTCATCGGCAAGCAAAAAACTCAAGTCAATCAAATCGCGCGGCTTTTTGGTATTAATTTTTAAAATTTTATCGCCGGGTTGAAGTTCCAATTCTTCAGCGAGAGAATCTTCATAAACCTTTGAAATTTTCATTTTAAAACTCTCCCTGATAAATATCTTTAAACAGTCAAAAAATTAACGGCGCAAAAATTTTTCTACGCCGTTGAAAAATTCAAATTAAACTATAGCTCATTCGGCGGCAACTTTCGCCGGTTCGTCTGACGCTTCAACAACTTCATTCAGCGCGTCAACAAGCGCATCAACGTCGATACCGTGACCTGTTGCGCCCTGTTCGATTGTTTCAAACTGCGCGACGTGGCAACCAATGCAGCCCATCCCCGCGTACATAAAAACGCCGATTGTATCGGGATATTTTTGAACAACTTCAATTATATTCATATCTTTGGTAATTTTCATTTTAAAACCTCCTAAGTTGTTGCATTATATCACGTATTGACAAATCGTCAATGAAATTTCACTGAAAATTTTTTCTTGCATTTGAAGGAAATTTCTGCTATAAATGGAATAAAAAAATTAGGCACTAGGCATTAGGCACTAGGCATTAGGCACTAGCTCCTAGAAAGGGTGAGGGCGTTGGAATTTAAACATAAAAGCGTAATGCTAAATGAAGTTATCGACGCGCTCAACATTCAGCCGCGCGGAATTTATTTAGATTGTACATTGGGCGGCGGCGGGCATTCTTTAAAGATTGGCGAAAAGCTTGACTCGGAAGGAATTTTGATAGGGATTGACAGGGACGAAGAGGCAATTTCGGCGGCGCGTGAAAAGCTTTCAAGCTTGCGTTGCAGGGTGGAAATTGTTCACGGCAATTTTTCGGAACTTGATAAAATCTTGGACGAATTGCAAATTGATAAAATCGACGGCGCAATTTTTGATTTAGGCGTTTCTTCTCATCAAATTGACACTGCCGCGCGCGGTTTTTCCTATATGCACAACGCGCCGCTTGATATGAGAATGGACAGGACAAAAAATTTTTCTGCGTTTGACGTGATTAATAATTATGATGAAGAAAAGCTTGTAAAAATTTTCAGCGAATACGGCGAAGAAAGATTTTCCAAGCGAATTGCAAAAAATATTGTCGGGGCTCGGAAAAATTCGCCTATTGAAACTACGGGCGAACTTGTCAAGATTATTGAAAAAGCAGTGCCGAAAATTTCTGACGGCGGGCACCCCGCAAAAAGAGTTTTTCAAGCCGTGCGAATTGAAGTCAATCACGAATTGGAAATTTTGAGCGGCGCGGTAAATTCGGCGGTTAAACGCTTGAATTTTGGCGGCAGAATTGCTATTATAACTTTCCATTCGCTTGAGGACAGGATTATTAAAAATACTTTTAAGACGCTCGCGCAGGGTTGCATTTGCCCGAAAAATTTCCCCGTTTGCGTTTGCGGACATAAGGCTGAAATTAAAATTTTAGGTAAAGCGAAAACTGCTGCAGTTGAGGAATTAAATCAAAATTCTCGTGCGAAATCTGCCAAACTTCGCATTGCGGAAAAAATTATTTGAGGGGGAATATTATGACACGGCGTAACCAAAAAGTTAATCACGCCCAACAAAATCCTGAAATTAAATCTGCAGAAAAAACTTCGCCCTTGCGGCTGATAAATTATCGCCCCAAGCTTGACCATCTTTTGAGGTCGCGTTGCCGCTTTGCATTTCTTGTCATTTCACTTTTGGCAATGTTGGTAGTAATTCGCAGCGGGATTAGTGCAAGTCGCGGTTCACGCCCAACAACTTGAACTTGAAAACGAACGCTTGAAAATCGAAATTGCAAAGTTAAAATCTCCGAGCCGCATTAAACAAATTGCGCAAGATGAATTGGGAATGAATGTTCCCGAAAAAATGTATTTTTCGCACTGAAACTAAAAAAGCCGCCCGCTTAGGACGGCTTAATTTTTTGCGAAATTTTATTGTTACGCGCTTGTTGCTAACAACTTGAACTTGAAAACGAACGCTTGAAAATCGAAATTGCAAAGTTAAAATCTCCGAGCCGCATTAAACAAATTGCGCAAGATGAATTGGGTATGGACGTTCCGCAAAAAATGTATTTTTCCCACTGAAATTAAAAAAGCCGCCCGCAATGGACGGCTTATTTTTTTGCGTGGAAATTTATTTAAGAATTAATCGATGGAAGGTTCATTATCGAAAAGGTAGCTGTAACGGTTTTTAAATTCTTCGGGTTCCATTTTGAAAGCGTTGGCCAAGCCCATATCGTCAAGGTCGCCTTTTTCAAGACGCGTCATAAATCCGCGTGCAATTTTATAATGGACAGAATTAACATTAACACGGCGTACAAAAGTTTTGCCGGTTTCGGGATCGCGAATACTTTCAAAGCGCATAGGAACAGCTTCATTGTCTTGAATGGTAATGAGTGCGCCGCTGTCTCCGCGCATAAGGAATTGCATTGCTTCATAGCCCAAATTTCTTGCGTAGTCAATATCATAAGCGATAGGAGCCGCGCAGCGGAATTCGTAGCCAATTTCCTTATCGACGATTGACATTTTAATATTGAGGCGTTTCAATTCGGCAAGAACTTTTTGTTTCAAAATTTCGCCAAAGTCCAATTCGGCGTATCTGATATGTCCGTGTTCGTCAAGAACGACGTTGCCGAGTTCAGCAAAATCTTCTTCTGCAATTTTTTCGATAACGCCTTCAGCGATAACTGCAACGCCGTAACTCTTTCCGATGACATAACGTTTGACGATTGAGCCAACGATAATATCAACAATTTGTTGGAGGCGAATTTTCGGCTGCGGAAATTCTTCGGGAATGACGGTAACAGCCGCGCCTGCGCTGCGCCCCATACCGAGTGCAAGGTGTCCTGCAGTTCTGCCCATTGCTATTGTAAAGTACCAACGATTATTTGAAGTGCGGGCGTCTTCCATAAGGTTTTGAATTTCGGTAGTACCGAACGCGCGCGCGGTTTCAAAGCCGAAAGTCGGAATACCTTCAGGCAAAGGTAAATCATTGTCAATAGTTTTGGGAACGTGAACAACATTAATTGTGCGCCCGAGTTTTCTTGCATATTCTGAAACTGCGGAAGAACTGAAAGCGGTATCATCGCCGCCGATTGTTACAAGGTAGTTGACGCCCAATTCTGTAAGCGTTTCAACAACGGTATGCAAATCTGATTCTTTTTTGGTAGGGTTAAAGCGCGACATTCTGAGGATACAGCCGCCGGTTAAATGAATGCGGTTGACGTTTGAAGAATCGAGGCGAATATAATTTTTTTCGCCGCGCCCCAAATGTGAAAAGCCGTCGTACATTCCCAAAACGTCCCAGCCGTTACGATTTGCGGTATTTGTAACCGCGCTGATAACCGCGTTAATACCGGGCGCGGGACCGCCGCCGCAAACTATCGCCACTACATTTCTTACTCCAACCATTTAAAAAAAACTCCCTTCGGTTTTTTAAGGTTCTAAGGTTCCAGAGATTAGGGAAGAGTGATTAGTGATTTTTCACTGGTTCCCTATATCCCTATTCCCTTTATCCCTAAATTTTGCTTGACTTAAATTATAAATTATGCCTGCAACAATTATCAACACCAAGAAAAAAGTTGCCGCAATTCTTACGTTGTTATAAATTCTGAAATTAACTTGCACGGTTTTACTTTGCCCGCGAATAAGAGCGGGTGCAAGGTTCCACCTTAAAACAGTGCCGTCATTGCTCATATAATCTGCGTTGGAAAATTCGGCGGCGTTTGGCAATTCAATTATCAAATCAAATTTACTCTGCGCGAGCAAAGATTGCGCCAACGCCATACTAAAATCTTCCCTTTCAATATCTTTGTCTCTTTCAATAAGCAAATCGAAAGTGTAGGAATTGTAAAACCAGCCGTTAGAAACTTGAATACCGTTGCACTTGCCGGGACGCGCCTGAAACATTTCAAAATTATTTGCGGCGAATTCTTCGACACTTTGAAAGAACATTTCAATTTCGTAGCCGGTATAGCCGCCTTCGCTTGCAGGTTTAATTTTGGCGTTCGGATAATTTTTTATAATGTTGTCTTTGGATTTTTCGATAATGCTTGCAATGTAAGGCTCGCCCAAAATTTTATTTTTCATAATAACCGCGCCGTTATCGTCGATTTTCAAATTTGAATCGACTTGGAAACAGCCCGCGCAACTCAAGCAAATTACCGCCAATAAAAAAATTCTGCAGATTTTCATTTTTTTAAAGTACTATAAATTCTTTATCAATTTCGGGAATGCCCGCGTCATCGGAAATATAACGTTCAACTTTCATATGCAAATTATATTTTTCGCGCAGGGCTGCAATTTTTTTCATCATCGGGCTTGCGTGGTGTATGTCAATATCTTCTTGATTTTTCCAAATGTCAATCAACAAAACTATTTCGGGATTATCGGCGGGGAAAAAATATTCGTACTTCAAATTTCCCGCCTCGCTGCGAATTGCGGCGGCAGTGCCGCTTTTTTCCATTTCTTCAGCGAATTTGCGGGCGTTGCCGTTTTCGCCGCTGTAATAAATATTAACTGCAATGCTCATAACGCGCCGCCTTTCAAAAGTTTTAAAAACATTTTCGCCGCGTGCAGAAAATTTCCTTTCAAGTTTTATAAAATTTTTTTCTAACAACGGCATTTCTTTCTTTTGGCGCAAAAGAAAGAAACGCCTGGCAAAGAAAGAAAACATTTCCGCCCGTCAGGGCCGCTCGGGTTCAGGACGCTCTTAATAACTGGTGGCCCCCTTTGGGGCCTCAACTTTTTCCGACGCACCAAGATTACCGCGCGCTGCGGCTGAGAGACGGGCGGATATTACATTAACGGCGCATCCTGCGACTTTTGGCGGCTCGCATCACGCTCGCCGCCTTTTTTCAAAATCGATTTTAAAGCGTCAAATTTTGCCGAGAAAGGGCGTTTAACTTTTCATTAGTATAAATCCTTGCGAAGAAAATTTAACGGCGTTTTGGGGCAAAATTTTTAATTTGACGGGCGCGGGGATTTTTCGGCGCGGTACGTTTGACAGAAATATTTTTTTTGATACCGCGTTCAATTCTGCGCAGGCGTTCAATTTCGGCGGGCGTTACCAAAGTAATTGCAGTGCCCTTTTCGCCCGCGCGCCCCGTGCGCCCTATCCTGTGAATATAAGTTTCAACGTCGCGCGGCACATCGTAACTCAAAACGTGCGTCACGCCTTCAATATCCAAGCCGCGCGCCGCAATATCCGTTGCAACGAGAATTTGAATTTTCGCTTCACGAAATTTTTTCAGTACGAAATTTCTTTGTTGTTGCGTCAAATCGCCGTGCAATTCGTCAACTTCAAAATTTTTCTTCGCAAGTTCCAACGCCAATTTTGAAGTTGTTTCCTTGCGCGCGCAGAAAATCATTGCAAGGTAGGGATTTTCAGTTTGCAGAATTTCTACAAGCTTTGAAAATTTTTTTTCGGCGGGAATTTTTAAAACGACTTGATTAATATTTTCCAGCGTAATAATTTTCGGCTCAATGAAAATTTCTTTGGGCGTTTTCAAAAATTCGGCGGCAAGTTGGCGGATTCTAAGCGGCATTGTTGCAGAACATAAAATAATTTGCCTGTCCTTTGCCGTTTCGCGCAAAATATTTTCCACGTCTTCGATAAAGCCGAGCTTCAAAAGTTCGTCCGCCTCGTCGATAACGATTTTGTTAATATTTTTAAATTGAATAGTGCCGCGCCGCCAATGGTCTAAAAGTCTGCCGGGCGTACCAATAATTAATTGCGGGACGCGGCGCAGTTTTTCTTTTTGCCTGTCAATATCTTGCCCGCCGCAAATTAACAAAGATTCAATTTCTGCAACGTTGCAAATTTGCGCGGCGACTTTTGAAATTTGCGTGGCAAGTTCGCGCGTCGGCGCAATTATTAATTCTTGCGTTACTGAAATATTTTTTAAGCGTTCGATTGTCGGCAACAGAAATGCCAAAGTTTTGCCCGTGCCTGTTTTAGATTGAATGATTAAATCTTTTCCTGCGCGAGCTTGCGGGATAACTTTTTCTTGTACGGGCGTTGGCGTGGTAATTCCTTGACGCCGCAAAAGTTCGCAAATTTCCGCGCCTGTTTTTAATTCTGTAAATGTTGACATTGATTCACTTCCTTTTAATCATTGTAACATAAAAAATTTTTCTGCAAAATAAAAAAGCCCCGTAATTTTACGAGGCTGTAAAAATTTTTAACTTGCCAAAACTTCATTGCCCGTTTCAGTTATTAAAATAGTTTTTTCCCACTGCGCAGATAACGAGCCGTCCTTCGTGCGCACCGTCCAATTATCGGAATTGTCAACAGTAACTTTTTTACCGCCCGCGTTAATCATCGGCTCAACCGTTATTGACATACCGGGAACTAAAAGCATTCCCGTCCCCGCTTTGCAATCGTGGCTGACGAAAGGCTCCAAATGAAAATCTTTGCCGCAACCGTGCCCGCCCAAATCTGTAACGACTGAATAGCCGTTCGCCTTCGCAAGCTTGCTGCAAGCCGCGCCAATATCTCCTACAAAGTGCCAAGGCTGCGCCGCTTTAATTCCTACTTCCATAATTTCGCGCGTAACTTCGATTAACTTTTTGGCGTCATCTGAAATTTCGCCGACCCAAAACATTCTGGAGGCGTCAGCAAAATAGCCGTCCAAATCCGTTGTTATGTCAACGTTCAAAATATCGCCTTCGCGCAGAATTTCTTTTTTGGAAGGGATGCCGTGACAAACAACGTTGTTTACTGAAATACAAATGCTTTTTGGAAATCCTTCAAAATCTAAGCAGCTCGGGTGCGCACCGTGACTTGTAATAAATTCGTGTACCGCGTCATTAATTTCCAAAGTTGAAATGCCCGCTTTAACCATTTGCCCCGCCAAATCCAACGCGCCCGAATTTATCACTGCCGCGCGTTTAATCCCTTCGACATCTGCCGCGTTGTTAATAATTTTGTGCGGCGGGCGAATTTGCCCCTTTGAACTGTCAAACTTTATTGCGTCAATTCGCTCGTCAAATTCCAAATGGCACTTTTTATATTTTTTGCCGCTGCCGCACCAGCAAGAATCATTTCTTTTCAATTTATTCAACATCTCCAATAAAAAATTTTTCATAATAAAATTTACGCCTTTAAAATTTGTTCAATATTTGCCAACTTACTTTGCAATATTTGTTTTTCGGAAGTAAGCTCATTTATTTTATTGTTTAAAACTTGATTTTCTTTAAATACCAATTGACTTTGAAGGTATAAATTAAAAATCGTAAGCACAAAAGAAAAATTTTTGCCGAAACGCGGTTTCAACGCTTCAGAAATTTCGTCTGATATTTCTGTAACGTCATCATTGACGAAAGGCAAAATGTAACTTCCTATGACGTGCGACGTCCAATACATTAAAACTAATCTTGTAAAACCAACGTCATTTATCGGTGAAAGTTTTTTTTCAATGTGTTCAATTAAATTTGAAACGGATTGAAGATTCTTTGTTATTCTCATCGGATTAAAAGTCGCCGAAGAAAAATGTTTTCTATGGATATAAAACGGAATATCAATTTTGACTATTTTATCGGTTGCGCAAACTACGTCGAAGTTGAAAAAAACATCTTCAGCCACTTCGTCAGGAAATTTTATATTATTCTTCAGCAAAAATTTTCTCTTATACAAAAAAAGCCACGGGGCAATATGCATCCTGCGCAATAAAAATTCTTCATAAATTCTTGTTTTTAAATCTTCGGAAACAGGCGAGGCAGGAGGGAATTCCGAAAGGTAAACTTTTATATCTTCAACACTTTTAAAATCGCCGGTGTTATAAAATTTTGTGGTATTTACGGCATCAGCATTTTTTTCTTCGGCGGCTTTCAAAAGAACTTCCAGCCCGTTTGCCAAAATAACGTCATCGTCATCGCAGAAAAAAAGATATTCGCCGCGCGCCGCGTCAATTCCGACGTTGCGAACTGTGCCCGGCATTCCCAAATTTTTTTTGTTTTGTAAAATTTTTATTCTTGAATCGCTGAAACTTTTTGCAACTTCCAAAGTTTTGTCCGTCGAACAATCATCAATTAAAATCAATTCAAAATCTTTAAAAGTTTGCGCGAGTATCGAAGTGATACACAAACTTAAATATTTTTCTGCGTTGTACATCGGCACAATTACCGAAATTTTCGGCGCATTTTCACTCATAATTTTTCCTCCTTAATGCAAAAAATATTTTAGCCGCAAGCAAAGAAATTGTCCAGTTAATTCTTGACACTTTCACCGCGTTGTTATATATTATCATAAATTAAAATGAAAATTAGCTGAAAGATTTTTACAGGAACTCCAAAGGGAGGGATTCTAATGAAGAAACTTTTTATACTTTTGATAATCTTAATTTCTGCGGCGGGTTCGTTTTTAACTTGGCTGTTTCATAGGGAAAAGGACGGCGTACCTATTTTAACTTATCATCAAGTAAACGACATTGACCAAAATGCAGACACTTTGACTGTTGAACAATTTGACGCGCAAATGAAATACTTGGCGGAAGGCGGTTACAACGTCATAACGCCGAATGAACTTTTGGACGCTTGGGAAGGGAAAAGCACGCTCCCCGCAAATCCCGTTATAATTACTTTTGATGACGCGCACATTGACATTTACAAAAATGTTTTTCCTATCCTGCAAAAGTATAAGTTGCGTGCAACTTTCTTTCTTGTAACTGATTTTGTGAATTTGTATCCGAATTATATCACGTGGGATCAAGCGCGGGAAATGCAGGCAAGCGGGCTTGCAGATATTCAAAGTCATACCCTTAACAACAGACCGATGACTGAAATTTATTCGCGTGATAAACTTTGGGATCAACTTTACGGCTCGAAGCAGGCTATTGAATGGTACTTGAAAAAACCTGCGAATTTTATCGCTTATCCCGACGGCAAATATACAGTTGAGGCTGAAAGCATAAGCAAAGAGGCTGGTTATCGTGCAGGTTTCACGCTTGATTACGGCTTGGCTCATCAAAATCCGCAGCATTACGTTTTAGACAGAATACCTGTTTACGGCTCAAATTCGCATACGCTTTTCAGGTTTAAATTAAGATTGAACGGTGCGCCGCTAATTGCACCGCTTAACAGATTTAAAAACAGATTGATTAAAGACGGCAACCCCGAAGTTGCAGAATTAATTTGGATTCCATGAGGTAAGAAAATGAATTTTGCAAATTTGACGACTGAGAAAAGAAATTCGGCGTCCGCAAATATCGATAAAGTTTCAACGCTCGAAATGTTGAAAATTATCAATGACGAAGATAAAAAAGTTGCGGTGGCAGTTGAAAAAACTTTGCCGCAAATTGCGCTTGCCGTCGATTTAATTGCAAAAAAAATTTCAAGCGGCGGGCGGCTTTTTTATATAGGCGCGGGAACGTCGGGGCGTTTGGGCGTTCTTGACGCTTCGGAATGCCCGCCAACTTTCGGCGTAAATTCTGAAATGGTACAAGGAATTATTGCGGGCGGCAACTACGCCCTTACAAATGCCGTTGAAGGCGCGGAAGACGATAAAAATTTGGCGATTGAAAATCTGCGCGAAAAAAATTTTACAGCCAAAGATATTTTGGTGGGAATAGCCGCTTCAGGGCGTACGCCCTATGTTATAGCCGCCGTTGACTACGCTAAAAAAATTGGCGCGGCAACTTTGGGCGTTTCGTGCGTTGAAAATTCCTCACTTGACGAAATTGTTGACATTGCAATAACGCCTGTAACGGGCGCGGAAGTTATAACCGGCTCAACGCGAATGAAGGCGGGCACTGCAACCAAAATGGTTTTAAATATGCTGACAACGGGCGCAATGATTCGGCTCGGCAAAGTTTACGGCAACTTAATGGTTGACGTTCACGCAACTAACGAAAAACTGCGCGACCGCGCAAAAAGAATTGTCATTGCGGCTACAGGCTGCGACGAAGTTACAGCAGTTGACGCGCTGAAAAAATTTGACGGACGCGCAAAACTTGCTGTAGATTTTTTATTAAATAAAAATTGAAAAAGGCGGCAAGCGTGACGCGCAGCCGCCCAAGCCCCTCGCGAAGAGAGCACGCTTTTGCTACGCAAAACCGCGCAGGACGCGCGGCAATTTTCAATTCCTAATCTTGAAAGTGAAACCTTAAAAAGTACGCGCATTATTGAACGCGGCGCACAGGACGTGCGCCGACCGCGTTAACCGCCGTGATAGCGATTCTAGCGGCGTGGCAGTTTTTCTTTCTTTGCCTGCAAATGCGATGAGTAAGAGCACTTGCTGTTTCTTTCTTTTTCCAAAAAGAAAGAAATGCCGTTGTTAGAAAAAAATAAAAATTTCTTAAAAGCATTTATAAAATTGAAGCCGTTGACGCACTTACCCTACAACTCCCTGAAGTGCGGATTAAATAAAAAATAAAATTAAAGGAGGTGTAAGCAAAATGGAAAATGGAATATCAATATACGCCGGCTTGGGCTACAAGCAAAAAGAAAATATTCAGCTGATAAAATTTGCAGCAAAAATAGGTATGAAACGCCTTTTCACTTCAACGCAAATTCCCGAATCTTCGGCGGACGGCGACAACTTTTTTAATGATTTTGCCGAAATTATAACCGCCGCCGCCACAAATGATTTTGAAATTATACTTGATGTAAATCCCGATAATATCGAAGAGTTTAACGTCAGCGGCTTGACATTGAGACTTGATGACGGTTTTTCTGTCGAACAAATTGTTGAACTTAGCAAGAAAAGCAAAATTCAACTCAACGCCTCAACTGTCACAAATGAATTTTTAACAGTACTTTTAAACCTCAACGCGAATTTTTCCAACATTACCGCGTTGCACAATTTTTATCCCCACGTCCTTACGGGATTGGACACATATTTTTTTATAAACCAAAACAAAATGTTACACGATTTCGGAATAAATGTTGGCGCGTTTGTTCCGAGTTTGGAAGGTAAAAGGCGCGCCCCGTTCTTTGAAGGACTTCCTACTGTCGAAGACTGCAGAGATTTTTCAACCGATTTATCAGCAAGATTTTTAACGGCACTTGGTACAGATTTTATTATTATTGGCGACGGCTTGCCGACCGAAGAGGAAATTATAGCCGTTGCAAGTGCCAAAGAAAATGAAGTCGTCATCAGCGCAAAACTTTTAACTGACGATTTAACCACCATTGAACTTTTAAAAAATACTTTCACGCGGCGTCCCGATATTTCAAAATCTGTTATTCGCGCAGTCGAAGGTAGAAAATTTCTAAAAAATTTCGCTGGTACAATCGAGTCCGAAAATTCCGCTGTCGAAAGAAATTTCGGCGATATTACTGTTGACAATAAAAATTTCGGGCGTTACGTCGGCGAAGTTCAAATTGTGCAGGATATTCTTCCCGCTGATTCAAGAGTTAATACTGTTGCGCGGATTATCGACACGGAAATTTTTTTGGCTGATTATATCAAGCCTAATCAAAAGTTCTCCTTCAGATTTATTTAGAATATCGGAGGGTCATTCGCAATGAAAGCTTTTAATTTCGTTGTGATTTTTATACTTGCGACCCTTGTTTCTGCAACGGCTCTTGCTTCGCCCGCACTTGAAAAAAATGACACGGGCAAGGACGTTTTAACTTTACAAAAAAAATTGTATGTTATCGGTTACAACATAACCGAATTGGACGGCGAATTTGGCGACGAAACTAAAAAAGCGGTTGAGGCTTTTCAGCGTGATAACAAAATTACCGTTACGGGCGTTGTTACAAATGCAACGTGGCGCGCACTCAAAAAAGCAAAACCCGTCAAAGGGCGCAGTCTTTCCGACCTCAAAATTAAAACTCCAACAGAATCTAAAATTTCACATATCAATACAACAAAACCCGTTAAACCCGCAAAAAATAATAATCTTGTTCCCTACGGCGAAACTTTTATAACTCGACACGAAGGCGTTGAAATTGTTGAACTTGCAAAAAAATTTATGGGCGTACCATATGTTTGGGGCGGTACAACTCCTTCAGGCTTTGATTGTTCGGGCTTTTTGCAATACGTTTTCAAGCAATACGGGATAAATATTCCGCGCCTTGCCGATGAGCAATATTTATTGGGCGAATCTGTCAAAACTTCCCAACTTTCGGTAGGCGACTTGGTATTTTTCTCAACATATCTTGAAGGCGCGTCGCATTGCGGTTTTTATGTAGGCAACGGGGAATTTTTGCATACTTCCTCAAGCAAGGGCGTTCGTATTGATTCATTGGATAACGAATATTGGAGACCGAAATTTTTAGGCGGAAAAAAAATCACAAAGTAAAAAAACTCCTTCCGTAAAAATTGCGGTGGGAGTTTTAAATATTCTGCAAGGTTTCACGTGAAAACAGCGTGTAACAAAAAATGGTGCGCTCGGCGGGAATCGAACCCACGCTTTCAGCTCCGGAGGCTAACGTTCTATCCACTGGACTACGAGCGCGTTTTAAACATTTGTGTATTTTAATTCAAATTTTTATTTATGTCAACTTTTTAGGCAATAGGCACTAGGCAAAAGTAAATTGAAATTACAACTTAAAAAGCACGCGCTTGCTAGTGAACGGCGCACACGACGTGCGCCGGCCGCGTTTACCGCCGTGATGGCGGTTTTCGCGGCGTGGTAGTTTTTCTTTCTTTGCCAGGCGTTTCTTTCTTTTTCCAAAAAGAAAGAAATGCCGACTTGTAAATTATAAAAAAAAACTATTCTAAAAAACCAACGCCGAAATTTAATATTGCAAAGAAACTCAAATGTTGTTAAAATACCATAGCCGAAAAACAGGCTGCTTTTTTACGAAGGGAGAAATTACTTAGATGTTTGGATTATTTGGCGGCTCTCGTGATATGGGCATAGATTTGGGAACAGCTAACACTCTTGTTCACGTCAAAGGCAAAGGAATAGTCCTGCGCGAGCCTTCAGTAGTTGCTATAGAAAGAGATACCGGCGAAGTTTTGGCAGTAGGCGACGAAGCCAAAAAAATGATTGGGCGCACGCCGGGTAATATAGTTGCAATTCGCCCGATGAAAGACGGCGTTATAGCTGATTTTGACGTTACACAAAGTATGTTGAAATATTTCATTAGAAAGGCAATGAACAGCCGTACAAATTTTGTACGCCCGCGCGTGGTTGTCGGCGTACCTTCAGGCGTTACCGAAGTTGAAAAACGCGCAGTTATTGACGCGGCACAACAAGCGGGCGCACGTGAAGCTTACCTTATTGAAGAACCAATGGCGGCGGCTATCGGCGCAGGTTTGCCCGTCGAAGAGGCAACAGGAAATATGGTTGTCGATATTGGCGGCGGCACAACTGAAATTGCGGTTATTTCGCTCGGCGGAATTGTTACAAGCCTTTCAATTCGTATCGGCGGCGATGAAATGGATTCTTCCATTATTCAATATATCAAAAAACTTTATAATTTAATGATTGGCGAACGTACCGCCGAAGAAATTAAAATTAAAATCGGTTCCGCAATGATTACGCCGAAAACTGAAAAAGAATTGGAAATTCGCGGGCGTGATTTGGTTACGGGCTTGCCCAAAAATATCACAATTAAATCAACCGAAATTAGAGACGCACTCGCAGACCCTATCGATAAAATTGTTAATGCAGTAAAAACTACACTTGAACGCACTCCGCCCGAACTTGCCGCTGATGTTATGGATCACGGAATTATGATGACGGGCGGCGGCGCACTTTTGGCGAATATCGATACACTTATTGCAAAAGAAACAGGTATGCCCGTTATTATTGCCGATGACCCGTTAAGTTGCGTAGGCGAAGGCACGGGACGCTCTCTCGAAGATATGAATTTATTAAAGCGCGTCGTTATGTCTTCCAAGAAAAATAAATAACTATGTCGCGCAGTCGTAAAGAAAAAAATCAATCCCAAAACAAAACCGCCGCAATTATTTTTATACTTGCGTTCGTGCTTTGTTCTATTTTTATTGTTGCAAAAACTAATGTGCAAGTTCCCGCTGCAGGCAAAACTATGATGTTTTTTCTGTCGCCTTTCCAAAAAACTTTTTCTTGGTTCGGCGGCGGCGTTTCCGAACTTTCAGGCAGTGTTGAGGAAATGCAAAATTTGCAATCGGAAAATGAAACTCTGCGCGAAGAAGTAAAAAAATTACGCGCCGAAAATCTTAATGCGTCGGAAGCTCTTTCAGAAAATCAACGCCTTCGCGCACTTTTGGGCTATAAGCAAAACGCAACGCAATTTGATATGGTTGCTGCAAGCATTGTAGGGCGTGAATCTGTAACTTGGTCAAGCGTTGTTACAATCAATCGCGGCTTGCTTGACGGCGTTGCTGATAATATGGCGGTTGTTACGGAATTGGGATTGGTCGGGCACATTGTAGAGGCGGGCTTGAATACTTCCAAAGTGCAACTGATTCTTGACCCGCGCTCTTCGGTTGGTACGCTGATTCAACGCCCCGAATCCCGCGTTGCAGGAATTGTTGAAGGCGATATTAACAACCCCAATGCGCCAAAAATGGTAAATATTCCCAAAGATGCTGACGTTAAAGAAGACGATATGATTGTTACTTCAGGATTCGGCGGCGTTTATCCGAAGGGGATTGTTGTCGGAAAAATTAAAGAAATTCATAATGACGAAGGCGGCTTGTTAAAGCACGGCATAGTTGCAACGACGGTTAATTTTGAAAAATTGGAAGACGTTGCAGTTATCATAGAATCAAGGGAAGCACCGCCCGACCCGTTGCCGCCCGTCATTCAATCTGAAGCAAACACTGAAGTTGACGCGGCGGAACTTGCCAAGCAAATGGAACTTTCAAAACAAGTTCAGCAAGAAGTCAGAGACAGAGTTAAACAGGCGCAAATTCAACAACTCGAACAAGCCAAACAAAGCGGCGGGGGTACGGCAAATTGAAATTGAACATAATTCTTTCGTGGGCAATTTTAATAATTTTAATGTACGCCGCGCAAACTTCGCTGTTGCCGTATATCGGCTATAACGGCGTAAGTGTCAATTTAATGTTGCTGTTGACGGTTTCAACTGCATTTGTGCACGGCTACAAGCACGGCGTTTTAATGGGACTTGTCACGGGAATTTTGCAAGATTTTACTACGGGCAGTTATTTCGGCTGCTCGATTTTCAGCTATATGATAATCGGATTATTTTTCGGCAAATTCTCTGACAGGATTTTCAAAGAACAGTTACTTTTTCCTGTTTTAAGTGCGCCGCTTGCCGCCACGATGTATTTTTTTATTGTAACTTCGCTGTTGTTTTTGATTGGTTACAAGATTGATTTTCTGCATATGATTCAAACTATTTTACAGCCGCTGATTATTTATCAAGTGGCTTTTTCGTGGCTTATACATAAATTGGTTTATGATTTTGATAAATTTGCAAAGCGACACGGGTAATTTTTTTATATTTTAAAATTTTATCTCGAACAACGGCATTTCTTTCTTTTGGCGCAAAAGAAAGAAACGCCTGGCAAAGAAAGAAAACATTTCCGCCCGTCAGGGCCGCTCGGTTTCTGTACGCACTTAGTAACTGGTGGCCCCCTTTGGGGCCTCTAGTTTTTCCTACGCTCCAACATTGGTACGCGCTGCGGCTTTAGTGACGGGCGGCTTTTTCACCAGCCCCTAGTCTTTAGGCTTTATCCCCTAAATTTCAACTGAAAGGAGAAATTTGCTTGATTGACGGCACAAAGAAAGATGACGAATTTGCAGGGCGATTAACTTTTCTAAGCGTAATGTTCACGTTGATAATTACGATATTAATTGCGCGCGTTGCCTATATGCAAATTTATGACGGCGAATACTACGCGAACCTTGCCGAAGGTAACAGAATCAGAATTATTCCGACAGTTGCACCGCGCGGCACTTTCTACGACCGCAACGGGCAACTTTTGGTTACCAATCGTCCCGGCTTTACCGTTTCACTTTTGCCGCTGACAGAGCCGATTTCCCCCGAAGTTATTCAGCGCGTTTCGCGGCTGTTAAATGTTCCCGTCGAAGAAATTCAGCGGCGCATTGATATTCATTACAGCTTTGACCCAATCAGAGTTAAGCAGGACGTAACGCCTGATATTGTTTCGATTATCGAAGAGCGAAAGGCGGATTATCGCGGCGTAATTATAGAAGTACAGCCAATCCGAAATTATATTTTGAATCAGGAAGGCGCACATACTTTCGGCTACGTCAGCGAAATTTCAGAATATGAACTTGAACAGAAAAAAGATTCGGGCTACAAGCCGGGAGATATTGTCGGGCAATTCGGGCTTGAAAAAGTTTACGATAAAGAAATTAGGGGCGTCAACGGCGGCGAACAGGTTGAAGTTGACGTAAACGGCAAGCCGGTGCAAATTTTGGGCAAGAAAGAGCCAACGCCCGGTTATGATTTAGTTTTGACGATTGACAGAGATTTACAAGTTGCCGCCGAAAAGGCTGTTGACGAAATTTTAAAGGAAATTGGCGCGCACGCGGCGGCGGCGGTTGTTTTGAATCCGCAAAACGGCGAAGTTTTAGCGATGGTTTCACGCCCTGCCTTTGACCCGAATTTATTTGCGCACGGCATTTCAACAAAAGATTGGAATGCAATTAATAACAATCCGTATCACCCGATGGACAATAAAACAATCACGGGCGAATATCCGCCGGGTTCAACTTTCAAAATTGTAACTGGCACTGCGGCACTTTCTGCGGGAGTTGTTACGCCTGAAGAGCAAATTTATGACAGCGGTACACATTGGCTTATACCGAAGGGCAACGCGGGCGGCGAAGTTTTAGGTTGGCTGAATTTTCACGAAGCGTTGGCACATTCCGACAACGTTTATTTTTATGAAATGGGCAACCGTTTAGGCGTTGAAAGGCTTGAACATTATGCACAACTGTTCGGGCTCGGCAAAGAAACTGGAATTGATTTACCGTACGAATCACCGGGACTTGCTGATTGGCAGGAATATAAAATGGAAGTTTACGGCGAAGAGTGGTATTTGTCAGAAACATTTGACGCGGCAATAGGGCAAGGATTTAATTTGGTAACGCCGTTGCAGGACGCAATGTTTAACGGCGAAATTGCGGCGAACGGCAAAAGATTTAAGCCGCACCTTGTAAAAAGAATAGTAACGCAAGACGGCGATTTGATAAGGGAATTTCAGCCTGAACTTTTGAGCGATTTAACTGAACAAGGCGTCAGTATGGAAGTTATAAAACTTGTACAAAACGGCTTGCGCGAAGTTACTGTTACAGGAACGGCGGCGCGAAGTTTTGCGGGTTTTCCGTATCCTATAGCGGGGAAAACGGGAACTGCCGAAAATTCGCAGGGCAGAGATCACGGGTGGTTTGTAGCGTACGCGCCGTTTGATAATCCTTGCATAAGTTTGGCGGTAGTAGTTGAGCAAGGCGGCTATGGCGCGTCAAGCGCAGTACCAATCGGCAGAAAAATTCTTGAAGCGGCGTTTGAAATAATGAATAAACGAGGACCATTTTAAAAGGCGTCAACACTTGACGCCTTTTTATTTTTGTAATATTGGAAAGTTTTTTAGTGCAGAAAAATTTTAAAATGACATAAAAAAATTTTTTTATTTTTTAATTATAAGTGCGGGCTTTTAAACACGTCGAATGTTGACGCTTTTTTATTTTTGTAAGCGGCATTTCAGCAATAAAAAAAGTTTGAAGGCGGCTAAAAAAAATTTTTTTTAAATTTTTTTAGAAATGTTGAAGGAATATAAAAAAAAATGTCGTAATTCCCCAAAGGGGGTTGGGGAATAAAAAAGCCCCTCCCTTCCGGGAGGATGTTTTTTTCAAGGAGGAGTGCTTATGGTTTACTTTGATCCTAAAAATGCTGTGCAGAATTACTCAGGGCTTGGGCGTTTCGTTAATAACCAACTCGCTGCCAATAAACAAAACGGTAATGCAAAAAACTTTGCAAATATTACACAGCAAGCAGACAAAAACTTCAATGTTAATCTTTCAGCCGAAGGTTTAGCCGCGTTGCAGAATGAAGGCTCAACCGCTAACATTGATACGGGAATTTTCACAAGTAAAGAACTTTCACCGAAGGCACAGGCATTTTTGGATAAACTTCGCGAAAATTACGGAGATTACGATTTTATTGTTGCAGATAATGTTGACGACCCGCAAGCTTTAGCCGCAGGTTCCGATAAAAAATATTCAGTAGTTTTGACAAGTGATGAATTGGAAAAAATGGCGAATGACGAAGAGTACGCCAATTCAATGATGTACAAAGTTGAAGACGCAGTTAAAACGGCTGACAGCGTAATTGAAAAAGCAGGGCTCGAAGGTGTGCAAATCAGCCAGCTGACAATTTCATTTGACAATGACGGCAACACAAAACTTTTTGCAACGCTGGAAAAACTTTCAGAAAATCAACAAGAACGCCTTGACGCGGCAAAAGAACGCGCTGAAAATGCAGACGAAGAAACAGAAGAAATTCAACCCGCGCGAGTTACCATTGAGGCGGAAGATGAAGAAAGTTTCTTGGATCAACTTTTGAAAATCGATTGGGAATCAATTTATAACGCTTAAAAAATAATTGTGCGGAAAAATTTTCGGGCGGTTAAAGCCGCTCTTTTTTTGTTGCAGAAATTAAAGCGTTTTAAGGGCAAATTCAGCGGTTTAAAAATTTTAGGTATAAAAGTATCAAAAAAAGATTAAAGGCGGCTTGTCGTCGAAATTAGCCGCCTTTAAATCGATATTTGAAGTTATTGGAGAAAAAATTCAGCACTTGTTAATTTTGCTTGCAAGGACTCCCGCGCCAAAACCGTTATCAATGTTGACTACAGAAACGCCCGCCGCGCAACTGTTCAGCATTGCCAAAAGTGCCGCAATACCGTTAAAAGCCGCGCCGTAACCAATGCTTGTTGGAACAGCAATAACAGGTTTATCAGTCAAGCCGCCGACAACACTAGCCAACGCGCCCTCCATTCCCGCAACCACAATTATTACATTCGCCGTCTCAATTTCTTTCATATGTGCAAAAAGTCTGTGAATCCCCGCAACGCCGCAATCGTACGCAGTCTCAACATAATTTCCCCAAAGGTACGCAGTCAAGCGCGCCTCTTCGGCAACGGGCATATCGCTGGTACCTGCGCTAAGGATTAAAATTTTTTTATCTGCACGCCGCTCAATTTTTTTTCTGTCAACGTAAATCATTTTAGAAATTTCGTCAAACTTCGCAGTCGGTACGGCGTCCAGCAGGAATTGATATTTTTCAAAATCTGCGCGAGTAGCAATTAAATTACCGCTGCTGCGTTCGTACAAGGATTTAAAAATTGTGCGCAGTTGCTCCTTAGTTTTGCCCGCCGCGTAAACAACTTCAGGGAAACCTTGCCGTAATTCGCGCGCGTGGTCAATGCTTGCGAAGCCGAAATTTTCTACCGTGTTTAACGAAAGATTTTTCAAAATGTTAAGCGCGTCATTTTCAGTAACCGCGCCGCTTTTATATTCGCGCAGGAGTTTTAATAAATTTTCTTCAGTCAAAATTATCGCCTCATTATTAAAATATTTTTCAAAGTAATTCAAAGTACAATTTTTTAATTTTCGGCGCGTTTGGTTTTCAACTGCAAAATTAAAATCACTGCAAAAATTGAAATTCCCGCAATGTCAGTAAGCAAACCGGGTTTAATCATCATTAAGCCGCCCGCACCCAAAATTATCCTTTGCCACGTTGCAAGCGGCGCGGCTAAATATCCGATAAGCGAAGAACTTAATGCAACCATTCCGATTATTGCAGTTATGAGCGATAAAATCAGCCCGCTGTCAACGCCGTAAACCAATAAAAGTTCGGGACTCAATACGAACATATAGGGAATTATAAAAGCCGCTATTGCAAGTTTTGAGGCGTTGACGCCCGTTTTTAAAGCGTTGCCGCCAGCAATTCCCGCGCCCGCGTACGCCGCCAATGCTACAGGCGGTGTTACGTCCGCTATTATTCCGAAATAAAATACAAACATATGAGCCGCCAAAATTGGTACGCCCATTTGCAAAAGTGCAGGCGCGGCGATTGTCGAAGTTATAACGTAGTTTGCCGTTGTCGGCACGCCCATTCCTAAAACTATTGCGGTTATCATTGTCAAAAACATACTCGGCAATAACATTCCGCCCGATAATTCCAGCAAGCCCGACGCTAATTTTAAGCCGACGCCCGTTTTTGTCACGACTCCTATAATTATTCCCGCCGCCGCGCACGCTACCAACACGCCTAAAACATTTCGTGCGCCGTTTTCAAGTCCTTTTATTATTTCAACAGGTTTCATTCTTGTTGATTTTCTCAACGCCGAACAAATTATTGACAAAAATATTGCAACCAACGCCGCGCGCATTGGCGTATAGCCGCTGACAAGCAGCCAAACTATCACTATTAACGGTATTGCCAAATGTCCGCGCTCGCGCAGGAGTTGCCCGAATTTCGGCAATTCTTCACGCGGTATTCCCTGCAAATTATTTCTTTTTGCTTCAAAGTGTACGCCGAGCCATACGCCAATAAAATATAACGCCGCAGGAATTACCGCCGCTTTTACAATTTCCACGTACGGCACGCCGACAAATTCTGCCATTAAAAACGCCGCCGCGCCCATTACAGGCGGCATTAATTGCCCGCCCGTTGACGCCGCCGCCTCAACTGCGCCTGCAAAATTTTTGTGGTAGCCGAGCTTCTTCATCATTGGAATTGTTAAAGAGCCCGTGCCTACAACATTTGCAACCGAAGAGCCGCTGACAGTTCCCATTAAGCCGCTTGAAAGTACTGCAACTTTCGCAGGTCCGCCGCTCGCCCAACCTGCAACCGCGTTTGCTGTATCTATAAAAAATTTCCCCAAGCCCGTACTTTCCAAGTACGCGCCGAATAGTATAAACAAAAAAATAAAGGTCGAAGAGACGCCGAGCGGTATTCCGAAAATTCCTTCTGTCGTGAAATAAACGTGGCTTACAAATTGCGAAATTGTTAAACCTTTGTGCGCCAATAAGCCCGGTAAGTACGGACCCGCAAACGCATAAATTATAAAAACTAAAACAACCGTAACCATCGGGATTCCTACCACGCGCCGCGCCGCTTCAATTACCAATAAAATTCCCGCCGCGCCCAAAATTACATCTTCGGTTGTCGGCAGTCCTGCGCGAAGAACTAACTGATTGTAGCAAATGACAACGTACGCGGGAGCCGCCGCGCCCAATATTGCCAAAATTGCGTCGAGCGGATGGAGTTTATCACGCCGCCAAGATTTTTTTGTCGGATATAATAAAAATGCTAATGCTAAACCAAAACCTAAATGTATTGCGCGTTGAAGTTGCGCGTCAAGTACGCCGAAAATTGCCGTGTACAGTTGGAAGACTGAAAAACTTATTGCAAGTGCTGATACAAATTTTGCCATAAAGCCGCTATATTCCATTGTGTTTGATTCGGCGTCATACTTTTTTAAAACTTCTTCGCCGCTTAAAATTTTTTCTTCAGTCATAAATTCACCTCTAAATTTTGTAAACATTCAAGCAATCGTATTCTGCAATTCTGTTATCGTGCGTCATAAAAAGCATATTTTCTGCAACTGCTTGACACAACATCATTTTATCAAAGGGGTCATTATGCGGCGGCGTATTTTCGTAGCGTTGCAAATTTTTAACTTGCAATGTATGTTTTTCTGTAAGCGGCAGAACTTTAAAGCCCGCCTCTTCGCAAAATGCAACAATTTCTATACCGCTAACCGGCATATCTTTTGGGTGCTTTGAGTGCTTTAAATCAACTTCATAAATCAAAAGCGGACTGTAATAAATTTCGTTATTTGTATCATACAAGAGAGAGCGGTCATCTTCGGAAAGTTTTTTATCATTTGTCAAAGCCCAAACTAAAATATGTGTATCTGCTAAAAATCTCATTTAACTGCCTCCGAATAAAAAGACTGTAAAATTTCTGAATCCATAGCCACAAATTTTTCATCAAAATCCGGCGGCAAAATAATTTTACCTTGTGCAATTCCGATACGTTTTGCAGTTTCAGGGCGCGGTTTTGCCAATTCTGTTAATTCAGATTTTTTTACAATTACAGGATTGCCATTTTTCGTTACAACAGCTTCATCAGTCTTTTTTATTTTATTAAGGCGTGCCCATTCTTGAATTTTTTCAGCGTCTGTCATTTTTTTTACCCTCCTAATTTTTCTTAAATCTCCAATCATCGCTAAAATCTTTCAAAATTTCTTCGTCCATTGCGTCAAACCATTCATCAAAATACGGTGGAAATTCATATTTGCCTTTCATTGCTCCAAAACCATCTTTGCGTGTTTTTTTGTAGGACTTATCAATTCTGCAACAACTTCATCGTTTACTGTTAAAATAATTTCATCTTGTTTGCCTGTCTGCAAAAGTTTTACCAATTCTGCCAAATTTGTTTCATTTGTTGAATTTACCTGTAACATTTTTAAAGCCTCCTATTCAAAGTAAATTACTTCGTCGCGCAGAAATCCCAATTCGTAAATTTGCGGCAAAAGTTTTTCTGAAAGTTTTTGGTAGGGAATTTGCAACGCCGAAATTTCTTCAAAATTTTTTATTGACATTCGGATTTGATACCAGCCGACGTCCCAATTTTCGATTTTGTATTCTGTCCAATCTATCAGCTCCGACAAGCCCGCGTAGAAAAATTTATAAATTTCTTTTGCGGTTGCCAAGACTGCGCGCCCTTCCGCCGAAATTTCCGCCGCGTGTTCTTCCAGCCATAACGCCGCGAATCTGTCCTCCTGCGCGAGTTCCAGCTGTATTGCAAATTCTTCGGGCAACTGCCAATTTTTTATTTCCGAAATTTTGAACGGGTACAAATTATTTGGCATTTGGTAAATTTGCCCTTCGTACTTTACATTTCTTAAAGAAACTGTTTGATTCGACGGCGCGAACAAGCTCCATATTACCGCGTCTGTTATAAATTCCGCAGAAAGGTTTTTTGTCGGCTGCATAAATTGGTCTCTGTCATTTAACCACGTGGCTTTTGGCAACCGTCGCACCGCGTGTATTATCATACACTGCCAAAAATTTTCAGGCGTTATTGAAAAAGAGCCGAAACTTCCATAAGGTCCGGAAAATAAAGCCGTGTAATTACTGTGCATAAAATCATTTCCGGTACACATAAAGCCCGCCAAAAAATTTTCTGCTATTCCATCACGGATAGTTTTATTTTCTGTAGCAAGTTTTAAAGCACTTGACATTGGCGGAAATTTTTTTACATTCGGCGGACGCTTAAACCATTTATTTAAAAAATCTTCCCTGTTTACGGCAGAAATATTTTTTATTGCAACTTTTTCAACGTCTTTATTAAAAACGTCCAAAGAAATTTTTTGCATTTCAAGCGGAATATTATTTTCTAAATTCCAAATTAAGAAACCAACGGGAAAATCAGCCTTGCAGCCTTGAAAACTTTTTGAAGAAAATACAAAGCCGCGTTCGTATTGATATTTAAAAAATTTATCACGGAGTTTTTGGTCGTTGTTGGAATTTATATATTTCAGCTTAGAAAACATTCCGAGCCAAACTTTTTTATCTTTAAATTCTTTGCTGATTCTGAAAAGAAATTGCGAAAATAATTCCCTGCTTGTTTCGCCCATACCTTCAGCCGTCATAAGTTTTTGAATTTCAGTCATTGAAACAGTATCTTTGTTAATTTTGGTTTTATCACGTTCATAATTATTGGCGGTGGCGTAGGGCGGATTAATAAAAATAATCCATTTGATTTTGGGGTTATCGAGGTCATCGCGCAGATTTTGTGGCATTTTATATTTTGCGCCGGGCGTGAAAAGTGTAGGTTGCGCCAAAAATTCCACGTCGTCATTTAAGTAATCGTACTGAAAAACGGTAGCGGTAGGAAAAATTTTTTTACAGTAGTTGGCGTCGTCCTCAAGCAGCGTAGAAATATAGCAATAGGGCAATGCTTCGGCGGGGAGCGCAAATTCAAGGTTACCAGTGCCCGCCGCCATATCCCAAAGGCGGAAATTGCCTTTCTTGAACCAATCTTTGCCGAGCGTGCGGGCGAGATAATCTACAGCTTTTTTGGCAAATTCAACGGGCGTAAAAAATTCGCCTGTAAATCTGCGGCGGTTAATTTCCGTCATTCTGTCCATTTTTTGGCGAATGGAAATAATTTCGCGCGGCTCAGAAATTTTTTCGTACTTGTTCCAAAAATTTTGGTACGTAGGGATAAAAAATTTTTTCTTGACAATGCTGTTATCGCTCATAGTAAAAATAACATTGTTGCCCAAAATTTCGGATTTGCCCTTTTCAATATCGGTAATGAAAAATTCAGAGGGCTTGCGTTCGTCTTCATCGCTGAAAGATTTTGCAAATTGATTCTGCCAATATTCAAAGACTTCAAAAAAATTGTCCTCGTTGATAATTTTTTTATCGGGGAAAAGCGAAAGTTGTTCCGCGCTGTATTGTCGCAAGCGTTGGCTAAATTTATCTTGGTCAGTTTTAAAATCAAAAATTTTGCACTCGCGCAGGATTTGCGAATTGGCAAGGGCATCAATTAAATCTTTGTGCGGCGTGGAAGGAGCTAAATCCCAATCGTAATTGGGGTCGGTGTAAAATTTTTTAAAATCTTTGGTAGGGATAATGACGGCGGCAAATTTCGTAACAACGCCGATAAAATTTGTAAGGGCGCGGGATTCATTATTTAAACCGTACTTGAGGCGGCGCACGTAGTACATAGTTTGAGCAAAAATTTTGGCGCGCGTCTGAATATTTTCCAAGTTGGCGTCGAATTTAAATTCAAACAAAATTTGCGGGGTGTAGAGGTCGATATAATTTTTGGTGCTAAGTTTCAGATTAAAAAATTTGGCGAAAATAAATTTAACTTCTTCTTCTGTGGCGGCGTTTTGCAAATCTGCGAATAATTTTTCCATAGCCTCAACTCCTCAAATTTTTAAAACATTATAGCACAAAAAAAGCGACGTTGAATTTTCGCCGCTTTAAAATTAATTTTCTGCAAGAATTTTTGCTTGAACGTAAATAGCGCACTCAAGCCGCTTTTTCTGAATTTCGCAACCAATTTCATAAGGCTTGCGAATGTCATTGTTGAATAAATCCGCGTTGGCGTGACAGCCGCCGCTACAAAAATATTTCGCCCAACAATCTTTGCATTTCGGCTTGTTCAAAACGTGCGAATCACGAAAATATTTCGTCCAATGTTTAGCGTCTTCATTGACGCCGTTAAACACGTCGCCGAGTTTGTATTTGCCGCGCCCGACAAATTGATGACAGGGATATAAATCGCCGTTTTCTGCAACAGCAAAATATTCGTGTCCTGCGCCGCAGCCGCTCAATCTTTTGGCAACGCAAGGACCGTTTGACAAATCAACATTGAAATGGAAAAAGAAAAAGCCGCGCCCTTCTTTTCGATAGTTTAAATAAAGTTCTGTAAGTTTATCGTACTCTTCAAAGATACGCGGCAAATTTTCTTCAGTCAGTGCAAGCGGCGAATTTTTCAAAACTACAGGCTCCAGCGAAAGAATATCAAATCCCGCGTCGTAAATGCTTTTAATATCTTCGACAAAATCTAAATTTTTGTTGGTGTAAGTGCCGCGCAAATAATAGTTATCGCCGTTGCGACTTTGTACGAGTTTTTGGAAATTTTTCAGTACGCGGTCATAACTGCCGCCGCCCGCAATATCAGGGCGCATTGCGTCATGAACTTCTTTTCGCCCGTCCAAACTTAAAACCATAGAAATATTATTTTCGTTGAGCCAAGAAATTTTTTTATCGTCAAGCAACATTCCGTTTGTTGTCAAAGTCAACTTAAAAATTTTGCCTGTATCTTTTTCACGTTGGCGAACATATTCAGTAACTGCTTTAACTGTTTTAAAATTTAAAAGCGGTTCGCCGCCGAAAAAATCAATTTCGCAATGTTTACGCAATCCCGAATTTTTAATTATAAAATCGACAGCCGCACGCCCAATTTCTTCAGACATAATAGCGCGGTGTCCGTACGTACCCTCATCGCCGAAACAATATTTGCAGCGGAGGTTGCAGTCCTGCGCGACCATTAAACACAAAGATTTTACAACGCCGAAACTTTTAAAAATCGGCGGCACTTCAATTTCAGGCGCAAAAAGTTCGCCCGCTTTAATAAGTTCGTGTAATTCTTCAAGTACTTCAGAAATTTCATTGACAGGATATTTTGCTGAAAATTTCGCGCAGGTTTCAGCGTCATTTTCGCCGTTGAAAGTGTCCAAAATGTCAAAAGTCATTTCGTCGATAATGTGAACTGCGCCGCTGTTTACGTCCAATAAAATAAAATCTTCGCCTTGTTTAAATTTGTGAATCGTAAAAATTTCTCCCTTCGGTCGAAATTTAGGATAAAGTTTAAAGGAAAAAGGAAAAAGTTTTTCAATTCCCTTTCTCCTTTCTCCTTTCTCCTTTATCCTAAAAAACTATTCCCCTGCTTCGGAAATATATTTTCTTGCAACTGCTGTAACTTGGTTTTTCAAATCGATAATGTTT
Organism: uncultured Selenomonadaceae bacterium; assembly: GCA_905233135.1. Classification (GTDB taxonomy): domain Bacteria; phylum Bacillota; class Negativicutes; order Selenomonadales; family Selenomonadaceae; genus Quinella. The sequence continues at coordinate 58,763 of CAJOCQ010000009.1, read as the reverse complement.
GAATTTCTAACCTGCGCGCCTGCAACCATTTGGTGCCCGCCGCCGCCGAATTGTTCCATAATAACTTGAACATTCAAATTGCCGTTGGAGCGTGCGCTGATTCCAACAACGTCATCTTTCATTTGGAAGAGAATAATTGACATTCGCACATTTTCAATAGTCAAAAGGGCGTCCGCCGCTTGCCCGGCTATTGCTTGAATGTTGGGCATAAGCGTAGGCATTGTTGCAACAACCAAGCCGCCTTCAAAGTATTCAGATTGCGCCTTTGTCTTTGCAAGTGCAACCGTCGTTTCATAATCCGCCATAAAAAGTTCACGCACTATAACGGGGTCTGCGCCGCTCCTTCGCAAATAAGCTGCCGCGTCAAATGTTCGTACGCCCGTTTGTACAACGAAAGATTTTGTATCGACAACTATACCCGAATACAGCGCGGTTGCAGGAAGTTTGCCGACTTTGATTTTTTCATCGAAGTACATTAAAAGCTCTGTAACCATTTCTGACGCGGAACTGGACGACGGCTCATGGTAAAACAGCAAAGGATTTTTAATAACGTTATCGCTTTTCCTGTGGTGGTCAATGACGATAATATTTTTGATTCTTTCAAGCAACGGCGGCGCGGCTACAAGGTAGGGTATATGAGTATCAACAACAATCAGCAAAGGATTAATGGAGCCTTGCAAATTTATATCTTCGACTTTGGAAAAAATTTTTTTGTAGGTTGAAGATTTATCTTGGCGGAATTGTTCCAAAATTTTTTCAATGCTGTCAGTAGAATTACTCAAAACAAGGTGGACAGACTTTTTAATATGCAACGCCATAACTGCAACGCCGACAGCCGCGCCGAAGGCGTCGAAGTCTTCGCGCACGTGTCCCATTACAAAAATTTCGTCAGCCGCCTCCATATGTTCGCGGATTGAATTAGCCATAACGCGTGCGCGTACGCGATTATGTTTTTCAACAGCCTTTGCGCGTCCGCCGAAATATTGCGGCTTATCGTCAATGTTAATAGCAACTTGGTCGCCGCCGCGTGCAAGTGCCGCGTTCAATCTTTCCTGAGCCTGTTTGCCAAGTTCTGTCATTGATTGTTCAACCGGTTTTTTTTCGGCAACCGCAATACCCATCGACAAAGTAACGGGTATACCGTTCTTGCTGATAATTTGGCGGATTTTGTCAAGGACTGTAAATTTTTCGTCAATAGCTTTTTGAAGTGCAAGCCGTTCCAAAACTACAACAAATAAATCGTCAGAAACTCGTTGCATAAAGCCCGATAAATCGTTAATCCACTTTTCAAGCTCGGTACTGATTGACAGGGTAAGCGAAGTTTTTTCTGTTTCGTTGAGTCCCTGCATAATTTCGTCATAATTATCAACTTGCACGTACGCAATTACGGAGCGGCTTTGTTTGTATTCGGTTTTCAGATTTTCGTACATTGTAATTTCCTGCGCGAAAAGTACAATCAATTTTGAATAAGGTTCCTTTGTGCGCAGTTGGCGATAGTAAACAAGAAAGTAATGCTCTGTTTCAAGCGTTTCGCCGTTTTCTGAAACAAGCGTTTTTTTAGTTTTGGCAATGTACCTGCCGTGTTTCAAAACGTTAATTTCTTCTTCGGGCGTAAATTCCAAAATTCCCTCGTTTAAAATTCCCGCCCAAAATTCTTTAATTTCCATATCGTGTTCGGGAGGTTTTTCGGAAAAATCTTTTACAATGTCGTTAAACCATTCAAGCTTGCCGTTTTCGTTGACAACCATAATTGCTTGCGGGATATTTGACATAGCGAAATGCATTAATTCTTGTCCGCTGCCGACTACGTTTTCGCAATACTCCACAAATCTTTTATTGCGCTCTTGGTGCCGCTCCCACAAAAATAACGCCAACGCCAACCATACTATCAACGCCGCCGCCGCCAAATATCTGTTGAACTGCGAAAATATTATTATAAATACAAAAAGTACCGCAAGTTCTATTGCTAAGTCTATCCACGCCGATAAATTTCTCGGCACATCGTCACCGCCTTTCAAAAATGCTTTAAATTTTAAATATATTTTCTTTTTATGAAATTTTTTAACACGGTTTTTCTTTCTTTGAAAAGAAAGAAAAGCCGCCTAAAAGAAAGAAACTTCCGACCGCGAGTACCGCCATCACGGCGGTAAATCGCGGCGGCGGTCATCCGTGACCGCCGTGTCCTAAAAAGCGCGTGCTTTTTCAATTTACATTTTCAATACACTAATCCCTAGTCTTTAGGCTTTATCCCCTAGTCTTCTTTTTTCGATAACTTCCTGAAGTCAAAAATTATGTCAAACAAGCCCGTAAAAACTACAACGTCAATCATCAGCTTGTTGAATATTATCACGATAAAAAAAATTCGCCGCCAAAATTTTGACAAGTTATAGCCGTCCGCAATGGCTGAAAGTACTGCGAATCCTTGTATTAAACAAATAAAGCCCGTAGTATAAAAAGCGTTAATTGAAATTGTGTAAAGTAAATTCCATTCCCGCGTCGCTCCCCAATATAATCCTATTCCCGAAAAAGCCGCAAGGTATACAAAAAATTTCGGGAAGTGCCACGCCGCAAAATTCGGCAACGGTTCAGGGAATTTCATTCGCAACTTTTGAAAAATCCAACGCGCCGTTATATAGCATATCACCGCATTTATCAACGCCATTAACAACAATATCAGCGGCATTAAGTAGCTTACAAGTTGCAACGCAGGCTTGACTTGTTCGCGCATTTTTTCAACTTCCTGCTTGTCAATTCCCGCCGTCTCGTACATTTGAAAAGTTTCTTCAAGCGTTGCCTGCACGGAGGACAATTCGACTTCCATTAAATTTATTTCCATTGCAAAAGTTAAAATTGCTACCGCTACAACCTGCGCGGCGAACGCCGTTAAAAATGTTGCAAGGAAACATTTGACCGTTGAAAAATTTTTCTCAATGCAATAACCGAGTATAAGCCCGCAAATTCCGAAACTCAATGCTATTCTTAACGATAACAGCGGACCTATCAGCATTGACAAAATTAAAAATGATGCAATTAACGCCAAAAAACCTTTGCCCGCGCCTTGCCGTACCGTCAAAACTACGATTGGTACCGCGCAAAAAAATTCTACAAATAAACCTACAATCGGCAAATACGTTGACGCAAGCCCCAATATAACCGTTATTGCCGTCAAAAGTCCGCCTTCAATCGTCGGAGTAATTTTACTGCTCATTTAAACCTTTCCACCAAAAACAAAATTTTCTACAGCATCAGCAAAGCCGTCATCTGCGCAATTTCCCGTTACGAAAGTGCAAGCCGCTTTAATTCTGTCGTCAGCATTGCCCATTGCTACACTTTGCCCCGCCGCCTGCAACATTGGCAAATCGTTTTCAGAATCGCCAATAGCCATAACTTCGGATTTTTCCACGCCCAATTTTTCGGCAAGAATTTTAACCGCCGCCGCCTTTGAAACGCCGTAGGGAATTATTTCGGCAAATTGCGGGTGCGACTTTGTAACTTCGATTTTGCCCGCAAATTCTTTTCTTAGCGCGGAAATTATTTCAAAAGTTTCGTCCGCGCTGTGCGTAATTGCCAAAAGTTTGCAAACGTCTTTTGTTAAATTTTTCATAGCGTCCCAACCGACAACGTTGCATTTTACTTTGATAGATTTTTCATAAAGCGCAGTTAAATCGTTGGCGAAGGCGCAATATAAATTATCTTCGCTGTAATTTTGCAAGTGCCAATTTTTTTTCTCAAAAAAGTTTGTAACTTCCAAAATTATTTCGGGCGTCAAAAATTCGCTGTGAAGAACTTCGCCTGCAACAGATTTAATCAGCGCGCCGTCATAAGTAATTATTGGAACGTTGACGCCCAATTCTTTTGCAATGGGCAAAGCCGCGCTGTACATTCTGCCGGTTGCAATGGTTACGGTAATTCCTGCGGCAACCATTTTTTGCACGGCGGCTATATTTCGCGCAGAAATATTTTTGCTTTTTGTGCTGTCAAAAATTGTGCCGTCAATATCGCTTACAAAAAGTTTTATCATTGAAAAAGCTCCTTTCAGTCGCTTTTTAGGAAAAAGGAAAAAGTTTAAAGGGAAAAGTTTTTCAATTCCCTTTGTCCTTCCTCCTTTATCCTTTTTCCTTTTATCTATCCTTTGAAATGTCGTCGCCGGGCGAAGGCACGTCATAATTATCCGAATATGAAGGCTCGCTGTAAGTCGGCTCGCTGTAAGTAGGTTCACTGTAAGTTGGTTCGCTGTAAGTAGGTTCACTGTAAGTTGGCTCGCTGTAAGTTGGTTCACTGTATGAAGGTTCACTATAAGTTGGCTTGTTGTAAGTTGGCTGTTCGTTGTAGGTGGGTTCACTGTAAGTTGGCTCGTTATAGGTAGGCTGTTCAGGCTCGGGACGATAACGCGGAGCGGGAGCTTCAGAATAATCATTGTCATTATAATTTCTGCGCGAAGATGAAGATTCACGCGGGCGCGGCGGCGAATAACTTGAACGCCTTTCAACAACCAAATTATCAAAGTCATGCACGGGAACATTAGCTAGTGCCTTATTCATAAAAGCCGCCCAAGTTACAGCGGGAGTCTGCCCGCCCATAATTCCGTTCGTCGAAGTGTTATCGTCGTTGCCAATCCAAACGGCGGCAACCAAATCAGGCGTGTAACCGACGAACCACGCATCTTTATAATCTGAAGTTGTACCTGTTTTACCTGCGGCGGGGCGTCCGATATTTGCGGTGCGACCTGTACCGCGCCTTATAACGTCTTCAAGCATTGCGGTTAAATCAGCGGCACTTTCGGGGCGAATGACTGCAACGCCGTCGGGGCTTGCCTCTTCCAAAATATTTCCGTTACGGTCAAGAACTTTTGTAATAACTTTGTAGGGAATATGAACGCCGCCGTTTGCAAAGGTACAATACGCGCTTGCAATTTCCAAAGGCGTAACGCCGCGCGTCATACCGCCGAGCGAAGTTGCAAAATTTTTATCGTTTCTGTCGCCGTCAAGTACAAAGGTAGTAATTCCCATTTGCTGCGCGTAGTAAATGACAGTTTCCATACCGAGAGTTTGAGCAATTCGCACGGTAGGAACATTCATTGACCAAGTTGCAACGTTACGCATTGGAACTTCACCGCTGAATCTGCGCGAATCGTTTTGCGGTTGCCAACCGTCAATGTTAATCGGCTTATCTTCAATGACAGTATCAGGCGTGAAACCGTTTTCAAGCGCGGCGGCAAAAACAAAAGGTTTAAAAGCAGAGCCGGGTTGTCTTTCAGCTTGAGCGGCGCGGTTAAATTGGTCAGTGCCGCGCCCGCCAATCATAGCTTTAACATAACCTGTTTTAGGGTCAATGGCAACTATTGCGCCTTGAGGTTGCTGAATACCGTTTGAATCAACGTAATCTTGCGGCAAGCATTCATTGAGCGTAGCCTGCGCCATTCGTTGCATATCCAAATCAATCGTTGTATAAATTTTCAAGCCTTGTTTGTAAACAGCGTCCGCGCCGTATTTTTCAATTAAAACTTGCGTAACGAAAGTTATAAAAGGTTCGGCGTCCTTTTGTTCTTCGGGTCTGTCAGGTTGAGCCAATGCAAGTTCTTCAGCTTTGGCGGCGGAGGCTTCAGCAAAAGATATATAACGATATTTCGCCATTTGGTCTAAAACTAAATTGCGGCGTTCTTTTGCGGCTTGAACGTCATTGAAGGGCGAATAGTAATTCGGGCTTTTCGGAATACCTGCAAGGAGCGCACATTCAGACAAAGTTAAATCGCTGACATTTTTATTAAAGTAAGTGATAGCGGCGGCTTGAACACCGTACGCGCCGCGCCCGAAATAAATTTGATTCAAATACATTTCAAGAATTTCCTGCTTGGTGTACTGCTTTTCGAGTTGCAGGGCTAAAAAAACTTCTTGAATTTTTCTTTTAATGGTACGTTCTTGAGTAAGGTAGGCGTTTTTTGCAAGTTGCTGAGTGATAGTCGAGCCGCCCTCTGCAACTTCGTTCTTCATTATATTAGTATAAAGGGCACGCGCCAAGCCGCGCGGGTCAACGCCTTTATGATGATAAAAACGATTATCTTCAATCGCAATAAAAGCTTGTTGGAGTGCAACGGGAATTTGTTCAATCTTTACGGGCATACGATTTTCAGTAGCGTGAATGTTAGCAATTTCGTTGCCTGCCGAATCGTAAATTTGCGAAGACGCAGGCGGAATAATTTCGCCCGCCATATCGGGCTTGGCGTTAATGTTCGCCGTCACAAATCCTATTGCAATTCCCGCCGCCGTCACAAGTATAAAAATTATAATTCCCAAAAAAATTTTTAATATTATTGACATTCCCTTTCGCGCAGAATTATTCCCGGTATTCTGCCCGGCTGTATTTGACAATGAAAAAACCACCTTCCTATTGAAACTCTAATATATTATCACAAATAACCTTAGCGCGTCGATATTTTTTTCAGTTACTTTATTAAAATTATATTTTTTTAGATTAATTTTTCCTATTAAATGTTCTTTCTTTTTCCAAAGCAAAAAAGAAAGAACCAAAGAAAAGTGCTTTTTTTCCGCCCGTCAGGGCCGCTCGGTTTCTGTACGCCCTTAGTAACAGGCGGCCCCCTTTGGGGCCTCTACTTTTTCCAACGCTCCAACAATACCGCGTGCTGCGGCTGAGAGACGGGCGGGTTTTTCAATCCACTAAAACCTGACACCTAAAAAAATTGATTCTGCAGGAATTTTGATTATTTCATAGAAAAAAATTGCAGGTGATTGAAATGATAAAAAATATTTTGGTGCCGGTGGACGGCTCGGAAAGTTCTGATAAATCCATTAACTATGCAATTTCGCTGGCGAAAAATTACAAGGCGAAATTAAATTTTCTGTACGTGGCGAATATAAATCAGTTGGCGATAAATCCCGCGTTGACGCACGCAATTATGGGCGCAATGAAAACTGCGGGCGCGGCAATTTTGGAACGCGCTGAAAAAATGGTGCCGATTGGCGTCCAGTGCGAAAAAATTATGGAAACGGGCGCGCCTGCCGCCGTCATTTTGGAATATGAAGAAATTCTTGACGCTGATTTAATTGTTATGGGCAGTCGCGGCTTGGGCGTCGTCAAGGGCGTACTTTTGGGTTCTGTCAGTCAATATATTATTGAGCGGGCAAAAAATCCCGTATTGGTAGTTAAATAGGGGATAAGGATTAAGGGATAAAGACTAGGGAAAAAAGCCCTAGTCTTTAGACTTTAGTTTCTAGCCCTTAAAAAGTGTCAAGCGAAATGAAAGGCACTGAAGGCTGAAGTTGCGCTTGAGAAAAGGGGTTGGTTTCATTGATGTTTTTACTTGCGCTGTCGCCGATTTTATGGTTGGTGCTTGCGCTCAGCGTTATAAAAATGGCGTCGTGGAAAGCGTGCCTTATTGCGCTGATAATTTCGCTTGCGGCAGGTATGGGCGTTTGGGGAATGCAAACAAATTACGCCGTTGAAGCGGTTTTAGAAGGCGTCGCCTTAGCGTGTTGGCCGATTTTATTGGTTATCATTGCGGCAATTTTCACGTACAATTTAACATTGCATACAAAGGCAATGGACACAATCAAAGATATGTTGACGAGCGTCAGCCACGATAAGCGCGTTTTAATTTTGCTTATAGCGTGGGGATTCGGCGGCTTTTTGGAAGGTATGGCGGGATTCGGTACAGCGGTTGCAGTTCCTGCGGGAATGTTGGCTGGAATTGGAATTAATCCTATTCTGTCAGTATCAGTTTGTTTAATAGCAAATTCAGTGCCGACGGCTTACGGCTCGATAGGAATACCTTTGGTAACTTTGGCGAATGTTACTGCAATGGATTCAGTGCAGCTTGCAACTTTCACGTCGATTCAATTAGGCGTATTAACTTTACTTTGTCCGTGGCTAATCGTCATTGTAACGGGCGGCGGCTTAAAAGCATTGCGCGGAATGACTATGTTTTGTTTAGGTTCGGGGCTTGCATTTTTTGTACCTGAATTTGTGCTGTCAATGTTTGTTGGTCCTGAATTGGCGGTTGTAGCGGGCGCAATTTTGACAATGGGTACAATCGTATTTATTGCGAAAAAATTTCCTGTTGACGACGAAGAATTTGCAATGCCTACTCATCCCGGCGTTGCAATCAGCACTTCAAAGGCAATTAACGCCTGCTTGCCGTTCATTTTAATATTTTTGTTTTTATTGTTCACGAGTAAACTTGTACCGCCGATAAATCAATTTTTAATGCAATTTAAATCAGCAGTGCCGATTTACACGGGCGAAGGCGGCGCGCCTTATACTTTCGTTTGGGTAAATACACCGGGCGTATTGATATTGCTTGCGTCATTTATAGCGGGCAGTAAGCAAGGCGCGGGATTCGGCGAAATGCTTGCACTTTTTGGGCGTACAATTAACGGTTTGAAATTTACAATGCTGACAATAATTGCGGTTATTGCGACGGCAAAAGTTATGGGCTACAGTGGAATGACGAACCAAATTGCAGATACGGCGGTTGCATTTACGGGCGCGGGGTATCCTGCAATAGCGGCGTTTTTGGGTTCTGTCGGTACTTATATAACGGGCTCGGCAACGTCAAGCTGCGTACTTTTCGGCAAGTTGCAAGTTATGGCAAGTCAAGCTATTGGCGCAAATGAAGTTGGGCAAGCGTGGGTTGCGGCTGCCAATGCAACGGGAGCTTGTGCAGGGAAAATGATTTCGCCGCTTACAATAGCTATCGGCTCGGCGGCTATCGGCGTAAAAGGCGCGGACGCTCAATTATTGGCGTTTGCCGTTAAAATTTATATACCGTTCGTAATTTTTATGGGGGCTGTAGTTTATTTCGGGCTCTCAATCGTCGGATAAAATTTTCTGCAAAAAAATTTGCCCGCTTTTTTGGCGGGCTTTTTTAGTTTTAGGAATATTTTTTTATATTTATAAATGTACTTTCTTTTTTTTCCAAAGCAAAAAAAAAGAAAGTACCAAAGAAAAAAAGTGCTTTTTTTCGCCCGTCAGGGCCGCTCGGTTTCAAGTACGCTCTTAGTCAGTGAGCCCCTTTTGGGGGCGCAAACTTTTTCCCACGCTTCTAAAAAAGGACAAGCTGCGGCTTTAGTGACGGGCGGATATTACAAGCATTAACAAGTTGCAATTTTAATTTAACCAATTAGAAATTGCCGCGCATCCTGCGCGAGTGGCGGCTCACATCACGTTCGCCGCTTTATTTAAATTTAGATTTTAAAGCGTCAAATTTCAACGCTACGCGCCTTTCAATTTTCTTTTGAAGATTTATATCTAAAAATTTTAAACGCCGAAATTTTCAATTTAAAGCCGCTAAAATTGCGTCAATTTCTTTAAACAGTTCGGGAACAAGTTCACTTTCAGGAACGCGCCGCACAATTTCACCCTTGCGGAAAATAATTCCTTCGCCGTTGGAGCCGGCAATTCCAACATCGGCAGTGCGTGCTTCGCCCGGTCCGTTGACAATGCACCCCATTACTGCAACCGTAATATTTTTTTTGACGTCGGCAAGTTTTTTCTCAACTTCGCCTGCAATTTTTTCAAGGTTAATGGTAGTGCGCCCGCAAGTTGGACACGCAATTAAAGTTGCGCCGCCGTCGCGCAGTCCCAACGATTTTAAAATTTCGCAGGCAACTTTTACTTCTAAAACAGGGTCGCCCGTCAAGGAAACGCGGATTGTATCGCCAATCCCTTCCGCCAACAACGCTCCAATTCCAACGGCTGATTTTATAACGCCCGTATTTGCAGTGCCCGCTTCAGTTATTCCCAAATGCAGCGGGTAATTGACTTTTTCGCTAATCAGACGATACGCCGCCAAAGTTAATGGTACATCGTGCGCCTTCAGTGAAATTTTTATGTCAAAGAAATTTTCGTCTTCCAAAATTTTGACGTGTTCAAGCGCAGATTCAACCAACGCTTCAGCAGTTGCTCCGCCGTATTTTTGCAAAAGTTTTCTGCTTAAAGACCCTGCATTGACGCCAATTCGGATTGGAATATTTTTTTCTTTAGCCGCTGCAACAACTTCTCGCACGTGCGCCGCGCCGCCGATATTGCCGGGATTTAATCTTAAAGCCGCCACGCCCTGCGCTATTGCCTCAAGTGCCAATTTATAATCAAAGTGAATATCTGCAACAAGCGGTACTTCAACGGCTGAAATAATATTATGCAAATTTTGCGCGGCGTCCATATCGGGCACGGCAAGCCGCACAATATCACAACCTGCCGCTTGCAATTTCAGAATCTGCGCGACGGTTGATTCAGTATCAGTGGTTTTAGTATTCGTCATTGACTGAACGCTGATCGGAGCGTTGCCGCCAATTTTCACATTGCCTACTTGAATTTGACGTGTTAATTTTCTTTCAAACATAATCTGACCTCAATTTTAGGTTTTAGGAGCTGTTGGCAAATTAATAAATGTCGACACAAAAGAAAGAACATTTCAAATTGAAATAAAAAAGATTTTACCAACAATCTAAAAAAAATTATTTAGTTAAAACTCGGATTAAATCATTAGTAGTTGCATAAAGCGTAAGCAGTAACAAAAGTGCAACGCCCGCGCGTTGAGTGTACATTAACGCTTTTTGGCTCATTGGCTTGCCGCGAATTGCTTCAATTACCAAGCCGACGAAATGCCCGCCGTCAAGCGCAGGTACGGGCAATAAATTTATTATTCCCAAATTCAAACTTAAGAGCGCGGCGAAGTTTAACAGCGGAATAATTCCTGTTTCTGCGGCTTGCCCCGCCATTTGCGCAATTCCTATCGGTCCCGCCAAATCTGCGCCCGAAGGTTTTTTAAATAAATCTGCAAGCGCGTTCAACATTCCAACAAAAATATCTTTGGTATGAGTTACGGCACTTGTAAACGCCTCGCCGACAGGTTTTTCTTCATATTCTATTGAAGATTGAATGCCAACCAATACGCGCTTAGACCTTTCGTCAAGCTTCGGAATAACTTCAACTTCGGCAACTTGCGAATTTCTTTCGTAGCTTAAGATTACGGGTTTACCCGCTTCAAAATTTTTGACTTTGTTTAAAAAATCTTCCCAAGTTTCAATTTTTACACCGTCCGCGCTCAAAATTTTATCGCCAATTTGAAGTCCCGCTTCTTCGGCAGACATACCGGGAATTAAGCCGCCGATTACAGGTTCAACTGCTGGCTTGCCGACGCCGACCGTTGCATATATCAAGAAAAACAAAACTATCGGCAAAATAAAATTCATTGTCGAGCCCGCAAGAATTACAATCATTCTCGAAAAAACAGGCTTTTCGCAAAAGCCGCGTTCGCCTGCAGTATTATCTGCCGCGTCCATTCCCGCAATATCGTTAAAGCCGCCTAAAGGAATTGCGCGCAGAGAATATTTTGTTTCGCCATATTTTTTGCTGAAAAGCTTCGGACCGAATCCTATTGCAAATTCGTCAACGCGCATACCCGTAAGTTTCGCCGTTATGAAATGTCCGAACTCGTGTACAAGAACCAACAGCCCAAATACAAATATCGCTGAAATTATCGTTATTATCAAAATTTTAGCCTCCAAAAATTTTCAAAATTAATTTTTCTTTGAAATTGTACCCGCTGTCAACATAAATTGCAAGGCGTCTTCTGCCTTCATATTTACAAAAATTATTTCCTGCCGCCGCACAAATAAATTTGTCCCGCTCGTCATATTCAAGCTCCAAGGAACAAACACGCAAACATAATCTACGCCTAATTTTTCTCGAACTTGCGGCGGTACATTAGTCATTAAAAATCCCAACGCCCAAGATTGATGATAGGGCACCAATACAACGTGCTTAAACGCTGAATTTGAAGTCAGTACCGCCTGCGAAAATTGCTTTACCGAACTGTAAATAAATTTCACGACGGGAATTTTATCAAGCAACAATTCAAGAAATTCTATAACCAACTTCGCCAAATTGTTGGCGGTTATCCACCCTACAAGCAAAACTGCAATCGCAATGCTTACAAGCCCGATACCCGGAAAATCTATATTTAATTCTTCTGCAATAATTTGGCCGAGCTTGCCTTCAGTCAAATCCAAAATCCACGCCACTATAAAAATTGTAATGGCGGGCGGCACAATTACTATCAGCCCGTTCAAAAAACATTCGCTTATACGTTTTGCAAAAGATTTTTCTTTATCCTTGAGTTCCAAAATCATCCTCCCCTTTTGCGGTTATCAAATCTTTTATAAATATCGACAGCATTGCTATAAAACTTATGTACAGCATACTTAAATTTCTGATTTCGTTTGGATAACAAAAAATTATGTACAGCGGGATATTTATTGCCGCTGCAATTTTAAAATGATTTTTCCACGTTGGTGAAAGTTTTTTCCACGTGCATTTTATCAGCCACGCAATAAATAAAATGTGCGGTAAAAACATTCCCGCGCCGAAAAATACGCCGTAAGTAATTTCCGTGTTTGTGTAGCCGTTAAAAATTTCGTCTAAGCGACCGTACAGCCAAATTTCGGTTGAGCCGCCGAGATTTCCCGCATACAAAGATTTTACATACAAATAAACAAGTCCGCTTAAAAATATTGCCGCAGTAAGTGCAAAGAAATTTTTTTTATTGCCGAGCTTTGCGGCTAAAAGCGGGAAAAGTGTTGCTATAAAAAATAAAAATGATTCCTTGTTATATTCGGCTATCGGCGCAATTAAAATCAGCGCGAGCCAATAACCTTTGACCGCAAAAAATGTTGCAAGCGATAAAAAAAATATTTCGCCGAAGTCATAAAAATAACCGCCGCCTGTTTCAAATAGTGGAAAAATTATTGCAAATGTACAAGCTGCCGCTGTTCCCGCCGTCGGACTTTTTGTAACTTCAATTCCAATTTCTCGAATTAAAAACATACTCAAAAATAAAAATGCAAACGTCATTAAATACACTATATGATATTCTATGAAATAATGCGGATCAATTCTGGTGTTATAATGCCCGGCTATAGCCATTCTGTTGGCGTATTTTTGAATAAATTTTTCTTGAGTTTCTTCTGACATTGAGGATTTAATTTTTTTTGCAACGGTAATCATTAATTGACGATGTACAAACGGGCGGTGCGCCGTGCCGTCGTACATTTTTTCAAAAGAATATCTTTCGCCAAAATCTCTAAATGTCCATTTCACAAAAAATCCGTTGAATGACGCGGCGGCAACCGTATAAAAAATAAACGCAAGCAAAAGTTTACTCATTGCGCGTCGCATCGGCGGCGAATCTAAAAAATTCATTGCAAAGACTCCTAAAAAATTTCAGCAAAAATATAACCTAAAATTATTCCTACAACTAAACCGCAAAAAATTTCAAGCCACGTATGCCCCATTCTTTCGCGCAGTTTAACTTTGTCCTGCAGCGTGTTTAAAATTTCTGCGTGCTTGCCGACTTTTATTCTCAAATTGTGCGCGTCCATTATAAAAAGCATCAGCACGCTTAAACCCAACGTAAAAGTTGCATTGAAAAAACCTTCGCTAAAGCCGTAGAAAAAAACCGCCGAAGAAATTATTGCAGTATGAGTGCTGGGCAAGCCGCCGTAGCCGATTAATTTTTTTGCGTTTGAAAAGCCTCCGTTTCTTACGGCGTTTACCAAAAATTTCAACGTACCCGAAACAATCCACGCCGCGAAGGGCAATAAAAAATATTTCATAAAAAACCTCGTTCAAAAGTTGCGTATAAAAATTATTGCCGCAACGTAAATTAAAACTGTTATTAAAATTGGTTTTTCTTTGTACAGTGCAACGTCAGGCGCACCGCCTTTATTTTTTACGCGCACAATGTACAAGTAGTAAAAAATTCCGTACAGCACGAGCGGAATTGTAAAAATCATTTTCGCTTTATCGGAAGTGTTTAAAGCAAAAAGCGCGTAGCAAATCAAAAGCGCGGCTGAAATTATCGTCGTCATTTGGTCAATTAATTCAACGCTGTAACTTTTTAAAACTTTTCTTTGAGAATATTTTACAGAAATTAATTCGTGGCGACGTTTGCCCAACGCCAAAAAAATTGACAGGAACATTATGCACAAAATAAACCATTCAGTTAAAAAAATTCCTGCCGCCCACGCGCCCGCCAATGCTCTTGCAACGAACCCGTATGCAATTATTAACACGTCAACTATTACTAAATTTTTCAGCTTGACGGTGTACAAAATATTTATTGCCGCGTACGAAAACAGCAGGCAGAAACATTCAAAATTTAAATTGTACGAAATCAGCATTGCCGCCGAAAATAAAATTGCGGCGAAAAAATATCCTTGCCCTATCGAAATTGCGCCGCTTGCTATAGGACGATTTTTTTTATCGGGGTTAACTCTGTCTGATTCATAGTCAAAAATATCATTGAAAAAATAAACGCTGCTGCTCAAAAGGCAAAACGCTATAAAAATTATTGTTACGGCAAAAAATTTTTCTGCATTAAATAAAGTGCCGTTGAAAAGTATCGCCGCGTATACAAAAAAATTTTTCGTCCACTGCTTAAGCCGTATTTCTGCAAGAAATTTTTTCAGCAAATCAATTATCCCCTAAGCCGAAACTTTGCAACGCGCCCGCCGAATTGCGCCAATCTTTTTTAACTTTAACCCATAAATCAAGAAAAACTTTCGTACCTAAAAGCATTTCAATTTCAGGGCGAGCATTTTTGCCGACACCCTTTAAAAGTTCGCCGCCCTTGCCAATTAAAATTCCTTTCTGCGAATTTCTTTCAACATAAATTGTGGCGCGAATGTAGGTTAAATCTTTTTTGCGCGCGGTAATTTCTTCAATGTCAACTGCTACCGAATGCGGCACTTCGTCTTCTGTAACGTGCAAAATTTTTTCTCTGATAATTTCAGAAATAATCAAGCGTTCGGGCTGATCCGTTACCATATCTGCAGGATAATATTTCGGACCTTCGGGCAAAAATTTTTTGGCTTCGTTCAAAAGTTCGTCAACGTTCGTACCGTCCGCCGCGCTTATCGGTACAGTTGCCGCAAATTTATAACGTTCGGAATAGGCGGCAATCAGCGGCAAAATTTCTGTGCGCGGCAGTAAATCAATTTTATTTATTACCAAAATGACAGGCTGCAAAGTTTCGCTCAATCTTTCCAAAATATATTTTTCGCCGCCGCCGAATTTTTCTGTAGCGTCAATGACAAAAAAAATTGCGTCAACTTCTTTCAGCGTACCTTCAGCCGCTTTTAACATATATTCGCCGAGTTTAAATTTCGGCTTGTGTATTCCCGGCGTATCGAGAAAAATAAATTGCGCGTCGTCTTGCGTCAAAATGCACTGAATGCGACTGCGCGTAGTTTGCGGCTTATCTGACATAATCGCAATTTTTTGCCCGATAATTTTATTAATCAGCGTCGATTTGCCAACGTTGGGACGCCCTATAACCGCTATAAATCCTGACTTATACAAAATTCAATCCCTCCCAATTCCAAGCTTTTCCATTATAAATTTTTGTTCGCCTTCCATTTCGATTCTTTCTGATTCTTCGATATGGTCATAGCCCAATAAATGTAAAAGCCCGTGCACTTCCAAAAAAATTACTTCGCGCAGGAATGAATGTCCGAACTCTTCCGCTTGCTCTTTTGCGCGTTCAAGCGAAATTATTATATCGCCCAAAATTTCAACTTCGGCGTTTAAAATTTGCGGCTCATCACTTTCACGAAATGCAAAGCTTAAAACGTCCGTCGGTCTGTCAATGTTACGATATTTTTTATTAAGCGCGTGAATATTTTTATCATCAGTCAAAGTAATGCTAAGTTCGGAATTTTCGCAGCCGTAAAGCTTGCCTACAACGTCAGCCGCGCGCAGTATTTCTGATAAAATTTTTTCGTCAACTTCGACTTCAGAATTAATTATTGTGTTCATATTTCTCCCAAGCCTCAATAATTTTTGAAACAACGTCATGGCGCACAACGTCCGCAGAATTTAATTCGCAAATTCCAATTCCCTCAACGTCGCGCAGAATTTCAACCGCTTCAGTAAGCCCCGAACTTACGCCGCGCGGTAAATCTATTTGGCTTAAATCTCCCGTAACCGCCATTCTTGAACCGAATCCCAAGCGCGTCAAAAACATTTTCATTTGTCTTGAAGTTGTATTTTGCGCCTCGTCAAGAATTATGAAAGCGTCGCTTAAAGTTCGCCCGCGCATATATGCAAGCGGCGCAATTTCAATTATTCCCTTTGCAAAAAATTTTTGGTACATATCGAGTCCCCAAATATCTTGCAGGGCGTCATACAGCGGGCGCAGGTACGGGTCAACTTTTTCCTGCATATCGCCCGGTAAAAATCCCAACTTTTCGCCTGCCTCGACTGCGGGGCGCGTTAAAATAATTTTTTTGACTTCACGAACGCGCAAATAGTACGCCGCCATTGCAACAGCCAAAAAAGTTTTGCCCGTGCCTGCGGGCCCAATTCCGAAAGTTATAACGTGATTTTTCATAGCGTCAATATAATTTTGTTGCCCCGTGCTTTTTGCGTGAATGTGCGTTCCGCGCGCAGTAACAATGATTGTTTCGCCGAAAAGTTTTTGTAAATCTTCGGCGCGGTTATTTTTAATAAGTTTGACAGCCGCCGCAACGTCATTCATTGTAATAATATTTCCTGCGCGGTGTAATTTTTTAATTTCGTTGATAACCTGCGCGGCGCGTTCAACTTCTGAATCTTCGCCGAAAAGTTCAATGAAATTTCCCCTGCTTACAATTCGGCAGTTAAATTTTTCGTCCAGCAACTGAAAAAATTCGTCACGTTCGCCCAAAATTGCGCGTGTCTCCTCAAAATTTCTAAGTTCAATTTTTTTGTTTGTCAATTTGATAATCGCCTTCTTTCAAAAATATTTTACAACATTTCAAGCAAAATAAATAGCGGCGTTTCAGATTTTGCAGGATATATTTCAGGACTCACGAAAAATTTTAGCGGAGGCGATTTTATGATAAAACTTGTAGCAGTCGATATTGACGGGACTTTTATGCGCAGTAATTATACTTTTGACGTGGAACGCTTTGAAAAAATTTTGGCGCGAATAAATGCGGCGGGTTGCAATTTCGTTGTAGCGAGCGGCAACCAATATTATCAACTGCGCGAAATGTTTAAAAAGTACCGCAATGAAATTTCTTTGGTTTCAGATAACGGCGCGTACATTGAATCACGCGGCGAATTGATTTTTGCGGCTGACATTCCAAAAGAAATTATTGCAAGTGCAACTGATATTTGCAGGCGGCACCCGCAGATTTATAAATTTTTGTGCGGCGTGAAAAGCGCGTACTGCGAAAAAAATACCGTGTCTGACGACGTTTATAATTTTATGAAAAAATATATGCCGCGAATGGAACTTGTTGACGATTTTAAAACAGTTGACGATAAATTTTTAAAATTTGCGTTGCTGATTCAGCAAGAAGATAAAATTTTTGAGTACTATAAAATTTTCCGTGAAGAATTGAGTGGGAAATTAATTCCTACGACAAGCGGGCACGATTCAATGGATTTAATTTTACCGGGCTTGCATAAGGCGTCGGGGATTAAAAAACTTGCAGAACTTTTTGGAATTACGGCGGCGGAATGTGTTGCATTCGGCGACAGCGGCAATGACATTGAAATGTTAAAATATTGCGGAGAAAGTTACGCAATGGCGAACGGCGCACCAGAAGTTAAAGCCGCTGCAAAATATGTTTGCCCTTCCAACGATGAAGACGGCGTTTTAGTTACGCTCGATAAAATTTTTCCTAATTAAATAAAAAAAAGAGGCGCACAGGACGTGCGCCTCGTACCCTCGCGCAGGATGCGCGGCAATTTCTACTTTGCTGAAAGAAAAGTGCAACTCGTTAATGCTGGTAATACGCCCGTCACTAAAGCCGCAGCTTGTCCTTTTTTAAGAGCGTGGGAAAAAATAGAGGCCCCAAAGGGGGCCGCCTGTTACTAAGTGCGTACAGAAACCGAGCGGCCCTGACGGGCGGGAAAAAAGCACTTTTCTTTGGTACTTTCTTTTTTGCTTCGGAAAAAGAAAGTACATTTAAAAAATTAATTTTCAAAAAAGCAATAAAAAAATTTTTCACTTCAACGAATTAACAACGCCCGTAAATAATTCAACACCCGAATTTCTGTCACGAATCACAAACAAAAAAGGTCTGTCGGCGCGGAAATAAATAATTTTCGGCGGCGTTGCAACTGCCGTTGCTTTAACCATAGTAATTTCGGTAACGGCGGCGGCGGTTGTGCCTTCTTCGTCAACTTTGATTTTGGCTTGGTGATTTGCTTGACTTATTTTCAAGCGCGTATTTTTAACAATGTTTGAAAATTCGGCGGAATTTGTAAAGGCGCGTTTAATTCCCATTTTCTGCAAATCGTCGTTGAGATTATTTTTAATGTCGAGTTCAAATTTCGGCAGAAAAACTTCAACAATTCCGTCAAAGGGCGGCGCGTTTTTTATATCCGCCAAAAAATTTTCACGGTAGGAAATTTCTTGACTGTTCCAACTTTCGGCAATGTTTAAATCGTTTTCGTGTACGGGCAAAATTACATACATTGCGGCAAGATTATTTTTATATGGCAATTCAATGCCGACAAATTTTTCATCCGCGCAATAAGCAAGATTATTTTTGAAACTTTGAGACATCATTTCGACGCGGTTTTTGGAGCCGTCATTGTTCGTGAAAAAAGATTTCCAAGTTTTGGAAGTGTCAAACTGATTTTCCCAACTGCCTTTGAAGTAAATGACGTTCAGCAAATCCAAAATTGTATCGGCGTCAACTGTTGCCTGATAATCCGAAATAAAATCGTTGGTACTTTCTGCAACGAAATTTTTAATGCGTTCAATTTCGGCTTCGGGGTTTTCGGCAAAATCTGCCGCGTCAATTTTGGCTTGATAATCTTTCTTTACAACGTTTTGAAATTTTTTGTCAATGCCCTTGCCGACAAATTTTTTGTCAATGAGAATTAAATCAGCTTCGCTTAAAGTTACGCCGTCCTTGTAATTTTTTTGCATAGCCGCGCGAAAATTTTTAAATTCGCCGTTAAGCGCGGTAATTTTTTTTGCGTTAAGCGCAGAAAGAATTTCTTTTTGAGTAGTACCCTTCGCGCCGTTTGCAACGATTGAAAAGGCGGCGGCGATGCTGTAGGGCGAATAGAAAATATTTTTATCCTTGTCGAGATTTTTAAAGTAATTCCAGTTGAAATTATTTACAGTTTTGGAAAGTTCATTTTCAGCGGCAAAAACTTTTGTACTTGTCAACATAAAAATTATTAAAACCAAAACGCTAAAAAGTTTCAAGTTGAATCAATCCCTTCGACGATTGGAGCGATTGGAGCGGTTGCCGTATTTATCGCGGGGGTTTCTGTCAGAAAATTTTCTTTCGAGAGCCCTTGTATCGAGCGGTTTTCTTTCAGGCGGTTTTTTATCAACGGGTTTTCTGTCAACAGGTTTAGGCGCGGGGCGGCTTGGAGTGCCCGCCGTCAAAGTTGCCTTGTGACTGACATTAACTTTGCCGCGTTCGTCAATTTCTGTAACTTTAACAGTCAAAGTGTCGCCAATTTTTACGGCGTCCTCAACTTTATCTACGCGGTTAATTGCAAGTTGCGAAATGTGACAAAGTCCCTCACGTCCCGGCAAAAGTTCAACGAACGCGCCGAAACTTTCAATGCGTGTAACGGGGCAATTTTCATAAACTTCGCCAACCGTGAAATCGTGAATAATATCTTCAATCATCTTAATTGCGCGTTGAATTCCTTCAACATTTTGGGAAGTGACAAAAATATTTCCGTCGTCTTCAATGTCGACAGTGACGCCCGTTTCTTCGATAATTTTATTAACCATTTTGCCGCCCGTGCCGATAACTTCGCGGATTTTATCGACAGGAATTTTTATAGTCATAACGCGCGGCGCGTAGGGCGAAAGGTCAGCGGCAGGTTCGCTGATACATTCGAGCATTTTTTCAAGAATAAAACTTCTGCCGCGTTTAGCCTGCGCGAGTGCGTCAGATAAAATTTCGCGCGTAATGCCCGCAATTTTAATATCCATTTGAATAGCGGTAACGCCTTCGGTAGTTCCTGCAACTTTGAAATCCATATCGCCGAGCGCGTCTTCCATTCCCTGAATATCAGTCAAAATTGTATGTTTATCGCCGTCCTTAACCAAGCCCATTGCAACGCCGCTAACAGGGCGTTTAATTTTAACGCCCGCGTTCATCAAGCTTAAAGTACTGCCGCAAACACTGCCCATTGAACTGGAGCCGTTACTTTCCAAAACTTCAGAAACAAGGCGGATAGTGTATGGAAATTCTTCAAGTGGGGGAATCATCGGTTCAAGGGCGCGCTCGGCAAGTGCGCCGTGTCCAATTTCGCGTCTGCCGGGACTGCGCGAAGGGCGCGCCTCTCCAACTGAAAAGCCGGGAAAATTATAATGGTGCAAATAGTGTTTGGTATATTCGGGATCCAAGCCGTCAATAATTTGTTCGTCGCCAACACTGCCGAGCGTTGTAATTGTCAAAACTTGAGTTTGCCCGCGCGTAAATAATCCGCTGCCGTGCGTACGCGCAAATAATCCTACTTCGCAGGAAATTGGGCGCACTTCTTCAAGTTCTCTGCCGTCGGGGCGAATTTTTTCGTGCGTAATCATTTTTCTTACGACTTCTTTTTTGACTTTGTAAAAGACTTCGCCAATTTCGGCTTCGGCGTTGGGATATTCTTCGGCGGGGAATTTTTCCAACAATTCGGCGGTAATTTCTTCTTGCACTGCGTCAACTGCCGCGTCACGCGCCAACTTGTCAGGGTTTCTAACTGCGGCGTTAATTTTTTCGGGCGCAATTTCACGAACTGCCGCCTCAATTTCTTCGTTGGGGTGGAATAAAGGATAGTCAGCCTTTTCCTTGCCGACTGCTGCAATAATTTCGTTTTGAAATTCTACAAGCTTTTTAATTTCTTCGTGCCCGAATAAAATCGCCTCAAGAATAATTTCTTCGGGAAGTTCTTTTGCGCCCGCCTCAACCATCATAACCGCATCCGCCGAGCCTGCAACCATTAAATCAAGCGTCGAAATTTCGGCTTGTTCCTGCGTAGGATTGATAATAAATTTATCGTCAATTCTGCCGACGCGCACGCCCGCAATCGGTCCGTTGAACGGAATATCAGAAATACAAATCGCGCAGGACGCGCCGAGCATTGCGGGAATTTCGGGCGCATTATCGGCGTCGTAGCAGATAACCGTTGCAGTAACTTGCACGTCATTTCTAAAACCTTCGGGGAAAAGCGGGCGAATTGGTCTGTCAATTAAGCGGCTGCGTAAAATTCCGCTTGTTTGCGGTCTGCCTTCGCGCTTATGGAAACTGCCGGGTATTTTGCCCGAAGAATACATTTTTTCTTCATAATCTACAGTCAACGGGAAAAAGTCTGCGCCTTCGCGCGGCTTTGCCGAAGAAGTTACTGCTACTAAAACCGCCGTATCTCCATAGCGCACCAAAACTGCGCCGTTTGCCTGCTTTGCCATTTTTCCCTGTTCGACGATTAATTTTCTGCCGCCAAGTTCGGTTTCAAATAAATTCATTAAAAAATTTTCCTCCTCAAATATTAATCAGTTAAAAATTCGACACCAAAAATTTTCTTCCTTTAATTTCAGTTTGACAACTTCGCGCAGTTTTGACATAATCGAAAAAAATTTTTGAGGAAGCGATATTTTGAAACAGGAAGAAATTATAAAATTTTGCCACGATAATACAATTTGCGATTTTTTGAACGCAGATATTACACCGACTGAAAACGGCGGCGTTCGCCTCGCATTGGAAGTTAAAAACCAACATTCAAATTGCTATGATATTTTGCACGGCGGCGTTATGACAACTATGGCTGATACTGCAATGGGCGCGGCGTGTTTCCAAAAAAATAAAAAAGTTGTTACGGTTTCTATGACAACTGAATTTATGCGCCCCGTCAAAATCGGTACGAAAATTTTTACTGACGCCCAAATTTTGCACGACGGCAATAAAATTATGATTTGTGATTGTAAAATTGTTGACGCGGCAGGGAATTTATACGCGAAAGTTAATGCAACTTTTTTTGTTATCGAAAAGGTTAAGGCATAGATAAAATTTTTTCCTGCACTTGCTTAACTGAAATATTTGCAAGGCAGTCTTCATTTTTTGGACAGGAACGTTTCCAGCAACCTTTGCACTCCCTGTCAACTTCGATAGCGTTTTGAATTTGCCCGTAAGGACCGTTTCTGTTGGCGTCAGTTGGTCCCATAAGCATAAGCGTACGAATTTTTAAACCTGCCGCCAAATGCACTGGACCCGTATCGCCGCCAATAACAAGCCGCGCGTTTTCTATGACGTAGGCAAGTTGCGGCAAATTTGTTTTGTTGACGAGATTAACGGGCGAATTTTGCATTAATTCATAAATATCTGCGGCGCGTTTAAAATCAGTTTGCCCGCCGCCAATTATCACGGGCGTAACTTTCAACTTGTAAAGCCAATCGCCGAGCTCAGCAAAAAAATCTGTGCGCCAACGCTTATTTGTCCAATTCGCGCCAATAGCAAAAACTACGTACGGTTTAGTTTCATCAAGCCCCGCTTCTTGCATAATTTCGCGGGCGTTGTAAATTTCTTCGCGCGGAATTTCGAGTGGGAAAACAACATTATTGACGCGACAACCGATAGCGCGCGCCGTGTCCAAATATCTTTCGACAATGTGCCCTTGCGCGTGTTCGCCAATTACGGGTTTAGAAATTTTATTGCTCATTTCGCGCATATTGCAAATACCGAGTTTGATATTTGCGTTGGCGAAAAAAGCTATTGCGGCGGATTTAAAAAGCCCCTGCAAATCTAAAACCGCGTCGTAATTTTCGGCTTGAATTTCCTTTTTGAACGGGAAAAATTTTTGGATAAAGCCGCCGAATGTTTTAAACTTTTTTTTCTCGAACAAAATAATTTTGTCAACGCAGGGGTTCATTTTCAGCAAATCGTAAGCGGGCGGCTCGACGACCCAAGTTATTTTTGCGTTGGGGAAAGTTTCCTTAATTGCGTAGCTTACGGGCAGCGCGTGAATTACATCGCCAATCGCCGAAAGTTTCACTATTAAAATATTTTTAAGTTCTTCGCTCATTTTTATAACTCCATAAAATTATTGCCTTGAATATGTTTACAAA
Organism: uncultured Selenomonadaceae bacterium; assembly: GCA_905233135.1. Classification (GTDB taxonomy): domain Bacteria; phylum Bacillota; class Negativicutes; order Selenomonadales; family Selenomonadaceae; genus Quinella. The sequence continues at coordinate 35,668 of CAJOCQ010000009.1, read as the reverse complement.
TTAAAAAACTAGAAATTACTTTTAGTTTAAATAAAAGGGAAGACCGGCGCACAAGGACGTGCGCCGCCCGCACTTAATTCAAGGATTGAATTATGTGCGGGGTGCAAGTTTTTCTTTCTTTGCCAGGCGTTTCTTTCTTTTTCCAAAAAGAAAGAAATGCCGACTTGTCAAAATAAAATTTTTGAATTTATAAACATAACCTAACGCCTAAATTTCCTTTACAATTCCAATTTTAAACGCTAAAATAATATGCTGTATTTTAAACTACCTTTGCAAGTTAAGCAAGATTTTTGGGAGGGAATTTTTATCAATGGTAATTCTTGAAGGGATTTTAGGCGCGGGGGTTTTATTTTGCCTTGCGATTTTTATTTTTCTGAAAAAGCGCGGGCAAGAAAAAGTTGTGCCGAAAATTCAAAGTAGGACGCCTTTTAAAATTATATCACGCGATGAAAAATCAGTTACACTTTCAACAACAATAGAATTTTTTAACGCTGGCACGCAAAGCGCAATGATTGTTGACGCTATTTGCCATCCGCTTTTGCCTTTTGAACAGTACGACGGAATTGCAGTGCGCGGCAAAGTTGAACGCGAAGGCAAGCCGCGCGAAGATGATTATTTTGAAGCGTTGGTGCTTGAACACCAAGAAAGCGTTAATTTGGTTCAAACGATTACATTGACTGCGCGAAAAAATATGACGCTCGAAGAGGCGTTAAGTCATATGGTAGATTTTCCGATTGAACTTGTGTACCGCGAAGTTGGAAGAACGCCGATGCATTGGAGCATTGCAAGAATTGTTTTGACGGCTGAAGAACTTACAAAGTTGACAGGCGTCACGCTGATTAAAGATTAAAAAATTTATGTGTTTTTATACTTTATAAATGTACTTTCTTTTTCCGAAGCAAAAAAGAAAGTACCAAAGAAAAGTGCTTTTAACAGCAAGCTTAGCAGGAGACCCGCTGAAATCGCGTCACGCGATTTGCGCGGGAAGGCCGCCCATCCTTGGGCGGCGTCAATTTTGCATTTTTATTAAATAAAAGGAGCTTTTTAATGGTTGAAATTATTCCGATTAATACAAGAATTTTGACGCCAAAAGATGATATTGTTGACGCAATAGAAAAATATACCAAAGACATAATTACAGAAAATGACGTTTTGACGGTCGCCGAAAGTGTCGTTGCAATTACGCAGGGAAATATTGTACGCCCTGACGAAATGGAAATTACTTTATTGGCGCGTTTTTGTTGCAGATTTATCCCCGATTACGGCAGCTTGGCAACGCCGCACGGTATGCAAGCACTTATGCGCAAAGAGGGCGATTGGCGCGTTGCCTTTGCGCTATTTGCAGGCTTTTTGGGTAAAATTGTAGGACAGCCGGGACTTTTTTACAAATGGGGCGGGCGTCAAGCGGCGTTGATTGACGACGTAACGGGCGATATGCCGCCCTTCGATAAAACCGTTGTTTACGGTCCGGAAGAGCCCGATAAAGTTGTTGCCGCAATTAAAGCGCGGCTCGGCTGTTTCGGCGCAATGATTGCCGATGTTAATGATTTAAAGCGGTCAAGAATCGTTGGCGCAACGCCGGGTATGAACGCGCAGCTTGCAAGCAATTTGTTAATCGACAATCCTTTTGGCAATGCGTCAGAAAAACGCCCGATTTGCATTTTAAAAAATTTCAAACAATATCAGGAGAGCCAACAATGAAAAAATTTTTAGCGTCAATAGTATTTTCTTTGATTTTATTTTCAAATACAACTTTTGCAAATCCTGTACCATTGCGCGGCGTCATTGAAGGTTTTTATGGCAAGGAGTGGACTTTTGAAGAACGCGCAGATTTAATGAATTTCTGCCGCCTGCATAATCTCAACGCCTACGTTTACGCGCCGAAAGATGACCCCTACCACCGCAATAAATGGCGCAAGCCCTATCCTTCTTCGCAAATTGAAGAATTAAAAAAGCTCGTTGAAATTGCCAACAGCAACGGCGTAAGATTTGTTTTCGCAATTTCGCCCGGTCTCGATTTAAATTACAGCGGCAAAAAAGCTGACGAAGATTTAAAATTTTTAATGCGGAAAATCGACGCCGTTTACAATATTGGCGTGCGCAATTTTGCAATTTTCTTTGACGATTTAAAGGACAAAAACGGCAACCACCGCGAAGACGGCAAAAAGCAAGCCGAATTTTTGAACAAACTGCAAGATAAACTTGCCGCCCGTTACGGCGATGTTGAACCTTTGATTACTGTTCCAACTGAATATTATCGTCTCGATATGGTCAACGGGCGCGGCAAAGTTAAAAATTATACCGAAGATTTCGCCGCCAACTTAAACCAAAATATTATCGTGCTGTACACGGGCGAAGGCGTTGTTTGCGACGGAATTTCTGAAGAAGATTTTCAAGCCGCCCGCAAAATTTATGGGCGTGATTTGGGAATTTGGTGGAATTATCCCGTTAATGATTATTCTTTGACGGCGGGCGGCAACCGCAATGCTAAACTTGCACTCGGCGCGATTGAAAAACTTCCTGCGCAAAATGTACAGGCAATTTTCTTTAATCCTATGTCGCAGTTTCAACTTTCAAAAATTGCACTTGCAACGGGCGCAGATTACGCCAATGCGCCCGAAAGTTACGATGCCGAAATTTCTTGGAACAAAAATATTGAGGCGCAATACGGCAGAGTTGCTGATGCTATGAAAATTTTTGCAAGTCATTCGCGCCATATGGAAAATAATTGGGCGAAATGCGGACCTGTTGACGCGCCCGAATTTGAGGCGGCGGCGCAATTTATAATTTCTTCCGCGCGTACGGGGCGCAGTTACAATCCTGCTGAACTTTCACGTATGATTGACGAAATGGACAAAGCCGCCGATATTCTGTTGAAAAATTTGACGCCGCAATATTTGGCGGAATGCAAGCCGCAACTTGAACAGTTTAAAAGAATTGCGCAGGCTGACAGATTGGCTTTAAAATCCTTGCAAAATAAAACTCTCGACGCAAATTTAAAACCCCTGCGCAAAGAAATTTCCAAGTACGAAAAAAGCGCGATACTTTCAGAAAAAGCCGCGTTGAAATTTATTGACGATACAATTAATTTGCTCGACGTCAAAAAGAAACGCTAAATAAATTCCCTTCCCTTAATTTTATTGACAAAGTGTCAGTATAAAATTATAATCCTTGTTGACAAAATGTCAGTGATTTAGGGAGGGGATTTTTTGTGCAGTATGTTAAACTTGGCAACAGTGATTTGAACGTTTCAAGGATTTGTTTGGGCTGTATGGGATTCGGCAACGCGGCAACAGGTCAACATTCTTGGACGCTTGACGAAGAACATTCCCGCGAAATTATCAAACACGCGCTCGAATGCGGAATTAATTTTTTTGATACGGCGATTGTTTACCAACAGGGCAGCAGCGAAAAATTCGTCGGGCGCGCACTGAAAGATTTTGCAAAGCGTGACGAAGTTTTCATTGCTACAAAATTTTTGCCGCGTTCGCCTGAAGAAGTTGCAAACAATATCAGCGGGCAAAAACACGTTACGGAGTCGCTCAATCAAAGTTTGAAAAATCTTGGCGCGGATTATGTTGACCTGTATATTTATCATATGTGGGATTATCAAACGCCGATTTTTGAAATTTTGGAAGGCTTGAACGACGCGGTTAAAGCGGGCAAAGTTCGCTACATTGGAATTGCGAATTGCTACGCTTACCAACTTGCGAAGGCTAACGCGCTCGCAGAAAAAAATAATTTTGCTAAATTTATTTCGGTGCAGAATCATTACAATTTGCTTTTCCGCGAAGAAGAACGGGAAATGGCGGCTTTTTGCGCGGAAGAAAATATTGCAATGACTCCTTACAGTGCGCTTGCAAGCGGCAGACTTTCCAAAAAGCCCGGCGAAACTTCAAAACGTTTGCAAGAAGATTCTTATGCAAAATTTAAGTACGATGCAACGGCGGAACAAGATTCTAAAATTATTGCTCGCGTCATTGAACTTTCTGAAAAATACGGCGTTTCAATGACTGAAATTTCTTTGGCGTGGCTTTTGACAAAAGTTGAATCGCCCGTTGTAGGCGCAACGAAATTTCACCATATCGACGGCGCGGCTAATGCTACAAATTTAAAGCTTTCCGCCGAAGATATTAATTATTTGGAAGAACTTTACACGCCGCATAAATTGGTTGGCGTTATGGCGCAGAATAAACCCGCCGCCAATAAAAATTCGCAGGTCTGGATTCAAAACGCCCCGAAAATTTAGGTGTCAGGGATTAGGTTTTAGGTGTCAGGATTTAAAAAAACCTGCGCGAAGAAATTTTTAAAGTCATTTTCAATTTCGGCAATGGCTTTTTTTATTTGCCACTGATTCAAACGCGCCCAAAATTTAACTTGAAATTTTAAAATCGATTTTAAAGCCGCTCAGAGCAATTCTAAGCGGCTTTTTATTTTTTAATATAAAAGTACCCTTGCAATAAAAAAACGCCGTAAAGGGCAAATACAGCGTTTCTGAAGGCTTATTTAACCTTGCCGATAATTTCTTTGATACTTTGTAAATTTTTTCGGCGCAGATAATTTTCCAAGCCGTCAATAATTTCGTTCGCAACGTTGGGATTTGCAAAGTTGGCTGTACCGACTGCAACAGCTGACGCGCCCGCTAAAAAAAATTCTACAGCGTCCGCCGCCGTGCGAATACCGCCCATTCCGATAATTGGAATTTTGCAAACCTGCGCGACTTGATAAACCATACGCAAGGCGACAGGTTTAACCGCGCCGCCGCTAAGTCCGCCCGTGATATTGCCGAGCGTAGGTTTCCACGTGTCAATATTAATTTCCATACCCATAAGCGTATTAATCAGCGAAAGACAATCCGCGCCCGCACTTTCAACCGCCCGTGCAATTTCTGTAATGTCAGTAACATTCGGGCTAAGCTTGACAATAACGGGCTTGCTTGTAGAATTTTTCGCCGCCGTTGTAACTTCAGCCGCCGCCTTTGGATTAGTGCCGAAAATTATTCCGCCGTCTTTAACATTCGGGCAGGAAATATTTAACTCAATCGCCGCCACGCCGTCAACGTCCAAAAATTTTGCAAGTTTGCCGTAATCTTCGACGCTTGAGCCGCTGATATTTACGATAATGTTAAATTTATTTTTTATGCGCGGCAAAATTTCAGTCAAAAAAATTTCAACGCCGGGATTTTCCAAGCCAATACAATTTAACATTCCTGCAGGCGTTTCAGTAATTCGCACGCCTTTATTTCCTGCACGCGGCTTTAAAGTTATGCACTTTACCATAACGCCGCCGAGTCTTTTTAAATTTACAAAATCAGCAAATTCTTCGCCGAAGCCGAATGTTCCCGACGCCGTTAAAATTGGTGTTTGCATTTTTATTCCGCAAATTTCAGTTTTTAAAATTTCGCTCATAAAATTTACCTCAAATTTTTATAAAAATCCTTAATCCTTAGTACTTAAAAATTTCCCCGTCAAACTTTTTTTATTTGCAGCAACTTCAGCGGGCGTACCCTGCGCAATAATTCTGCCGCCCGAAAAGCCGCCGCCAGGTCCCATATCAATTATATAATCGCTGTTCGCAATTAAATCTAAATCGTGTTCAATGACAATGACAGTTGCGCCCGCCTCAACTAAATTATTAAAAACAGTCAACAAGCTTTGCACGTCCAGCGGGTGTAATCCTACCGTCGGCTCATCAAATACAAAAACTGCGTCCGCTTGAGACTTTTTCATTTCGCTTGCAAGTTTCAAACGTTGCGCCTCGCCGCCGCTAAGTGCAGGCGTATCTTCGCCCAATGTCAAATATCCCAATCCCAATTCTTGCAAAACTTTTAATTTGTCTTGCACTTTTTTATTTTTGTCGAAAAGCGGAATTGCCTCATTAACAGTCATTTTCATAATTTGCGGCAAGGTAAAATTTTTCCAAAAAACTTTTTCAGCCGCCGCGCCGTAACGTGCGCCGTGACAATCGGGACAAGTTATAGTAACATCAGGCAAAAATTGCACGTCAAGCGAAATTTGCCCTGTACCGTCGCAAGTTTGACAGCGCAATTTTCCCGTATTGTAAGAAAAATCACTAGCCGTAAATTCGGAATGCGCGGCGAAAATTTTTCTCAAGTCATCCATAACGCCGCTGTAAGTTGCAACGGTTGAGCGAATGTTAATCCCAATCGGCGCGGAGTCAATCAAATTTGCGCGGTTAATTCCTTCGGCAGAAATTTTTTTGACGTGCGCAGGAAGTTTTTCATTGTTAATTTTCGCAGTCAACGCGGGGATTAAACTTTCAAGAATTAAAGTAGTTTTGCCGCTGCCGCTTACGCCCGTAACCGCAATTAATCTGCCGCGCGGAATGTCAAGCGAAATTTCTTTAACAGTATGAATTGGCGCGGTTTCCAAATGAATTTTGCCGTTGTCAAAAATATTTTCAGCTGCAACACGTCGCCGCGTCAACACGTTAATTTCTTCCGTGATAAAGCCTGCAATTTTGGAATTTTTATTTTTTGAAATTTCGTCAACCGTGCCCTGCGCAATAATCGTCCCGCCGTCCTTGCCTGCAAGCGGGCCCATTTCAATCATATAATCCGCCTGCTTTAAAACTTTAACATCGTGATCAACCAAAATTACCGAATTTCCGTCCGCAATTAAATTTTTTACAACCGCCATAAGTCCTTCAATGTTTGACGGGTGCAAGCCAATCGAAGGCTCGTCAAGCACATAAAGTACGCCCGTTGTTTCATTTCTTACGGCGCGTGCAAGTTGGATTCTTTGACGTTCGCCCGTTGAAAGAGTATTGCCCGCCCTGTCAAGCGAAAGGTAACCTAAGCCCAAATCGATTAATCTTTTTGCGTTGTCAAGAAAAGATTCAATGATAGAATCAGCCATTGGGCGCAATTTTTCAGGCAAAGTTGCAGGAACATTTTTAACCCAAATAATTAAATCGTCAAGCGTCATTGCGGTAGCTTCAGCCAAATTTTTTCCCGCAAGAATCGTTGAACGAACTTTGGCACTTAAGCGCGTGCCGTGACAATCGGGGCAAGTATCGACGCGCAAAAATTTTTCAACGCGCTTCATACCGCTTTCATCTTTGACTTTTGACAGCGCGTTTTCGACGGTGTAAGTTGCGTTAAAATATGTAAAATCCATTTCGCCCGCCGCGCCGCTGGTTTTATTTTGGTAAATCATATGGTGTTTGACGGGCGCACCGTGAAAAACAATTTCGCGCTCCTTTTCGGTTAAATCTTTGAAAGGTACGTCAGTACGCACGCCCAATTCCCGCGCAATATCTTTCATAAGCGACCACATTAAAGTTTGCCAAGGAAGAACCGCGCCTTCATCAATCGTCAAATTTTCGTCAGGTACTAAAGTAGATTCGTCAACAACATAAGTAATACCCGTGCCGCCGCAAGTTTTGCACGCGCCGTCAGAATTAAAAGCCATTTCCTCCGCGCCGGGTCCATAAAATTCCTCGCCGCAAACAGGACACTTTATCGGCAACATTAAAGAAACCGCCATACTCGGTTCAGTCAAATGACCGTTGGGACAGCAATGACTGCCTACGCGCGAAAATAAAAGCCGCAAGCTGTTTAAAAGTTCAGACATAGTACCGAAAGTACTGCGAATGTTCGGAACGGCGGGGCGTTGATGAAGTGCAAGCGCGGCGGGTACGTGTTTAATTTCGTCAAGATCTGCCTTGCCCGTTTGAGAAATTCGGCGGCGCGTGTAAGTTGACAACGCCTCAAGATACCTGCGCGAGCCTTCGGAGTAAAGCGTACCGAGTGCAAGGGAACTTTTGCCGCTGCCGCTGACGCCCGCAATAGCTGTAAGTTTGCCTAAAGGAATTTCAACATTAATATTTTTGAGATTGTGAACGCGCGCGCCGCGTACGATTATATTTTTTACTGCATTCATAATTTTTTCTCCATTACTAAAAATTTTTCGCGCAGGTTTATATTAAAAAATATCTTCCGCGTCAAAAACGGGACCGTCTTTGCAAACTTTTTTGCGCCCGCTTGCAGTGTCAATCGAACAACTTAAACACGCGCCCAAGCCGCAAGCCATACGCCTTTCAAGCGAAACGTAACACGGCAAATTATTTTCAGCGGCAATTTTGGCAACGCCGCGCATCATAATTTCAGGTCCGCAAGTGTAAATTGCAGAAAAATTTTCATAGTCAAGAACTTCAGGCAAAAGTGAAGTAACAAAACCTTTACTGCCGCGACTGCCGTCGTCCGTCGTTATAAAAATTTTTCCAACTTCAGGCTGAAATTCTTTTATCCAAAAATTAACTTCGTCGGAATTTTTGCCGCCAATCAAAACATCAGCCGCGCCGAGTTTTTCAGCCGCGCTTAAAAGCGGAGCCGCGCCCATTCCGCCGCCTACAAGCAAAATTCGCCCGTCAACATTTGTATTAAAGCCGTTGCCGAGCGCGCCCAAAATGTTTAAATGTTCGCCGCTTTTTTTCGTCGAAAGAAATTCTGTACCGCGCCCGTTGATTCTGTAAAAAATTTTTACAACGCCGTTTTTTGCGGAGGCGATACCGAGCGGGCGGCGCAATGTAAATTCTTCAGAAATTTTCACTTGTACGAATTGTCCTGCGCGAGCAATTTCCGAAAGTTCCTGCGCCGAAATTTCCAGCCGAAAAATTTTTTCTGCTACTTCAACATTGAAAATTATTTCTGTATCAAAAATTTTTTTCATATTAATTAGCCGCCTTACGTATTGGATTTACGCGCTTAAATTCGCGTGCTTCTTCCGGCGTAATTTCGGGAATATCGCTCAAGTCAATATCTTCATCCTTCATATTTTTTAACGCTTCGATTTCCTCAAGTTCTTCCTGTGTAAAAGGTTGTCCCTTACGCAAAATATAAGTCACTGTTGCCATTATATAATCTCCTTTCATATTCAGTTGCTCTTCTTGCAGAAATAAGGCGCGTTATATCTCCGCGCTTGGTATAAATAACAAATAAAATATTGTCAACTTTGCCGATAACTTGTTGGCGGTCTTCGTCGTCTGAATGTTTATAATCCGGGCGTTCAATTCTGTTTTCGTCTTCAAAAACTCTTGCTGCAAGTTTAAAGCTTACGTTGTGTTTAATTTTGTTGGTTTTAGCTTTATCGCTGTCCCATTGAAAAATTCTGTCGCCTATTTGAAAATTAATATCTGCCATACTTAATTAGCCGCCTTACGTATTGGATTTACGCGCTTAAATTCGCGCAATTCTTCTTCTGTAAGTTTTGGGCAATCTTCATCGTAAACAATAGGGCGATTTTTCAACGCGCGGATTCTTTCAATTTGTTCCGGTGTTGGTTTTTGTCCTTCATAAATAATTCTTTGCTCCATCATAAATTCTCCTTTCGTACTCATTTGCCATTCTTGCCGTAATTAATCTGAAAACGTCGCCGCGTTCTGTATAAACTACAAATAAAATATCCTCAACTTTACCTATAACTTGCCGGCGGTCTTCGTCTTGTGAATGTTTATTATCACGGCGTTCAATTCTGTTTTCATCAGCGAAAACTAACGCGGCGTCTTCAAATTCTACGCCGTGTTTTTGACGGTTAATCGCCGCCTTTTTTCTGTCCTATTCTACAAGTTGTCCTTCAATCATTTTTTCAACATTTGCCATAAAAAAAATCCCTCCGCAAATCTGCAGAAGGATTTTAACATTTTTAACTATCAACTATCAACTACCAATTAATCACGCCAATTCATCGCCGCCGCCAACGTAATCTTGAATTGCAAGCGAATATACTAACCTTCTATCACGCATAAAAGAAAGCATTCTCAAAACTTCCCAAGCCGTATCCAAACTCGTAAGGCAGGGTATACCGTGTTCAACTGTTGCACGGCGAATTTTAAAGCCGTCGCGCAGGACGTGTTGTCCCGGCGTATGCGTATTCACTACCATATCAATTTTGCCGCTTTTAATTCTTTCTATAATATCAACGCTGCGCTGATGAACTTTGCCTACAACTTCAGCCTTAATCCCCACGCTTTCCAACGCCCGCGCAGTGCCTTCTGTTGCAACTATTTCAAAATTCAAATCCGAAAAAGCCTTTGCAAGTTGTTTCATTTCGTCTTTGTCCTTATCGGCAACCGTGAACAAAATGCAGCCGTTTTTGGGAATACTCATTCCCGCGCCGACAATCGCTTTATACAGGGCGCGCGCGTAGTGATAATCAATCCCCATAACTTCGCCCGTCGATTTCATTTCAGGTCCCAACGAAATATCAACGTCCTGCATTTTGGCAAAAGAAAATACGGGAGCTTTAACCGCCGTATAGGGTTTCGGTTCAACCAAGCCGCTGTGGTAGCCCATTTCTTTAAGCGTGTGCCCGAGTGCAACGCGCGTTGCAATATTTACCATTTTAATATTTGTAACCTTGCTTAAAAACGGAACTGTACGACTTGAACGCGGATTTACTTCGATAACGTAAACCTGCCCGTCAACTACCACGTATTGAATATTTAACAAGCCTTTGACGTGCAAGGCAAGTGCAAGGCGTTTTGTATAATCTGAAATGGTGTAAATGACTCTTGAGGGTAAAGTTTGCGGCGGATATACTGCAATGCTGTCGCCGCTGTGCACGCCCGCGGTCAGAAATTGCATCAACTTCAACTTCTGTACCTTGCATATATCTGTCAACCAAAACGGGGTGGTCGGGCGTAACTTTGACAGCGCGGCTCATATAATCCCGCAGTTCGTCTTCATTGTAAACAATTTCCATTGCGCGTCCGCCTAAAACGTAGCTCGGACGCACCATAACGGGATAACCGATTTCAGCCGCGCCGCTTATTGCGTCTTCAAGATTTGTAACGCTGATACCGCGCGGGCGCGGAATATTTACCGCCGTCAAAACTTCGTCAAAGCGTTCTCTGTCTTCTGCCCTGTCAATATCATCAACGCTTGTACCGAAAATTTTAACGCCCGCTTCAGCTAAGCTTGCAGCCAAATTTATTGCAGTTTGCCCGCCGAATTGCACGATAACGCCTTCAGGTTTTTCTTTGTCGATAATGTTTAAAACGTCTTCGGTTGTCAGCGGCTCAAAATAAAGTTTGTCCGAAATATCAAAGTCCGTTGAAACAGTTTCGGGATTGTTGTTAATGATAATTGCCTCAACGCCCATTTCGCGCAGTGCCCAAACTGAATGCACGCTGCAATAGTCAAACTCAACGCCCTGCCCAATTCTTATTGGACCTGAACCTAAAACTATAATTTTTCTGTTGCCGCTAACTTCGACTTCATCAGAATCTGCGCGATATGTTGAATAATAATAGGGCGTGGCGTCAAATTGCGCGGCGCAAGTGTCAACAAGTTTAAATTTCGGCAAGATATTATTTTCAATTCTCAACTTGCGAATTTCTTTAATATTTTTGCCCGTCAATTCGGAAATGGATTTATCAGCCAAGCCGATATTTTTTGCCTCGCGCAGGAGTTCAACCGTTAAAGTTTCAGCCTTGAGTTTATTTTCCATATCGGCAATATTCTTAATTTTGTCGATAAACCACGGATTAATTTTTGTAATGTTGTAAATTTCGTCAACGGTTGCAACGCCGCGCCTTAAAGCCTCCGCAATTACAAATAATCTTTCATCGCTGACTTTGTGCAACTTACGCAAAACTTTTTCGTTGTCCCAATCTGCAAATTTTTCAAGGTATAAACGATTGACGCCAATTTCAAGACTGCGCACCGCTTTTAAAATTGCGCCCTCAAAACTTTTATCAATGCTCATAACTTCGCCCGTTGCCTTCATTTGCGTACCCAAAGTTTTATCTGCGAAAACAAATTTATCGAAAGGCCAACGCGGGAATTTTACAACGATATAATTTACTGCCGGCTCAAAAATTTCTTTCGCCAATTCGTCAAGCGTAAAACCAATGGCAATTTTGGAAGTTATACGCGCAATAGGATAACCTGTCGCCTTCGAGGCAAGCGCGGAACTTCTGCTAACGCGCGGATTTACTTCAATGACATAATAATTTTGGCTGTCAGTATCAAGCGCAAATTGCACGTTGCAACCGCCCTCAATTCCAAGCGCACGAATCATTTTCAAGCTTGCCGCCTTCAATAAATCGTAGTCAGATTTACTTAAACTTTGGCACGGTGCAACAACTATTGAGTCGCCCGTATGCACGCCGACCGCGTCAACATTTTCCATATCGCAAACTGCAATGCAATTATCGTTGCCGTCGCGCATTACTTCAAATTCAATTTCTTTCCACCCTGCAACGCTGCGTTCAATCAGCACTTGCCCTATCATTGAATATTTCAAGCCGCGTATTACAATTTCTACGAGTTCTTCTTCATTTTCGGCAATACCGCCGCCCGTGCCGCCCAAAGTGTACGCGGGGCGAACAATCAGCGGGTAGCCAATTTCATTTGCGAAGGCAACCGCGCTATGCACATCTTCAACGATTGTTGATTCAGGAACAGGTTCGCCAATTTCCTGCATTGTTGCTTTAAATTTTTCGCGGTCTTCAGCTTTTTCTATTGCGTCAAGCGGCGTCCCCAAAAGTTCAACGTTAAATTTTTCAAGCACGCCCGCTTCTGAAAGTTTTACCGCCAAATTTAAACCGGCTTGCCCGCCCAATGTTGCCAATAAACCGTCGGGGCGTTCTTTTTCGATTATCGATGAAAGAAAATCTACCGTCAAAGGCTCGATGTAAACTCTGTCAGCAATATTAACGTCAGTCATAATTGTTGCAGGATTTGAATTGACTAAAACAACTTCCAAGCCTTCCTCTTTCAAGGCGCGGCAAGCTTGCGAGCCCGCGTAGTCAAATTCCGCCGCCTGCCCTATTACTATTGGTCCCGAGCCGATAACCATTACTTTATTTAAATTTTTTTTCTTAGGCAAAAGAATTTCTCCCTTCATTTATGAAAAATTTTCAAGCGGCTTTACTTTCCGCCTGCAAATCGTAGTAAGCATTATAAGCGTCGTCAAAACGTTGTTGCACTTCCTTTAAAGTGTACAAGCCGTCAGAATTTTTTTGCAAGCCATTCAAATTCAGCGGGAAAATCATTGGCGGATTGTCAAGCGTTAAAGTAGTTTTGTTGCGAATTTGTTCGGAGCTTGCATAAATCAAACTTAACTTTGCGTATTCTTTGCCGTCGTCGCCCAAATATTTTTCAATGACGAATTTTACGCCAATAGGCGTTTTAGTTTCTAAAGTTTGCGGCAATGAATATTTTTCAACGCCCAACGCGGCTAAAAGCGGCGTAATGTTTGAATCGTGCCCGCAAACGAAAGAAAATTTTCTGTTCTTCAAAGAAAGTTCATCGCCGAGCACTTTTAAAAGCGGGTGCGAAACATTTACTGCAACGGCGGGCGCAGTCAATAATATTTCGTGGTAACCTTGCACAATGTCAACAATTTTTTTCCAATCGTTGAAAGAAAGTTTTTTGCCGAAGGCGGCTTGAGTTGCATTATCCATTTCGTAATATTGGAGCGTTAAAGCGTCCGCCGGCGAAACTGCAAGGGTTAAATTTCCATTTAATGACGGTCCTTGATTGAGTTCCAAAAATATTTTTGTATCGCCGCCTGTAAATGTAGTCATATTATTTTTTTTGGCGTAATCGGAATTTTTGAAGTCGATAACTTTTTCAAGGAGCTTGTAATTTTCGGTAAAGTCATTAGCCTTTAAAGCTGCGTTAATTTGTTCGTTTGCAAGTGCAAGGAAATTTTCATTTGCAAAAGTTAATATGCCGTTGAAATTATCTTCCATTTTGCTTGGCGCAAATTTTCTTTCAACTTTGACGTTTGCAACGGGCAAAAAGCCGCTTGAGAAAAATTGCGCGGTTGCAATGGTGCGTTGGTAGGAATTTGCATAAAATCTAACTTCGCCTTCAGCGGGAATGTAATTTTCAGGAATTAAATTTTCTTTCGTCAACCATTGGCGGAAATATTGCCCCATAATCGTTTCAAGTTCGCCGCCTTTAATGGAAAGTTCGCCGGCCCTTGCAGTCCATTTAAACCATTTGTGCGGCGTCATTTCTTTAGTCATTTCAAAGCGGGTACGAGTAGGCGCGCGCAAATTGTGGCGGCTGAAAACTACCACGCCTTCAAGCTGATAATTTGCCGCTTGCACAATTCCAAAATTTGTAAACAGAAAAATCGCAATTAACATTAAAATTCTCATAAAAATCTTCTCCTCATAAAAGTTTCATTAAATCGCCGTGAACAATCGTTGCAACTGCGCGACCTTTTAATTTCCTGCCGACAAAGGGTGAATGACTGCCGCGCGTATAAAATTTTTCGGCGTCAACCGTCCACTCCAAATCAGTATCAATAATCGTAACGTCCGCCCAACTGCCAACGCTTAAAGTGCCTGCGTCCAATCCAAAAATTTTTGCGGGTTCGTATGTCATTTTTGAAATTAATTTCGGCAAAGGTATTTTATTTTTATTATATAAATCTGTCAACAAAATCCCTAAACTTGTCTCAAGACCGGGAAAACCGCTCGGCGCGTAAATGTATTCCCTGTCCTTTTCTTCGGCGGCGTGCGGCGAATGGTCAGTAACAATACAATCAATCGTACCGTCAAGCAAGCCTTTTAAACATTCTTCGCAGTCTTTTTTGGTACGTAACGGCGGATTAATTTTCGTCGAAGTGTCGGCGGGATTAACAATTTCATCAGTCAAAGTTAAATGTTGCGGCGTAACTTCGGCAGTAACTTTAACGCCGCGCTTTTTGAAGTCTCTAACAATTTCAACCGAACGCGCCGAGCTTATGTGCGCAATATGTACGCGCCCGCTCGTATATTCAGCCAAAAGACAATCCCGCGCAACAGCAATATCTTCAGCAACTGTAGGACGCCCTTTCAGCCCTAAAATTGCACTGCGCGCGCCTTCATTCATAACGCCTTCTTTAACAAGCGAAGTTTCTTCTTCGTGGCAGATAATAACTTTGCCCGTGCCGCTAAGATAATCCAGCGCGTTGAGAAAAATTTTTGCGTTATCATCAAATTTGCCGTCGTCAGAAAATGCAACCGCGCCCGCGTCAATCATATCGCGCATTTCTGCAAGTTCCTGCCCTGCCTGATTTTTTGTAACCGCGCCAATAATTTTTATGTTGATAATTCCAACGTCATTTGCGCGTTGAACCATTGAGCGAACAAGTGCGGCGTTATCGACAACTGGCGAAGTATTCGGCATTGTTGCAACTGTAGTAAAACCGCCTGCAACCGCCGCCTTGCTGCCGCTTTCAAAATCTTCTTTCGCCTCTTGTCCAGGTTCCCTGAAATGAACGTGCATATCAATCAAGCCCGGCGTTACGATTTTTCCTGCGGCGTTGTATTCATTGTGCGCCTCAAAGTTAATATCAGGTTTAACGGCAGCAATTTTCCCGTCGATAATCAAAACGTCCGAAATTTCGTCAATGTTATTTGCGGGGTCAATGACGCGCCCGCCCTTGATTAAAAGCGAATCTTTAATATTTGCGTGGACTTTGTGAATTTCCCAAATATTTTCCATTAAAAATTTTCCTTTCAAGTTTTTAAAATTTTTCCGAATCCAACATTTTAAACAATTCTGCAAGATATTCTTTAGCCGCCAAAAGATTCTGCGCCTTATCGTGCGATTTAAATTTTTTCAAAATGACGTCGCGCCCGCCGTTTGGAAAACTCGCCGCAACTTCCAAGCCGCCTTCAGAAAAATTTTCAATTACCGAAGAGCCGCCTTCGGAAAAATTAAGATTTCTGACAGAAATTTTTGTAACGAGTTCAAGGTTGACAATAGTTTTTTCGTCTTCGCTCATTATAAATTTCATTTTAAACCTCCGTTCAAATTTTTTACCAATTCCGCCAAATAATTTTTCGCCGCAAAATAATTTTCGTCTTCGTTATCGGAAATAAATTTTTTTAAAATTACGTTGTCTTCATTTTCCGAAAGTTACGCTGATACGCGAAAATTTTTTGTTTCTTCCCAACCTTCCGCAAAAATTCTTTCGACAAAAAATTTTTTTACCAATGCGGGATTAATCGCCGCGTTTCCGTCTTTGTCAATAATAAAATTCATTTTACCGCCCCGTTCAAAGTTAAATCAAGCAACGCCATTCTTACTGCAACGCCGTTTTGCACTTGTTCCTGTATTGCCGAATGTTCGCCGTAAACAACCGCATTTGAAATTTCAAGCCCTTTGTTTTGCGGACCTGGATGCAAAATTAAAACGTCGTCCTTTGCAAGTTTCAAGCGTTCGTCATTAATTCCAAAAACTCTTGCGTATTCGCGCGGCGAAGGGAAAAGCCCCGCTTGTTGCCT
Source organism: uncultured Selenomonadaceae bacterium (assembly GCA_905233135.1). Classification (GTDB taxonomy): domain Bacteria; phylum Bacillota; class Negativicutes; order Selenomonadales; family Selenomonadaceae; genus Quinella. Next base: position 19,414 of record CAJOCQ010000009.1, on the reverse strand, counting down.
TTCAAGTTGAATCCGCAAAACGTTTACCACGTCAGCATTTTTTATTGCGTCTTCAAAATTTTCGTGAACTGTTACGCCGTCGAAATTAAAAAATCTCGGCAACAAGGTTTTCGGTCCCGCCAAATGAACTTCCGCGCCCATTTTCGTTAAGCCGAAAATATCTGAACGTGCAACGCGGCTGTGAAGAATATCGCCGACAATCGCAACCTTTAAACCTGTAAGCCGCCCTTTGTGACTTTCGATAGTGAATAAATCCAAAAGCCCTTGCGAAGGGTGCGCGTGCGCGCCGTCGCCTGCGTTGATAATTACAGGCTTGACAATTTGCGCGGCGTATTCGGCGGCTCCTTCGGATTTATGGCGAATAACGATACAATCAACCCCCATCGCCTCAAGCGTCAAAAGTGTATCGCGCAGGGATTCGCCCTTTGTAATGCTGCTTGTGCCCGCGTTAATCGAAACAACGTCCGCGCCCAAATATTTCCCCGCAAGTTCAAATGAAGTTCTTGTACGAGTTGACGCCTCAAGAAACAAATTTATAATCGCCTTGCCGCGTAGATTGGGAAGTTTTTTTACGTCACTGCGAATAATTTTTTTCATTTCTTTTGCGCTTTTTAAAACTTGCCGAATTTCGTCGGGCGAAAAATTTTCCAGCCCTATAATATCTTTTCCAAACAAATTTAATTCGCTCCTTTCAATAGGTGTTAGGAATTTTCCCTAAAACTTAAAAAAGCCAAAAATAAAGAGGGAAGGTAAAACCAGCCCTCTAAGTTTCAATATTTATAAAGTTTTCAATTCGTCAACAGGCCAAAAAACTAAAACAGCTTCGCCCTTAACCAAATTCAACGGCACAAATCCAACGTCGGGGAAACGGCTGTCTTCAGAATTATTGCGGTTATCGCCCATAACAAAAATTGTACCTTCGGGAATAGTAACCTTCGGGTATTCGGTGCGCGTCTTTTCCAAAATATAATCTTCTCTTAAAAGTTGGTCATTGACATAAACGCGCCCTTCTTTAATTTCGATAGTATCGCCTGCAGTGGCAATGACGCGCTTTATAAAATCGCGGCTGGGGTCGCGCGGGTAGCGGAAAATTACAACTTCGCCTTTTTTGGGGTCACGCACGTAATAAATAAATTTATTGACAACGAGCCTTTCTTCGTGTTGCAAAGTAGGACGCATTGAAGGTCCGTCAACAACGTAAAGCTCAACTATAAATGTACGAATTAAAAGCGCAACCGCTATTGCGGCGGCTATTGAAACAATCCAATCTTTAGCTTCTTCTCCAACTGATTTTTTTTCTTCGCTGATTGAATTCACAAAAAAATGACGCCTTGAAAATAATTCAACGGCGTCAATCACTTCCTTTCATTTTATTTTTTCCTACCAACTGACAACTACCAACTACTTTTGCGGCGGTTGCTGATAATTTGGTGGCTGCTGATAATCCTGTTGCTGTTGATAATTTTGTTGCTGCTGATAATTTTGTGGCGGTTGTTGATAATTTTGTTGTTGCTGATAATTTTGATTTTGGGTATAAGAATAAGCTTGCTGATTCATAGTAATTTTGGCTTGTTGAAGAACTTGGCGCGCCTGTTCGAGCCCGGCTTCTGCCGCCTGCACGCCGTTAAAAGTGTTGGTAACGTGCGCAATTAATTGGTCGAAAACTTGATTTGCGTAACGGTCGGCGTCATCTTGAAGTTGCCGCGCTTGTATGCGGGCGTGTTCCAAAATTTCGCCGCTTTGTTGGTGCGCCTCTGTAACGACAGTTTGAGCATTTTTACGCGCCTTTGTAACAATATCGTTTTCGTCAATTAATCTTTCGGCTTTTTGTTCGGCGTCCTTGATAATTTTTTCTGATTGTTCCTGCGCAGATTTTATAATATTTTCGCGGTCACGAATAATTTGTTCGGCGTGATCCAATTCTTGGGGCAAATCTTTTCGCAAATCCTCAATCAAATGCACCAGTTCGTCTTCATCTATTAAAGCTTTTCCTGTAAGCGGTAAATGTGAAGCACTTGCAACAAGGTTTTCGATTTTATTTAAAGTATCTCGTACAGCCATAGTAGCAACTCCTTCACGCGGTTATTTTTTATAATCATTTCAAATAAATCACTCCGAAATTTGTTGCTTGGTGCGCAGGGCAATTTCTACACATTCGGGGACGAGTTTATGAACGTCGCCATTGAATTGTGCAAGTTCCCTGATACCTGAAGAACTTATAAATAAAAATTCCGGCGCAGTCAACAAGAAAATTGTATTTACGTTGGGTACAAGGTGATTTAACATTTGCGCCTGATAATATTCGTATTCAAAATCAACCGAAGAACGCAAGCCGCGAATAACCACGTCAATATCATTTTGTTTAACGTAATCTGAAACAAGTCCTTCGTAAGAATCGACAGTCAAATTATCAATATGCAAAGTTGATTCGCGCAGGAGGTCAACGCGCTCTTCAAGGGTAAAAAGCGGAATTTTGCGCTTGTTGACGAAAACGCAAACTATTAACTCATCAACCAATTTTGCTGCGCGTTCAAAAATATTTACGTGCCCATTTGTAACGGGGTCAAAACTGCCCGTGCAGAGTGCTTTTTTCATAATTCGCTCCCTTTCTTTTGGAATATATTTATTGCGGTAGTATGCCCGTAATTTATTTTTCGTATACAGTTTAAATTGTTGGAGTTAATAATTTCATCTGCGCCGACTTCGACAACCATAAAGCCGTTATCGGCAAGCAAATTAAATTCTTCAACAAGGTTAATTGAAGCGGCGGCAAGATTTTTTTTGTAAGGGGGGTCGCTGAAAATTAAATCGAATTGCAAATTTTGGCTTGAAAGTTTTTTCAGCATTTTGGAAAAATCGCCGCGCAGAATTTTAGCGTTTTGAAATTTGGCGCGTTGAAGGTTTTCTGAAATAATTTCGGCGGTAGCGAAGTCAATAAAAGTTGCAAATTTTGCGCCGCGCGAAAGTGATTCAATGCCGAGTGCGCCCGTGCCTGCGAAAATATCCAGCACTGTAATTTCATAAAAATCAAGCAAGCCGTTTAGAATACTGAACAGGGATTCTTTAACGCGATCACTTGTCGGGCGCGTTTCAAATCCTTTTGGCGTTTTGAGTTTTAATCCTTTGGCGGAGCCTGTGATAATTCGCATAAAATCCTGCTTTAGGCATTTCTTTCTTTAGAAGAAAGAAACGCCTGGCAAAGAAAGAATCGCCGCCCGCTAGCGCACCATTGGTTGCAGAAATTGCAACCGCCCAAGCAGTTTAACAAAGTAAGACGGGCGCAAATGTGTTAGAAGAGTGCATAAGCGGGCGGCTTTTTTAAGTACGCACCGTGTTGCACCTGCGTTCAACCTTGCAGAAATCTTAATTTTTTATTACAAATACATTTTCAAAAATTTTGTAACGCTTGAGTTAAAAATTTTTCTTGTTTGCTTATTCTTCAATTCTGAAAATTTTCCTGCAAAAAATTTATATATGTTAAATTGCCCTAAAATAAAAAATCCCGCTACAGCAAAAAAAGTGCGGGAATTTTTATATTTGCAAAGAAAGAAATTAACGTTTTGAGAATTGTGAAGCTTTTCTTGCTTTTTTGAGCCCGTATTTGCGGCGTTCTTTTTCGCGCGGGTCGCGAGTAACGAAGCCTGCTTTTTTAAGGGCGGGGCGGAGCCCGTTATCCAATTCCATAAGTGCGCGGGTAATTCCGTGACGAATTGCGCCGGCTTGTCCTGAAGTGCCGCCGCCTTTGACGCTTGCAACAACGTCATATTTATCTTGCATTTCGGTTAAAACCAACGGTTGACGCACAATCAATTCAAGGGTTTTCAAGCCGAAATATTCTTCCATTTCACGCCCGTTGATAGTAACTTTGCCGTTGCCGGGAATAAGGCGAACGCGAGCGATTGAACTTTTGCGGCGTCCTGTGCCGTAGTACATTACATCTGCCATTTTATCACCTCAAAATTAGCGAGTTTCGATTTTCAATTCTTCAGGTTGTTGGGCGGCGTGCGGGTGTTTGTCGCCTGTATAAACGTGAAGTTTTCTGAATAAATCTGCGCCGAGTTTATTTTTTGGAAGCATACCTTTAACTGCGTGTTCAATGACACGTTCGGGGTATTTTGCGAACCATTCTGCGGCGGTAGCGAATTTTGCGCCGCCCGGGTAGCCTGTATGATGATAATAAACTTTTTTGCGAAGTTTTTTACCCGTGAAAACAGCTTTTTCGGCGTTGATAACAATGACATAATCGCCTGTATCGACGTGAGGAGTAAATTCGGGTTTATTTTTGCCGCGCAGGACTTTAGCAATTTCAGATGCAAGGCGACCGACGATTTTGCCTTCAGCGTCAACTACATACCATTTTTGCTCGACGCTGCCCGCCTTTGCCATAAAAGTATCTTTCATTTGACCTTCCTCCGAAGTTTAGAAATCTCAATTCTGCGTTTTAAAAACGTCCGGGGCATTGGAAACATTTTTTACGCTACATTCACGTATGATAAACAAAACGCGCCTGCTTGTCAAGAAAAAGCTTGATAATTTTTATTATGTCATTTAGAATTTTTGGCGGTTGTTATTTTAAATTTTATTTAAATGTACTTTCTTTCTTTTTGAAAAAAGAAAAACTTTTGCAAAATCACTAGTGCCTCTTGCCTAGTGCCTAAAAAATTACCGCGCGCTGCGGCTTTAGTGACGGGCGGATATTACAAGCATTAACTGGTTGCATTTTTTTAGCAAACAAAAAATTTTTCGATTGAAGGTTGAAATTATGACGGTTGAAATTTCCAATGACATTTTACAAAAAGTTAAAAAGCCCGCGCGATACACAGGCGGCGAATTTAACAGCATAAAGAAAGATTGGGATTCTGTAAGTTGCAGAATGGTTTTGGCGTTGCCCGATGTTTATGAAGTCGGTATGTCAAATTTGGGATTGGCGATTCTGTACGGGATTTTAAATAAACGCAATGACACTTTGTGCGAAAGAGTTTACGCCGTTTGGACAGATTTTGAAGAAGAAATGCGCGCCAAAAATATTCCGCTGTTTTCGCTGGAAAGTAAACGCGCCGTCAAGGATTTTGATTTTTTGGGATTTTCGCTGCAGTACGAAATGATTTTTACCAACGTTTTAAATATGTTGGATTTGGCGAAAATAAATTTGCACGCGGCGGAACGTACGATTGACGAGCCTTTTGTAATTGGCGGCGGTCCCTGCGTTTACAACGTCGAACCTATGGCAGATTTTTTTGATTTTTTTGTGATAGGCGAAGGCGAAGAAATTTTGGGTGAAGTTGCAGAAAAATTTATCGAATGGAAGAGCGGCGGAAAAATTGGCGGGCGGCGCGGTTTCTTGAAAAAACTTTTGAGCGTTGCAGGAATTTATGTTCCAAGTTTTTACGAGCCAATTTATGATGACAAAAATTTTATCGGCTTAAAAGTTTTGGAAAATGCGCCGCAAAAAATTTACAAGCGCGTTGTTAAAAATATGAATGACGTTGCAACGGTTGAAAAGCCGCTTGTACCTTTTATTGATATTGTGCATAATCGGGCAATGTTGGAAATTTTCAGGGGCTGTACGCGCGGCTGCAGATTTTGTCAAGCGGGAATGTGTTATCGTCCTGCGCGAGAGCGTACGGTTGAAAATCTGAAAAAAACTGCGCGGCGTTTAATCGACGTCAGCGGCTATGACGAAATGTCTTTAACAAGTTTAAGCAGTGCGGATTATTCTTGCCTTAACAGATTGGTTGAAGAACTTATGGAAGATTTTCGCAATGAAAAAATAAGTTTTTCCTTGCCAAGTTTAAGAATTGACAGTTTTTCTATTGAACTTGCAGATAAGTTGCAGGCGGTACGAAAAAGCGGCTTGACATTTGCACCTGAAGCAGGGACTCAACGCTTGCGCGACGTTATCAATAAAAATGTTACCGAAGAAAATTTATTGCAGGCTTGCGGCGCGGCGTTTGAAAAGGGCTGGAAAACTATCAAGCTTTATTTTATGATGGGCTTACCGACTGAAACTGATGAAGATATTGCGGGAATTGCAGACCTCGCTCAAAAGGTTGCCAATTTGTACCGCCAAATTAAAAAGCGGCGTGATATAAAAATTACTGTCAGCGTAAGTTGTTTTGTGCCGAAACCTTTTACGCCGTTTCAATGGTACGGGCAAATTTCGCTTGAAGAATTTATGCGCCGCCAAAAAATTTTGAAAAGTTTAATCACTGATAAAGCAATTACTTATAATTATCACGACGCAAAATTATCAGTGCTTGAAGGAGCTATTGCACGCGGAGACAGGCGGCTCTGCAAAGTCATTGAGACTGCTTGGCGTAACGGCGCAAAATTTGACGGCTGGACAGATTTATTTAAATTTGAGGCGTGGCAAAGTGCCTTTGAAAGTTGCGGCGTCGATATGAAATATTTCAGTGAACGCACGCGCAATATTTATGAGCCTTTGGCTTGGGAACATACTTCGCCCGGTGTCAACAAAAATTTTTTAATTTCGGAAATGGAAAAATCCGAACGCGGCGAAACTACGCGGGATTGTCGGCGCACTTCTTGTACAGGTTGCGGCGTTTGTATGAATCTCGGCGTTAAAGTTATTGACTACGCCAACGACGCAGAAAATTTTTCTGCAGAAAAAAATATCAAATCCCTAACACCTGACACCTGCAACCTGACACCTACAAAATACCGCGCACAAATTCGCAAAGGCGCAGAAATTGCTTTTCTTTCGCACTTGGAATATATGAACGTTTTTATGAACGCGCTTTTAAGGTCTAAACTGCCTGCCGCGTATTCGGAAGGATTCAACCCGCATTTGAAAATTTCTTTTGCAACGGCGTTGGGCGTCGGCGTAACGAGCGATTGCGAATACGTTGATTTTGAATTGACACAAAATATTAAAAGCAATGAAGTTATGACGCGGCTAAATTTGCACTTGCCGAATGGCGCGGAAATTTTACGAATCAGAAAAATTGCCGGCAAAGTTCCCGCACTTTCTGCCGCAATAGATTTTTCACGCTATGAAATTTTTATTGACGCAGATTTTGAAGAAACTTTAAAAGCCGCCGAAATGTTTAACGCCGCCAAAGAAATTAATTTTACGCGCGTAACGCCGAAACATACGCGGGAAATTGAAATTAAAAAATATATTGCCGAGCCGCTGAAAGTTTCAAAAGTTGACGGCGAAATTTTATTGACATTCGGTACAAAAATTTTTCTTGACGGCACGATTAAACCTTCAGAAATTTTACAAGTCCTGCGCGAAATTTTTAATTTACAAATTGAAGTAACAGCGGCTAAAATAAATCGTACAGCTTTATTAAGTAGAGGCAAAAATCTTTTGGACGTTTTGTAGGGGGCGAAATATTTTGAGAACCGAAGCAGAATTTTCAGCTTACATTCAAAGGCTTTTACTTTCGCGCGGAATCAGTGCACGGCTTGAAGGCACTTTAAACATTGAAGTTGATGCCGCGTTGAGTAACGCCTCAAAAAGTCTTACGGGCGAACGCGGTTATCCCGATATTGTGGCGATTGTCAAAGATTTTGTGCTGATTATGGAAAATAAAACTGACCATTTCAAATTGGAAAAAAAGGACGGCACAAATTTTTCAGAGGAAATTGACGCGGTTAAAAATTACGCTGTCAACGGCGCACTTTTCTACGCAAGAAAAGTTTTTGAAGGCACGCGCTACACCAAAATTTTTGCATTCGGCAACGCGGGCGATGAAATTCACCACGTTTATAAGCCCGTTTTTATTGGCGAAGTTCCAAAGAAAGAAAAATCTAAAGACGACGCCAAAAAATTAACCGTCATTAAGGAACTCTCGCCTATTGAAACTTTCATTGACTTTACCGCCGAAAATATCGACAACTACTATTTGCAGGCAGTTTGCGGCGAAGAATTACCCCAAGCCAAAGAACTTAAAAAAATTGTGCGGCAAGCAGGCAATTTGCACGAATACTTGAGAAATTACGGGCAACTCGGCGAAACTGAAAAGCCGCTTGTTGTTTCTGCTATTATTCTTGCAATGAATGACGGCTTGACGCTTGACGAACTGCAAGCCAACCAATCAGAAAATTTCAGCGACGGCGCAATTATTTTCAATCACATTGTAAACCGTTTGAACACCGCGCAAATTAAGCCCGAAATAAAAAAAGAGCGCGTCCTTGCACAATTTCAACTGATTAAAAATCGCCCGCTGCTAAATTCTGTCAATCCCCAACTTAACAAAACGCCGCTTAAATTTTTTGCCGAATACATTCAAGATAACGTTTACGGCAAAATTAAAAATTCTTCCTCAAAAGATTATCTCGGCATTTTCTACCGCGAATTTGTCAGCTACAGCGGCGGCGACGGGCAAACTTTGGGCGTTGTACTTACGCCCCCGCACATTACCGAATTATTTTGCGAACTTGTAGATTTAAAAGCTGAGGACGTAGTTTTAGACCCTTGTTGCGGCACGGGCGGTTTTCTGCTTGCCGCTATGAATAAAATGCTTAGCATTGCAACTTCTCAAGAACAACGCGCCGCCATTAAATCTAAACAACTTCACGGCGTGGAAGTACGCGACGATATGTTTTCTATTGCTACTACAAGTATGATTCTGCGCGGCGACGGCAAAAGTAATTTAATCTGCGACAATTTTTTTGATAAAACTGTTGAAGATTTTGCGCCCGCAAAATTTACTGTCGGCTTTATGAATCCGCCCTACTCTCAAGCCAAAAACGACGCTACCAAACATTTATCTGAACTGCGCTTTATTGAACACCTGCTTAATATGATGACGCGCGGCGGGCGCGTTGCCGTTATTGTGCCTGTTTCTGCTATGATTGGTAAAACTAAGGACGATAAAATTTTAAAGCGCGAAATTTTAAGGCGTCATACTTTGAAAGGCGTTATCAGCCTCAGCAAAAATACTTTTTATCAAATTGGTACTGTTCCCTGCATTGCTGTTTTTGAGGCGGGCAAACCGCACGCGCCAAACGATAAAGTTAAATTTATTAATTTTGAAGATGACGGCTTTGAACTGCGCAAGCACGAAGGTTATATTGAAACTTGGCGTTTTAAAGAACGCAGGGAATATCTTTTAAAATGTTGGAACAATCAAATTAAAGAGTTCCCCTCAAAATTTATGGTTGAAACTACCATTGAACCCGATGACGAATGGCTCCACTCTTTCTACTATTACAACGACGAAATCCCCGCCGAAAATGATTTTATTAACACCGTTGCCGATTATCTGACTTTTGAATTTAATATGATTGTTCACGGGCGCGGCTACCTCTTCGACGGCGCAAAAAAAAACTTTACCGTAACTGAAAATTTGCCGCCCCTTCAAAATAAAAATTGGAAACCTTTTTTAATCAGTGATTTATTTAAATTTGAAGCCGGCAAATGCAGCCAAGCCAACCGCCTTGAAATTTCAGAAAATGGCATTCCGTACATTGGCGCAACGAACAGGAACAACGGCGTTTTAGGATTTGTTAAACCTGTAGAAAATTTAATCAGTCGCGGAAATTGCATAGCGTTTATCAGAAACGGTGAAGGCTCAATCGGCTATTCTGTTTACAAGGCTGAAGATTTTATCGCCACTTCAGATATAACTTGCGGCTATGCAGATTTTTTGAATAAATATGTTGGCTGGTTTATTACGACGGTTGCAGACAAAGTGCGCGGCAAATACAATTTTAATTACAAACGCAGTGATACGCGGCTGAAACGTGAAAAATTAATGTTGCCGATAAATGAGGCGGGCTTGCCTGATTTTGAGTATATGGAGGCATTTACAAGAAACCAATTCGCGCAGATTCTAAAAAAATATTTGGACGTGGTACAGTGAGAATACATTTAAGCGAACATTTTACCTACAAAAAACTATTATTCTTTGTGTTGCCGTCGATAGCAACAGTGGTATTTACTTCAATTTACGGCGTAGTTGACGGGCTGTTTGTCTCAAGATTTGTAGGGAAAATATCATTTGCGGCAATAGGAATGGTTTACCCGATTTTACTGGTGTTGGGAGCATTCGGCGCGATGATAGGCACGGGCGGCTCGGCGATTGTCGGCAAAACTTTGGGCGAAGGCGACAAAGAAAAAGCCAACAAAATTTTTTCAATGCTGATATATTCGATTTTGATAATTGGTACAATATTTGCGATAGCGGGATTTTTTTTACTGCCTGAAGTTTTAAAGTTGCTCGGCGCACAGGGCGAACTTTTAATTTTTTCTGTACTGTACGGGCGAATAGTTTTAGTAGGGTTGCCGTTTTTCATAGCGCAATATGCCTTTCAATCATTTTTTGTGACGGCGGAAAAGCCGCAGTTGGGATTTTACGTAACGGTATTTGGCGGCGTGACAAATATTTTACTGGACGCAATTTTTATATTGGTGTTCAGTTGGGGCTTGACGGGCGCGGCGGTTGCAACTGTTTTAAGTCAAGTGCTTAGTTTAGCGGCGGAAATTTTTTACTTCGCGCGGAAAAATGACAGTCTTTTAAAATTGACGCTGAAAACAAAATTTTACAGGAAAATATTTTTCAAAGCGTGCGTCAACGGCTCGTCAGAAATGGTAGTAACTGCGTCAATGTCAATAGTTGCGATGCTGTACAACTACCAACTTTTAAAGTACATTGGCGAAAACGGCGTGGCGGCGTATACGGTAATTGGGTATGTGGCGTTTATATTTGCGGCGGTATTTTTCGGATATGAAATGGGCGTTGCACCTGCTGTAAGTTTTCAATACGGCGCAAAAGGTTATGACGAATTAAAAAATTTACTGCGCAAAAGTTTAATAATTGTTGGAATTACGGGCGTTGTAATGTTTGCACTCGCGCAGATTTCGGCGGTAACGCTTGCAAATATTTTTGTAGGGTACGACGCGGAACTCTGCGAATTGACAATTCACGCCTTCAGGATACAGGCGGGCGCGTTTTTATTTATGGGCTTTGCAAGTTTAGGCTCTTCATTTTTTACCGCGCTGAACAACGGCGTTTTATCGGCGGTAATTTCATTTGTGCGGACGTTTATTTTTGAAATTGGTTGCGTAATGATACTGCCGCTTTTTTTCGGCGTGGACGGGATATGGTTTTCAATCATTGCGGCGGAAATTGCGGCGTGCGTGGTTACTGCAATAATTTTTGTGCAGAATCGTAAAAAATATCAGTACGCTTAATTTTGCAGAGGTGAGGTTGTGGAAAAATTTAATCCGACTTATAATCTTGAGGAATTTAAAAACTCTGATTATAAAATTACTAATACTGCTTTTCGTAGCGCATTAGAACTGGAATTTGATGAAAATGATATTAAAAAAGTGATTTCAACGATGAAAAAAGAACACTTTTATAAATCAATGACTTCCTACGCCAATCATAAAATTTGGCAGGACGTTTATCACGTTCCTTACGGCGGTTTAATTTTGTATGTTAAATTTACACAAAATGTAATTTCAGAATTTACTTTGTTATCATTCAAAGAAAAATAGGAGTGATTGAAATGGAAAAAATTCATCCTGAAACAGGCGAAATTTTACACCGTGATATTAGACCTTTTGAATTTAAATTTAGGGGCGAAAAAATTGTAGTTGATATGCCCGGTTGGTATCCTGCAGATAATGACAACGGAATTTTTACTCAAGAGGATATGAAAATTGCCGGTGAAGTTCTTAGAAAATTGAAGGCGCGGTACGAAGAAAAAATTGCTAAAAATTTTCCTGCAGAAAATATCGCCTTTGCATAAAAAATTATTTTCCCAAATGTTTACTTCCCCAACTGTACAATTCATTTAGCGCGGGCAAAAGTTCCAATGCAAGCAGCGTTAATGAATATTCGACAATCAGCGGCGGGTCGTGCTTTAAAACTTTGCGGTTAATCAAGCCGTCCGCCTCAAGTTCCTTTAAAGATTTCGTAAGCATAAATTGAGTAATACCCGTTACGCGGCGTTTAAGTTCGTTGTAGCGGGTATTTTCTTTTTCGTGCAAGTACCATAAATTGGCAACTTCCATTTTGAGCCGAGAATACTCATTGCGTGCAAAATCGGGCAACGATTTTCTGCAACGTCCTTTAAAGTTTCGTCGATTGGATAAGCGATTTTAGTAACCAATAATTTTCTGCCTCCTAGAAATTTTTTTTATTCAAATATAATCTGTAAAAAAATTTTAGTCAATGGAGGGCTTGAAATGAAAATCTTTGAAGCGGCAGAAATGAAAAATTTAAAATTAAAAAATCGTCTGATACGTTCTGCGACTTGGGAAGGGCTTGCAGCGATTGACGGCGGCATTAACGAAAAAACTTTTGATATTTACAGGGAACTTGCAAAGGGCGGCGTTGGAGCGATTATCACGGGATTTACCAGCGTTGCAAAAGATGATTATTATTTTGGCGGAATGATGAGACTTTCTGAAGATAAACTTATTTCGCAGTACAAAAAACTTGTTGAAATTGTTCACGCGGAAAATTGCCCGATAATTGCGCAGTTGGCGTTAGGCGCGTACTACAGAGACTTTGAAGAAGTTGACGAAAACGAAATGACAACTGCCGAAGTTAAGGAAGTCATTCAAAAATTTATTGACGAGGCTAAACGCGCTGAACTTGCAGGCTTTGACGGCGTACAGATTCACGCGGCGCACTTTTTCTTTTTAAGTCGTTTCATAAGTCCCGCAGTCAACCAACGCTCCGACGAATACGGCGGCAGTACTGAAAATCGTACAAAAATTTTGTTTGAAATTCTGCGCGGCATTAAAAATATTGCGCCCGCGTTGCACATTACCATAAAAATAAATTGCAACGATTTTACGCGCGGCGGGCTTGAGGAAGAAGAAAGTTTAATTATCTGCAAAAAATTGGTGGCGGCGGGTATTGATTCAATCGAGGTTAGCGGCAACGGTACTTCAGTTGCAGGCATTCGCGCAGGAGTCAACGAAGGATATTTTGCGCCGTTCGCAATTCAACTTGCTGAAGAAATTTCAACGCCCGTAATTTGCGTCGGCGGTTGGCGCAGTAAAATTATTATGGAAAAAATTTTGACAGATACCAACATTAAATTTTTATCGTTATCCCGCCCGCTCCTGCGCGAGCCTGATTTTCCGCAAATAGTTCCGGCGCGGCGAAAGTGAAATTTCAAAGTGCGTATCGTGTAACGCCTGCTACTCTTCGCCTTCGCACCGTTGCATTTTCAGAAAATAAAAAACTGCCTGCGCGGCAGCCGAAATTTTTTATTACTGATTGCCAGATTTCTTAAAAAAATTTTTAAACCTTGCGGTAAATGTTCCGAAAAAATTTTTCCAACTTGCAACGATTCCCGCAACAATCGGCGCAATAAACGGCAAGTAACTTGTAACAGCGTTAACCAGCGTGCCGGAATGCGCCGAGCAAATCGAAGGCACTGCAATAAAACATAACGCGGCAATTAAAATGTTCATAATTCCGCCTCCCTAAAAATTTTCCACATTTTAACCCCCTTAAGGGGATTGGCTTTAATTTATTTTCCGAAAGTGAAACTTCAAGCTTGCCGCTGAATCTTGCGTATAAGGCGGCGCAGTTGGCGGACGCGGCGCGGGCGGATTTATTTTTATACAATCTGCGCTACGCAACAATAGTTGACTGCAGACCTACAACGAAACTTGACGAAATTTTAAAAGTCGTCGAGAAAACCAAAATTGACACGGCGGAATTTGAAAAACATTTCAGGGGAACAACAGCGGCGGCGGCTCTCAAGCAGGATTTAAATTTTACGCAACAGTTGGAATTGCGAACTTTGCCGAGCTATATAATACAATTCGGCGAAGATGGAATTTTGGCGCAAGGTTTAATTTCGTACGAAGATTTTTTGGATTTAATTTCGCAAGTTACACGCGGCGCGGTTAAACCTCAAGCAGTTGAAAAATCTTTGGACGCGCTGAAAAATTTCATAAAATTGCACCCGCTGATTTCGGCGAATGAAATTTTGGCGGCGTTCGATTTTGAAAATTTCGCGCAGGTGGAAAAATTTATTGCGCCAATGTTTGACTCGGGCGAAGTTTCAATTTTTAAAGTTAAGGACAGCTTTTTTTATTGACTGCAGAAAAAATTTTCGCTAATATAGCGGCACTATGAAAAAAATTTTAATCAGCCGCAGGAACGGCGAAACTCAAGCAATAATTTTGAATGACGGCGAGGCGGCAAGTTATTTCATTGAACGGGATAACGAGCCGCCGCGTTTTGTCGGCAGTATTTTTTTTGCGCGCGTTGAAAAAATTTTGGAAGGTATGCAGGCGGCGTTTGTTGACATCGGCAGGGAACAAAACGCCTTTCTGCAATTTCAAAATAAAACTCTGCGCGAAGGCGAAAAAATTTTGGTACAGATTGAAAAGGACGCCGAACACTACAAGGCGGCGCGTGCAACTTTAAATATTTCACTGCCGGCGCGGAAATTAATTTTACTGCCCAATTCAAACAGCATTAACATTTCAAAAAAAATTATTAACGCAGAAAAACTCCGCCTTAAAAATATTTTAAAAAATATCCTGCCAAAAAATTTCGGCGTCATAATTCGTACGGCGGCTGAAAATTCCACTGCTGAAGAATTGCAAATTGAACTTGACGAACTTTTAAAACTTTGGCAAGAAATTTTAGCTGTTGCCGAAAATAAAAAAAAGCCGTCCCTGATTTACGGCGGCGAAGATTTAATTGCGCGGCTTGTACGTGAAAATTTTTTCGACTGCGAAATTTTAATCACTGACAACCAAAAAGTTTTACGGCGCGTTGAAAAATTTACTGACAAAATTAATTTTTATGAAGGCGAAGACCTTTTCAAAAATTTCGGCGTCGATACCGAAATTAAAAATTTGAGCCAAAAAGAATTAATGTTGCCTTCGGGCGGCTTTATCGTCATTGAGAAAACCGAAGCGTTGACGGTTATTGACGTGAATACGGGCAGCGCGGAAAATATTTACCAAACGAACATTGAAGCGGCTGAACTTGCTATGAAACAAATTCGCTTGCGCAATATCGGCGGCATTATCATTATCGATTTTGTAAATATGAAAATTGCGGACGCGCACTCAGATTTGCTCAAATATTTAAAAAGCCTCGCGCAGATTGACGGCGGCAAAACTTTTATTGTTGATATGACGCCGCTCGGACTTGTCGAAATTACAAGAAACCCTTATTAAAGACTAGGGGATAAAGCCTAAAGACTGGGGGGGAATTGTCACATAAACAAAAATAATATCGCGCCGCAAAATAAAACTATGCTGAAAGTTCGCAGAGCATTTTGCACGGCGGCTGAATGTTTGCCGAAAATATTTCCTGCGGGCATACTCAAAAAATGTATAAACAATGACAACGCCAAAAAAAATAGCGGCTTGTCCATATTTACAAATGCATAAATCAGCATTGCAACTGACGCAACGACGCCGAATTTTTCTGCGTGCGAAAGTTTGCGCGGCATTTCGATTTTCGGTAATTCTATTTGCGGCGAAGAAATTTTTTCTTCTTCCTGTTCCGCTGCCCATTTTTTTAAAGCCTTGCTGTGATAAATTGATTTGCGCGGCGAAGGTTTTTCTTCTGCAACTTTTTTTGGAGCGGGCTTTTCGTCAAAGAAAGTATTGTCAGCCTCTTTTAAAATTCTTTCCTCAAGTTTTGTTTCAGGTTTAACTTCGATTGTCGGCGGCACTTCAATTTTTTCAATTTCAATTTTTGTTTCGACGAGAATTTTTTCAAGCGGTGCAACTTCGATTTTTTCGACTTCGACGGCTTTTTCAAGCGTTACTGATTTTTGAAAAATTTCTTCTTTAGGTTGCGTGCGTTCGACAATTTTTCTTTCGTCAATTTCCACCTGCAAGGCGTCAGTAAAATCACTGCGCAAAGGTGCTTTTTTTTTGCGTTTACTCATAGTTAAAACTTTCTAAAAAACTTGTGCAACATTTTTAATAAATTCGGGCAAGTACGGGAAAAATTTATTGCCGGGACAATCCGTCGCGCACAATTCCCTATGCCCGAAAATTGTTGTATCGCTCGGCTCAAAATTATATTTTTGGCAAAGTGCGGCGGTTAATTGTTCAGCCGCCAAAATTTGTTCACGCGGCGGCAAATTTAAACTGTAATTGCCCGTTAAACAAATTCCGACAGTGTACAAATTATTGGCGTAAGCGTGCGCGCCTACATATTCCAGCGGGCGTCCCTGTTCAATGAAGCCGTTCTTGTGGATAATAAAATGATAACCAAGCCCCGACCAACCGTTCCCCAAATGCATATCGTGAATCGCGGCAACGTCAATATCAACGTCCCTTCTCAAGCCCGCGTGATGAATGACAACCGCGCCCGTATGTTCGCGCACGTCCATTTCTTTAAATTCAAGATTAACTTTGCCAATGCCCAAATCTTCAAACTTTATCAAAGATTCAAGTTGCGGCAATTCATATTTTTGCACTTTGGTAACTTCCTTAGAATTTTTATTTTTATCTTTGCGAGCGGCTTCTGCGAAATCTGGAAAAATTCCGAAGGTTGCAGTTGCCGCCAAAATTTTTGCAGTTGTTGTTAAAAATTCTCTCCTGTTCAATAAAATCACCTGCCTTTCAGAATTATATCAGATAGAAATATTAAACACAATCGACGCGCAAAAAATTTAGTGATATAATCCCGCGCGGGAGGTTTTAATTTTGGAAAAAAGAAATTTATTCGGCGGATTCTGGACGCTTTTTAAAGCTTATTGGAGTTCGGAAGAAAAATGGAAGGCGCGGGGATTGTTGGGCGTTGTCATAGGTTTAAATTTGGCAATGGTCTGGCTTTTGGTGCAAATTAACACGTGGTACAACGAATTTTATAACGCGCTGCAAGAATATCAATCTGAATCATTTTGGCCGCTCGTCGGGCAATTTACATTTTTAGCTTTTTGCTACATAATCATTGCGGTTTACGCAATATATTTGCGGCAGTTGTTGCAAATTCGTTGGCGGACGTGGATGACGAAAAATTATTTAAATGCGTGGATGGCGGGGCAAACTTATTACCATTTGCAAAGCGGCACTGACAACCCCGACCAACGTATTTCCGAAGATATAAATTCTTTTGTAAGTATGACGTTGCAACTGATTATAGGATTTTTGCGGCAGCTTACAACTTTGGCGGCGTTCAGCGTTGTACTTTGGGAATTATCGGGCGAATTTAAATTAAATTTGGGCGGTTCTGAAATTATAATTTACGGCTATATGTTTTGGTTTTCGCTGATATATTCGGGCGTCGGAACATTTTTGGTACACAAAGTCGGGCGCAAATTAATCGGCTTGGAATTTGACCAGCAAAGGTACGAGGCAGATTTTCGTTTCAGTATGATGCGCGTTAGGGAAAATTCAGAAAGTATAGCTTTTTATCGCGGCGAAAATTCCGAAATGGAAGGCTTTACCGCACGCTTTAAAAATGTCATAGAAAATTTTCGGCGGCTTATGACTAAAACCAAGCATTTAAATTTTTATGTCAACGGCTACGCTCAACTTGCAGTAATTGTGCCGCTGATACTTGCCGCGCCGCGTTACTTTTCAAAAGAAATGCAACTCGGCGGCTTAATGCAAACAGTTTCGGCATTCAACAGGGTACAGGACGCCTTAAGCTTTTTTATCGATTCATACGGCACGCTTGCAAGTTTGGCGGCGGTTATAAATCGTCTTTCAGGATTTACCGAACACGTTGCAGAAGTTCAAAAAATTAAAAGCGGCGTCGAAAAATCTGCCGCGCCCGAGCTTACAATTTCAGATTTGAATATTTCGTTGCCGACGGGGCGGGAACTTTTGAAAAAACTTTCATTGCGCCTTGAAAATTCAAAATCACTTTTGGTAACGGGAGCTTCAGGTTGCGGAAAATCTACGTTGCTTAGAACATTGGCGGGAATTTGGGCATTTGCGCAGGGCAAAATTTCCGTGCCGCAAAATTCAAAAATAATGTTCCTGCCGCAAAAACCGTACTTGCCGTTGGGAACATTGCGCCGCGCGTTGGTTTATCCGTTAGCAGAAAAAGACGCGCCGCCGAATGAAAAACTTGTAGAAACTTTGAAAACTGTTGACTTGCCGAATTTGACGGAAAAACTTGACGCGGTGGAAGATTGGAGCCGAATTTTATCAATCGGCGAACAGCAACGGCTTGCATTTGCGCGCGTACTTTTAACCGCGCCTGATTTTATTTTCTTGGACGAGGCAACAAGCGCACTTGACGAGCCGCGCGAATTGGAAATGTATAAACTGTTGAAAGAAAAATTGCCCGCAGTAACAATCGTAAGCGTCGGGCACCGTTCGACGCTTTACCAAGTGCACGATACAGAATTAAAACTTGACGGCGCGGGGAATTGGACAACGCGGGAAATTTGAGTTTTAATGGTTAGAGTCTGTTTACAAAATAAAATTTTTAAAAGTGGTTTTTCTTTCTTTAGAAGAAAGAAAAGCCACCTAAAAGAAAGAATCGCCGCCCGCTAGCGCACCATTGGTTATAGAGATTGCAAACGCCCAAGCAGTTCAGCAAAGTAAGACGTGCGCAAATGTGTTAGCAGAGTGCAAAAGCGGGCGGCTTTTTTAATTACGCGGCGCGTTGTACCTATGTTGCATAATTTTTAAATTTTGTAAAAACGTATTGAGGATTAGGATTTTTATGGAAAGGTTACAAAAAATAATTGCGCGTGCGGGCGTAACTTCAAGGCGCAATGCTGAAAAATTAATTATTGCCGGCAAGGTTACTGTTGACGGCAAAATTATTACAGAATTGGGCGCACAGTTCGACGCGCAAAAAAATAAAATTTGCGTTGACGGCAAAATTTTAACTTTCGACGCCGAAAAAATTTATATTTTGCTGAACAAGCCGCGCGGCTACGTTTGCACGGCGAAGGACGAACGCGGCAGAAAAACTGTTATTGATTTGGTTGGAATTGCTGAAAGAATTTTTCCTGTAGGCAGGCTCGATTTAAATTCGGAAGGGCTTTTACTTTTGACCAATGACGGCGAATTAATGAACGCGCTGATTCACCCGAAATTTAAAATTGAAAAAACGTACCGCGCCAAAATTTCAGGCGAAGTTACTGAAGAAAAACTTGATAAACTTCGCGCAGGAATTGAACTTGAGGACGGTTTAACCGCGCCTGCAGAAATTTTTTTGCTTGAAAAAAATCTCGTTGAAATTACGATTCACGAAGGGCGCAACAGACAAATTCGCCGAATGTTCGCCGCCATTGGTTGCGAAGTCAAAAGATTAAAGCGCGTCAAATTCGCAGGCTTGACTTTGGAAGGCGTTGCAGTCGGTAAATTTCGCCCGCTTACTGCCGAAGAAATTTATTTTCTCAAAAATTTACAAAGCACCAAATAAAAATTTTAGAGGTTGTATTCACAAAGGAAAAAAGTTAAACTATGGCTATGAAAAAAGATACCTTAAACAGAAAAGCATATCCGACTGATTTAACCGATGAGCAG
>CAJOCQ010000008.1 GCA_905233135.1 uncultured Selenomonadaceae bacterium | reverse complement strand
CTAGCGTTAAGCATTGTTTAGTTTTCAAGGAGCCTGCTGAAGTGAATCAGCTTGCATATAATACAACCGACTTTTGTTTTTGTCAAGCTTTTTTCCAAAATTTTTTTTAAAAATTTTTTACCGCGTCACTACGCCATTTTCTACACAAAATTTTTAGAATTTCTGCTCATACAGTAAAAAAATTTTTTATCGTATGAAAAAAATCTGCGCGAAAATTTATAAAAAATTGACTAGTCAAGGTAAAAATTGTAAAATACGCGCGTATTTTGAATGTATGAGGAGTGTTATAAAAGTGCTTTTTGGAAAGAAAAAGTTTAGATTAGCCGCGCTGATAACGGGCGGAATTTTGGCTTGCTCAATGTTTACAGGTTGCGGCGGCGATACTGCAGGCGGCGGCGGAAGTAACGCGGCAAGCGGCGACAGTATCGTTGTAGGTTCAAATTTTGAATTGACAGGCAACCACGCGCAATACGGCACAAACGCTGCTAAAGGTTTTAAGCTTGCAATTAAAGAAGCTAACGACGCGGGCGGCGTCAACGGCAAACAAATTAAAATTGTCGAAGCTGACAGTAAATCCGAAGCCGCCGAATCTGTCAACGCTGCTACTAAATTAATTTCCGATGATAACGTTGTTGCACTTGTTGGTCCCGCTGTTACTGCGAATGTTATTGCAGAATCACAAGTTGCCGCCGATAATAAAGTTGCAGTCATTGCGCCCGCCGCTACCAATCCAGATGTTACGGTTGAAAACGGCGCGGTTAAACCTTACATTTTCCGCAGTTGCTTTATCGACCCGCAACAGGGCGATGTTATGGCTGAATTTGCCGCAAAAGATTTAAACGCTAAAACCGCTGTACTTTATCTTGATTCAAGTTCAGATTATTCAAAGAGTCTCGGCAAAGTTTTTAGGGAAAAATTTGAAGCGGCAGGCGGAAGCGTTGCAATGGAAGAGGCTTTCTTGGCAAAAGACCAAGATTTTAAAGCCGCGCTTACCAAAATTAAAACTGCCAATGCTGACGTAATTTTTGTTCCCGCGTACTATGAAGAAGTCGGCAAAATCGTAAAACAAGCGCGCGAATTGGGAATTACTGCAACCATTCTCGGCACTGACGGTTGGGACGATTCAAAAGTTGTTGACATTGCCGGCAAAGACGCCCTTAACAATACTTTTTTCTGCACACATTACTTTGAAGGCGATGAAGACGTTCAATTATTCCTTAAAGCTTACAAAGCCGAATACAAGGAAGACCCCAACGTTTTCGCCGCGCTCGGTTATGATTCGGGCAAAATGTTAGTTGACGCTATTCAACGCGGCGGCACTGATTCCGAAAAAATCCGCGCTAATATCGAATCTATCAAAGATTTGAAAGTTGGTACAGGCGTTATCACTATGGACGCCGCTACTCATAATCCTATCAAAGGTATTGTTGTTATTGAAAACAAAGACGGCGCACGCTCGCTCCGTACGAAAATTGCGCCGCAAGGATAATATTTTTTCCATAAAATAAAAAAGCCGTCAACAAATGTTGGCGGTTATTTTTTTATAAAAAATTTTTCAATTCACTAGTGCCTAAAATTGCGCCGCAATTTTTTCCAGCGTTGCAATTATCAAATTAACTTGCGGCTCAACGGTTTTCAAGTGCAAGCGTTCTTTTGTGCTGTGAATAAATTCGTTGGTCGTACCGATTGAAACAATATCAAGCGCGGGATTTTTCACGGCAAAGAAACTGCATTCAAGCCCCGCGTGGATTGTATGAATTTTCGGCGCAAAATTATTTTGATTCTCAAAAATTTCAGCCATAATTTTTAAAAGGCGGCTGTCAGGATTAAAATTCCAAGCAGGCGTCGGCGTACCGAATTTCACTTCAAAATTTGTAAATTTGCCAACCTGCGCGAAAGTGTCTTTGAAATCGTCAAGCAGTTCAGTAAAATTGGAACGCGCCAAAATATTTATTTCGACATTTTCAGCCGTGCGAATGACGCCGATATTTGCGGAAGTGCGCACCATTGCGCCTGCAACTGAATAAACGCCGCTATGCACATTCAACAACAACGCTATTAAATTTTCAAAATCTGCCGCGTCAAAAACTTTTGCGGGCAAATCTGCGGGCGCAATTTCAATTTTAAATTCATTCGGCTCAACGTCATTGTAAATTTTTTGAAAATCTTCGGCGTACGCAGAAATTTTTTCCTGCGCCAAATCCGTAACAATAACAAATTCGCTGTCCGAAGGAATAACATTTGACGCTGCGCCGCCGTTAATTTTCGCAAGTTGCAGATTTTCTTTTTTCTTGAGAATGTTTAAAAATTTCGCCGTAAGTTTTATTGCGTTAATATAATTTCTGTGAATTTCAATCCCCGAATGCCCGCCGTGCAAGCCGCCGAAATTAATTTTGTAGGCGTTGGAAAATTTCGGCGCGGCGTAATTAATTTTTTTGCAAAAGTCAACGTGAATACTGCCCGCGCTGCCTGCAACAAGTTCATCATAATTTTCAGAATCGCAGTTGATAAAAAATTGGGCGTCTGCAAGAAATTTTTTATTTAGGTTAATTGCGCCGCCCATTCCCTGTTCTTCGTCAACCGTGAAAATAATTCTAATTGGGCCGTGCGAAAATTTTTCGTGATTTTTGGCAATGTACAAAATTTCGGCAATTCCCATACCGTCGTCCGCGCCCAAGCTTGTACCTTCCGCCGTCAAAAATTCTTCCGTGCGAATTAATTTTATAGCGTCTTCGAGCGGGTTAAATTTATAATTTTCTTCGGCAACGCAGACCATATCCATATGCGCCTGTAAAATTGTGCGCGGCGCGTTTTCCATTCCGCAAAGCGCGGGAATTTCGGCAATAATATTTTTAACTTCGTCCTGCACAACTTCAAAGCCGTAAGATTTTAAATAATCGCACAGGAAGTTGCTAACTTTTTCTTCGTGTTTAGAAGGGCGCGGAATTGCCGCCAATTTTTTAAATTCGTCCAAAACTTCTTCTAACATAAAAAGCTCCTTTCAAAAAAAAAGACTAGGAAAATTTCCCTAGCCCCCAGTCCTTAGCCCTTAGCCCTTATCAAGTGAACATTGCGAAAAGGCGCGGCGTATTTTCTACAGCATAAGCCGCGTTGTTACTGTACAAAGATTCGCTTTCATCTTGGCGGCGTTGGTTTGCAAAATCCATAAGCGAAGTAAAAAGCTTGTCTTCTTGAGCGTTCGCCAAATTAATATTTTTTTCAAGTTGCCCTGCAAGCCCTTCACTGCCGACAGCGGAATTAACCAGTTGAGCATCTCTTTCGAGCGCGTCACTGAAAATACTTGCATTGAGCGAAAGAAATCCCTTTGAATCTATTGAAATGCCGACACTGTTAAGCGAATTGCTTAAATTCAAATTGTTGCCGAATTTGTCAGCAAGTGTCGCAAGGCGCGCCGAAACACTGCGGTTTTTATAAAGATAATCAATCGCAGAGTTGAAATCGTGCACCAAATTTTGAACTGCAGAAACGCGGCTGTTACTTTTGACAGGCGGAACATTTTCTACAACATCAGCCTGGATTCTTTCTGAAGTAAGATAAGTTTTGGCGAAATCTTGCAAAGAATGAATAGCTTTAGGAGCTTCAGGTTGAATACTTTCGTGCGCTTGCGGTTGAGTTTGAATTTGCAGAGCGTTTCTAAGTTCGGGCGGTATATTCCCGTTGGCAAATTCGCCCAAAGTCGAAAGAGACGCGCCGGTGTTGTTATCGTTATCAATATCCGAAATTTCGGAAGTAACGGCTTTTTCGACAATTTCGGCTTCTGCGGATTCTTTTACTTTGTTTGTAGCTTCTTGAAGTGCAGCAAGATTTTCTCTGAAGTTTTCGTTGAAAGATTCGCGATTATCGGTATAATTTTCAACCAAATTTGTAATAGCGGGTTGCCCGCCAAAATCTGAACTCAGATAACTTAAAAAATTGCCGTAACCGGGACCGACAAGAACAGACTGATTAGCCGCCGCGCGGTTACCGTTAAATAATTTAGTACCAAGATGAGCAACGGAAGTTGCTTGACTTACTATTGAACTGACAGTTGGCATAATTCACACCTCCTTGAAATAAATCACGTCCTATTTTGCCATAATTATTTTATTATTTCAAATAAATAATGTCAATCGTTCCCAAAGCGAATTAAAGCCCCAAGAAAAATTATTTATCCTTAAAAAAATAATCGTAAATCTGCGCGAAATTTTTAATCATTTTTTAAAATTCCGTTAAAATTTATGTTGACTGTAATTGAGGTTCCCGTGCCGCTTTCAGAATCAATTTGCAAAAAGCCCTTGTGCCTGTCAACGACTTCACGAATTAATTTCATTCCGTAGCCGTGCCCTTCGCCTTTGGTAGTGTAGCCGCCGCCCGCGTGAATTTTTTTAATTTCTTCGTCAGTCATACCGCAGCCCGTATCGTCAACAACAAGCGTTAAACCCTGTTCATTTACGCCGATAAAAATTTCAACTTGCCGCTCGACGCTTGAATTTGTCATAGCTTCAAAAGAATTTTCAATCAAGTTGCCGATAATCAAAGCAAGTTCGCGCGTCGAAAGGAAAGAATTTTTTTCAGGTAAATTACTGTCTCTGCGAAGTTCAAAATCAATATCCAATTCGGCGGCGCGGTTCGCCTTTCCAATCAACAACGCGGCAATAGTTTTATCGTGAATCAGCCGCAAAATATTTTGTCCGTTCTTTTCGTTTGCCTCTTCGTTGATAAATTCTATAGCCTGCGAATTTTCGCCGAGTTGCAACAAGCCCGAAATTATGTGCAACTTGTTTCTAAATTCGTGCGTATTGGCTCGCAGGGCGTCGATAATGTGATTTAAGCCCGTTAATTGTTCCGTCAAATTTACAAATTCGGTGCGGTTGCGCAGAATTACCATAACCGCGTCAAGATTTTCCAGCGGGCGAAGCGGTATCATACTTACCAAAAAAGATTTTTCCTCAAGCTCAATCATCGACCAAGAAAGAATGATATTTTTCCTGATACAATCAGCCGCGCCGGGATAAAGCGGCGAATTTTCCGCCAAAAATTCTTCCTGTATGTAGGACTTCGCAGGCAGATTTTTATAAATAATTTTTTGCTTTTCGTTGACGACCAAAATACCCTCGTTCAGCTTGTCGAGAATTTCTTCGCGTTGCAGGTACATTTGCGCAAAAGTTGTTGGGTCGTAGCCAAGCAAAATTCGCCGAATCCCCCTTGAAATTGCGTACGCCAAAAACAATCCCGTCGCAAGCGAAATCGCCAAAAATCCCAACGCGCTTAATATAATTTCTGTTTTATGACGCTCAATATTTTTGGTGGAAGTGCTCGCCATAACAAAGCCAATAACTTTACCGTTTTTGCGCACTGAATGAAAGGCGCGTTTCTGTATATCGGGGTGTCCTTTAAAAGTTGTAACGTAGCTGTCCTTTTTGCCGCTAATTGCCAAAATTTCGTCGCCGCCGACAAAAGTTTTTCCAATCAAATTTTTATCGGGGTGGTAAAGGCGAACGTTTTCGGTATTCGCAACAACAATATAATCGATACTGCCTTTGGTAATTCTTGAAATGCCGTCAATACGCGCGGCTATGCATTCGGAACATTGCCCTTTTTCCAGCGCGGCTATAACTTCGGAATCGTGCGCCAAAATGTACGCTATTCTTGACAGCGTTGTTTCCAAGTTGGTATTCATTTCTTCAATTTGATTCGGCAAAATCATAAGTACCGACAACGCCGCAATTATCACGACAAGCAGCACGTACGATATTAAAATTTTTCTGGTAACAGTCAGGCGTTTCATATTTTTCCAACTTTCTTTGAAAAAAGGCAAAATTTACGGTGTTAATTTTTTGTCACGATATTTTATACTAAAAACAGTTTAAACCCTGCTTAGCGGCGAAATTAGCCGCCTTTAAATCGAAATTTGAATAAAGCGGCGAACGTGACGTGAGCCGCACAATCCCTCGTGAAGAGAGCACGCTTTTGCTACGCAAAACCGCGCAGGACGCGCGGCAATTTCTACTTTGCAAGCCTGAAACTGCAACCTGAACGGCGCACACGACGTGCGCCGCCCGCGTCAACCGCCGTGATGGCGGTTCTAGCGGGTCGGGAGTTTTTCTTTCTTTGCCAGGCGTTTCTTTCTTTTTTTCAAAAAGAAAGAAATGCCGTTGTTCGAGATAAAATAAAAATTTTCTAAAAAGCCAAAAATTCTCAATCCCTAAACAAATGACGATTAGCATTAATAATTTCGGCAATTAACATTTTGCCGCGAATATCGGGGTGCAAGCCGTCAATGGCAAAATCCGCCGACATTTCGCCCGCCGCGTCATAAAAATATGGCTCAATGTCAATTACAAATTCCTGTTGCTTTATGAATTTATTTAGCGCAATTAATTTTTTGTGCCAATGCTCATCGGTTTCAGTTTTGAAAATGTAGTAAATATTTTTTGGATTAATCGGCATAAGCGTTAAAAAAATCGGGCGAATGTCATTCTCAATGCAAAGGCGATTAATTTTTTTGTAATCGTTGATAATATCTTCAGTCAAAATGCTGGCGTCGCGCAGGCAATTAGTCCCCGTCGAAATAATTAAATTTTTGGGGTGGAAAGGCAAAATATCTGTCTCAAATCTTTCAAGCGAAGTTTTGACGGTATCGCCGCTGCGGCTTAAATTGAGTACGGGGAAATTGATATAAGTTGCGTAAGCGTATTCAAGGGCGCGCGGAGAATACGAAACTGCGCCGCCGCCGTGCGCCACGCTGTCGCCAAGAATTGCTGTGTTTACGCCTTTGGTATAATCTTCGACAACAAATTTTTCAGAATCAGACCAAGTGCCGATAGGATTATTTTCGGCGTCAAGTGCGCGTACCCGCCAATAATAAGGTCCTGCGAAGGGGCGGCTGTATTCGTCATACAAGCTGGATTGGTCTTCGGTTTTTTGCCGCCATAAACTGTCGGGGCTCGGCTCAACGTCATTTTCAACTTTCGGCGGGTGGTTCAAAAGTTCAACTTCATATTGCGGCGCGTTGTGAATCGGAATCCAACTGTACGCGGGGTAAATCGGTTGCGGCTTGTAGTCGATAAAATCAAAATTATTAATCAGCGGACAATTCGGCGGCGTCAAATTTTCGTCAATGCAAATTAATTCCGCAATGCTAAATTCGCCGATAGGTTCTTTGTGCAAACCGAGCGCACGTACCCGCCAATAAATTTTTTTGTGCTTGGAAAAAATTTCG
Organism: uncultured Selenomonadaceae bacterium; assembly: GCA_905233135.1. Lineage (GTDB taxonomy): Bacteria > Bacillota > Negativicutes > Selenomonadales > Selenomonadaceae > Quinella. The sequence continues at coordinate 79,635 of CAJOCQ010000008.1, read as the reverse complement.
CGCAGGTCTGCTTGATAACCGTTTGTATAAATTTTCGCAGTGCTTGACAAGTGATAATTTTTTGAAGGAGCAGTACCGCCTTCAATTTCTGGCGGCGCGCTCAAAATTTCCAATTCGTAACAAACAGCATTAGGTACAGTGTGCCAAACTAAAAACGGCATAAGACTTGCGGGATTTTTTTCGGTGTAATGGAAAATGTGCACGGGGCGCGGCGTTGAAAAATTCGGATTGGCGAAAATTTCTTTAGTGCTGAAAATTTCTTTGCCGAAAATCCCGTAAGCAGATATTCTGTAAAAATTCGGTACGGGCGCGCGCGGCACTTTGTAACTAGTTGAAAAAGTTTCTGCCGAAGTCAACAAATTATAGCGCGGCGAATTTTTTAAAATCCCCGTCGTTGCATTGAAAGTTTCAATTTTGTACTTGCAGGGATAAGGCAACGGCGTCCAACTCAAAATTAAATCTTCGCCGTCATTTTCAAACTTTATTGCAATATCTCTGCCCTTAATTTTTATCGTGTCTGTAACTTCCGCTATAAAAATTATGAACAACGCAAAAATTGTTATCAGCGCGAAGAACAGGCTGAATTTCCAAAAAATCCTCATAAAAGCTACTCCCTTTACAAAAACGCGGGCGGTTGCTAAAATAATGCTGAAATTATAGTTTAAGTAAAGATTTTTAGCAAGGTGGCGATTTTTTTTGTTTAAGAATTTCAAATTGAGTAGAAATCATATTGTCGCCGGGATTTTTTTGCTAATCGTCATTGTTACGGGCGTTTCAATGATTAGAATAAATTACAACGAAAGGATAGTTGATACATACAACGCCCTTTCAAAGCCGCTGTATGAACGTTCAAGAGTTGCAATGTTTGAAGCTGTTTGGCAAAAATACACCGGTGCCACGCGCGATAAAAATATTACTCAAGCTGACGCCCAATTAGCACAACAAACTATTAACAGCGCGTACAGCTTTATGATTGGCGCGGACGTTATTTTATTAATTGCGGCGGGCGTTTTGATAATTAAGCCGATGATTGACGATCGAAAAAACAAAACGCCTAAAGAAGGCGAAGAAGTCGAAGAAAGACCGCGCCGCAGAAGATTTTAATTTTGCAGAAAAAAATTAAGCCGCCGAAAAACTCGGCGGCTTTTTTGTTGCAGAAAATTTTATCAGCAAGTTCCAAAATCAATTTAAAAGCGGATAATTTAAAGACTACGCCGCTTTGAAACTTTTTCTGAATAAATATATTAAGCCGTCCAAAGGGCGGCTTTTTTGTTGAAAAAAATATTTCGCGCAGGTTTTTTGCAAAAAAAAAAGCAACCACCGAAAATTTTTCGATGGTCGCTTGAATTTTAAGTTTCAGTTTCAGAATTTAGTTTTTGCTAAATCCATTCGCTAATTCTTAAATATTGTTATTTCTGTTCGTCTTTGCCGTAAGTTGCAGTTGGAGTGTAACTGCTCTTGGTAAGATTTTCGAGGTCAAACGTTTCAACATTGCCTGCAGAGTAGTTATCCTGCGTAATTGCGGTAATATCGGAAATTTGCGCGTCGTTGGTCATGTAGTTATCGTCTGCAAACAAATCGTCAAGTGCCATAACAGGATCTTCTGCAATACGTGGGCTCGCGTCGCCCGGGACTGTTTTTTCCACATCTTCAGCAGCTGTATCTAATAACTTCAGGTTGAATTTGTTATTAGCATCTTCATTGTATCCTTGCAATACAATAGTGGTACTGTTGTAAGCGTTTCTCTGCAAGAAAATGGTAACATCCTTACCACCTTCACCACTCTTATAAATATTCGTGCTTACTTTTGTGCTATTTGCATTAACCATAATTGTATCTTTGTCAGTTAATCCCACAATAGTATTGGTGCCTTCGCCTGAAAGACCTGCGAAATAGTATACATTGCCTTCTTCAGCATCAGGATCCTTAGCTGTAATGTAGTCGTTGCCGGTACCTGCTACAACTGTATTTTGACCGCCTGTAATTGTAATGAAGTCATTGCCGTCGCCTGCATTGATTGAAATTCCGCCGTCGGTGCCGGTGCCGGTACTGTTAATAGTGTCATCGCCTGCGCCTGCAGTAATCGTTACATTAGCCTTATTGTTGCTGATAGTATCGTTGCCGCCGCCTGCGTCAATAATAGCGTAAGCACCTTTGTTAATGATTGTATCTGCGTTGTTGGCCAATGTAAGGTAAGTGTATTTTTGTTCTGCGTCAGCTGCAGCCGCTGTTATATCTGCTAAATTATGGAACCAGTTACTGCCGTCAGTTGCGCGGATACTTGCACCGTCTGTTGAAGTTGAACTGTTTTCAACATTCTTACCGCCTTGTACCAGCAAAGCTACATTTGAACTATTTTGATAAGTATTGCCGGAAGTTGCAGGATTTAATGTTGAGGAATATTCGTTACCGACCAAGAGGCGAGCAATTTTAATAGTGCCTGCTTGATGATTTGCGCCGAAGTAAGCTGTAATTTCAGAATTGCTTGTAAGATCACCACTGGCAAAACCGATAATGTTGGTATTGTTATAAGCAGTAATCGAGAATTGGTTACTTCCTGCATTGATTGAAACTGCGGCAGGAAGTGCATCTGCTGATGTAATTCCGCTGAACCAAAGTTCGTCTGTATCCTTTACAAAGTTAGCAATAGTATCGGTGCCGTCGCCGGATCTGAATTCATAAATAACTTTTGCCCCTGAAGTTCTGCTAGTAGCATCGAGGTAATCGTTGCCGCCGCCGCCCCAGATTGTTACATCATTAGCAGTATTTGTAATGGTATCGTTGCCTGCGTCGCCTGCAATGTAAACGTCTGCGCCTGTGTTGTGAATAGTATCGTTGTCATTGCCGCCATAAATTGAAGAGTACCTGCCGCTGTTAATGATTGTATCTGCGCCTGCTTCGCCAAAGATTGAAGCATATGTGCCTTCGTTGGTAATAGAGTCAGCGTCTCCGCCTGCCATGATTGATACTTTAGTATAATCGTGTTCAGTATTGTTAATGGTATCTTTGCCGTTGGTGCCGAATACGTAGAATTTATTACCTTCAACCGGTGTAACAGCTCCCGATTCAACAGATTGTACTTGCAAAACTGTTGCTGTTTCTGTAGTACCATCTTTTTTAAGAAGCGTGATTTCGCCATTTGGTTCAACGCCTGTGCCTTGGAGTACAACAGTTGCGCCGCCGATTCTGAGTGTCAAAGCCTTGTTAGAAGTATCAAATGAAGTCGGTCCCAAAGGTGTAAGGGCGGAATCGTCGATAATTTGAATCTTATCTTTTGTTGCATCAAAGCCCCTGATACTGTCGCGTCCGCTGCCGTTGCTAACTTGATAAATTACGCCGTTTACATTATTACTTGCGATAATATCATCGCCGCCGCCGCCGTAAACCGTTAAGCCGGTTGAGCCGGTATTGAGGTTGATACTGTCGTTGCCGTTGCCGCCGCTGATTGAAACGTTATCGCCGCCTTCATTAGTGATTAAGTCACTGCCGTTGCCGCCGTTAATTGTTACATCTGTACCTTCGTTTCTGATAGTATTGTTGCCTGAATCTGCGGTAAGAATTGCGCGGTGACCGGTATTCTTAATGAGGTCGTTGCCGCCCATTGCCAAAATTTGGTAATCGTCTTCTTCGTTGCTGAGTGTTTCGCTTGCACCGGTACCTTTGAAGAGGCGCGGAACAGTGATTAACTGCGAATTATTGTCTCTGTCAATAAGCGTAAATGTATCGCCGCCATAGAAGCCGCGCATTGAAACTTTTGTACTTCCGAGAGTCAATACCAAAATTTCGTTGTTAAGGGTATCTCTTTCAGTTGTGCAATTTGATAAATTAGGTGTAAATGTGCCGTCAGTGAACTTGATAGAATCGTCTGTGCTTGCATTGATAATCAAGTTATTGCCGTCGCCGTTGCCGAATACATACATAATACCTTCGCTGTGGCCGGATTTTGCCTCGATAGTATCATTGCCTCTGCCTGCGATAATGGAGACATTTTCAAGATTATTACTAAGTTTAATTGAATCGTCGCCTTCGCCGGTATTAATTTCAATATTGGTTGCGTCTGTAACATTAACAGTATCATTCTTAAGGCTAGCTGCCGCGCTAGATGCTACTGTAGGAGCTGCAAAGCCGTAACTCTTAGTATTGTCCAAATCAGTAACTGCGCCGCCGGTAATGGTAACGCGTTGCGGGATAATAATTTCAGTTTCAGCACCATCTGCATCAACGAATGTTACACTGTTGGTGCTGCCGTCAACTTTAATGCCTTCACCTCTAATGCCGTCAAGTCTGATTGAGCCTACGGTTGTACCCGAGCTTACATTTACTATAAAGGTATTGTCATTGTCGATTGAATATTGGTAATCGCCTTCACTGAAGCCTTCAATGTAAATTCTGTCGTTGGCAGCGTCGTAGCCGTAAATGGTATCGTTGCCGTCGCCGAGTTTGTACATGTAGGTAACAGTTTGTGAACCGCCCAAAGTAATGACATCGTTGCCTGCGCCTGCATTAATTGAAACATCGTTATGATTGGCTACATCTACAGTACCGTTAAGTTCGTCATAGGTTCCCAAGATAATGAAGTCTTTACCTGCGCCGCCATTAATAATGACGTTGTCGGCGTCGTTAGCGATTGTATCGTCGCCGCTGCCTGCATTGATAGTTACATAAGTACCGCTGTTTTTGATAACTTTTGCATCTGTGCCAATGTTGACAACTTCGTATGCGGTGATTGTGTTGTCGACAGTAGCAATGCCGCCTGTAATGGTGTTTGCGCCTGTAGCAACGAAAATGTTGTTGGGGGAATAGCCGCTGAGCGTAGAAGGCGTGAATATTTCTCCGTTATTTGAATATTTAATGTCAATCATTACGCCGCCGGGAAGGCTACCGGAGCTGTAAGAAGTTGAAACTACAGTGTCTGCTCCTGATCCAAGAGTAACAGGAGTTTCGATAATTGAATCGGTAAGAGCGATAGTATTTGTAGTGCCGTTAGCTGTGGTAACTTTAACGAGGTAGCCGTTGACAGCGGATTCAGTGGTATAAGTTTCGTTGTTCTTCAAAATGAGTTTGAGTTCGTCGCCTTCATGCCATTTAATAATATCGTTGCCGTCGCCTGCAGTGTAAATGTAAGTGTTGCCGCCGCTTTCGCTCTTAATAATGTCGTTGCCTTCGCCGCCTTCGATTGAAGCTCCGCTGATAGTGAGACCAATGATATCGTCGCCTGCGCCTGCTTTAATTAAAGGTGTAACAACCTTATCTGAAGTAACTGTGATAAAGTCATTACCTGCGCCGCCTTCAACAGATACATTTTCGCCGCTGATAAGGTTAATAGTATCTTCGCCGTCGCCGCCGAAAATCAAAACTGCACTTGCGCTGTTTGCAATGGTATCTGCGCCGTTTGCAATGATATCTGCGCCGTCGCCTGCATTAATAGTTACTCTGTCAGCTTCGTTAGTAATGGTATCATTGCCGGCACCTGCTTTGATTGAAGTTTCAATACCTGTTAAAGCATTGTGAATGGTATCGTCGCTGCCGCGTGAATCGATTATTACATATGCTGCGCTATTAATAATTGTATCTGCTTGAGTTTCGTTCTTGCTGACAATGGTATTGCTTTCAAGGGTATTGTTCACGGGTCTAGCATCCATCTCGTATACTCTATCAACTGACCAATAATCATTGATATATGCAGTACGTGTTTGAGCAACTCCACCAACAGTCGCTACATAATCGTAGCTGTAACGAATCTTGGTACCTACTTCAAGTTCTTTAAGAGTGATTGAATTGGAAGAAGATTTAAACTTCACAACAACATCTTTATAGGAAGGTTTGTTTTCAACGTTGTTAAATGTAAGGCTGATAAGGTCAGTGATATTATCACTTTCCCATTTGCCTTCTTTATTTTTGCCCCAATAATCTTGGAAATTTCCTAAATAGATAACATCGTTTTCAGTGAAGTTGTCAATAACATCTTTACCGTCAGTGTAAGCGTTGAATTTATAGATATGTCCGTTATCGTTGCCGTAGATAGAATCATTGCCTGCGCCGCCGTAAATTGTGTTGTTGCTTGCAGATGCTCTCAAATCGATTGTATCGGCACCAGCTTCGCCGGCAATGTAAACGTCGCCTGCTTTACTGATAATAACATCGGCTTTGTCGCCTGCCATAATTGTAACATTATCTGCTGTATTTTCGATGGTATCGGTAGTTTTTGAACCCCTGACAGTATAGTTGGTGGCAGAATTGTCGATTGTATGGTCCTTAGAATCTACATATTTAATGAAAGGTGTTACTACATCTGCTGCATTGTCGGTACCGTTTTCATAAATATTAATGATTGTGCCGCCGTCGAGGTCTTTATAAGTGCCTGTAGCTGCGTCATATGCGCCGCCTTTGAAGGTAAGTACTCCGCCCGTAACAGTAACTATAAAGCCTTTGTCAGTCATTGCATAATCAACAACCCTAACGCCTGTGCCGAGTTTGATTGAATCTGCAGAAGTGTAACCAAAGATAGAATCGTTGCCGTCGCCTAAGTTGTATTTAATAATGTTGCCTTCTTCGTTGGTATAAATTGTGTCATTGGCAGCACCTGCGTTGATAACAGCATTTACAACGCCTGAACGGAGCGTGATAAAGTCAACATCTGCGCCTGTATTGATTGTTACATTTGTACCGGAAATAATGTCGACAGTATCTTTACCTGCGCCTGCCTCGATTGAAACATTGTTACCTGCAACAGCAATGGTATCGTGTCCTGCGCCTGCGTCGATTGTTACGTTGTCTGCCGGTGCATCAGTACCGGCTTCATTAATGCCGCTTATGATTGCGTCATTACCGCTCTTTGCATCAATGAAATAACCTTCGATAGTATTACGCAATGTATCGTTGCCGCTTGTACCGATTAATTCTTTGGGGACACTAAGACCGCCTGAAACTTCTGTGCCGTCTTTATAAACTTTAATATTGGTATCTGCAGCAAGTCCTTTGAAGGTAATGGAGCCGGAGCCGATTTTCAGTACATAATCGCCGGCACTGTTGACAGAAGTACTTGTAGCAGCTGCACCCGAGGTAATGCTGAGGATATTGTCTTCGTTCCAACCTTCGATAGTATCGTGGCCGTCGCCGTTTGCATATTGTATAACGTGTCCTGTGCCTTCAAGTGTAATGTAGTCATTGCCGACGCCTGCATTGATAATTGCACTTTGTGCCTGTGAAGTAACGCGGATTGTGTCATTGCCTTTGGCTGCATAAACTGAAACTTCAGCTGCTGCTCCGACAGTAATATCGTTGTTAAGGCTGTCAACGCCAATAATAGCCGCTTTTTCGAAATCCGGACCCGTTACTGCGATATCTTTGTGATCTGAGCCGCCAATGGTGTAAGTATTGGGAATGTTATATTCGCTGAAAACTGTATCATTTGCGTATTTAATGTAGAATGAATCTTTTCTAAGTTTGGTGGGGTTAGGGGCTTTATCGTCTTGAGCTTGCAAATAAACCTTTGTATTGTTATCGAGATTCAAAACGAAGTATTCGCCTTCAGCACCAACTGTTGCAAATTCAGCAGATTTGATTGAGTTGGAATCGGTAAAATGAATTGAATCATTTGAACCGAAGCCTTTGATTGTTGTAGTACCTTCGTTAGGTTTGAATTGGAAGAGATGACCTGCGCCGCTTTCATCTGTAATGGTGATTAAGTCACTGCCTTTGCCGGAAATAACAGTAACATTTTCGCCTGCGGAGATTGTAACGATATCGTTGCCTGCGCCTGCGTCGATTAAAGCTCCATCAACGTTGCTGGTAATTGTATCGTCACCGCCGTAAGCTTGAACCGTATAACCTTCAATAGAAGCGTTAAGTTCCTCCCCGGTACCTGTACCTACCAATAATTTTGAAATTGTGGTCTCGCAATCTACATATTGTGCTTGTTCTGCGCTACTGGTTACAGTGTTTATCAATACGTGGAAGGAATTTCCGCCGTCAAGAAGTGCATAATCTGAAGCATTGGTAGAACCTGCGACAGTGCCTGCGCCTTTGAGCAAGATTGAATTGGAAGCACTGTTTTTAACTTTAATCAACAAGCCGTCAGCAGTAACTTCAGGTGTATAAGAGGTGGTGTTATTTGGATCGATTATAAGGGTATCGTCTGTGCTGAAGCCGTAGATAGTATCTTTACCGCCGGTGTATCTGTAAACATTGCCGCCTTTACCGTTGCTGATAATGAGGTCATTACCTGCGCCGGATGCAACAGTGACATTTTCGGCAGAAGCGTCAATTTCTACAGTGTCATTGCCTACGCCTGCATTAATGCTTGTATTATTGCCGCTTGTCTTAATAGTATCGTTGCCTTCGCGTGCGTCTATTGTTACAGAATTTGCGGTGTTTGTGATTGTATCGGCGTTTGAAGTACCTGTAATAAGGTAATTTGAGTCAGAGTTTGCAAGTACATTATTATTTGCGGCGGTTACGACTTTTCTATTTGGAATCTTGTATGTCACATCTGAGCCGTTAATATTGAAGTTAATACCGCCCGTAACAACACCATAAGCACTTGCAACAGTAGAGCCTTCGGCTGAGCCGTTGTTTCTTTCTCCTTTTAATGTCAATTTGCCGACTTCTGTATAAGAACCGCTTGCAACAGTTTGATAAATTGAGAATACCAAGCCGTTATCGGTAACTTCAGCTTTAACATTGTTGTCGTCATTTCCTGATACAGAATAAATTGTGAGACCTGCGCCAAGTACAATCTTATCATCTTCAGTAAAGCCGTAGATAGAATCTTTTCCGTCGCCGTTGTTGTAGTAGTAAACATTTTCTGCGTTGTTGCCAATAATTAAATCGTCGCCTACGCCGCCTTCAACACTTACACCGGTAACATTATCGCCGATAACGATAACATCTTTACCGTCGCCGCCGTCGATATAAGCATTATTACTGCCGTAGTTTACGTAAACCGTATCGTTGTTGTTGCCTGCAGTGACAGTTATATTTTCGCCGGAAGCGATAGTAATTACATCGTTGCCTACGCCTGCGTCGACTGATACCTTATTGCCGCTTGTATTAATTGAATCGTTACCTTTGTCGGCACTAATAGTGTATTCGTCTCTGTCATTTGTCAATTCATTGGCACCGCTTGTACCTTGAATAAGTTTCGGAATGCTGATAGCTACGGTTGTACCTGATGCAATGTCATTAGCAGTAGTACCCAATGCAGTACCCAATGTACCAATCATAGCTGCAGTATTTTTGTTTTCCAAATTAATGACAGTATCGGGATCTGTATTAACGAAAGTAATTTTGTTATTGCCGATTTTGAGTTGGAAGTCTTTGCCGACGCCGTTGCCGTTGTTAATGCTGCTGATTAATGAAGCAATCGAAGTTGCGCCGTAAACCATGAGTGTATCGTCTGAAGTCCAGCCGACAATTGTATCGTCGCCGTCATTGTTGTAGTATTCGTAAATATGTCCGCTGGTTGTAAGTGTTACATAATCTTTGCCTGCGCCGGGGTTGATTGTGTTGTTTTCGCCGCTTGTGATAGTGATTGAATCGTTACCTGCGCCGAGTGAAATCAATACATTATCGGCTCCGTTGTTTGAGATTGTATTGTTGTATTTGTCGCCGTAAATTTCAAAAGTGGAAACATCGGAATCAAGTGTTTGAATTGTAGTTGGATCGATAGATGTAGCACTATCTACTCTCAATACATTGGGAACGTTGTAGTTGTATGTTTCAACTGTTTCATTTCTACCGTCAGTTAAAGTTAATGAAATGTAGAAACTTTTATTTTTGAGAGTTTCGTAATGACCGCTAGTACCTTTTTCCGCTCCCAAAAGTTTAATTTTAGTTTTCTTGTCATCAAGAGTAATAACAAAATAATTATCCTGCGTTTCCAAATCAGCCAATGATGCGTCGCTGTCAAATTTTGCAGTTAAGATAGAAGCATTTGCGGTTGTAATTTTGATTGTATCATTGGAATTAATACCGCTGATAATATTTACGCCGTCACCTTTTGCAATTTCGAATACGTGTCCTGTTTCTTTTTTATCGGTAATTCTGATAGTATCCTCGCCTTTGCCCGGGTTAACAGTAACTTGAGTGCCGTCTTCAATTGTAATTTGGTCGTTACCTACGCCCGCGCTGACATAAACTTTATCGCCGTTGCTGGTGATAGTATCATCGCCGCCCATTGCGTCAATTGTATAATTACCAGCAAGTTCTTTGGAGCTGATATCAATTGCTACAGTTTCACTTGCGTTGGTGCCGAGATATTTTGCCTCTACATAATCTGTTACAACCGTAGCCCCTGAACCTTTGATATTAATTTTGGTACCGGCTTCAAGTGAAGCGTAATCGCCGGCAGAAGTTGAGTTTTCAGAAGGATCTGCAGCCTCGCCTTTGAGCAAAACATACTTTGAGGTATCGGTCTGACTTACAATCAATAAACCGTCATTGGTAACTGATTGTTTATACGCTTCGCCGAATTCAAGAGTATCTTGAGCACTGAAGCCGTAGATAGAATCTTTGCCGCCTGAATATTGATAAACGTGACCTTCGCCGTTGCCGATAATTAAATCGTTGCCTGCGCCCGCGTAAACTGTGGAAGCTTTGGAATTAACAGAATTAGTTTCATCTGTCATAAGGAAAATAGTATCGTTGCCTGCGCCTGCATTAATTGAAACATTGGAGCCGCTGTTATAAATAACGTCGTTGCCGTTGTCTGCGTTGATAGTGTATCCGTCAACATCTAAATGGCTGCCGTTAATTATATTTTCGATAGTATCTTTACCTGTTGTGCCTTTAATTATTCTTGCAACACTGACATCAGAGTCAGTACCACTGCTACGTGTTTTTATTATTGCGGAACCTTCAAGGAGCTGATAATCTTTAACATTTTCAGAACCTGCGGAAGCACCGGGAGCTAATGCGCCTCTAAGATAAATAATAGTTGTACCTATGGTAAGTTTATAGCCGTCTGCGGTAGGTTCAACGGCAGTAATTTCTTCTGATGAGTAAATAGTATCGTTGGCGGGGTTGAAGTTTACAATGTAGTTTGTGCCTTGTCCGCTTGCAAATTCATAGGTATGACCGCCGTTGGTGTTGCCGTAAATAGAATCGTTGCCTGTGCCTGCGACAATGTAAGCATTTTCTGCGCCGCTTTGCAAAGTGATTTTATCTTTGCCCGCGCCGCCGTTGATAGAAACATCCTTACCGCCTGTGCTGATATAATCGTCGCCGCCGTCGCCATTTAATGTAACTGATGAAACTGCGTTTGTAACTGTATCGTTGCCTGAGCCGAGTGAAACTTTGTAACCTTCACTGATAGATTTACCACCAAAAATAGAAACATTTCCGGTGTTAATGCTATCCGAACCTGTTGTACCTTTTAAAATTTTGGGAAGTTCCTTAGTCTTTGACCTTGACCCTTCGGCGTCAATAACGTCGTCAATAATATTTACATCGCCGGCAAATTCATAAAGCTTGCTTGCGTAGTCTTTAAGGATAATCTTGCCGCTTGCATTGGAATTGTCTTTATAAATAACAACGGCGTCTTTGTTGTTTGCATCGACTGAAACGGCAGTTACTGTACCATCACCGAGAATTTTAATTGTGTCATATTCGCCGAAGCCAATAATAGAATCTGTGCCGTCGCCGGGAGTGAATTCATAAATTTTTGGATAAGCTTTAGGATCTGCGCCTGTAGGATTGGGACTGCCTGAAGCGACAGTTTCAACAACGATAAGGTCATTGCCTGTGCCGCCGTTGATTGTCATATTTGCGCTGTAGGTATCTTGAGAGCTTTCAGTATATTTAATAACGTAGATAGAATCGTTGCCTACGCCCGCGCTGATTGAAACATTGTCTGCGCCTTGAACAGTGATTTTATCGTTGCCTTCGCGTGCGTCAATTACAAAATCGTTATCAGTGTGACCAATTGTAATTTCGTTGGATTTGTTGTCACCTTGACTGCCTTTTTTAATGCGATAATATGCATCGCTGCCAGTATAGGTTGTTAAATCAACTGTTCCTTCCTTGCCTCCGCTAGTAGTGTAAGCTGTAAAGCCATCTCCAATTCTGGAGGAGTAGATTGTCTCATAGCCTTCAGCTGTTTTGAGCAAGAAATTAATTTTGCCGCCGCCTTTGTAGTCTTCAAGGACGATTTGGGTATAGTCGCCGTTCTTGATAACAAAATTACCATTCTCAAAAACACCGGTAACATCACCAGAGGTGTTGGTAATTAAGATTGTATCACTTTCGTTGAAGCCTAAAATGGAATCTTTACCGTCAGCATTGTCGAATTGATAAATATGACCGTTGACCGTATCCCCTGTTGCATCGATATAATCGTTGCCGTCGCTGCCGTTAATGGTAACAGCATCTGCAGCAGCTGTAGTTCTTGTAAGTACGATTCTGTCGTTGCCTGTACCTGCGTCAGCATAAATTGCAGACCCTGAAATAGTAATGCTGTCAGCACCTGCGTCAGCAGAAAGCGAGTAGCCGTCATATTTAGTGTCGGCATATAATGTATTTGCGCCGGTTGTGCCGACCCATTTTTTGGGGATTTTAACTGGATTACCATTGATAGTTAATTCTTCTCCGCCTAATAAGGTAACGCCGTCTTTTAATGTGATTTGATGGGAGCTGTTAATACTGAGAATGACGTTTCCGTATTGGTCGACTTTAAGGTTTGCTGCGTCAAAATTGAATGTACTGCCGTTACTCGTAAGAGTAACTGTATCATCGGAGCCAATGCCAAAGATAACGTCTTTGCCGTCAGCTGCAACATCAAACTGTATAACATGCCCGCCGACAGTATCTGCTCCTGTAAAATAAATAGAATCGTTGCCTGCGCCGCCTTTAACGGTAACGCCTGTAGTTTTTGCTGAGCCGCCAACAGTAACAACGTCATTGCCTGCGCCGCCGACGATTGAAACATAGTCTTTACTATTTGAAATAGAATCGTTGCCTGCGCCGCCGTCGATTGTAAAAGCTTTGCTTGCTGAACCGACATAATCGTCATTTGTAATTTCATCGCCTTTGGTTGTGCCGTGCATTGCGAACGGTAAATCAAGATTTAATGTTGTATCACTAAAAACAAGTGTTATTTGCTTACTGTCAGAAGCTTGAACACCATTGCCAACACCCTTAAGACGAACAGAACCTTTTGATTTACCCTCTGAATTTGTATATTCAAAGATTAAGTCTTTGCCGTCAGATGACATAAGGGAGCTTGTAATATTAGCGGCATTAATAATAAGGGTATCGCTATCTGTCCAACCGTCAATAGTATCGTTGCCTTGTCCCGAGCCGACGCTGTAAAAATTAGCTTTGCCACTTGAATTTTTAATGTAGTCCGCGCCGCCGCCGCCTGCGATTGTGATATTTTCAACACCGCTACCAACTGAAATAGTATCTGCGCCGCCGCCTGCATTGAAGGCACTTAATGTGTAGACGGTTTCATCGGTAGATTTCTTTTTGTAATCTATCTTTGTAGTGCCATTATAAGCTTCAATAGTACCATTAGCACCGCTGCTATTAACACTGATGTTAACATTGTCAACTGACGCAGTACCGAGATAAGTACCACCTACTTTAGCACCCGCAAAAAGTTGAAGATTAAAAATTAAATTCATTTCCTTTGTCATGATAAAGCACCTCTTCCATGAAACGTATTCCTTTACATTAAGAACACTGTTTAAACATCCTAATTTTTTGCAAAAAATTATAACGCAATGCCCCTTCCCTCTGCTTGGGGAAATTTTCCGGAAAATAAAAGGGGCAAGGTTACCTACAAAAACCAATAACCTAAAAAAAATTATCTCCAACTTTTACGGCGAGAATTGAACCGCGTAAACCTGAAATTTGGCGTTTACATTCGATATCATAGGCATCATCTCCTCAATAAAACACAGAAATATTTACTACAAAAAACTCTTTCAATAAATTATATCGTTGAAAAAATTTGAGTGCTTAAATAAAATTCCACAAAAAAATAAAAGCCGCCGTTGAGGCGGAAATGTGGAAATTTTTTTATTAAATAAATTTTATTAATTCTTGGAAAATTTTCGGCGTTATAGAAATTTTAATTTTTAACAAGTCGGCATTTCTTTATTCTTGAAAATATTTTTTAAATTTAAGATTTTAAAATTTATCTTAAATGTTCTTTCTTTTTCCGAAGCAAAAAAGAAAGAACCAAAGAAAAGTGCTTTTTTTCCGCCCGTCAGGGCCGCTCGGTTCAAGTACGCGCGTAGAATGTGAGTCCCCGTTGGGGGACGCCAACTTTTTCCTACGCTCCAACAAAAGGCAAGGCTGCGGCTTAGTGACGGGCGGTTTTTTTATTCCTCTATTCACTAGTCTTTAGTCTTTAGAATCAACCATCCTGTTAATTGCCGAAATTAAAGCAAGAATCGACGCGGTAATAATGTCAGTGTCCTGCAAAGGCGACGAATAGGAGCGTTTACTCTGCGCCCCAAAAATTATTTGCCTGCAACCATTCTGTTAATCGCCGAAATTAATGCAAGAATTGACGCGGTAATAATGTCAGTGTCCTGCAAAGGCGACGAATAGGAGCGTTTGCTCTGCGCCCCAAAAATTATTTGCCTGCAACCATTCTGTTAATAGCCGAAATTAAAGCAAGAATTGACGCGGTAATAATGTCAGTGTCCTGCAAAGGCGACGAATATGAGCGTTTGCTCTGCGCCCCAAAAATTATTTGCCTGCAACCATTCTGTTAATTGCCGAAATTAAAGCAAGAATTGAGGCGGTAATTATATCAGTGTCCATACCCGCGCCCCAATAAATTTTGCCGTCATTTGCGGTAATGCTGATATAGGCAATGGCGCGCGCAGATTGTCCGATTTCGAGCGCGTGTTCGCTATAGGTAACGTTGCTGTAGGAAATATTTAAATTTTTCTGCATAGCATTTGAAACGGCGTCAAGTCTGCCGTTGCCGCGTGCGCTGTAGGTAACGTGTTGCCCGTTAATTTCCAAATCGACACTGCCGCTGCGCGTACCGCCCGGTTCTTTTTTAAGTTGAAATTCCAAAAGTTTATAGGGCTTTTCAACGTTCACGTATTCGTTAATAAAAATCTGATAAATTTCGTCGGGCAAAAGTTCTTTATGTTTTTTATCGGAAACGCCTTTAACGCAGTAGCCGAAGTCTTCACGCATTTTTTTAGGCATATCGACGCCGTATCTTTGTTCCATAATGAAACCGACGCCGCCTTTGCCGCTTTGAGAATTTATTCTGATAACGTCGCCGTCATATTCTCTTCCGACGTCGTGCGGGTCAATCGGCAAATATGGAACAGTCCAGCGTTCGGGATTTTTTTCCTCGCGCCAATGCATACCTTTAGCAATGGCG
The DNA here is from genome assembly GCA_905233135.1 of uncultured Selenomonadaceae bacterium. Lineage (GTDB taxonomy): Bacteria > Bacillota > Negativicutes > Selenomonadales > Selenomonadaceae > Quinella. The sequence goes on along the minus strand of CAJOCQ010000008.1, from coordinate 64,283 downwards.
TCTTGATGGGAGCCGCTAAACGCAGTGAAAACAAGTGCGCCTGCGTAGGGTTGCCTGTCGTGTACGTGCATTCTTGTAACACGTTCGTAAATTTCGACAAGCGCGGGCATATTTGAAAAATCTAAATTGGGATTGACGCCGAGTGCAAACATATTCATTGCAAGAGTAACAATGTCAACATTGCCTGTACGTTCGCCGTTGCCGAAAAGTGTACCTTCAATTCTGTCTGCGCCCGCCAAAAGTCCCAATTCAGAATCAGCAACGCCGCAGCCTCTGTCGTTGTGCGGGTGCAAACTCAAAACAACTTTATCACGGTATTTAAGATTTTTGTTAATGTAAGCAACTTGCATTGCGTAAACGTGGGGCATTGACATTTCAACAGTTACGGGGATATTAATAATTGGTTTTCTGTCAAGGACGGGTTGCCAAACGTCAAGAACAGCGTTGCAAACTTCGAGGGCGTATTCGGGTTCAGTGCCCGTGAAACTTTCGGGCGAATATTCAAAGCGGTAATTTGCGCCGGCTTTTTCTGTAAGTTCCAATAAAAGTTTTGCGCCGTCAACTGCAATTTGTTTAATTTCGTCTTTGGACATTCTGAAAACCTGTTCGCGTTGAGCAAGGGAAGTTGAGTTATAAACGTGAACGATAGCATTTTTTGCGCCCTTCAACGCCTCGAAAGTTTTTTTGATAATATGTTCTCTTGCTTGCGTCAAAACTTGAACAGTAACATCATCGGGGATTAAATTTTCTTCAATGAGTTTGCGAAGGAGCGCGTATTCGGTATCGGAGGCGGCGGGAAAACCAACTTCAATTTCTTTAAAGCCAATTTTTACGAGTGTTTTATAAAATTCTATTTTTTCGTCAAGACTCATAGGGATTATTAAAGATTGGTTGCCGTCGCGCAGGTCTACGCTGCACCAAATGGGCGCGTGGTCGGGATATTCTTTTTTTGCCCAACTCAAATCAATTTCAGGCGGCATAAAGTAACCTTTTGAGTATTTTTTATAATTTTGCATAGGTTTAAAATTTTACCTTCTTTCTTTTACAATACGTCGAAATTTTATAATATCGAAAATTCAATGTCAATTTTTTAAGTTTTTAACAAGGCGGATTTTATTTTTTAAGATTGAATTTATTTAAATTAAATGTACTTTCTTTTTTCCAAAGCAAAAAAAGAAAGTACCAAAGAAAAAGTGCTTTTTTTCCCGCCCGTCAGGGCCGCTAAGGTCAAGTACGCACGTAGTAACAGGCGGCCCCCTTTGGGGCCTCTACTTTTTCCCACGCATCAACATTGGTACGCGCTGCGGCTTTAGTGACGGGCGGAAGTACGATAGCTGCGCGTCCTGCGCGAAAGGCGGCTCGCATCACGCTCGCCGCTTTTTTTATTTCTACAGTTAAAATAAATCTTTCGGCTTAACATTCCAATTAATGTAGCGTTTGCGCCCTTTTGTAATTTCGCCGAAGTCAATCGCTTTTTTCGGGCAAATGTGCAGGCAGCCCAAACATTCAACGCAATTATGATTCCAGACGGGCGAACCTTGCGGGCGCGTGATATTTTTGACGGGGCAAATTTTTTCGCACATTCCGCACTTAACGCACTTTGCAACGTCGCAAATAAATTTTTCATCAAGAGCGGCGCGACGTTTTTGCCACTCGTCATGCATTTGTTGGCATTTGTCTTTAAAAATTTCCCAACTTGAATGAGTTTGATTTTCGGCGACTGCCGCGCAAATTTTTTTCAGTTGCCAATCGGCGTAAATGTAGCGCAGTTTAATTCGCCAATCAGCCGCCGTGTCTCTGTAGGGAAGATAATTTGAAACAAGTCGCACATACCACGTTGCATTGAGTTTTAAATTTTTTTCGACAAGAATTTTTTGCAAGTCTTCAAAAACTCTTCCTAAAAACGGAATACCGCAAGTACAAATTGCAAAAATATATTTCGTGTTGCTGAAGTTCAAATTTTTTAGAAATTCTTCAACGATAATTGGCAAGCCGCCGTAATGCAGCGGAAAAATAAAGCCGACGTTTTCGGCGTCGACTTCAAAATTTTTATTGAGTAATTCTTTCGGCAGTCATAAACCCCACGCCTAAAGGCGGGGGCTTGCAGTTAGCCTAAGCCACCGCGTACGGCTGTATGACTTCAGCCCTGCAAGTTTTACGCAAGAACTTGCAGCATTGATTGTCCTAAGACAAAAACGGGTGCCTTCAGCTTGCGCCATAACCGTTTCCCCGATACTTTAAATTATAATAAACCAATATAAAAAAATCAAACAGAAAGGAATTGTGCGCCGCCTTCCTTCCCCATAGCTAAAGCTAGGGGCTTCCGGCGGCGCGTCTTAGGTGAAAAAATTTCTGCGCCGTTCAAATTTTTTTGTAAAACCTGCGCGACGTACAGAGAATTTCCAGTAGCCGAAAAATAAAATATTTTCGTCATAAGTTTTTTTATCCTTAAAAAGAAATGCCGTATTTTCAAAAATATTATTAACTCCGAAAAATAATAAATTTCGTCATAACATATTTTCAACAACAGGCAACCCGAAATAAATTATACAGCCCATAATAATTATGAACGGCAAGAAAACTTTCAGGGCGAAATTCATAATTTGACTTTCGACGCCGCGAATACCGACCGCCGCAACGCCTATTGCGATTGATTGAGGAGAAATAAGCTTGCCTACGCACGCGCCCGCAGCATTAGCCGCCGCAACCCAAGATTGCCCAATTTCATTTGCGCCTATTGCCAACGCAGAATCAGCTTGCAATTTACCGAACAAAACGCCGCTTGTTGTAGCAGATCCTGTTATAAACGAACCTGCCGCGCCGATAAGCGGCGAAATAAATGGGTAAAAAGCTCCCGTTGCTGCAACCGTTGTTGTTGCCATTGTCGTAATCATTCCGCTATAGCCCATAACGCGCGCAGTTGCAATAATCGTTATCATTGTAATAAAAGTCGGTATCATAGTTTTAATTGTTCTGCTCAAAACGCTGAGCATATCATTAACCGTTGCACCTTGTACAAATCCTGAAATTACAGCCGCCGTCATTATCAAAGTACCCGGCGTAACAATCCAAACAAAAGTATAAAGCCCCGCGCCTTCGCCCGTGTAAATTGCAATGGAAGTTTTTGCTTGGCTCAAAAATTCATTGACGGGCGGTACAAGTTTTGAAGTTAAAATCAAAAATACAAAAATCAAAATGAAAGGCAGCCACGCTTTTAAACCTTTATCAAAAGAAATTTTTGTTTCTTCTGCGACAGATTGAATTTGATATTCGGGATCTTTGACGGGGAAAAATTTTGCGTACACGATAATTAAACTCATTGAAAAAATTGCACCCGCAACGCCTGCAAGTCCCGCGCCCATAAAATATCCCGCGCCAATAGCAGGAACCAAAAAGCCTAAGCCCGCAACCAAACAAACTGCAACTACGCCTTTTAAAGCTTTTAAAGATTGTCCAAAAGTTACAATCATTAAAAACGGCATGATAAGTACCAACGGAGCAAGTTGAACTGTTGCAAAAGTTGCAATTTGCGCGCCCTCAAAGCCCGTTAATTGTGCAAGCGTCGTAAGCGGCAAGCCTATTGAACCGTACGAAGACTGCATTGCATTTGCCAACAAACAAACTGAAATTGCAGCAATAGGATTAATACCGATACTTGCAAGCATTGACGCGCCAATAGCAACTGCTGTACCGAATCCCGACATACATTCCAAAAAGCCGCCGAATCCCCACGCAATTAACAAAACAATAACGCGCTGGTCGGTACTTACGGAATTTAACATTTCTTTAATAGTGTCCATTCCCTTTGTAAAAACAGACAAGTTGTAAGTAAAAATTGCCGAAATGATAACCCAAATAATTGGCCAAACAGCCATTGTTGCGCCTTCGAGTGCCGCCGTGAATGTGTCTTGATAAGTCATACCGAAAAAGTTTATTGCTATTAATAATGAAATGATGAGTGCGCCCGTGCAAGCTTGAAACGCCGGCAATTTCAAGCCGATTAGTGCAATTATCAGCCATATTATTGGCGCAAGTGCCGCAAAAAATAGAGTATCCAAAAAAATTCCCCGTCCCTTCCAAATTTAAATTTTTTGAATATTTTATACAGAAGAGGCGATAATTTCAAGCAGGAATTAATTTTAGTGTGATAGTGTGTTAGCGGTGTAGTGTTATAGTTTTTACTATCCCCCTATCTCACTACTTCCCGCTTATTTTCAGAAATTAAAAAAAGTTTTTTCTGAAATTTTCGGCAGGAATTTTAAATTGTGCGTAGAAATTGAAACTCAAAACAAAGTCAAATTCAGCGTTGCAGTACGTTGAAAAGTGTATTCTTAGTAACGAGGAGGTTTTTTTTCATGAGAAAAACTGAATGTCTGGGAATGATCCTCGCCGGCGGGCAGGGTTCCAGATTAAAAGCGTTGACGAAAACCGTTGCAAAACCTGCTGTTCCTTTCGGCGGCAAATATCGCATTATCGATTTTCCGCTCTCCAACTGCGTAAATTCCGGGATTAACAAAGTTGGTATTGCCACGCAGTATAAACCGTTTGAACTTCACAGTTATCTCGGCTCGGGCACTTCTTGGGATTTGGATCGTACAGGTGGCGGCTTATTCGTACTTCCGCCCTATGCACGTGAAAAAGGCGGCGATTGGTATCGCGGCACCGCTGATGCAGTTTACCAAAATTTAAATTTCATTGATTTGGTTGACCCCGAGTATATCATTATTCTTTCAGGCGACCATATTTACACAATGAATTATGCTTGGATGCTTGAAGCGCACAAAAACAACAATGCAGATGTTACCATTGGCGTTTTTGAAGTTCCTTGGGAAGAAGCTCCGCGTTTCGGTATTATGGCTACTGACAAAGAAACAGGGCGCATTGTAGAATTTCAGGAAAAACCGAAAGAACCTAAATCCAATTTGGCGTCAATGGGTATTTATATTTTTACAACTTCATTCTTGAAAAAATATTTACTCGAAGACGGCGAAAATGAAAATTCAAGCCACGATTTCGGCAACGATTTAATTCCGAAAATGTTAAATGACGGCGCAAGAATGTTTTCTTATGCTTTTGACGGCTACTGGAAAGACGTCGGAACGATTGAAAGCCTTTGGCTTGCGAATATGGATTTGTTGGAAGATACTCCGCCTTTTGAACTCAACGGCGATTGGAAAATTTATTCTTCAAATCCCTCAATGCCGCCGCACTATGTAGGACCCGATGCAAGCGTTAAACGCGCAATGATCAGCGAAGGCGCAAAGATTCTCGGCGAAGTTGAACATTCCGTAATTTTCCCGGGCGCAACCGTCGGCAAAGGCGCAAAAGTTACAAATTCTGTTATCTTCCCGGGTACGGTTATCGAAGACGGCGCGATTGTCAATTATGCTATTCTCGCACAGGACGTTACCATTAAAGCCAATGCCAAAGTCGAAGGCAAAGAAGGCGAAATTTCCGTTGTAGCTGAAAATGAAGTTGTCGGTTAATGGAAAAATGGGACTTTTCCCTATTCCCTTTCCACTCTTCCCTAAAAAAACAGGAGGTGCTCTGCATTGAAAACAGTAGTGGGGATTGTAAATCTTCAAGAAAGTAATGACTTAATCAGAGAGCTCGCGGCAACTCGTGCGGTAGAGGCTCTGCCGTTTGCGGGACGTTATCGCGTCGTTGACTTCTCTCTGTCAAATATGATTAATTCGGGAATTAACAGCGTAGGGCTTATGTTGCCCGATTATTCCCGCGCAATTCTTGACCATATCCGCTCCGGTAAAGATTGGGATTTGGCACGCCGCCGCGACGGCTTAACCTACCTGCCCGCAGCTTTGCCCGGCACTGACGCAAGAAAAGGCGATTTGAAAGATATTTACGCCAACCTTGACTTCGCAGAATTAAGCGATAAAAAATATGTACTCTTCGTCAACGGCAGCTACGTTTACAATATCGATTTTAAAGAAGTCCTTGACTTTCACAAAAAAAGCGGCGCAGATATTACAATGATTTATAAAACTGTTGACGTTGATAAACCTGGCAAAACAGTTGTCATTGAAACAAGTACAAACGGCGTTGTTACTGACCTTGCAGAAACTAACGGCGTTAAAAAAGGGCATAAAGCAGTTTTAAGCGCGTACCTTATGCCCGTTCCTACTTTCGCTTATATCGTTCGCTCCACCTATGAACGCGGCGGACAAGATTTCTTGATTGACGGTATTATGAGACACGCCCAAGAACAAAAAATTTCTGCCTACGAACACAAAGGCTACGTTGCGCGTATCAATTCAACCGAAGCTTACTACAAAGCTAACCGCGATTGCCTTAACCCCGAAATTTGGGCTGAACTCTTTATGAACAAAGAACGCCCGATTTTCACAAAAGTTAAGGATGAAGTTCCCGTTCAATACAAAGATACTGCTGAAGTTAAAAATTCACTCATTGCCAACGGTTGCATAATTCGCGGCAGAGTCGAAAATTCAATTATTTTCAGAGGCGTCAAAGTCGAAAAGGGCGCAGTTGTCAAAGATTGTATCTTAATGCAACGTTGCCAAGTCGAAGAAGGCGCACGCGTCGAAAATATTATTTGTGATAAAAATGTTATGATTACAAAGAACCGCTGGTTAAAAGGCGTTGAAGCTTTCCCTTACATCATCACAAAGAATGCTCGCGTTTAATCTGAAAAATTTTTAATCTCAACCAAAATGTTGTTGAGTAATTCTATATGAAAATGAAAGGCGGCGGATTTTTACCGACGAGAAATAATTTGGCTCGGCTGTGGAAATTCGCCACTTTTTATGATTTTTTAAAATCGCTCGCATTATTATTCTCTTCCTCACATTGTGCGGCGAAATAAATTTTTTAAGGAGGGTTTCTGTTTGGCAAAAGAAATTGACAAAAAAGCCGCAGTCAGCAAGGAATATGAGAAACTTAAAGAAAATCTGAAAAATCGTTTTATCAGCTCGGCTCATATTATGTTCGGGCGCGATATTTCCGAACTGCCGATGAACGATATTTATAAAACCGTTGCAGCTGTAGCTAAACAAATTATTTCTGAAAACTGGATTAAAACCAACAAAGCCTATATGGATAGGCAAGTTAAACAGGTTTATTATTTCTCCATTGAATTTTTGATGGGGCGTCTTTTAAAATCCAATTTAATCAATCTCGGTATCGATGAAGCTTTTAGGGAAGTTATGGAAGATTTGAATTTAAATTTGGATGACGCCATTGAAGAAGAACCTGACGCAGGATTGGGCAACGGCGGCTTGGGAAGACTTGCCGCTTGTTTTATTGATTCATTGGCAGCGCACCGTTTGCCGGGTCATGGTTGCAGTATTCGTTATCAGTACGGGCTTTTTGAACAAAAAATTATGCGCGGGCAACAGGTTGAAATTCCCGATAATTGGCTCCGCGACGGTTTTGCTTGGGAATACCGCAAACCGGATAAATCTATTAACGTAAAATTCAACGGCAACGCCTACATGAAAGAACAGGGCGACGGCTCTTTGAAACTTGTTCACGAAGACGCTATGGTTGTTATGGCTGTTCCCTACGATGTGCCGATTGTCGGCTATCACAACAAAACAGTAAACACTTTGCGCCTTTGGAATGCTGAAGTAAACCGCGATTTTTCTGATTACGGAATGTTGACGCACGAACAATTAAAAGCTAAAAATGACTACAGAAATTTTGTTGAAAGTATCACGCAATATCTTTATCCCGATGACAGTTCGCATGAAGGGCGCAGAATGCGCTTGATTCAAGAATACTTTATGGTTTCTGCAGGCGTTCAATCTATCGTCCGTCATTTCGTACGCTCAGGTTTTAATATTCGTGAATTTGACAAAAAAATTGCTATTCACATTAACGACACGCACCCCGCGTTATGCGTTGCAGAATTGATGCGCCTTTTGGTTGATGAGTATAATTTGGAATGGAATGAAGCTTGGGTTATCACAAGAAATACAATGGCTTATACCAATCATACAATTATGCCTGAAGCGTTGGAGCGTTGGCCTGTCGATATGTTCAAGCCGCTCTTGCCGCGAATTTATATGATTATTGAAGAAATCAACCGCCGCCACGTCGAATACGTCAAGGCGCGTTATCCCGGCAATGTTGATAAACTCCGCGCAATGTCGATTATTGAAAACGGCGAAGTTCATATGGCGCGTCTTGCTATTGTCGGTTCACATTCTGTAAACGGCGTTGCAAGAATACATTCTGAAATTTTGAAGTCAACAACTTTGCATGACTTTTACGAATATTGGCCGCGTATGTTCAACAACAAAACTAACGGTATTACGCACCGCCGCTGGTTAATGGGCGCAAATCCCGAACTTGCAAATTTGATTGATAATACTATTGGAAGTCGAATTTGGCACAGACACCCCGAACAGCTTGACTTGCTTAATGAGGCGGTTGATGACAGATTGGTTTTGGAAGAACTCGGCAGAATTAAACACCTGCGCAAAGTTGCACTTGCAAATTACGTTAAAAAACATAATGATATTGACGTTGACCCCGATACACTTTTTGATATTCAAGTTAAACGTATTCACTCCTACAAACGCCAATTAATGAACATTTTGCATATTATTTGGCAGTACGAAAAATTGAAGAATGACCCGAGCTACAATCCGCCCGCAACAACTTATTTCTTCGGCGGAAAAGCCGCGCCCGGTTATTTTATTGCTAAAGAAACTATCAGATTAATTTTGGCGGTTGCCGCGAAAGTCAATAATGACCCGTCGATTAAAGGCAAGTTAAAAGTTGTCTTCATTGAAAATTTCGGCGTGTCGATTGGCGAAATTGTTTACCCCGCCGCCGATGTTTCAGAGCAAATTTCTACCGCGTCAAAAGAAGCGTCAGGTACAGGCAATATGAAATTTATGATGAACGGCGCAATTACTTTAGGAACGCTTGACGGCGCAAACGTTGAAATTAGGGAAGCTGTAGGCGACGATAATATTGTTATTTTCGGCTTGAAGGCGGGCGAAGTTCTTCGCTACTATGAAACAGGCGAATATTCAGCTTGGAACGAATACAACAATAACAACAATGTTAAAATCGTTGTCAACAAATTGACTGACGGCACGTACGGGAATTTCCAATCCCTGCGCGATTATCTTATTCAAGGCGGCGACGAATTTTTCATTTTGAAAGACTTCAACGCCTACATTGACGCGCACAGCGAAATTTACGCGCGTTATCAAGACAGAATCGGCTGGCTCCGCTCCGCCGCCGTTAATATTGCAAATTCGGCGCGTTTCTCGTCTGACAGAACCATTGACGAATACGCGGACGATATTTGGAGCATCGTACCCTGCAAAATCCAGTAATTAGGGAATTGTAAAAATTTTCCTAACACATACCAAAGGAGGATTAACTCTGTGAAAACTTCCGCACTCAGCGAATATGATTTATATTTATTCCATCAAGGAACAAATTTTCACGCTTACGAAATGCTCGGCGCGCACTTTATCGAACACGAAGGCAAAAAGGGCGTTCGCTTTGCCGTTTGGGCGAAAAATGCTAAATCTGTAAGCGTTGTCGGCGATTTCAATAATTGGGATACGCGCGTTCATAAAATGATTCGTCTCGGCGACGGCGAAACTTGGGAAATTTTTATTGAAGGCTTGAAACAGGGCGATAAATACAAATACGCCATTGAGCCGCAATGGGGCGGTCCGCACATTTTAAAAGCGGATCCTTACGGCTTCTTCTGCGAAAGAAAACCTAATACCGCTTCCCGTCTTTACAATATGGAAAATTATCAATGGGGCGACGGCGAATATATGGAAGCTAAATCCAAAGAATCTTCCTATAGCCGCCCAATGTTAATTTATGAAGTGCACGCGGGCTCTTGGCAACGTAAAGGGCGCGGCAACAGTGACGTTGACGACGTTTATTTATCGTACCGCGAACTTGCCGAGCGTTTAATTCCCTACGTCAAGAAAATGAACTATACCCATATTGAATTTATGCCGATGACGGAACACCCCTTCGACGGTTCATGGGGCTATCAAACAACGGGCTACTACGCGGCAACCAGCCGTTACGGCGAGCCTGATGATTTCCGTTATTTCATTGAAACCGCGCACAAAAACGGTATAGGCGTCATTATGGACTGGGTACCCGGTCATTTCTGCAAAAATAATGAAGGTCTGCGCGAATTCGACGGTACTAACCTTTATGAATCCGATAACCCGCAACTTGCAGACAACAAGGGCTGGGGTACAATCAATTTTGACTACGGGCGCACAGAAGTTCACAGCTTTTTAATTTCCAACGCGCTTTTCTGGTTTGAAGAATATCATATTGACGGCTTGAGAATTGACGGCGTTGCAAATATGCTGTACCTGAATTTTGGGCGCGAAGAAGGCGAATGGACGCCCAATAAATACGGCGATACAGGCAACCTTGAAGCTATTGAATTTATTAAAAACCTTAACGAGGCAGTTTTCAAATATCACCCCAACGCCTTAATGATGGCTGAAGAATCCACTGATTGGCCTTTAATTTCAAAGCCTGTTTATATGGGCGGGCTCGGTTTCAACTACAAATGGAATATGGGCTGGATGAACGATATGCTCAAATATGTCAGCCTTGATCCGATTTACAGAAAATGGAACCATGACAAAGTTACTTTCTCGTTTATGTACGCTTTTTCAGAAAACTTTATCTTGCCGCTTAGTCATGATGAAGTTGTTCACGGCAAATGCTCTTTGATTGAAAAAATGCCGGGCGATTATTGGCAGAAATTTGCAGGGCTGCGCGGATTCTTCGGTTATTGGATGGCTCATCCCGGCAAGAAACTTTTGTTTATGGGCGGCGAATACGGACAATTCATTGAATGGAATGAAAATGACAGCTTGGATTGGCACTTAGTCGAACAGTACGAAAAACATACTCAAATGCAAAAATATTCGCAGGCATTGAATAAATTCTACTGCGACAATAAAGCTTTTTGGCAGATTGATTTTGACTGGAATGGCTTCCAATGGATTGACCCGAACGATAACGATAACAGCGTTGTTTCATTCATTCGCAAGGCGAAAGACAGCGAAGATTATATTATTGCAGTTTGCAACTTTACGCCTGAAGTTCGTATCGGCTACAGAATCGGCGTCCCCGACAAGGGCGCGTACGTCGAAGTTTTCAATTCCGACAATGAAGAATTCGGCGGCAGCGGCGTAAAAAATGAAGGCGACCTTTGGGCTCAAGATGTTGCTTGGCATAACCGCGCACAGTCGATTGAAATTCGCGTCCCGCCGCTTGCTACTATCTACCTTAAACATAAACGCGAAGATGCCGGCAAAAGTAATTGATTCTTTGGGGCTTGATTCAATGCATTTTATTTCGTCAATCAAAACTATTCAAGCGGGAAATGTTTTAACTTCGATTGACTTTACTGAAGAAAATGAATTAAAATTAAGCAACGAAACTAAAAAAAGACGCGGGCGTCCAAAATTAACCGAAGCGCAAAAAGATTTTTCCCGCTTTAAACGTGAGGCGGGCAAAACTAGAAAATTTGCTGTCGGCGAAGAACCCAATAAACGCGCCGCTTGTTAATTTTTGAAATTTCATTGTCGAAAAAAATTCGGCTTAACTAAAAATTTTTTCACGGAGGGATATTAATATGAAAGTTCTTTACGTAGCATCTGAAGCTAATCCGTTCGTAAAAACGGGCGGCTTGGCTGACGTTGCAGGCTCCCTGCCAAAAGCTCTCAAGCAACAAGGCGTTGACGTGCGCGTTATTATGCCGAAATTTGGCAAAATCAAGGAAGAATTTCGCAACAAAATGGAACACGTTTACGACGGTACAATTCCCGTATCGTGGCGTACAAAATATGTCGGTATCGATAAATACGAAATTGACGGCTTGACTTTCTATTTTGTAGATAACGAAGAATATTATTACCGTGAAGGGCTTTACGGCTACGACGACGACGCAGAAAGATTTTCTTTCTTCTGCCGCGCAATTCTTAACTGCTTGCCGGCTATTGACTTTTTCCCCGACGTTATCAACTGCAACGATTGGCAAAGCGCACTTGTTCCCGTTTTCTTGAAACTCGAACATATGGGCGATGAACGCTACGCCAATATTAAAACACTGTACACAATTCATAATTTGAAATATCAAGGCGTTTTCCCGAAGGACGTTATGGGCGACGTTTTGGGGCTCGATTGGAAATATTTCAACAACGGCGACTTGGAATTTTATGACGCGGTAAACTTTATGAAGGGCGGCATTATCTACGCAGATTACGTTTCAACCGTCAGCAAAACTTACGCTCAAGAAATTCAATATGAATATTTCGGCGAACACCTTGACGGCTTGCTCCGTGCCCGCAAAGACGATTTGTACGGCATTGTAAACGGTATCGACTATGACGTTTATAACCCTGCAACCGATAAAAATCTCTTCGTGCAATATGACAGTTCGGACGCCTTTAACGCTTTTGAACGCAAGGGCGATAACAAAATTAAACTGCAAGAAATTTTGGGCTTGCCGCAAAATAGAAAAGTTCCTGTTGTTTCAATGGTTACGCGCCTTGTTGCTGCAAAAGGTTTAGATTTAGTTGTTAGAATGATGGACGAACTTTTACAGCACGAAGACTTCCAATTTGTATTGCTCGGCACGGGCGATAAAGTTTACGAAGATTGGTTTAAAGGCTTGCAGTGGCGTTTCCCGCAAAAAGTTTCTACCAATATTTATTTCTCGAACGAACTTGCGCAGAGAATTTACGGCGCGTCAGATATTTTCTTGATGCCGTCGAATTATGAACCTTGCGGAATTGGACAACTTATTGCTATGCGTTACGGCGCGGCTCCCGTTGTTCGTGAAACGGGCGGCTTAAAAGATACCGTACACCAATACGACAAGTACGAAAAAGAAGGCAACGGCTTTGTCTTCTCCAACTACAACGCGCACGAAATGATGTACGCTTTAAAGCGTGCGCTCAGCACTTACGGCAATTTTGAAATTTGGCTGCAAATCGTTTCAAATGCTATGAACAGCGATTACAGCTGGACTGAATCTGCCCGCGAATACAAAGCACTTTACGAAAAATTAATGGCTAAATAATTTAGTGGAAAGTGAAGAGTGTAAAGTGTAAAGGGGCGAAAATTTTTAAAGTTCTTTTCACTTTTCACTTTGCCCTTTCCCCTAAAAAAGCTCGGCGAGCGGCTTTTCTCTCGTCGGGCTTTTTTCTTTACCAACGGAGGCGATTTTTTTGGCAGTCGATAAAAATTTATTTCTACACGATTTAGCGGTTGTTACAATAATGAAAAATGAGGCTCCCTACGTCAAAGAATGGCTTGACTATCATTTATTGGCGGGCGTTGACCATTTTTATATTTACGATAATGACAGCCCCGATAACTTGAAAGAAGTTTTGCAACCTTACATTGACGCAGGAATTGTTACTTATACTTTTTTGCCGGGAAAAGCTATGATGCATGTAGCATTTAATGAGGCTGTCAGAAAGTATAAATTTTTCTGCCGATACATTATATTTTTTGATGGCGATGAATTTATTTTTCCAAAAAGTAAACCAACTATTTCTGAAGTTGCAGATGAAATTTTTTCTATTGATCCTAATATTAGCGGATTGGGAATTAATTGGGCTTGTTTTGGGTCTAACGGACAAGAAAAAGCTGATTATTCGCGTGGTGTACTTGAAAGGTTTACCAGACGTGCAAATGATGACTTTGCAGCTAATAAACACGTGAAAACTATCTCAAATCCCCGAAGAATTAATTTCTATTTTAACTCTCATTTTGCTAATTATTTTGAAAATTGTTATTCTGTCAATGAAAACGGCAATATTATTCAGGGACCATTTAATAATCCTCCAACATTCAGCAAAATTATTATTCATCACTATTACTGCAAGTCTAAAGAAGAATATTATACTAAAATTAATCGTGGCAATGTAGATTCATTGAAAGATTTTTATTCTTTGGAAGGTTTTAAAGTGCACGATAAAAACGACGTTTTCGATGACAGCATTTTAAAATATCGAGAAAACCGCATAAGTACGCTAATCCCAGATGGGGGGGCGGAAAATGTGCTTAAAAGTTTGGCGGCAAGCAAGCAGATTGACTATCAGAAATTGTGCGTAGCTCTTGTGAAAAATTTGGCTCCTGTTTTTTCGGAAAAATCTACGCCACAAAATTTTACAGGGCAAATGGAAACATTTTTAACTTGCCGCGCGTTGGCGTCTTATTTGCGCAAAGAAGTTTTGGGCGATACTGCAGGAAAAATTTTTGAAGAAGCCGCACTCAATGCAATTTTTAAATCTTTTGCAGGAAATTTCAGCATTGCAGATTTCAGATTACTTATCACTGCACTGCCCGAAATTTTGCGGCTGAATTATCCCGTTGTACAAAATATCCGCCAAAATTGCATTCAAATTCTTCCGCAACTTATAAATATTTGCCGCTTACAAAGTAATTGGAGCGAATACGTGCAACTGAATCATTTGTTGAACTTGTTAAAAACTTTCGATAACTACAACCACAAATAATTTTGGAGGGGATTTTTTGGCAGTCGATAAAAATTTATTTCTGTACGATTTGGCGGTTGTTGCAATAATGAAAAATGAGGCTCCCTACGTCAAAGAATGGCTGGATTATCATTTGGCGGCGGGCGTCAATCATTTTTACATTTACGATAACGAAAGCCCCGACAATCTGAAAGAAATTTTGCAACCGTACATTGACGCGGGAACAGTTACCTATAAATTTTTTCCCGGCAAGGCAATGCAATATGTTGCCTACAACAAAGCTATTCAAGATTATAAATTTTTCTGCAGATACATTGCTTTTATCGACGCCGACGAATTTATTTTCCCGCAAAACGATAAAAGCATTGTTGAAGTTGTTGACGAAATTTTGGCTGATAGAAAAAATGCAGGCGGGCTCGCCGCAAATATTTTTTATTTCGGCTCAAATAATCTTGAAAAGGCTGATTATACACGCGGCGTTTTGGAAAGATTCACGCGCCGTGCGCCCGTCGATTGGATTCCTTTGCTTACAGAAAAAAAGTTGCCGGGCGGCACTGCGCACGTCAGTACTATTACCAATCCGCGCAAAGTTCATCATTTCGGCAACCCGCATTTTGCTTTTTACTTTGAAGGTTTTAACGCGGTAAATTCCAACGGCGAAAAAGTTCAGCTTTTCTTCAATAATCCGCCGCTTACTGATAAAATTGTTATGAATCATTATTCCGTCAAGTCGAAGGAAGAATATTTTGCAAAAATTGAACGCGGCACCGCCGATAACAAAAGAAATATTTACAACCTTGAACGTTTCGCACGCGATGACCATAACGAAATTTTTGACAACAGCATTTTGAAATATTACGCCGCCCGCCCGAAAATTTCTGCAGAAAATAATGCAACAAAAATAAAAAGGGTTTATAATGCTCTTCTGAAGAATTTATCGCCGACTTTTGCAAATGACGCGCCAAAAAAAATCTTTGAAGGGCAAATGGAAACTTTTTTGACTTGCCGAAGATTAGCCGCGTACTTGCACGAAAAATCTTTCAACGAAACTGCAGGAAAATTTTTTGAGGAGATTTCATTGGAGGCAATTTGCGGCACTTTGAAAACAACTGTAACCGTTGCAGATTTGCGCCTTTTAATTTCCGAACTGCCAAAAATTCTGCCGCTGAATTATCCCGCCGCTGAAAAAATTCTTCAATTTTGCATAAGAATGTTGCCAAAACTTATGGAAAATTTCAAAACGCCCGTTGCAGCAGATTGGCAAAAATTTACTGAATTAAATTATTTGCTGGAAATGCTGAAAATTTTTGATTCTATGAAAAAAATTTGAGGAGATGACATTATGGATAAATCCAACGTCGAACACAATTCGCAAAATATTTATTACCGCTCGACAGTCGGCGCGGTTGAGGCGGGCAGTACAATTCGGCTCGGTATTCGTATCAAAACTGAAGAAGTTGTACGCCAAGTTTTGTTGCATACGTGGAGCGAATCTACCGGCGAAAAGTGGACTAACCTTTCAACGCGCGACGCCGAAAAGGCAACCGAAAAATTTTATTCCACTGAAATTACTATGCCTGAAAAAGGTTGCTTGATTTGGTACTATTTTATAATCGTGACGGCTGACAGAACCTACTATTACGGCAACAACCCCGAACAACTCGGCGGCGTTGGCGAACTTTATTTTGACTACGCGCCGCCCGCCTTTCAAATTACCGTTTACCAACGCGGCGCAAAAACTCCCGATTGGTTCAAGCATTCGGTTATGTATCAAATTTTCCCTGACAGATTTTATCGTGCAGGAAATGAAATTGTCGAAAAGCGCGGCGCGGTTTATCACGCAAGCTGGAAGGATGACCCCTGCTACTACAAAGACGTTGATACAAATGACATTGTTGCTTATGATTTTTACGGCGGCAACCTGCGCGGCGTTGAAGAAAAACTTGACTACCTGAAAGATTTGGGAATTTCCACGATTTATTTTAATCCCGTTTTTGAATCTGAAAGTAACCACCATTACGACACGGGCGATTATCATAAGATTGACCCGATTTTGGGCACGAACGAAGATTTTAAACATTTGATTGACGTTGCAAAGTCGAAGGGAATTTCGATAATTATTGACGGCGTTTTCAGTCATACGGGCAGCAACAGCATTTATTTCAATCGTAACGGGCAATATAATTCTGTCGGCGCGTATCAGTCGAAAAATTCGCCGTACTTTGAATGGTACAGTTTCAGAAATTTCCCCAACGATTACGAGAGTTGGTGGAATTTCCCGACTTTGCCGAATGTGCGCGAAATTACGCCGTCATATATGGATTTTATAATTAGGGACAATGACAGCGTTTTGAAACATTGGATGCGCGAAGGAATTGCGGGCTGGCGTTTAGATGTCATTGACGAATTGCCCGCCGAATTTTCGCAGTTATTTTTTGCCGAATTGAAAAAAGCTAATCCCGATGCAATTATGATTGGCGAAGTTTGGGAAGACGCCTCGAATAAAATTGCTTACGGCGTCCAGCGTCAATATTTGTGCGGCTATGAAATGGATTCGGCTATGAATTATCCTTGGCGCGAACATTTATTTAATTTTATTTTGGGAAAAATTGACGGCGAAACTTGTATGCGCCGAATGGAAAGTCTGCGCGAAAATTATCCCAAAGAAAATTTCTATGTAATGATGAATTTACTTTCAAGCCACGATATTATGCGCCCCGTTACAATTTTTGGCGAAGCTCCCTACTATGACAAAATGCCCGCTATCGAACAGGCAAAATTTAAACTTGACGAAAAGCACGAAAAGCTCGGCAAGGCGCGTTTGAAAATGGCGGCTCTTTGGCAAATGACTTATCCCGGCGTGCCGTGCATTTATTACGGCGATGAAATTGGAATGCAGGGCTTCAAAGACCCGACTAACCGCCGCCCGTACGATTGGGAAGGCGGCGACAAAGATTTATTTGAGACTTACAAAAAATTTATTGCAATTAGAAACAAGAATTTAGTTTTGCAGACGGGCGAATTTTTGCCGTTGCCTTCGCACGGGGATATTTTTGCATACGCGCGGGTAATTCGTACAGGGCGCGATGTTTTCGACAACGAGGCGAAGAATGACGCCTATTTGGTAGCGTTTAATCGTTCGACTGAAGAAAGCAAGGACGTTTCATTTGACGTCAGCGATTTTGCGGGCGGCGTGTTCGTTGACGCCTTCGAGCCTTCAAACACAAAGAAACATTATCCCGTTACGCGCGGCAGAGTTGCATTTAAACTTCAGCCGCTTGAAGGCGTTTTGTTGCACCATATCCCGCAGAAAAAAAATTATGACAGGCGCGCAGGAATTTTATTGCACCCGACGAGCTTGCCTTCAAAATTCGGAATTGGTGATTTGGGCAGAGAGGCATATAATTTTGTTGACTACCTTAAAGCGGCGGGACAAAGTATTTGGCAAATTTTGCCGTTAAATCCTGTAGGTTTCGGCTATTCGCCCTATCAATCACCAAGCGCGTTTGCAGGAAATCCAATGCTTATATCGCCCGAAGATTTAGCCGAAAAGGGCTTTTTGTCTCAAGATGATATAAAAGTACCCGCGCAACCTTTCAAGGCGTCTACAGTCGAATTTGAGCGCGTATGGAGCTTTAAAAGTAAACTTTTGCAAAAAGCTTTTATAAACTTCAAAGAAAAACTTGCAACAGACGAAAATTTGAAAAATTTCTTTGAAAAATTCCGCGCCGATGAATCATATTGGCTGGAAGATTATGCACTCTTCGCCGCAATTAAAAAGCAAAACAATAACAGCTACTGGATTGAATGGGACGAAAAAATTAAACAGCGCGACGCAAAAACTTTAGCAAGCCTGCGCGAAAAATTGGCGGACGAAATTTTATACTTTGAATTTGAACAATATATTTTCAGTACGCAGTGGCAGAAATTGCACGCTTATGCAAATGAACGCGGTATACAAATTTTGGGCGATATGCCAATATTTGTTTCAGCTGACAGCGCGGACGTTTGGGCTAATCCAAAACTTTTCAAACTGCTTGAAAGCGGCAGACCCGAAAAAGTTGCAGGCGTACCGCCCGATTATTTCAGTGCGACGGGGCAACTTTGGGGTAATCCGCAATACGATTGGGACGAAATGAAGGCGGAAAATTATTCGTGGTGGAAATTGCGCTTCAAAAAATTGTACGCGCTTGTTGACATTGTGCGAATTGACCACTTCAGGGGCTTTGAGAGTTACTGGTCGGTTGACGGCGACGCCGAAAACGCAATTAAAGGCGAATGGCTGAAAGGTCCCGGTAAACCGTTCTTTGACGTTATCAAGAAAGAATTTGGAGACAGTGCGCAGATTGTGGCGGAAGATTTGGGGATTATCACTGATGAAGTTGAATATTTGCGGCAAGCGTGCGGTTTTCCCGGTATGAAAATTTTACATTTCGAGTTGCACTTCAACGAAGACGGGCGAATTGGATTTGTTGCGCCTGAAAATTCTTTGACGTACACGGGCACGCACGATAACAATACAACCGTCGGCTGGTTTATGGAAGATGTTGACAATTTGAGCAAGCCGACCATTGCGGCACTTTTGGGCGCAGACGCGCGCCGCCCCGATGACGTTTGCCAAAAACTGATAGAATTTGCGTACGCGTCAGATTCACGCTATGCTATAATTCCAATGCAAGACGTGTTGAAACTTGACAGCCGCGCCCGTATGAATACGCCCGGCACTGTTGGCACTAATTGGGGTTGGCAACTCAAGGCGGATTATCAGCTGGAAGCGGAAGCAGGAAAATTGAAGGCACTTTGCAACAAGTATTTGAGGTAGTTTTTTATTCAACAAGAAAGGAGCGCAGGCAGTGGCGGTAGATAATACCTTTGTGGTAGAAAAAACTTGTCCTGTTTGTCAACAAGAAACGCGCGTTATAAAAACTCGGTCGCGGCTTGTCGTAGAAAAAAGAGATGAGGATTTATGCGTCCATTACAAGGGGTTCAGCCCATATTATTACAGAATTTGGATTTGCGAACATTGCGGCTTTGCGGCGGACGAATCAACTTTTACTGCGCGGTTGCCCAATAAGCACCGAGAAAAACTTTGGGAATTTCTCAAGCAGAAAGATTTAGATATAGAATTTACAGAAACGCGCACATTGCCTGACGCCGTCGGCTCTTTTCTTATGGCGTTGATTTACCTTGACATTATCAACGGTCCCGCCTCAAAAAAAGCGTCATACAATTTAAATGTCGGTTGGCTGTATCGATTTACGGGCGAATATCAAGACGAAGAACGCGAATATTTGACATTGGCGGCGGAGCAGTTCAATGAATCCCTTGCAAAGGAACATTATCCTATTGGCGGGTTGACTGATTCGGCGGCGGTGTATTTGGTTGGCGCAATTTATTACAGGCTCGGCGATTACGAAAAATGCACGCAGTACCTTTCAAAAATTATCAGTGACCAAAATATTCGTACAAGCGAACCGAAAGTTTTTGACAAAGCAAGAGACTTATGGGGCGATATTCGCTCGAAGAAGAAAAAATGACGTAAAAATTTTTTGACAAAGCAAGAGACAGCAACGCTTTTTGCATGGCTTGCGTATTGCCTAAGGACTGTTGAATAATAGAAAAAATAGATTTTCTACAAAGTAAGGACAAAAAAGGGCGCGCACGGACGCGCGCCCCTGTCACGCCCGAAACGCAGGATGCGTTTCCAGCGTGACGATTCTTTCTTTGGTTCTTTCTTTCTACTAAAGAAAGAAAGAACATTTATATAAATAATTTTCAAAAAAAATAATTATTCAACACGTTCTAACTGTTACACTACAAAGGAGGAATTTTTTTGAAAAAGGCGTGGAAAATTTTAGGCGTTGCACTTGGCTTTATTGGAATTTTTGCCGCAATGCCCGACGCCGACGCAAAACGTAAAAATAATGAGCCGGAAAAAATTTTGTACATACCGCACGATAACCGCCCTGTTGTTTACGACCAAACGCTGGAAATTATTCAAAAGGCGGGTTATCAAGTTGTAATGCCGCCGAAGGAAATTATGGGCGGGCGTGACGATTTGGGCAACCCTGACAGGTTATGGGAATGGCTTGCAAGAAACACCAAAAAAGATATTAAAGCCGCCGTCATTTCTTCGGACGCTATGTTATACGGCAGCTTGGTTTCTTCGCGTAAACACAATTACGGCAAGCAAATTATTTTGGAACGCGCGGAACTTTTCAGAGAATTTCACAAGAAACATAAAAAATTGCCGCTGTACGTTTTCGGCTCGGTAATGCGTACGCCGCGCAATGGCGTTGCGTCAGGTTATGAAGAGCCCGATTATTACAGAAATTACGGCGCAAATATTTTTCGCTATACTGCACTGATTGACAAATTGGAATTGGAAGGCTTGACGCCGCGCGAAAACAAGGAAATTGTTTTTCTGCAAAAATTAATTCCCGAACGCGCAATGGACGATTGGATGGAACGCCGCGAAAAAAATTTTGAGGCGAATGAAAAATTAGTTGATATGGCTGACGAAAAAATTTTTAATTGCCTGTTGCTCGGCAGGGACGATAACGCGCCTTTTTCTCAAACGCACATTGAAGGGCGAAATTTGGCGAAGTACGGCGAAAATATTTCCAAAAATAAATATCAAACAATCGCAGGAATTGACGAAGTAGGCTTAATGCTTTTGACGCGCGCAATTAATGACCGCACAAATAACAAGCCGTCAATTTTTGTTTCGTACAATTTGGGCACGGGCGGCGAAACTGTTCCAAGTTATTCCGATGAAACTATTGATACTTCGATTAACGCGGAATTTATGGCTGTCGGCGCAAATCGTGTTTATGATACCGCTCGCGCAGATTTTATTTTGGCTGTCAATACAAATATCGACGGCGCAACTTATGAGGCTCCCAACGCCAACAATACTACAACGCCGCGCCAAAGTACTACCAATTTTGTAAATACCGTGCAAAATTATCTTGACGAAGGCAATAAAGTTGCAGTTGCCGATATTGCCTTTGCCAACGGCTCCGATAACGCTTTAATGGAACAATTTAAAAATCGTAAAATGCTTTTCAAGTTGCAAGCTTACGCGGGCTGGAATACTGCCACGAACTCAAGCGGCTTTGCTCTTTCGACTGGTATTTTAACTAAAAAAATGTCCGCCGAAGATAAAAACCAACTTTTGTTTACGCGCTACCTGGACGATTGGGCGTACCAGGCAAATATCAGAAATACAGTTGCTGCGCGGCTTGATTGGATTGAAGGCGACGGCTATTACAATTTGCTTGACGATAAAAAATACGACGCGGCGGATTGGTGCGAACAAATGTACACTTCTTTTATCAGAAACAATTTGCCCGAAGTCAAAGTTAAAAACCAGTTTAGCGTTGAATTTCCTTGGAACAGAATGTTTGAAAATCGAATTGTTTTTAAGTAACAAAAAAACCTCGAACACTTTTTGTGAACGAGGCATTTTTTTTAATGTCGAAAATTAAATAGCGCGTTGAACTTTTCCCGAACGAAGGCAACGAGTGCAAACATTGAGGCGTTTAATTTCGCCGTCAACAACCGCGCGAACACGTTGAATATTCGGCTTCCATTTGCGTTTAGTTTTCAAGTGCGAATGGCTGACATTCATTCCTGACATAGTACCTTTATGGCAAATCTCGCAAAAAGCGGACATAGAAATTTCACTCCCTTCAAAAGTAACGCGCGTATTATAGCACAGCTTTTTTGGCGTTGCAAATTTTTTTTTATAGTTTACAATTTTTTTATTAATAAATGTTCTTTCTTTTTCAGTCGCAAAAAAGAAAGAACCAAAGAAAAGTGCTTTTTTCCCGCCCGTCAGGGCCGCTCGGTTCCGGTACGCCCTTAGTAACAGGATGCCCCCTTTGGGGCTTCAACTTTTTCCCACGCTCGTAAAAAAGGACAAGCTGCGGCTTTAGTGACGGGCGGATATTACCTTTGCAATTTCCTGACACCTAAAAAAGGAGGAATTTTTTTGAAACCGATAAATTTGAAAATGACGGCGTTTGAACCGTTCGCAAAAACCGTTGAGTTAGATTTTGAAAAGGGCTTGAACGGCGAAAATTTTTTCTTGATACACGGCGCAACCGGCGCGGGCAAAACTTCCATTCTTGACGCAATTTGTTATGCGCTGTACGGCAACAGCTCCGGCGGCGAACGTAACGGCAAAATGATGCGCTGCGAACAGGCGGCGACGAATACCCCTACCGAAGTTGAATTTACTTTTTCGCTCGGCGATAAAATTTATAAAATTCGGCGCACCTTGAAAATCGGCAATGTTGATTCTGCCGCCGAAATTTACCAAAATAATATTTTGATTGAAAGCGGCGCACAAAAAGTCAGCAAGCTTGTCAGCGAAATTATCGGATTTAAGATTGACCAATTTCGGCAGGTTATACTTTTGCCGCAGGGCAGTTTCAAAAAATTTCTTACAGCAAATTCTAAGGAGCGCGGCGAAGTTCTCAATATGATTTTTGACGCCAATTTCTACGCCCTGATTGAAAATCGTTTGAAGGAAAAATATTCTGATTCTAAAAAAATTTGTAACGAAATGTTGACGCGACGCGAAAATTTTTTAAATGACGCCAAAGAAATTTCCGCCGTTGACGCTGAAAATTTTAGCGAAGAAAATATTTCTGCAACGATTGAAACTTTTGGCGAAAATTTAAGCCGCGCCCAAAATAAAATTGATGAATTAAAACTGCAACTCGATAAAGCCAACGCTGATTTAACCGCCGCGCAAATTCTTAACAAGGATTTTGAAAACTTCAACGCCGCGCAAAAAAATTTGTCAGATTCTCAAGACGCCCTTGAAAAAATTTCTGTCGATTTAAAAGCCGCGCAGATTGAATATCAAAAGCGCAAGACTGAAGAAAATCTGCGCGATGACCTCAAAAATAAAATTTCCGAATATATTAAAATTAAAGCTGCCTTTGCCGAATTGCAGGAAAAGTATCAGGAATTTTTAAAAGCTCAAAAAGAAGAAAACCTCGCGCAGGATTCCCTTAAAAAGTTGGAAAGTCAACAAAAAAAATGTGAACAACGCCTTGACGATTTACGCAAGCAAGAAAATTCGTTGCAGGGCGCGGACGCCAATTTTGTAAAAGCCGCGCAGAAACTTAAGGACGCGCAGGAATTTTTTAATTGCAAAAAAGAAATTGCACGCCTGCAAAAAGAATCTGCCGCCGCGCAAAAACGCCTTGACATTGCACAAAAAAATTTCGACGCTGCCCAAAAAGAATTGAAACGCCTGCAACTTATTCAGAAAATGTGCACTGCCGCAAAACTCGCAAAAGATTTAAAGGACGGCGAACCTTGCCCCGTTTGCGGCTCCCTTCATCACCCGAAATTGGCTTTTACCAAAGAAATTATTCCTACAGATGAAGAAATTGAACAAGCCGAAAAAATTTTGGAAAAGCGGCAAATTGAACTTGACGCGGCAAACAGGGGGATTACTTCCATTGACGAAAAAATTAACGCGCAGAAAAATTTGCTTGAAAAATTTGTTGACGTTATGGAAATTTCGGCGGCTGAAAATTTCTACAACGCCGCCAAAAAATCTGCCGACGATTTAAAAACCGCCCGCGCCAATCTCAAGAAGGGCGAAACTTTTACCAAAGATATTATCGAAAAAGTTCAAGCTGCGCGAATTGACGCCGAAAATAAAACGCGCACCGCCGAAAATTTGCGCGGTATCCTCGAAGAAAAAAAATCTCAAATCCCGCAACCTTTTTTGATTGACACTGCAAAAATTGACGCAGATTTAAAAGCCGCGCAAATTCAAAAACAAAATCTCGATAAAGCTTGGCAAGTTGCCGAAGATAATTTTCACGCCTGCGAAAAATTTTATTCAGAATGCGAAGGCAAAATTAAAGCCGCGCAAATTGCCCTTGACGCCGCCGCAAAAAAAATTGACGGCAAAACGCCGCCTGATATTTCCGCCCTTCAATTTCAAAAATCTTTCGCGCAGGACTCCTACACCGCCGCAGTTACAGATTCCGCCAAGCTCGAAAATAATTTGAACCGCCTGCAGGATATTTCAAAAAAACTTGACGCCCTTAACAAAGATTTTGACGCCGAAGAAAAAAATTATCAGATTTGGAAAAAACTTTCTGACGTGGCAAGCGGCGATAAATCTAAAATCACTTTCCAGCGTTACTACCTCAACGCAATTTTCAACGAAATTATTTTTGAGGCGAATGAACGCCTTGAACGAATGAGCGGCGGGCGTTATCGTTTTCGCAATGAAAGAAATGAACTTTCGCGCCAAAAACTCGAAGGGCTCAACTTGGAAATTCTTGACGCTTACAGCGGCACGGCGCGTCCCGTTGAAACTTTGTCGGGCGGCGAATCTTTTTTGGCGTCATTGAGTTTAGCGTTGGGATTGGCGGCGGTTGTAAAAAATACTGCGAGCGGTATCAAACTCGACACGATTTTTATTGATGAAGGCTTTGGCACTTTGGACGGTGAAACTTTGGACGTTGCAATTAACGCCTTGACAGATTTACAGAGCAGCGGGCGACTCGTCGGAATTATTTCGCACGTTGACGAATTAAAGCGGCGCGTACCTGTTCGCCTCGAAGTTGCAAAAACTAAAATTGGCAGTACCGCCTATTTTGCAAGATAAAAAATTTTTTCCCTGTTGAAATTCGGCGGGGATTTTTTTATTTTAAAAATTTTTTTTAAAAACTAATTGATAATTTTTCTTAAAAGGATTATAATTCCCAACTGAAAATAATTAAAAGTTGGTGATGAAGTTGACGTTAAAAGATACAACAGCGGGAATGACAGTTCGTATTGACGAAGTTGGCGAATCCGCGTTAAAGCAACGCTTAATGACAATGGGATTAATTCCCGGTACGCGCGTAGAAATTTTAAATTCCGCGCCAATGGGAGACCCTATCGCAATAAGAATCCGTTCATACAATTTGGCACTTCGCAAGGATGACGCGGCGAATATCAAAGTTTCGCAGGTTTAAGGAAGTGTTTTTATGGAAAACAACGACAGCAAAAGGAGTGGTTTTATGTCAGCAATTTCAGTTGCTTTAACGGGCAACCCGAATACAGGCAAGTCAACAATTTTTAATGAACTTACGGGCGCACGCCAAAAAATTGGTAATTGGCCCGGCGTTACGGTTGATAAAAAAGTTGGCGTTATCGAATACAAGGACAGAAAAATTTCAGTCGTCGATTTGCCGGGAACTTATTCAATTAACGCGCGTTCGCAGGAAGAAAAAATTGTCAGCGATTATTTCAACGAAAACAAGCCTGATATTGTTGTTAATATTATTGACGCCTCGAACATTGCAAGAAATTTATTTTTGACTGTTCAGCTTATGGAGCAAAATATTCCGCTGATTATAAATTTAAATATGATGGACGAGGCAAAGCGTCACGGTATTAAAATTGACGAACAGAAACTTGAAAAAATGTTCGGTATGCCCGTTACAAATACTGTCGGGCGCAGCAATAAAAGCGTTCGGACTTTGCTTGACGTTTTCACAAATACACGTATGGCTAATTATCAGCCGAGCGAAATTTTTAAACAGCACATTGAAAGAATTAACGCTATTAAAGCCAGCGGCGAGCCTCAAGAAAAAATTGATGAAGAAATTATTACCGCGCGTTATGATTTTATTGACAAGGTAATGGCGGAAGCCGTAACGGTAAGCGCGGCTGATACAACTTTGACTGATAAGCTTGACTCATATTTGGCTAACGGCGTAACTGCGCTTATAATAATGGTTGCAATGTTTTACCTGCTGTTTCAAATTGCGTTTGAATGGATAGGGCAGCCGCTTGCAGACGAATTGGGCGGTTGGTTTGAAGAAACTTTAGCTCCTGCAGCAACTGAAGCAATGGCTGAAGCGGGCGTTGCAGATTGGATGCAGTCATTGGTTTCTGACGGAATTATAGTTGGTGTCGGCAGTGTTTTAAGTTTCGTACCGCTGATTTTTACGCTGTTTTTATGTTTAAGCTTTTTGGACGGTACAGGATATATGGCGCGCGTTGCATTTGTGCTTGACCCGATTATGCGCCGCGTCGGTTTAACGGGCAAAAGTATAATGCCTTTAATAATGGGCTATGGTTGCGGCGTTCCTGCAATTATGGGCGCGCGTGCTCTCGACACTCATAAAGACAGAATGATTTCAATTTTAATCACGCCGTTTTTGACTTGCAGTGCAAAAGTTCCTATCATTGCACTTTTCGCCGCAATGTTTTTCCCTGACAACGTGGCAAATGTAGTTTTTGCAATGTACATTGTAGGATTGGCAACGGCAATAATTATGGCAAAAGTTTTGGGACATACGGTATTTCAAGAAAAACAATCAACCTTCTTGCTTGAATTGCCGCCTTACAGAATGCCTGATATTAAAACAGTTTTGCTTGAGACTTGGGACAAAGGCAAGGGCTATTTGATTAAAGCCGGTACGATAATTTTTGCAATGAGCGTTGCAATTTGGTTCTTGAGCAGTTTCAATTCAGACGGTATGACTGACGAAATGGATAAAAGCTATTTGGCGTCGATAGGTTCTGCAACTTCGGTACTTTTTGCGCCGCAAGGTTTTGATACGTGGGAAGCAGGCGCGGCAGTTGTTACAGGTATAATGGCTAAAGAAGCGGTTGTTTCAACGATTGGTATTTTATACGGCGCGGACGAAGATGCGGTTGACGTTGACGACGCTGACAGTACTGCAGAAGTTTTGAACGCAACGGGAATGGCGACGGCGTTTACACCTTTGGCGGCGTTGGCGTTTATGGTTTTCACGCAGCTTTATTCGCCGTGCGTAACTGCGCTCGGTACAATCAAGAAAGAGGCGCAAAGTTGGAAATGGATGGGCTTTGCATTTGTTTACACCTGCGCGGTTGCGTGGATAGCGTCATTGCTCGTTTATCAAATCGGACGCTTGCTCGGCTTTGAATAAGGGTTCCAAGGTTCCAAGGATTAGGGAAGAGTGATTTTGCACTGGTGCCATATATCCCTTTTTCCTTGGTTCCCTTAAAAATCGACCGAAGGGAGATTTTTCCAATGACTGCAACAATAATTTTGGGCGTAGTGATAGCGGCGTTGCTTGCCAACGGCTTGAGAGTAATTTACAAAAGTTTTTTTAAAGCAGAGGCGGCTTGTTGCGACAGCGGTGGCGGCTGTACTAATTGCCCAATGAAAAAAGCTATGGACGATAATTACAAAAAGCGCGTTGAAGCTATTGAGAAATTTGAGATTCATAAAACTATTGATGTTGACGGTATGACTTGCGAAAATTGCATTGCAAAAGTTGTCCGCGCGCTGGAAAAAGTTGACGGCGTGAAAATTGCGGCGGCAAGTCTCGAAAAACAATCTGCGCAAGTCGGCTTGACTAAAAATATTTCAGAAAAAATCCTGCGCGATGCAATAGAAAAAGCAGGTTACCGCGCGGGCGCAATTTCAATTTGAATACATACTAAAAATTTTCTCAAAAATCCCCGTTGCATTTGCGGCAGGGATTTTTTTATTGCAATGCAAAAAATAACGCCGATAATGCGGTTAAATTCAACGCTACACCGCCTCCAACTTGTTTTTAGTATAAAAGTATTAATCCGCAAAAAAAATGCTGTATTTTTGAAATTTGACGCTTTTAAACTTAGCGTTAATTTTTTTATTGCAGAAAAAATTTATATTTATATAATATTTTCAAGTTTAAAATTGGAGGTAGGAAAAATGCCAAAGGCAACTTTTGAAGATTTCGTTGAAGAAAGTTTTATAAGCCGTGAACTTTTAAATAATCCTGACGCAATAAAAATTTTTGAAATTCTAAATGACGACGCCAATATTGCAAAGGCGATTGAGCTTACAAAGGAAGGAAAACCTGCACTGCTTGCAAGCGTTGAGGAAATAGAAAATTATTTTGAATCACGCGGCAACGATTCAACATTTCGGCTTGACGAGCCGCGCAATCGTCAACTTGTCGGCAGAATGCAACGTACAATTTTGGCGGCGTTCGGTTATGAAAATGCAGTTAATAAAACATTGTCAGCGCGTTATTTTCTTTCGGCTATGACTTACAAACGCATTTGAATTTTTTCTTAAACTAAAAAACCCCGTTACCGAAGTAGCGGGATTTTTTTATATATTTTTTAACACGTACCTTGCAAATGTGACGAATAGGAGAATTTATTCAAAATTATTGGCGTTTATACGCGCTGATTTTGGCGTAATGCTTTTTGAAAAATTCTTCTGCAACTTGCGGGAAAAGTGCATAGCTCAAAACGTCTTCATCGGTAGGATTGAGGAAACCTTTACCAATAAGTTCGTCTTTGAATTGTGCAAAAGTTTCAGCTTTGGCGTCTTCAACAGAACAATCTTCAATAATTTGGTCTTCGGGAATACCGAGCGTATTAATGATGAAATTCCTGTCAATCGGTACGGGCGTGCGTCCGAATTTGCCGCGACACAAATCTTTAAATTCGTTCGGAACCATTTTATAGCGTTGCCCTGTCATAACGTTGAAAGTTGCCATTGTACCGACAATTTGACTTGACGGCGTAACAAGCGGCGGATAACCTGCGTCTGCGCGAACTTTCGGCATTTCGTCCAAAAGTTCTTGGTATTTATCTTCCATACCAGCCTCTTTGAGTT
Organism: uncultured Selenomonadaceae bacterium; assembly: GCA_905233135.1. Classification (GTDB taxonomy): domain Bacteria; phylum Bacillota; class Negativicutes; order Selenomonadales; family Selenomonadaceae; genus Quinella. Next base: position 35,144 of record CAJOCQ010000008.1, on the reverse strand, counting down.
GGTTAGCAAGATTGGAAAGCATACCGCCGGGAATTTGAAAATCTAAAACATTAACATTAACATCGAAGTAACCTTTCAAGCCAAATTCTTGAATAAGTTCCTTTTTGACGTTGAGGAAATGTTGAGCAATAGGCGTCATAGCTTGACGGTCTAAGCCTGTATCGCGTTCAGTGCCTTTCAACATTGCAACTATAGTTTCGGTGCAAGGTTGCGAAGTATCGCAGGAGAAAGGAGATAAAGCGCAGTCAACAATATCAACGCCCGCTTCAATAGCCTTGATATAGGTTGCGTGCCCAAATCCCGAAGTGCAATGAGTATGCAATTCAACGGGAATATCAAGCGCGGCTTTAAGTTTTCTAACTAAATCATCTGCAACGTACGGTTCAAGCAAGCCGCTCATATCTTTTATACAAACAGAATGACAGCCCATTTCTTGAAGTTCTTTAGCAAGATTGACGAACATTTCATTGGTATGTACGGGGCTGATAGTGTAAACAAGGCAGCCTTGAACTTCGGGCTTTTCGGGGCATTCGAGCGCGGCTTTAATTGCAACGCGCAAATTTCTGACGTCATTAAGTGCGTCAAAAATTCTGAAGACGCCGATACCGTGCGCGGCGGCGTGCTGAACAAATTTTTCTACAACGTCGTTTGAATAGTGATTATAGCCTAAAAGATTTTGCCCGCGCAGGAGCATTTGAATAGGTGTTTTCAAATTGGCTTTAAGTTTATCGAGGCGTTCCCAAGGATCTTCATCCAAAAATCTCAAACAAGTATCAAAAGTTGCGCCGCCCCAAGCTTCCAACGCCTTATAGCCGATTTTATCCAAACTTGCAAGCATTGGCTCCATTTGACGATAGCGCATACGAGTTGCGCACAATGACTGGTGCCCGTCGCGCAGGACTGTTTCCATAATTTGTAACGGTTTTGCCATTCTAACACTCTCCCTAAAAAAGCAAATTGTACGAAAATTCTTTTTAAGAATTATAAAATTTGCAAGCCGCGCTGTCAATAAATCTTTTGGAATTTATTTTTAAGGTACTAAGCAGTAGGGATTGATAAATTTATATTTAGTAAGCTGAAAAGTGCAATTTGAAAACGCTAATCAAACTTCCGCCCGTCTCTCAGCCGCAGCGCACGGTAAAGTTGATGCGTTGGAAAAAGTTGAGGCCCCAAAGGGGGCCACCTGTTACTAAGTGCGTCCCGCAACCGAGCGGCCCTGACGGGCGGTAAAAAAAGCACTTTTCTTTGGTTCTTTCTTTTTTGCTTCGGAAAAAGAAAGTACATTTAAGCTAAAAATTATTTAATAAAAAAATCAAATCCCCCAAAATCAAAAATAAATTATGCTTGATTTTTTGCCGCTTTAGCTTTAAAATATCAGAAATTTATTAAAATTGGAGGTATGAAAATGGCATTACTTGAACCTCGCGAAGCGGCACAAAAAACGAAGTGGTATCCATTTTATCACGTTGCACCGCCTTACGGTTGGTTGAACGACCCCAACGGCTTTTGTTGGTACAAAGGCGAATACCACATTTTCTATCAGTACCACCCCTACTCAACGGATTGGGGTCCCATGCATTGGGGACACTCCACAAGCAAAGATTTCTGCCATTGGGAACATCAACCTATTGCAATTACGCCCGGCGCATTTTCCGAAGGGCACGAATGGTACGATTGGGACGGCTGCTTCAGCGGTTGCGGCGTTGAATTTGAAGGCAAACTTTGGCTCATGTATACTTCGCAAAAATTCAACGGTCCAGGCGGCGTCAATTCTTCCGCCAATCCTTCCGCCTATAATCCTTCAGGCAGTTCGGGCGGCGGCAATGTTACTGAACGTCAATGCTTTGTTTATTCTGAAGACGGTATTCACTTCACGAAGTACGAAAAAAATCCCGTTATCGACATTCCCAACGATCACCCCATTATTGCAAATATCGACTTCAGAGATCCAAAAATTTGGGATCACAACGGCAAATATTACTGCGTCATTGGTAACAGAATCCGCGACCGTTCACGCACTCAAATTGTAATGTTTGAATCTGATAATTTCTTTGATTGGAAATTTAAATCAGTTGTTGCAATTTCTAAGCCTGATTATTCCGAAGGTACAATGTGGGAATGCCCCGGCTTTGCACATTTCGGCGATAAATACGTTATGATTATTTCGCCGCAACACGTACCGCCAAAAGGTCGCCTTTTCCACAATATCCACCAAGCAGGATATATGGTCGGCACTCTCGATTATGATAAAGGTATTTTTGATCACGGCGATTTTTATACTTTCGATTACGGCTTTGATTTTTATGCAACTACAATGATGAAACACCCTGACACGGGTCGCTATTTCATTATTGCGTGGCTTGCTGCTTGGCAAAGTCCCTTTATGGAACAACCTGACGGTTGGGCAAATCTTTTGACTATTCCGCGTGAACTCAAAATGCGCGAAGACGGCAAAGTTTTAACTTCCCCGCCCGACGAATTAAAAGGCTTGCGTAAAGAACATCACGGTTACCAAAATGTTAAAGTCGATAAACCTACCAAACTTGACGGCGTAAAAGGCAGTATCGGCGAACTTATCGTTGAAGTTGACACTAAACAGGCGTTTACCATTGAATTGCGCGTCGGCGAAGGCGAAACTGTTCAAAAAACTATTTTCAGCTATGAACCGAATGAAAGAGTTGTTACTCTTAACCGCGATATGCAGGGCGAAGGTCCTAAGGGCGTTCGTGAATTTGAAATGGATCCTTGCGAAAATATGCAATGGCGTTTCTATCTTGACAGGTCTTCAATCGAACTTTTCATTAATGACGGCGAATATGCAATGACTACCCGCGTATATGCACGCACTGAATCCGATGATATTGTTTTTGTACCGCCCGAAGGTAAAACCGTCGAATTTAAATCTGTCGATTATTACAGCTTCGTTTAATATAAATTCGTAAAAAAAATTTTTAGGCTCGCTTACGCGGGCTTTTTTTTATTAAAGATTTTAAAATTTAGGTTAGAATTTGATTAAATTCCTTGCCAAAAAAATTTTTAGTGCTATAATACAAAAAGAGTTCGGGGTTTAGCGCAGTTTGGTCTAGCGCGTCTGATTTGGGATCAGAAGGTCGTGAGTTCAAATCTCACAACTCCGACCATTTTTTTTGCAAATTTAAAATATTAAATAAAAATAAATTAAAGTAAAGGAGGCTGATTGATATGCGAAAAATTTTTATGGCACTTTTTGCAGTATTAATAATCGCGCAGTTTACCATTGCAGCCGCCGCACCGCGTTTAAGTTATCGCGCTTACGTTGAAAATAACGGCTGGATGCGTGAAGTTTCAGACGGCGAAGTTGCAGGTACTACGGGACACAATAAACGCCTTGAGGCTCTTGTAATAAACCTTGATAACGGCAGAAGAAGTGCGGTTGAATATTGCGCACATATCGAAGAAGGCGGTTGGCAAAGTTGGGTAAGTTCCGGCGAAGTTGCAGGAACTACCGGCAGAAGTTTGAGAATGGAAGCAATAAGAATCCAATTAACCGGCGATTACGCCAACAAGTACGATATTTATTACCGTGCGCACGTTGAAGGAATTGGCTGGATGGATTGGGCTAAAAACGGCGCAATAGCAGGCACTGTCGGCGAAAGCAGAAGAATTGAAGCTGTTCAAATTCAACTTGTTGACAAAAACAGCCGTTTCGATTCCAGAAGCAGTACTCGTTCAAGATATGATGACGACAGATACAGCCGTCACCGTTCTTCAAGATATGAAGATGATGATGACGACCATTACAGCCGTCACCGTTCCTCAAGGTATGAAGATGATGATGACGATTATAGATACCGCCGTAGCCGCAGTTCAAGCCGCTATGAAGACGATGATTATTACAGCGGCAGAGGCAGATACCGTTATTAATTTTAACAATAAAAACGGGTGAAGGTTAAATCCTCCGCCCGTTTTTTATTGTTATTTGTTTTTAGGACAGTTCAAAATTTTTTTAATCAGGGTAATATGTTACGCAGGATTTCGGCGACTCGTAAACTTTTACCGCCGTTAATTTTGTTGTACCGCTAAAAATTTCCGACACTGATAATTTTTCAAAAATTTCTTTTGCAAGATTTTCAGCCGTCGGATTTTTTTTTGAAAACATTTCCAATTCGTTCAAATATTGGTGGTCGAGTTCGTCAAGGATTTTATTCAATTCCGCCTTTAAAATTTTGAAGTCAATCAAAATTCCCAATTCGTTTAACTGCGAACCCTGCGCGACAGCCTCAACAACCCAATTATGCCCGTGCAGGCGCGCGCACTTGCCGGGATAATTTTTTATAAAGTGCGCCGCCTCAAATTCTGATTTAACCGTCAGCTCGTACAAAATCCCACTCCTTTATCTCTTCGCCCGTAATAAAATTAAACCAATTTGCCCGTAAAAAATTTCCTACAGCATTACCGATAGCCATTTTGCCGCGCAAATCGGGATGCAAGCCGTCGGGCGTAAAATCTGCGCGAAGTTCGCCGCTGTCTTCAAGCCACTTTGAAACGTCAACGCCGCCGTTTTTCAAAATCCAATTATTAATTTTAGCGCGTTCAGCCTTCCAACTTTTTTTGAAAGGAATACCGCGCCGCGTCATAATTTCTTCATTCATCGGCGTAAGCGTGCAGAACACAGGAATTATATTATTTGCGGTACATTTTTCGCGCAATGTTTCAAGATTTTTGATAACGGCTTCAGCCTGCGCACCTTCTCGAATGTCATTGACGCCGCCCATTATCAGCAAAAGTTTCGGCTGAAAAGGCAACACGTCCCGTTCAAAACGTTCAATCAACATTGCGGTTGTATCGCCGCTGCGCCCGATATTTTTTATTTTCAAGTAGCAAAAAGTTTCCCATTGGCAAGCAAGCTGACTTGCAGGAATAAAATTCGCTCCGCCGTGCGTGATGCTGTCGCCGAGTGCCGCAAATGTTACGGGCGCAGTTACGCTGATTAATTTTTTTTCGGACCATTCGCTAAGTTGCTTTTTGTTTTTGTCAACGACACATACGCGCCAATAAAAATTCCCAACTTCATTAAACGCTTGCCCATCTGTAACGCGGTTTAAACTTTCCGTATTCAACATTTCACGAATTACCGCGCCTTCAGAATTTAAAACCTGCACTAAATAAAATTCAGTATTCGGCAAGGGCTCCCAAGAATATGTCGGATAAAGCGGCGCAAAATCCATTGAATCAAATTCGGTTGAAAGATTCGGCGCAGGAAATTTATATTTCGCCTCCGCCGCCGAATTGCAAATTAAAATTATCGCCGCCAACACTGCAAAAAAATATTTCAAAAAATTTTCTCCTTTCAACAAAAAAGGTTAGGGAATAGGGAAAAATCCCTAATCCCTAACACCTGACACCTAAAACCTATTCAGCAAATTCAATGTAGCCGAATTTGTCTTCAACTTCGCCCATATGAATGCCTTCAATATAATCGTACATTTTCTGCGTAAATTCGCCAATTTTGCCGCCGTTAATAACGTACTCTTTGCCTTTGTATTCGAGAACGCCGACAGGCGAAATAACAGCCGCAGTGCCGCTGCCGAAAACTTCTTCCAATGTGCCGTCTTCGTAAGCTTTAATAATTTCGTCGATTGAAATTTTGCGCTCAGTCGCAGGGATTCCCCAATCTTTCGCAATTTCTAAAACTGTACGATGAGTTATGCCGTCAAGAATCGAAGTTTGCAATTTCGGCGAAGGCGTGATAACTTCGCCGTTAATCTTGAACAGAATATTCATCGAGCCGACTTCTTCGATATATTTTCTTTCTACGCCGTCAAGCCACAAAACTTGGTCATAATTTTTCTCGTGCGCAACCAATCCCGCGTGCAAGCTTGCCGCGTAATTTGCGGGAGTTTTCGCCGCGCCCAAGCCGCCGCGTACTGCGCGAACATATTTATCTTCAACCATAATTTTTACGGGCGCGAAGCCGTGCGCGTAGTAAGCGGCAACAGGTGAAAGAATTATCAAGAATTTGTAACGCTTGCTGACGTTGACGCCCAAATAATTATCGTTAGCAAAAATGAACGGGCGAATATACAAACTTTGCCCCTTGCCTGTCGGTATCCAATCCTTTTCGATTGAAATTAATTTTTTCAAGCCCGCCAATGCAACGTCGAAAGGAACTTCGGGAATATCAAGAATTTTTGCGGAAACATTGACGCGACGCATATGGTCACTCGCACGGAAAATAACGGGTTTATCGCCGTGCTTGTACGCCTTCAAGCCGTCAAAAATCGCTTGCCCGTAATGCAAAGTTGTATTCGCAGGGCTAATCGTAATATCCCGAAAAGGAACAATGCGCGGGTCGTGCCAACCTTCGGCGGGCGTGTAATCCATTTCAAACATATAATCGGTAAAATGTGTACCGAAGCCAATTTTTGAAACGTCGGGTTTTGCTTTAAGAGTTTTTGTTTCTTCAAATCTGATTTCCAAAAAAATCATCTCCAAATTTAGTATAACATTAATTTTATTTCTACAAATTTACGCTGTCAAGTTTTTAAAGCAGAAATTAATTTGCCCTGAAAACGCCGAAAATTGAAAATTTGCGGGGCTAATATTTTTTAGGTACAAAGTATCAAAAAAAGTTTGAAAGGCACGTAGCGTTGAAATTTGATGCTTTTAAATCGATGTTTGCACTTGTTGAAGTAAAAACAAAAGAGGCGCACAGGACGTGCGCCTCGTACCCTCGCGCAGGACGCGCGAAAATTTCTTGTTTGCTGCATTATAACTGCAACCCGTCAATGCCGGTAATAACCGCCCGTCATTAAAGCCGCAGCCTTGCCTTTTGTTGGAGCGTGAGAAAAAGTAGAGGCCCCAAAGGGGACCGCCTGTTACTAAGTGCGTACAGAAACCGAGCGGCCCTGACGGGCGAAAAGTTTCTTTCTTTTAGGTGGCTTTTCTTTCTTTTCAAAGAAAGAAAAACCACATTTAAATTATAAAAATTTTTGCTTTTGAAAAAAAAAAAGTACATTTAAAAAATATTTTTTAGAAATAAAAAGTGCTAAACTTATTTTTTATCTTTTGCAAAGGTTAAGAGCGTCGAATCCTGCGCGAAAGTATCAGAATTATAATTTTGAATTTCGGTAACAGAGAATTTTTGCTCGGTAATTGAATCCAAGTTTGTATCGTCAGTGATAAAGTTATTATCTTCCAACAAATCAAGCGTGCGTGCGCTTACGCCGTTTGTATAAGTTTTGGTAGAAGTTTTGCCGCTTGAATCGGTAATTGTAATTTTTTTGCCCTTGCCGTTTTTGACAGTGAAACTTCCAACCGAAGTACGGAAAGTAACATCGGTGTTTGAATAAATTGTACCTGTAATTTCGTGCGAAAATTTAATAGTATCCTGCCCTGCGGTATAATCTGTAATAACGTCATTGCCGCCGTAATCGTCGTAGAAAATATCTTTGCCGTTGCCGCCCGTCAAAGTGTCATTACCGTAACCGCCGTAAAGTGTATCGTTGCCGTCGCCGCCTAAAATTGTATCTTTGCCGGGATAACCTTGCAACCTGTCATTGCCCGCTTTGCCGTCAAGATATACGCTCTTGTTAGTACCGTTTGCAATATTATCGTTACCGTTGCCGCCAATTATACTTGTAACATTTACGCCGGCTGATATGTGGATATTGCTTGTTACGTTGCTTGCGTCAACTTTTGTAACGGTGGAGGCGTAATCGGAAGAGCTAAGAGAGCCGCTGAATCCCGCGCCGAGCGTTACTTCAGTTTTCTTTGAATTGTAAATTAAATTGTTGTAGTAAATATTATCGTTGACGCTAATTTCTTTATTCTTGCCGTTTTTGACAGTCAAAGAGCCTTTGCCTACTTTAATAACAACATCACTGCCTGAAAGCGAAGGAGAGGCGGTAACACTTGCAGCAGCTACGATAGAAATTATATCTTCGCCTGAAACATAATCTGTAATGACGTCATTACCTTCGCCGTTGTAATATCTGAAAGTATCGTTGCCGTTGCCGCCAACAAGTGTATCGTTACCACTGTCGCCATCCAAGAAATCATTGCCCGCGCCGCCGTTCAAGGTGTCATTGCCGTCGCCACCTGCAAGTGTATCGTTGCCGGAGTCGCCGTAAAGGAGATCATTGCCTGAGTTGCCGTAAAGTTTATCGTTGCCCCCGTAACTGTAAATTTTATCGTTGCCTGCGCCGCCGTTCAGTGAATCGTTGCCATAGCTGCTCAAAATTACATTATCTTTAGCATTGCCGTTCATTATGAGATTGTTTGTTATGCCATAACCATTAATATTTACTACCGAAGAAGCATAATCTGCCGCGTTCAAAGTGCCGCTGAATCCCGCGCCGATTGTTACTGCTGTTTTCTTTGAATTGTAAAGGAAGTCATTATAGAAAATTTTGTCGCCTGCCGAAATTTCTTTATCTTTGCCGTTTTTGACAGTCAAATAACCTCTGCCGACTCTAATAACTAAATCACTGCCTGAAACTGAAGAGTAGAGAATAATATTTGAGGCACAGTTAATAGAAACTTGGTCTTCGCCTGCAACATAATCAGTAATAACGTCATTGCCTTCGCCGTTGTAATATCTGAAAGTGTCGTTGCCTGCGCCGCCCGTCAAGGTATCGTTACCGCTGTAGCCGTCCAATAAATCATTACCCGTGCCGCCGTTCAAGCTGTCATTACCATTGCCGCCTGAAAGAATATCGTTGCCTGCGTTGCCTGAAATTGTATCGTTGCCGTCGTTGCCGTAAAGTTGGTCAGCTCCCAAGCCGCCGTAAATGACGTTGTTTTTGGCGTTGCCGTAAATATTGAAATTTTTCCCCCAACCTGCAGCAGTAATTGTTACTACCGAAGAAGCATAATCGCCTGAAAGCAAAGTACTGGAATTAGGGTTGAGAGCTAATCTTGTCTTGCTTGAATTGTAAATTAAATTGTTGTAGTAAATATTGTCGCCAATAGCAATTTCTTTATTCTTGCCGTTTTTGATTGTGAAAGTGCCGCCTTTGTAAATTTTAAAAATCATATCCGAGCCGCTAAGCGAAGCAGAATCAATAAAGCCGCTGCGCAGAGAAATTTTATCGCCGTCTGCAAAATCTGTTACAACGTCTTTTTTGGTGTACGTCGAGAAAACGAAAGTATCATTGCCTGCGCCGCCCGTCAAAGTATTGTTGCCGCTGTTGCCGTAAAGAACGTCATTACCCGCGCCGCCGTAAAGTGAATCGTTGCCGCCGCCGCTCCAAATTAAATCATTGCCTGCGCCGCCGTCAACTGTAACTTTGCCGCTGCCCGTGTAGATTGTATTGTTGTTGGAATTGCCGATAATTTTAAGGTTATTTTTATTTTGTTGAGTGTCAATAAATGTAACTTTTGAATCGTAATCTGACGCCTTCAAAGTGCCTTTAAAACTGGAGCCAAGCGTTACATAAGTTTTTGCAGAATTGTAAGTTAAATAGTTGTAGTAAATGGAACTGCCTATAGAAATTTCTTGGTCTTTAACACTTTTAACAGTCAAATTACTGCTGCTGCTTGAACCGCTAATTGTAGGCTTGACTGTGAAAACCATATCCGAGCCGTTAAACGAAGCTGAAGAAACAGAACTTGAAGCGAGCGAAATTTTATCGCCGCTTTCAAAATCTGCAATAACGTCCTTGCCGTAAGCATAGCTGAAAACGAAAATATCGTTGCCTGCGCCGCCGTAAAGTGTATCGTTACCTAAACTGCCGTAAAGCGTATCATTACCCGCGTCGCCGTAAAGTTTATCATTGCCTGCGCCGCCGAAAAGATAATCGTTGCCGTCGTAGCCGTAAAGCGTATCATTGCCGTCGCCGCCGTAAAGTGAATCGTTGTCCGTGCCGCCGTTTATTAAATCGTTGCCCGCGTTGCCGAAAAGCCAATCATCGCCGCCGAAGCCGTAAATAATATTGCTGCCTTTGCCGCCGTTGATTGTGTTATTTTGAGCATTGCCTAAAATAGCTATTGACTTTGAAGTTTTGGAGCCGTCGATTTCTTTAACGGAATCGGGATAATAACTTGAATAAAGCGTAGTATTCAAATTTGAATTAAGCGTTATTTCACTCTGCGCGGAATTTATGCTGTAATAATCATAAAAACCATAATAATAATAATCTTTGTCGCCGTTGGTTTTCATTATTGAAATTACTTTACCTTTGCCGCCGCTAACGGTAATATGCCCGCCGTTGCTGATATTCAAGATAACATTGGAGCCTTTGATTGAAGAGCTTTTAATTGAGCCGCTTGCCATCATAATGGCGTCAACGCTTTCATAATCTGTAATAATATCGTTGCCCTTTGAATAAATAAAAATATCCGCGCCGTTGCCGCCCCAAAGTGTATCGTTGCCGTAATCGGCGTCGATAGTATCTGCGCCCTTACCGCCTCTTATATAATTATTTGCCTCTGTACCGTAGATAAAAACTCCTTGCGAAACTGCGGAAGCATTAACATTCGTAACATTTGAAGCATAATCATCCAAATAAATTCTACTGCCCGTGAAAGAACTTGACGCTATTAAAACATTGCCGTTGACTGAAAGACCTGTTGAAGAGCTGCCGCCGCCTGCGTAAGAGCCGCCATAAATATTTAAAGCTGTACCCTTCGCGCCGCTTAAAAGAATGGAGCCGCTGCCAATGCTAACTTCAATATCGTTGCCGCTCGTCAATGTTCGATAACTTGCACCGCCGCCAATAGAAATTATATCGTTTTCGCCGTAATTTGTGATAGTGTCCAAGCCGTCGCCTGAAGCATATTGGTAAATTTTGCCCTCACTTTTAACTTGATTATTGATTAAATCATTGCCCGCGCCGCCATTTACGGTAATACTTGTTGCGGTGCCGAAAAATGAAAGAGTATCGTTGCCTGCGCCGCCTGAAACTGAAGCGTCGGGATAATAGGAATAAATAGAATCGTCGCCCGCGCCGCCGTCAATAGTTACATAATAGCCGAAGTTGGAAACGGTATCGTTGCCCGCGCCGGCGTCAATCGTTACATAATTGCTGCCGTTGTAAATAGTATCGTTGCCGCCGCTTGCAGAAATTTTGACATTGCTTGCGTAATTAACAATAGTGTCATTGCCTGAAGTGCCTTTAACTGTAGTATGACTTGTAGTGTTGTTAATTGAAACATTACTGCCTGCGTAAGAGCAGCCCTTAATATTTAAAGTTTTGCCCTTCGCGCCTTTTAAAAGAATGGAGCCGCTGCCAATGCTAACTTTAATATCGTTGCCGCTTGTCAAAGTGTCATACTTCGTTGAACCGCTGATAGAAATTATATCGTCTGCGCCGTAATTTCTGATAGTGTCCAAGCCGTCGCCTGAAGCATATTGGTAAATTTTGCCTACGTGACTTGTTGAAGAATTATTAATATAATCGTTGCCCGCGCCGCCGTTTACTGTAACACTTCCTTTATCGCCAATAAGTAAAACAGTATCATTGCCTGCGCCGCCCGAAATGAAAGCGTCTGTATAATTGTTACCAAATGAATCATCGCCTGCGCCGCCGTAAAGTGAAACATTATTGCCGCTGTTATAAAGTCTGTCGTTGCCGTCGCCGCCGACAACCGAAACGCTGTCGCCTGCAAGATTGCTAATGGTGTCATTGCCTGCGCCGCCGTCGAGTGTACATTTGTCGCCGACATTACTGTCGATAGAATCATTGCCGCCGCCCGCAGAAACTTTAACGTTGCCTACATAATTAACAATAGTGTCATTGCCTGAAGTGCCTTTAATTGTTGTATATGAAGTGCTGTTTCTGATAACGCCTTTAAAAGTTCCGCCGACAAAGTTTAAAGTTTTGTTTTTTGCGTCAAGCAAAGTAATTGAGCCTTGAACGGTACCGCCTGCTAAAGATTGTCCCGCCGCGCTGTCAATGCTTACAATAATATTATCGCCGCTTGTCAAAGTGTTGTATGCTATTGAGCCGCCGATAGAAATTGTATCGTAGTTATAATAATTTGTGATAGTGTCGTTACCGTCGCCGTAAGAATATTGGTAAATTCTGCCTAAATGCTGTGCAACGGCGTTATCGATATAATCATTGCCCGCGCCGCCGTTGATTGTCATATTTCCTTTATCGCCGGAAATATAAACAGTATCGTTGCCGTAGCCGCCGCTGATTGAAACGTTCGGGTCAGTATTTGAAATAAAATCATCGCCTAAGCCCGCGTCAACAGTAACGTTGCCGTAAGAATTATTTACAGTGTAATTAATATCTGTTGCAGTGTAAACATAATCATTGCCCGCGCTTGCCAAAATTTTGACGCCGCCCGCATAATTATAAATTCTGTCAGCGTCAGCAGTGCCTTTAACTGTAGTATTTTTTGTGTAGTTGGTAATTGAATCGTCACCGGGCGAAAGTGTAACAACTTCAGAGCCGCCGACAATGTTTAAAGTTTTTGACGCGGCATTATATAAAGTCATTGAGCCGAAAGAAATAGAGCCGGCATTAACCACAGTAACTGAACCGTCAACCATACTGTCAGAAGGTCCATACGCGCCATAAATGCTTACGATAACATTTGAGCCGCTTGTTAAAGTTTGATACTTTAAATTATCGCCGATAGAAATTGTATCGTTGTCATTGTAATTGTAAACTGTATCGAAGTCGCCGCCGCCTTCGTAGTAATAAATAACGCCGTAAGTATTGTCAGTTGAGCCAATGAGAGAATCATTGCCGTATCCGCCGTTAATTGTTACGCCCTGCGCGACGCCCGCCGAATAAATATAATCTGCGCCGTAATCGCCGTAAATGTAAACATTATCGGCTTCATTGTAGATTGAATCGTCGCCTGCGCCGCCTTTAATGGTTGAATTATTTCCGCTGTCATAATTTCTTAAAGTATCTGCGCCCGCGCCGCCGTCAACTTGAACGCTTGCCGCGTAGTTTCTGATTGAATCATTATCTGCGCCGCCTTCGATGGTGGAATTTGCGCCGAGCGTTGAATTGTAAAGAGTATCAGCACCCTTGCCGCCGTTGATTAAAACTTTTTGGGCGGCGTTTTGAATATAATCTGCGCCGTCATCGCCGCTTAAAGTGGAATTTGCGCCGAGACTGGAATTAACGACAGAATCATTGCCCGCGCCGCCGTAAACTTTGGAGCTTGCACTGTTTGAAAGGTAGTCATTGCCGACGCCGCCGCGCATTGTAATTCCCTGCAAATTTTCGGCAGAATGAATCGTATCATTGCCCGCGCCGCCGTCGATTGAAACGCTGCTTGCACCGTTCAAAATATAATCGTCGTCTGCGTCGCCGTTAATGGTAGAATTTTCGCCAAGATTAGTATTAATTAAAGAATCTGCGCCGTCGCCGCCTGAAATAATTGCGCTTGCACTGTTACGAATAGAATCATTGCCCGCGCCGCCATTCAAAGTTGCGTCGATACCGTTACTGAAATTATTGATAGAATCGTTGCCTGCATCGCCGTTTACAAGCGCGTTGGCTCCGTGATTTTCAATAAAATCGTCGTCCGCGCCGCCTGTAATTGTAACGTTTGCGCCCGTAGAAAGTGAATTGTTTGTGGCTTGATTTATAACAGAATCGTTGCCTGTGCCCGCGTCGATTGAAACTTCATTACCGCTGTTGGTAATGGAGTCATCGCCCGCAAGTGCCAAAATTACATTGCCGCTGGTAGTATTGTTAAGCGTATCGTTGCCGCTTGTCCCGTTAATAGTACTCATCTTGAAAATCTCCTTTCGGTCGACTTTTTTAATTGTGTTCTATTATTCTGAATTTTATCATTATGAAAAAAATGTGTCAAAAAAGCTCAGAATTTTTAATCAGGTTTTAATAAAAAAAAAGCCCGCCGAGTTTTCAGCGGGCTAAAAATTTTTTATAACTTCGCGCAGATTCTACTTTTGGTTGGCGAATGTTAAAAGCCTGAAACCTGCGCGAGGTTTTTTATACGGTAAATTAAAATTATTTTTATTGAAAGAATTTCGCGCAGATTATTTATCTTCTGCGAAAGTTAAAACAGGTTGCGAAAGTTCTTCAACCTTTGAATTTTGAATATCAGTAACAGAATATTTCGCTTCGGTAATGTCATCCAACGCCGCGTCATCTGTCATAAAGTTGTTATCGTACAAAATATCAAGCGTTCTTGAATAAGTTTGAGAGCCGCTTGAATCAGTAACAGAAATATTTGTGCCTTTTGCATCCTTAACAGTAAGCGTACCGCTTCCAATAGTAAAGATAACATCGTTGCCGCTGTAGCTTGTATTAGAAATTGTGCCGTCAACTTGAATTTTATCGCTTGCAGTGTAATCAGTGATAATATCGTTGCCTTCGCCGTTTGCATAAACGAAAACATCTCTGCCGCTGCCGCCCGTCAAAGTGTCATTGCCTGCGCCGCCGTAAATTGAAACATATGAGCTGCCGACAGTAACAGAATCATTGCCCGCGCCGCCGTAAATTTTATCTGCGCCCGTGCCGCCTTCGATATAATCATTGCCCGCTTCGCCGTAAAGAACGTCGTTGCCTTTGTTGCCAAAAATAGAATCTTTGCCTGCGGCTCCGTAAACAGTATCTCTACTTCTGCCGCCGTTCAAAGAATTAGCCGCCGAAGTTCCGATAATTGAAAGTGATTGAGAAACTGCGGAAGCGTCAACTCTTGTAACGCCGCTATAATCTGCAAGGTCAATTTCACTGCCTGTGAAAGAACTTGACGCGGTTAAAGTTGCGCCGTTTACAGAAATTCCTTCAGGCAAATCTTCTTCAACAGGATAAACATTTGAAGTTTCGTTGCCGCGCGAATCAATGATTGTAATTGCCTTGCCGTTGGCATTTTTGAGAGTGATATTGCCGCCCGTGCTTACATTCAAGATAACGTTTGAATCAGAAACAGACGCGCCGCTGATTGAGCCGCTTGCAAGTGAAATTTTATCTGCGCCTTCGGTGTAGTCTCTAATATAATCATTGCCGCCGCTGTAAACATAAATATCTGCGCCGCCGAGCGAAATTGTATCGTTGCCGTCGCCGCCGTGAATGGTATCTGCGCCTTTGCCGCTTTTTATGCTATTATCTAAATCGTTGCCGATAATTTCAACGCCGCTTGTCAGTTTTGAGGCATTTACTCTTATAATATCTTCGCCGTATTCTTCGGTTAAATCTAAATCGTCAGCACTTGTCAAAGTTGCCGCTGCAAGTGTCGAAGTAAATTTCCAGCCTGCAGGCAATGTGTCTTCGCTACCTTCCAAAGTGCCGTCGATTGTGAAAGAAGAATTTGCACCATTTTGAACTAAAATTGAATTATCGCCAACGCCAACAATTAAATTACTGCCGCTCCTTGTGGTTGTATATTTCGCGCCCGTAATTTGCAGAGTGTCGCCTGAATCAAGCCCTGTAATAGTGTCGTTGCCGTCGCCTGAAGCATATTCTATAAAAACTGCGCCTGAAGAAAGAACAATAGAATCATTGCCTGCGCCCGCTTTAATGGTACTGTTTGAAGCGAGATTATAAATGTAATCGTTGCCTGCGCCGCCATAAATTGAGACGTAAGCACCGTTACTTCCAATAGTATCATTATCAGTGCCGGCATTGATGCTTACTGTATCTCCTTGATTGTCAATGTAATCATTTCCGGCTAATGCATTAATGGTTACGTTATTTCCGGAGCTGAAAATATAATCATTGCTGGAACTGCCTGAAATAATTGTACCGTTGGTAGAATTGCTGTAATTTGCCAAAATAATTAACAAAAACACCATATCAACTAAATAACATACAGAATAATTTGTTTAGCATTAATAATTTTCAATATAGAATAGAAAATTTTGTTTGTGGTATCCTATGAGAACATTTTTAAAAAAATTTTTCACGGCAAATTGATTTTAATTCGCAAAAAATAAATTAGACAATCGCCCGCAAATTTGATAAGATTTAAAAAATTTTAAGTTAAGGAGCGGCAATCAATGAACACGCAATCTGTTAAAGGAAAAATTCTAATTTTGGTAATCCCAATAGTTGTAATTGGGTTGGTAATAATGTCGGGCGTCATTTTCAATTATGCAAAATCTGCCTTTGAAGAACAAATTTTAACAAGCAGTATGCAAAATACAAATGAAGTCGGCACGGGCGTTTCAGAATGGCTCGATAAAAGAATGATGGAAACGCACGAAACAGCCTCAACGCCAATGGCTAAAACAGTAAACGCAGAACTTTTAAACCAAAATAATATTTATCGCCTTGAACTTATGAAAAAACGTTACCCCGATGTTTATGACAGCGTAAGTTGGGGACCATTCGACGGCAGCGGCGTTTTATACGGTTGGACGGCAAGCGGCTTTAAAGAAATGCATAACCAAGAAAAAGCTTGGTATAAACAAACTATGAAAGGCGAGCAAGATTCGTTTATGTCTTCGCCCGTCATTTCGCAGGCAACGGGAAAAATTATCGTCAATTCAATCGCTGTTGCAAGAAATGACGCGGGGCAGCCTACCATAATGGTTTTGGCGGCAATTTACGTTCAATCGGTTATGGATAAAGTTCAAGCTCTGCAACTCGGCAGCAAAGGTTACAGCCTCCTTGTTTCAAAAGAAGGCGTTTATATCGTCAACCCCGATGAAGAAGCTATTATGAAGAAAAAAATTTCCGAAGAAGAAGATAAATCTTTGGTAGAACTCGGCGAAAAAATGTTGAGCGGCGAAAGCGGCGTTTATCGTTTTGCAAGCGGCGGCAATAAAATGATTGCATTCTATACGCCGATAAAATCTACAGGTTGGGGAATGGCAACCCTTGCTTATGAAGACGAACTTTTTCAACCTGTAACCAGTATGCTGTCAATTATGATTTTAATTTCAATAGTACTTTTGGTTTTACTTTCGGGCGGAATTTGGGTAACGGTTAATAAAGTAATGAGCCCGCTCGGCGTAATGATGGATGAAATGAAACTTTTGGCAACGGGCGATTTCAGTGACAGACCTTCAACTATCGAATCCAAGGACGAATTGGGAATGTTGGCAAATGCCGTAATGGAAATGCGGCGCGGCGTTGCAAAAGTTATGCGTTCAGTCAGTCATTCGGCAGAAAGTTTGGCAGGCAGTGCGGAAGAATTAAACGCTACAACCGAACAATCTTCAATGGCGGCAAATCAAGTCGCGCAGTCAATCGTTAAAGTTGCTGAAGGTACAAGCCAACAACTTGATTCTGTTGAATACACGATTAATACTTTTGAAAATCTCAATGAAGCTATTCAAGATATGGCGAAAGAATCCGAAAAAGCCGCAAATAAAACCCGCGAAGCGTCCGAAATTGCGCGCGAAGGTGAAATTACCCTTAAAACCGCTATTGAACAAATTAAAACTATCGAAAAAACTTCTCAAGAAACTGCAAAATCAGTTACAACTCTCAGCGAAAATTCAAAACAAATCGGCGAAATTGTCAGCACAATTTCAGGTATTGCAGATCAAACGAATTTGCTTGCTTTGAACGCGGCTATTGAAGCGGCGCGCGCAGGTGAACAAGGGCGCGGCTTTGCGGTTGTTGCAGACGAAGTAAGAAAACTTGCAGAAAGTTCGCAAGAGGCGGCACAAAAAATTTCAGATTTAATCAAAGTTACTCAAGCCGACACCGAAAAGGCAATTACCGATATCGGCTCCGGCAATGAATCCCTAAAGATTGGCGTTGACAATATTATTTCAATGGGCGAAGCATTCAGAAAAATTATTGCTATTGTTGAACAGGTTAGCGACCAAATGCAGGATATTTCTTTGGCGTCAAAGAGTATGGCAAGCAACGGCGACGAAATTGTTGAAAACGTTAAAGAAATTGGCGAAACAAGCAAGTCTGCGGCTGAAGAAGCCGAAACAGTCAGCGCGGCTACAGAAGAACAAACAGCCTCCGTTCACGAAATTGCGGGCGAATCTACCAACCTTGCAAAAATGGCGGCTGAACTCCAACAAGAAGTCAAAAAATTCAAAGTGTAAATTTTTCCTGATAAAAATAAAAGCGGCTTGCATTGGCGAGCCGTTATTTTTTTCGCGCAGGACTTTTTAGGAATATATGGAATTGAAATAAATTTAAAAATAAAAAGCAGAGCCGGTGTGATTCGCCCGTTCACGCCTTTTTTTGTCGCTTACTAAACTTAGTGCAACTAAAATTAAACGCGGCGAAGAATTAAACTTACTGTAACGCTCGACGCGAAAAAAGTTGAACGGGCGCAAATGCGATAAAAGCACTTTTTCTTTGGTACTTTCTTTTTTTGCTTTGGAAAAAAGAAAGTACATTTAAGAAAAAAAATATTACTACGATAAAAAAACCGCCAATCAAAAAACTTGTAATTTTTCCTGCAACAAAGTAAAATTAACGCGGAGGTTTTAAAAAATGAAACATAAAAAACTTACAAAAATAATCTGCGCGGCTGTAACTTCTGCAACATTTTTATTCAGCGGTTGCGGGCCTACAGCAGAAAACTTTGAAAACACTTCGCCCGAATTAAGCGCGGAAAATAAATCCTTGCCGACTGCAAACGAAGAAAACGTTATCAACACTGCAACCGCCAACGCGGCATCGAAAATGCCCGCAAGCGCACGCAATACCCCTGTTGTTCAAGTTGCAAAAAATGTCGGTCCTGCCGTTGTCGGTATTACCAATAAAGCCATTGCGCGGGATTTTTTCAACCGCCCCGTTGAAATGGAAGGCGTAGGCTCCGGCGTCATTTTCCGCAGTGACGGCTACATTGTTACCAACAATCACGTTATCGAAGGCGCAAAAGAAATTATCGTTTCGCTTGCCGACGGTAACACTGTCAACGGTACTTTGGTCGGTACTGACGAAATGACGGATATTGCGGTTGTCAAAGTTGACGCGCAAAATTTACCCGTTGCAAAATTCGGCAATTCCGAAGAAATTATGGTTGGCGAACCCGTTGTTGCCATAGGCAACCCGATGGGATTGGAATTTCAAGGCAGCGTTACTGTAGGCGTTATCAGCGCGTTAAATCGTACCATTGAATTAAACGACAGACGCTTCAGCCTTTTGCAAACTGACGCCGCAATTAGTCCCGGCAATTCGGGCGGCGCACTTGTAAACTATGACAGCGAAGTTATCGGCATTAACAGCGCGAAACTTGCTCAAACTGAAGTTGAAGGTATCGCCTTCGCAATTCCTATTAACACCGTTCAAAGTGTCGTCAATGAAATTATGCAAAAGGGCTATGTTTCACGCCCGTATCTCGGCGTTGTACTTTTCGATAAAGCTACTGCCGCGCGTTACGGCTATCAACTTAACATTAACAAAGGCGTCTTTATTTTCCAAGTTTCGCTTGATTCGCCCGCAGGGCGCGCAGGTTTGCAACGCGGCGATATTATTTTAAAGATTGACGGCAAAGAAGTTAATTCCGCTACAGAAATTCGCTCTGATATTGCCGCGCGCAAAATTGGCGATAAAATCACAATTACCTATGACAGGGATAACAGCGAATATACAATGGAAGTTACTTTGCAGGAAATGCCGCAAACTAATAATTAGTGGTTAGTTAATAGTTGGTAGTTGATAGTTTTGAAAATTAAAATTGTTACCATTGGCAAGCTTAAGGAAAAATTTTTAATCGACGGCGTAAACGAATATTTAAAGCGGCTGAAATCTTTTGCAAAAATTGAAGTTTGCGAAATTCCCGAATGTAAAACCATTGAAGAAGAAGGGCAAAAACTTTTATCACAAGTCCTGCGCGAAAGTTTTATAATTGTGCTGGACGTTGCAGGCGAAATGTTGACTTCGGAAAACTTTGCAAAAAAAATAGCCGCGCTTAATTTGCACGGCGTCAGCGATATTACTTTTATAATTGGCGGAGCATTCGGCTTGAGCGATGAAGTCAAACGCGCCGCCTCTTTTCGTTTAAGCTTTTCCAAAATGACTTTTACTCATCAAATGGCGCGGCTGATTCTTGTTGAACAAATTTACCGCGCCTTTAAAATTATTCGCAATGAACCCTATCATTATTAGGTTTCAGGTGTCAGGGGTTAGGGGTTAGAGAATTTTCCCTAATCCCTTTCTTAGTCTTTAGGCTTTATCCCCTAAATTAATTCCAATCGTTTTTGCAAGGATTCTGAGCCTGTACAGCGGCAACCCTACCACGTTTGACCAATCGCCGTTAATTTTCTGAATGAATTTAGCCGCGCCACCCTGCAGTGCATAACTGCCCGATTTATCCAACGGCTCGCCCGTTGCAACGTACGCCAAAATTTCTTCGTCAGTCATTTCGCCGAAAAATACTTCTGTTATTTCAGCCGCCGTATAAGTTTTCCCGCCCTTGCAAATTGCAAGCCCCGTTATTACTTCGTGCTTTTTGGCGGAAAGTTTTTTCAGCATTTCAAATGCGCCGCGTTCGCCGTGCGGCTTGCCGAATATTTCCCCGTTCAATACAACTATTGTATCTGCGCCAATTACAATATCGTTCAAATAATCCTGCGCGACGGTTTCTGCTTTAATCGTTGCGTTTTTTATTGCTAGTGCTGTAGGATTTTCCGCCGTTGTAATTTCTGCCGCGTTGCAGACTTCAATTTTAAATTCCTTGCAAAGTTTTTTCAAAAGTTCCTGCCTGCGCGGCGAACCTGATGCCAATATTATCAATTTCTTGTACCCTCCAATTCATTATCGCCCATTCTAAATTCTTTCTCAAAATTTTTTATAAAGTCAATTTCTGACGCGTCAAGCCCGTACAATTCGTCTATTATATCGTCAAGCTTGTCCGCCAAATCTTTTGAACGCCAAATATTATAATTTTTGAAAGTTGCCACGTTGTACGAGGAATTCATTGAAGACCGCCGCATCGCCACATTTTTTTCTATATCTGCCAAATATTCGTCGTACAATTTGTTTATCAGTGAAATTTTTTCGGCGGGCAATTTCTCCAATTCAAAAAGCGGCAATGTATCAAGTTCAACCTGTTTCAAGTCAAGCCCGTTTGTGTACACTTGCTGATAAAACCAAAAAAGCGAAGTACTCAACAACGCGCCTATAACTTTTGTAAATTCGGCTTTTACAACGTACGGTTTTTCTTTTGAAGAGCCGCTCGGATAATCTGTAATGACGTTAAAATATCTGCCGCCTGAACTTCGATAATAAAACGGCTTGCCTTTATCGTCTTGATAGTCAGATAATTTTTTTGGCGCGTCAAACATTTTTTTTATAATTTCAAATTGTTGAGGCGTTCCAATTTTCGGATAACGTCCCGGCAACTTATATTTTTTTGAGTCAACAAAATTTAAACGCTCAATAATATTTCCAATAGAAGTTCCTTCACTGCGCCGCATTAATTTACTTGTCAATAATTTTTCAAACGGCGTTAAACTTTTTACAAATGAAATAATCGCCGTATTGACACAAGCAGCATTAAAAATTTGTTTAGGGCGGCAAGAATACGAAGAAACTTTAATAACCTTGCAATTTTTTTCCAGCAGATTGTGCAGGGCAGTCATAGAATCGCTTGAAGTAACACTCATCGGCACAATAAAATTAACAATGCCGTTTTTCGCGCAGAGGTTAAAGCCCTTCTCAATAAAAAGAGCAAAAGTATCGACGGAGCCTTTTTGCTTGCCTGTAACGGTTTTAGTGCAAAGAAAATTTTTCTTGAAAATTTTTTTATCGGCGTCAGAAGTTTTTGCGCCGTAAGGGGGATTGCCAATAATAATATCGAAGCCGCCGCGCCCCCTGAAAACTGTCGGAAAATAAAGTTGCCAAATGACAAAGGGCAAAGGTTTTTTCTTGGCGGCAACTTCATAAGCTTTGACAAGCGCGGGATTTTCTTTAATCTGCTTAATAACTGTATCATTGTAAAGCTCGCGCAGGTGTCGCCGTATAATTTCTTTTTGGTCGTGATTGGATTCAAAAAAGAGTTTATCCTGCCACGCAATGATATTCAATAAATTAATGTCAAATTCATTTTGCAATAGTGAAGTTTGCCCGCCTTTTTCGTTATTGAGAAATTTGCTTGTCTTAATGAGTTTAACGCCGTTAAATTCGTCAATCAAGCTGTTGCCGCAAATAATGTTACTTTCGAGATTTGGAAGTTGTTTAGGGGAAAAATTTTTATCGTCGGGCTTGGGCGTATCGTCAATGACAATGGAAAGCCAAAGGCGAAGTTTTGCAATATCAACCGCGCTCGGTTCAATATCGCAAGCGAAGATAGAATTTTTGATAGTCTCAATTTTTAAATCGTAGGAAGAACGGGCGGCAGGAACTTTTAAATAATTATTGAGCGCGGCGCGTGCGTGAACAATTTCAATAAGCATACCGAGCAAAAACGCGCCCGAACCTGTAGCCAAATCTGCAACTTTAATATCAGCCAAAATATCGTCAAGGAAATCTGCGCGAATAGAAATTTCTTGAGGCAAATCCGCGCTGTCGCCGTAAGTAATAAAATGTTTCACGGCGTCAAGGGGAATTTGCGAACGTTCGACAAGATAATTTATTAAAGATTCACGGCACATATAGCTGACAATTTCACGCGGCGTATAGTACGCGCCTTTAGATTTTCTGTCGTGAATTTCAAGCAGATTTTCAAAAACTTTCCCCAACATTTCAGGGTCAACTGCAACTTCGTGTTCGCGCATTTCGGCTTCATAGATAGTAAAATTGTACCTGTCAAAAATATCAAGGACGCCGTTATTTTGGGAATTGGAAAAAATTTCGTTGGGGATTCTGAAATTGTTGTGTTGCCAATGGTAGCCTTCCATTTCCTCAAAAAGCCCGCCGTTCAAAAAAGGTATACGCAGTTGCAGGCGTTCATAAATATCATTGTCAGATTTTCTGTCAATGTTCAGCGCGGTATAGAAAAGCGGCTCCAAATAATCGTCGAAGAAATTTTTACTTTGCGCGGTACAAGTTTTAAAAAGTTTACGCAAAAAATCAGTTGCGCCTGTTCCCCATTGCGCGGCAGGGTCAACGCCGAGCCAGCCTTTTTTCTGCAGGAAATATAAAAAGACAATTTGCCCCAACAATTTTTTTGCAAACTGTTCTGCGGTAAATTTACCCGCCGCCTCTTCGATAAATTCCGCGTTGGTTTCAAGATATTCTTTGACTACAAAAAATTTTTCCTTGTAGTTGTCAAAAAATTCCTGCGTGACACGTTCGACGCCGAAAGCCGCTTCCAATTCGTCAAGACTGAAATTTTGATAGTCATCAACAAAAAGCGGAAAAAGTTGTTGCATAGCCGTCGCGCAGGGCTCGTCAATTCCTACAATGTAAGAAAATCTTTTTGCGGGCGTAATTTTAATTTTGCCGCCCTTGCCGATTATAAATTCAAAAGTCAGTCGCACGAATGACAGCCGCCATTTTTCGGGCGCATCTTCAGCGTAAAAAGCGGCTATTGCGCCCGTTGCATTTTCGCCCAAAATTTCACGTACGAAATTTCTTTGAAGAACGCGCGCTTGTTCGACGGATTTATTTTTCTGCAAAACGATTGTAAGTACAAAAAGATTGTCATTGCCCGCCGAATAATTTCCAATATAATAAAATTCTTTGACGAGTTCGGAAAATTTTTCTGAAGGTTGACGCGGCGTCGAATGATTGGGCGAAATTTGCATATCGCTCAAAAACTCCTGCGCGAAGTTTACAAAATTTGCGTGATTATATTCCCGCGTCAAAACATTTTCAAAAATCTGTTGCTTGTCCAAAATTAATCGCCCCTCAAATTGCAGGAAAGAATTATTTGCCTTTTGAGATTTTCGGCAAGCGGCAAATCTTCCCTGCCGTGCAGATAAACTTCAACGAGTTTTTTTATTGCGTGATAAAGTTTGACGGGATTGGAAGCGGTTTTAATTTTTTCTGCAACTTTGGAAGAAATTTTTTTTGGAATTGTGCCGTTATGCCACGCGGCAAGCATTTTTTGAATTGTCTCCTGTTCAATATCTGTAAAGTCGGTAACAGTTTTTAACGCCTGCAAAGTCTGAATAATATTTTTTTCGGTGCGTGAAAATTGCGCCGTGAAAAAATCGTCATCGTCATTTGAGAGCAAATTTGCAAATTCGTTGCAGTTATTTTCGTGTTGGCTGAAAAAATTTGAAGAGAGCGGCAACACTTGAGTATTTTTTTCGCACTTTAAAAAATCCATAGCGTCAGCAAATGAAAGGCGTTTGGTTTCGCCGCCGTCGCTTAAGAAGAAAGTTTTCAACGCGCCGTAACGCAAAAAAGTTATCGTGGCGTTTTTGCCTGCAAAAAATTTTGCAACGCGCGCTTTTTTCGGCAGGCGTTTAATTTTCTCAAAAAGCTTTTTGTTGTTATCCCGAATGTCACGAATAATTTTTAAGTATTCCAATTCCGAGTCGTTCTCCTGCGCGTCATCGAGATTTGCGGTTAATTCGTCAAATAATTTTTTCGGCGAAACATTTTCCGCTTCAGACAAATATTTAAAATCTTCGCCGAGTGTTTCGTGGAACAAATGCAGCTTTTCCAAAATTCTTTCTTCCAACGGCAATTCAGCCGCGCTTTGTTCGGTAGGGAAAAAGTTAAACACGAAAATTTCAGCGTGCGCAGTACCTATGCGATTAATTCTGCCGACGCGCTGCATAATTTTTGTAGGATTCCACGGCAAGTCATAATTTATCAAGGCGTTGGCGCGGTGCAAATTTATCCCTTCTGCAAGTACGTCCGTTGCAATGAGTAAATCGTATTTATCTTCGGCGTTTTCGGATTTCGGGTCAAAACTTTTTTCAATTTCAAATTTCAAATTGCGGCTGCTGTCGCCGGTGTAGACAATGATTTTTTCGCCGAAAATTTCTTTCAATTCGGCGTAAAGATATTCGGCGGTTTCCTTCGATTCGGTAAAAATAATTTTCTTGTTGCCGAAAAATTTTTTATTGTTTTTAAGTTCGCTTTTAAGCTTTTCCAATTTAGGGTCAGCGGTTACATTTTCCCAAATTTCGCGCAGGCGTTTCAAAGCGCGTAAATCTTTTTTCAAATCAACGATAAACGCCGCGCCAAATTCCGAAGACTTGAAATATAAAGCCTCGTCATTTTCCACCGCATCAAAAAGTTTTTCGGTGTTGCCGCTGTCCAAAAATTCGTACACGTCAAATTTTCTGCTTATGAAAATTTCGCCGCCGTTGTACATTTCAATAAATTTTTCGTAGGAAATTTCAAAGCGGCGCAGAGTATTTTTGAAGGCAAAAAAACTGCTCTCAAGCCGCTTTACAAAAATTGACTTCATAAAGCCGCTTAAATTTCTTTGCCCCGTCAGCATTTTTTTATAACTGTTTGAATCCGTCAGATAAAGTAACGGCGTGTAACGCGCGTACTTGAAATTTTTGATAATGTTGACGGTTTCATTAAAAATATTATTCAGCGCGGCGTCAAATTCGTAAGCGACAGCTTGAGGCGTTCCCAATTTCGGAAAAGTTACATTTTGCTTTTTTAAATCATCACCGTAATATTTTAAAATTTCGTGGCGCGTACGCCGAATCATTATGTATCTCAAAATTTTATCCCGAATTTCTTTTGAATTTTTATCCAGTTGCAAAAGATATTCTTTGGAACCTTTAGGGAAGAGCGCGGCTTTTCTGTCCAATTCTTTAAAAAATTTTTCAAGATTTCTTACGCCGACGATAGTACTTTTGTTTTTGTTTTGAAAAAGTTCAATCTGCGCCTCAATATCCGTTGAATAGTTGTTAATCGGCGTGGCAGAAATAAGGACAATTTTTTTATTGCGGCAAATTTTGTGCAGGTTTGAATAACTTTGAGTACTTTCACGGCGGAAGCGGTGCGCCTCGTCAATAAAAATATACGTGAATTTTTCCGCAGTTTCAGCTATTCTGTCAAGCTTGCCGAGTGATTCAACTTCCCAATCTGCAACGCCGAATTTTTTAAAAACGTCCTGCCACATATTCATTAACACTGGCGGGCAAATGATTAATTTTTTGCCGTACGGAAGAATTTTTGAAAGCATCGCGCAGATATAAGTTTTGCCCAATCCTACAACGTCAGCAATGAAAACGCCGCCGTAAGCCTCAAGTATTTTTTTTGCTTGAATTACCGCGTCCATTTGATATTTCAGGCGAAAAAAATTCGGCGGCAAAATTCCTTCCAACGCGGCGTCTTTATCGGCGTTAATTTCTTCTTTGAAAAATTCGTAAATCGTCTTTAGGTAAATTTCGTAGGGCGTGATATTATTTCTAAGCCACGTTCGATTTTCGACGGTTGAAATATATTCTTCGGAAATGTCAACGCCGTCTGCCCAAAATTCCTCAAATTTTTTCAGCGCAAAATCTACGTCAGCTTTATCCTTCAGTTCGACGTTAAATTCAAGATTGGTTATCAAGCCGCCTTTTGAAAAATTACTGGAGCCCGTAATTACACTGCCGAAATTTTTTTTGCGCGTGATATAAATTTTTGAGTGCAACGGAGCCAAATTATAAAGGCGCATTTCAATTTTGCCGCTTTTCAACCATTCGATAAATTTTCTTGCACCGCGTTCAACATTTGCGCTGAATTCGCCTTCGTCAAATTCTTCCTGCAATGTATCTGCAAAATTTTCTTTGGCGGCTTTAATTGCGGTAAAAATATTTTTGTCGATTCCCAAGCCGACAAGCACGCGGATTTTTTCTGTACTTTCCAGCGCGTCATACATTCTGTAAAAACCGCTTGACCAAAAGTACGCAACCATAATATCAAAAAATTGCGCGTTATTCTTCAGTAAACTTTGAAACTTGCCGTATAAATCATTTTCCGGCTCGTTTGTAAAAAATTTTGTTTCGCCTCTCATATTCCCTCCAAAAAAAAATCACCCGCTGTACGAGTGATAAAAATTTTAAAAATCTTAAATTAATATTCGGAACTGCGCGTAGCAATTTTTTCTTGAACGTAGGAAATAAAATCGTCAACGCTCATATCAACGCTGTTTTGAGAGCCGTATTTGCGAATTGGCAAAATTCCTGTCTCAATTTCCTTGTCTCCGATAACTATCATATAAGGAATTTTTTTAACTTGCGCGTCACGAATCTTTTTGCCGGTTTTTTCGCTGCGGTCATCGACTTCAACTCTGAAACCTAAATCAAAAAGCTTGTCGCAAAGTTTTTGGGAGTATTCCAAATGCTTGTCGGTAATCGGCAAAATTTTAATCTGTACGGGCGTAAACCAAACAGGGAACGCGCCCGCGTAGTTCTCAATTAAAATTCCGATAAATCTTTCAATGCTGCCGTAAACAACACGATGAACCATAATCGGGCGGTGCTTTTCGCCGTCTTCGCCGACGTAGGTTAAATCGAATTTTTCGGGGAGTTGCATATCAAGCTGAATAGTGCCGCATTGCCACGTACGCCCGATTGAGTCTTTCAAATGAAAATCGATTTTCGGACCATAAAACGCACCGTCGCCTTCATTAACGATATAATCCAAGCCGCGATTTTCCAACGCCTTTTGAAGGGCGGAAGTTGCTTTTTCCCAATCTTCATCACTGCCCATAGAATTTTCGGGGCGCGTGGAAAGTTCCGCCTTGTACGACAAATCGAAAGTTTTATAAACTTCGTCGAACAAATCAATAACTTTTTGAATTTCGCCTTCAACCTGATCCATTGTCATAAAAATATGCGCGTCATCTTGATTGAAGTTGCGAACTCTGAAAAGCCCGTGCAAAACGCCGCTTTTTTCGTGGCGGTGTACCAAGCCGACTTCGGCAAGTCTCAACGGTAAATCTTTATAGCTGTGCGTATGAGTTTTATAAACCAACGCCGCGCCGGGACAATTCATCGGTTTAACCGCGTAGTCTTCCTCGTCAATTTTCGTGAAGTACATATTTTCTTTGTAATGGTCCCAATGCCCCGAAGTTTCCCAAAGTTTACGATTTAAAATAATCGGCGTTTTAATTTCGTTGTAACGGTAGCGGCGGTGTACTTGACGCCAATAATTTAACAATTCGTTTTGAATAACCATTCCGTTTGGGTGGAAGAACGGGAAGCCGGGGCCTTCATCGTGCAAGCTGAATAAATCCAATTCCTTGCCGAGTTTTCTATGGTCACGGCGCGCCGCCTCTTCAAGCATTGTAAGATAATCTTTCAATTCGTCTTTGGTAAAAAATGCAGTGCCGTAAATTCTCTGCAACATTTTATTATGTTCATCGCCGCGCCAATATGCGCCCGCCAATGACATTAATTTAAACGCTTTAACTTTGCCCGTCGATTCAACGTGCGGCCCCGCGCAAAGGTCAGTAAAATCGCCTTGCGTAAAAAGCGAAATTTCAGCGTCTGCAGGCAAATCTGTAATAAGTTCGACTTTGTAATTTTCGCCTTCGTCAGCAAATTTTTTCAGTGCGTCTTCGCGGCTTAAAACGCTGCGTTCGAGTTTCAAATTTTGCTTGACGATTTTTTTCATTTCGGCTTCAATGTCGGCGAAATCCTCTTCAGTCAATTTGCGTTCCATATCAATATCATAATAAAAGCCCGTGTCGATAGCGGGACCAATCGCAAGTTTAACCGCCTTGCCGTCCGCGCCGCCGTACAAATGTTTTATTGCTTGCGCCATAATATGTGACGCGGTGTGCCGAAGTGAATGCAGAGCCTCCACGCCTTCGACTTCCGCTATTGAACCGTCTTTAGTAATTATTTTTTCCACAATAAAAAGCCTCCTTCAAAGGCGTATTATAACACGTTTTTTTTACTTGTGAAATATTTTTGCAAGCGAAAATTTTTTGTGCTAGAATACTTTTGCTACCGCTCCTCGCAGTCGGCAAGTTCCGGCGAGAGGAGGTGAATGCGTTATGGGTATTTTAATTGCGTTTGGATTAGGTGTAGTTACTTCCGTTATCGGGAATTACCTATGATAACGACTGCCGCTATAAAACATTTTCTTGAACGCGGGGAAATGCTAATTAACTCAAAAGAATTGCTGTAAACTCTGCAGAATTGCTGTAGGTAGACTACAAATAGCCTATATTTTATCTATAGCGTCAATCAGCTGTTGTATTGTTTTATGGGTATAAACGCGGCTTGTTATATCCTGCGCGGAATGACCGAGAATCAGCTGGCGTATTTTAAGCGATATTTCTGCGTCGTCCATTAATGTTGCGCAGGTGTGTCTGCCGTCGTGCGGTAAATGATTTTTCAGCAATTCGTTTTGCTCGAATAGTTTTTTCAACTGCCGATATGTTTTTATAATCTTTTGACTGTCTTTTATTTCGAGCGTTTCACTTTGCGGGTTGTACAGCTCCGAAATAAAGGGCAGTATTTTTTTTGCTATTGGGATTATCCTGTTTTTGCCCGCTGAAGTTTTAATACCTCCCTGCATATACCTTTCGGCTAGGTGTACATTTGCTGTTTTAATTTCGAGTAATTCTGTCGGGCGCAATCCTGTATAGCACAGGATTAACGCTATTTTCACTCCAGTATCAGCGGTATTTTGCCAAAGTGTTTCAAGTTCGGCAGGAGTGAAGGGTTTGTGTATTTCACTCTGCTTATTCGGCGGCATTTCTACCAACGCGGCAAAATTCGTTGTTACTATTTCGTTGTCTATAGCGTACTTAAAAAGTTGGTTACAGAGTACTTTCATTCGTTGCTTTGAACTGTAGCTTAATTCTGATGAATCAATAACGCCTTGAATATGACGCTTGCGAATGTCAACAAAGGGCATATTGTGAAGTGCAGAAAGGTTTTTAAAAGCGGCGGCGTTTGACACTGTTACTTGCTTGCCACGCTCTTTTAGCGTCAACCATTTTTCGTACAATTCGGCGAAAGTTACTTCCCGCGTCGCCAAGTCAAATGGATTTTCATTATAATCTGCAAGTGCTTTCATTGCCTCCTGCCGCGTCTTGTAGTAGCCCAGATATTTTTTCTTTTGCTTGCCGTCCTCTGTCCAGCCGACAGTTATTCTTGCCGCGTATGGTTTTCGCCGCCTTTTGCCTAGATTTACTACCGAGCCGTAACCATTGGGTAATTTCATTTTTCCTCCTACAAAAATACCCTTCAGAAATGAAGGGCTTTTTTAGTTTACAACTTTTACTTTTGAGAAATAATCGTAGATAGAAAAAACAGCCTTAATATCTGCAATTTCTTTTGCAGTCAATTCCCTTTCGCCTGCTATTGAGCCATTGCCTGTTACTCTGAATTTTAAATAGCCGCTGTCAACCGCCTCTTTGAGACTTTGATAAATATCGGCGCGTAACCATTCATTGTAACTGCTTTTTCTGTACTTACTTGTTGAAAACTGTGTTACTTTGTCGGCGGACTTTATATACAGCGTGTCAAAAAAGAAAGGCTCGTGACTAATACTGAAAATCTGCAAGCCCAATTCTGCGCCAAAGCTTTTATCCAATGCAACGTAAGGAACGAGAAAAAGCACGTGGTCAGGAAGATTTATTTGGCAATAGGTCTGCTCTGTCATATTGTCATAGCGTACATCAAGCCCTCTTGACAATATTTGTAATTCCAATTTTGCCTCTGCAACTGTTATTTCAGGTTTTGCCGGTTTTACTGATTCAGTTTTATTGGACGGCGTTGCTTGTTCAGTTAATTGGGGGTTATTTTTACCGCCGTAAAAAAAAGCAATCAGCATTAAAGCGGTTGCAAATATCAAGATTTTTTCTATTACTGTCAGTTTCATTTCAGACCGCCGCCGAATGTGTCACGCACAAAGATTTTAACATTGTCATCAGCGTATTTTGGCCGTCGGTTGTCAAGGAATTAAAGCCGTTCAACAATTCTTTTTCTTCGTTGTTGGTAATACTTGCCCTGTCATTCCAACCCATTAAATATTCAGGCGTCGTATTTAACGCTTCGGCAAAGGCTAGTATTTTTGATTGTGGAATATCATTCTCCCCTTTTTCTATTTTGTTTATTGAGGAACGGGATTTATAGCCCAATTTCTTTGCAAGTTCGTCTTGTGATAAGCCGAGCATTTCTCGACGCTGACGTATTCTTTTATTTATCATATGGAAGTCTCCTAAGCCGTTGCAGAATGAGTTATACGCAAAGAATTAAGTACGCCCCAAACTACATTTTTGCCGATTGACATACTGCCACCTCACTTTAAATTGCCGCCGCTGAATGACTTTTATATAAAGAATCAAGCACTGTTAAAAGTGCGCTTTTACCTTCTTTAGTGAGTGCAGAAAATCTTTTTAATATTGTTTTTTGTTCGGTTGAAAGTGATGCATTATGACTTTCGCGACCGAGCAAATAATCTGCTGAAACATTAAAATAATCCGCTATTTTATTAAGCAATTCATAATTAGGTGTAGATTTGCCTTTTTCCCAGCTCCCTACTGTTTGTTGGGCAACTCCTATTATTTTTGCAAACTCGGCTTGTGTTATATCTCTTTCAGCACGTAATACTTTTAATCTCTTTGCAAACATCATAATCACTTCCTTTTATTTTTTATTATACTAAAAATATTAGTAAAGATAAAGTAAAAAAATCAAGTAATTTTTCTTGACAAATACCAATAAAATAAGTAAAATACCATTAAATTTGGTAAAAGAGGTGTCGTGTTTGAAACGCCAAATACTAATTGATTTTAGAGGAAAAAGAACCCAAGCCGAAATGGCAAATAAGTATGGAGTATCGCAACAGCTTTGGTCTTGTTGGGAAAATGGCACCGCTACTCCATTACCACATTTATTAAAACGTTTAGAAGATGATATAAAAGTTCCTATGGAGGATATTTTTTTTGACGCTTTTAACCAAGAAAGCGGGTAAGGATACAAGGGCAATGACAGAAATAAAGAAAGTGCCAGTAAAAGTAGCGGCGGCGATATTGGGCAAATCAGAGCAATTTGTACGTTGCGGCTTGCAGTATGGCAGGTTGCCTTTCGGCGTGGCGGTTTCTACCAATCCTAATAAGCCGCGCCCTGTCTTTACTTACCATATCAGCCCTAAGCTTTTTATGGAGTACACGGGTTGCACGCTTGCTGATATTTTGGCTGTTGCAGAAAGGTTGCAAGGTTGATAGAAACTGCTGTATCGCTCTTGCGGCGGTTTCTATGAGCCTTGAAAATAATTTCTCCCAGAAAAATTCGGCAGGTTCACGCGGAGCGGTTGCCGCGTAAGTTCAGCTGTAGGTTGTTACTGATAACTGAAACTATTTCATAGGTACTCTAAAAAAAATTAAGGTTGACAATGTACATTGTTTGACGAGCAGTGTACATTGATGAACCTTGACAAAAGGTTCTTTGTATTCCTCCTACGGCAATGTGCTTTGGTTAGCCGGAGATAACCTAAGCACTTGCCAACTTTCTGCCGACAGGCGAAGAGCCTGCGGCTTTTTATAAATGTTGTTTTTCATAAATGCTCTCCTTTCAAGGTTGACAATGCTCATTGTTTCCCGGCAGTGGGCATTGATGAATTTTGAAGGCTTAGGAAGTGATTTTTTTGGGCGAACTTGTGACGCTGAATCAGCGCGTTGTCAAGATTAAGTTTTATCTGAATCAGACCGCGCAGAATATTATTGAAATCGGCAAAGAATTAACGGCGGCGAAAAATGAAGTGCCGCACGGCGAATGGTTAAATTGGTTAGACAATAATTTTGGAATGACCGTTTATACAGCGGCAAGATTTATGAAAGTTGCAGACAGATTTTCAAATTTGACGACGTCGGCAAATTTCAATTCTTCGCAAATGTTTGAAATGCTTGCTTTACCTGCGGGCGAAACTGAAAAGTTTATCGAGCAGAAAAAAGCCGAAGGTAAAGCGGTTGAAGATATGACGGTTAAAACTCTGCGCGAGGAAGTCTCTAAATATAAGGCTGATTACAAAAAGGAAAAAGAAAAAGTTGAAAACCTGTTCGCCGATAACGGCAGACTTCAAGCTAAATTTGACGCCGCAGACAAACTTGTCAACAAATACCACGTTGAAAGGGATATTCTGCAGAAAAAGCTTGAAAATCAAAAGCCGATAACGATTGAACCTGCAGATTATCAGCAACTTAAAAAAGCCCGCGTGCAACTTCAAAATAAGATTGACGCTCTGCAGAAAGAATTGCA
The DNA here is from genome assembly GCA_905233135.1 of uncultured Selenomonadaceae bacterium. Lineage (GTDB taxonomy): Bacteria > Bacillota > Negativicutes > Selenomonadales > Selenomonadaceae > Quinella. Next base: position 2,242 of record CAJOCQ010000008.1, on the reverse strand, counting down.
AAACAAAACGGTTGAGGTTGTAACGCCCGCTGATTATGACGCTACAAAAAAGGAATTAGCGCGGTTGCAAGCGGAGCAATCTGAAATGGTACAGCGTATGGAAGTTTTTCAAAACCTCAGTACTATTGCTACCCTGATTGAATATGTTATTAAATCGCCTTCAAACGCGGGTATTCAGGATTTTAAGCGCGAACACCCTGAAGAATTTGGGAAAATGTGCGCCGCATTTCTTGATTTTACTGATTCTTTTTACAAGGAGTGATTTTTATGCAAAATTCTTTGCAGGTTTTAAAAAATAAGCAATTCGGCGAAATGCACGGCTATATTTCAAATGATACTGTTTTTCTTAATTTAGGCGATGTTGCACGCGGCTTAGGTTTTATAAAAGCTGACGGCGATATTCGCTCCAGAGCAATTAACCGCCTTTTGAAAAAAGCAGGCTATACGAAAAAATTCAACGCTAAGCATTATGTTCCTGAAAGCGTGTTTTATTTTTTGGCAATGCGGGCAGACAGTCCCAACGCCGAAGGTTTTCAAAAATGGCTTGCTTGTGATGTTGTTCCGCAAATTCGTCAAACTGGAAGTTACAGTGTTAAAAATGCCGCGCCCGCCTTGCCTTCCGTTCGTCAAGAAAATATCAGTACGCGCAAAAGTTTTACTTCCATTGTTCAGCTTTTTATTTATTACGCCCGCAATCAAGGCGACACCAGACCTAAAGAAAAGCTGTACAGCAAATTTACAATTTTGGCTAATCAATGTGCGGGCATTGTAAACGGCGGCAGACCTGTTGCCACGCCTAAGCAACTTTTAATTTGTCAGCAGGCGGAAAATCTTATGGGCAATATACTCTTAAGGGGTATGCAACTTGACAGGGATTTTGCAAGCGTTGAAAGTGAAGTTATTCTTGAAATCAATCATTTTGCAAAATATATTGAGCCTACTCTGCCCCTGCTTTATTGAGGCGAAATTAGGAAGTGTACCAAGCGAAACAATATCCCCCCTATCCCCATAAATAACCCCCTAAAATGGCGTTATAAGGGGTATTTTTTACTGAATATAAATACTCACAAACAGTTTTAAAAGGGGGTTACAGGGCGTCTCAGCGGCTTGTTTTTCTGGCAGTTTTGAAGTTGTTGAAATAAAAAATCCCCGCTGTAGCAGGGATTGAAAGTTTTTAAGCCGCGCCGCCTGTTTGTTTTTCAAGGATTCGCTGAAGGGCTTGCGCTGCTGCGCTGAAGGTAGCCGCTAAATTTCTTATATCCTCTTCAGATACAGCAGGCGGCTTGATTTCGGGATTATCACTCCGACCAAGTAAATAATCTGTTGACACGTTGTAAGTATCGGCAATTTCTAAGAGTACCTTGCTGGACAATTCGCCCTTTGATTCGTAAAAACTATAAAGTTGCGGCGAAATTTCTAAAGCTTGTGCAACGCTTTTTTGGGTAAGTTTGAAGTCGCTTCTGAACCTCTTTAAAGCCTCCGTTACTGTCATTTTTACCACTCCTTATTTTTGTGTTAATAATAACAAATATTTCGTTAAAAGTCAAAAAATTTTTTATTTTATCAAAAAATATTTTAAAAAACACTTGACAAATAAAATATTTTTTGATAGTATTACACCATAAACAAACAACATTTTATAAAAAACAAAAAAAGGAGAAGGTAAAAATGAAAAAGTTCAAGAGCCACGAGATAACGGTAAAAGGAACGTTAGGAGTTACAGCAATTAACGTAAAAACGGTTGAAGACGTTGAAAAAGCGGTACAGCAAATCGCCCCCGCAAACTACAGCGAAGTTAGCACAAAAGACGGCGAATACGGGATTATCGAGATTCACAAAACCGAAAACGGCGAATACCGCTACATTCTTACATACAACGGCGAAAACCCCTACGACGCAACAATCCTTGATGAATACAACAAAATCATCGGATACGTACAAATCACTGACGAAGAAATTGATGAAGTTGCTGAAAACTACGAAAAAGCGCAAAAAAAAGTAGAAATTATCGGCGGCAGATTCTACACCAAAAAAGACGTAGTAAAAAGCCGCAAAGTCAACTGCACGCTCGGACGCAGCGTTTACAAAGATGTTTGCTTCACGGAACGTGTTGAAATCAGCAAAGAAGAAGCTGAAGAAATTCTCAGAGGTTGTATTCACAAAGGAAAAAAGTTAAACTATGGCTATGAAAAAAGATACCTTAAACAGAAAAGCATATCCGACTGATTTAACCGATGAGCAG